>NZ_JALJZF010000001.1:7347500-9153973 GCF_024171085.1 Bradyrhizobium sp. USDA 4541
AGGGCGCATAGCCGACGATGTCGGTCGCGGCCGCGAGCGCAGCAGCGACCTCCGGCGTGATCAGCGCCTCGGCGCCCGGTCCGAGCCCCGCGATGGTCAGCGTGCCGGTCATTGCGCGGCCTCCCTTCGCCGTCCCTGCCCGTGCACCAGCACGATCGCAAAATACGGACAATCGGCCTCGCCGACATCTGCAAGCCGTGCGACGCGCTGATCCGGCATGGTGCCGCGTTCGACCAGCCACGCATCATCGAGGCGCCCCGCGGACGCCAGCGCGCGGCGAATCTTCGGAAGATTGCGACCGGTCTTCATGACGACCAGCGCGTCGGAGCTGCGCATCCGCTCGGCGAGCTCCGCCTCCGGCAGCGTCCCCATCAGAACGGTCGTCACATCGTCGGCCAGCGCAATCGGCTGACCCACCGAATTCCAGCAGCCGACCATGCCGGGAATGCCGGCGATCACCTCGATCTCGACACGCCCCTGCAGCCGTGCATGCAGATGCATAAATGAACCATAGAAATAGGGATCGCCCTCGCAGAGCACGACGATGTCGACCGCGCGCGCAAATCGCGCCAGGCGCTCGGCCCATTCGTCATAGAAGTCGGCAAGCAGCCGCGCATAGTCCGGACTGTCGAACGCGATTTCCGTGGTGACCGGATATTCCATCGGATATTCGCTGACGTCTGCGGCGAGCAAGCCTTCGACAATGCGGCGAGCCTGCCCCGGCTGGCCCTTTTTGCGAAAATAGGCGACGTGCTTCGCGGCACGCACAACGCGGTCGGCGCGCACACTCATCAGCTCCGGATCGCCTGGGCCGAGGCCGCAGCAGATGATACGTCCCATCGCTATTCGCTCCGGCTCGCCAGCGCATTGACGGCGGCAACCGTGATCGCCGAACCACCGAGCCGTCCCTCCACCGTCAGCGCCGGCGCGGGGGGCTCAGCCATCAATGCCGCCTTGGATTCCGCCGCGCCGACAAAGCCGACCGGACAGCCGATGATCGCCGCCGGCCGTGGGCAATCCGGATCCTCCAGCATGTTGAGCAGATGGAACAGCGCCGTCGGCGCATTGCCGATCGCGACGATGGCACCGGCCAGATGCGGCCGCCACAGCTCGAGCGCTGCCGCGGAGCGCGTGTTGCGTATCGATTGCGCAAGCGCAGGTACCTTGACATCGCCGAGCGTGCAGATCACGGCATTGCCGGCCGGCAGCCGCGCGCGCGTGATTCCCTCCGACACCATGCGCGCGTCGCAGAGGATTGGCGCGCCCTCCTGCAAGGCGGCTCGCGCGCGCGCAGCCATGCCTGATGTGAAGCGCACATGCGCTTCCAAGCCTACCATACCGGCGGCATGGATCATGCGCACGACCACCGGCTCTTCGTCTGGCGTGAAGCGGGCAAGATCGGCCTCGGAGCGGATGGTGGCAAAGGACTGGCGATAGATCGCTGCGCCGTCGGTCTCGTAGACGTGCGGCATCAGCGGCCTCCCGTCAGCACGGAGGGATTTGCGACGAGGTACGGACTGCTCAACCCTCGGATGACCGGCGCATCCCGCGTCGTGCCGCGGCGGATCAGATCAAAGCCGTTGTCTGTCGCAACGAGGGTAACATCCGCAGCACCGGAATGGGCACAGCCCTTGGCGCAGCCGGAGACGTGAAGCCGCGCATCAGGTGGGATATGCCGCGCGAGCGCCGACGCCAGCATACGCGTATCCGCATGCGCATCGCCGCAGCGCGGTGCGCCGCTGCAGGCGACCACACGAAGCCTCGGATCGCCGGCATCAGTCACGAGGTCCGCCCCACCGGGCATCTCGCGCATCCCCTCCACCAGCATCATCCGCCACGGCGTCATGCGGAGAGCCCGCGCGCAGCCGGCGAGATCGTTGAGCGTCTGGTGCGGCATTTGCCCGAAGGCGACGCCAACCATCGCGCCCATTGGATAGATGCCCGGCACGGGACTCGACGATTGGCCGACTGGTTCGGCATCACCGCGAAGCGACTGCGGCAGGCTCGCGCCGCCGGCGAGATGAGCCGCCATCCGTCGCCGCTCACCCCTGGTTCCGCCGGAGGTGACAAACCATTCGGCCAGCGCCAACGCGACCTGAACGGCCTCGCTCCGCATGACCGAAAGCCCGCGCTGCGCGCCATCGGCCCGCACCAGCAGTCCCCGGCCGCGATCGCGCTCGATCCTGATATCGGCGGACGCATCCGCCAGCATCCGCGCATTGCCATCATCGATTGCGAAGCCGAACTTGGTTGGAAGATCAAACGAGGCACCGGCAAGCCCCTGCTCAAGCTCGGTCGCAAGCGAGCGCGTCTCGTCGGCGACAGTCCAGAACGGCGTCACCAGAATGTTTCGCTGCGCCTCGGTATTCGAGTCCGTGTCCAGCAACCCGAGTTCAGCGAGCCCATCGACCAGGGGCGGATAAGCTTCATCGCTGACGCCGCGAATCTGGAGATTGGCGCGGCTGGTCAGGTCGATCAGGCCGTTGCCGTATCGCGCCGCCAGCCTGGCGATTCCCGCTGCCTGCGCCGCGTCCAGCCGTCCGCCGCGCGGGCGAATGCGCACCACGAGGCCATCGCCTGACTGCATCGGCCGCAGCGCGCCTGGACACCAGCCCTTGACCGCAACCGCGCTCATGAGGCCTCCTGCAGCGCAGCCGCGATCGAATTGCGCCGCGTCTGCCAGAGCGAGGCTTCATGCAATCTCGCGAAGCAGGTTTCGATCGCAGCCAGCGCCGCCGGGTTCTCGCGCGCCATGAAGCCGCGAACCTCGTCATTGCCGAGCGTCGCATCGTAGTAGAGATCGAACAGATGCGGCGGCACCGCGCCGGCAAGATGGGCGAACGCCGCCATGTGCTCCAACGTCGCTGTGATTTCGGCGGCACCACGGAAGCCATGGCGCATCATGCCCGCGATCCAGGCAGGGTTGGCCGCGCGCACTCGCACCACCCGTGAGATTTCCTCGGTCAACGCCCGGGCATGCGGCTGATCCGGCCGCGTCGCATCGAGGTGATAGAGCGATGGGGCTTTCGTGCCAAGGCGCCTCGCCGCCGCCGCGATGCCCGCCTCGTGCGCGGCGTAGTCGGCCGCCAGCAGCAGATCGGTCTCCGGCAGATCCTGGGTGTGAACAAAACTGTCCGCAGCCGCGAGCCGCGCCTCGATGCCGGCGCGATCGGGCCGCATCTCGCCGTCGGATGCGAGAGCCCACGACGATGCCGACAACCAGGCTTCGCCGGCCGCCTCGCGCGCCTCCGGTGTGAAGACGTCGGGGACCGACGAAATGCCAACGCCATAATGTCCGGGGCGAGGACCGAACACGCGCGCGATGCGCTGCCGGTAAGGATTCTCGTCCGCCTCGTCGCTGCGTTCGGACAACGCCTCCGCCGCGGCTTCGAATAACTGGGCCAGCCCTGAGAAGACGTCGCGGAACAGCCCCGACACGCGCAGCGTGACGTCGATGCGCGGCCGGCCGAGCTCTGCCGGCGCGATGATGTCGTAGCCCGACACCCGCCCCGAGCCGTGATCCCAGCGCGGCGCGATGCCCGCGAGATGCAGGGCCATCGCAAAGTCCTCGCCGGCGGTGCGCATCGTCGAGGAGCCCCAGAGGTCGACCACGAGTCCCTTCGGCCAGTCGCCGTGATCCTGCAAATGACGGCGCAGCAGCTCTTCAGCAAGCTTCACGCCTTGCGCATGCGCCGACGGCGTCGGCACCGCGCGCGGATTGACCGCAAACAGATTGCGCCCGGTCGGGAGCACGTCGCTGCGCCCGCGATAGGGCGAGCCCGACGGCCCCGGCGCAACACGCCGGCCGGCGAGCGCACCAAGCAACGCCTCCTTCTCCGCCTCACCGCAAGCTCCCTGCCCGAACACATGCAGGCCGTCGCCGAACTGGCTTTCCTTGAGGTCGCAGACGAAACGATCGATCTGCGGAATGGCCTCGGCCGCGGAGACCGACGCGGCGAGACCGAGATCGTCCTCCAGCCCGGCGATGCGCGCTTCGTCGCGGATCGCGGCGATCAGGCGCTGCCGGCGCGCCGGATCGAGACCATCGGCGGTCGAATACTCATCGAGCAAGCGCTCAAGATTGCGCAAGCCTTTGGGGACCGCGGCCTGTGCCAGTGGCGGCGGCAGATGACCGATCGTCACGGCACCGATCCGGCGCTTGGCCTGCGCCGCCTCGCCGGGATCGTTGACGATGAAGGGATAGACAACAGGCAGATCGCCGATCAGCGCCTCCGGCCAGCATGCGGGCGACAGCGCAACCGACTTGCCGGGCAGCCATTCCAGCGTTCCGTGCGCGCCGATGTGGACGACGGCATCGATGGCCTGCCGCCTGAGCCACAGATAGAACGCGACATAGGCATGGCGCGGCGTGCGCGCCAGATCGTGATAGTCGGCGTCGCGCTGTCCCACCTCACCGCGCTCCGGCTGAACGGCGATGACCGATTTGCCGCAGCAGATCGCCGCGAAATGAAATGCGCCGTCACGGCAATCGGGATCATCTTCCGGCGCGCCCCATGCGCGGCTGAGATCGCCCTGCAGCAGCTCGGGAAGGCCGGAAAGCGCCGCACGATAGTCGGCGACGTTCCACGTCAAATTCCTGCGCAAAAGAATGTCGCCCAGTGACTCCACCGGCTCAAGGTCAAATCCCGCGCCCGCAAGATCAGCCAGCATCGCCCCGACCGAGGCAAGCGCATCGAGGCCGACGGCATGCGCGATCTGATGCGGGCGGCCGGGATAGTTCGAGAGCACCAGCGCGAGCCGCTTCTCCTGTGCCGGCTTGCTGGCAAGCCGATGCCAGGCGGCCACGCGTGCGGCAACTGCAGCGACGCGCTCGGCATCCGGTCGATGCGCAAGATGCGCGAATTGCAGCTCAAGATCGCGCTCACCAGGCGATTTGAAGCTCACGACCCCTGTGAACAGGCGGCCGTCGACCTCCGGCAGCACCACATGCATCGCGAGATCGCCGGGCGAGAGCCCGCGGAGCGACAAGGCCCAATCCTCGCGCCGCGCGGTCGACAGCGCGACCTGGAACACCGGGCATGATGCAGCGTCGAACGGCGTCGTGCCGTCGTCACCGGCCGCGGAAAACGCGGTCGCATTGACGATCGCCGCTGGAGCGCATTGCGCAAACTGAGCGCGCAGCCAATCGGCCACGCCCGCCGCCTTCAGCGAGGTGACGAACACACCGTGGGCATCAAAGCCCCTCTCACGCAATGCATCGATCAATGCATCGACCGGCGCCGTATCGCCTGCCGCGAGGTAGGAACGATAGAACGTCACCAGCACGCGCGGCCGGCCGTCCGGTGCCGGCAACGCCGTGATGGCACCGCGCCGGGAATCGTAGACGCCGATCCCGGGAAGATCGATCTCGCCGACCACCGGCCCGGCATAGAGTCCGGACGCCAGCGCCAGTTGCGCGATCACGGCCTGCGCGGCAACCGGGCCGCCCTTGTCGCACAGCACCTTCAGACGGCGCAGCGTCGAGACCGGCAAGGTCGAGAATTCATCGAGCCGCAGATCGTCGCGGCCATCCGCCGGCAGCACCACCAGGGCAATGCCGCGCTCCTTCGCCAGCCGATGCACCGCGGCCAGCCCGTATGACCAATAGGGCTCGCCGCCGATCAGCCGCACCAGAATGCCGCGGGCGTGCGAGAGCGTCCGCTCGATATAGGTATCGACCGACAGCGGATGGCGCAGCTCCGCGAGATTGGCGAGCCGCAGCGACGGCAGCGCAGCACGGCCGCGCCGCCAGCCGGCCGCGAAGGCAGCAAGATCGCTGTCGGAAAACGACAACACCACGAGATCGGCCGGATCCTGGCCGAGGTCCCTTGGCGTCGCGGTCTCCTCAAGGCCGCGGCTCTCGCGGAAGACGACGTGCATCAGACACCAAGCCGTGCCCTGATCGCGGCTTCATCGATGTCGGCATGTTCGCCGATCACGACGAGCTTCGACTGCCGCGCCCGGGCGCCCCAGGGCATGTCGAACTGATGCCGCACCCGCTCGCCGACCGATTGCACCAACAGCCGCATCGGCTTGCCTTCGACCGCGATGTAGCCCTTGGCGCGCAGCACGTTCTGCTCGCGCGCCAGCCCCTTGATCGAGGCGACCAGCGCGTCGACATCCGAAACTTCCGGAAGATCGATCACGACGGAATTGAAATCGTCGTGCTCGTGTTCCTCCTCGCCATCGTGATGCGACGGCCGCGCCGCGAGATCGCTTTCCGCCGCCGCCCCGAGCCCGAGGATCACGCGCGCGTCGATCGTGCCGTCGACGACGGGCAACATCGGCACCTCGCGCGGCATCTCGGCCGCGATCACCTCTTTCGCTGCCTTGATCCCCTCCGCCCCCGCGAGGTCCGCCTTGGTCAGCAGCACGATATCGGCACATGCGATCTGGTCCTCGAACACTTCCGACAGCGGCGTCTCGTGGTCGAGATTGTCGTCCGCCGCACGCTGCGCATCCACCGCGGCCGGATCAGGCGCAAAACGGCCGGCGGCGACGGCCTCGGCGTCGGCGAGCGCGATCACGCCGTCGACCGTGATCCGCGAACGGATCTCCGGCCAGTCGAACGCTTTCAGCAGCGGCTTCGGCAGCGCGAGCCCGGAAGTTTCGATCACGATGTGATCGGGCTTCACGTTCCGCGCCAGCAACTGCTCCATCGCCGGGATGAAATCGTCGGCGACGGTGCAGCAGATACAGCCATTGGCGAGTTCGACGATGTTCTCGGCCGGACAATTGGCGTCGGCGCACGACTTCAGGATGTCGCCGTCGACGCCTTCGCTGCCGAATTCGTTGACCAGCACCGCGAGCTTCTTGCCGTTGGCATTGCGGATCAGATGCTGGATCAGTGTCGTCTTGCCGGAGCCGAGAAAGCCGGTCACGACGGTGACCGGAATTTTGGCGAGTGTGGTCATTCTGCGGCCTCCGGCACGACGGGAAGAGGTGGAATGCGGGCGAGCGATTGCTTGCGGAAGATTTCCGGACGGCTGCGCCACGGCACGATGCCGTCGGGCGCCGCCGCATAGGCGGAGGCACCGGCGATCACATCCGCGGCATTATCAGCGGACAGTCGGCCGTAGACATAGGACCAGCGCCCCGGCGCGCTGAGCGCGACCGAGCAACCCTGGCTGCAGGCCGACAGGCATGCGACGGGAACCAGATTGACGTCATCAGGCACGCCGGCCTCGACAAGCGCGGCATGCAGGCGTGCACCGGGCGCGAGCTCACCTTCCGCCGGCGTCTGGCCGGCGCGGCAGGTGATGCAGACATGAAGTGTAACGCTCATCGCCCTTCCTGGATTGACAGCGGGAAGCGATGAGGCACACGAACCGATTTTGGACAGGTTCGTTCCCCGTCGCGGAACACCCCGTCCGCCGGTTTCACAACATGCTGCGTTGGCAGGTCTCCCGGCTTGCGGAGCAGGTTTTACCCTTCGATGCCCACCTTCCCGACTCCGTATGGAATCAGTGGCTTGGGCATCTCTCCGGTCACGGTCGCGGGGGCGGCTGCGCTTCGGGCCCGATTTAGCGGAGCCCTATCGCATTCCCTCTTCGCCTGTCGTAGGACAGGAACCAACGCAGGACCACCATTCGTCCAAGCCTCGCACTTGTCAAGCCGAAGGAATGTGATGACTTCTGATGGAAAGGACGCTGAAGACGGCGCCCTCGGCACCGATCTTTCGCCGGATGCGCGCCACGCGGACAAGATGGCGAAAAAGAAGGCCGCCCGCGACCGCATCATGGCGACCAAGAGCGGTGAAAAGGGCCTGATCATCGTTCATACCGGCGCCGGCAAAGGAAAATCGTCCTCCGCGTTCGGCATGATCGTGCGCTGTGTGGCGCACGGCTTTCCCTGCGCCGTGGTGCAGTTCATCAAGGGCGCCTGGGATACCGGCGAGCGCCGCCTGCTCACCGGGCATTTCGGCGATCTCTGTCAATTTCACGCCATGGGCGAAGGCTTTACCTGGGAGACGCAGGATCGCGCCCGCGACATCGCGGCAGCGCAAGCCGGCTGGGAAAAGGCCAAGCAGCTGATCGCAGACCCGAGCCTGCGCATGGTCGTGCTCGACGAGATCAACATCGCGCTACGCTACGACTACCTCGCGATCGCCGATGTCGTCGACTTCCTGACCACGTCGAAGCCGCCGATGACCCATGTCGTGCTCACCGGGCGCAACGCCAAGGAGGAGCTAATCGAGATTGCCGATCTCGTCACCGAGATGACGCTGGTAAAGCATCCGTTCCGCTCCGGCATCAAGGCCCAGCCGGGCGTCGAGTTCTGACGGGCGTCACGATGGCGCGCGCATTGATGATCCAGGGAGCCGGCTCGGACGTGGGCAAATCGCTCATCGTCGCCGGCCTCGCCCGCGCCGCGAGACGGCGCGGCCTGCGCGTGCTGCCGTTCAAGCCGCAGAACATGTCGAACAACGCCGCCGTGACCGTCGATGGCGGCGAGATCGGCCGCGCACAGGCGTTGCAGGCGCTCGCCGCCGGCGTCGAGCCGCACACCGACATGAACCCGGTGCTGCTGAAGCCCGAGACCGATGTCGGCGCCCAGGTCATCGTGCACGGCAAACGGATCGCCACCGCACGCGCGCGCGAATATGCCGGCATGAAACCATCGCTGATGGGCGCGGTGCTGGAGAGTTTTGCGCGCCTGAAGCAGCGCGCCGATCTGGTGCTGGTCGAGGGCGCCGGCAGTCCCGCCGAGGTTAACTTACGCAAGTCCGATATCGCCAATATGGGTTTTGCGCGCAAAGCCGACGTGCCTGTGGTGCTGGTCGGCGACATCGACCGCGGCGGCGTGATCGCGCAGCTCGTCGGCATCAAGACGGTGATCGACCCTGACGATGCGGCGATGATCCAGGGCTTCGTCATCAACAAATTCCGCGGCGATCCGTCGCTGTTCGATGACGGCTATCGCTTGATCGAAGAGCGCACCACCTGGCGCGGATTTGGCGTGCTGCCCTGGTTCGTCCGCGCCGGCGAGCTTCCGGCCGAAGATGCGCTCGGGCTCGGCGAGGCGCGCAAGCCCGGCCAGTGCAAGATCGCGTTCCTTGCGCTGTCGCGGATTGCCAATTTCGACGACCTCGATCCGCTGAAGCTCGAGCCCGGCGTCGATCTCGTGATGGTACGTCCGGGCGAAGCCATCCCGGGTGATGCGAAGCTCGTCATCCTGCCCGGCTCGAAATCGACCCGCGGCGATCTCGCCTTCCTGCGCGCGCAAGGCTGGGACATCGACCTCCTCGCGCATCATCGCCGCGGCGGCCATGTCCTCGGCCTGTGCGGCGGATACCAGATGCTTGGACACAGCGTCGCCGACCCCGATGGGATCGAAGGTCCTGCCGGCGAAACGCGCGGGCTCGGGCTGCTCGATGTCGCGACCACCATGACCGAACAGAAGACGCTGACGCGCTCCAGCGCGGTGCATGCCGCGACCAGCCAACCGATCAGCGCCTATGAAATCCATATCGGGCGCACCGACGGGCCGGATCGCGCGCGGCCCTTTGCATCACTCGACGGTACGGCTGAGGGCGCGGTCTCCGCAGACGGGCGCGTTCACGGCAGCTATCTGCACGGCCTGTTCGCCTCGGACGAATTTCGCAAGGCGTTCCTTGCACAGCTCGACATCCCCGCGGCGGATCAGACTTACGGCGCCAGGGTCGAGAGCGCGCTCGACGCGCTCGCCGGGCACATCGAGACCCATCTCGATGTCGAAGGCCTGCTCGCGCTGGCGCGTTAAAGCGAGATGATTCCTTCTCACCTCGCCCCGCGTGCGGGGAGAGGTCGGAACGCATCGCTAGATGCGTTCCGGGTGAGGGGGAGTCTCCGCAACCGCAGCTGTCGCCGAATATGCGGATGCGGCCCCTCACCCCAGCCCTCTCCCCGTAAGAACGGGGAGAGGGAGCGCAGCGCCGTCGCAATCAGCGCGACAACACGGCGGAAAGGCGCGACCACTCGGCCTCACTGCCCGGCAAGCCGAGGCGCAGCCATCCCGGTTTCTGCTGGAAGACCCGCGGCCAGATCTGCGCACGCGCAAGTTTCTCCTGCGCAGCCAATGCTTCGCCGGTCTCGTAGAGCCGGAACAGCAACGTGCCGCCGACCAGCGTCCAGCCCTGCGATCGCGCTACTGCATCGAGCCTGACGCAGTCGTCCGCGAGCCGCGCAGCCGTCGCCGTTGCCCAGTCGTGATCGAGCAACGCGCGCCGCCCGATCGCGATTGCTGCTCCCGAAACCGGCCAAGGGCCCGCCATCGCGGCAAGCGCGGCGATGTCCGCCTCGCTGCCGATCGCGAAGCCGAGCCGCAAGCCGGCAAGTCCGTAAAACTTTCCGAAGGAGCGCAGGATCAGGAGCCCCGCGCGTCCTGCTTCCGGTGCAAGGGACAGGTCAGGAACGGCGTCCGCAAAACTCTCGTCGATGACGAGCCGGCCAACGCGCGGCAGCAGTGCCAGCAACTCGCGCCGATCATGGCGTCGTCCATCAGGATTGTTCGGATTGACGACGACGGCGATGTCCGCTCCCGCCAGCGCGGCGAGATCGGACACCTCGGCGACGTCCCAGCCGGCGGCCGACAACACCGCGGCATATTCATTGTAGGTCGGCGCCAGAATCCGCGCCCGCCCCTTGAGCGCCAGATGCGGCAGCAACTGAATCGCGGCCTGCGCACCACCCATCGCCACGATCGGCGCCTTGGTGACATAGGCCTGCCGCGCAGCGTCGTGCAGCGATTCAAGATCGGATCGCGACGGCAACGCGCTCCATTGCCTCGGCTCGACATCGACCAAGGGATACGGCACCCGATTGATCCCGGTCGACAGGTCGATCCAGTCGTCCGCGGCGCCGCCGAAGCGCTGCCGGGCGACATCAAGGTTCCCGCCGTGCTCACGCATGCGCCGCTCCTTCACGCCAGCGCCAGGACCAGCAGCGCCCCGGCCAACAGAATCATGGCGTAACGATAGAGTTTCAGCCCGGTGAGGACGTCAGCGGCAGCCGGATCGCGCGCGCCCTCGTTCAGCCAGGGCTCATCGGCGATGTGCCCGTGATAGATGCGAGGACCGCTGAGCCGCACGCCGAGCGCGCCGGCCATCGCAGCTTCCGGCCAGCCGGCATTCGGCGAGCGATGCCGGCGCGCATCGCGCAACATGCATGACCACGCCTGCGAACGGTTCGGCGCGAGCAGCACGAACAGAACACCTGTCAACCGCGCCGGAATGAGATTGGCGAGATCGTCGATCCGGGCGGCTGCCCAGCCAAAGGCTTCGTGCCGCTCGGTGCGATGACCGATCATGGAGTCCAGCGTGTTGATCGCCTTGTAGCCAAGGATTCCCGGCAGGCCGAACAGCGCGCCCCAGAACACCGGCGCCACGATGCCGTCGGATGCATTCTCGGCGAGGCTCTCGATGGTGGCGCGCGCGATGCCGACGTCGTCGAGCGTTGCCGGATCTCGCCCGACAATCTGCGCGACCGCCCAACGTGCGGCCGCGATGTCGCCGGATACCAAGGGACTTGCCACCGCGGCGACATGGTCATGCAGCGAGCGCACGGCAACCAGCGGCCATGCCAGGACACCGACAAGGACAACGCGCACCCATCCGGATGCGAGCACGGACTGAATGGCCCAGCCTAGCGCAATTACCAGCGCGATCACGAGGATCGCAGCCGCAATACCAGCGCCGCGACGAAACGCCGGCGGGTCGGAGGCGCGGTTCCAGGCGCTGTCGACAAGATGGATCAACCGGCCGAGCCAGGTCACGGGATGGCCGATGCGGCCAAACAGCCACGCCGGCCAGCCGATCAGGGCATCCACCGCCATCGCCACCGCCATCGCTCCCGCAAAACCCACGATAACCCTCTCCGCGCCGCGGTCCCCCTGATGCGCAAGACATCGGCCGAGCGCAAGCCCTCCGTGACGGATTTCGGCTTTGTCTTTCTCCGCGATTGGTGGTTAGAGCGTTTGTGAACGACGTGCGTACCGGTCGCACAGGAGATGATATGGCCGTCATTCTGATCACGGGGGGAGCGCGGTCCGGCAAAAGCCGGCGCGCCGAACTTCGTGCGCGCAGCTTTCCGGGACAGCCGGTCTATATCGCGACCGCCGAGGCGCTCGATGCGGAAATGGATGAGCGGATCGCCAAACATCGCGCGCGGCGCGGCAGCGACTGGATCGAGCGCGAGGTGCCGCTCGATCTGGTTGAAGTGCTGTCCGGGACCGATGGCGCTGGTGCAAGGCTGGTCGATTGCCTGACGCTCTGGCTATCCAATCTGCTGCATGCCGGGCGCGACTGGTCGCAGGAAGTGACGCGGCTGGCGGATGCGCTGTCGCGCCAGCACGGCCCGGTCGTGCTGGTCACCAACGAGGTCGGCCTCGGCATCGTGCCAGACAATGCATTGGCGCGGACGTTCCGCGACGCCGCAGGAATCATGAACCAGACTATCGCCGGCATCGCAGACGAGGTCGAGTTCGTCGTTGCGGGCCTGCCGATGAAGCTTAAATGAAATCCGAGATCGATCCTGCCAAAGGCCCCGCAATGGTCTCATTCGACGATACGTTTCGCCGGCAGCTGCACGATCTGTTCGTGTGGCGGCGCGACGTGCGGCGGTTCCGAACCGATCCGCTGCCGGATGGCACGATCGAGCGGCTGATCGAGATCGCCTGCCTGTCGCCTTCGGTCGGCCTGAGCCAGCCCTGGCGGTTCGTCATTGTCGACGACGAGACACGACGCCGCGCTGTCATCGACGACTTCAAGGCCTGCAACGCCGATGCGCTGCGGTCCTATTCGGGCGAGCGCGCCACAAAATATGCCGCGTTGAAATTATCGGGCCTCGAGGAGGCGCCGGGACATCTCGCCGTGTTTGCCGAGAAGACCGACCGGATCGGCGCCGGTCTCGGCCGCGCGACGATGCCGGAGACGTCGGAATATTCCGTGGTGGCCGCGATCTGCTCGATGTGGCTTGCCGCGCGCGCCGAAGGCATCGGCATCGGCTGGGTATCGATCCTCAATCCAGAACGCATTCATGGCGTTCTGGAAATCCCGGACTCCTGGAAATTTATCGGCTATCTCTGCATCGGTTACCCCCAGACCGAGTGCGACCGCCCGGAGCTCGAACAGGCCAAATGGGAATCGCGGCGAGGTCCGGATGAATTCACCATCCGACGCTGACCGCCCCCCTGCTGGCGACGGCACCTTGAGCTGTGACGCGCACTGGCGCGCCGACATCGCCTCGCTGGTCTTTCCCGTGCCGGAGCACCGCGCTATCTGCGCGGTGCATCGGGGCGCCTTTCGCACGCTGCTTGGCACCGATCCGACGGTGGACGCATGCCTCGCCCATTTCAGGCGGTTTGAACCAGCCTTCAAGGCAGCCGCACGCGCCAAGATCGAGCGCAAGCGCATTCCCCCTGGAACAAATTTGCATCTTACCAGTCGCGACATCACCCGAAAGCTGCTAGAAGCCGATCAAATCGAATGTGGAGAACGACCATGAGCCAGTCCCAGACCGCGCAAGCCCAGGTTACTCAAGCTCAGGTCACGCATCTTCCGATCGCTACCCGACAGGTCGGACGGCTTGCGCAGTCGTTGATAGCCATGACGCTCGGCCTGTTCATCGTCGGCGTGGTCGGCTTCTCGCACATCGACGTGATCCACAACGCCGCGCATGACGTGCGCCATTCCAACGCCTTCCCCTGCCACTGATCTTTTTGGCATGAGCACGTTTCGCTCGATCGTCTTCTCGTCGGTCATTGCCGGGTTCATCGTCGGCCTGGTCGTCACGGCGGTCCAGCAGTTCGGCACCGTTCCCCTGATCCTCAGGGCCGAGGTCTACGAGAAGGCGGCCACGCACAAGCACGACGCCGCCGCGCCACCGCAGGCGATCCTCGTGCATGATCATGCGGATCATGATCATGGCGCGGAGGCCTGGGAGCCGCGCGACGGTTTGGAACGCAACGTCTATACCGCGGGGGCAAACATCCTGACCGCGATCGGTTTTGCGCTTCTGCTCTGCGGCTTCCTCGCGGTTCGCAGCGGCGCGACCGGCGAGCAGATCTCGTGGCATGAAGGCCTGCTGTGGGGCCTCGCCGGTTTCGCCGTCTTCACCATCGCTCCGGGCCTCGGACTGCCGCCTGAATTGCCGGGGGTCCCCACCGCTCCATTGCTCTCGCGCCAGATCTGGTGGGTGACGGCGGTGCTGGCGACCGCAGCCGGCCTCGGGCTGATCGTGTTCCGGCGCTCGATGCCGGCCGCCATTGCCGGCGTGGTCCTGATCATGCTGCCGCATCTGATCGGCGCGCCCGAGCTGGAGCACGTCGAGACCAACGTGCCTTCGTCGCTGTCGCACCAGTTCATGGTCGCCGTCACGCTGACCAGTCTGGTGTTCTGGTCCCTGCTGGGCAGCCTGACGAGCGCCGCATTCGCCTATTTCGACCAGCCGAACTCATCCGCTCGCGGGTGACAGCCGCTGCCTGAAAAACGCCAGGATCTCATCGCGGGCCACGATGGTCGGCTGGCCGGCCTCGTCGATCAGATGCACAGTCACGACGCTGTGCGGTGTCGTGACGAAATTCCGGAAGAACGGCGGCACATCGCGGTTCGCCGCGCTGTCGGGAAGCACTCGCCCGATGAAGCGGTCGCCGAGCGCCTCGCGATAGGCCGCAAAGCGCTGCGCCATGCAGAACTTGTCGCCCTCAAAGCGATAGGCCAGCACGGTCAGGTCTTCGCGCTCCAACCGCTCGCGCACCGCCCTGACCTCTTCCGGCGCGATCTCGATGCCCGCCGGATCGTTCAATGGCAATGACGGCTGCGAAAGCACCGGCGCCAGCATCGACGGCTCCAGCATCATGGTGAGCGCGAAATTGCCGGTAAAGCACATCCCGATGGCCCCGACACCGGGACCGCCGCATTCGTCATGGGCAAATCGCGCCAGCGCGCGCAGCCATTGCGTCACGGGACTGGACTGGTTTGCGGCCATCGCGCGAAACTCGGCGCTGACGCAGGCGCGCTGAAACACCGCGGCGCCCTCCTCTGCGCTCGCAATAGCGCCGTCACGGCCGAACAGCGATGGCATATAGACGGTGAATCCGGCATCGCGAACCCAGCGGGCGAAGCGCGCCACATGCGGGCTGATACCCGGCATCTCCGCCATCACGATCACCGCAGGACCGCCGCCGCCAACATGGACGGTCTTGCCGGCACCATCGAGGGTGATCTGGCGGCGCTCGAAATCCTCGAGCGGATCGTCCTGGGTCATCGGCCGGTTCGGCATCGGCGATCCTCCTGATCGAGATCGGCAGCGTCTCGGCGTCAGAGTTGCGATTTTCCGGCCCGGCAGCTAGTGTCAAACATGACATTGATCGCGGATTTTATGACATGACCAGGATTGCGGTTGTCGAGATCGACGGCTGCCTCGCGTCAGCGGCCGCCATCACCCACGACGTGCTGGCCACCGCCAACCGGATCAGTACGACGAAGCGCACACGCTTCGAGGTGACGACGCTGCGTTATGGGCCGAGGCGGCGCGCCGCCCGATTGCGCGGCGCCGACCTCGTCATCGTTCCCGGGCTCGGCTCGGCATCGGCCGGTGAGCTGGAGCGGAAGCTGGCGACACCGGCATGTCGGCACGCCCGTGACATGCTGGTCACGGCGTTCGCGAGCGGCGCGATGCTCGCCGCGTCCTGCGCCAGCAGCTTCCTGCTCGCGGAGACCGGCCTGCTGGACGGCAAGCGAGCGACCACGACATGGTGGTTCGCGCCGCTGTTTCGGCAACGCTATCCGAATGTCGAGCTGATGACGGAGCGGATGGTGGTCGCCGACTGGCCGATCGCAACCGCCGGCGCGGCGATGGCGCAAATGGACCTGATGCTTGCGGTGATCACGCGTCTCGGCAGCCCGGCGCTGGCCAAGGGCTGCGCCAATTACCTGCTGCTTGGCGAGCGGCATTCGCAGGCGCCGTTCATGGCGATCAATTATCTTGCCGGCCAGGACCCCAAGGTCGCCAGGGCCGAGAAATGGGTGCGCAGTAACATCGCGCGCGACTTCACGATCGGGGACGTTGCCGCTGCCGTCGCGCTGACGCCGCGGACATTTGCCAGACGGCTCGAGGCGATCTGCGGCGTGTCGCCCATTCAATTCGTGCAACGCATCAGGATCGAGACGGCTCGGTCGTTGCTCGAGACCACGCGCCTGTCGGTCGAAGAGATCGCGGGCAAGGTTGGATATGCCGAGCCCTCGACCCTCCGCCGGCTGATCCGGCGCGAAACACGGCATTCGCCGCGGCATTTCCGTTCAGGCGGTTGATCCGCAACGACGCCACATCCGCGATGAAATCATCACGCCGAGAGCCACGCGAAGGCGCGGCGCAAGAATGCCGGCGCATCCTTTTCGACTGGCGTGCCATGTGCTTCCACTCGGCGAGGAACAAATGATGCAGCGAGTTGGGCGCCACGATGTGCCTGACCTGGCCGAGTGCGTCGACGCCGGCCTGCATTTGCTCGGTCAACCGGAACGGCGACCAGATGAAAAGGGCACCGTCCGCCAGCCTGACGATGGCCATCCGGGTCGGATAGTGAAACCCGGCGACCGCAAGGTTCGGTCCCCCGGCAATCCAGATGTCGTGGCCGAACTGCTGCAATACCGCCATTCGCGATGAACCTTGACCGTCGGGCTCCGCATCCAACCCCGCACGCTGCCGCCGGCGTTGCGGGTTCATTTACCATGCCCGGCGTGACAGGCCGCGGACAAGGGCAATGTCGATCATCGGTTCCGATTGCGCCGCGGCCAATTGCAACGATCGGGTTTACGCAACCTTAGACGATTTGATCCAAATGTTGCGCGTGCACGACGCGAATGGGATGAAGCGGCCGATGTCGCAAAAGTCGGACCTCGAGGGACACAGGCTGGCCTTCGCTGATGACGCCGCGCGTCACCTCGCAGCGGATGACGCAGGTCGTGGCGCCGCGATGCCGCGCGCGACCATCAGCCCAACCTCGAATACGTCCACAGGTCAGCCGCCGGTGGCAATCGCGCATTCACGGCAGTCCGGCGCGGGCGTGCTGGTCTCCGCGCTGCGTGAGGCCGACTGGCTCACGGCTGACCGTGTCACCGCCTTCACCCGCGTATTTCTCGTCCTGTTCATCGCCTGCATCGCGATCATCCCATGGGCTGTGCCGACGATGGATGTCGGCCATGATTTCGCGGCGTTCTGGACCGCGGCGAAGCTCGCGCTCGAAGGCCGCGCCGGCGACGCCTATGGCGACGCGGGCCGCGCCGCTGTAGCCGCGGTGCTCGGTCAGAACACCTACGCACCGTTCTTCTACCCGCCGACGTCGCTGTTGTTCTGGCTGCCCTTTGCACTGGTTCCCTTTGCAACGGCGGCCGTCGTCTGGATCTTCGCGACCGGCGCCGCCTATGCAGCCGCGGTGAGAGCCATGCTCGAGCGCGGCTCCGTCGTTCCAGCGCTCGCCTTTCCCGCCGTGTGGATGTGCGCGCTATTCGGACAGAATTCGCTGTTCTCGGCGGCTCTGCTCGGCGGATCGGCCGCCACGCTGGACCGCTACCCGGTGATCGCCGGCGCGTTGCTCGGGTGCTTCAGCTACAAGCCGCAGATCGCGCTGCTTGCGCCGCTGTTGCTGATCCTGACGCGGCGCTGGCGCGCGCTGGCTGCAGCGGCCGCAACGACGCTCGTGCTTGTGCTGGCGGCCACCGCCTTCTTCGGGATCGATCCGTGGATCAAATTCGTTGCCGTTCTGCCGGAGGCAAGCGCCTGGAGCCTCGGCGGCGGACCCGGTTTCGAGAAGTTCGCCAGTCCCTATGCCGCGGTCAGGCTGGCCGGCGGATCCAGCAGCACGGCCTGGCTCGTCCAGGTGACCGCGGCCGCAATCGCGATCGCCGTCCTGATCCTGGTGCTGCGAAAACGTCCCGGCGGCGCCGCCGAGATCGCGCTGATGGTGGCGATGACCGGCCTGTGCGTACCATCGCTCGGCAACTATGAGGTCGTGATCCTGGCGATCCCGGGCGCGTGGCTGATCGCGCAGGCGCTTGCGCAGGGTTGGCTGCCCTATGAACGCATCGCCGTCGCGGCGCTTTATTTGACGCCATTCGCCATGGTGCCTGCGGGCGCCAACGGCCTGCAACTGGCACCGATCGCCGCTGCGGCAGTTGCCGTCCTTGTCGTGCGCCGCATCAGGCATCTGCCACTCCCGGATGCTCCGGCCGAAATCGCCAATCACTGATTTGCCCGACGTGGCAAGTCCCTTTGCGAAGACGCGAGGCGGACGGCGAAATCGTGCAGGCCTGACGCCCTAAGCGAAGGTATGACCCACAAACGACGACCCATATTGGGTGTCGTCCCTGCGAAAGCAGGGACCCATAACCACAAATGCTGATTGTTGAACGATGTTGGGACAACGAGTACCACTCACAACACCTGCCGCGGCGTATGGGTCCCTGCTTTCGCACGGACGACACCGAACAAGCTGTTTGACAGTTGAATCCGAAAACCAATGTGGCTCATAACCGCCGCAACGCGACGAACCGGCGTCCGCTGCTATCCAGCCGGCATCAGGATCGCCTCTCGCGCCGCGTGCCAGCTCGCCTCGTCGGGTGCGCACAGCAAGCCGCCGGTCAGATTGACCGGCCGGTAGGATGATCCGTCGAAATGCGCGCTGTAGCCGCCGGCCTCGCGATGCAACAGCCAGCCCGCGGCATGATCCCACGGCATCAGCTTGTTGTAGAACAGCAGGTGGCAATGTCCGGACGCCGCCATGCGATACTCGTGCGCGGCGCATCTGAGCCAGGCGCTGCCGCCGAGCTTGGAAAGATTGCCGGCGACAATTGTGCGTAGCGGCTCGGGCAGGAAGTTGACGCCGACGATCGCATCCATCTGCTTGACCGGCACGGCGGGAGCCACTTTCAGGTCATGCCGCCGGCCGTCCGGCATCGCGAGCCACGCGCCCTCGCCGCGCAGCGCGAATGCGGTGTCGTTGCTGACCGGATCATGGATCGCACCGAACATGATCTCGCCGCACATGGTGGCGGCCACCACGGTGCCGAACAGCGGCAGGCTCGAGGTGAAGTTCCGCGTGCCGTCGATCGGATCGATGATGAAGGCAAGCTCCGCGGTTCCGACCTGATCGAGCGCGGCCGGATCACGCGCGGTGCCCTCCTCGCCGATCACAACCGCATTCGGAAACGCCCGCAGCAGCGCCGCCGATATCGCCTGCTCGGCAACCTCATCGGCTTCGGTGACGACGTCGAATGCCGATGTCTTGGTGCGGACCTCGATCTCCCGCACGCGGCGGAACCGCGGCATGATCTCGCTGCGGCCGACTTCGGCAAGGATGGCTCCGATATCAAGCGCGTCGGCATGGGACAGTTTCACGCGGCATTCTCCTGCGTTGCGCCGGCATCCTATCGTGGAATTGCGACTGCGTGGCGGTCAGCGGCGCTGGTTGTAGACATCGATGCAGACGGCGCCCAGCAGGACGAGGCCCTTGATCACTTGCTGATAATCGATGCCGATACCGAGGATCGACATGCCGTTGTTCATCACGCCCATGATCATGGCACCGACCACCGCGCCACCGACCCGGCCGACGCCGCCATAGGCCGACGCACCGCCGATGAAGCAGGCGGCGATCACATCGAGCTCGAAGCCGAGGCCGGCCTTCGGCGTCGCGGTGTTGAGCCGGGCTGCGAACACCAGCCCGGCGAGCGCGGCCAGCACGCCCATGTTGACGAAGGTGAAGAAGGTGAGCCGTTCGGTCTTGACGCCCGACAGTTTCGCCGCCTTGGCGTTGCCGCCCACCGCGTAGATCTGCCGCCCGATCACCGTCCGCCGCGTGACAAAGCCATAGAGCGCGATCAGGACGGTCATGATGACGAGCACGTTGGGCAGGCCGCGATGCGAGGCGATCAGGTAGGTGAAGTAGAGCACCGCGCCCGCCAGCGCGATGCTCTTGACGACGAAGAACGCATAGGGCTCGACGGCGATGCCGTGCGCCTGCTCGCGCGCCCGGCTCCTGGCGGTCGCCAGCACCAGCACAAACGCCAGGACGATGCCGATCGCGAGCGACGTCGGATAGAGCGTGCCGGCGCTCGGGAACAGCTCGGGGATGAAGCCCGACGACAGCTTCTGGAAGGTCGGCGGGAACGGCCCGACCGACTGGCCCTGCAGGACCGCAAGCGCGAGGCCCTTGAACACCAGCATGCCCGCCAGCGTCACGATAAAGGACGGAATGCCGAAATAGGCCACCCAGTAGCCCTGGGCCGCGCCGATCGCGGCGCCGACCAGGAGGCAGGCGACGAAGGCGATCGGGTAGCTGACATGGTAGCGCACCATCAGCACCGCCGCGACGGCGCCGACGAAGCCCGCGACCGAGCCGACCGAAAGATCGATATGCCCGGTGACGATCACCAGCAGCATGCCGAGCGCCATGATGACGATGTAGCTGTTCTGCAGCACGAGATTGGTGAGGTTGAGCGGCTGCAACAGCGTGCCGTCGGTCACGATCTCGAAGAACAGCATGATCGCGAGCAGCGACAGCAGCATGCCGTAGTTGCGCAGATTGTTCTTGATGAAGCCGGAATGCCTGGGAGCCTCGGGAAGTGATACCGTCTTGTCGGTCATGGTGCCCCTCCTCCGGCGCGTGCCGCCCTTTCGTCGGCGCCGCGTCCGGACATTCTGTCATTGCGCATGATGGCGCGCATGATCTTCTCCTGCGTCGCATCGTGGCCTGCGAATTCGCCGACGAAGGCGCCGTCATTCATCACACAGATCCGGTCGCAGATGCCGAGCAGCTCGGGCATCTCCGAGGAGATCACCACGACGCCCCTGCCGGCCTCCGCCAGCTCGTTGATAATGGAGTAGATCTCGTATTTCGCGCCGACGTCGATCCCGCGCGTCGGCTCGTCCAGCAGCAGCACCCTCGGATCGGTCATCAGCCATTTCGACAGCACGACCTTCTGCTGGTTGCCGCCCGAGAGGTCGCCGGTCGCCTGGTAGACGTCGGAGCAGCGGATCCGCATCCGGGTGCGGTAGTCGCTCGCGGCCTTCAGCTCGGCGACATCGTCGATCACGCCGCGATCCGACACGTGGCGGAGGCTCGCCACCGTCACGTTCTTGCGGACGTCGGCGGCAAGGATCAGCCCGAGCTGCTTGCGGTCTTCGGTGACATAGGCGATGCCGGCATCGATCGCGGCCGGCACGCTGGACAGATCGGCCTCGCGTCCATCGAGGCGGACCTTGCCGGAGACGTTGGTGCCCCAGGCGCGGCCGAACAGGCTCATGGCGAACTCGGTGCGGCCGGCGCCCATCAGGCCGGCGATGCCGACCACCTCGCCGCGCCGCAGCGTGAAGTCGACGTTCTTGATCACCTGCCGCTCGGTATGCAGCGGGTGATACACCGACCAGTTCTCCACCGTCATCACGGGTTCGCCGATCTCCGCCTTCCGCTCGGGAAAACGATGCGCCAGATCGCGGTCGACCATGCTGCGGATGATGCGGTCCTCCTCGATGCGCTCGGTGCGGCAGTCGATGCTGTCGACGGTGCGGCCGTCGCGCAGCACCGTGATGCGGTCGGCGACCCGCGCAACCTCGTTCAGCTTGTGCGAGATCAGGATCGAGGCGATGCCCTGCTCGCGGAAGGCCAGGAGACGCTCGAGCAAGGCGGCGCTGTCGGCCTCGTTGAGACTGGCGGTCGGCTCGTCGAGGATCAGGAGGCGCACCCGCTTGGACAGGGCCTTGGCGATCTCCACGAGCTGCTGCTTGCCGACGCCGAGGTCGGTGATCAGCGTGTCCGGCGGCTCCCGCAAGCCGACCTGCGCCAACAGTTCGGCGGTCCGCCGATGCACCGCGTTGCGGTCGATGACGCCGAACCGCGACGGCGGATGCGACAGAAAGATGTTCTCGGCAATCGACATCAGCGGGATCAGCGCCAGCTCCTGATGGATGATGATGATCCCGAGCGCCTCGCTGTCGTTGATGTCGCGGAAGCGCCGCTCCTCGCCGTCGAACACGATCGACCCGTCGTAGCTTCCGGCCGGATAGACCCCGCTCAGCACCTTCATCAGGGTCGACTTGCCGGCGCCGTTTTCGCCGACCAGCGCATGGATCTGCCCAGCCTCGACGGTGAAGCTGACGTCGCGCAACGCCTGCACGCCGGCAAAGCTCTTGCTGACGCCGCGCATCTCAAGCATTGCCGTCATCGGATCATGTCCTGCAGCGTCAATCGCCCCCGGCCCGGCTCGCCGCCGCTTGCCCGGCGATCCGCCCTGAAGCCTATTCCGTTCCGATTAAATCGGAACGGGGCTCCAGATTCTAGTTTTGACGCGTTTTCCTCACGCGAACCGGTACCCGCTTCGCTCGAAAACGCTCTAGTCGAATTGCGAGCGCTTGTAATAGCCGCTGTCAATCAGGACTTTCTCCCAATTGGTCTTATCCACCACGACCGGCTTGAGGAGATAGGACGGAACCACCTTGACCCCGTTGTTGTAGGTCTTGGTGTCGTTGACGCTGACCTCCTTCTTGCTCAGCACAGCGTCGACCATGTCGGCGGTGACCTTGGCGAGGTCGCGGGTGTCCTTGAAGATGGTCGAATATTGCTCGCCGCGCAGCATCGCCTTGATCGAGGGGACTTCGGCATCCTGCCCGCTGATGTACGGCATCGGCTGGTCCTTGCTGCCGTAGCCGACGCTCTTCAGCGAGGAGATGATGCCGATCGACAGGCCGTCATAGGGCGACAGCACCGCGTCGACGCGCTTCTTGCCGTAGAACGCACTGAGCAGGTTGTCCATCCGCGCCTGCGCGGTCGCACCGTCCCAGCGCAGCGTCGCAACCTTGTTCATGCCCGTCTGGCCGCTGCCGACCACGAGCTTGCCGCTGTCGATATAGGGCTTCAACACCGACATCGCGCCGTCGTAGAAGAAGTACGCGTTGTTGTCGTCGGGCGAGCCGCCGAACAGCTCGATGTTGAAGGGCCCCTTGCCCTCCTTGAGCCCGAGCGCGTTCTCGATCGACTGGGCCTGCAGCACACCGACCTGGAAATTGTCGAAGGTCGCATAATAGTCGACGTTGGGGGTGCCGCGGATCAGGCGGTCATAGGCGATCACCGTGATGCCCTGGGCCTTGGCCTGCTTCAGGACATCGGACAAGGTGGTGCCGTCGATGGCTGCGATGACCAGCACCTTGGCGCCCTTGGTCACCATGTTCTCGACCTGGGAGAGCTGGTTCGGAATGTCGTCTTCGGCATATTGCAGATCGGTGCCGTAGCCGCGCTCCTTCAGCACCTTGACCATGTTGTTGCCGTCGTCGATCCAGCGTGCCGAGGACTTGGTCGGCATCGCGATGCCGATGGTCGGCTTGCTCTGGGCCATGGCGTCGCGATCCGACACCGTCGCGGCAAGGCCGGCCAGCGCAAGCGCGAACAAGGTGGTCTTCAATTTGAACATGCTTCACTCCCTTGCTTTTTTGAGTTGGGATTCCAGTTGCCGTGGACAGCATCAATCGACGGCGATCGCTCGTGGGCCGGCCTCAGATTCTACGGCGATGTCGGATCGGCGCCGGGACCGTCACGAACCGAAATTGCGGAATGTCGATCGTACCCGTCAACAGCGCCAATGCTCGCTACGCATGGTCGGTCATGTCGATCCCGCAATGCCGGGTTCAGCCGCGAGCCATGTCGTTGGACGAACGAGGCGCAGGAATGACGTGGAGGATCATGAGGCGCCGGTCTCCCGGAATCGTTGGCGAGCGCCAGCGTCCGACAGGACATCTGGCGGTGCGCTGCCGTTTTCTGCACCCTTTGGTTGATGTTGCCGCTGCAATGTGGACGCAAGCGCCGACTGGCCATTTATTTAATTATCCGAAGAAATTGATCGGAGACGCGGAGGGTCGCTGGGGGTACTGTCCGGAATCGCTGGCAAGTCCCATCGCCTCCCAGGTGGTGCAGCACCGCTTCTAGTAACCTTTGGCCGGATTGTGCCTTCACCCTGCTATGGATGCAAGCGCCATTTATTTCATCATCTGAATAAATTGCCTGAGCTGCCGGCCGGCGGCAGCGATCTTCGGGCGTCGATGTCAGAGAGATCGTCAACAACCAGCAATGCCTCGGCGAAATCGTCGTCGCTGAAATAGGTGCTGCGGGTGATGACCACGGGGATGCCGGCGCGCGCCGCGGCGGCGAGGCCGTTGCCGGAATCCTCGATTGCGACGCAATCTCCCGGCCCGAGCCCGAGCCGGGTCAGGACCTCGGTGTAGACGTCAGGCGCCGGCTTCTTGCGCGGCACGTCGTCGCCGGCAACGATCGCCTCGAACTGATCGGCCCAGTCCAGCCCGAGCGAAACCGAAAGCAGCGCATCGATATTGCCGTGCGAGGTGGTCGTTGCGATCGCCAGGCGCTGGCCGCGGCTGCGCGCGCCGGCGAGCCAGGCCCTGACACCCGGCCGCAATGGGCAGCCGCCCGAGGCAATCAGCGCGGCGTAGCGCGCGGTCTTGATCCTGTGCAGGTCGGCGATCTCGGCGAATGTCAGCATTGGGACCGCGTTGCGCTGGTCGAAGGCGCGGATGCGCTCCTTGCCTCCGGCCACCCGCAGCAGCCGCGCATAAGTGACCTGGTCCCAGAACCAATCGAGGCCGGCTTCGGCAAAGGCTTCATTGAAGGCGCGGCGGTGCACCTCCTCGGTTTCGGCGAGCGTGCCGTCGACATCGAAGATCAGGGCGCGGGCGCTCGCGATGATGTCGCGCATCCCGGCGGACCGGATCACGGCGAGCGCCTCGTTCATCGTCCCTCGCCCGGCGCACCGGCGCCTTTGACGAACACCCGGCTGGCGAGCACGTCGCCGGCCTCGATCGACATCACGTCGTCGGCGGTGAGCGTGCGGTCGAGCTTCGCCACGATCCGGTTGGCCTGGCGCAGCCGGATGCGATCGAGCGCATTGCGGATCGAGCGTGCATTGGAGAACAGCGGCTGTTCTTTGCGCACGGCGATGTAACGGATGAAGGCCTCGCGGGCTTCCGGAGAGAACCGATAATTCTGCTGCTGCAACATCAGCTCGGCGATCCAGAGCAACTCGCCGTCCGAATAGTCCGGGAAATCGATATGATGCGCGATGCGGGAGCGGAAGCCTGGATTGCTCTGGAAGAATTTCTCCATGCGGTCGCCATAGCCGGCCAGGATCACCACCAGATCCTCGCGCTGCTGCTCCATCACCTGCAGCAGGATCTCGATCGCCTCCTGCCCGTAGTCGCGCTCATTTTCCGGGCGATAGAGGTAATAGGCCTCGTCGATGAACAGCACGCCGCCCATCGCCTTCTTCAATATCTCTTTCGTCTTCGGCGCGGTGTGGCCGATATATTGGCCGACGAGGTCGTCGCGCGTGACGCTGATGACGTGGCCGCGGCGCACGAAGCCGAGCTTGTGCAGGATGCCGGCCATCCGCAGCGCGACCGTGGTCTTGCCGGTGCCGGGGTTGCCGGTGAACGACATGTGCAGGGTCGGAAACGTCGTCGCCAGCGCCATCTTCTGCCTGATGCGTTCGACCAGCAGCAGCGAGGCGATCTCGCGGATGCGGGTCTTCACCGGCTTCAGGCCGATCAATTCGGAATCGAGCTGGTCGAGCACGTCGCCGATGCCGAGGTCGGCGAATTCATGGCGAAGGTCGATGGTCTCGAGCGGGGTCTCGCGGATTTGTTCGCTGATCTGTTCTTGCGCTTGCGTCATTGTCCTCTCGCCTGGAAAAGCTCCGTCGCCGCGGCGGCGACGACGGAGAAGTGCATCCGGACCAGGACGGTCGAGGGAGCAACCCGCCTGGTTTGCAAGCCGGACGCGGTCAATGATCGGTGTAGCGTTCGCCTTCGGGGCGGCCCGCTGCATAGGAATGGGTCGCATAACGCAGATTGCGTCCGGCCGCCTCCTGGCGGTCGAGCCGGAAGCCTGGCTCCTCCTGCGGCCGGTTGACGATGAAGGAGATGCGAACCGACTCCCAGCCCGGGCTGGAATCGAAGCCGGAGATCCGGATATAGCGGTTGTCATAGACCCGCCGGCAGTCGGCGAGCTCCTTCATGATGCCCGCCGCATCGCGCAGGTCGAACATCGGCAGGCCCCACATGTCCCAATAGGTGTTGCGGGGATGCGGATCGTCGGTGAACTCGATGTTCACCGCCCAACCCTTGTCGAGGCAGTATTGCACCTGCGCGGCGATCTGCTCGTCGGTGAGATCGGGCAGGAACGAAAAGCAGCCTTGGGTAACGCGCATGAGAACCTCCTCTCAGACCGCCATGCTCGGCGTGGGAACGAAATCGGGGGCGTCGGTCGACTCGTAGTTGAAGGTGACGTCCTTCCAGACGTCGAGCGCCTCCCGCAGCGGCGTGCAGGTCTGCGCCGCCTTGGCCAGGATCTCCGGCCCCTCATGGACGTAGTCGCGCCCCTCGTTGCGGGCGAGGATCATGGCCTCCAGCGCGACGCGGTTGGCGGTGGCGCCGGCCTGGATGCCGCGGGGATGGCCGATGGTGCCGCCGCCGAACTGCAGCACGACGTCCTCGCCGAGCAGATCGAGCAGCTGGTGCATCTGGCCGGCATGAATGCCGCCAGAGGCCACCGGCATCAGCTTGTTGAGGCTCGCCCAGTTCTGGTCGAAGAACACGCCGTGCTCCAGGTGCAACGGATTGAAGTCCTCGCGGCAGATGTTGTAATAGCCGCGGGTGGTGTTCGGATCGCCCTCGAGCTTGCCGACCACCGTGCCGGCATGGATGTGATCGACGCCGGCGAGCCGCATCCATTTCGCGATCACGCGGAACGAGACACCGTGGCTGCGCTGCCGCGTGTAGGTCGAGTGGCCGGCGCGATGCAGATGCAGGATCATGTTGTTCCGACGCGCCCACTTCGCCATCGACTGGATCGCGGTGTAGCCGATCACGAGGTCGATCATGACGATGTTGGAGCCGAGCTCATGGGCGAACTCGGCGCGCTCGTACATGTCCTCCATGGTCGCCGCGGTGACGTTGAGATAGGTCCCCTTGATCTCGCCGGTCGCGGCCTGCGCGCGGTTGACCGCCTCCATGCAGTAGAGGAAGCGCTCGCGCCAGTGCATGAAGGGCTGCGAGTTGATGTTCTCGTCGTCCTTGGTGAAATCGAGCCCGCCTTTCAAGGCTTCATAAACAACGCGGCCATAGTTGCGGCCGGACAGGCCGAGCTTCGGCTTCACGGTGGCGCCGAGCAACGGACGGCCGAACTTGTCGAGCCGCTCGCGCTCCACCACGATGCCGGTCGCGGGGCCCTGGAATGTCTTCACATAGGCGGTCGGCAGCCGCATGTCCTCGAGCCGCAGCGCCTTCAGCGGCTTGAAGCCGAACACATTGCCGATGATCGAGGCGGTCAGGTTCGAGATCGAGCCCGGCTCGAACAGGTCGAGGTCGTAGGCGATATAGGCGAAGTAGCTGCCCGGCGAATTCGGCACCGGATCGACGCGGTAGCACTTCGCCCGGTATTTCTCCGCGGCCGTCAGCCGGTCGGTCCACACCACGGTCCAGGTCGCGGTCGAGGATTCGCCCGCCACCGCCGCGCAGGCTTCGGTCGGATCGACGCCATCCTGCGGCGTGACGCGGAACAAGGCGATGACGTCGGTGTCCTTGGGCTCGTAGTTCGGCTCCCAATAGCCCATTCGCTTGTATTCCATCACGCCGGACTTGTAGCGATCCTTGCCGCGCACCGTGATCGACTGCTGTATATTCATCGAAATCTCCTGTGGTTCGTCGCCATTTGCTCAGGCGGCCTGGGTCATCTTTCCAATTTGCGGATCGAGCGCGCCGGCGCGATAGCGGCGGGCCATCTCCGGCAGTGCAACCACCTTGATCCGGGCGGCATTGCCGGCCGTGCCGAATTGCTCGAAGCGGTCACGGCAGAGTTCACGAAGCGAATCCATCGCGGGCTTCAGGAATTTGCGCGGATCGAACTCGCTCTTCGATTGGACGGCGACCTTGCGGAAGGCCGCCGCCATCGCCAGGCGGCAATCGGTGTCGATATTGACCTTGCGTACCCCGTGCTTGATGCCGCGGACGATCTCCTCGACCGGGACGCCCCAGGTCTGCGGCATCTCGCCGCCGAACTGGTTGAACATGTCCTGCAGCGGCTGCGGCACCGAGGACGAGCCGTGCATCACCAGATGCGTGTTCGGCAGGCGGCTGTGGATCTCCTCGACCACGCGCATCGCCAGGATCTCGCCGTCGGGCCGCCGCGTGAACTTGTAGGCGCCGTGCGAGGTGCCCATCGCGATCGCGAGCGCATCGACCTTGGTGGCGCGGACGAAATCGACCGCCTGGTCCGGATCGGTGAGCAGCTGATCATGACTCAGCTTGCCCTCGACGCCATGGCCGTCCTCCTGCTCGCCGCCGCCATGCTCGAGCGAGCCGAGCACGCCGAGCTCGCCTTCGACCGACGCGCCGACCCAGTGCGCCATCTCGGCGACCCTGCGGGTGATATCGACATTGTAGTCGTAGTCGGCTGCGGTCTTGGCGTCGGCCTTGAGCGAGCCGTCCATCATGACGGAGGTGAAGCCGTAGCGGATCGCGGTGGCGCAGGTCGCCTCTTCATTGCCGTGATCGAGATGCAGGCAGAGCGGAATCTGCGGATGCATCTCCTCGAGCGCGTCGATCATCTTCGCCAGCATAATGTCGTTGGCATAGGAGCGCGCGCCGCGCGAGGCCTGGATGATGACAGGTGCATCGCAGGAAGCCGCCGCCTCCATGATGGCGAGGCCCTGCTCCATATTGTTGATGTTGAAGGCCGGAACGCCGTAGCCGCGTTCGGCGGCGTGGTCCAGCAACTGCCTCAGGGTTATCCGCGCCATGGTGGCGTCCTCCTTTCAATTCGCTCGTTGAATGAGCTGTTTTGCTGCAGCAGCGATTGCCGCGGGCGTGATGCCGAATTCGCGGTAGAGCACGTCGGCCGGCGCGGAAGCGCCGAAGCCGGCCATGCCGACGAATGCACCGTCGTCTCCGAGCCAGCGCGTCCAGTCGCCCTCGACCGCAGCCTCCACGCCGACGCGCGGGGCGCTGCCCAGCACCTGGGCGCGATAGTCGCTCGGCTGCTGGCGGAACAGGTCGAAGCACGGGGCCGAGACGACCGCGGCCTGTACCCCGTCTTCCGCCAGCAGCTTTGCGGCTTCGAGCGCGATCGCCACCTCCGAACCCGTTGCAATCAGGGTGACGTCACGCGCGAAGGCCGGCTCGACGAGAACGTAGGCGCCGAGCGCGACCTGGTTGTCCTTGCTGCCGTCGCGAACCGTCGGCAGCGCCTGCCGCGACAGGCAGAGGATCGACGGCGAGGTCTCTGCCTTCAGCGCGCAGTCCCACGCTTCCGCGGTCTCGACCGCATCGGCCGGACGGAACACCAGGACGTTCGGGATCGCGCGCAGCGCGGCCAGATGCTCGACCGGCTGATGGGTCGGCCCGTCCTCGCCGAGCCCGATCGAGTCATGGGTCATCACATGGATAACGCGGATCCCCATCAGCGCAGCAAGGCGGATCGCCGGCCGGCTGTAATCGGCAAAGCTGAGGAAGGTGCCGCCATAGGGAATGAACCCGCCGTGCAGGGCGATGCCGTTCATCGCCGCGGCCATGCCGTGTTCGCGAATGCCGTAGTGGATGTAGCTGCCGTCGAGCGTTTCCGGCCGCACCGAAACCTGCGACTTCGCCAGCGTCAGATTGGAGTGCGTGAGGTCGGCCGAGCCGCCCAGCAAATTGGGCAACGCCTCCGCGATCACGTCGATGACCTGCTGCGAAGCCTGTCGCGTGGCGAGCTTCGGCCGCTCGGTCGCGAACCGCTCCACCAACTTTGTCATCGCCTCGGCATAGGCGCAGGGCAATTTCCGGTTCAGCGCATCGTGGAACGGAGACCGCTCGGCCCTGTCGCCCTTGCAGGCGTTGCGCGAACGCTCGATCCAGGCCCGCCGCGCGTCGCGGCCCCGGCCGCCGAGCTCGCGCCACTCCGCCAGCACCGCATCGGGGATTTCGAATGCCGGATACGGCCAGCGCAGCGCGGCACGGGTCTTCGCCACCTCATCGGCACCGAGCGGCGCGCCATGCACCTTTTCGCTGCCCTGCCGGTTCGGCGCACCGAACCCGATCACCGTCCGGCAGGCGATCAACGACGGACGATCGCTCGATCGCGCCTGCCTGATCGCCGCGGTGATCGCCTGCGGATCGTGGCCGTCGACGCGGTTGACGTTCCAGCCGCTGGCTTTGAACCGCGCCGTCTGGTCGTCCGAGCAGGACAGCGAGGTGGCGCCGTCGATCGAGATATGATTGTCGTCGAACAGCACGATCAAGCGGTTCAGCCGCAAATGGCCGGCCAGCGAGATCGCCTCATGGCTGATGCCTTCCATCAGGCAGCCATCGCCGGCGATCACATAGGTGTAGTGGTCGACGAGGTCGTCGCCGAAGCGCGCGTTCATCAGCCGCTCGGCAAGCGCCATGCCGACCGCGGTCGCAACCCCCTGCCCGAGCGGCCCGGTCGTGGTCTCGACACCCGGGGTGTGGCCGTACTCGGGATGGCCCGGGGTCTTCGATCCCCACTGCCGGAACGCCTTGAGCTGGTCGAGCGTCATGCTCTCGTAGCCTGTGAGGTAAAGCAGCGCGTAGAGCAGCATCGAGCCGTGACCGGCCGACAGCACGAAGCGGTCGCGGTCGGGCCACGCCGGATCGGCCGGGTCGAACTTCAGGAAGTCCGTGAACAGCACGGTCGCGACATCGGCCATGCCCATCGGCATGCCGGGGTGGCCGGATTTCGCCTGCTCGACCGCGTCGACGGCGAGGAAGCGGATGGCGTTCGCCATCTCGTCGTGGCTGATTTCGGGGCGGCTGGCTACGGACGCAAGTGCGGTCATATCGTTCGCCTCTTTCGTTCGATCAGTTGCAGGATCAGCGGGGTCAGGATGAGCTGCATCGCGAGGTCGAGCTTGGCGCCGTGCACCACGATCGAATTGGCGCGCGACATGAAGCTGTTCGGGATCATCGAGAGCAGATAGGGGAAGTCGATGCCGCGCGGGTTCTTCAAGCGGATCACGACCATCGATTCATCCGGCGTCGGGATCCAGCGCGCGATGAAAGGGTTCGACGTATCGACGGTCGGCACGCGCTGGAAGTTGATGTCGGTCTCGGTGAATTGCGGACAGATGTAGTTCACGTAGTCCGGCATGCGGCGCAGGATGGTGTCGGTCACCGCCTCGGTGGAGTAGCCGCGATGGCTGCGGTCGCGATGCAGCTTCTGGATCCATTCGAGGTTGATGACCGGCACGACGCCGATCTTGAGGTCGGCATGCTGCGCGACATTCACCTTGTCGGTGACCACGGCGCCGTGCAGGCCCTCGTAGAACAGGAGGTCGGAATTCTCCGGCAGCGCCTCCCAGGCGGTGAAGGTGCCGGGCTTGGCGCCGTAGAGCCGCGCCTCATCCTCGTCGTGCACATAGTGCCGGGTGGTTCCGGTGCCGGTCTCGGCATAGTCGCTGAACAGCTTCTCCAGCTCCTCGAACAAATTGGTCTCGGGGCTGAAATGGCTGAAGTGCTTGTTGCCGTGCTCGGCCCTCTCCGCCATCAGGCTGCGCATCTCGGCGCGGTCGTAGCGGTGGAAGGCGTCGCCCTCGATATAGGCGGCGACCACGTTCTCGCGGCGGAAGATGTTCTCGAACGTCTTCTTCACCGAGGTGGTGCCGGCCCCGGAGGAGCCGGTGATCGAGATGATGGGATGCCGACGTGACATGCGGTCCTCCTCAGCGGAACAGGCCGCGCCGCGCGAACAGCGGGGCATCGCTGCTTTCGAACAACGGCTCGACGGTCAGGTGGATCGCATCGACGTCGCGCACGGCGCTCGCCGATCCCATGATCAGGGGCACACGCTGATGCGGCGTGCGTGCCGACAGTTCGAGAATGCGCGACCGGCCGTTCGACGCCGCACCGCCCGCCCATTCCATGATCAGTGCGATGGGATGCGCCTCGTACAGCAGACGCAACCGGCCTTCGCGGTAGCCCTGGCGCGCATCCGCCGGATACAGGAACACGCCGCCGCGCATCAGGATGCGGTAGGCTTCAGCGACCAGCGAGCCGATCCAGCGCATGTTGAAGTCCTGCCCGCGCTCGCCGTTCACTCCGGCGAGGCAATCGTCGATGTAGCTGCGCACCGGGCCGCTCCAGTGCCGCCGGTTCGAGGCATTGATGGCGAATTCCGACGCATCCTGCGGCACGCGCAGGTCGCGCGCGGTCAGGACGAACTCGCCACTTCGCGGGTCCAGCGTGAAGCAGTCGACGCACTGGTCGAGCGCCAGCACCAGCACGGTCTGCGGACCATAGATGAAGCAGCCGGCGGCACATTGCGCCGTGCCGGGCTCGAAGAAGGTCGAGATGACGTCGTTTCCTTTCGGCCGGATCGAGAAGATCGTGCCGATCGAGATGTTGTTTTCGAGATTGGCGGATCCATCGAGCGGATCGATCGCGACACAGAGCGGCGCGTCGGGATCGAGCGTCTCGGGCAGTTCGACCTCCTCCGACAGCACTGCGGCGACCGGCGCGGTGCGCAGCGTGTTCCGCATCAGGTCGTCGGCGACGATGTCGATGGTCTTCTGGCGGTCGCCGTCGGGATTGACGCCGCCGCTCTCGCCGCCGACTCCGGCGAGCGGCCCGGCGGCAATGATGCGCGAGAGCTCGATCGCCGCACGCGCAAGGGCTTCGATCACCACAACGGTCGCGGCGCGCAACGGGTTGTGCTGCGCGGGCCACTCCAGATGGGCATGCAATGCTGGACGAATCTCCACCGGCCTCTCCCTATGATCGCGCCCTCTGTCCCGAGGCTTCGAGAGGCGACCTCAGGGGAGTCGCCTTCGCCCTATCAACGCGCCAATTGCCCAATTAGGGAAATTTTATTATCTTTGGTCCGAGCAAAGTATTTCTTATGGAGCTTGTCATGGCCGGCAACTTCTCGCGGGATCTCACCATCCGCCAGCTGCGCGCACTGTCGACCCTGCACGAGGCAGGCTCGATCACGTCCGCCGCCAACCGGTTGAACCTGACGCAGCCCGCGGTGACGTTGCAGCTCCGCAACCTGCAAGCGCTCGCAGGGTTGCCGCTGATCCAACGTACCGGCGACGGCATGGCGCTGACGGATGCCGGCGCGCATGTGCTGACGCTGGTCGAGCGGATCGAAGCGGCGCTGAAGGATTGCGAGCAGTCGCTCGACATGATCGCCGGCCGCAGCGGCGGCCGCGTCGCGATGGGCGCGGTCTCCACCGCGAAATACTTCGTGCCGTTCGCGATCGCGGCGTTCTCGCGCCGCTTTCCCAAGATCGAGGTCACGCTCAGGATCGGCAACCGCGAGGAGATTCGCGACGCGCTGCGCGGCTATGATCTCGACATCGCGGTGATGGGCCGGCCGCCGGCCGACGTCGAGGTCGAGATGAAGCCGCTCGGCCGGCATCCGCACTTCATCGTCGCCGCGCCCGATCATCGGCTGGCGCGGCGGCGGCACGTCGCCCCATCGGAGCTCGCCAACGAAACCTTCATCACTCGCGAGCAAGGATCGGGGACGCGGATGCTGATGCAGCAATATTTCGAGCGGGTCGGGCTGGAGCCGAAACTCGGCATGGCGATGGACAGCAACGAGACCATCAAGCAGGCTGTGATGGCCGGGCTCGGCATCGCCTTCATCTCCCAGCACACGGTGTTCCATGAGCTGGAGGACGGCCGGCTGGTGGTGCTCAAGGTGAAGGGCCTGCCGATCGTCCGGCAGTGGCACGCGATCAGGCGCGCCGACAAGATCCTGCTGCCGCCCGCGCAGGCCATGCTGGATTTCCTCGGCAAGGAGGGCTGGCGCTATCTGCCGAATTCAAACTAGCGCCCGGGCGACGTCGCAACGCCCGATCGAGCCAGAAAATCGAGGTGGCGCCGTATGTTAGGCATTGAAGTTCCGCGAAACGCATGTCACATCTTGACTGCGGTCACCCGGCGGACCGCACCCTGCGAGGGAGGTTGAACTGCAGAACCAGTCCCCGCCGACGCCCGACTTCAAGGCGTTATTCGAGGCGGCGCCCGGCCTTTATCTGGTGCTGACGCAGCCCGACTTCCGCATCGTGGCAGTGAGCGACGCTTATCTGCGCGCCACCAAGACCGAGCGCGCCGCGATCCTCGGGCGCGGGCTGTTTGAGGTGTTTCCCGACAATCCGGACGATCCGACCGCCGACGGCGTGCGGAACCTGCGCGCCTCGCTCGAGCGCGTGGTTCAGTTCCGCCGCCCCGACACCATGACGGTGCAGAAATACGATATCCGCAAGCCCGAGTCGGAGGGCGGCGGCTTCGAGGAACGCTACTGGAGCCCGCGCAATACGCCGGTGCTGGGGCCGAACGGGCAGTTCACCTACATCATCCATCGGGTCGAAGACGTCACCAGCTTCATCCAGCTGAAGCAGCGCGGTGCCGAGCAGGACCAGCTGACCGACCGGTTGCGCGAGCGCACCGAGCAGATGGAAGCGGAAATCTTCATGCGCGCCCGCGAAGTCGAGGCCGCCCGCGAACAGCTCGAAGCCGAGCAAAAGCTCCGCCAGGTGCAGAAAATGGAGGCCGTCGGGCACCTCTCCGGCGGCATCGCCCACGACTTCAACAATATCCTGACCGTCATCACGGGCCTGATCGACATCCTCGCGGAAGCCGTTGAACATGATCCCGCGCTGTCGTCTGTCGCCAAGATGATCACCGATGCGGCGTTTCGCGGTGCAGAAGTGACCAAGCACCTGCTGGCCTTCTCGCGGCTGCAGCCGCTGCAACCGCGTGAAGCGAATCTCAACACGCTGGTGCAGGACACCGCGCGGCTGCTGCGCCCCTCGCTTGGCGAGCAGATCGAGATCGATACCGCGCTCGAGCCCGATGCCTGGTCGGCCTTCATCGATCCGAACCACATGGCGACCGCGCTGCTCAATCTCGCGGTCAATGCCCGCGATGCGATGCCCGATGGCGGCAAGCTGATGCTGGAGACCAGCAACGTCATCCTCGACGAGGTTTATGCCGTCGCCAACCCCGACGTGCGGGCGGGTGAATATGTGATGGTCGCGGTCAGCGACACCGGCGGGGGCATCCCGGCGGGGATCCGCGACAAGGTGTTCGAGCCGTTCTTCACCACCAAGGACACCGGCAAGGGCACCGGCCTCGGGCTCAGCATGGTGTACGGCTTCATCAAGCAGTCCAACGGACACCTCAAGATCTATTCCGAAGAGGGCCACGGCACCTCGATCAAGCTCTATCTGCCGCGCAGCAGCGGCGACATGATCGACGTCGAGCCGCCTCCTCCGGTCGACACCCGCGGCGGCAATGAATCCATCCTGGTCGTCGAGGACGATCCGCTGGTGCGCAATTACGTCAGCGCCCAGCTCGAGCAGCTCGGCTATCACACCATGGTCACCGCCAACGGCCCGGAAGCACTGGCTGCGGTCGACAACGGGTTCGTCTGCGACGTGCTGTTCACCGACGTCATCATGTCCGGCGGCATGAACGGCCGGCAGGTCGCCGACGCCGTGATCGCCAAACTGCCCTCGGTGCGCGTGCTCTTCACCTCCGGCTACACCGAGGACGCGATCATCCACCACGGCCGTCTCGACCCGGATGTGACGCTGCTGCCGAAGCCCTATCGCAAGTCCGATCTCGCGCGGATGATCCGGCAGGTGCTGGCCCAGCCGCCGGCGGCGGCAATGGGCAAGTGAGGCGGGGCGTCACGCGTCTCCGTTCTGCTTCTTGATCTGGTCGTCCGGCACCGCGCATCCGGACAAGAACAGTGCCGCGCAGGCCTTGGCGCGGGCCTCGATCTGCGCCCGCGACGGCGGCGGCCTGTGGCCGTACATCACGTCGCGTTGCGGCTGGAACACGAGCATGCCGAGCAGCATGCCCGCAGCAGCCTGCGCGTCGTCCACCGCGATCCTTCCCCTCCGCTGCTGTACGCCGAGCCACGCAGCGAGCGCGCCAAGCGTCCGCTGCATCGCCTTCTCGTAGAACATCTCGGCGATGTCGGGAAATTTGTCGCTGTCGGCCAGGATGATGCGCTGAAGCGCGATGACCTCGGCATCGAGGATCAGCTCGCCACAGGTCGAGAGTGCGGCCTCCAGTGCCGCCGCGATATCGCGGCCGTCGCAGGCGCCGAGATTTACGGCCGATATGAATCGGTCCATCCGGTCCGTCACCGTGCCCTCGAACAGCGCCAGCTTGGTCGGGATCAGCCGATAGAGGGTCTTGGTGGAGACGCCGGCGCGGCAGGCCACGTCGGCGATGTTGGCCGCAGCAAAGCCGCGCTCGGAGAACTCGCGCCGCGCGGCGTCATAGATCAGCGCGCGCGTCTCGTCGTCGGAACGCAGCTGCGGCCGCCCCCGGCCGCGCCGCGCCGGCGCGCCTTGCTCAGTCTGATCCTTGGCATTCCGGTTCATCCGCGAGCCATGCTTTTAAATGATGCCTGTCATTCTATTGACACTCCCAATATGGGCTCTATTTTGGAAAACATCAAGTTTCCTAATTAACCCTGCCGGCATCGGCCGAAATTAGCAAGATTTTCCAGCAGGATAGAACGGATGAGGGAGCACTGCCATGAGCCAGCATGAGACATCATTCAAGGCCGAGAGCCAGGTTCCGGCCGAGACCGCCAGGCAATTGATCGCACATCCGGAGGCCGCCAGGCCGCCCGCCGCCAAGGGCAGGCTTCGCCGCCTCCTGCTGGCCGGCGCGGCGCTCGCCGTCCTTTCGGGCGGCGCCTGGTACGGCTGGGATTACTGGACGGTCGGCCGCTTCCAGGTCTCGACCGACGACGCCTATGTGAAGGCCGATAACACGACGATCGCACCAAAAGTCTCCGGCTATCTCAGCGCGGTGCTGGTCGGTGACAATGAGCATGTGCGCGCCGGCCAGATGCTGGCGCGGATCGACGATCGCGATTTCAGGGTCGCGCTGGATCAGGCCAAGGCTGACGTCGCGGCCGCCGAAGCCGCGATCGCCAGCAAGCATGCGCAGCTCGATGTGCAGCAGTCGGTGATCGAAGCGGCACGTGCGACCCTCGCCGTCGACACCGCGACGCAGACCTTCGCCGAGCAGGAGAACAAGCGCTACACCGACCTCGCCGGCACCGGCTTCGGCAGCGTGCAGAACGCGCAGCAGGCGCAGTCGCGCTACGCCAGCGCACAGGCCGCCGTCGCCCGCGATACCGCGAACCTCGCCTCCGCGCTCCGCCAAGTGGAGCTGCTCAAGGCCGACATTGCCCAGGCGGTCGCGTCGCAGGCGCGCGCAACCGCGCTCCAGCATCAGGCCGAGTTGAACCTCGGCTACACCACCATATCAGCCCCGATCGACGGCGTGGTCGGCAACCGCACCCTGCGCACCGGCCAGTTCGTCCAGGCCGGCACGCAGCTGATGTCGCTGGTGCCCGCCACCGGCGCCTATGTGATCGCGAACTACAAGGAGACGCAGCTCACCAATGTCCGCAAGGGTCAGCCGGTCGAGATCGCCGTCGACATGTTCCCCGGACAGGTGGTGCGCGGCCATGTCGACAGTCTCGCGCCCGCCAGCGGCCAGGAATTCGCACTGCTGCCGCCCGACAATGCGACCGGCAACTTCACCAAGGTGGTGCAGCGCATCCCGGTGAAGATCGCGCTCGACGCGACGGCGGTCGAATTGCGGCCCGGCATGTCGGTCATCCCGACCATCGCAACCTTGTCGCAACCTGGCGAGGCGCCGCGCTCCGGCGCCTCTCCCAAGCTCGCTGTCGCCTCCTTCAAATAGGTGATGTCATGTCCGATCTCGCGCTCTCCTCCCCGGCTGCTGCGCCCCGCGCGGCACCCGCAGTGGTCAATCCCAACCGCGCCAGCATGGCCGTCTGGATCTCCATCGTCGCTGCCATGATCGGCGCGTTCATGGCGATCCTCAACATCCAAATCACCAACGCCTCGCTGCTCAACATTGAGGGCGGCATCGGAACCGGCGTCGACAACGGCTCCTGGATCTCGACCTCCTATCTGATCGGCGAGATCGTGGTGATCCCGCTGACCGACTATCTCAGCCGGGTGTTTTCCTTCCGCAAGATCATCATCGGCTTCGCCACCCTGTTTGCGATCTTCTCGGTCGCCTGTGCCTTCACCCACGACCTGTCCTCGATGATCGCGATGCGCGGCTTGCAGGGTTTCTTCGGCGGCGTGCTGATCCCGATGGCCTTCACGCTGGTCTTCACCAAGCTGCCGAAGGCCCAGCAGCCGGTCGGCCTTGCCATGTTCGCGCTCGCCGTGACCTTCGCCCCCGCGATCGGCCCGACCATCGGCGGCTACCTCACCGAGAATTACGGCTGGCAGACCATCTTCTTCGTCAACGTGATCCCGACCGCGGTGATGGTCATCACGCTCTGCTTCACGCTGGAACGCCAGCCGATGCAGTTGCATCTGCTGCGCGAGGGCGACTGGCTCGGCATCGCCACGATGGCGATCGGCCTGTCGTCGCTGCAGGCCGTGCTCGAGGAAGGCAACAAGAACGACTGGTTCGGCTCGCCCTTCATCGTCAAGCTCGCGGTGATCGCCGCCGTCAGCCTCACTCTGTTCGTCTGGATCGAGCTCGTCGTGGAAAAGCCGCTGATCCGGCTGCGCCTCCTGACCCAGCGCAGCTTCGGCTTCGGCACCATCTCGGCGGTGTTCGTCGGCTTCGCGTTGTTCGGCTCGGTGTACCTGCTGCCGGCCTATCTCGGCCAGGTGCAGCGCTACAACGCCGAGCAGATCGGCCAGGTGCTGGCCTGGACCGGCCTGCCGCAGCTGATCCTGATCCCGCTGGTGCCGAAGCTGATGCAACGTTTCGATCCGCGCTTCATCGCCTTCACCGGCATGATCCTGTTCGCGGTCTCCTCCTTCATGAACATCGCGATGTCGCTCGATTACTCCGGTGACCAGTTCTTCGTCCCGAACATCGTCCGTGCAATCGGCCAGGCGATCATGCTGGCCCCGCTGTCGGCGGTCAGCCTCGGCAGCGTCGCCCCGCAGGATGCCGCGGCGGCCTCCGGCATCTCCAACATGATGCGTAATCTCGGCGGCGCGATCGGCACGGCGCTGCTCGCCACCATCGTCACCAAGCGCGAGCAGTTCCACTCCAACATCATCGGCCAGTCGGTCGACCTCGGCCGCGAGGAAGTGCGCACCCGGATCGCCGAGGTGACCAATTACTTCCTCAGCCACGGCATCTCCGATCCGGCGACCGCGCATCATCAGGCGATCGTGGCGCTCGGCAATATCGTGAAGCGCCAGGCCCTGGTGCTTGGTTTCAGCGACACCTTTGCCGTGATCGGCATCGTGCTGGTGTTCGCCGCGATTGCGATCCTCTTGACCGGCAAGCCGAAGAACGCCGCCGGCGGCGGCGCGGCGCATTGATCTGTCGGGCGGCGGCCGCGGGCCGTCGCCCTCCCCTTTTACTTGTCAGCTTGCCTCGCGCAGCTTGAAGCGCTGGATCTTCCCGGTCTGGGTCTTCGGCAGCGCCTCGACGAAGGCGATCGCGCGGGGATATTTGTACGGCGCGATCGTCGCCTTGACGTGATCCTGTAGCAGCTTGACCTCGACCTCGTCGCAGCGCGCGCCCTGCTTCAGCACGATGAACGCCGAGACGATCTGCCCCCGCTCCTCGTCAGGTGCGCCGATCACGGCGCACTCCGCGACATCGGGATGGCCGAGCAGCGCGGCCTCCACCTCGGGACCGGCGATGTTGTAGCCCGCCGAGATGATCATGTCGTCGGCCCGTGCCACGAAGGACAGCCGGCCGTTCTCGTCCCTGACGAAGGCATCGCCGGTGATGTTCCAGCCGTCGCGGACATATTTGGTCTGCCGGGAGTCGGCGAGATAGCGGCAGCCGGTCGGACCGCGAACCGCCAGCTTGCCGACCTGGCCCGCCGGCAGCTCGTTCATGTCTTCGTCGACGATCTTCGCCTCGTAGCCGGTGACAGGCGTGCCCGTGGTGCCGCCGACGGCGCTGCCGGTGCGGTTGGTGATGAAGATGTGCAGCAGTTCAGTGCTGCCGATGCCGTCGAGGATCGGCTTGCCGGTCTTCCTGGTCCAGCTCTCGAACACCGGCGCCGGCAGCGTCTCGCCGGCCGAGACGGCGAGCCGCAGCGACGACAGATCGGCGCCCTTGTCCATCGCGGCCATCATCGCCCGATAGGCGGTCGGCGCGGTGAAGCAGATCGTCGCCTTGTAGGTTTCGATGATCCGGATCATCTCGCTCGGCGCCGCATTCTCCAGCAGCGTCGCGGTGGCGCCGAAGCGCAGCGGGAAGATCGCGAGCCCGCCGAGGCCGAATGTAAACGCAAGCGGCGGCGAGCCGACGAACACGTCGTCGGGCGTCACCTTGAGCACCTCGTTCGCATAACCGTCGGCAACGATCAGGAGATCGCGGTGGAAGTGCATGGTTGCCTTGGGCTCGCCCGTCGTGCCCGACGTGAAGCCCAGCAACGCGACGTCGTCGCGGCCGGTCTTCACCGCATCGAACTTGACCGGCTTGTTCAGCGCGATCCGGTCGAGCTCGGCGTCGTGGTTCTGCGTGCCGTCGAAATTGACGACCTGCTTGAGGAATTTGCTGGTCTTGGCGCAGGCCACCAGTTCATCCGCGATGCGGCTGTCGGTCAGTGCCAGCGAGATCTCGGCCTTGTCGACGATCTTGGCCAGTTCGCCGGCGCGCAGCATCGGCATGGTGTTGACGACGACGGCACCGGCCTTGGTCGCCGCGAGCCAGGCCGCGACCAGCGCCGGGTTGTTGCCCGAGCGGATCAGCACGCGATTGCCGGGCTTGACGCCGTAATTCTCCACCAGCGCGTGCGCCAGGCGGTTCGACCAATCGGTCAATTCCTTGTAGGTGCGCTGACGGCCATTGCCGATCAACGCGATGCGATCGCCCATCCCCTGCTCGACGATGCGGTCGGTCAGTTCGACCGCGGCGTTGAGATAATCGGGATATTGAAACTCCGGCCGGTCGAGCAGCAGTTGCGGCCATTGCGCTGATGGCGGCAGGTTGCGCCGCGCGAAATCGTCGACATGCCCGGATGGGCCGAGCCCGGGAAATTCACCTGACATTCGATTGCCCCTCGCTTTCCATCCAGAAAGGCCAAGACCAACGTCGAGAAGAACAAGGACGCCCGGCAGCGTTCCAATCGCCAATCATTTTATACTTAAAACAATTCGGCGCAAGGGTGGAAATCGCGCGGCAAACGCCGGCCGATCCTTCAAGAAGCTCAGATTTGCGTAAGCTGCTTCAGCCGCGCGACCATCGCCGAGCCCGGGTCGGCGAGCGGCGCGATCGCGGTGAAATGATTGGCGTCCGGCACAACGCCGAACCGCGTTGCGACGCCCGCTTTGCCCCAGACATCGACGATGGTCCGGCTCTGCCGGTGATATTCCGCGCTCTCGGCGCCGCCGACGACGGCATCGAGCGTCGCGCCCGCAGGCGGCGTCCAGGACAGTGGGCTCGCCGCCCGTGCTGCGGCGCGGTCGAGGCCAAGCGCCTTGTTGATGGAGGTGCCGACCAATGGCTCAAGCTCGAACAGGCCGGAGATCGCGTAAGCAGCCCTGACCAGGTCCTTCGGCAGCGACGCATCACAGGCCGGCCAATCGGTCGCGAGCATGCATGCGGCAAGATGTCCGCCTGCGGAGTGTCCCGACACGACCAGCGGCCGGCCGAGCTTGGCCAGTTCGCGGCACGCCGCACGCATCTCGCCGATGATGTCGCCGACCGTGACACTGGGGCAAAGATCGTAGCTCGGCACCGCGACGCTGATGCCGTGGCCGTTGAGCCCTCGCGCGCAGTGGCTCGATGACGAGCCGTCGAGCGCCTGCCAGTAGCCGCCATGGATGAAGACCACGAGCGGCCCGCCACGATCGCCCTCGAACAGGTCGATGACGTTGCGGCTGCCCGGACCATAGGTCAGCCGCCGCGGCGGATGCTGCTCGCGATAGGCCGCGGAGTCCCTCGCCCAGCCGGCCATCAGCGCCGGATTTTCTGGCACCCGCGCCCGGTTGTTGTATTCGACCTCGTAATCGACCTCGCTCACGGCTTAAGCGCTCCTCGCCTTGGCGGAGCGCTGCGCCGAGCCCTTGGCCTTGGCGAGCAGCCGCATCAGTTCGCGGATATCCTTCGGCGAGAGATCGCCGAAGATATCGGCGATCCACTTCTCGTGCTCGGCGGCCATCTTGCGGAATTCGGCGCGACCGAGTTTTGTGAGCCGGATGAACTGCACGCGGCGGTCCGTCTCCGAGGTGCGGCGGTCGAGATGGCCCGATTCAACCAGGCGCTCGACCAGCCCGGTGACGTTGCCGTTGGATACCATCATCCGCTTCGACAGGTCCGACAGCGTCATGCCGTCGGACACCTTGTCGAGCTGGGCCATCAGGTCGAAGCGCGGCAGCGTGACGTCGAACTTCTCGCGCAGCCGGCTGCGCACCTCGCCTTCGATCAGCGTGGTGCAGGTCAGGAGGCGCAGCCACAGCCTGAGCTCGGTGCCGTGATCGTCGGGCAGTTCGACGGCTTTGGTTTCGGAATCGAGGATCATGCGGCGATCGTGCCTCCGCGGCGGGTTCCGGTCGGACCAATTGCTTTGAGCTTCAAGCAATTCGCGGCGCCCCGCAAGGACAATTGCGAATCGTGCCTGATCCGTCTGGGCAATCCTGCAATTTCTTTAAACTTCAAGCAATTGGCGCGGCGCTTGCATGGGGTGCGCCTGCATGATGCGCGACGATCGCCCTGACGCGATGCCACATCGCTTGCAGCGGTTGCGCGCGTCAGACTAAGCTGAGGCCAATTGGGCTGAAGCCGAAAACATCAAGGCAGTGGTCGGGGGAGAGACATGAAACAATTGACGAAGCTCGCGGGATTGGCGGCGCTGCTGGGTGTCGCCGTCACCCCGGCGGCCGCGCAGGAGAAGATCAAGATTGGCGTGCTGGTCACAACGTCGGGCCCGGCCGCGGCGCTCGGCCAACAGGTCCGCGACGGCTTTGCGCTCGCGATCAAGGACCTCGGCGGCAAGATGGCCGGCCGCGATGTCGAGATCGTCAACGCCGACGACGAACTGAAGCCCGACGGCGCGGTGGTCAAGGTGCGCGGCCTGCTCGAGCGCGACAAGGTCGATTTCGTGGTCGGCCCGATCTTCTCCAACATCCTGCAGGCGATCCACCGCCCGGTCACCGACAGCAAGACCTTCCTGATCAGCCCGAACGCAGGCCCCTCCAGCTATGCCGGCAAGGAGTGCAACCCGTTCTTCTATGTGACGTCGTACCAGAATGACCAAGTGCACGAGATCCTCGGCAAGGTGGCGCAGGACCGCGGCTACAAGCGCGTCTATCTGCTGGTGCCGAACTATCAGGCCGGCCGCGACTCCGTCGCCGGCTTCAAGCTCGACTACAAGGGCGAAATCGTCGAGGAATCCTACACGCCGCTGAACACGCTGGATTTCCAGCCCGAATTGTCCAAGATCGCCGCGCTGAAGCCGGACGCGCTGTTCACCTTCATGCCGGGCGGCATGGGCGTCAATCTCGTGAAGCAGTACAAGCAGGCCGGCGCCACGGTGCCGGTGCTCTCCGCTTTCACCGTCGACGAATCCACCCTGCCCGCGCAGCAGGACGCAGCGGTCGGCATGTTCGGCGGGGCGAATTGGGCGCCCAACCTCGACAATCCGCAAAGCAAGAAGTTCGTCGCGGCTTATGAAGCCGCCTACAACGGCGTGCCCGGCACCTATGCCATGCAGGCCTATGACGCAGCGTTGTTGATCGACAGCGCGGTGAAAGCCGTGAAGGGCGATCTCTCCAACAAGGACGCCGTCGCGGCTGCGCTGAAGAAGGCCGACTTCACCTCGCTGCGCGGTAACTTCAAGTTCAGCAACAACGGCTATCCGATCCAGGATTTCTACCTCACCAAGGTCGCGAAGCGTCCGGACGGCAAATTCCAGACCGAGATCGTCGAGAAGGTGTTCTCGAATTATGGCGACCGCTACGCCAAGGACTGCGCGGCAAAGTAAGGCACTCAAGGCGTTTTCGAGCGAAGTGGGTACCGGTTCGCGTGAAGAAAACGCGTCAAACGGAAACATGGAGGAAGCATGAGCATGAAAGACGAGATCGCCGGCATCACCCGCGCCAATGAGGGCATCCAGGGCATTTCCTGGAGCATCCTCGGCCAGACCTACGTGCCGAAGAGCCGCACCGAGCATTCATTCTCCTGGCACGCCACCTTCCCGCCGGGCACCTTCGTTCCTCCGCATATCCACCCCGACCAGGACGAGTACCTCTACATCCTCGAGGGCAAGCTCGACTTCATGCTCGACGGCGCCGACGAATCCGCAACTCCGGGCGATCTGGTGCGCCTGCCGATGGGCAAGCCGCACGGCATCTTCAACAAGTCGCAGCAGCCGGCCAAGACGCTGTTCTGGGTGTCGCCGACGCGCAGGCTCTACGACCTGTTCTGGGCGATCCACAACATGAAGGAGCAGAACCCGGATGACGTGGTGCGGCTCGCCGCCGAGCACAACATCCACTTCCTGCCGCCGCCTCCGGCGTAGCTTATTCCGTCATTGCGAGCGAAGCGAAGCAATCCATATTTCCGCGATCGCGGAACGATGGATTGCTTCGTCGCTTTGCTCCTCGCAATGACGGTGTGGAGATGGCCTGCCGGACGTCTCCTCCTGCAAAGGACTTACTGCCGCGCCACCACGCGCGCGGCAAAGCCGGCCTTGGCGGCATAGCCGCGCACGATCGCCTCGCGCGCCTCGTAATTGAGGATGGTGTCGACGTCGGTAAAGCCCTGCGGCGCGAGCTGCTCGACGGCGTCGATCACCCCCTCCGGCCCGCCGCGGCGGTTGGAGGCGACGATGTCGGCGGTCATCGGCAGCCGCTGCCGCTCATAGGCCGCCAGCGCCTGGCGCGGGTGCTCCGATCGCGCCAGCATGTCGGCTAGGCTGCGCGCATCGAGAATGGCTTGAGAGGCGCCGTTCGAGCCGACCGGGTACATCGGATGCGCGGCGTCGCCGAGCAGCGTGACCCGGCCACTCGACCAATACGGCAAGGGATCGCGGTCGCAGCACGGATACTCCCAGAATTCCGGCGTCGCGCTGATCAGTCCGGTGAAGTCGACCTGCGGGATCGTGAAACCAGTGACATAGGGCATCATCTCGTCGCGCCGGCCGAGATTGGACCAGCCCTCGCGGCGCGGCGGCGGCGAGGTGCCGTCGCCGATCCGCACCAGCACCGCCCAGTTGGTGAGGCGGCTTGCCGGGCTCGAGCCCGGCGCGATCGGATAGATCACGGCCTTGGCGTTCAGGCCGCCGGCGATGATCATCGAGCGCCCGGTCAGGAAGGCCGGCCAGTCGGTCGCGCCGCGCCACAGCATCAGGCCGTTCCAGCACGGCCCGCCCTCGTCCGGAAACAGCGTCTGCCGCACTTTCGAATGGATGCCGTCGGCGCCAATCAGGATGTCGCCGCGCGCGGTATGCACATGGGCGCCGCTGCGATCGAAGAAATAGGCCGAGACGCCGCCCTCATCCTGGGTGAAGGAGCCGAGCCGGCAGCCGGTGTGGATCGCATCCGCGCCGAGCCGATCGATCACGGCCTGATGGATCACGCTTTGCAGACGGCCGCGATGGATCGAGAATTGCGGCACGTCGTGGCCGGCATCGAGCCCGCGCTTCTCGTGCCAGACCTGCTGGCCATGTCGCGTCAGATAGAACAGCTCATAGGTGCGGATCGCCACCTCGTCGAGCTTGTCGAGCAAACCAAGCCCCGCCAGCTCGCGGATCGCATGGGGCAATGTGTTGATGCCGACGCCGAGCTCGCGGATCGTCTCGGACTGCTCGTACAGCTCGCAAGCGATGCCGCGCGAGCGCAGCATCAGCGCAGTGGTGAGGCCTCCGATTCCGCCTCCGACGATAATCGCCTTCATCGTCCTCACCTCCACTCACAACAGGACGCTTTTACGCTTTGGGCTAAGGTCGCATGGCCCGTTGCCCGCCCGCAAGCGGCTTTGTCGCCCTGGTCGCGGGCCTGCCGGTGCCGATTGGGCTTAGGCTTAACATTGCTTCAGCGCATTCCCTTCCATCTCCGTCACCCTGAGGAGCGCGGAACGCGCGTCTCGAAGGGTCGACGGCCACCAGCCGGGCCGTGCATCCTTCGAGACGCGCTGCGCGCTCCTCAGGATGACGGCTCACGGTTAATCCGGCACCACCGCAATCGCCTGGATTTCCACCTTGGCGCGGTCCTCGATCAGGCCGGCAACCTGGATCGCGGTCATCGCCGGAAAGCGCCGGCCGATGATGTCGCGATAGACCGTGCCGATCTCCTTCAGCCGCGCTGAATATTCCTTGCGGTCGAGCAAGTACCAAGTCATCGACACGATGTGCTCGGGCCCGGCCCCGCCGGCGGCGGCGACCGCGACGATGTTGCGCAAGGTCTGGCCGATCTGCGCCACGAGATCGTCGGTCTCGAACACGCATTGTCCGTTCCAGCCGATCTGGCCCGCGATGAAGAGCTGTTTGCCGCGCGCGGCCATGCCGTTGGCGTAGCCGATCGGCTTGGCCCATCCTTGGGGTTGCAGGATCTCGATCATCTCAATTGCCCTCGAAGGCCGGTTTCTGCTTGGCGGCGAACGCCTCGAAGGCGCGGCGGAAATCGCCGGTGACCATGCAGATCGCCTGCGCCTGCGCTTCCGACTCGATCATCTCGTCGACGCCCATCGCCCATTCCTGGTTGAACATCGTTTTCGTCACGCCATGCGCGAACCACGGCCCATCCGCGAGCGAGCGCGCCAATTCATGCGCAGCACCGGCGAGTTCCGCCGGCGGCACCAGACGGTTGTGGAAGCCCCACGCAAACCCTTCCTCGGCGCTCATCGCACGCCCGGTGTAGAGCAGGTCGGCCGCATGGCCCTGCCCGATCACGCGGGGCAGCAACCCGCATGCGCCCATATCGGCGCCGGCAAGGCCGACGCGGGTGAACAGGAACGCGGTCTTGGCCTGCGGCGTCGCCAGCCGCAAATCGGACGCCAGCGCCAGCATCGCCCCGGCCCCGGCGCAAATGCCGTCGATCGCTGCGACGATGATCTGCGGGCATTTGCGCATCGCCCGCACGACCTCGCCGGTCATCCGCGTGAAGGCCAGCAGGTCCGGCATCGCCATCCGCGTCAACGGCTCGATGATCTCGAACACATCGCCGCCGGAGCAGAAATTACCCTCGGCGCCGGTCAGCACGATGGCGCGGACATCGGCGGCGTATTTGAGATTGGTGAAGAGATCGCGCAGCTCCTCATAGGACTCGAAAGTCAGCGGGTTCTTCTTGTCCGGCCGGTTCAGCGTGATGGTCGCGACACGGCCGCTCGCATCGACCTGCCAGCGGAAGTGCTTGGCGGGATAATCCTTGAACGGCCGGAGCTTTGCTTTCATCTCGGACATGACGTGTTCCTTCACCCGGTAAAGACTTCGCCGCCGGCGACCGCGACGGCTTGTCCGTTGATTGACGATGCAGTCTCGGAGGCAAGCCAGAGGATGGCGTCGGCGACCTCCTCCGGCGTCACCAGCCGCTGCATCGGATTGACTTTTGCCAACGCTGCGCGCGCTTCCTGTTCGCTGCGGCCGGTCTTGGCGACGATGTTCGCGGCGGCATCCGCCACCAGCGGTGTATCGGTGTAGCCGGGACAGACCGCATTCACGGTGACGCCGCGCCGTGCATATTCCAGCGCCAGCGAGCGCGTCAGGCCGATGACGCCGTGCTTGGCCGCGACATAGGCGGAGACGTAGGCGTAGCCGGTGAGACCCGCGGTCGAGGCGACGTTGATCACGCGCCCGCGGCCGCGTTGCGCCATGCCGGGCAACACGGCATGCGTCACCAGGAACACGCTGGAGAGGTTGCTCGCCAGCATGTCGGCCCACAGCGCCGCGCCGGTCTTGTCGAACGGCGCGCTCGCGGCCTTGCCGGCATTGTTGACGAGAATATCGATCGGCCCTGCCTCAGCCTCGATCTGCGCGACACCCTTGCTCACCGCAGCTTCATCCGTCACGTCGATCGAAACCACGGCGCCGGCCTGCTTGTCGAGCGATGCCGCCGTCGCCTTCAGCGCGTCGATCCGCCGTCCGGCGATGCTGACGCGCACGCCGGCATTTGCCAGCGCGATCGCCGTCGCGGCGCCGATGCCGGAACCGGCACCGGTCACCAGCGCATGTGCGTTGGGCCAGAACCTCATCATGCCTTCGCTCCCGCAGCCGCGCGTTCGAGATTGGCCTCGTATTGCGACTTGCCCGACAGATACTGCTTCGGCCACGCGACCTGCTTGACGCCGATCTTCGCAGCCTCATGCAGCGTCCAGGCCGGATCGGCGAGATGCGGCCGCGCGATGGCACAGAGATCGGCGCGGCCGGCGGCGATGATCGAGTTGGCGTGATCCGCCTCCGAGATCGCGCCGACCGCGATGGTCGCGATGCCGACCTCGTTGCGGATCTTGTCGGCGAACGGCGTCTGGTAGAGCCGGCCATAGATCGGATGGTCGTCGGCCCAGACCTGCCCCGAGGAGCAGTCGATCAGGTCGGCTCCCGCCTCCTTGAACAGCTTTGCGAAGACCAGCGCATCCTCGGGCGTGTTGCCGCCCTCGGCCCAGTCGTGACACGACAGGCGGACCGACATCGGCTTGTCCTCCGGCCACACCGCGCGGACGGCGCGGAACACCTCCAGCGGATAACGCGCGCGGTTCTCGATCGATCCGCCGTAGTCGTCGGTGCGGCGGTTAGTCAGCGGAGAGAGGAAGCTCGACAGCAGATAGCCGTGCGCGCAGTGCAGCTCCAGGATATCGAAGCCGGCGGCCGCAGCGCGCCTGGCTGCGGCGACGAACTGCTCGCGCACCTCGTCCATCTCGGCGCGGCTCATCGGCTCCGGAATCTGGCCGTCGGGCAGATAAGGCACTGACGAAGCCGACACCAGCGGCCAGTTGTGGTCCGGCAGCGCTTCGTCCATGCCTTCCCAGGCGACGCGCGTTGAGCCCTTGCGGCCGGCATGGCCGAGCTGGATGCCGATCCTGGCTTGCGAATTCTGATGCACGAAGTCGACGATGCGCTTGTAGGCCGCCGCCTGCGCGTCGTTCCAGAGGCCGCAGCAGCCGGGCGTGATCCGCGCTTCCGGCGACACGCAGGTCATCTCCGTAAACAGAAGGCCGGCACCGCCGAGCGCGCGGGAGCCGAAATGCACCAGATGGAAGTCGGTCGGCACGCCCTCCTCCGCCGAATACATCGCCATCGGCGAGACGATGATGCGGTTATGAAGCGACAGGCCGCGGATCTGGAATGGCGTCAGCATCGGCGGCGTGACGCGGTCGTTGGTCGCGGCCACGCCGCTGCGCTCCGCGAACCAGCGCTCATAGCCCTCGAGCCATGTCTTGTCGCGCAGCCGCAGGTTCTCGTGGCTGATGCGCTGCGAGCGGGTCAGCAGCGAATACATGAACTGCTCCGGCTCCAGCGTGTCGGCATAGCGCGAGCCGACCACTTCGAACCATTCCATCGCGTTGCGCGCGGCGTTCTGGATCCGTGCCACGTCGACCCGGCGCAGCTCCTCGTAAGCCTTGAGCACCGCGGGAATGCTGTCGCGCGTCGCGCCGTGGATCTTGAACTGGTTGGTCAGCTCGATCGCATCCTCCAGCGCGAGCTTGGTTCCCGAACCGATCGCGAAATGCGCGGTGTGGGCGGCATCGCCCATCAGCACGACATGGCTGTTGCCGTTGAACGCGGTCCATTTGCCGCAGATCAGCCTGGGAAACGACAGCCAGGCCGAGCCGCGCAGGTGCCGCGCATTCGAGACCAGATGATGCCCCTCGAGGATTTCCGCGAACACATTCTCGCAGAACGCGATGGAGTCGCCCTGCTCCATCTTGTCGAGACCGTGGGCGAGATAGGCCTCCTCGGTGGTCTCGACGATGAAGGTCGCCGCGCCCTCCTCGAACTTGTAGATGTGCGCCTGGAACCAGCCATGCTCGGTCTTGCGGAAGTCGAAGGTGAAGGCGTCGAACGGACGGTTGGTGCCGAGCCAGATGTAGCGGTTCGGCCGCATCAGCATGTCGGGTTGGAACGTCTCGGCATATTTGACGCGCACCTTCGAATTGACGCCGTCGCATGCCACGACGAGATCGGCGTCGGGGAATTCGAGATCGGAATTCACCTCGCGCTCGAAGATCAGCTCGACGCCGAGTTCCTCGGCGCGCGCCTGCAGGATGTTGAGCAGCCGCTTGCGGCCAATGCCGACGAAGCCGTGGCCGGTGGTGCGCATGCGCCGGCCCTTGATCAGGACCTCGATGTCGTCCCAATGGTTGAAGGCCTGCTCGATCGTGTCAGCGGTGACCGGATCCCATTTGCGCATGTTGTCCATGGTCGCATCCGAGAACACCACGCCGAAGCCGAAGGTGTCGTAGGGCCGGTTGCGCTCGACCACCGAAATGACGTGCGCGGGATCCAGCATCTTCATCAGGATGCCGAAATAAAGCCCGGCCGGCCCGCCTCCAATGCAAACGATACGCATGGCGTTCTCCCGTTGGCTTCGGCGGCGCGGGCACGGACGAGGCGCGTTCCCCTGGAGCCGATACGGGATATTATTTTATACTTAAAATAATTGTCAAGGGAGTTGGCACCCCACCCAACGCTGTCGTGCCGGCGCAGGCCGGGACCCATACGCTGCAGCAGAAATTGTCGGCGGGACTCGTCGTTCCAGCGACGTACAACAATGACGATCTGTAGTTATGGGTCCCGGCCTGCGCCGGGACGACACTGAACTTGTTGCCGCTGATTTGCCCGTCGAAGGCGTGGCAAGACGGCGGATTGCGCTGCGCTAATCCGCCCTACGCCGATCCCAGGCCGCGCAGCGCGCCGTCAATGCACCGCGGCGTACAGGATCTTGTCCTGCGTCGCGTCCGCCGCGTCGAACTCGGCGACGATGCGGCCGGTGCGCGCGACCAGGATGCGGTCGGACACCGCGAGGATCTCCGGCAGGTAGGACGAGATCACCACCACCGCCTTGCCCTCGTCGGCGAGGCGGCGGATTTCGCCGTGGATGTGCGGGATGGTGCCGACGTCGACGCCGCGCGTCGGCTCGTCGAAGATGATGATCGAGGGGTCCTGCACCAGCGTCTTGGCCAGCACCACCTTCTGCTGGTTGCCGCCGGACAGCTCGATGATCCTGGCCTTGCGCTGCAATGCGCTGATCTTCAGCCGATCGACCCAGTAGCTGGCGAGCTTGCTGCGCCGGGCGCGCGACAGCAGGAAGCTCCAGCCCTTTCCGGTGGCGAGGCTGCCGATATAGACGTTGTCGTCGACCACCATGGTCTCGAAGAAGCCGTTGGCCTTGCGGTCCTCGGTGATGTAGGCGATGCCGTCATTGATCGCCTGCCGCGGCACGCGGTAGCGGATCGGCTTGCCGCGCAGCCGGATGGTGCCGCCATTGACCAGATTGCGCTTCAGTGCGCCGTAGATGATCTTGGCGATCTCGGTGCGGCCGGAGCCGATCAGGCCGGCGATGCCGACCACCTCGCCGGCATAGACCGAGAACGACATGTTCTTGACCGCCATGCCCATGGTGACGTTCTCGACCGTCAGCACCTTCTCGCGGCGTTGATGGGTTTTCGCCTTGCCGCCATAGACCGCCTGCGCCACCTCGCGGCCGACCATGTGCTGCACCAGCGCATCGCGCGTCAGCTGCCTGGCCGGCGCCGTGATCACCAGCTTGCCGTCGCGCAGCACGGTGATGCGGTCGGCGATCTGCAGCGACTCCTCCAGCGCATGCGAGATGTAGATGATCGAGACGCCGCGGGCGCGCAGGTCGCGCACCAGATGGAAGAAGTGGACGATCTCCTCCGGCGTCAGCGATGCGGTCGGTTCGTCGAAGATGATGATGCGCGCCTTGTTGTAGATCGCGCGCGCGATCTCCACCATCTGCTTCTTGGCGGTGCCGAGCAGCGCCACCGGCGTCGCCGGATCGACGTGGAAGTTGAGCGACTGCAACAGCTGCTGGGCCTGGATGTTCAGGGTGCGGAACCGGGTCAGCAGCTTTTCGTTGCCGAGCTCGATGTTCTGCGCGGCGGTCATGGTCGGCACCAGGCTGGTCTCCTGATAGACCATGCAGATGCCGGCATTGAGCGCGTCGCGCGGCTGCTCGAAACCGGTCGGCTTGCCGTCGAGCAGATAGTCGCCGGAGGTGAGCTGGATCGCGCCCGCGATCGCCTTGCACAGCGTCGATTTGCCGGCGCCGTTCTCGCCGACCAGCGCATGCACCTCACCGGGATAGAGGTCGAAATTGACGCCCTCGATGGCGTGGACGCCGCCATAGATCTTCGAGCCGTTGGTGATCCGCAGCACCGGCTCGCGGACTGCGGAGGTCTCTGCCGTCTTGGCGCCGGGGGTCGCCTGCATCACACCGTCATTCATCGCAGCTCTCCCGTATGGCGCAGCAGGCGTCCGGCGCCGCGCGCCGCGATCACGACGCCCGATGGCGTGGCGCAGGCGGCGGTGACGCCGTGGAAGCGGCCGCCGGCGCGGCTGTGCAGGCCGTCGGTCGCATCGCCCTCGGCATCGAGATGCACCAGCAGACCATAGGAGCGCGGCGGCGCCCACGGCTTCTGGATGCCGAGCGCCTTGACGCTGCCGATCTGCATCGGCTCGAGGCAATCGCTGCCGCCGGCGAGCGCCGGCGCGACCCAGTAATCCGGCGGCATCGTCGCCATCATCTCCTCGCGGAAATCGTCTTCCTTGAGCACGAACTCGATCAGATGGGTGCGGCGGGCGAAGATGCCGAGCAGCATGCCGCCGTGGCCGTCCGGATGCAGCCGCGCCGGATAGCCCGGCATGTTGCCGGCGACGGTCTCGCGCGGACCAAGCCCGTTGCCGCCGAGCGCGAACCGGCTGAGGCGATGCGCCCAGCTTTCGGTGAGCCACAGGCTGCTGCCGTCGGCCGAAACACTCACGCCATAGGGATAGGGCAGATCGCGCAGCAGCACCTGCGGATTGTCGAGCCCGGCGCCGCAGCTGACGAGCCGGCCATTGGCGCGCTTCTCCATCAAATCGTGCCGCCATTCGCCTGGACGGCGACCGCTACTGCCTTCGACGGCATAGATGCGGCCATCGGGCGCCGCCGTCACCGACAGCAGCCCTGTGAGCGCGCTGCCGCCGGCAGCCTCCAGCCAGCGCGGATCGGGCTTTGCCGGATCGATCGCGGCAAGGCCCCTGCCCGCGACGCAGACCAGCAGGCGGCCGTCCGGATGCAACGCGAGCCCGCCGGCATCATCCTCGAACTCGGCGACGACCGTACGTGTCGACAAGTCATTGCCGCCGAGCTTCAGCACCCGGCGTCCGGCCGAGACATAGACCGCGCCGTCGCCGGCGGCGATCACGTCGTCGACGCCGGGCAACGGCTCGCCGATCGGGGTGGCGCTGTCGAGCCGGTCGTTCGGGCTCAGCGCACCGTCGAGCGGCGGGATCGCGTTCTGGCCGCCGTCGCGGTCGATGACGCTGCGGATGTCGCGCAGCAGATGATCGAAAAATCCCATTACGTCGTCACCCTGCTTTTCGCGCCCCAATAGGCATCGTAGCCGGTCCAGCTGTCGTCGACGCCCTCGAGCTTGATGCGGCCAATCCGGTTGTTCTCGAGCCCGCCGAGATAGAGATAGCCCTGGTGCTCGCGCATCGACGTCAACGTCGAATGCGAGATGCCGGTCGGGTCCCACCAGGATTCCAGCGCCTCGCCCTGCTCGTTGAATTTCAGCACGCAGCCATGGTTGAGCGCCGGCGCCAGCCACTCGTCGGTTGGCACCTGCTTAACCATGCGCAGGCGGAAGCCGGGCTTTCGCGCCGCAAGGTCGAATGTCGGCGTGCGGATGCCGACCAGCGCCAGCCAGTAGGTGCCGTCGGAAGCGCGGTTGATGTTGTCCGGGTTGCCCGGCAGCTCGTCCATCAGCACCTCGGTCTTGCCCTTGTTCGGCCCGTCGATCCAGTGCCGGAACACCTTGCACAGCGAGGTCGACGCGATCAGGATCGACTTGCCGTCATGCGAGACGCAGATCCCGTTCGGGAAATAGAAGTGGTTGATCACCGTGCGCGTGGTCCTGGTCGCCGGGTCGTAGCAGACCACGCGGCCGTTCGGCCGGCCCTCGAGGATGTCGAGGGTGTTGGTGGTCATCTCGTAGCGCGTGGTGCAATCGCTGAAATAGATCTTGCCGTCGGGCGCGATGTCGAGGTCGTCGGCCATGCGCAGGCGGGAATCGTCATTCAGCTTGTACCAGGTGCGATTGGTCTCGTCGGTGACCTTGAAGATGCGGCCGTCGGGGGCGACGCCGTAGACGCCCATGCCGGCGACGGCGACGATCAAATTCTCATCGCGATCGAACTGCATGCCGAGCGGCCGGCCGCCGATATGGGCGAACACCTCGCGGGTCTCGAAATTCGGCCCGGAGAAACGGATTACATTGCCGTCGCGGGTCGAGCCGTAGAGCCGGCCCTGGCGGTCGAGGATGACGTCCTCGGGCCCCTCGACCTGGTCGACGCCGATCGCCTGCGCGTTGATCAGCCGGTCGTTCTGCGCGTAGGGCGAGGCCGCGCCGGGCTGCACCGCAGGCGCCGAGGCGAGCGGCACGAAGGCCGGATTGACATAGATCTTCTGGATCGCCTTGCCGCGGTTCTTCGACCATTTGACGTCGATGCCGACGGCCGCGAGCAGGATCATGCCGGTCACCGCCGAAGTGACATAGCCCGGGATGCCCATTCGCACGAGGCCGTTGATCAAAAGAAAGATGATCAGCGCGCCGATCATCGCCCGCCACACCGTGCCCTTGCCGCCGGCCAGCGACACGCCGCCGAGCACCACGGCGGTGAGCGCCTGGAATTCCCATCCCACGCCCGTGGTGGAATCCGTCGAGGCCTGGCGCGCGGCGTAGAAGATGCCGCTCGCCGCACACAGCGTGCCCGACAGCACATAGGTCATGAACAGCATCAGGCGGACGCGGATGCCGGCATGACGCGCCGCCTTGCGGCTGGCGCCGATCGCGGTGAGATGCCAGCCATAGCGCGAGCGCGACAGGAAGATGTGGCAGATCAGCAGCACCACGAACAGCGTCGCCGCATTGACGGGAATGCCGAGCACGCTGCCGCCGCCGATGAAATCCCAGGCATCGCTCTCGACCGAATTGGTCGCGAACACCTGGGCGTAGCTGGTGTTAAGCAGATTGACCGAAGCGCGCAGGATGATCAGCGTCACCAGCGTGGTCAGGAACGGCCGCGTCTTCAGGAAGCCGATCAGAAAGCCGTTGATGCTGCCGAGCAGCGCACCGACCAGCAGCGTCGCCGGCACCGCGAGGCCGACCGGCCATTCGCGCACCAGCAGGAAATACAGCGCCGCGAAATTGCACAGCGCGAAGATCGCGCCGACCGACAGGTCGATGCCGCCGGTGACGAGGCAGAAACCCATCGCGAGCGCGACGAAACCGAATTCGGCAAACAACCGCAGCAGCGACACCGAGTTCTGCACCGAGGCGTAGTCGGGAATGGTGAGCGCGAAATAGGCCCACAGCCCGATCATCACGGTGAACGGAACGACCGGCTCGAACCACTGTTTCAGCAACAGCTCCGACAGCAGGAGCCGGGGTGAGAACCGCCGCACCGATGCGGAAAAGGAATCAACTGCCATCGACATCGCCAAAGCACTCCCTGATCCGGTTTCAACGTTTCCGGATTCTGACCCGTGATACAGCCGGCGCGGGAATGCCCCCCGCGCCGGCTGTCTCGCGCCTTGTTAGTTTTTCTTGGGTAGCGCGAAGCAGGTGCCGCCGAGCGAGGCGTTGGTCTTATCGATCCAGATCGGCCGCGTGTAATAGGACAGGTTTTTGGTGCCGGGCTTGTCGCCGGACATCAGCAGCGTCTCGGCTGCGAACATCAGATCGTGACCCTGCTCGGTCGCCTTGTAGCTCAGGAATTTGCTGAAATTCCCGGAGTTGACCTGGTCGCAATCGAGCTGCGAGCCCTCGCCCGAGGCGAACACCTTTACATCGTCGATCTTGCCGGCATTGCGGATCGCCTGCGCGGCGCCCGACTCCATGATGCCCCAGAAGCCGATCGAGGCGCAGAGATCGGGGTGCTGCTGGATCACGGTGGCGGTGATGTTGAGCGCGGTGTTGGCGTCCCAGTTCGCGGCCTGGTTCGACACCACCTTGATGTTGGGATCCTTGTTCAGGACCTCCATGATGGCGCCGACCTGGTCGACGCTGGCCGCCGCGGTCAGTTCGCCCTGCACGATCTGCACCTTGCCCGACTTGCCGGAACCGGTGCCGCAGGCCTTGACCGCCTCGTTGGCGAGCATCCTGCCGATCTCGCGCCAGTCGACGCCGACAAAGGCGCCGGACTTGTAGTTCGAGGCCATGTTGACCTGGATCACATGCGTACCCTGGCTTTCGGCGCGCTTCAGGTCCTTCATCAACAGCGTCACGCTCGGATTCTGCACGATCAGGACGTCGGGCTTCTGGTCGACCAGCGCGGTCAGCGCCTGCTGCATGGCCGACGGGTTGTTGTTGGGGTCGCGCACGATGTATTTCATGCCGCGCCACTCCGCCTCTTCCTGCACGACGCGGCCCCATTCGTCGGACAGCGGCACGCCGAGTGCGATCGGCAGATAGGCGACGGTCTTGCCCTGCAGCGACTTGTCGTACGCTGCGCGCAGCTCGCGCCCGGCCTTGGTACCTTCATCCTGCGCCGACGCCGCGAACGGCATCGCGGCAAGCGCCACCCCGGCGAGCAGGATCGTCCAGAACTTGGTCGTCTTCATCGTCTCCTCCACACAAAATTCTTTTGATTGATTTGGAATCGCTTTGATTGGCGCGAGGGACGCGCCCAGTCTTCATGTCCTAGTCCCCTTGCCGCGCGGTCTCCTCGTCGCGGGGGTGCAGCCAGTTGTCGAGCACGATGGCGGCCAGCAGCACCACGCCCTTGATGATGTTCTGCACCTCGCTGTTGACGTCCATGATGGTGAAGGCGTTGAGCAGCGTGCCGATCAGGATGCAGCCGACCACGACGCTGAACACGCTGCCGCGGCCGCCGATCAGGCTGATGCCGCCGATCACGACGACGAGCACGACGTCGAAGATCATGGTGCCCTGGGTGATCGCCATCTGCATGCTGCCCGTGGTGCCGACCCAGACCAGGCCCGCAATCCAGGCGAGCAGCGCAACCAGCACGTGCTCGAGCACGATCAGCGGCCGCAGCGCGACGCCGGTCAGCCGCGCGGCCTCCGGATTGTCGCCCTGCGAATAGATGAAGCGGCCGATCGAGGTGCGCGACAGGAACAAATGCATTGCGATTGCACAGGCCGCGAACACCAGGATCGGAACCGGGATGCCGAACAGCCGTCCGGCGCCGAGATACATCAGGCCCGGCGCATCCTTCGGCGCATAGACCACCCAGGCCGGCGCGATCCAGAAGGCGAGGCCATAGATCACGAAACCGGCAGCCAGCGTCACGAACAGCGCCGGCGCCTCGACGAAGGCGACCATCACGCCGTTGACGACGCCGATCAGCACCGCGACCGCCAGCGCTAGCAGCACTGCCGTGAAAACAGGCATGCCGTTCTGCATGTAGATCAGCGCGATCGCCCAGGAACCCGCCATGATCGCGACCTCGGAGAGGTCGATGCCGCGGCTGATCACGATCAGACCCATGCCGAGGCCGAGCACGCCGAGGATGGAAATACTCCGCAACAAATTCAGGAGATTGGAGACGGTGGCGAAGCCGTTCAGCGTCAGGCCGAACACGATCAGGAGCGCGATGGTGATCAGGAGCACGATCTGCTCCTGGCTCGGTTTCGCAAACATTGCGCCCAGGCGAGATGATGCCGCAGGGACAGCAACGCCGCGCGATGGCGATTGCACGCTCATCGTTTCCTCCAGGTATTATTTTGCTTGAGACTTTAAGAGTGCCGATTAGTATTCGTCAAATGCATTCGGCGGATACGGATTGATCATTTCCATGCATGTACGCGACGTCGATCTGAACCTGTTCGTCGTGTTCGACGCGATCTATTCCGAGGGCGGCGTCAGCCGCGCCTGCTTCCGCCTCAACCTGACGCAGCCCGCGGTAAGCCATGCGCTGAGCCGGCTGCGCGCGATGTTCAACGATCCGCTGTTCGTGCGCCGCAACCACGTGATGACGCCGACCCCGCTGGCCCGGCAGATCATCACCACGGTGCGCCAGGCGCTCAACGGCCTCGAGACGACGCTGACCCACACCCACCGGTTCGATCCGGCGCAGACGCCGAAGCGGTTCGTGATCGGGCTGCGCAACAATCTCGAGGCACCGATGCTGAGCGCGCTGATCAACCGCATCAGCACGGTGGCGCCGCTGGTCGAGATCGCCACCGTGCGCAGCGAGCGCAACAATCTCGAGCGCGAGCTTGCCGCCGGCACCCTCGACGTCGCGATCGATACGCTGTTGCCTCTGTCGGCGGAGGTGCGGCGCGAGCAGATCCTGACGGAGCATATCGCGGTGTTCGCGCGGCGCGGCCATCCCGAGCTCGGCACCCGGCTCGACAAGAAGGCTTATTTGCGCATGGAGCATGTCTGCGTGACGTCGCGGCGCAGCGGCCTGTCATTCGAGGATTTTCAGCTCCAGCGCCTCGGCCTGACCCGCACTGTTCGCCTGACCTGTCAGAATTTCGCAACCGCCTGCCACGTCGTGAGCCGCAGCAACATGCTGCTGACCGCCTCGGAGAGCGCCGCCTCCGTGCTGGAAGATCCCGGGCTGCTGCAGTGCTTCCCCTGCCCGTTTCCGATCAGTCCGCACGTCAATTATCTCTACTGGCACGCCACCGCCGAGGACGACACCACCAATCAATGGCTGCGCGAGCAGTTGCGCGCCGCCGCGGCGCTGCTGGCCGGCAGCCGCTTCAGCAAGAAGAATCGCCGCGCAGTGAAAGCGCGCCCCAAGGTCGGCATTCTGCTTCCGGCCAGCCTCGCCGCCGAATAGCCGCGTCCGCCCGGTATTATGGCGCAAACGCCACAAGCCTACCGAAACTCCGGTTCCTAGATTCCGGGAGGGTACCGTGAGCTAGGAGAAGCGCCGTGTGGCGGCGCGCGGCTTCGGCCGCAACGCTCTTAAGTCTTTTGATTGTATGCCGGAGCGGCGTCGGCGACAAAGTAGCCGTGCGTATTGGGATTATCGCCCCTCCGCCAGCAAATGCCGCTTTCACGGCAGACCTGTATGAAATCGAGATAGACCAAATTGCAATAGAACCAGAGGGTTTTGCCGCCTTTGCGCAATGGGTCCGAAAACTCGCCGCTGGCGATGAATTCAAATTCGTTAACTTGCATTCCGTTTGGCCGCCGAGGCTGTTCAGATACCGGGTGGAACCATGAAGCTGAAACGTGGATCGTTTACGGCGATCTTCTTCCTTGCATGCGTCGCGGCACTAGAGCTTGAGCAGGTAGTGCTGGAGGAGATTTGACCGCAATAACCGGCAACTTAGTGCCTTGAGGCGTTTTCAGATCGTTCCGTGATCGGGGAGAAACATATTGCTGGCGCTCGCACGAAATAGAGCGCAGCTTTGTCTCTATCACCGCACGGCCTTTCGGCATCTATCGGTGACGAGATCGCTGTCAGTCACCGCGCTCCCGCCTCGCCCCAAGCAAAGCAAGTGGAGCGCGCAATGCCTGAACTGCCACGTTTCGAATCCCATTCTGTCCCGGCACGCATTTGCCTTGGCATTGCAGCTTTCAGTACTGCCGTGCTCGTCCTCATAACCCTTGTGGCGTTTGCGCCATAATACCGCGTCGGCCCACCACGCGGATCGGGTCCGAGCCGTCCCAGGTCGCGGCCACGGTCCTGATCTTCTCGAAGAACCGCCCCTTCGATCCCGAGATGTCTGAGATCTCGATCACGGTGCCGGCATGGCCGGCGGTGTCGAAATAGGCGAAGCGTCCCCTGGGGCCGCCGATCTGGCCTTCATGACCGACCGTGAAGCCTGCCGCGACGGCGCGGTCATAGAGCAACTGGTAGTCCGTGCTCCAGTACGACATGTGCTGCAGGCCCTCGCCGTGGCGCGCCAGAAAATCCAGATACATCGACGGCGCGTCGTTGCGCTGTTGGATCAGCTCGATCTGCAGATCGCCGGAATTGGCCAGCGCGATCGACATCTCGACCGCGGAGTCCACGCCGCGATAGCGGAACCAATCGACCTCGACCGAGGGGATCAGGAAGAATGGCCCGACCCGCAGTGTCTCGGTCCAGAACTTCAGCGCCGCATCGATGTCGCGAACGACGTAGCCGTTCTGACAGACCTTGCCGAACAATGCGCTCATGCGCCCTCCCCGCCGCTCACAAACCGCTGAGCCCGCTGTCGACCGCGAGCGTCTGCGCGGTGACATAGACGCTTTCATCCGACATGAAGAACAGCACGGCATAGGCGATCTCCCACGCCGTCGCCTGACGGCCGAACGGGATATGCCCCTTGCCGCGCGACGGCCGGCCCGCGCCGGCCTCGCGGCCGTTCGGGGTGTCGACCAGCCCGGGATAGACCAGATTGGCGCGGATGCCGCGCCGCGCGCCCGTGTGTGCGATGTTGCGCATCAGGCCGCCGAGCGCGGCCTTGGAGGAATCATAGACCGCCATCTGCGATCCCGCCTTCAGCGCCGCGATCGAGGAAATGAACACGATCGAGCCGCCGTCTTCGAATTTCGGCAAGGCCGCGCGGCAGCACAGCATCGGGCCGCGGACATTGACGTCGTAGATCCTGTTCCATTCCTCCGCGCTGACATTGTCGAGCCCGGTCTTGCCGAAGGTACCGATGTTCAGCACCATGCCGTCGAGCCCGCCCATCGTGCGATGCGCCTCGTCGATCATCCTGATGACGTCGGCTTCCTTGGTGACATCGGCGGCGATCGCGAAAGCGCGGCCGCCGTCAGCAGCGATGCGCGCAACCGTGTCCTCGGCCGAGGCGCGGTTGAGGTCGGCGACCGCGACATGCGCGCCCTCGCGTGCGAACAGCAGGCTCATGGCGCGGCCGTTGCCGATCGGATCGGTGGCGGCATCGAACACCCGCTGGCCGCCGCCGACCACGAGGATGCGGCGGCCGTTGAGCCGCCCCCTGCCCGGCGCGGTGCCGGCCGATTCCGCGCTGAGCGGACTGACATAGCGCTCCGGCTTCGTGTCTTTATTGGCCTCTTGCGAAATCTCCGACATCTCGTCAATCCCGCTTCTTGCCGCCTTCGAACACGGCCATGCCGGCGGCCGGATCGAGATCGGTCTCGGTCGCCTCGGTCAGCCGCGCCATCATCATGTAGAAGCCGAGCGCGACGATCGTCTCGACGATCTCCTGATCGCTGAAATGCTCGCGCACCGTGGCAAAGGCCGCATCGCCGACGCGGACCTTCTCGACCACCTCGCGGCCGAAGCGAAGCAGCGCACGCTCGGCTGCGTTGAGTGCAGCATCGTCGTATTCGCCGCGCTCGACGGCATCGATCTGCGCCTGGGTGACGCCGACACCGAGCGCGATCGGCACATGTTGCCGCCATTCATAGGCGCCGCCCTCGAGCTGCGCGGCCTGCAGGATCAAGAGCTCGCGGTTGACCGCCGACAGCTTCTGCTTGTGCAGGATCGAATTGGCGAGCCGCATCGCCGGGATCATATTGGCCTCGGCATGGGCCATCATGCGGAAGATGTTGAGCTTGACCGGCATGCGGTCGAATGAGGCGCGGATCTCTCCGCTCGTCGTCTCCGGATCAATCAGGGGCAGCCTTGCCACGCGTGTCTCTCCCTTTTTGCTTGTTCGTTGTTCTTGCTGTCGGTACTCCCAGCTAATGCGCCGGGCCGACCGAGATCAAGCCGCCCGCGCGACATTGACCGAATTGCGGGGTTCTGCCATGCGGTTCCGCGCTTGAATCCGCATCCACGGGCAGGCATAAGGAGCGCCAACTCCCCTAAAAAATCGCCTTAGCCCAAGGATTTGAGAAGGATTTACGATGCCCGCCTATCGCTCCCGCACCACCACCCACGGCCGCAACATGGCGGGTGCACGCGGCCTCTGGCGCGCCACCGGCATGAAGAACGAGGACTTCGGCAAGCCGATCATCGCGGTGGTCAATTCCTTCACCCAGTTCGTGCCCGGCCACGTCCATTTGCAGAATCTCGGCCAACTGGTCGCGCGCGAGATCGAGAAGGCCGGCGGGGTGGCAAAAGAGTTCAACACCATTGCGGTCGATGACGGCATCGCGATGGGGCATGACGGCATGCTGTACAGCCTGCCCTCGCGCGAATTGATCGCCGACAGCGTCGAATACATGGTCAACGCGCATTGCGCCGACGCGATGGTCTGCATCTCCAACTGCGACAAGATCACGCCCGGCATGCTGATGGCGACGCTGCGGCTCAACATCCCGACCGTGTTCGTCTCGGGCGGACCGATGGAGTCGGGCAAGATCGTGCTCAAGGGCAAGAAGCGCGCGGTCGATCTGATCGACGCGATGGTCGCGGCCGCCGACTCCAACGTGTCGGACGAGGACGTCGCGGTGATCGAGCGCTCGGCCTGCCCGACCTGCGGCTCCTGCTCCGGCATGTTCACCGCGAACTCGATGAACTGCCTGACCGAGGCGCTTGGCCTCGCGCTGCCCGGCAACGGCTCGGTGCTGGCGACCCACGCCGACCGCAAGAGCCTGTTCGTCGAGGCCGGCCATCTGATCGTCGACCTCGCCCGCCGCTACTACGAGCAGGACGACGCCAGGGTGCTGCCGCGCAACATCGCGAACTTCAAGTCGTTCGAGAACGCGATGACGCTCGATATCGCGATGGGCGGCTCGACCAACACCGTGCTGCATCTGCTCGCCGCCGCGCGCGAGGGCGAAGTGCCGTTCACGATGACCGATATCGACCGCCTGTCACGCAAGGTGCCGGTGCTCTGCAAGGTCGCGCCCTCGGTGCAGGACGTCCACATGGAGGACGTGCATCACGCCGGCGGCATCATGGCGATCCTGGGCGAGCTCGACCGCGCCAAGCTGCTCACGACCGACGGGCCGACCGTGCATGCAGCAACGCTGGACGATGCGCTGAACCGCTGGGACGTCGTGCGGACCACAAGCGACAAGGTACGCAACTTCTATTGCGCCGCGCCGGGCGGCGTGCCGACCCAGGAGGCGTTCAGCCAGGACCGCCGCTTCGACGAGGTCGATCTCGACCGCGCCAAGGGCTGCATCCGCGACGCCGCGCACGCCTATTCCAAGGACGGCGGCCTCGCCGTGCTGTTCGGCAATCTTGCGGAAGACGGCTGCATCGTGAAGACCGCCGGCGTCGACGAGAGCATTCTGAAGTTCTCAGGTCCCGCCCGCATCTTCGAGAGCCAGGACGCATCGGTCGAAGCCATCCTTGGCAACAAGGTGAAGGCCGGCGACGTCGTGCTGATCCGCTATGAGGGACCGCGCGGCGGCCCGGGCATGCAGGAGATGCTGTACCCGACCAGCTATCTGAAGTCGAAAGGCCTCGGAAAGGCCTGTGCGCTGATCACCGACGGCCGCTTCTCGGGCGGATCGTCGGGCCTGTCGATCGGCCACGTCTCGCCGGAAGCCGCCGAAGGCGGCCTGATCGGCCTCGTCGAGGAAGGCGATATCATCGAGTTCGACATCCCGAACCGCAAGGTCAACCTCAAGGTCGACGATGCCGAGCTGAAGCGCCGTCGCGCAGCGATGGAAGCCAGGGGCAACGCGGCCTGGAAGCCGGCAGCGCCACGCAAGCGCGCCGTCTCAACCGCGCTGAAGGCCTATGCGGCGTTCGCCAGCAGCGCGGCCAAGGGCGCGGTTCGCATCCTGCCGGAGTGATCGGGGCGAGCTGAACTCGGCCGTTCACTTCGCAAGAGCGAGTTGGCTTCTTCTGTGTCATTGCGAGCGCAGCGAAGCAATCCATCTGTCCGCACATGCGGAACCATGGATTGCTTCCACGCTTCAGCGCAAAATTGCTCTGCAATTTTGTCGCGAGCTCCTCGCAATGACGACACCATTGGATCGCGCCCCAAACTCCCACAGGGAGAGGTCGGATGCAGCCACACGCGGTCCATCTGGTTCAGGCGTGCAAGTCGGCCGCCTCGATCCGGATGCGGTCGGCATGCAGTGACCAGTCGCACAGCGATTGTTCCTGGCAAAACTTGACCTTGGCCATCTCGGTGGCCTGGCCCTCGCTCGAGGCGTCGATCTCAAGCGCGCCCTGGCAAACCTCGCGCTCGCGGCCATTGCCGCCGAGCACGTCCTTCATGAAATGAACGACGAAGCGTGACATGGAACCCTCCCTGCTGCACCGGCAGAGCCCGGGGGTACCACGCTAGCACTAACACGAAAGGGTAGTGAGTTAATTCGGCTGATACGCGTGCGACTGTTCGCAGCGGGGAAAGCTACGCGCCGGCCTGCGGCAGGCTGGCGGCAGCGATCGCGACGATCTGCGCAAGACGGCGGCCGATCCTGGCGGGCGCGTTGCGGAGCAATGACTGGACCTGTCGCATGAACCTCTTCCTTCCGTGCCCGGAATGGACGGGCACCGACGGAAAATGGCGATTTCAGGCTAAGTCGTCGATATCTCAGGGAAAATAACAACGGACGCGTTGCGAGGCGGTCGTCCGGCAGTGGATTTATTGCCCCGATCGAGACTACGACGAAGGAGATTTTCTCCGGTGTTTTGGCGCGCGCAACAGCACTCGCACGGCTGGCCGTTTTGCGTGAGGGACACACCGGCGGAACCGTTCCCCTCTGCCCTTGCGGTAGATCTCCCCCGCAAGGCCTGGCGCTGCACGATTTCTGAATATTGGAAATGTACCCCTGAGTTGCCCGACGCGTCAAGCTGCCTGCTCGAACGCCGGCAGCCGCCGGCTCCTTTGCATGGGGTTGTTTTCGATATTTTGGCCGCGCGCAGCCGCGGCCCCCGCTGGGGAAGGCCCGACCCTATCCCGGCATGAACCCGAACGCCTTCTCGAACCGTCTTGCGTAGACCGACCACACCTCGGGATTGATGATGCGCGGCGGGCGCTTGCCGTCGAGGGCATCGAGGATCTGCTCGGCCGCGATCCGGCCCATGTTGATGCGCGCCTCGCGGGTGACGCCGGCGGTGTGCGGGCTCGCCAGCACATTGTCGAACTGCAGCAGCGGATGATCCGGCGGCGGCGGCTCCTTGTCCCAGACGTCGAGGCCCGCACCCGCGATTCGCTTTTCACGCAGCGCTTCCTCCAGCGCCTTCTCGTCGTGGATGAAGCCGCGCGCGGTGGTGACGAAATAGGCGTGCGGCTGCATCAGCGCGAACTGGCGCGCGCCGATCATGCCGCGGCTGTTCTTGTCCAGCGGACACGAGATCGAAACAAAGTCCGCGCGACGCAGGAGATCGTCGAGCTCGACCTTCTCCCCGCCCCGCTTTGCCATCTCATCCGCCGTGAGATAGGGATCGTAGGCGATCACCTTCATGTGCAGGAGGCCCCTGCACAGCTCGGCGATGCGGCGGCCGACATTGCCGAGACCGACGATGCCGACGGTCTTCTCCTTCAGCTCGTTGCCGATCAGGTCGTTGCGGTTGACATTGGCCTCGCGCCGCAGCCTGCGGTCGGACTGGATGATCCGCTTCGACAGCGTCAGCATCATGCCGAGCGCGTGTTCGGCGACCGAATTGGCGTTGCCGCCGGACTGGTTGACGACCAGCACGCCCGCCGCGGTGCAGGCATCGACATCGACGGGATCGAAGCCGGCACCATTCGACGACACGATCAGAAGATTCGGCGCACGCTTCAAAAGCTCGGCATGGGCATGGAAATGCGGCGCCAGCTCATCGCGCGCCGCGCCGATCTGATAGGCGTGCGCGTCGGCGAGAACAGGCGCGAACGTCGCCTCCGGCGTCTCGTTCTCGAGACGATCAAGCCTGACGTCCGGCCGCTTCTTCAGGATATCGACGTAGATCTCGTGGGCGAGGTATTTGACGTAGAACACGCGCTTGTTGTTGACGGTCATGTCTTCGAGCAGCTTTCAGTTTGGGAAGCCATAGAGTCGTGCGGGATTGTCGACGAGGATACGGTGCCGGGTCGCCGCGTCCGGCGTCCAGTCCTGGAACAGCGTCAGCAGATGGCCAGCGTCGGGCATTTCGCCTTCGACCCGCGGATGCGGCCAGTCGCCGCCCCACACCAGCCTTTCAGGATTGGTCGACACCAGCGCCTCGTGGAACGGCCGCGCATCGGGATAATCAGGGGCCCGCCGGCTCAGGCGATGCGCGCCCGAGAGCTTGGCCCAGCACCAGCCTTCGTCCACCGCACGCAGCAGGCTCTGAAAGCCCGCGGTGTTGATGCCGGCGGCAGCATCGGTGCGGCCCATGTGATCGACCACGACCGGCAAGCCGAGCGTCTTCAGCGTCGGGATCGTGTCAGGCAAATCCTTCACGTCGATCCAGAGCTGCAGATGCCAGCCGAGTTCGGCCATCACGCCCGCATGCGTCTCGGCAACGTTCAAGGGAATGCCGCCGCGATAGTGCAACTGCCCGCCGCGGAAGAAATGGTTGAAGCGCAGGCCGCGGACGCCGAGCACATGCCATTGCCGCAGCGTGCCTGCCGCCACATCGGCATCGGCCACCGCGACGCCGCGCAGCCGCGCGGGCTCACGCTGCAACGCATCCAGCATCGCCGAATTGTCGTGGCCGTGCGCGCTGCCCTGCACCAGCACGCCGCGGGCGAAACCGAGTGTATCGAGCATGCCGAGATAGGTCGCGAGCGGCGCGTCCGGCGGCGTGTAGCTGCGATCGCCGGCATAGGGGAAGCGGTCAGCCGGGCCGAACACATGCGCATGCGTATCGCAGGCCTTCGGCGGCAGCTTGTCCCTTGGCGGCGTCACCGGACGCGGCGGCAGGCAGGCGGGAATTTCCGACGCAGCCATGTTCTATTCCGCCTTCATGCCGGCGGCCTTGATGATCGGCCCCCACTTGTCGTAGTCGGCCTTGATCTTGGCGGCGAACTTGTCCGGCGTGGAGCCGATCGGGATCGCACCGAGCTTGCCGAGCCGCTCGTGAACGGCGAATCCGCGCGCACCAGCAGCACGTTCGGCGACGACGCCAAGAGCGAGATCGGCGAGAAATCCTTGAAGGTGTCGTAGGGCAGCTTTGGATAAAGGAACGGATTGGTGGCGTGGCCGCTCGCCACCATGATCAGATTGTAACCGTCGGGCGCGGAGGTCGCGATCGCCTGCGAGGCGATCACCCCGCCGGCGCCGGGCCGGTTCTCGACCACGATCGACTGCGTCCAGCTCTTCGACACCGCTTCGGCGAGCGTCCGCGTCAGCACATCGACGCCGCCGCCGGGCGGATAGGGAACGAGAATATGAACGGCCTTGGCCGGGAACGGCTGCGCGGACGCAAGCCCGGCCACAAAAATGGCCGCTGCCGCAATGGCGGTCCGCCAGACCCATCCGGCCATCGACGCCTCCCGTCCCTTTTTCGTTACGCCTGTATCGCACGTTGGTCCGGCGCTGCGATGGCCGAATTCCGCAGATCGCGTTGCGGCCGCGACATGTTGACAATCGCAGGCACCGCGTCAAGTTTCGTGCGGCAAGCGGCCACCAGCGTCGCACGAGCAGGGAGAACAGGATGGCGGCCGCGGAACAAGCCTCGTCCCAGAAGACGGCGACCACCTGGCACGGCATCGTGCTGCAGACGCTGAAGCGGAACGAGATCAAGCTCGTGCCCTACGTGCCCGACCGGGTGCTGACCACGCTGATCAAGGACCTGCACGCCGATCCCTACTTCACGACATTTCCGACCGCGCGCGAGGAAGAAGCGGTCGGCATCGTTTCCGGTGCCTGGATGGCGGGCACGCGCGGCGCGGTGCTGATGCAGACCTCGGGCTTTGCCACGCTGGCCAATGTGCTGGCCTCGCTCGCGGTGCCCTACCAGATCCCGTTGATCATGTTCGTCTCCGAGCGCGGCACACTCGGCGAGTTCAACTACGGCCAGGCGCTGGTCTGCCGCACCATGCGCCCGGTGCTGGATTCGCTCGCCATGGAGCATCACACCATCACCCGGCTCGACGAGCTCGAATTCATTGCCGACCGCTCGATCAAGCAGGCCGTCACCACCCAGGCGCCGGTGGCACTGATCCTCTCGCCGTTGCTGACCGGCGGCAAGACCTTCGACAAGTGAGATCAGCCATGACCAGCACCCCCGCGCGCAACACCAAGGTGATGAACCGCTTCGAGCTCACCCAGCGCCTCGTCGCCGGGCTGAAGGACGAGGCCGTGATCGGCGGCATCGGCAACACCAATTTCGACCTCTGGGCCGCCGGCCACCGCCCGCAGAATTTCTACATGCTGGGCAGCATGGGCCTCGCCTTCCCGATCGCGCTCGGCGTCGCGCTGGCGCAGCCGAAGCGGCGCGTATTCGCACTCGAAGGCGACGGCTCGCTGCTGATGCAGCTCGGCTGCCTCTCGACCATCGCGACACTGGCGCCGAAGAATCTCACCATGGTGGTGATGGACAACGGTATGTACCAGATCACGGGCGCGCAGCCGACGCCGGCCGCCGGCCATACCGATATCGTTCAGGTCGCAATCGCCAGCGGCATCGCGAGCAGCTCGTGGGCCGCCGACGAGGACGATTTCGAGCGACTGATCGAGCAGTCGAAACAGGCCTCCGGCCCAACCTTGATCGGCGTCCGCATCGACGACAAGCCCGGCACCGGCACCACCCGCCGCGACCCCGTGCAGATCCGCGAGCGGTTTATGCATGGGATGGGGGTGAGGCAGCTGCTCTAGATAAGAAGGCGCCTGCGACCGACGCATCCGTCATTGCGAGGAGCTCGCGACAAAATTGCAGAGCAATCTTGCGCTGAAGCGACGAAGCAATCCATGCATCCGCGCATGCGGCTGGATGGATTGCTTCGCTGCGCTCGCAATGACGGCTGTGGCCACTCAATTCAACCTCAGCTCCGTGATGTGCCGCGGATCCGGCGCGAGCTCGCCGCGTTCGACGCGCTTGACGATGTCGGTCAGCGCGGCATTGGCGTTGCACGCGATGCCGAGCGTCTCGCCTTCGCTGACCACGAGCCCGTTGAGGAATTCGATCTCGGTGCGGCGGCCCTTCTGCATGTCCTGGCCCATCGAGGGACGCTGCGCCGATGAGGTGCGCTTGGCATCCTTGAAGCGCTGCTCGTCGCAGGCGCGCGTTGCGGCCTCGTCGCCCTCGCCGGCGCGGGCGATGGTCTCGGGCGGCAGATGCAGGATCTCCTCCAGCTGATAACCCTGCGCCTGGCCGACGCGGATCGCCTCGCTGCCGAGCCGGGTCGAGAAGCGGCGCAGCGGTTCGCTTTGCAGCACCTCGCCGCCCGCCAGACCCGTGCAGGCCGAGAGCCCGTTGCCCATCACGTTGGCGACGAGCTTGGACCAGCGCTCGCCCCAGAGATTGGAGGTGACCTTGGCGCTGTCGGAATAACCGACCAGGCGGCAGACTTCCTCCGCCCGCGCGGTGATCCGGCCATGCACCTCGCCGGCGCGAAACACGGTGTGGGCGGCCCCGCCCTTGCCGGCGCCGCGGTGGATATGGCCCGGCTCCGGCAAATTGACGGTGATGCTGCTCGCGATGCAGCCGAGCGTCTTGCCCCAGCCGACGATGCCGGCGATGGTCTCCTCGTTCATACAGTTCTGCAGCGAGACGACGTAACCGTCCGCCGCCAGATATTGCCGGATCAGCATGGTGGCCCAGGCGGTGTCGTAGGACTTCATGCAGACGAAGGCGATGTCGACCGGTTTCTCTTTCGCCAGCTGCTGCGCGTCGGTGACATCAAGCGCGCGCACCGGCACCGAGAATTCCGCGACGTCCATCGCGTGCGTGACGCGCAGGCCGTGCTTGCGCATGTGCTCGACATGCGCGGGCCAGGGATCGATGAAGGTGACGTCCTCCCCCGCCTGCACCATATGCGCACCGGCGTAGCCGCCGACAGCGCCCGCGCCGACGATCGCGATCTTCCGAGCCATGCTTCCATCCCCTGTTCTTGATTGAGACGAACGCTGGCTGCGTCCATCCGTTGCGGATCAGTCTAGGGGATCGCGGCGTCAGGCCAACCGGTCGCTTCATGAAAAAAGCGGGCCTGTGCCATACCAGTATTCATGGGACTCAGGAAAATCCCCGCGGGCGATGGGCCCGCGAGGATCTTCGTAGTCAGACGTCTCGACGCGATCAGTCGATGATCTTGACGATCCGGCGGGTGCGCGGCTCCACGATCACGCGGCGATCATTGACGACCGCATAGCGATACTCGGTGTAGCGCGGCACCGGGCGCAGCACGACGGTGTCGGGCAGCGGCTCGCCGACGACGACGCGTTCACGCACCACCACCGACGGCTCATTGCGCGGGATCGACGTGATCACCGCATTCGGAATCTCGAGGCCGGCGCCGACCGCGGCACCCACCGTGCCGCCGACGATCTCGCCGACAGGCCCCGCGATTTCGCCGCCAGCCCGCGCGCCGTTCGCGGCACCCGCCGCAGTCGTGGACTGCGCGAAGGCCGAGCCGGACGCGAGCATCGACGCAGCAGCGACAAGGGACACAGCAAAACGCTTGTTCATGATTCTCCTCCTCCGAATTGATCGATGCCCCCTCAACATCGCAAGCAACGAGAACGTTCCAGTTCCAACGCTGCAACCCGCGCAACGCCAGTTCCGCGCGCAATTCGCTTGATTCCGGCACGAACGAAAATGCTGCTCCGAACAACCTTCGAAGCAGCATTCATCCTGGGTTCAGATTCAGAGATCGTGCAGAACAGACCGCACTGCGCGCCGTTCATTCCGGCGATTTTTGATCGGCTCGCCGTCTCGGAGCTCGCCGTCTTGGCGGCGGTGCAGCCGCTGGCTTGATGCGAATTCGCATCGTCCCGCCTTTCGATTCGATCTCGAAAGCGTTGGTCCTGCGCACCAGTTCGCCGAGGGTGCGGAAGCCGTAGGTCCTCTGATCGAAATCCGACGCGAAATTAGCCAGCTGCCGTCCGACCTCGCCAAGCGTGACCCAGCCGTCTTCGCTCGCCATCTGGCTGATGACCTTCTTGATGATCGGCGTGGCAGCCTCCGGCGGCTGCAACGGCTGCGCCCGCACGGCGGCATCCTGATTGCTCGGCGCGCCGCCGCGCAGATTCTCGGTATAGACGAACCGGCGGCAGGCCTGCCGAAAACTCTCCGGCGTCTTCTGCTCGCCGAACCCGAACACGTCGATGCCGTGCTCGCGGATGCGGGCGGCAAGCCGGGTGAAATCGCTGTCCGACGACACCAGGCAGAAGCCATCGAACCGGCCGCTGTGCAGCAGGTCCATGGCGTCGATCACCAAGGTGATGTCGGATGCATTCTTCCCGGTCGTATAGGCGAATTGCTGCTGCGGGATAATGGCGTGCTTCGACAGGATGTCGGCCCAGCCCTTGGACCTGGGATTGGAGAAGTCGCCGTAGATCCGGCGCACGCTGGCCTCGCCGATCTTGGCGATCTCCTCGAACAGCCCATCGGCGATCTTCGCAGATGCGTTGTCGGCGTCGATCAGGACGGCCAGACGAGGCGAACGGAGTTCGGAAGGCATGGCATTTCTCGGCTGGGACAGGATGAATGGACAATTCCGCAGACAGCTGCGGAACCGGCGCAGCTGCCGTATCGGAGCACATCGCGCGTCCCAAGCATAGGCGGCATCGCCAAGACGTCGCGGCGATGCCAGCCTTGAGGCGGCGAGGTCAGATCACCTCGCCCAAGTCGATCGCCCGCCTGGCGAACTCGATGGCCTTCTCGGCGGTGATCGCGTCCGCTGTGGTCGTCGCCTCGTCGCGCACTGACGGCGGCGAAGCGATCCGGATCTTCTTGCCGTTCGAACGGCGGATGGTCGCGCGCCAGCGATCGATGTCGCGCCGGTAGGCATCGATGACAAAATCCCGATAGGCGACACCGCTCATCAGCGGCTGAATCGATACCGCTTCGACAGTGAGCGGCCGGCTTGCGATGTCGCGCACCATCTCGACAATCGTCTCGACGGCATGCTCACGCGCGACGCCGGTCGCGTCCCTGAGCAGGTAGTTCACCGCCGCGCCGATCTGCGCCCTCGCGCGATCGTCGCTCGCAAAATCCAGATCGGCCTGAACTGACATATGGGGAAAACGCCTCCGCCCGACGCAACATCGGATACCTCCAGGCATCCGGCACCTTGCAACTACGTGACGTTTAGTCGGCTCCCCATTAAAGCCGGATTATCCGTTAGCCCCCGATTTCTCGGATGCCGTTAACCGGCTCTTGATGCCGCTTCACAGGATGCTCGACGCGACAAGGATGGTCGGCCGGATCACGGGAGGACCGCGCTACGCGCCGATGTGTTCGCGGCCTCACCCGCTGCCGCAGCCCGGTCCGTGCCGCCAATTCGCGCGTGATCAGCAATTGACATATCACTGCTATCCGTGTGACATTTTATTAAAAGGGCCGACAAGAGCCCATCAATGTCTACTTGGGGAGGCAGCAATGACCATTTCCGACGTCACCGCGGCAGCGGGAAGCCGGGCTCCGGCCGCCGTTGCGCGAACCGCGCAGGCGCAGCAGGTCGCCGATATCGCGGCGCGGCTCGAACGCCTGCCGCTCACCGCCTATCAGCGCTGGATCTTCGGAATCATCGCGACCGCGTGGTTCTTCGACAGCATGGATCTGGCCGCGCTCACCTTCGTGCTCGGTTCGATCCGCCAGACCTTCGGCCTGTCGACGGCGGAAACCGGGCTGCTGTCCAGCATGAGCTTCCTCGGCATGTTCGCGGGCGCCGCGTCCGCCGGCCTGCTCGCCGACCGTTTCGGCCGCGCCCGCGTCTTCCAGGTCAGCATGATCTTCTGGGGACTGGGCAGCCTGTGCTGCGGTCTGTCCACCACGGCGACCGCGCTCGGTGCGTCCCGCCTGCTGCTCGGCTTCGGCATGGGCATGGAGTTTCCGGTCGCGCAGTCGATGGTCTCGGAGATCATGCCGGCGCGCAACCGCGGCCGCTACATCGCGTTCCTCGAAGGATTCTGGCCGCTCGGCTTCATCGCGTCGGGCTTGTTGACCTACTTCGTGCTGCAGGTCGCCGACTGGCGCTGGGTCTTCATCCTGCAGGCAATCCCGGCCGTGTTCGTGCTGGTGGTGCGCCGCTTCGTTCCGGAATCGCCGCGCTGGCTTGCGTCCCACGGTTATTCGGAGCGGGCCGAAGCGACCGTGCGCGACATCGAATCCAGGGTCCGCGACCGTCTCGGCGGCAAGGAGCTGCCGCCGGTGGTGCGCCAAGTGGCCGCCCCCGCGTCCGAAGTGACCGGCCTGAGAACGCTGTTTTCGGGCATCTATGCCAAGCGGACCACGATGTTGTGGACCCTGTGGTTTTTCGCGCTGCTCGGCTTCTACGGCCTGACCACGTGGCTCGGCGCGCTGCTGCAGGCCAAGGGCTTCCCGATCACCAAATCGGTGTTCTACACCATCCTGATCTCGCTCGCGGGGATCCCCGGCTTCCTGGTCTCGGCGTGGCTCGTCGAATCCTGGGGCCGCAAGGCGACGCTGGTGATGAACCTGCTCTGCGGCGCGATCGCCTGCCATTTCTACGGCTCGGCGGCGGACCAGACCCAGCTCATCATTGCCGGCCTCTGCATGCAATTCTTCCTGTTCGGCATGTGGTCGGCGCTCTACGCCTATACGCCCGAACTGTACCCGACCCATGTCCGCGCCACCGGAACGGGCTTTGCCTCCGCGGTCGGCCGAATCGGTTCGCTGATCGGCCCCTATGTGATCGGCGTGATCCTGCCGGCGGCCGGACAAGGCGGCGTGTTTGCGCTCGGCGCCGGCGCGTTCGTGGTGGCGGCGCTTGCGGTGCTGTTGCTCGGCGAGGAAACCCGCGGCCGGACGCTGGAAAGCATTTCGCACTGATGGGCGCGCGGCGCGCCGTCCGGTTCGGCGCGGCGCCGATCGACCGGCCTTGTCATTGCCATCGGGCGTGTGAGATATCTGCTGTACAGCAGCACTCACGATCCTGATGGTAAATTCGAGCAAACGATCCAGCACGGTGCGCGTGCGCACAGCAGGAAGCCGCCGGCCGGCACGGCAATCGTCCGCCGCCGGCGACAAGCCGCGCGGTTCCGCGCCGGCCCCGCTCCCGCAAAGCGACGTCACGCTCACCGATCGCGCCTATGCCGAGCTGGAAGAGCTGATCGTGACGCTGCAACTGCCGCCGGGCACCGCGCTCTCCGAGCTCGTGCTCGCCAAACGGCTCAACATCGGCCGAACCCCGATCCGCGAGGCCTTGCAGCGCCTGTCGCGCGACGGCCTCGTCAACATCCTGGCCCGCCGCGGCGTGCTGGTGTCCGAGATCGACCTCAGGGCCCAGCTGCGCCTGCTCGAAGTCCGGCGCGAGCTGGAACGGCTGATGGCGCGCGGCGCCGCCGAGCGCGCCACCAGCGAGCAGCGCACGCAGTTCTCGGAGATCGCCGCCGGCATGCGGCGCGCGGCGGAGAAATCCGACGACCTGCTGTTCATGCGGCTCGATCACCAGTTCAACACCCTGATCTCCGCGGCGTCGCGCAACGAGTTCGCCTCCCGCGCCATGGGCCTGATGCATGGCCTGTCGCGCCGGTTCTGGTACCAGCATTACAAGGAAGCGGCCGATTTGCCGCTCGCGGCGCGGCTGCATGCCGACGTCGCTGAAGCCATCGCCGAGCGCCGCGTCGACGCCGCGGGCGCGGCGTCCGACAGCCTGATCGACTACATCGAGAGTTTTGCACGTTCGACGCTGTAACGGCTCTCAGAGCTCGACGACCGTGCGGATCGAACGTCCGCGCCGCAGCGCCTCGAAGCCGTCATTGATGCTGTCGAGGCTGCAGCGGCCTGTGATCAGTTCGTCGAGCTTGAGCCGGCCAGCCAGATAGGCCTGCGCCAGAAAGGGAAAGTCGCGCCGTGGCCGCGCGCCGCCATAGCTCGAGCGGCGAAATCGCTTCTCGCCCATCAACGCGCCCCAGCGAAAACTCACGTCCCGCGTGACGTCGATCTTGCCGAGCCAGATCACCCCGCCGCCCGGCCGTACCGCCTCCGCGGTCTGCCGAAACGCGTTGGGATGGCCCGCCGCCTCGAGGATGACGTCGGCGCCGCGGCCGCCCGTCGCCTGCTTTGCGAACTGGACCGGGTCCTCGCGGGCCGCGTTGACGACGTGCGTGGCGCCGAGCTGCCGCGCCAGCGCCAGCTTTGCATCATCGAGGTCGACCGCGATGACAGCACCTGCGCCGGCAAGCCGGGCGCCCTGCACCGCTGCCAGCCCGACCGCGCCGCAGCCGGTGACCATCACGGTATCGCCGTGGCCGATCGCGGCGACGTTCAGCGCGGCGCCGACGCCGGTCATGACGCCGCAGCCGATCAGGCACGCGCGGTCGAACGGGATGTCGTTCGGCACGACGATCGCCTGCTGGGCCGGCAGCACGACATATTCCGAGAACGCGCCGAGGAACATCAGGTGCGTCAGCTTGCGTCCGTCCGCGAGCTGCGCCTTCGATGCGCCGTCGAAATGCACGCCTTCCGCGCCCCGCGCGAGGTAGGTCTCGCACAGGATCGGCTGCGCGCGGTCGCAGTGAAAGCAGTGCCCGCAATGCGGATTCCAGGACAGGATGACGTGATCGCCGACGCTGATGTCGCGCACCGCGCTGCCGATTTCCTCGACGATGCCTGCCGCCTCGTGCCCGAGGATCATCGGCAAGGGATAGCGCAACGATCCGTCGATGACTTCGAGATCGGTGTGGCAGAGCCCCGCGGCACGCACCTTCACCACGACGTCGGTCGGCATGGGCGGCGCAAGCGATACGCGCTCGACGGAAAGCGGCGTTCCGCTTTGATGCAGCACCGCCGCGCGACAGGTCAGGGTCATCTCAAGAATTCTCTGCCGGGGGCATCAGCACGGGCTCAGGCCGTCTGTCCGGAGCGCAGCGCCGCAACCGCCTCGTCGAGATCGGCCGAGGAGAGCTCCCATTCATTGTCGAAATTGGCGACGACGCGCCGCATGAAGCACTCGTGCAGCGCTTTCGCGGCAGCGGCATCGTGCAGATGGTCATAGAGCAGCGCGAAGGCCAGTTGTGCCGGCTCGGGCCCCTCGTAGCTCCATTCAAAGCCGTGCTCGGTGAGACGAAGCTGGTCGTAATGCGGTGACAGCGGCTTGCCGTCGACCAGCACCGAAATGCCGTCGATGGTGCGGTCCCCGGTATAGCTCGCCATCGGATCCTCCCTGTGCTGCAGCATCATATCAGAGCTCGGTCAGGATCCCGGCGGACGCATCTTGAGGTCCTTCTTGACGACCTCGGGGAAGATCCACATCGCGACGGTTGCGAACACGCCGAGGAAGGCGACCGCATAGCTCGGTCCCTGCTGTCCCAGATAGACCATGAAAAAATATCCGCAGGCCGCCGTGGCGAGGCAGGCCAGCGACAGCATGAGCTTGATGTGGCTTGGCATCGAGACCTCCCTTCAGGTTATCCACGTGGAAAAGGACGGCGCGGCGACGCGGACCAGCAGCGCGAGCGCGGCGATCATGGCGCAACAGGACAGCCGCAATCCCGCGCGTCCGTCGCGCCACCATTCCGGCAGCGCCTGAAACAGCCCGGGTAGAAACAAGAACAGCACGCCGCCGACGACAACGATTGTGGTCCAGCGCAATTCGGCCAGCGCGAATGCCAGCGTGCCGGCGAGCAGCATCACCCACAACGCGGTGGTCATCGTCACCGGCAGGACGGCGCGCCCGCGCAGCGGGTACATCCCGGCCAGTTGCAGGAAGCCGATGCAGCACACGCTCCACAGCAGGCCGAACCAGGCGAGACCGGCGAGATTGGGCTCAAGCTGCGGCATGCGGCACCGATTGCTCCTTCGCCATGACCCGCGGCGTCCGCGCCGTCCGGCGCATGTCGGTCTTCACATGGCGCGTGCTGTAGCCGTTGAAGATGTGGCCAAGCAGGCCGCGATTGAGATCGGAGGTGCCGAACACATAGTCCATCACCGGGAAGGTCAGGTTCATGTTCCGCTCCATCATGATCGACTGGTTGTGATGGGCGGTATGATGCCGGCGGATGGTGTTGACGAACGGCATGTTGCGCACGAAGGCATTTTCCTCGACGTGGCAGCAGAAATGCATGAACTCGTAGATCAGGTACATCGAGGTCGTCGTGGTGATCAGCAGCCAGCCGGTGTTGGCCGAGATCACAAGGCCCGCGACGATCGCCGGCGGGATCGACATCAGAGTAAACACCACGAGCGCATAGGGCGGGAAGAAGGTGACGCGCCAGTCGTGATGATCGGCGAAGCGCATCTCCTCCTCGGTGAAGAACTGATGGTGCATCAGGGTGTGGCGGCTGTAGACCGCGCGCAGCAAGGGCACATTCGAGGGCCGGTGCATGACGAAGCGGTGCACCGCCCATTCGAAGAAGTTTGCGATCAGGAAGACCACGGGAATGGTGAGGTATTCCCACCATTTCACGTCGTGCACATTGGCCAGATAGACGTACAGCGACGTGAAGCCGATCGTGTAGATCAGCACGACATGCAGCCAGCCATTGTACCAGCCCACCACGCGCTCGCGGTAGGTCGCGCGATATTTGCGCTGGCGGTCGGTCATCCCTGTTGCAGCCAACTCCATCGCGGGTCCCTCCGTCATTGATCTGATATATCAGTAGCACATCAGATGCAGAAGGCAAGCTTCGTCAGCCGCGCGCGGGTCCGGAAAAGAAGATGGTGCGGAACCCGCGCTGGAAGATCAGGAAGGCCTGGCTTGGTTTCGCGCGATCGGGCTGGTCGCGCCCTTCCCGTTCATCTCGGCGGCCCATTGCAGATGGGGGCAGCCCAATGAAAAGGCCGCCCCGGACGGTGTCCGGGGCGGCCTGTGGTATTCGACAGATTCAGAAGATCAGAGCAGGCCCGCGCCGCGCGCCCACTTGTACTTGGCGCCGAGCACCTCGACCGGGAGTTCGGTCGAATAGGCGTAGGCCGGGATGCCGTTCTGGTAGAGATACTCGGCGGCTTCCTCGACCTCGACGTCGCCGGCGAGCGAGGCGACGATCGGCTTGACGAAGCCCTTGGCCTCCATCTCCTTCTTCACCTCGACCATGTTGCGCGCGAACACCATCGGCGGCGTCACGATGGTGTGCCAGTAGCCGAGGATCAGCGCGTGGATGCGCTCATCCGACAGGCCGAGCTTGACCGTGTTGACGTAGGTGATCGGCGGCTCGCCGCCGGTGATATCCACAGGATTTCCGGCCGCGCCGAACGGCGGGATGAACTTGCGGAACGCCGCATCGAGGTCCGGCGGCATCTGCATCAGCGACAGGCCATTGTCGACCACGGAGTCGGAGAGCAGCACGCCGGAGCCGCCGGCGCCGGTGATGATCAGCACGTTCTCGCCCTTCGGCGTCGGCAGCACCGGCACGCCGCGGGCGAATTCGAGCAGCTGCCGCAGGCTGCGGGCGCGGATCACGCCCGACTGCTTGAACACGTCCTCGTAGATCTTGTCGTTGCCGGCGAGCGCGCCGGTATGCGACGAGGCCGCCTTCGCGCCCGCAGACGTGCGCCCGGCCTTGAGCACGACCACCGGCTTCTTCTTGGAAACGCGCTTGGCGGCTTCGGCAAATGCGCGGCCGTCCTTCAGGTCCTCGCAGTGCTGCGCGATCAGGTTGGTGTTGGGATCCTGCTCGAAGAAGGCGAGCAGATCGTCCTCGTCGATGTCGGACTTGTTGCCGAGGCCGACGATCGCCGACACGCCCATCTTGGCCGAGCGCGAGAAGCCGATGATCGCCATGCCGATGCCGCCCGACTGCGACGACAGCGCGGCGTGGCCCTTGACGTCATAGGCGGTGCAGAACGTGGCGCAGAGATTGGCCGGGGTATAATAGAAGCCGTAGATGTTCGGCCCCATCAGGCGGATATTGTACTTCTTGCCGACCTCGACGATCTCGGCCTGCAATTCCGGCGCGCCGGCCTCGGCAAAGCCCGAGGGAATCAGCACCGCGCCGGGGATTTTCTTCTCGCCGCATTCGGCGAGCGCGCCGGCGACGAATTTCGCCGGGATCGCGAACACCGCCGTGTCGATCACGCCGGGCACGTCCTTGACGCTCTTGTAGGCCTTGTAGCCGAGGATCTCGTCGGCCTTGGGGTGGATCGGATAGATCTCGCCCTTGTAGCCGCCGTTGATGAGGTTCTTCATCACGGAGTTGCCGATCTTGCCGTCCTCGGCGGAGGCGCCGATCACAGCAACGCCCTTCGGCTGCATGATTCGGTTCATCGCGGCGACGATCTCTTCGGTCGGACGCGGCGCCGGGCGCGGCTTGTAGTTGAAGTCGACGACGATGCGGACGTCGGCCGCGATCGCGTTCTTGCTGGTGGCGAACACCGGGTTGAGGTCGAGCTCGACGATCTCGGGGAAATCGCTGACCAGCTGCGACACCTTGACGATGACGTCGGCGAGCGCCTCGCGATTGACCGCCTCGCCGCCGCGCACGCCCTTCAGCATCTCATGCGCCTGGATGCCGTCGAGCATCGACAGCGCATCATCCTTGGTCGCGGGCGCGAGGCGGAAGGTGATGTCCTTGAGGATTTCGACCAGCACACCGCCGAGGCCGAAGGCAACCAGCTTGCCGAACGAGCCGTCGGTGATCGAGCCGACGATCACCTCGGTGCCGCCGCCCAGCATCTGCTGGACCTGGATGCCCTCGATCTTGGCGTCGGCCATGTACTTCCTGGCGTTGGCGAGAATCGTCTCGTAGCTCTTCTCGGCCTCGGCGGCGCTCTTGACGCCGACCATCACGCCGCCGGCCTCGGTCTTGTGGAGGATGTCGGGCGAGACGATCTTCATCACGACCGGGAAGCCCATGTCGGAGGCGATGCGGGCGGCCTCGGCCGCCGACTTGGCGACACCCTCTTTCGGCACCGGAATGCCGTAGGCGTCGCAAACCACCTTGCCTTCGGGCGCGGTGAGGCTCGTGCGCTTGTCGGCCCTGACCGCATCGAGAATTTTGCGGACCGCATCCTTCGAATTTGACATTGGCTTCCTCCTGGGACAGATTTCGTGGCATTTGGTATGCCAAAAACGCAATTGTCAAGGTCGGTTGAGGTCCAAAAAGATCGAAAAATATAGGCAGCTTGACATTCTGGTATTTGGCATGCCAAAAATCTAAGGTAATTTCTTCTGCTAAGAAGACGTCTCCAAGAGGAGGAGACGAGTCGTGCCAGAACCGAAACAGACCAAGGCGTCGCCCACCATGGCTGACACAGATATCGCCATCGTCCGGATCGCGCCGGAGACGAGCTTCAAGAACAAGGCCTATGAGGCCTTGAAGGAAGCGATCCTGAAGATGGACATCTACGCGACGCCGGAGCCGGTGATGCTCGACGAGCGCGCACTGTCCGAGCGCCTCGGCGTCAGCCGCACGCCGATCCGCGAAGCGATCGCGATGCTCGAGCAGGACGGATTCGTGAAAACCGTGCCGCGCCGCGGCATCGTCGTGGTCCGCCGTACCAAGGCGGAGATCGTCGACATGATCCGCGCCTGGGCGGCGCTGGAGAGCATGGCGGCGCGCCTGATCACGACCACCGCGCGCAAGAAGGACATCTCGGCGCTGCGCGACTTCTTCAAGGACTTCAGCGACGATCGCCTGCCGCAGGATCACGTCGAGGAATATTCCAAGGCCAACATCGCCTTCCACCAGGCGCTGATCTCGCTGTCGGAATCGCCTGTTCTGGTCGACCTCACCAATGACCTGCTGCTGCATGTGCGCGGCTATCGCCAGCTCACGATCGGCCGCAAGGACCGCACCGCGACCTCGCTGCCCGAGCATCTCGGGATCATCGAGGCGCTGGAAGCGCGCGACACCGAGCTTGCCGAGAAGCGCGCGCGCGACCACACGCTTGGGCTTGCCGCCTACGTCGAGGCGCACGGGCAAGAATTATTCACGTAGAGAACCGTTCACTTAAATTTGAGAGTCCACACCCGCTTCAGACGACAATCAGATCGTCCGAACAAAGAACGACCAGGGAGACGATGCCGATGCTGAATACCGCTACGAAGTCCGAGGCACCGGGCACCGAGCAAGAACTGACCGATGGCTTCCATCTCGTCATCGATGCGCTCAAGCTCAACGGCATCGACACCATCTATGGTGTGCCGGGTATCCCGATCACGGACCTGGGCCGCATGGCCCAGGCGGCGGGCATTCGCGTGCTGTCGTTCCGCCACGAGCAGAATGCCGGCTACGCGGCTTCGATCGCCGGCTTCCTGACCAAGCGGCCCGGCGTCTGCCTCACGGTGTCCGCGCCCGGCTTCCTCAACGGCCTCACCGCGCTCGCCCACGCCACCACCAACTGCTTCCCGATGATCCTGGTCTCGGGCTCGTCCGAGCGCGAGATCGTCGATTTGCAGCAGGGCGACTATGAAGAGATGGACCAGCTCGCGATCGCCAAGCCGCTGTGCAAGGCCGCGTTCCGCGTGCTGCACGCCCAGGACATCGGCATCGGCCTCGCGCGCGCGATCCGCGCCGCGGTGTCGGGCCGTCCGGGCGGCGTCTATCTCGACCTGCCCGCAAAGCTGTTCTCGCAGGTGATGAACGCCGACGCCGGCCAGAAGTCGCTGGTCAAGGTGATCGACGCCGCACCCGAGCAAATCCCCTCCCCGTCTTCGGTCAAGCGCGCGCTGGACGTCCTGAAGAGCGCGAAGCGTCCGCTCATCATCCTCGGCAAGGGCGCGGCCTACGCGCAGGCCGACGAGGCGATCAAGAATTTCGTCGAGAAGAGCGGCGTACCGTTCCTGCCGATGAGCATGGCCAAGGGCCTGCTGCCCGATCTGCATCCGCAATGCGCGGGTGCGGCGCGCTCGACGGTGCTGAAGGAAGCTGACGTCGTGATGCTGATCGGCGCCCGCCTCAACTGGCTGCTCTCGCATGGCAAGGGCAAGACCTGGGGTGAAGCCCCGAAGAAGTTCATCCAGGTCGACATCGAGCCGAAGGAAATGGATTCCAACGTCGAGATCGTCGCCCCCGTGGTCGGCGATATCGGCTCCTGCTTGTCGGCGTTCCTCGACGCCATGGGCGCGAACTGGACCGCGGCGCCGTCCGACTGGCTCTCGACCGTCAGCAAGAAGCGCGACGACAACGTCGCCAAGATGGCGCCGAAGCTGATGAGCAACGCTTCGCCGATGGATTACCACGGCGCGCTCGGCGCGCTGCGCGCGATCATCGCGGAGCGTCCGGACACCATCTTCGTCAACGAGGGCGCCAACACGCTCGACCTCGCCCGCGGCGTTGTCGACATGCACAAGCCGCGCAAGCGGCTCGACGTCGGCACCTGGGGCGTGATGGGCATCGGCATGGGCTATTCGATCGCCGCTGCGGTCGAGACCGGCCTGCCCGTGCTCGCGGTCGAAGGCGACAGCGCGTTCGGGTTCTCGGGCATGGAGATCGAGACCATCTGCCGCTACAGGCTGCCGATCTGCGTCGTGATCTTCAACAATGACGGCATCTATCGCGGCACCGACGTCAACAGCGCCGGCGACGATCCGGCGACCACCGTGTTCGTCAAGGGCTCGCGCTACGACAAGATGATGGAAGCCTTCGGCGGCGTCGGCGTCAACGCCACCTCGCCGGACGAGTTGAAGCGCGCGGTCAATGCAGCGCTGGATTCCGGCAAGCCGACGCTGATCAACGCGGTGATCGATCCGGCGGCGGGCTCGGAGAGCGGCCGCATCGGCAACCTCAATCCGCAGAGCGTTCTGCAGAAGAAGAAGTAACCCCTAACCCCCATCACTCCCTGCGGGTGCAGGGGCATATAGAGTACGGAGCAAACATTATGACCAAGGCGCTGAAGGGCGTTCGCATTCTCGATTTCACCCACGTCCAGTCGGGTCCGACCTGCACGCAATTGCTGGCCTGGTTCGGCGCCGACGTGATCAAGGTCGAGCGTCCCGGCGTCGGCGACATCACGCGCGGCCAGCTGCAGGACATCCCGAACGTGGACAGCCTGTATTTCACCATGCTGAATCACAACAAGCGCTCGATCACGCTCGACACCAAGAACCCGAAGGGCAAGGAAGTGTTGACCGCGCTGATCAAGCAGTGCGACGTGCTGGTCGAAAACTTCGGCCCCGGCGTGCTCGATCGCATGGGCTTCCCCTGGGAGAAGATCCAGGCCATCAACCCGAAGATGATCGTCGCCTCGATCAAGGGTTTTGGCCCCGGCCCGTATGAAGACTGCAAGGTCTACGAGAACGTCGCGCAGTGCACCGGCGGCGCTGCCTCGACCACCGGCTTCCGCGACGGCCTGCCGCTGGTCACCGGCGCGCAGATCGGCGACAGCGGCACCGGGTTGCATCTCGCGCTCGGCATCGTCACTGCGCTGTACCATCGCACCCACTCCGGCAAGGGCCAGCGCGTCACCGCCGCGATGCAGGACGGCGTGCTCAACCTCGCCCGCGTCAAGCTGCGCGACCAGCAGCGGCTCGCCCACGGTCCGCTGAAGGAATACAGCCAGTTCGGCGAAGGCATTCCGTTCGGCGATGCCGTGCCGCGCGCCGGCAACGATTCCGGCGGCGGCCAGCCCGGCCGCATCTTGAAGTGCAAGGGCTGGGAGACCGACCCGAACGCCTACATTTACTTCATCACCCAGGCCCCGGTTTGGGAGAAGATCTGCGACGTGATCGGCGAGCCGACCTGGAAGACCGATCCGAACTACGCCAAGCCGCCGGCCCGCCTGCCGCGCCTCAACGAGATCTTCGCCCGCATCGAGCAGTGGACGATGACCAAGACCAAGTTCGAGGCGATGGAGATCCTCAACAAGGACGACATCCCCTGCGGTCCGATCCTGTCGATGAAGGAGATCGCCGAAGACCAGTCGCTGCGCGCGACCGGCACCGTGGTCGAGGTCGATCATCCGACCCGCGGCAAGTACGTCTCGGTCGGCAACCCGATCAAGCTCTCGGATTCGCCGAGCGACGTTCAGCGCTCGCCGCTGCTCGGCGAGCACACCGACGAGATCCTGCGCGAGGTGCTCGGCTTCAGCGATCACCAGGTCGCCGAGATCCACGACTCCGGCGCGCTCGACCCGCCGCGCAAGCAGGCGGCCGAGTAAAGGCAGCGCTCAAGCAGAAACACGAATGGCCGCGGGCAACCGCGGCCATTTTGTTTTGGGAGGAACTTGCGGTCCCGCGCCGCTGTCGACCGCACGCCGGATCAACCGCCCTCGCCGCTCTCGCCTTCGCCGCCCTCATCGCCCGGCACATATTCCAGGATATCGCCCGGCCGGCAGTCCAGCTCGCGGCAGATTGCCGACAGCGTCGAGAAGCGCATCGCCTTCGCCTTGCCGGTCTTCAGGATCGACAGGTTCTGGATCGAAATGCCGATGGCGTCCGCGAGGTCTCCGAGGCGGCGCTTGCGCTTTGCGAGCATGACATCGAGGTTCACCACGATGGGCACAAGCATCACCCTCAGATCGTCAGATCGTTTTCGGACTGCAACAGGATGGCCTGCTCGATCACGAATTTCAGCGCCATCAGGAACACGCCGCCTGCGACCGTGCCGACGTCGACGCCGTAGCTCGGCAGGAAGAACTTGATGTCGCCAAGCTGATACAGCGCATAGGTCACCGCGATGGTCGTGATCGTATCCACAAACGGCCAGACCACCAGGAAGATCCCCATCCACCAGACACCCTGCAGCGTTTCGGACACGAAGATCCGTCCGTTGGCGAATCGGTTCACCATGCGATGTAGGATGCCGATCAGCACGGCGTAAAACGATACCCCAAGCGCGAACAGCGACCAGAACAGCACCTGGCCCTTGGCCGACATGGTGAGCGGGTTGGCGACGATGCTGGCGCACTTCGCCTGCTCGCCGATCAGGCTCTCGGCGATCGTCGCCGACGCCGTGGTGGTGCGGTAATAGGCCAGCCACAACACCACCGGCAACGCCGCCCAGATCAACCAGAACGCCCGATCGAGCCTGCGAAACCAGAGCTGGCGCTGCTCACGAACCGATTTCCCCATCGCACCCATCCGAAAAATTCTTTGCCAAAAAGCCGGTACGGCCGGATTGCATCATGCCTAGGCAATGTCATTGACTCAACCTTAAACGTGATTTATTTCATGTTTATCATGAATTTTTTCATGAAGAAGGTGGATGATGACGGTAATCCCAGACCAAAACGGCCTGCGCAAGGCCCTGAAGCAATTGATCCACGCTCACCTCACGCGCCGCCTGATCGTGGCCGCGTTCCACATCCCGCTGCTCGGCAGCCCCGCCGATGCCGCCAAGGCGAGCGACAAGGCCAACGATCCGGCCGGCGTCTGGCTGACCCAATCCGGCGACGCCAGGATCAAGGTCCACCGCTGCGGCAGCGCGCTGTGCGGCCGCGTCGTCTGGTTGAAGGAGCCGACAGACAAGGCCACCGGCAAGCCGCAGCTCGACGACAAGAATGCCGATCGCGCGCAGCGCACCCGACCGGTCATAGGCATGTCGCTGTTCATCAACATGCAGCCCGCCGGCCCGAACAAATGGGCCGGCCGGATTTACAACGCCGACGACGGCACGACCTATGAGAGCTCGGTGACGCTGGTGTCGCCGGGCACGCTGAACGTTCGCGGCTGCATGGGAACGCTGTGCGCCGGCGAAGACTGGACGCGGTGAAGGGAATGCGGTGAAGGGACTTGGCCCCGACCCTTCATCGGCCAAGAAGAAAAGCAAACCCGCTCACTCGAGGCCGCCGCATTTGGGCGGCCTTCTTTTATGAACGCGCCGCCCGCCTCAACCTTCGAGGCCGAGCTTCCACAGCGGCGGCAGATCGGCGAAGGGCGGCGTGGTGTGGGCAATGACGATCGCGGCGCGCCGGCTGTCGGAATCGATCTTGCTGTTGATCGCCTTGACGTGCGCCTTCACGGCGTCGAGCCCGACGCCGAGGATAGCAGCGATCTCTTCGTTCGACTTGCCCTGCGCGATCCACGACGCCACCTCGATCTGGCGCGGCGTCAGCGCGGGAAATGCCAGACGCAGGCGGTCGCTCGGTGTCAGCGCCGCCAGCGTTCGCTCGTGCGCCTGGCGGTAGCCGCGTAGGATGTGCGGACGAAAACCCTGCATCCGGTCGCGCTCCTCGTCGCTGAACGCCGGCCGTCCCACCACGCGATGCCCGACAACCGTGACCACATAACCGGCGTGCTCGAACGCGATCCCCATGATCCGCCGCGCCCCCGACGGCAGGAACACCTCCTTGGCAATCGGCAGCTCGACGAATTCCTCGTCGCTGAAGAAATCCGACTCGCGCAGCGCGCGTTCGCCATCGAACGCCGGATCGTGCTGCCAGAACGGATGCGAGTGCATATGCTTCGCAAACGCCTGCATGCCGCGGGCACGAACCTCCGGATCGTCGCCGACCGAAATCAACGACCGGAAATCCCAGCTCGGACGATGGAACTCGGTGAAGCTCACCACCTCCGCATCGACCAGGCGGCCGACGCCGGCGAACAGGCGGTGGCGTGGCAGTACGCCTTCGGCGACGTGACCCCGACATCGGCGCTCGCGTTCCAGGGCCTGGGAACCGGATTCACCGTGGCCGGCGTGCCGCTGGCGCGGAACGCGGCACTGGTCGAAGGCGGCCTCGACCTGCGGGTCGCACCGCAGGCCAGCATCGGCATCGCCTATGTCGGCCAGCTTCCGACCGGGTCCAGGACCACTCGGTAAAGGCCAGTTTTAGCTGGAAATTCTGACCCGGCGTCGCCGCCGGGCTCCGCCCCATCCACGCCGATCCGGAATCCGATCCGCCGATTTTGCTGCATTGCACAGTCGTGCATGCTGCTATGCAAACAAGTCCGTTGTATCTGGCATCTGGTATACATAATTTGGCTGCAGATGATGAGCCGGCCCATTGCTGGCCTCCAATGAAAGGGGACACCAATGTCCAAGACCACTGTACTGACGCTTGCGCCCTCCTCCACCCTGTTCGGCCGCCTGCTGGCCTCGATCGACCGCCTGCTGATGAAGAGCGCGGAGATTTCGAATCGCAACGGCGACCTGCCGCGCTTCGGCCTCTAAGCCAAGGGATTTCCGGCGCTCTCCGCCGGATGCAGCTTTCGTCGCAAGATGCGACCTGACATTGAACCTTCGACCAATGGCCCCGATTTTCGGGGCCATTTCCTTGCGCGCTGAACTACTCTCCCGGGGTGCCCGGCTGAGTCCTGTGCGGCATAAGCGCGCGCTGCCCCTGCGACAGCTTGAACCTTGGCATATCGGATACCAAGATGGCCATCGCGCGCTCATAAGCAACGACAAGGGGCGCACTGGGAGGATCTATGTCGGACATGGTTCAGGCAACTGCGGCCCCCGCGGCCGCGCGTGTCAGCGACACCTATCGCTGGATGCAACTCGCGATCGGCGTCGCCGCGATGGTGATGATCGCAAATTATCAATACGGGTGGACATTCTTCGTCCCCGACATCCAGAAGAAATTCGGATGGGATCGCGCATCGATCCAATGGGCCTTCACGCTGTTCGTGCTGTTCGAGACCTGGCTGGTGCCGGTCGAAGGCTGGTTCGTCGACAAATACGGTCCGCGCATCGTCGTGCTGGTCGGCGGCATCCTCTGCGCACTCGGCTGGGCGATCAACGCCCAGGCGACGTCGCTGAACGGCTACTATCTCGGCATGATCATCGCCGGCATCGGCGCCGGCGGCGTCTACGGCACCTGCGTCGGCAACGCGCTGAAATGGTTTCCGGATAAGCGCGGACTTGCCGCGGGCATCACCGCTGCCGGCTTCGGCGCAGGCTCGGCGCTCACGGTCGCGCCGATCCAGGCGATGATCAAGGACTCCGGCTTCCAGACCACCTTCCTGTATTTCGGTCTCGGCCAGGGCATCATCATCGTGCTGCTCTCCTTCTTCCTGCTGGCGCCGAAGGCCGGACAGGTGCCGGCCGTCGTGGCGAACGCCAACATCATCCAGACCCGGCGTAACTATCAGCCGACCGAAGTGCTGCGGCAGCCGATCTTCTGGCTGATGTACTTCATGTTCGTGATCGTCGGCGCCGGCGGCCTGATGGTGACGGCGAACCTGAAGCCGATCGCGGTCGACTGGAAGGTCGACAGCGTGCCGGTCACGCTGATGGCGGTGACGATGACGGCCGTCACCTTCGCGGCAACCATCGACCGCGTCCTCAACGGCCTGACGCGTCCGTTCTTCGGCTGGATCTCCGACATGATCGGCCGCGAGAACACGATGTTCATCGCCTTCGGCATGGAAGGCATCGGCATCTGGATGCTCTACCTCTGGGGACACGACCCGGTTTGGTTCGTGCTGCTCTCGGGCTTCGTGTTCTTTGCCTGGGGCGAGATCTACTCGCTGTTCCCCTCGACCTGCACCGATACGTTCGGCGCCAAGTTCGCCACCACGAATGCGGGCCTGCTCTACACCGCGAAGGGCACCGCGGCGCTCTTGGTGCCGATCGCCAACTACATGCAGCAATCGTCGGGCAACTGGGACAAGGTGTTCATCATCGCGGCAGGCGCCAACATCCTCGCCTCGCTGCTCGCGATCATGCTGCTCAAGCCCTGGCGAAAAATCGTGGTCGCGAAATCGGCTACGGCTTGAGCAACCGCCTCACCACAGCCTGCGAAGCGCCTGGCCAAAAGCCGGGCGCTTTTCATTTTGGCTGGCCACGAGATGCCGTCTGGACCGGCGCGTCGAATGTCAGATTTGCTGCGTTGCAGCGGAATGAAGGGCTTGCTTTCTGGAATATAGTATACCAACTTCCGGCGCTTGCGACGATACGCCACAATAATTGCGACACTCGGTCACAAGACCAGCGCGCTCGGGAGGACTTGATGGTTTCCAGCAATACTGCCGTCACACAAGCTCAACCTTCGTCCAGCGGCTTCCGCTGGCTTCAGCTCGTCATGGGCATCGTCTGCATGGCGATGATCGCGAACCTGCAATATGGCTGGACGCTGTTCGTCGATCCGATCGACGGCGCGCATCACTGGGGCCGCGCGGCGATCCAGTTCGCCTTCACGATCTTCGTGGTGACCGAGACCTGGCTGGTGCCGGTCGAGGCCTGGTTCGTCGACAAATACGGCCCGCGGCTCGTCATCATGTTCGGCGGCATCATGATCGCGCTCGCCTGGGTGTTGAACTCCTATGCCGACTCGCTCGCCCTGCTCTACACCGCCGCCGTGTTCGGCGGCATCGGCGCCGGCGCGGTGTACGGCACCTGCGTCGGCAACGCGCTGAAGTGGTTTCCCGATCGCCGCGGCCTCGCCGCCGGCGCAACCGCGGCCGGCTTCGGCGCCGGCGCCGCGCTCACGGTGGTGCCGATTGCAAAGATGATCGCCGCGAGCGGCTATCAGACTGCGTTCTTCGATTTCGGCATCGGACAGGGATTGATCGTCTTCCTGCTCGCCTTCTTCATCCAGCCGCCCGCGGTCTCGATCCCGCCGAAGAAGAAGCAGCTCAATCTGCCGCAGACCAAGGTCGACTTCACGCCGCCGCAGGTGCTGCGCAGCCCGATCTTCTGGGTGATGTATCTGGTGTTCGTGATGGTCGCCGCCGGCGGCCTGATGGCGGCGGCGCAGATCGCGCCGATCGCGCACGACTACAAGATCGCGAACACGCCGGTCACGCTCGCCGGCTTCCAGATGGCCGCGCTGACCTTTGCGATCTCGCTCGACCGCATCTTCGACGGTTTCGGACGGCCGTTCTTCGGTTGGGTGTCCGACAATATCGGCCGCGAGCACACCATGTTCATTGCGTTCGGCACCGGCGCGCTGATGCTGCTCACGCTATCCACCTGGGGTCACAACCCGGTGGTGTTCGTGCTGGCGACCGCGGTCTATTTCGGCGTGTTCGGGGAGATCTACTCGCTGTTCCCGGCGACCTGCGGCGACACCTTCGGCTCGAAGTTCGCGACCACCAACAACGGCATGCTCTACACCGCGAAGGGCACCGCAGCGCTCTTGGTGCCTGCCGCCAGCATCGTTGCCGCCAGCTATGGTTGGCAGGCGGTGTTCGTGATCGCGGTCGCCCTCAACGCCACCGCGGCGCTGATGGCGCTGTTCGTGATCAAGCCGATGCGCCGCGCCTTCATCAACGGCAACGAGGCTGCCGCCGCGGAAGAGACCGCGACGAGCGCCAAGACGGCTTGAATCAAGAGGGCCTGATCAGGAAAGGCCTGAGCTCTCAATTTTCCTGCTGAACGGACAGAGGCGCATCCGGTGCGCCTCTTTTCTTTTTGCCAGCTCAGGGATGCCAGATGCCACCACGCTTAGTGCGGCAGATCGTCCGCGCCGCTCACGGCCGCTCACAATCGTCGGAAACGTCAGCAAACCTGCCTATTTAAGCATTTTGCTGATGGTAGATTTCTGTGACAGCCACGTTGACAATTGGCATTTTGTATACCAGACTCCAGTCAACGATAACCAAGGAGGTTGCCATGCAAGTCGGAGATATCCTGCGCAAGAAAACCCCCCGCGTCGCCACGGTGCGCATGAACGAGACGGTGGCGATCGCCGCGCAGCTGATGCGCGCCAGCAATATCAGCGCGCTCGTGGTCAAGGATGTCGTTCGCACCGAGGGTAACACCGCCGTCGGCATGTTCACCGAGCGCGACGTGGTGCGCGCGATCGCCGAGCACGGCGCGGCCGGTGCGAGTATGAAGGTGTCGCAGTTCGTGTCGGTGCAGCAGCTGGTCTCGTGCACATCGACCGACACGCTCGAGCACATCCGTCACCTCATGACCAAGCACCACATTCGCCACGTGCCCGTCATCGACAACTACAGCCTGATCGGCGTCGTCAGCATGCGCGACGTCGCCGCCGCGTTCGACGAGGAGACCGCCGCGTCGAAGAAAGACGCCGTGCCGGCGTAACAAGCGCCTGCTTTGCCTTGCTCTCAGCCAGGCGTTGCGTGTTCGATCACCAGCGCCTGAACAGATGACGAAAGATTTCCGTCCCGCCCTCGCCCGACCGCCGCGGCCTGTCATTTCCGCATGGGCGCGCCGCAGGTCGCCGGTAGACAATTGCCGGACAGGACTGCATCCTTCCCCTCGACATCCATAACAACACCGTGCGCCGCCGTCCGCGACACGGAAAATCCTGATGGAAACGAGGGCAGAATGATCAAGACACGTTTCACCGAAATGTTCGGCGTCGACCACCCGATCGTGCAGGGCGGCATGCAATGGGTCGGGCGCGCCGAGCTGGTTGCCGCCGTCGCCAATGCCGGCGCGCTCGGCATGATCACCGCGCTGACACAGCCGACGCCGGACGATCTGCGCAAGGAAATCGCGCGCTGCCGCGAGCTGACCGACAAGCCGTTCGGCGTCAACCTGACCATCCTGCCCGCGATCAAGCCGCCGCCCTACGCCGAGTATCGCCAGGCCATCATCGAGAGCGGCATCAAGATCGTCGAGACCGCCGGCAACAAGCCGCAGGAACATGTCGACGAGTTCAAGAAGCACGGCATCAAGGTGCTGCACAAATGCACCAGCGTGCGCCACGCGCTGTCCGCCGAGCGGATGGGCGCCGACGCGATCTCGATCGACGGCTTTGAATGCGCCGGCCATCCCGGCGAGGACGACACCCCCGGCCTGATCCTGATCCCCGCCGCCGCCGACAAGGTGAAGATCCCGATGATCGCCTCCGGCGGCTTCGGCGATGCCCGCGGCCTGGTCGCAGCGCTCGCGCTCGGCGCCGAAGGCATCAACATGGGCACGCGCTTCATGTGCACCAGGGAGAGCCCGATCCATCAGCTGGTAAAGGAACGCATCGTCGCCAATGACGAGCGCGAGACCGAGCTGATCTTCCGCACCATGCGCAACACCTCGCGCGTCGCCAAGAACGCGATCTCGACCAAGGTCGTGCAGATGGAGAAGGAAGGCGCCAAGTTCGAGGATGTGCGCGAGCTGGTCGCCGGCGCGCGCGGCAAGATGGTCTACGCGTCAGGCGATGCCGACGAAGGCATCTGGTCGGCCGGCCAGGTGCAGGGCCTGATCCACGACATTCCGTCCTGCGCCGAGCTGGTGTCGCGCATCGTCCACGAAGCGGAAGAGATCATTCGCGAGCGGCTGGAAGCGATGATGTCCGGCGCCAAGCGTCAGGCCGCGGAATAGGCCGGAGCGGAGCACGAGTGTCATCCGTCACCCTGAGGAGCGCGAAGCGCGTCTCGAAGGGTCGACGGCCATCAGCCGGGCCGCCCATCCTTCGAGGGCCGCCGAAAAAGCGGCCACCTCAGGATGACGGAATTCAAGTCATCTCGCGTTAGACACAAACGAGAAGAAGCCCATGAAAGCCTATGTCTACGGCCCTAACGGACCTGAAATCACCGACGTTGCGAAGCCCGTGCCGAAGGGCACCCAGGTGCTGGTCAAGGTCCATGCCTGCGGGCTGAACCGCGCCGATCTCGGCATGACCAAGGGCCATGTCCACGGCGCGGCCGGCGGCGTCGGCACCGTGCTCGGCATGGAATGGGCCGGCGAGGTCGCCGAGCTCGGCCCCGATGCCAAGGGCGTCAAGGTCGGCGACAAGATCATGGGCTCCGGCGGCGCGGCGTTCGCCGAATACACGCTGGCCGATCACGGCCGGCTGTTCCGCGCGCCCTCGAACATGAATTTCGACGAGGCCGCAACCCTGCCCGTCGCGCTCGCCACCATGCACAACGCCGTCGTCACCAATGGCGCACTGCTGCCGGGCCAGAGCGTGCTGATCCAGGGCGCAAGCTCCGGCGTCGGCCTGATGGCGATGCAGATCGCCAAGCTGAAGGGCGCCAAGCTCGTGGTGGGCTCATCGACCGACGCGATGCGCCGCGGCCGGCTGAAGGAGTTCGGCGCCGATCTCGCGGTGGACTCGAAGGATCCCGGCTGGGTCGATCAGGTGCTGCAGGCGACATCAGGCGAAGGCGTCGACCTGATCGTCGACCAGGTCTCCGGACCGGTCGCGAACCAGAACCTCAAGGCGACCAAGGTCAAGGGCCGCATCGTCAATGTCGGCCGGCTCGGCGGCACCCATGGCGATTTCAACTTCGACCTGCACGCGGCGCGCCGCATCCAGTATATCGGCGTCACGTTCCGCACCCGCTCGATCGAGGAGATCCGCGCGATCTTCGACGAGGTGCGCAAGGACATCTGGCCCGCGGTCGAAGCACGCAAGCTGCAGCTGCCGATCGATCAGGTCTACAAATTCGCCGACATCGGCAAGGCATTCGAGCACATGGAAGCCAACAAGCACCTCGGTAAGATCGTGGTGACGCTGTAGCAGCAGCCTCCGGCGATTGTCATCGTCACTGCGAGCAAAGGGCGGATCAGCCAACGGGCCCGGGAATCCAATAGTCCCCCGCAAGCGGGCTGACCTTGACGCCACTGATGACTCCGAGCTCTAGGCTTGGATCGAAATAGCGCATCGTCCGCTCATTGAGGTCAATGATGCGGCCAGGCCTGAGTGGCCCCACGTCATTTATCTTCACGATGACCTTCTTGCCGACGGCCTCGACGAGGGCATATTTCGGCCTCGCGCCAAATTGGACCCCACCAAACTTCCGGCGCAGACTCGTCTTGATGGCAGCCGCCCAGACCGAGTGATCATAGCGCTCGCCGGAGGCTGTGCTCGGACCGCCCTCCTCCTTGCCGGGCTTGAATGGATTGTACATGGATGCCGCGCCAACGATTGCATCCCCACACGCGGCATTGACGACGGCGCTTGAATGAACCGCAGCGATTTCACTTCGAGCAGCGGTGCCAGAAAAGGCGAGCGCAACCAGGGCGCCGCAAATTGCGGCGCTCGAGCCGAACAGCATCATAACTCCTTGATTGATTTTCTTCGATCGTCCGGTTCCCGATGCCGCAAAACATGGTCAAGCGAACGCGGAGGCGTTTACGCGTGCCAATTCCTTGCGGATTCGTGCCAGTTCCGGCGGTGGAACCATCGTGAGAACCTGGGCGGCCCTCACACCGTGTTTTCAGTTTCTCGCTCGACTAAAACAGAGATTGCGTCAGCAAAATGACTGAATGGAGCTGTCTTCGACAGCGCGTGAGGAGTGTATCGTCACCTTCCGCACCCGATCGATCGCGGAAATCCGCGCGATCTTCGACGAGGTGCGCAAGGACATCTCGCCCGCGATCGGGGGCGCGCAAGCCGCAGCGGCCGATCGACCAGGTCTACAAATTCGCCGATATCGGCAAGGCGTTCGAGCACACGGAAGCCAACAATCAGCTCGGCAAGATCGTGGTGACGCTGTAGTCGGTACGCACTGCTGCGTAGGATGGGTAGAGCGAAGCGAAACCCATCGATGTATCCGGGCAGCGAGTGATGGGTTTCGCTGCGCTCTACCCATCCTACAGCTACCGCGTTGATCCGCCCTACGCACCCGGTCTGACTTGTGTGATGGCGACTCCGGAGATCGCGAGCAGTCCGCCGACAATCAGCTTCGGCGTCACGCTGTCGCCAAGGAACAGCACGCTCGAGATCAGCGCGAACACCGGAAGCAGCAGTCCGAACGGCGCGACGCGGGCCATGGAGCAGCGGGCGATCAGCCAGAACCACAGGCCGAACCCGACAATGCCGCCGATGAAGACGGTGTAGGCGAGCGCCAGCCAGCCACGTTGATCCGCCGTGCCAAGACTCGCCAGCTGTCCATATTCCAGCAGCAACGACATCAACATGACCTGCGGCACGGTGAGCAGCGACGACCACCCCATCAGCATCAGGGGATCGAAAGGGCCGTAGCGTTTCGTCAGGACGGTGGACACCGCGAATGCGAACGCCGCGGCAACCACGAGCAGCAGCGGCAGCACGTTTGCCGACAGCCCCGGCCCCGCCGCCAGCACCACCACGCCGACGAACGCCAGCACCACGCCGGCGGATGTGACGAGCGACGGCCGCTCCGCGAGCAGCGGCCAGGCGAGCAGCACGGTGAACGGCGGGGCGAGTTGATAGGCGACCGCCGACATGCTCCCCGAGCCGAGCCCAAGGCCGACATAGAACAGCCCGAAGTTCAGTCCGCCGAGGAAAACCGAAATAGCTGAGACAGGGCCGAGTTGTTGGCGTGTCGGCCTTCTGACGAACGGAACAAGCAGCAGCGCGATGGCCAGGAAACGCAGTCCGAGGAAGAACAGCGGCGGAAACTCGGTGACGCCAACCTTGATGACCACGAACTGATAACCCCAGAGCAGGGGAACGGCCACCGCGCAAATGATCTGGATGGCAGACATCGCATCCTTCCTTTCAAGACCGATCGGTCCATATATGGGCGTACCGATCGCGCAGACGTCCAGAGGACATCAAGGGTCATTCCAACAGTTGCTTATTTGATGAAGCGATCGAGCAGCGCGTCAGCGGTGGCCTGCGACGTGGTACGTGCCGGAGCCGTCTTTGCGACCACGCGCAGCCCCCAAAGGAAACAGATCAGGATTCGGGCGGCACTCGAAGGCTCGACGCCATCGGCCAATCTGCCCGCGGTCTCCGCACGGGAAAATGCGTCCGCCACCCTGGTCTCCATGGTTTTGAAGAAGCTCGCGAAGCGACGACCAACCTCGGCATCCTGGCCGGCCAGCTCCATCGCCGTCGCCACCAACAGGCAGCCGCGCCGGCCATTGGCACCGCACGTGCGCTCAACGTAACCGGCAAGGTAGGCCCGCAGGCCATCGACCGGATCTCTGCGGGGATCGAGTTCGTCATCCATCCGGGTCAGGGCATCGGCAATGTAGCGATCGAGTGCGCGCAGGAACAGCGAGTGCTTGTCGCCGAACGCAGCGTAAAGGCTGCCGCGCGAGAGTTTTGTCGCACGCAGCAGGTCCGGGAGTGCCGTGGCGTGATAGCCGCGCGACCAGAACACATTCATCGCGCGTTCGATGGCGGCGTCCACGTCGAAACTTCGCGGGCGGCCACGGGGCGCCTGCATGGTGGTTTGGCGGCTCATTGCCGATATATAGACCAATCGGTCCTTAAATGGCAAGGGCCGCTTTGGATCATTAGCTCGTAGGATGGGTAGAGCGAAGCGAAACCCATCGATTGCATCCGCACGCCGAGATGATGGGTTTCGTGCGCTCTACCCATCCTACGTTACGCGTCGAGATGGCGGCATGAGCTACCCATTCGACACGACGGGCGGTGCAGCGCGCACCCGGCATTCCCTGCGCCCTCTTGTGTCGTGGCGAAACGATTTTGCAAAGCTCGGGCGAAACGCGCCGCGAGAACGCAGATGTTCGGTTGACACGTCGCGCAACACATCCAGCGTCGTCCTGGCGGAAAGCCAGGACCCATTACCCCGAATGCGAGTCATGACGCGATGCGGTTGCCACAGCTCACTTCAACCACACAAGCCTGTGGTTGTGGATTCTGGCTTCCGCCGGGACGACCGCGTGATTTTGGCAAAATCCTGCAATTGCAACTGAGTGGCGATTGCGTTTCATCAACGACACTTGATGTTCACCAACTCCCTGCTAAACCGCCGCCCATGAGCTCTTCCAGCACCAGCGCACCCTCCGCCAAGACATCGGTCGCCGCGATCTCGATCCTCGCCAGCGGCAGCATGGCGGTGGCGAAGTTCGTGGTCGGCATCGCGATCGGATCGCTGGCGCTGATCTCGGAGGCGCTGCACTCGTCGATCGACCTGGTCGCCACCATCATCACCTGGGCGGTGGTGCGGGTGTCGGACCAGCCGGCCGACGCCGAGCATCATTACGGACACGGCAAGTTCGAGAGCGTCTCGGCGCTCGGCATCATCGCCCTGCTCTATGTGCTGGCCGGCGGCATCCTGGTCCAGGCCTACAGCCATCTGCGCGAGGGCGCGCCGCCGCCGTCGATCTCGGCCATTCCCTTTGTCGTTCTGGTCATCGATATCGGCGTCAATCTGTGGCGGGCCCGCGCGCTGCACCGCGCCGCGCGCGACACCAAGAGCCAGGCGCTGGCCGCCGATGCGCTGCATTTCGCCTCCGACGTGATGGGCTCGACCGCCGTCATCGTCGGCCTGGTGCTCGCCGGCTTCGGCTTCTGGTGGGGCGATGCCGCAGCGGCGATCGCGGTCGCGGTGATGATCGCCCTGCTCGGCCTGCGCATGGCGCGGGAGACGGTCGAGACCCTGCTCGACCGCGCGCCCGAAGGCGCGCTGGAGAAGGCCACCGCCGCCATCAAGGCCGTGCCGGGGGTGGTCGATGTCGACCGGTTGCGCGTCCGCATGGTCGGCGCGACGCATTTCATCGATGCCATCGCCAAGGTGCCGCGCACCTACCCGATCGACCGCGTCGAGGACATCAAGCGCCGGGCGCAGGCGGCGCTGACCAAGACGTTCGGCGACGCCGACCTCACCTTCACCGCGGTGCCGGTGGCGCGCGACAATGAGAGCGTGCGCGAGCGCATCATGGTGATCGCGCGCAATTCCGGCCTCGCCATCCACCACGTCACGGTGCACGACATCGGCGGCAAGCTGATCGTCGGCATCGACCTCGAGGTCGACAGCGACATGGCGCTCGACGCGGCGCACGACATCGCCCACGGGCTCGAGCGCGCGATCCGCGAGGATTTCGGCGAGGACGTCGAGGTCGACACCCATATCGAGCCGCTCGAGCCGGAACTGCCGTGGGGAACCGACGCCGCGCCGGACCGCGTCGAAGCCATCAAGGCGGCGCTGACCGGCTTTGCCGATGGCGGCGCGATCCATGACATCCACAATGTGCGGGTCCGCAACACCGACGCCGGCGAGGTCGTCAACTTCCATTGCCGCGCGCAGCCTTCGATGAGTGTGATCAAGGTGCACGAAAGCGTCGACGAGATCGAACGCAAACTGCGTCGTGCGTTCCCCACCGTGAAGCGTGTGATCAGTCACGCAGAGCCGACGCGCGCGTAATTCTACGGAGCCGTTCCCGTTTCGGACTCGCTTTGCGCCGCATGATTCTTCCCGGGACAAGAATTTTTTCGCATTAACGAATCGTTGACTCTCGACAGTCCCGGAAATCTGGATTCAAATGATCATGATTCGGATGCATCGTGGGGAGCATCCGAACCGGGTAAAAAATCAGCTTAGAGCGGGGGTCTCAGGCATGGCGCGCGCGCATGCAGCGAACGCGTGCGTCCAATCCGATTCGATCAAGGGATTGGCGCAGTCGATCGCGAAACCGGCCTATCACAGGCTCCTGACGGCCGAGCCTGCACTGCGCCGCGCTGTCCCTACGCTCATCATCGCCTTCCTCATCACGATCTGCCTCGGCGCCTTCGTCCAGGTGATCGACCAGAACCGGCAGAAGCGCGGCGCGATGAAGCGCGACCTTGCTGCACTGTCCGACATCCTCGCCGAACGTCTCGATCGCCTGACCTCGGTGCGGCGCGACCGGCTCGCCAGCATCGAGCGGATGCAGGAACTGCTGCCGGACCTGATCCCGTCCTGGGGCATCGCCTATGGCCGCCACGTCATCATCACCAGCGCCGATCACCGCGTGCTGGCGCGCGTGCCGGTCGACGGCGCCGGCGAGAACGACCGCATCCTCGACATCGTCTCCACCGCGCAGCTGCTCGTCGCGCCCGGCCAGCAGGGCACGGTCAGCGACATGACACTGCCCGGCGGCACCGGCGCGCTGGCGATCTCGCAGCTCGTCAAGTCGCTGCCCGGCCAGGTCGTCGTCATCCAGGAGATGAACGAGCCAATCTGGGGATCGGACGCGGCGCTCTCGGTGACGCTGTCGGCGACCACGAGCTTCGTGGTGCTGATCCTCGGCTTCGCGTTCCACTGGCAATCGACCCGCGCCCGCGAGGGCGACCTGATCAACGACGCCGTGCGCGGCCGCATCGACACCGCGCTCAACCGCGGCCGCTGCGGATTGTGGGACTGGGACCTGTCGCGCGGTAGGATCTTCTGGTCGCAGTCGATGTTCACGCTGCTCGGCCTCGACACCCGCAACGACCTCCTCACCTTCGGCGAGGTCAACGCGCTGGTGAATTCGGACGATATCAACCTGTTCGACATCGCCGACCAGCTGATCTCGGGAAAGATCGATCACATCGACCAGAGCTTCCGCATGCGCCATGTCGGCGGCCACTGGATCTGGCTGCGCGTGCGCTGCGAGCTCAGCCACGCCGCCGCCGACGGCGGCCTGCACCTGATCGGCATCGCGGTCGACATCACCGAGCAGAAGAGCCTCGCCGAGAAGTCGGTGGAAGCCGATCTCAGGCTGCGCGACGCGATCGAGACCATTCCGGAAGCCTTCGTGCTATGGGACGCCGACGATCGTCTCGTGCTCTGCAACTCGCACTTCCAGCGGCTGCACAAGCTACCCGATTCCGCCGTCAGCCCCGGCACCTCCTACGAGACCGTGATCGAGGTCGGCAGCATGCCGGAAGTGCGCACCCGCCTGCACGAGAGCGGCGTGCCGGCGCCCGGCGCCCGCACCTTCGAGGCCCAGCTCGACGACGGCAGCTGGCTGCACATCAGCGAGCGCCGCACCAAGGACGGCGGCTACGTCTCGGTCGGCACCGACATCACCCGCATCAAGGCGCACGAGCAGAAGCTGGTCGACAACGACCTGCGCCTGCGCGCCACGGTGATCGACCTGCAGCGCTCGCAATCCGAGCTGGAGCGGCAGGCCGTCGAGCTTGCCGACCTCGCCGAAAAATATTCGCAGGAAAAGACTCGCGCCGAGGACGCCAACGCCGCGAAGTCGAAATTCCTCGCCAATATGAGCCATGAGCTGCGCACCCCGCTCAACGCCATCATCGGCTTCTCCGAGATCATGGGCAGCGGCCTGTTCGGCACGCTCGGCTCGGACAAATACGCGGAGTACTGCCACGACATCCTGACGTCGGGGAAATACCTGCTCGAGGTCATCAACGACATCCTCGACATGTCGAAGATCGAGGCCGGCCGCATGAAGTTCGACATGGAGCCGCTCGATCTCTCCGGCATCCTCGCGGAGTCGCTGCGCGTGGTCTCCGGCCGGGCCGAGCACAAGGGACTGTCGCTGGAGTCGGATATCGAAAGCACGATCTCGGTCGTCGCCGACCGCCGCGCGGTCAAGCAGATCATCGTCAACCTGCTCTCCAATGCAGTGAAATTCACGCCCGACCACGGCCGCGTGCTGGTGCGCGGCCAGATGCTGGATGACTCGATCGTGCTCCTGATCGCCGACAGCGGCATCGGCATCGCGCCGGAATCGCTGCGCCGGCTCGGCAAGCCGTTCGAGCAGGTCGAGAGCCAGCTCACCAAGAGCTACCAGGGCTCCGGTCTCGGACTTGCGATCGCGCGCTCGCTCACCAATTTGCACGGCGGCTCGATGCGGCTGCGCTCCAAGCTCGGCGTCGGCACCGTCGTCCGCGTCACGCTGCCGCGCGATCCGCGGTCCCTGCAGACGAAGCTGCCGGAAGCGGCCTGACGCCCCCCACTACTTCGCAAGCACCCCTTCCAGCAGCGCGGAATCACCGAGCACGGCCAACGTCTCGCGAGGCGTGAGATGGCGGACCGCCTGGTCGAAGCTGTCGCTTGCCTCGATCCGCGCACGCGCCACCGCGAGATGAAGATCGATCTCGCCCGGACCGCCGCGCCGCGCCGGCGGCAGCGACGAGAGATGGCGCTGCAACAGCCCGGAATCCTGCCGCAACGTCGCGAGCGCAGGGGCCGATGCGTGTGCCGGCGACGCCGCCAGCTCATTGGCGCGGACCAGCACGCGTGGCGGCTTAGCTTCCTCCGGCGTCACGAACAGCGCGTGCATCGCCGGCCGGGCGGTCCAGGCGCCGATCGGAATCGCAAACAGCAGGCCAACGATCACCGGCGACATCCACAGCAACAGCGGCAGCGACACCGCCCAGGCGCTTATCGCCATCGCGACACCGCAGGCGGTGGGAACGCCATACTTCCGATACAACTCCCGCCGCTCGACCGCGCCGTCGTCGCGCCGCTGCGTCTGCCAGCCGGCGTCCCGGCCGAGCAGGATCTCGACGACGGCGATCGACTGGAACACCATCATGACCGGCGCGATCATCGCCGAGATCAGCACCTCGGCGAGCACGCCCGTCAGCGCCCGGAACCCGCCGCCGAATTGCCGGCGCGTATCCGAGCGCGTCAGCAACAGGATGAAGCCGAGCAGCTTCGGCACGATCAGCAGCGCCATGGTGAGGCCAAATACCCAGGCGGCGAGCACCGGGTCCTGCGCCGGCCAGTTCGGGAACAGCGAAAAACCCTTCGGAAAATATTCGGGCCGAATGAAGCGCGCCTGCAACGAGATCAGGATTCCGAGCAGCAAGAACGACAGCCAGAGTGGCGCGGTGATGTAGGAGCCGATCCCGGTCATGAAATGCAGCCGCGAGATCCAATGCAACCGGCGCGTCCTCAGCACGGCGAGATGCTGCAGATTGCCCTGGCACCAGCGGCGGTCGCGCGCGGCAAAATCCAATAGCGACGGCGGCACCTCCTCAAAACTGCCGCCGAGCATCGGGGCCATGTAGATGCCCCAGCCGGCGCGCCGCATCAGCGCCGCCTCGACGAAGTCGTGGCTCAGGATATGTCCGCCGAACGGCTTGCGTCCGGAGAGCTCGGGCAGCCCCGCCTGCTCCGCAAATGCCTCGATCCTGATGATGGCATTGTGCCCCCAGTAATTGCCCTCGGAGCCGTGCCACCACGCGACACCGGCCGCGACCATCGGCCCGTAGAGCCGGCCGGCAAACTGCTGCAGGCGGCTGAACAGGCTGCGCGCATTGACGATGACCGGCAGCGTCTGCAGCAGCGCCGCCTGCGGATTGGTCTCCATGGCGTGCGCCATCCGCACCATGGTGTCGCCCGACATCAGGCTGTCGGCGTCGAGCACGATCATGAACCGATAGGCGCCGCCGAACCGCGTGATCCACTCGCCGACATTGCCGGACTTCCGCGCCGTATTGTCGGCGCGATGCCGGTAGAACAGCCGTTGCGCGCCGCAGGCCTCGCACAATTCGAGAAACGCCCTCTCCTCGGCGATCCAGATATCGGGATCGCGGGTGTCGCTGAGCACGAACCAGTCGAAGCTGTCGCCCTGCCCGGTCGCCTCGACGGACTCGTAGATGGCGCGCAGGCGCGCCATCAATTGATGCGGATTCTCGTTGTAGGTCGGGAGCAGGACCGCGGTCCGGCTCGCGAGCTGCGGCAAGGGACCGTCGTCGCGGATCGGCAAGGCGTTGCCGTTGCGGCGAAGCAGAGCGAAGAAGCCGGCGAGCGCCGAAGCGAACGAAAACGCGATCCAGGCGAGCAGCGCGACGAACAGCACCAGCACCATGCCTTCCATGATCGTCACGCCGCCGACCTGGACCACCATGTACATCTCGTAGGCGCCGGCACCGGTCAGCGCCGCCGTCAGCATCAGGACGAACGCGCGGCGCATCAACATGCCCGCGCCGACCGACACCGGCGTGCTCACCGCATGCGGCGGCCGGCCGAGATCGGCCGCCGACATCGCAAGCGGGCTCTCTTGTGGCAGGAAGCCGTCGGCCGCCGCGGCGACGTCGGACTGAGGCGACGTGACTATGGCGCCCATCGATAGACCCAGATCTCGGAGAGCGGCTTGTCATCCTGCGCCAGATGCGCACGCAGCTCGACCGGGTCCTTCTTGACGGCACATTGGAAGCTGAGCCGCCATCCGCCGGTATTCGGATTTGGCTGCGTGACGACATTCGTGATCTCGGACTTCTCGGCCGTCACGACGCCCTTGACGCTGCCGGGATCGATCCCCTTCAGATTGTCACCGAACAGGTCGAGCACGAACAGCTTGCTGTTCTCGCCATGCGCGCCGATGCCGCTGCGCGTGAAGCGCGCGAGCGAATGCGGCTTCGGCGCATCCGGCCCCCAATGCAGGCGATAGGTGAAATTGGTCTCGCTCTTGGCCTTGAGCGGCGCCTTCGGCCGCCAGAACGCGGCGATGTTGTCGTGGATCTCTTCCTTGGTCGGGATCTCGAACAGGATGACCGCGCCCTCGCCCCAGTCGCCGATCGGCTCGACCCACAAGCTCGGACGCTTCTCGAAGCGCGATTCGATGTCCTGATAGGCGAAGAAATTCTTCTCGCGCTGCATCAGACCGAAGCCATGCGGATTGACGTCCTGGAACGTGCTGATCTGGAGGTCGCGCGGATTGCTCAGCGGGCGCCACAGGCTCTCGCCCTTGCCGTTGTAGATCGCAAGCCCGTCCGAATCGTGCACCGACGGCCTGAAGTCGTCGACCTCGTTGCGATCGTTGGGCCCGAAGAAGAACATGCTCGTCATCGGCGCAAGGCCCACGTGCTCGAGATCGGCACGCGGATAGAGCGATGCCTCGACATCGAACACCGTGGTCGCTCCAGGCCTGATCGTGAAGCGGTAGCTTGCCGCGCAGCTCTTGCTGTCGAGCAAGGCGTGAATGACCAGCGAGGTCGCGTTGGGCACGGGACGCTCGAGCCAGAACGCCTTGAAGAACGGAAACTCCTCGCCCTTGGCTTCGCCGGTATCGATCGACAGGCCGCGCGCCGACAGGCCGTAGGTCTCGTCCTTGGCGACCGCGCGGAAATAGCTCGCGCCGAGGAAGACGCAGACCTCGTCATAGTAGTTCGGCTTGTTGATCGGCGCGTGGATGCGAAATCCGGCAAAGCCGAGATCGGTCTCGGTGAAGTCAGGTACGGTCTCGCCGAACGTGAACATGTCCTTGCTGTACTTGACTTCGCTGACCTTGCCGTCGGCGACCTCGAAGATCTTGACCTTGTTCTTGTAGAAGAAGCCGCGGTGGAAGAACTGCGCCTCGAACGGCAGCTTCGCGCCGCGCCACAGCGCGCGCTCGGGCGTGAAGCGGATCGAGCGGTACTGGTCGTAGTTGAGGTCCGTCAGGCCGTTCGGCAACTTCTCGTCCGGCGCCTCGAACGACTTGCCGGCGAGATTGCGCGCAAGCTCCCTGACCATGCCTGGGTTGAAGGGTGCGTCCGTCGCGCTCGCTGCGGCGGCGGCCTGGCGCTGTGGCAAGAACATGAGTGTCGGCAATACGGCCGATCCGTGGAGTAACTGGCGACGATTCAAAGCAGCTCCTGCTCGCTGATCGGGACGCCGCAATGCAACCGCCGAGCCGGCGCTGAGTTCCATCTTTGCTGCGAGCAAGCGAAGATTGTTCGCGGCTGAACACCAGGACTTGCTTCAACGCAACCACACAACGCGTGGTCGGTTGCTGCTGTGCCGGAACCGTGGCGGAAAGGCTACGAAGGAATGCCGAGAGCTACGCGCTCTCGAGCGTCGGCGCGACCTCGCGTGCGACCTGCACCAAGGCTGCGATCAGCGGCGTCATCGGATCGCGCTGCGGGATCACGAGGCCGATGCTGTAGTCCACGACCGGATCGACGATCGGAATGCTGCGCACCGCATCCGCAAGGCCGAGCGTCTCGGCGAGCTTGGCCGGCATCACGCTGGCCCAGCGGCCGGTCTTCACGTGGGTGTAGAGCACGAGCAGTGAGTTCGACGTCAGCGTCGGCGTCGCCTCCGCGCCGACCGAGGTCAGCGCGCGATCGATGATGCGGCGGTTCTGCATGTCGGGCGTGAGCAGACAGAGCGGCACGGTGCCGACTTCCTTCCACGTCACCTGCTTGCGGTCGCCGAACATCGCATCCGGCGCCGTCAGCAAGCGATAGCTCTCGTTATAGAGCGGGATGGTGCGGACCTTGCCGATCGGCTCGTTCTCGATATAGGTCAGCCCGGCATCGACCTCGAGATTCTCGAGCAGGCCGAGCACGTCGGCCGACGTGCACGACTGGATGCGGAACCGCACATCGGGATGGCGCGCCCGGAACGGCGTGGTCAGCGAGGCCACCATGCCGAGCGCGGTCGGGATCGCCGCGATCCGGATCTCGCCCGACAGCTTGTCCTTGAGGCTGTTGATCTCCTGCTTCATCGCGCGCGCATCGCCGACGATGCGCCGCGCCCAGTCCAGCGTCCGCTCCCCTTCCGGCGTGAAGCCCTGGAAGCGGGATCCGCGCTGCACCAGCATGACGCCGAGGATTTCCTCGAGCTGCTTGAGACTGGTCGACATCGTCGGCTGGGTGACGCCGCACGCCTCCGCAGCCCGGCCAAAGTGCCGTTCCTTGGCCAGCGCCAGCAGAAGTTCCAGCTTGTCGATCAAGGTTCAAATCCCTTCGGAAAACGGCGCCCCAAGCGGCAGCCCAACACGTCCATAGGTAGCACGATCGGGGTGCGATCCCGAAATCCAAAGCGCCCCGGAAGTGCGCGATTCCAGAACATTATTACGATCCCGCATCGATCCATTCGACAGCGCTATTAATCGCGTTTCGCAATCGCCGCATGAGACAGCTTTATTGATGTTTCGAAGGATTCCAACTCTCATGTGCGAAGCAAAAAACTGATCGTGAGAAGCGCTGATGACGGTGGGATACGAACCTTGGGACAAGGCGCGCGGCGCTGAAATCATCGCCGAGCACGCCGGGCTCGAAGGCGCCACGCTGGTGATCCTGCACGCGCTGCAGGAGGCCTTCGGCTACGTGCCGGAGCCTGCGATCCCGATGGTGGCGGAGGCGCTCAACCTGTCGCGCGCCGAGGTGCACGGCGTGTTCACCTTCTACCATGATTTCCGGAAGCAACCTGCGGGCCGCCACGTCCTCAAGCTGTGCCGCGCCGAGGCCTGCCAGGCCGCCGGCGGTGATGCGCTCGCGGCGCGCGCGGAAGCCAAGCTCGGCGTTGCCCTGGGCAATACCACGGAGGATGACCGCGTGACGCTGGAGCCGATCTACTGCCTCGGGCTGTGCGCCACCGCGCCCTCGGCGATGCTGGATGGCCGCGTGGTCGGCCGGCTCGACGAAGCGCGGATCGACGCGCTGGTCGCGGAGGCACAGCGATGACAATGCGGATCTTCATTCCCCGCGACGCCGGTGCGGTTGCCGTCGGCGCCGACGACGTCGCCCTCGCCTTCGAGCAGGCCGCAGCAGCGCGCGGCATGCCGATCGAGATCGTCAGGACCGGTTCGCGCGGGCTGTACTGGCTGGAGCCGCTGGTCGAACTGGCGACCGCCCAGGGTCGCGTCGCGTTCGGCCCGGTGACGCCGGCGGACGTTCCACCCCTGCTCGACGCGATGGCCGGCAACGGTCAGCACGCGCTGCGGCTTGGGGTCACGGACGAGATTCCCTGGCTGAAGCGCCAGACCCGGCTGACCTTCGCCCGCTGCGGCGTGATCGATCCGCGCTCGGTCGACGATTACCGCGCCCATGGCGGCTACAAGGGCCTGGAGCGGGCGCTGACGCTGACCTCCGACCAGATCCTCGCCGACGTCACGACGTCCGGTCTGCGCGGCCGCGGCGGCGCCGGCTTCCCCACCGGCATCAAGTGGAAGACCGTGGCGCAGGCCAGCGCTGATCGCAAATACATCGTCTGCAACGCAGACGAAGGCGACAGCGGCACCTTCGCCGACCGCATGATCATGGAAGGCGACCCCTTCGTCGTGATCGAGGGCATGACGATCGCAGGTATCACGGTAGGCGCCACCAAGGGCTACATCTACATCCGCTCGGAATATCCGCACGCGGTCGAAGCGATGAACGCGGCGATCGTGGTCGCCCGCCGCGCCGGCTTGCTCGGCAAGCGCATCGGCGGCTCCGCCCATGAGTTCGATCTCGAGGTGCGGGTCGGCGCCGGCGCTTATGTCTGCGGCGAAGAGACCTCGTTGCTGGAAAGCCTCGAGGGCCGCCGCGGCATCGTGCGGGCCAAGCCGCCGCTGCCGGCGCATAAGGGCCTGTTCGGCCGCCCGAGCGTGATCAACAACGTGCTGTCGTTCGCGGCGATTCCCTTCATCCTCGACAACGGCGCCAAGGCCTACGCCGATTTCGGCATGGGCCGCTCGCGCGGCACGATGCCGATCCAGCTCGCCGGCAACATCAGATATGGCGGGCTGTTCGAGACCGCCTTCGGCGTCACGCTCGGCGAACTCGTCGACGAGATCGGCGGCGGCACCTTCACCGGGCGCGAGGTGCGCGCGGTTCAAGTCGGCGGCCCGCTCGGGGCCTACTTCCCGCGCGCGCTGTTCGACACGCCGTTCGACTATGAAGCGTTCGCCGCGCGCGACGGCCTGATCGGCCATGGCGGGATCGTGGTGTTCGACGACAGCGTCGACATGGCGAAGCAGGCCCGCTTTGCGATGGAATTCTGCGCGGTCGAATCCTGCGGCAAGTGCACGCCGTGCCGGATCGGCTCGACCCGCGGCGTCGAGACCATCAACAAGATCATCAATGGCGAGCGCGTGGCGGAAAACCTCGCTGTTGTCGAAGACCTCTGCAACACCATGAAATTCGGCTCGCTGTGCGCACTCGGCGGCTTCACGCCCTACCCCGTGATGAGCGCACTGAAACACTTCCGGGAAGATTTCGGCGGAGATCTAGGTCCCGCACCGGCCCGGCTGCAGGCCGCGGAATAGCAAGGAAATCACGATGTCGCTGATCCAGGAAACCGATTTCGGCACGCCCAAATCCAAATCCGAGACGATGGTCACGCTGACCATCGACGGCAATCAGATCACGGTGCCCGAAGGCACCTCGATCATGCGCGCGGCGATGGAAGCCGGCACCCAGATTCCAAAGCTCTGCGCGACCGACATGGTCGACGCCTTCGGCTCCTGCCGGCTCTGCCTCGTCGAGATCGAGGGCCGCGCCGGCACGCCGGCCTCCTGCACGACGCCGGTCATGCCCGGCCTCGTCGTGCACACCCAGAGCGAGCGGCTGAAGAAGCTGCGCAAGGGCGTGATGGAGCTCTACATCTCCGACCACCCGCTGGACTGCCTGACCTGCGCCGCGAACGGCGACTGCGAATTGCAGGACATGGCGGGTGCCGTCGGCCTGCGCGACGTGCGCTACGGCTATGAAGGCGAGAACCACGTCTTCGCCAAATCGCACGGCTGCGAAAACGACAACTGGATGCCGAAGGACGAGTCCAATCCGTACTTCACCTACGATCCCTCGAAGTGCATCGTCTGCTCGCGCTGCGTCCGCGCCTGCGAGGAAGTGCAAGGCACCTTCGCGCTGACGATCTCCGGCCGCGGCTTCGACAGCCGCGTCTCGCCCGGCATGAACGAAAGCTTCCTCGGCTCGGAATGCGTGTCCTGCGGCGCCTGCGTGCAGGCCTGCCCGACCGCGACGCTGACCGAGAAATCCGTGATCGAGATCGGCCAGCCCGAACACTCGGTCGTCACCACCTGTGCCTATTGCGGCGTGGGCTGCGCCTTCAAGGCCGAGATGCGCGGCGAGGAAGTGGTACGCATGGTGCCGTGGAAGGACGGCAAGGCCAATCGCGGCCATTCCTGCGTCAAGGGCCGCTTCGCCTGGGGTTACACCACCCACAAGGAGCGCATCCTGAAGCCGATGATCCGCGAGCGGATCGAGGATCCCTGGCAGGAAGTGTCGTGGGACGATGCGCTGAATTTCGCCGCCGCGAAGTTCAAGGGCATCCAGCAGAAATACGGCCGCGACGCGGTCGGCGGCATCACCTCGTCACGCTGCACCAATGAAGAAACCTATCTGGTGCAGAAGCTGATCCGCGCCGGCTTCGGCAACAACAATGTCGACACCTGCGCCCGCGTCTGCCATTCGCCGACCGGCTACGGCCTGTCGCAAACCTTCGGGACTTCGGCCGGCACGCAGGATTTCGATTCGGTGGAGGACACCGACGTCGTGCTGATCATCGGCGCCAATCCGGCGTCCGCCCATCCGGTGTTCGCCTCGCGGCTGAAGAAGCGGCTGCGCCAGGGCGCCAGGCTGATCGTGATCGATCCGCGCCGCACCGAGATGGTGGAATCGCCGCACGTGAAGGCGCTGCATCTGCCGCTGATGCCCGGCACCAACGTCGCCGTGCTCACCGCGCTCGCCCATGTCATCGTCACCGAAGGGCTCGTCGATGAGACCTTCGTGCGCGAGCGCTGCGACTGGAGCGAGTTCCAGGATTGGGCGGCTTTCGTCGCCGATTCCAAGCACAGCCCGGAAGCCACCGCGATCATGACCGGCGTCGATCCGAAGGCGCTGCGCGAGGCGGCACGAATCTATGCCACCGGCGGCAACGGCGCGATCTATTACGGGCTCGGCGTCACCGAGCACAGCCAGGGCTCGACCACGGTGATTGCGATCGCCAACCTCGCGATGGCGACCGGCAATATCGGCCGGCCCGGCGTCGGCGTGAATCCGCTGCGCGGCCAGAACAACGTGCAGGGCTCCTGCGACATGGGCTCGTTCCCGCACGAGCTGCCGGGCTACCGCCACATCGCCGGCGATGCGGTGCGCGAGCAGTTCGAGGCGATGTGGAACGTCAAGCTCAACAACGAGCCGGGCCTGCGCATCCCGAACATGTTCGACGCCGCCATCGAAGGCAGCTTCATGGGTCTCTACGTGCAGGGCGAGGACATCCTGCAGTCCGACCCCAACACCAAGCATGTGGTGGCGGCGCTGTCGGCGATGGAATGCGTCATCATCCACGATCTCTTCCTGAACGAGACCGCGAACTACGCCCATGTCTTCCTGCCCGGCTCGACCTTCCTCGAGAAGGACGGCACCTTCACCAATGCCGAACGCCGCATCCAGCGCGTCCGCAAGGTGATGACGCCGCTCAACGGCTACGCCGACTGGGAAGTGACGATCATGCTCGGCAAGGCGATGGGCTTCGAGATGAACTACACCCATCCATCCGAGATCATGGACGAGATCGCCGCGCTGACGCCGACCTTCGCGGGCGTCTCCTATGCCAGGCTCGACGAGCTCGGCTCGGTGCAGTGGCCCTGCAACGAAAAGGCGCCGGAAGGCACCCCGGTGATGCATATCGGCGGCTTCGTGCGCGGCAAGGGCAAGTTCATCCTCACCGAATATATCGCGACCGACGAACGCACCGGCCCGCGCTACCCGCTGCTGCTCACCACCGGCCGCATCCTCAGCCAGTACAATGTCGGCGCGCAGACCCGCCGCACCGAGAACGTGGTGTGGCACGCCGAGGACCGGCTGGAGATCCATCCGCACGACGCCGAGCAGCGCGGCGTGCGCGACGGCGACTGGGTGCGGCTGGCGAGCCGCGCCGGCGAGACCACGCTGCGCGCCGAGATCACCGACCGCGTGGCGCCGGGCGTTGTCTACACCACGTTCCACCACCCTGACACCCAGGCCAACGTCATCACGACTGATTTCTCGGACTGGGCCACCAACTGTCCCGAGTACAAGGTCACCGCAGTGCAGATCTCGCCGTCGAACGGTCCGTCCGACTGGCAGAAGGCCTATGACGAGCAGGCTCGCCACTCCCGCCGCATCGCCGCGCCGGTGGTGGAAGCCGCGGAATAGCGATGCGCGAGCCCGTCTATCAGGCGAACCGGAAGGTCTGGCGCAACGGCGTCTTCAGCGACGGCGCGCGCCTGATCCCGGAGGAGACGCCGCTCGCGCTGACCTATAATGGCGGCACCTACGCCGTGATGATGGGCTCGCCCGAGGACCTCGGCGATTTCGCCGTGGGCTTCAGCCTGAGCGAAGGCATCGTGCAAGCGGCCGACGAGATCGAGACCCTCGACATCGTCGAGCTCGATGACGGCATCGAGCTTCGGATGTGGCTCAGGCCTGACAGGGCCGAGCGGATCGCCGAGCGACGGCGCAACATCGCCGGACCGACCGGCTGCGGCCTGTGCGGACTCGATTCCATCAGCGAGGCAGTCCGGCCGGCCGCGGTGGTACGCGCCGGCCGCGCCTTCTCGCCGCGCGAGATCATGGCGGCGATGGCGGCGGTGGCGCCGCTGCAGGAGATCAACCACCAGACCCGCGCCGTGCACGCCGCGGCGTTCTGGACGGGCGCGCGCGGCATCGTGGCGCTGCGCGAGGATGTCGGCCGCCACAATGCGCTCGACAAGCTCGCCGGCGCGCTGGCCCGCGACAAGGTCATGGCCGGCGAAGGCATGGTGCTGCTCACCAGCCGCGTTTCGGTCGAAATGGTTCAGAAGACCGCCGCGATCGGCGCGCCGCTGATCGCTGCGGTGTCGGCGCCGACCGCGCTTGCGGTGCGGATGGCGGATGCCGCCGGCATCACGCTCGCCGCGATCGCTCGCGCCGATGGATTTGAAATCTTTACGCATCCGGAACGCGTCACAGGCGCGATGGCCGGCAAGGAGCCCGCTTATGTCGTCGTCGCCTGACAAACTGGTCTATATGGCGAACCAGATCGGAAAATTCTTCCAGAGCCAGGGGCGCGATCGCGCCGTGCAGGGCATTTCCGAGCACATCTGGAAGTTCTGGGATCCGCGGATGCGCAAGCAGATCTTCGCCCATCTCGACGCCGGCGGCACCGGCCTCGATCCCGACGTCCGCGATGCCTTGCAGAAGTTGAAGCAGCAGGCGTAGCGAACTGCAAACCCCACACTGTTTCTCACCGTCACCCTGAGGTGCGAGCGGAGCGAGCCTCGAAGGGTCGACGGCCCGACTGTGGCCGTGCATCCTTCGAGACGCGCTACGCGCTCCTCAGGATGACGGGATTGAGATCGTAGCTTCCCCTACCCCACGATCGTGTTGAAGACGCGGCGCACCTCGCTTTGGGTCTCGCGCAGGCGGGCTTCCAGCGCGGAGAAGTCCGGCGTGTCCCCGGCCCGCGCCATTACGCGCAGCAGGTCTTCGCCCGCGGTCTCCGGATTGAACTTGCCGGTGACGCAGAGCCGCAGGATCTGCGTCAGGTCATGATAGAGCCGCGCCGCCGAGCGCAGGATCTCCGCCTCGGACTGGCCGAGCAGGCCGAGCTTGGCGGCATTGTCGAGCACCTGCAGCGTGGAGACGCTGAGGATTTCCGGCTTCACCGCGGCATGCGCGAGCTGGAGATATTGCGCGATGAAATCGATGTCGACGAGCCCGCCGGCGGCGAGCTTGAGATCCCAGACGTCGTCCTCGCCCTTCTCCAGCGCGATCGCGCGCCGCATGTCGGCAACGTCGGCCGCGGTCGACGCCGCATCGCGCGGCCGGGTCAGCACGCTGCGGATGATCGCTTCGATCTTCTCGCGGAATTCCGGCGACGACGAGATCACGCGGGCGCGCGTCAGCGCCATGTGCTCCCAGGTCCACGCCTCGCGCTCCTGGTAGTCGGAGAACGAATCGATCCGCGAGGCGACCGGGCCGGCGCGCCCCGACGGGCGCAGCCGCATGTCGACCTCATAGAGCACGCCGTAATTGGTCCGGGTCGTGAAGGCGCTGATCAGGCGCTGGGTGAAGCGGGCAAAATACTGCGCGCCATGCAGCGAGCGCTCGCCGTCGGAGTCCGGCGCCTCGCTATCGAAATCGTACAGCAGGATCAAATCGAGGTCGGAGGACGCCGTCATCTCGCGGCTGCCGAGCCGCCCCATCGCGACGATCGCGGTCTCCTGCCCATTGATCCGGCCATATTGCGCGGCGAACTGGTCGGTGACGAGGCCGTGCACGGTGTGGACGATCCCCTCGGCCACATCGGCAAAGGCGGTGCTGGCGTGCTGCGCCGATACCGTGCCGGACAGGATCCGCGTGCCGATCAGGAACAGGCTCTCCTGGCCGAACAATCTCAGACGATCGAGAAAATCCTCGTAGGACGACGCATCCTGCAGCGTGGCGGCCAGCCGCTCCGACAGTTCCTTCTTGTCCGGCATCGCGCCGAAGAAGCGCGGATCGACCAGGCCGTCCATGATCTGCGGCTGCCGCGCCAGCATGTCGCCGAGCCGCGGTGCCGCGCCGAGGATCAGCGCCACCAGCGCGACGAAGTCGCGGTTCTGGCTGAGCAGCGAGATCAGCCGGCCGCCCCGCTGCAGCGCGCCGAGGAAACGGTCGAACGCCGCCACCGCATCGTCCGGCTCCTCGGCATGCGCGAGGCCGTCGATCAGGCCGGGAATGAATTCCAGGAACGCGGCGCGCGTCGCCTCGACGCGCAGCGCGCGATAGTCGCCCTCGATCCATTGCTGCACGGTGCCGGCAACCGCAATGGGCTTCTTGAAGCCGAGATTGGCGAGATGTTCGATCAGGCGGGCGTCGTCAGGTCCGGCGCCGTAGTCGATATCCGGCAGCTTTGCGGTGCCGGTCGGATCGTCGCCCTCGAACAGCTTGCCATAGTGGCTCTGCACGATCTTGAGCTGGCCGAGCAGGTCTCTGGCGAAGGCCTCGCGATTTTCGTAGCCGAAGAAATGCGCAAAGCGCTCGACATCCTCAGGCGCTTCGGGCAGCGAATGGGTCTGCTCGTCGGCGATCATCTGCAGCCGGTGCTCGACCCGGCGCAGGAATTCATAGGCCGTCGTCAATTCGTCGCGCGCTTCAAAGGTGATCCAGTTGCTGTTGGCGAGCACGTTGAGCGCCTCCAGCGTCGGCCGCACCCGCAACTCCGGATGGCGGCCGCCAGCGATCAGCTGCTGGGTCTGGGCGAAGAACTCGATCTCGCGGATGCCGCCGCGGCCAACCTTGACGTTATGGCCCTCGACCGAGATCTCGCTCTGGCCGCGATAGGTCTGCATCTGCCGCTTCATGTCGTGGACATCGGCAAGCGCGGCAAAATCCAGATGCTTGCGCCAGACAAAGGGCGCGAGCTCGGCGATCAGCGCCTCGCCGGCCTTGGGATCGCCGGCGCAGGGCCGCGCCTTGATCATCGCAGCACGCTCCCAGGTGCGTCCCTCGCGTTCGTAATAATGCAACGCCGCGTCGGTCGAGATCGCGACCTGGGTCGAGGCCGGGTCCGGACGCAGCCTGAGATCGACCCGGAACACATAGCCGTCGCCCGAGCGCTGCTGTAGCATCCGCGCCATCGCCTGGGTGACGCGCACGAAGAACGGCTGCGGCTCAATGTCCTCGGCGAGCGAGGTGGCCGCGCGATCGAAGAACACGATCAGGTCGATGTCGCTGGAATAGTTCAGCTCGCCGGCCCCCATCTTGCCCATCGCGAGCACGATCAGGCCCGAACCTGCTTCGGGGTGATCGGGATCGGCCGCGGTCATCCGGCCGCGGGCCACTTCCTGCCGGAACAGATATCGCAGCGCCGATTGCACCGAATTCACCGCGACGTCGGTCAGCGCCGCCGTCACCCGCATCACCGGCCAGATGCCGCCGATGTCGCACAGCGCGATCATCAGCGCGGCCTCCGCCTTCATGCGGCGAAGCGGAACCATCACGTCGGCCTCGCTGCCGGCGGCGAGCACCTCGCGCGACGTCGTCTCGATCAGGTTGGCCAGATGCGACTCCGGGTCGCATGACAGGATCCGGATCAGCCGCGCGGCGTCGGCACGCGCGAGCTCGAACAGGTAGGGCGAGAACTCGGCGATGCCGCGCAGGATGTCGCGTGCGAACGGATGTTCAAGCAGCGCATTGAGCGCGGCCAATTGCGCCGGCTCGAGCTCGGCGAACCAGTCGGTCAGGCGCTGATCGGCGGATGTGGGCGCGGCGACACGCGGTCCGTCCGCGAACCGCGCGGCCAGACCATGTCGATCCGCGTTTCCCGGCGCGGCGGCATTCATGCCGCCTTCTGTGGCACATCCTGCGTTTGAGCCGCAAGCCTGTCACTGCCGCCCGCCCGCGCGGGCAGCACCAGGGTGGCGACCAGCCCCGGATGGGCATCGCCGAGCCTGAGCTCGCCGCCATGAAGCGTGGCGACCGCCGAGGCCAAGCTGAGGCCGAGACCGGAACCGGGTAAGGTCCGGCTCGCCTCGAGCCGGACGAAGCGCTCGACCGCGTGCTTGCGGTCGGCCTCGGGAATGCCCGGACCGTGGTCGGTGACGCTGAGCAGGACCTGGTCGCCCTCGCGCCGCGCCTCGATCAGGATCTCCCGCGCATCCGCATTGAGCGGCTGCACGCTGACGTCGGGCTTGCCGTATTTGATGGCATTCTCGACCAAGTTGGCGACCGCCTGGCTGATCAATTCGCGGTTGCCGTGAATCGGCGCCGGCACGGTCTTCACCTGCAGCGTCATGCCGTCGTCCTCGGCCAGCGGCTCGTACAGTTCGTGGATGCCGTTGGCGACATCGGCACCGTCGAAATCGTCCATGTTGCCGCGCGCCTGGCCGGACTCGGCACGCGCAATCATCAACAGGGCGTTGAAGGTGCGGATCAGCCCGTCGGATTCCTCGATGGTCCGCTCCAGCGCCGCGCGATAGTCGGCCTCGCAGCCCGACCGCGCCAGCGCCTCCTCGGCGCGGTTGCGCAGCCGCGTCAGCGGCGTCTTGAGGTCATGGGCGATGTTGTCGGAGACCTCCTTCAGCCCCGTCATCAGCGCCTCGATGCGCTCGAGCATGGCATTGAGATTTTCCGCCAGGCGATCGAGCTCGTCGCCGCTGCGGCCGACCGGCAGCCGGCCGGACAGATCGCCCGCCATGATGCGCTTGGTGGTGCCGGTCATGGCGTCGATCCGGTGCAGCACGCGGCGGGCGACGAAGATGCCGCCGCCAATGCCGAGCACGACGACGACGAGGATCGACCATTGCGCGGCCTTGGCGACGATGCCGAACAGCCGCCGCCGCTCCTCGAGGTCGCGCCCGACCAGCAGGCGGAAGCCGTTCTCCATCTCGGTGACCTTCACGAGCGCGCGGTGATCGGTCTTGTCCTGGTCGTCGAGCCGGCGATAGGCGGTCTCGGTCCAGCCCTGCACGCTCATCACGCCCGGTGCCAGCGCGCCGACATTGCCGGCGAGCATCTGCCCGTTCGGCGCCGTCACCAGATAGAGGTTGGCACCCGGCCGCAGCGCACGATTGCCCATGGTGCCCAGCAGGCCGCGCAGGCCGCGGCGGTTGTAGATGTCGGTGATCTCGCTGATCTCGACGTTGACCGTCGTCGTGATCTGCTCGGTGATCAGCCGCCGCGTGTTCCAGGCGAAGTAAGCCAGCAGCGAGGCGGCGAACAGCGCGAACAGGAACAGGTAGACCAGCGTCAGCCGAAACGCCGTGGTCCGGATCAGTTTACCGAATGCCGTCACGGATCATATACCCCGCACCGCGGATGGTATGCAGCAGCGGCCGTTCAAAACCCTTATCGATCTTGGAGCGCAGCCGCGAGATGTGGACGTCGATGACGTTGGTCTGCGGATCGAAATGATAATCCCAGACATTCTCGAGCAGCATGGTGCGTGTCACCACCTGCCCGGCATGCTTCATGAGATATTCGAGCAGGCGGAACTCGCGCGGCTGCAAGGTCAGCTCGTCCTTGCCGCGGGCGACGCGATGGGAAAGCCGATCGAGCTCGAGGTCGCCGACCCGGTAGGTCGTCTCCTCGGCCGGGCCGACATTGCGCCGCGACAGCACCTCGACGCGCGCGAGCAGCTCGGCGAAGGAATAGGGTTTCGGCAGGTAGTCGTCGCCGCCGGCGCGCAGGCCCTTGATGCGGTCATCGACCTGGCCGAGCGCCGAGAGAATCAGGACCGGCGTCCGGTTGCCCTTGTCGCGCAGGCTGCCGATCAGCGACAGGCCGTCACGCTTCGGCAGCATGCGATCCACAACCAGCACGTCGTAGTCGCCGGACTCGGCCATCGACAGCCCTTCCTCGCCATCGGAGGCGAGATCGGCGATATAGCCGACTTCGCGGAATGCCTTGACCAGATAGTCGGCTGACTCACGGTCGTCTTCGATGATCAGGATGCGCATTTGCGGAGCGATTGCGGTCACGGGAATTGGCCCTCTGTCAGCATGACGCGGCCGGCCTGCACATGCAAGACGACCGCGCATATTCTCGATTGCTTGAAAAAAGTGGGCGGTGAAGCTGGGGGACCTCACCGCCCTGAGACCTTCCGACAGAGGGGGGCATATTCCATCGAAAGGCAACGTAGGGAGCGAGCAAGGGGCCCGCCCCCCGGAAAGCGCCGTCGGCGGGGGCGACTGATGCCGGCGACGCCTTCCAACTCATAGATAGTTATCCCTTCGCCAGCGGCACTGCCACAAAGCGCGACGAACCGCCGCTCTTCACGCGCATGAGAACGCTGTTCTTGCTGTCATTGCGCGCCGCGGTGATCGCATCCCGCACTTCACCGGCGGTGCCGACGGACTTGCCGGCGACCTCGAGGATCACGTCGCCTTCCTTGAAGCCCCGCTCAGCGGCAGCACTCTTGGGATCGACTTCGGTCACGACCACGCCATCCTTGCCGGCGCCGGCCACGCTGTTGGCTGGCGCGACGGTGAGGCCGAGCTTCGGCACGTCGGTGCCGCGGGACGAATTGCCCTTGTCGCTCTTGTCGGTGTCAGCCTTGGCCTCCAGGTTGTTCGGCAGCTGGCCGAGCGTGAGGTTGACGGTCTTGTCCTGACCCTTGTGCAGTACGTTCAGCTTCACGGCGTTGCCGGGCGCGAGGCCACCGATGGTGCGGGCGAGTTCGCGCGCATCCTTCACCGGCTCGCCATTGACGGCGGTGATGACGTCACCGGATTCGATGCCGGCCTTGGCCGCCGGGCCGTTGGCCTGCGGTTCGGCAACCAGCGCGCCTTCGGCCTTCTTCATGCCGAGGCTGTCGGCGATGTCGGAGGTCACCGGCTGGATCTGGACGCCGATCCAGCCACGGCTGACCGCGCCCTTGTCCTTCAGCTGGGCGACGACGCTCTTGACGGTCTGGGCCGGGATCGAGAACGCGATGCCGACGCTGCCGCCGGACGGCGAGTAGATCGCCGTGTTGACGCCCATCACCTCACCGGACACGTCGAACGCCGGGCCACCCGAATTGCCCTTGTTCACGGGCGCATCGATCTGGATGAAATCGTCATACGGGCCGTTGCCGATGTCGCGGCCGGAGGCCGAGACGATGCCCGCGGTCACGGTGCCGCCGAGGCCGAACGGATTGCCGACCGCCAGCACCCAGTCGCCGATGCGCGGCTTGGTTTCGGAAAGCTTGGCAAACTGGAAGTTGGAGCCGCCCTCGACCTTGATCAGCGCGAGGTCGGTGCGCGGATCGGTGCCGATCACCTTGGCGGAATAGGTCTTGCCGTCGTCGGTGGTGACTTCGACCTTGTCGGCGCCGTCGACGACGTGATTGTTGGTCACGGCAAAGCCGTCAGCCGAGATGAAGAAGCCGGAACCCTGGCCCGTCACCACGCCACCGCCGCGCGGTCCACCGCGCAGGCCCGGGGGCAAGCCATCCGGACCGCCGAAGCGGCGGAAGAAGCGCTCCATCGGCGAACCCGGCTGGAACGGCGAATCGTCATTGTTGTTGCTGTCATCCTTCGCGACCTTCTCGCGAATGTTGACCTTGACCGAGATCACCGACGGTTTCACGCGCTCGACGATGTCGGCAAATCCGACCGGCTGCTGAACCTTCTTGACCTCGTTATTGACCTGCGCATGCGCGGGCGTCGTGAACAGGTCGGCGGGGTTGTGCGAGGGGCTGAAGCCGTAGGTGGCGGCACCGAGGCCGGCCACGACCGACGCCATCAGCGCGAGTTTGCGGGCAGAGAACAGCGAGCGCTTCGGCGCCTTGTAGGACGGAAGGGTCGAGAGGTCGGGACGGTCGGTCATGTCTTGAAATCTCCAGGGGCCAGAATCATTGGTGCCGGGGGCGAGCACCTGATGGGTCTGAACATGGGGTCATCAGCCTTACGGCGCGCTGGCTGCGGAATTAAACTTTTGTAATCGAGGCGGCCGCCGCTGCGGCAGAATAGCGCAGGTAAATAAAGGACTTAAAAGGGAACTAAAGCGGCTTGTCCGGCGCGGATTCCGCCGCCAGCAGGCGTTCCAGCCGCGCCTGCTCGTCGGACGTCAGTCCAGGGGCGGAATCGCCCCCGCCGGCGGCCGGATTTGCCTTGCGCCGGCCGAGCCGCCAGAGCGCCAAGCCGCCCAGCAGAAGCGCCAGCGGCGGGGTCAGCCACAGCAGCAGCGTGTGCTCGTTGAGGCGCGGCTTCAGCAGCACGAATTCGCCGTAGCGGGCGACCAGGAAATCGATCACCTGGGCGTCGCTGTCGCCGGCCGAGATGCGTTCACGCACCAAGAGACGGAGATCGCGCGCCAGCGGCGCCTCCGAATCGTCGATCGACTGGTTCTGGCAGACCATGCAGCGCAGCTCCTTGGAGAGCTCGCGCGCCCTCGCCTCCTTGGCCGGGTCCGCCATGACCTCGTCGGGCAGCACCGCCCGGGCGGGCATCGCGCCGAGCATCAGGGCCGTCGCAAGCACGGCGGCTGCAAGCGCGCGCGACCGCATCACTCGGCCGCCTGCAATGCACGCGCCGCTTTCGCCGGCTTCGGCGCGCCGACCCGCAAGCGGCGGTCGGACAGCGACAGCAGACCACCGAACGCCATCAGCACCGGGCCCCACCAGATCATCAGCACCAGCGGCTTGTGATAGATGCGCACCGCGATCGCGCCGTCGGCCGAGGTATCGCCGAGCGAGATGTAGAGCTGGCTGGCGCCGCGCGTCATCAGCGCGGCCTCGGTCGTCGAGGCGCCGCGCGTCGTGAAGTTGCGCTTCGACGGCGTCATCACGCTGACCTTCTCGCCGTCACGCGTCACGGTGAATTGCGCGACCATCTCGCGGAAATTCGGACCCTGCCGCGGGTTCAGGCCGTCGAGCCGCAACTGGTAGCCCGCGACGCGAGCGACGTCGTCCGGCTTCATCGCGCCGATATATTCGCTGTTCCAGGTGGTCTCGCAGACGATCCCGATCAGCGCGACGCCGAGACCGGCATGCGCGAAGGCGGTGCCCCAGGTCGCGCGCGGCAAGCCGCGCGCACGGCGCAACGAGAGCGACAGCGGAATCCGGAACAGCGCGATGCGCTCGGCGAGATCGCACAGCGCGCCCATGATCACGAACACCGCCAGCCCGATCGCGAGCGGCGCCAAGGTCGCGCCGCCATAGGTCCACGCCAGCACCAGCGCCATCGCAACCAGCGCGACGATGCCGGCCACCATCAGCCGCTGCGCTGCGCCGAGCAGATCGCCGCGCTTCCAGGCCAGCAGCGGCCCGAACGGCACCGCGAGCAGCAGCGGCACGAACAGCGGCGCGAAGGTGAAATTGAAGAACGGCGCGCCGACCGAGATCTTCACGCCGGTCAGCACCTCGAGCGCCAGCGGATACAGCGTGCCGATGAACACGGTCGCGCAGGCGGTGGTGAGCAGCAGATTGTTGAGCACCAGCGCGCCTTCGCGCGAGATCGGCGCGAACAGCCCGCCCTGCTTCAGCGCCGGCGCACGCCAGGCATACAGCGACAGGCTGCCGCCGATGAAGACGAACAGGATCAGCAGGATGAACACGCCGCGTGTCGGATCGGTGGCGAACGCGTGGACCGAGGTCAGCACGCCGGAGCGCACCAGGAAGGTGCCGAGCAACGACAGCGAGAAAGTCAGGATCGACAGCAGGACGGTCCAGACCTTCAGCGCGTTGCGCTTCTCCATCACCAGCGCCGAATGCAGCAGCGCGGTGCCGGCAAGCCACGGCATCAGCGATGCGTTCTCGACCGGATCCCAGAACCACCAGCCGCCCCAGCCGAGCTCGTAATAGGCCCAGTAGGAGCCCATCGCGATGCCGAGCGTCAGGAAGATCCAAGCCATCAGCGTCCACGGCCGCACCCAGCGCGCCCAGGCGGCGTCGATCCGTCCCTCGAGCAGCGCCGCCACCGCGAACGAGAACGAGATCGAGAAGCCGACATAACCGAGATAGAGCATCGGCGGATGCACCGCGAGGCCGATATCCTGCAGCACCGGATTGAGGTCGCGTCCCTCCAGCGGCGGATTGGCGATGCGCAGGAACGGGTTCGAGGTGATCAGGATGAACAGATAGAACGCGCTGGCGACCCAGGCCTGCACCGCCAGCACATGCGCGCGCAGCGACAGCGGCAGATTGTTGCCGAAGGCCGCGACGAGGCCGCCGAACAGCGCCAGGATCGACACCCACAGCAGCATCGATCCTTCATGGTTTCCCCACACGCCGGTGATCTTGTAGAGCAGCGGCTTCAGCGAATGCGAATTCTCGTAGACATTGGCGACCGAGAAATCCGAGGTGACGTGCAGCGTCACCAGCGCCGCGAACGACGCTGCGACGAACAGCAACTGGGCGAGCGCGGTCGAACGCGCGACGTTCATCAGCGCCGCATCGCGCCAGCGCGCGCCGACGATCGGCACGATGGACTGGATCAGCGCCAGCCCGAGCGCGAGCACCAGGGCGTAATGTCCACTTTCGGCAATCACCGCACGGCTCCCTGGGTCGGCGCCGCGGAGGCGCTCGGCGTATTGCCTGATTTGGCACCGTAATCGTCCTTCCAGTGCCCCTGCTTCTTCAGGGCGTCGGCGACGTCCTTCGGCATGTAGGTCTCGTCATGCTTGGCGAGCACGGTGTCAGCACGGAACACGCCGCCCGCGTCGAGCGCGCCTTCGGCGACGACGCCCTGCCCCTCTCGGAACAGATCCGGCAGGATGCCCTTGTAGGCGACCGGCAGCGTCGCGCCGCCGTCGCCGACGGTGAAGGTCACGGCGAGATTGTCGCCGCGCTTGAGCGAGCCCTGCTCCACCAGGCCGCCGAGCCGGAAACGCTTGCCCGGACCGAGATGCTTTTCGGCGACCATCGACGGCGTCGAGAAGAACACGATGGAATCGCGCAGCGCGTTCAGCACCAGGCCCGCGGCGATCGCGAGCACGACGAGCGCGCAGCCGATCAGTGTCAAACGCCGTTGCTTCCTGGTCATGTTCCATCCTTGCGCATGACATCCTCCGAAAACCGCCGCGCACTTTTCGGCGTCATGCTCTATCCATCCAGCCCGAGATTCTTCAGCCCCTCATTGAGCTGACGCAACCGATCCGCATCGTTGGCGACCGCCTGACGGGCATCCGCGAGCGCGCTCATCGCCTTGTCGCGCTCGCCCATCACGAGATAGGCGCGGACCAGCCGCAGCCAGCCCTCGACGTCGTCGCCATTGGTCTTCAGCCGCGTCGCCAGCCGATCGACCATGCCTTTGATCATGGTGCCGCGATCGGCCTCGCTCATGTCCCTGGCCGCAGCCACCGCACTGTCCGGCAGCGCCGGTGCGCTCACGCCACCGGGTGCGCTGACGCCGCCGGGCACGCTTCCGCCGACCCGCACGAGCGCGGCCTGCACCAGCGGCCGCCATGGCGCGTCCGATGGCCCCTTCGCCAGCATCTTCTGCCAGAGCGCCGCGGCATCGGCCTTGCGGCCGTCCTGCTCGGCGGCGAGACCGAGGAAATAGTTCGCCTTGGCATCGTCGCCATTCAGCGCGACCGCACGCTCGAACTCCGCCTTGGCGTCCGCGGTGACGACGCCGCCGGCAGTCCCCATCAGCGCCTCGCCGAGATCGGCGCGGCGATCGGCGCTGTCGCCGGCATAGGTGATGGCGTTGCGATAGGCGCGGACGGCGTCATCGTAGCGGCCGAGGCGCGACAGCACCGGCGCCAGCACCGTCCAGCCGCGGCCGTCGGTCGGGTTCTTTTCAAGGTGCGCCTCGACCTGCGCGACCAGATTGGCGAGCGGCTGGTTGGCGTCGGCCACCCGGCCGCGCTCGGCGAGCGGAAAGTCGCCAAGCCGCGGCGAGCCGAGCGCGAGATAGAAGCTCGAGGCAATCACCGGCAATCCGACCAGGCCGACGATCGCGGCAGTGCGCCGCAGATTGAGGTTGCCTTGCACCGGGGTCTCACGTCCGCCCTGATCGGCGGCGGCCAGCAGCCGGCGGCTGATCTCGACCCGTGCGGCATCGGCCTCGGCGGCACCGATGATGCCGGCGGCCATGTCGCGGTCGATTTCGGCGAGCTGGTCGCGGTAGACCACGACCTCGCTGCCGCCGGTATCCGCGCGCCCGCGGCGGCTGAGCGGCCACAGCACGGCAAAGATCGCCGCGACCGTCATCAGCGCGAACACAAACCACAGCGTCATCAAGCGGTTCCCGGATGGAACGGCGGCTTCCGGCAAGCCGCCTTAGAATCGCTTTACACTACCGGCGGCGAGCCCGGCAATTGACAATTGCTGGATCGGCGGAAGGTCGAAATCAGGCGGTTTCCGGTGCCGTTCCGGCGGTATTGCGCCGGCGTCTCCGGGCGAAGGCGCGCACGACCAAAATATCGAAAACAACCCCATGCAAAGTAGCAGGCGGTCGCCGGTGCTCGATTGACGGTTGACACGTCGGGCAACTCAGTGCCACACTTCCATTATTCCGAAATAGCGCAAATGCCTATCATCCCGCCGTGGCGGGCTCGTCGGCTTACCGTCGAACATGCTCGCGAATTGCGCGGTCTCGCTACCCCGCGCGCGACGACTTGCGCTCGCCGGTCACGGCGTTTTCGGCGGCCCGGTTCATCAGGGAGGCGTAGTCGTGGCCGAACAGCACCTCGCAGAAGCGGATCGCGGCCTTGACCTGCTGCTGGCGGAACGCCCGGACCCGGGCGTCGCCGCCGCGCAGCGACTGCACCAGCCCTTCGGTCGACTGCTCGACATAATGTTGCAGGTCGGAGAAAGTCCGCAGCGTCACCTCGTTGATGGCGAGCTCGCTGGCATAGGTGCGGCACACCGCAACGAAATCGATCAGCGCCGCGGCATCCTCGACCTCGGTCGCATCGATCTTGGCCCCTGCCGTAATGTCCTTGTCGGCGCGCTGGCGCAGGATGCGGCGGACCCGGCCCGGCACGCTGTCGATCTCCGATTGCAGCGCGTTGGAAGTATCGGCGCGGACCGAGGTGAGCTGGCGGCCCCAGGTGGAATCGTTGCGCAGATCGAGCTCGGTGCGCAGGCCGCGGACGCCGTCATGCAGGGTCTTGAGCTGCTCGCCGACATAATCGAAATGCCCGCGCCTGATGTCGGTGCGCAGGCAGGCCGCGACGAACGACAAATCATGCAGCGCGATGGTGACCGCGATGCCGTAAGGCGTCGCCGCAACCCGCAGTTCGTCGTCGGAGGCCGCCATCTTGATGGCGAGACGGATGATCTGCCATGGCGCGGCGAGCCGCTGCGCAATCAATGACAGCGCAAACGGCAGCAGTTGCGGCGTCTGCAACGACGGCAGCTTGAGCGCCTCCATCGCGGAGGCGATCTGGGAATCGGCAAATACCCGGATCTGGCTCGGCAGCCGGCTTCCCAGGGTTTCCAGCGCTTCGCGGGCCTGCAGAACGAGGCCGATCGGCAGCAGGTCCTCGACCACGTTTGGCGGGCCGACCCGCGACAGCGCGCGCTGGCGGTCGTCCTGGCTCGGCGCCGCGATCGTGAGGATGGCGTCCGCGGCGGCAAGCTGGAACTTGCGCGCGGCGGCCTCCATCGGACCGCTCTCCGTGGCCGCGGCCAACGCCGCCTCGAACGCGCGAGCCGCTTCGGGCGCGCCCTCGCGGGCCAGCCATTGCCAGATCGGCAGCAGCGAGGCGCGCCGGATCTGGCCCGCTCGCGTCGGGAAATTGGTCTCGGCGAGGAACGGCTCGAGCGGCCGGAACAGGAGCCGTGCCGGGTCGTCGCTGCGCGGCTGGATCTGCTCGTCCTCCTCAGCCCCGCGCACGATCTTGCGCAGCTGCTCGAGGACCAGATTGGCGACGGCGACGTCATCGCCGCGTTCGACGGCGCGCTCCAGCTCACGCATCAGCAGCGCCTGCGATTGCGGCGGAAGCTGCGCGAGATAATCCCTCAGCCGCTCGGTCGATTTCTGGCTCATGCCCGGTCGTGAAAGCTTGGTGCCCGGCAAGCGCCGCAGCTCGTCCGCCCGCAATGATAGCGGCGGGCGCGTTAAGAAGCCGTTTAGGAAGAATAGCGGCGCCGAGCCTCCCAAGGCCGACTAGAGCGAGATGGGTTTAGGTCGGATGGCGACCGCGGCGGCGCTGCGCTCCCTCGCCCCGTTCTTACGGGGAGAGGGTTGGGGTGAGGGGCCGCCTCCGCGTATCGGGTGATAGCTGCGTTTACGGAGACTCCCCCTCACCCGGAACGCATCTAACGATGCGTTCCGACCTCTCCCCGCGCGCGGGGCGAGGTGAAGCGGAATCTGCCGCTCGATTCAGAGTAAAGTCATCGTGCACTACACCGCCGGCAGCGTGAGCTCGGCGCGCAGGCCGCCGATCGGCGCGTTGTTCAGGGTGAGATTGCCGCCATAGAGGCCGGCGAGATCGGTCACGATCGACAGGCCGAGCCCGGAGCCGGGTTTCGACTCGTCGAGCCGCTGGCCGCGCCGCGACACCTGGGCACGCTCGGCTTCCGACAGGCCGCGCCCGTCGTCGTCGACCACAATGCGCAGCCTCGGCCCGGCGCCCGAGGCCTCGGGCGGAACCACGGTCACCTCGACAAACACCTGCGAATCCGCCCATTTGCAGGCGTTGTCGACGAGATTGCCGACCATCTCCTCGAGGTCCTGCCGCTCGCCGCGAAACCGTGCCGCCGGATCGGCCTTCGCCTCGATCGAAAGGTCGCGATCGCGATGGATCTTCTCCATGGTCCGGCGCAGCGCCTCGATCACAGGTGCGACGTCGGTGATGGTGCTGACGATGGTGGCACGGGCCGCGATCCGCGCGCGCTCCAGATGGTGCGCGACCTGATCCCGCATCAGATCGGCCTGCTCCAGCACCTTGCTGGCGAAAGGATCGGCGGTATGGGCGGCCGCCTCGTTCACGATCACCGAAAGCGGCGTCTTGATCGCATGGGCGAGATTGCCGACATGGGTGCGCGAGCGCTCAACGATCTCCCGGTTGGCATCGATCAGCGCATTGGTCTCGCGCGCCAGCGGTGCGATCTCGACCGGAAACCGGCCTTCCAGCCGCTCGGCGCGGCCGGAGCGGATGTCGGCGATCGCATCCGAGATTCGCTTGAGCGGCGCGAGACCGTAGCGCACCTGGAAGATCGTGGTCAGCAGCAGCACGATGCCGAGCGCGGCGAAGGTGCCGCCGAGATAATAGTCGAAGCTGCGCGTCTCATCGAAGATCTCGGTAGCATCGCCGGCGACGCTGACCAGGAACTTGCCGTCGGCGCCGAGATCGACCGGCCGCTCCACCACGCGCAGGCTCTGGCCTTCGGGCCCGTCGACATAGCCGAGCCGGACCCCGGCAGCGGTCAGCTCGGCGCCGTGCTCCTCGAGCTTGGGCAATTTCTTGTCCCACAGCGAGCGCGAGGCGCGGGTCTCGCCCTTTTCGGTATCGGTCCGGGTGATCTGCCAGTACCAGCCCGACAATGGCAGGTCGAACAGCGGCTCGCCCAGCGACTGGAACTGGCGGTCCGCCGGCTCGTCCGGCGTCGCCACCTCGGCGATCAGGGTGCGCAGATAGAGATTGAGCCGGCGGTCGAAGGCGCGCTCGGTCGCGTCGCGATAGACCGACGACAGGATGACGCCCGTGATCGCCAGGATCACCACCACCCAGGCGGTCGCCGAGACGAACAGGCGTGTCGCGAGCGAGCTGCCGCCCATCAGGGCACGAGCTCGAACATCGCGTCAGCGGGCCGCGACAAGGCGAGTTCAGACATGGCGAATCCAGTCCTCCTGGCGCGGATCATGCCAATGCCCGCATCGCGATCAAGCACCTTAAGAGCATGATCCGATTGAATAGGACATGCTCTTATCCCATTGTTTGGTCCGCGCTTTCTTCACGCGAACGAACCGGCATCCACTTCGCTCGAAAATGCTTCAAGAGCATGATCCCCGCGCAAACGCTTCGCGTTTGTCGCAGGGAAAACCGCTGCGCACTTTTCCGGATCATGCTCTAGGTCGGCGGCGAAAGCATGTAGCCGAGGCCGCGCACGGTCTGGATGATATCGACTTCCAGCTTCTTGCGAATGCGCCCGACGAACACCTCGATCGTGTTGGAGTCGCGGTCGAAGTCCTGGTCGTAGAGATGCTCGACCAGTTCGGTGCGCGAGACCACCCGCCCGGTGTGGTGCATCAGATAGTCGAGCAGATTGTACTCGTGCGAGGTCAGCTTGATCGGATTGCCGTTGACGGTGACCCGCTTGGTGCGGGTGTTCAGCGCCACCGGCCCGCAGTTCAGTTCGACCTGGGCATGCCCGGTCGCGCGGCGCAGCAGCGCGCGGATCCGCGCCAGCACCTCCTCGAGGTGGAAGGGCTTGGCGACATAGTCGTCGGCGCCGGCGTCGAAGCCCTGAACCTTGTCGCTCCAGCGATCTCGTGCGGTGAGGATCAGCACCGGCATCACCCGCTTGTTCCGCCGCCAGGCCTCGAGCACCGAGATACCGTCCATTTTCGGCAGGCCGATATCCAGCACCACCGCGTCGTACGGCTCGCTATCACCAAGGAAATGCCCCTCCTCGCCGTCGAACGCGCGATCGACCACATAGCCGGCGTCCGTCAGCGCGGTGGTGAGCTGGCGGTTTAGATCCGGATCATCCTCAACGACGAGCAGACGCACTTTGGCCTCCGAGAGTGAGCATTACGACATTCCGGCACCAAATGAGGCTTCCCGCCGTGAACGGCTTATGAATGGACCCGCAAGGCGCCGCTAATTTTTTCGTCAGGTGCACCATCCGGGGAACCCGCGCAAGCACCCCTGGTTCCCTCCATGAGATGCGCGCGAAGTGAGATTGGGTTTCAGTTTAGGGTATTTTAATACCAAAAACTTGAAAGCAAGTTGCTGGCAACCTGCCGGCGGACCGGAGCGCGGACAACATGTCGGGTCATTTGCAGCCGACCCGGCAAGTTAACCTTCGACGACCATTTTCATGTCGCTGACACCGGCGATGCGCTAATTCAACGGCGGCGCGCCCAGCGCATATGGACCGGGAAGAACGCGTTGCTTGTTTCAAAGATACGGAGGTTCGGCGTGATTGCAGGCTGGCTTGCGCTTGCGCTCATCGCCTTCGTGACACTGTCCCCGATCCAGGACCGTCCCTCGCTATTCCATCCGCAGATCGAGCATTTCGCGGCGTTCGCCGTGATGGCGCTGGCCTTCGTGCTGGGCTACCCGCGGCGCACCGCGCTGATCGTGCTCCTTGTCATCTTCAGCGCGTTCACGCTCGAAGCAATGCAATTCCTGACACCGGATCGTCACGGCCGCCTGATCGATGCGATCGTCAAGGTGGCGGGGGGTCTCGCCGGCATCGGCGTCGGTCGCTTCATGCTGCTCGTGCTGCGCAACCAGCTCGGCCGGCTGAGGTCGGACGTGGAGCAGTCCGCGAACTGAGCATTCGGCGCACTGCGCTCAATCGCGCTTCGGCGCTTCCGCCGACTTCGTGTCGTCTTGCGCCATGCATTGCTGAAAGAAATGCAGCCGATCGCCATTCATCGGCACGGCCCCCGGTCGCTTGTAGGGGTAGACCATGTAGGCCGCGCGCAGGCAGCGCTTTGCGGTCTCGGCGGCGGGTGCGGCGACGGCGGCACGCGATGCCAGCAGGAGCGCCAGCACGACACTGAACCGGATGGACACCCCGCTCACGGTTTCTCGCATTCCGAGTAGAACACGCCATTTGCGGCCGCCAGCCGCTGCAGGCAATGCCGCTTGTCGGTGACCGCGCCCTCGACCGTGAAATCGTAGGCCTGCGCCTTCAGGATCAACGCGTAGCGTCCCGGCGGCAGCGGCACGTCGTCGCGCGGCAGGACCTCGAACATCTGCGGATCGTCCTTGAGCGGCGCCGCGCGGAACGGGATCGAGATGTTGCGGATCACCCAGCTGTCGTCGCCCGGCGAGACCACCGGCTTGCCGGTCGCGTCGAACGTGGTCTGCTGGCTCACATGCGCGATCAGACGCACATCGATCGGGTCGAAGGCGCCGCCAGCACCCTCGCGCCGGAACACGATGAAGCGGAGATGTCCGTCAGGCAGCGTGGTCTCGCTCGGCCTGGTGATCGCCGCCGAGATCGCCACCCGCGGATCCGGCGCACGCCCCTGGATCAGTTGCAGCTCGTAAAGCTTGCGGCCGCTCTCGGCGTAGACGCCGTAGGCGGTCGGCAATGGCCGTCTCGGCACCGGCGGCTCGGCCGCAGCGGCCGGCGCCGGGACGGCCGCGACCACCGCCGGCCTTTGGGCTTCGGGCGGCGCCGATGCCAGCGTGCCGGCAATCATCGCGCGGGCCGCAGCCAATGACACGCCGCGTTGCTGCAGCAGGACAACGGCCGCGATCAGCCCGAAGAACGCCAGCATGACAACGTAACGCAGCGGCGCCGACGACGACCATCGCGGACCACGCGTCACCGCGGCAGGCTCGACGCGGTCGGGGGTCGTGACAAAGGCCGCCTCGGCATCGATCCGGGGCGGCGCCTCGATCCGTCGCGCCGCGCCCGCCGCCTCGAGGAATGCGGGCAGCGCCCGCGCCGGCGGCACCTCGAATTTCTCGATCACGTTGCTCTTCGTGTGCGCTTCGACGCCTTCGATCGCCACTTCCAGCGCCTGCATCAGACGCTGCTTTTCCGCCGGATCCTCGTGCGCGAGCTGCTGCAGCTTCTGCCGCGCGAACTCGTAGACCGCGCTGCGCAGCTGCTGCGGGTCGGTGCTCACGGAATCGATGGTTCGTGCCAGCACCAGCGCGAACTCCACCTCGGGGTGCGCAGGACCGATGTCCCTGACCGTTCTCTGGGCCGGCGTCGGCGTCATAAATGTTAGTCTGGTTTGCCCATAATGTTACAACATTCTATGTGGATTTTACTGTTAACACAAACCACCAGGCCGGCAGATGACGCCCCGGTTTGACCGTCCCGATCCGAGCAGCAGCAGGATTCATTGACCCGTTCTCTGCCCATCCTGGACCAGTGGTTGTTCGCGCCCAAGCGGGACCGCCGATCCTCGCCGGACGTCCTGCTCCTCGCGGGATGGGTCGCGCTGGTCGGCTTCCAGATCGGCCGTCACGTGATGTGGCGCGACGAGGTCCGGGCGCTCACCATTGCCCTGAACGGCGACGATCCGGTCGCCATGCTGAGAGGGTTGCATGGCGAGGGCCACCCCGCCCTCTGGTACCTTCTGCTGCGCGGCGCGCATGCCGTCTTCGATCGGGTCGAGGTGCTGCCCGCCGTCGCCTTCGTGGTCGGGCTCATCACGGTCGCACTGCTGATCTTCCGGTCACCATTCCCACGACTGTTGGTCCTGCTGCTGATCACGAGCCATGCGCTGTTGTTTGAGTATGTCGTGATGGCCAGGAACTACGGCATCTCGGCCCTGTTCCTGTTCGCGATCGCGGCCTGCTATCGGGCCCACCGCGACCGTGGTCTGCTGCTCGGCGCACTGCTGTTCCTGCTCGCCAACACCAACGTCGTCGGCGCGATCATGGCCGGCGCATTCCTGCTGTTCTGGCTGCTCGACCTGCTCGAGACCCGAGGGAGCCGTGACTGGCGCTGGTCGCCGCAACTCACCAATTTCGCGATCAATGCAACGATCGCGACGATTGGCGTCGTGATCTGCGCGGCGACGATGTTGCCGACCTATAATGACGCCGCGGCCCGGGACTGGTCGCACGAGTCACCGCTGGCGGCGGCAATCCTGTCCCTCGTGAACCCCGGCGCGACGTCGCTGGGCGCGCTGTTTGCCAATCTGCTGCCTTCGATCGCGGGATCGGTGCTGCTGTTCGGCGCGACGCTCGGGCTCTTGCCGCGGCGACCGGCCTTCCTCGCCGCCATCGCCGCCCTGTTGCTGACGTCGTTGTTCTTCGCCGTCGCCGCCAACGGTGCCTACCGACATGCCGCGGTCTGGCTGAGCTTCCTGATCGCGCTTTACTGGATCGGCTGGAGCCGGGTCACCGCGCCATCCGGCTCTCGGGCATGGCTCGACCGGCGCTTGCCGGCGATCGGACGCGGGTCGCTGCTGCTGGTGCTGGCGATCCAGACCGCCGCCGGCATCAACGATTTGCGCAACGCGGTGACCGGCGCGGTCGCGAGCCGCAGCGCCGATCTCGGCCGCCTGATCGCCTCGCGCGCTGATCTCACCGATGCAGTGATCCTCGCCGAGCCGGAATGGCTGGTCGAGGCGCTGCCCTACTACGTCAAGAACCGGATCTATCTCGCGCGCGACCATAGATTCGGCAGCGTCGTGATCTTCTCGCGCAAGGGCAAGATGGACAGCGATCTCGGCGAGACCCTGCGCCTTGGCCGCGAGCTTCGCGACACGACCCGCGCGCCCGTCATCATCCTGCTGGCCTGCCGGCTCGACGAGATCACGCCCGACCGGAACTACGACGAAGGCAAGGACTGGCGGACGTTCCGTGCCTCAGCGGCGCAGATCCGCGATTTCCGCGAAGCGACCACGATGCTCCGCCGCTTCGGCCCCGCCAAGACCGACGAGAGTTTCGACGTCTACCTCCTCAACTAGGCGATCGATCAACGACGACAGAAAAAGGACCGCGCGATGGCGCTGATGGACAGCAAGGTCGAAGCCGGCAAGCCGCCGGCCGCAAGCATCCGGCAGTATCTCGCCATCCTGCGGCTCGATCACAGCACCAAGCACATCTTCATCGTTCCCGGGATTGTCCTCGCCTGGCTGTTGCGTGGCCCGAGAGGCGAGCATATCGCAAGCGCGATCGTCCTCGGCCTCGTGGCCGCGATCTGCATCGCGTCGGCCAATTATGTGATCAATGAATGGTTCGACCGCGACTTCGACCGGCATCACCCGACCAAATCGCGGCGCTCCGCGGTGCAGAGCGCGATGGACGGCAAGATCATCGGGCTAGAGTGGCTGCTGCTGGTCGCGCTCGGCCTCGTCTGCGCATCTGCGAGCAGCCGCCTGATGCTGTTCGCAACCGGCATCTTCGCCGTGCAGGGCATCGTCTACAATGTCCCGCCGCTCCGGAGCAAGGACAAGGCCTATTTCGACGTCATCTCGGAATCCGTCAACAATCCGCTGCGGCTGTTGATCGGCTGGGCGATGATCGACCCGACCTCGCTGCCGCCGGGCTCGGTGATCCTGTGCTACTGGTTTGGCGGCGCGTTCCTGATGGCGGCCAAGCGGCTGTCCGAATATCGCGAGATTGCCGCGTCCCATGGCAAGGAGCTTCTGGCGCGCTACCGCGCTAGCTTCGCGCACTATACCGAGGTGTCGCTGACGGCCTCGTGCCTCAGCTATTCGCTGTTCTCGGTGTTCTTCCTCTCGGTGTTCCTGGTGAAGTACCGCATCGAGTATGTCCTTGCGATGCCGCTGGTGGTGATGCTGTTCACCACCTACTTCTCGATGTCGACGTCGCCGGGGTCGTCGGCGCAGAAACCCGAGAAGCTCTATGGCGAGCGTGGCCTGATGCTGCTCGTGCTGGCGCTGGTCGCCGTCTTCCTGGTGGCAAGCCTTGTCGACATGCCGTTCCTCTCGCGGCTGGCCGAACAGCACTACATCACATTGAACTGAGCCTCTCGCGGCTTGATCGTTATTTGAGCATGATCTTGTCGGAAAACCGCTTCGCACTTTTCCGGATCATGCTCTACCGCCGGCGCGGATGCGCCTTCTGATGCCAGGCCCAGGCCGAGCGAATGATGTAGCCGAGATCGGACCGGCTGGCCTTGAAGCCGAGGCCGCGCTCCGACCTGGAGGGATCGGCCACCAGGATCGGCGGATCGCCGGCCCGGCGCTCGCGCACCACGCTCGGCACCGCTTCACCGGTCTCGGCCCGGATCGCGTCGAGCACCTGGCGCACCGAATAGCCGGTGCCGGTGCCGAGATTGAACACGCCGCCGGCGTCGCCACTCAGCAGCAGCTCGAGCGCCGCGATATGGGCGCTCGCGAGGTCATCGACATGGATGTAGTCGCGCACCGCGGTGCCGTCAGGCGTGTCATAGCCTTCGCCGAAGATGGCAAAGTCCGGCACGTGCCCCAGCAGCGCCATCAGCGCGCGCGGAATCAGATGCGTCTCGGGATCGCGGAGTTCGCCGATGGTGACGGAGGCGTCGGCGCCGCAGGCATTGAAATAGCGCAGACAGACCGAGTTGAACCGATAGGCCGCGCGGTAGTCGGCCAGGATCTGCTCGATCATGAATTTGGAGCGGCCGTAGGGATTGACGGTCGGACCTGCGGCACTCTCGGGAATTGGATCGCGGCCGGCGTTGCCATAGACCGCGCCGGTGCTGGAGAACACCAGGCGGTCGCAACCCGCCTCCCGCATGCCGCGCAGCAGGCCGAGCGTGCCGGCAACGTTATTGGTGAAGTATTTCTGCGGATCCGCCACGGACTCGCCGACCGCACTGAACGCGGCGAAATGCATCACGGCGAGCGCATTGTGCTCTCGGATGGTAGCGGCGATCTTGTCGTGGTCGGCGACGTCGCCGATCACGAGCGGCCCCCATCGCACGAAATCACGGTGACCGGTGGACAAATTGTCGTAGACGACCGGCAGAAATCCGGCCTCGGCAACCGCCTTGGCGCAATGGGATCCGATGTATCCCGCGCCACCCGTGATCAGGATTGAACCCCTGCTCGCCATCTGAAAATTTCGCCCTGCGCGAACCAATCCCGCGCCTCAACCGGCGCAGTGATCGCATCGGTACGACATTCCGTCCGAGGCGGCAAAATGACGATGGGAATAGCGTTAAGACTGAACGGATTTGCAGCCGAAGCGACGGTCAGCGCGACCCCAGCGGCACGTTGGTCCGTTGACCGACCGGCGGCCCGTGCCGCGACGCTCTGCCATAGGGGTAAGCCGGTGTTGCCGGCGGGACCGGCTGGGTCGCCTGCGGCCGCGATGTCGGAACACCACCGCCCGGTCCATCGATCGAATAGCGTGTTGTGCCCTGCGTGGTCTGCCCGGTGCCCTGTGCAAGCACCGGTGTGGCTAGGGCGACGACCAGCGTCGCTGTTGTGACAAGGCCGGCCAGCTTCATGTCGATGCCTCGATGGGTTGAACCGGGGTCAACCGTCGATGCCTCCAATCGTTCCGGCAATGTCGCCGCGGCGCGCTGGCGATCGTCGCTGCTACGAAAAATGGCGCGGCGAAATGTCTCGCTGCGCCATTTTCGAACGATGGGGCTCGTTCAGAAATTCAGGCGCCGGCCTGCGCGACGCCAGCCCAGTGGTCGGGGTTCGCGGGGGTCTGCATCCTGACCCAACGATAACGCGCCTGCGACCAGCTGCGGATCTGCGCATTCAGATTGTCGAGCACGATGTCTCCACCCTTGGCGCGGACCACCAGCACGAGATGATGCTCGCCGGAGGAGGTCACAACCTCGCTCAGCAGAAGGTCGCGCATCGGCCAGCCGCGCGCCAGGAGCTCGTGGCGCTTGCTGACCGCGTAGTCGTTGCAATCGCCGCGCGCCGGATTGATCACCCATTCCTCGCCGGCAAGGCCGCGTTCGTTGCGCTGTGGCACGATGCTGCGATTGACCGATGCGTTGACCTCGATCAGGTCGGCGATGCGTTGCTTGGTCAGGCGTGTGGCGCCGCCGCGGAACACCATCCGGACGCGGGCTTTCGGCTTGCACTCGTCGGCATAGCGCATGCAGAACATGGTGTAGGCCATCGGGGCCAGCGTCGGCTCGCTGAAGCGGATCTTCTCGATCACGCCGCGCAGCGGCAGCGGGAAGCCGACCATTCCAGCCTGGGTGTTCTGTGCGCTTGTCCCGAGCGCAAGGACGGCCAGAACCAGGGCCATCACTCTCTTGACGTTGTACATTCATCACTCCCCACAGTGACGGGAAGCATGTACGGGAAATGTCTTGAGCTTGGGCTCAAGCGCGCGGCGGCATTTGTTTCAAATGCGAGGGTGTGCGCGAGCAATCCGTTAACCAAGCCTGCGGGGCGCCGCCGTCAGGTCAAGGGCCGGTTGCGGCCCGAACTCTTTCGTTCCCATGCCGGCATGGTTGGCCTGTCGTGAAGCCGCCGGCGCGCTCTGTTAAATCGCCACCCGCTGCCTGGGCGCGATCCCGCACCAGCTCATCACGAGATCGGCGAGCATCTTGATCTCGAGATCCGCGGGCGTCCCGCCGGCGAAATCGGCGACCGATTGCCCCAAGGCGACGGCGCGCACATAGGCCGAGCGGCTGCCGATCATCGGCCCGATCTCCTCGTCGAGCGTATCAAGCTCCTCGATCAGCTGCTGGCCTTCGAGCGTGCGCTGGTCGACGCGGTTCGGCACGATCATGGCACGGAGCGCGGTTCGCCGCGTGGCACGCACTTCCCGCACGATGTCGAGCGTCCGCGCGGTGGCCTCGATGTCAAGGCCGGACGGCGTGCACGGCATCAGCACGATATTGGCGACCGCGAGCACCGCGCCCAGCACCCGATCGTTCGGCGCGGAGTCCACCACGATGATCTGATGCGGGATCTGGCGCATCAGCCTGGCCCATTCGGCAACCGGCCGGGTTTCCGGATCAAGCTGGTAGACGGGGAACGACAGATTGCCGGGCTCGGCCCAGTGACACGCGGACGCCTGCGAGTCGGCGTCGACCAGTCCGACCACGCCCGTGCGCCGATCCAGTTCTGCGGCGAGCAAGACCGCAAGGGTCGTCTTTCCGACTCCGCCCTTGCGCTGGGCAACCGAGATGACAAGCGGCATCGCAAACTCCTGGCGTTATCCCCCGTACGTGCGCGGGAGGACACCTTCATCAACGAGCGTCAGCATCCGGGGCAGACAGACCCGCTTTGCGTCGTAATTGTCCCGCACGAAGCTGCGCGCCTTCATCCGCATCTTCTTGAAGGCCTTGGGCCGTGACAGCACCGACAGTACCTGATCCGACAGCGCATCAATATCAAAAAACGGCACCAGCAGGCCGTTGCCGTCCGAGATGATATCGCGAAGCGGGGCGGTGTCGGATGCCACCACCGCACATCCCGCGCTCATCGCCTCCAGCAGCGACCAGGACAGCACGAAGGGATAGGTCAGATAGACGTGCACCGAGGAAATCTGCAGCAGCTCGAGATACGGTTCCCGAGGAATCCGGCCGAGGAAATGCACCCGGCGCAGGTCGATGTCCGACTTGATTTCGTCGAGGAACATCGACTTCCAGCTCGAGCCCTTGGGTGGATTCGCCCCGTAGGATGTCCCGCTGCCGCCGACGATCACGACCTGCGCATTCGGCCGCGCGGCGAGTATCCTCGGCAGGGACCGCATGAAGATATGGAATCCGCGCACCGGCTCGAGGTTGCGCGAGACGTAGGTGATCACTTCGTCGTCCGCCGACAGCGTCGCGCCGTTCGGAAGCTGAAACCGCGCGACGGGATTGGGCTTCACCTCGTCGGTGTCGACGCCCTCGTGGATCACCTCGATCTTGCTCTGAAACTCGGCGGGAAAGGTCGACCTCTGCCAGGGCGTCGGCGAGACGCCCGTATCGCATTCCGTGAGCGCCAGCAGCGTGGTCGCATTCTTCAGATGGAGTGCGACGTTGCCATCAAGGCCCGTCATGGGAAACTCGGGATCGAAGCCGACGTCCCTGCCCTCGGCACCGTAGTAGAATTCGCAATAGAGGATGATCCGCGCGCGCGGAAACATCGTGCGCAGCGGCAGCGTCTCGCCCCAACCGGGATGCGCGAAGATCAGGTCGGGCACGAAGCCCTGCCCCGACAGCGACGACAGCGCATACAGAACCTCTTCGGCACGCCGCGATTCGACATCGAAGCGCCGGGCAAACGGATGGACGACCGCGGAATCCGTCTTGGTCGTCGAATATTTGAGCAGCCGGATATCCGGCGTCGTGCTGGCGGTCAATGAACCGACGGCAACGACCCTGTTGCCGGGCTGCTGTGCGAGCGCGCGCGCAATGTGGCGGTACTGGGCCGGAAAGTTATTGTGGACGAACAGGACGTTCATTGGCGGGCGAGCGCGCCCCCCGGCCGCGCGGTCTTCGATTGGGGTCAGGGTCTGCATCATCACCGGCGGTATGTCATCGATTGGCGAGTAAAACTATCTTACCGGATTAACATTAAGCCCCCTTCTATCACACAGATTTTTGGGGCACACTGCGGGAGACTTATCAATCATTCCGTTAGGCTCGCAGGGGACAATGAACGAACAGATTCAGCAGAAAACCATTGATCTGGCACGGGGTCTCTTCCTGGTTCGATACAATGGCGCAGATGATAAGGTGTCACCTCCGGTGGTGCGCGTATACGCGGATCGCGCCAGTCTTAACAATTGTAATATCATTACCGGACCGGACGTGGTCAATGGAACCCTGTTCGCGCCCGAGACCGCGCTGGTCGTGTCGGTCGCCCGACCGAGCCGCCTGATCGTCGAGGTCACGGCAGGGCGCGTCGGCGGGTCGACCGCCGCCAATATCAAGATCGAGCCGCTGACCCAGGGACAGGCGGCTGAGCAGCAGCCGGCCAGCCAGCCATTCGACATGTTCGAGCCGGAGGCCGGCCCCGGCGAGTTGAGCGATCTCAAGCTGCTCGCGCATGTCGCGGGCCTGGGCGACGTGACCGTCGGCTCGAATGTCTGGATTGCCGGACCGTCCGCGCCAGCCCGGATCGAGGGAATTTCCCTCGAATGGCCCAACAAGCCGCGGGATCTCCAGCTGCAATATGCCGTCAAGTTCGCTAGGCCGCAGCGCGGCGACAACCAGTTCGTTCCTCTCGGAACTTTTGCCGGAACCCGGGGACGCGCATTGGCCATCACGGGGTTCTCGCTGGAGGCCTCGGGTCCCGGCGCGGATCGCTTCTCCATCGCGGCTGAAACCATCTTCCTGGGGGCTCCGACCCTGCGGGTCACCGGGAACCGGATTGTGGTGTCGGGTCCCTCAGGACGGGAACCGCTGGTGGGCCTCAAGCTCAACCTCGAGGAGCGCCGGGTGCAGGCAGCCCCGCTCGCGCCCCAGCAGCCACGGCGCGTCGAACCCGCCGCTCCGATGCCGCACCAGGACGGACCCCGCCTCGAGGGACGGGTGCGCGTGTTCCGGAGCCGGCAGGGCGCCGTCAAGACGGCAGGCTGACCATGCGGGCAGATAAGGGCGCCACTTGACCGCCGACGCGCGCAGGATCGCCTTTACGTCCAAAACGCTCCACCACCACGTCGATCTCGAGCGGGCCGCTGTCGGGGCGCTCGAGGCGCGTGATTTCCGCCTGGCGTTCGCGCTCGCCGACCGCCGCTGCCGGATCCTGCCGCATCCGGGCGCTCGCGCCCATCTGCTGCGCGCGGAAGCGCTGTTTCATCTCGATCTCAGGGATGCGGCCATCGCCAGCGTGGCGAGGGCGCTCGAGCTCGAGCCGGACGATCTGGTCGCTGCCCGGCGAATGATGGCTTGGGGCGACGACCTTCAGCAGATCGAGGCGGCGCGAAGCGTCACGCGGCGTGATGACGATCCGGATTCGGTCAGGAGCGCCCTCCTTCTGCTCGAACAGAGCGGCCAGGACAGCTGCGCCCGCATCGACTTTCTCGATGAAGAGGTGAAGGGATGGGTGACGTGGCGCGGGCCGGACGACCCGCACCTTTCGCTGGCGCAGGCGGATCAATCCAGCACGATCCAGCTTCCCGCCGATCCACGCCACAGATTCGCGCGTGACGGGCGACAGGCTGCGAGCTTCCGTCTGATCCGGCCCGCATCCGCGACCTCGCAGCGCCTGCAGATCACGCAGGCGGACCGGGTGATCGCAAGTGTTCAACTCCCGGCCAACCGCGTTCCGGATCATCGGACCGCACCACGCCGGCCGGCTCGCCTTCGAAACGGCGAACCCCCTCCGCTCACCATCATCATCCCGGTATACCGGGATCTGGCCGCAACGCGAGCCTGCATCGACAGCGCGTTGAATGCGCTCGCCTGCACGCCGGGCTCGACCATCGTCGTCGTGGATGATGCGTCGCCCGAGCCCGACATCAAGCACCTGCTCAATGAGCTCGCCGCCGAATTCCGCATCAGGCTCCTGACCAACGAGCACAATCTTGGCTTTGTCGGCGCGGTCAACCGGGCGCTCGGCGAGACCGGCGCCGGCGACGTCGTGCTGCTGAACTCGGACACGATCGTGCCGAAATACGCGCTGCAACGCCTGCGCAGCGCCGTGCAAGCGACGCCGCGGGTAGGCACGGCGACCCCGCTGTCGAACAACGGCGAATACACCAGCTTTCCAGTCCCGAACCGGTCAAATCCCCTGCCCGCGGCCGGCGAAATCGAATTGCTGGATGAACTTGCAGGCAGGGCAAATTCCGGGATTGCCATCGACATCCCCAACGGCATCGGGTTCTGCCTCTACATTACCCGCGAATGCCTCGACGCCGTGCGCGAGCTCTCCGACGACTTCTATCGCGGCTATCTCGAAGACGTCGACTTCTGCCTGCGCGCGGCGGAGGCGGGCTTCCGCAACGTCTGCATTCCTTCGGTTTTCGTCGGACACGAGGGTTCGCGCTCGTTTCTGGGCGAGAAGCGTTCGCTCGTGATGCGAAATCTTCGCGTTCTCGAACACCGTTACCGGCGCTATGCGACGGACTGCGCCGCATTCCTGCTTGCCGATCCGCTCCGCGATTGCCGGGCCGCGCTTGAGCTCAAGCTGCTCACGAACCAGCAGGTCGCCATCGGCCCATCCGTCATCCTGTGCGGCTCGTTCGCCGGCCGCGCAATTGCCATCAGGCGCTGCCGGCAGTTGGCGGCAGAGGATCAGCACGGTGTGGTCGTGCAGATCCGCTCCGAGGGACAACGCCAGCTGGCTGCGATGTTCGATCCGGATGGCGGAGCGCCGCAGTCGATCGTACTCGACGTTGCGACGCCTGAGGGCCGCGAAGCTCTTCTGAAGTCTCTCGCCGATCTCGGAATCCGATCGCTCGAAATCGCAGAGCCGAACCGCATTCCCGGCGCATGTCTGGCGCAGCTCACGCAACACTTTGCCTACGACCTCCTGATCACCGACACCGCGCTTGCAACGCGCGCGGCGGTTGGATCAGGCGTTCATCCGGACTGGGCAAGCCTGGTCGCCGGGGCGCGGCGCGTGACTGCGATCGATGACCACGGCGCGGCCTTTTCGGAAGGGGTTCTCGGCCTGCAAGCCGTGAGGCTGAGCGACCCGCCCGCGCCGCCGGCGCTGTATCCCGCCGCGAGCGGCCCCGCGCGTCTCGGCCTGCTGGTCCTGCACGCCAACGCCGCGGAATTTCGCTTCATACGAGCGTTGAGCGATCAACTGGCCGACGCCGACCAAGACGTCGAGATCATCGTGCTGGGAAGTACCCTCGACGATCTCAAGCTGATGCAGCGCACCAATGTCATCGTCACCGGCGATATTGTCGTCGACGACGTCGCCACGCTCATCGAAGGTCACGGCATCACGAAATTGGTTCTCGACATCGGCAAACCGGCGTTTGGCCATCCGTTGGTGGACGCGCTGCTGGCAACCGGCCTGCCGATCGCCGTGACGGAATGGAGCCCAACTCGTCCGGGACGTGGCCGAAGCACGGACCTGCAGCTGCAGCCAGGCTTTGATGCCGATGCAACGATTGCTGCCGTACGCGACTGGGCGGTCGATGACGTCCTGCTACAACCCGATCGGAGGAGCGGTCGACACCGGCGGCAGGTTGGCACGCGGCTTCCATGATCGCGGCGGCCATGCAAGCGAGGAGAACGGCGTCGAATCCAGCCCCAGCAGTGGGCTGTAATAGGGATCGTCGAGCAGCACCTCGCCCCATTTCGCGCGCAGGATCGACAGCTCGCGCCTGAAGCGTGCCCTGCGATCCGGCGCGGAATCGCGACCGCGGCTTGCCGATTCCAGATGAACGAGTTTCGCGTCCGGCGTGAACACGATCCGCTTTCCGAGCTGGCGCAGCTTCAGGCACAAATCGATATCGTTGAAGCTGATCGGAAAGCGGATCTCGTCCATGCCGCCGACGGCCACGAAATCGCGCTTGCGCATCAGGAGGCACGCCCCCGTCACCGCCGAACATTCGTGCGCCACCTGAAGCAAATCGCCATAGCCGGGATCACCATCCATCCGGTCGTTGAAGGCGTGCGCGGCCGAGAAATTGGCTCCCAGCACCACTCCGCCGTGCTGCACGACGCTGCTCGGCCAGAGCAGCTTTGCACCGACGGCTCCGACGTCGGGAGCCGCGAGCCGCCACAGCATCTCCGCCAACCAACTGTCGTCGAGCGCCTCGACGTCATTGTTGAGAAAGCAGATGTTCTCCGTGTCGACGCAAGCGACGGCGGCGTTGTTGATGAATGCGAAGTTGAAGGGCCCCTCGACCGAGATGACGTCGATTTCCTGCGCCGACAGGCTGTCCAGATAGTCCAGCGTTTCCGGCTCGGTCGAGCTGTTGTCGACGACAAGGATCCGGGCGTTCGTCTCATTTGCCGCCGGCATGACCGTCTCGATGCATCGCTTGAGCAGCTCGGCGCGATTTCTGGTCGGGATGATGATGGTGGTGCGCTCGCTCCAATCGACGGCGCGCTTGACCTGAACAGCCGGAAGAAGACCCGCTTTCCGAGGCTCGACATTGGCCTCGATGCCGGCTCTGGCAAAATACGCCTTGCTCGCGGCGACCAGTTCGGAGGTTGCGGCCGATGCATCAATCCGCGGCAATGCCGCAATCGATCCCGGAAGATGATAGGTTCGATCCGGCTCCGCGCAGCAAAGGAAGATGTCGTAGAGCGACGTCGCCGATCGCAGCGCTTCCACGGCACGCTCCCGGCGCACTGCAAAACAATACGCCCCATAGCCCTGCTCGAGCGCGCGCTCGAGATCGAATGCGGAGAACGCCAGCGGCCAGACTGCGCCGGCGCCTGCAGCGACCTCGACGTCGCCATAGACGAGATCGCAGCCGGGCTCGGACGCGAAGAGATCGGCGAAGCGCTGCAAGGCGTCTTCCGCGAGGATCGTTCCGCTCAGACAAAACACAAAGAACGCACTGCCGGCGGCATCGCCCTCGACAAACTCGCGCGCTGCCTTCGGGTCGAATTGACTGAACGCTCGCGCCGGCAGGGACACCGCCGACCAGGCGGAGTGCCGTTGGGCTTCGAGGCTTTCGATGCTCTCGTCCACCCTGACATCGCCGATCAGGACGACTGCCGCCTCGGATGCAACATCAGACTGTTCAGATTGTGTCGTCGGCGAGAAGCGCTCTTTCCAGCCGCGATAGGCGTGAAACGGCATCGAGGCCGGCAGCACCCGGTCGAACAGCTCTCCACGAAGCCGCTCGCTATCCCAGCGCCCGAGATCCGCGAGCGTTTGCTCCAATCCGCGATCGAAAGCGACAAAGGAAATCGGCTCCGAGATCAGACTCCGTCCCGAAATCGTCCGCGCGGATAGTCCGCGCATGCGACCGTCCGCAAAATGCTCGGGCAGATGAAAATCGATCCGGCGGCCGACGCCGAACTCGCCGCCCCGCGCAACGTTAGTCCACCCGGTCGGCTTCACGGTCATCACCGGGCGTTGCGCGATCAGGATTTCGATGTCCTCGTCGATGTCCTGAGCAAGCCAGCCTTCGAAGCGCAGACCTCCGACCCACTCGATATCGCCGATCCGGTGCCACCGCGCTTCCGGCGCAGCGACATCGCAACGAATCGGAGCACCGACGGGACTGCCGATATTTGCCAGCCTTGCCTCAATGATCCCGGCGTTCGCGCTGACCTGATCCTGCACGTTGAACGTAAAGCCAAATCGAGCGTCGCCGATCCCGGCGTCGGCAAGCTCTGTTACGAACTCGTCACACAATGATGACATGTATGGCTCGCCGTCGACGAGCAGGTCGACAGTGTAACGCCGGCCGAGATCGGCGCGATCATAGACAAACCCGGAAAACGTCGTGTGATCGGATCTGGAGAACCGCGTTTGCAACGACGCGTATTCAGCTCCTGAGGGCTTCTGCTTGCTAATCGTCTTCATGCTCATGTCCACCCTCAAACGGCAGCTCGAATGTCGGTCGATTTCAAGTTGAGAATGTGTCCATGGTGCGCCCGAGGTGACTAGCGGGCGCTCAGCTGCACTGGGGCGATCACCGTTTGCACAAAAAGCCGCCGACCTCCAACACAAACTATGCGTTATAAAACTTGGCGTTGTCGGCGCCAATTGTGCTAGTGCTAACTCCTCCTCTCCACACTGATCGACGAGCGGATTCATGAAGATTGCAATGGTTGGAACGGGATATGTAGGTCTCGTGTCCGGAGCGTGTTTTGCCGATTTCGGCCATCAGGTCGTTTGCGTCGACAAGGACGCCGGCAAGATCGAAGCCCTGAAGCGCGGCAAGATCCCGATCTACGAAACTGACCTCGATAAGCTCGTCGACACCAACGCCGCGGCTGGACGGCTGACCTTCACGACGGAGCTCGCGGGCGCCGTCGCGGACGCCGATGCCGTGTTCATCGCTGTCGGAACGCCCTCGCGGCGCGGCGACGGCCATGCGGACCTGAGCTACGTCTATGCTGCTGCCAAGGAGATCGGCGCGGCGCTCAAGAAGTTCACCGTGGTGGTGACCAAGTCGACCGTGCCCGTGGGCACCGGCGACGAGGTTGAACGCCTGATCCGCGAAACCAATCCCGACGCCGATTTCGCCGTTGCGTCGAACCCCGAATTCCTCCGCGAAGGCGCCGCAATCCAGGATTTCCGCCATCCCGACCGCATCGTCGTCGGCACCGAGGACGACCGGGCCAAGAGGGTGATGGGCGAAGTCTATCGTCCGCTCTATCTGAACCAGGCGCCGATCCTCTATACCGCGCGACGCACGGCGGAATTGATCAAATACGCCGCGAATGCCTTCCTTGCCACCAAGATCACCTTCATCAACGAGATCGCCGATCTCTCCGAGAGGGTCGGGGCGAACGTGCAGGAGGTCGCGCGCGGCATCGGGCTCGACAACCGGATTGGAACCAAGTTCCTGCATGCCGGCGCCGGCTATGGCGGTTCCTGCTTCCCGAAGGACACCCGTGCGCTGTTCAAGACCGCGCTCGACCACGACGTCCAGCTGAAAATCGTCGAGGCCACGCTGACCGCGAACGACAACCGCAAGCGCGCGATGGCGCGCAAGGTCGCCAACGTGCTCGGCGGCGAGCTGCGCGGCAAGACCATCGGCGTGCTCGGCCTGACCTTCAAGCCCGACACGGACGACATGCGCGAGGCGCCCTCGATCCCGCTGATCAACGGCCTGATCGACTTCGGCGCCAAGGTTCGTGCCTACGATCCCATTGGCATGGAGCAGGCGCGCAAGGAATTGCCTGAGATCGAGTACTGCAAGGATGCCTATGAATGCGCGCGCCAGGCCGATGCGCTGGTGATCGTGACCGAGTGGCGCCAGTTCCGCGCGCTCGATCTCAAGCGCATCAAGCAGGAGATGAAGCATCCGGTCGTCGTCGACCTGCGCAACATCTACCGTCCGGACGAGATGGCCGCGCACGGCTTCACCTACGACAGCATCGGTCGGCCGCGCTGAGCGCTCGCGCCTGGCAACGATAGCCGCCGGCCCGTTCAATCCTGGAGCCTTGGTTCTGATCAAATCAGAACCAAGGCTCTTTTCTTGTCTGACGCGTTTTCTTCACGCGCACCGGCATCCGCTTCCGAAGCGGCCCTAAGCGTGGGCGGGCGCGCCGAGCTGGACAAACGCATCCAGTTCGCGCGCCAGCGCTTCCTGCCAGGTCGGCATCGCCACGCCGAACTGCGCCTTCAGCCGCGACAGATCCAGCCGCGAATTGCCCGGACGCACCGCCTTGGTCGGAAAATCGGCTGCTGCGATCGGAGCGATGTTCTCGACCGCCAGCGTGACCCCGCGGGACCTCAGCCCGCCGACAATGGCGGTTGCGAAGCCGTGCCAGCTGGTTTCGCCGGCGCAGACGAGATTGACGACACCGCCCCGGCGCGCGAGCTGATCGTGCAACGTGGTGAGGTTCGGCAGGACGATGCCGGCGACCGCACCGGCGATCGCTGATGCCGTGGTCGGCGCACCGATCTGATCGGCCACGATCCCCAGCTCCTTACGCTCACCGGCGAGCCGCGCAATGGTGCGCAGGAAATTCGTGCCCTTTGCGGCATAAACCCATGAGGTGCGCGCGATCAGATGCGCCCCGCCCGCCGCCTGGATCGCGACATCGCCGGCAAGCTTGCTGGCGCCGTAGACCGACAGCGGTTCGGTCGGGCTGTCCTCGCGCCACGGCCTGTCGCCAGAACCATTGAAGACGTAGTCCGTGGAGAAATGCACCAGCGGCACGCCGTTCGTTGCAGCCCATTTGGCGATCGCTTCAGGTCCCTTCGCGTTGACCAGGAACGCCAGCTCACGCTCGTCCTCGGCGCGATCGACGGCGGTATAGGCCGCCGGATTGATGATGAGATCGGGCTTCAGACTCTCAAGCTGGCTCGTCAGCATCTCCGGCTTCGACAGATCGAACTCCGCGGTGGGCGGCGCGATGATCGTGCCGTGGCTCTCCAGCAAAGGCTTGAGCGCACTGCCAACCTGGCCGCGTGTTCCCGTCAACAAGATCCGCATCAGATTTGTCCATAGGTCGGAAGGTTGCTGGCGTCGGCAAGGAGCGGCGCGTCCGCATCCTTGGCCGACAGCTGTGGCTTGTCGACGCCCCACTTGATCCCGATCGCTGGATCATTCCACCGGATCGAGAGCTCGTCCTTGGGACTGTAGAAATCATCGCATTTGTAGAAGAAGTCGGCGGTCTCCGAGAGCACCACGAAGCCGTGGGCGAAGCCGCGCGGCACCCATAATTGCCGGCGGTTCTCCTCGCTCAATTCGACCGCGACATGCTTGCCGAAATTCGGACTGCCGACGCGCACGTCGACGGCAACGTCCAGCACCTTGCCGCGCAGCACGGAGACGAGTTTGCCCTGGGTGACCGGGTTTTGCAGATGCAGCCCGCGCAGCACGCCATAGGCCGAGCGGGACATGTTGTCCTGCACGAACGGACGCGTGATGCCGTGCTCGAAATAACGCGGAGACTGGTAGGTCTCGAGGAAGAAGCCGCGCTGGTCGCCGAACAGCTTCGGCTCGACGATCAGGACTTCAGGAAGCTCGGTCTTGATGACGTTCATCTAACATTTGTTCCAGTTTGACGTGCTTGAAATGTTAATTTCCTTCTCATAACAAACTTGTGCAGCGCACGCTATATGTTATGTTCTGATAGTCAAATTGTGAGGGACCATGAAAGGCATTATCCTTGCCGGTGGCACCGGCTCGCGCCTCTATCCGGTGACGACAGTCGTCTCCAAGCAACTGCTGCCCGTGTTCGACAAGCCGATGATCTACTATCCGCTGTCGACGCTGATGCTGGGCGGAATCCGCGATATCCTGATCATTTCCACGCCGCAGGACAAGCCGCTGTTCCAGCGCTTGCTTGGCGATGGCAGCGAGATGGGTGTCCGGTTCGCCTATGCCACGCAGGAGACCCCGCGGGGTCTTGCCGACGCCTTCATCGTCGGACGCGACTTCATCGGTGATGACTCCGTTGCCCTTGTGTTAGGGGATAACATTTTCTATGGCCACGGCCTGCCGAGCATGCTGTCGTCCGCCTCGATCCGCAAGAAAGGCGCCACCGTGTTCGGCTATGTCGTGAACGCGCCTGAACAGTACGGCGTGATCGAGCTGGACGGCACCGGCCGGGCGCTCTCGATCGAGGAGAAGCCGAAGCGGCCGAAATCCAACGTCGCGGTCACCGGCCTCTACTTCTACGACAATGATGTGGTCGACATAGCGGCCGGTATCAGGCCATCCCCGCGCGGCGAGATCGAGATCACCGACGTCAACAAGGCCTATCTCGAACGCGGCGACCTCTATGTCGAGGTGCTCGGCCGCGGCTTTGCCTGGCTCGACACCGGCACCCATTCCTCGCTGGTCGAGGCCAGCCATTTCGTCCAGATCCTGGAGCAGCGCCAGGGCCTGCGCATCGCCTGCCCCGAGGAGATCGCGCTGCGCCAGGGCTACATCTCGCTCGAGGCGTTCGCGAGGGTCGCACAGAAGACCGCCAAGAGCAGCTACGGCGAGTACCTGCTGTCGGTCTACCGCTCATTCCACGGCGAGCCGCGCGCGGCGGAGGTATTCAAACATGCGGTTTAAGGGATCGACGATCTTCGTCACCGGCGGCGCCGGCTTCATCGGCTCCGCCGTGGTCCGCCACCTGCTGCGCGACACCCACGCCCGCGTCGTCAACATCGACAAGCTGACCTATGCGGCAAACCTGGCCTCGCTGCCCCGTGCCGCCGAAAGCCTGAACTACACCTTCGAGAAGGCCTGCATCTGCGAGGCGCAGAACCTGCGCCGGCTGTTCGAGAAATATCAGCCCGATGCGGTGATGAACCTTGCCGCGGAAAGCCATGTCGACCGCTCGATCGACGGCCCCGGCGAATTCATCCAGACCAACATCGTCGGCACCTTCACGATCCTGCAGGAGACGCTGCGCCACTGGCGTTCGCTCTCGCCCGAGAAGCGCGACCGGTTCCGCTTCCTGCATATCTCGACCGACGAGGTGTTCGGTTCGCTCGGCGACGAAGGGCTGTTCACCGAGACCACGGCATATGCGCCGAACTCGCCCTATTCGGCCAGCAAGGCATCGTCCGATCACCTGGTGCGGGCCTGGCGCGAGACCTACGAGCTGCCGACCCTGGTGACCAACTGCTCCAACAATTACGGCCCCTATCACTTCCCCGAAAAGCTGATCCCGCACATGATCATCAAGGGGCTCGCCGGCGAGCCACTGCCGGTCTATGGCGACGGCAAGAACATCCGCGACTGGCTGTTCGTCGAGGATCACGCCAAGGCGCTGACGCTGGTGCTGGAGCGCGGCGAGGTCGGCGAGACCTACAATGTCGGCGGCCGCAACGAGCGCACCAACCTGCACGTGGTCGAGAGCATCTGCGACCTGCTCGACGAGGTCGTGCCGGCCGCGGCAGGCCCGCGCCGCCAGCTGATCAATTTCGTCGCCGACCGGCCCGGCCACGACCGCCGCTATGCCATCGACGCCACCAAGCTCGAAACCGAGCTCGGCTGGCGCGCCGAGGAGAATTTCGAGACCGGCATCGCCAAGACCGTGCGCTGGTATGTCGACGAGCAACCCTGGTGGCGCGCCATCCTGGAGGGCGGCTACAAGGTGGAGCGCGTCGGCCTGAACCAGTAGTCGCCGATCTTTCCAATCACCGGCGTGGATGGCCGCCAACAGGACGTCGAGAAGCGCGATGACGACTCAACCAGATATCATCGCTGCTTGACGAGCCGCGACCGCCTTCCGACGGTGGATTGGCAGCCACCCGCCAGACAACAACTCGAGAAACCACGGAATCCCGTCATGAACATCGCAATGGACGGTCAGGAACTGACACTGTTCAAAAGTTTCGTGGACCTCTCGACGCGGTATCTGGAATTTGGCTCGGGAGGAAGCACTTGGCTGGCCTGTCAAACCAAGAAGGAGTGGGTCATTTCCATCGATTCCTCCGCTGAATGGCTCGCCAACGTTGCCGACGCCACGGGCGACGCGAGCACCAAGCCTTTGCTGCTGCACGTCGATATCGGCAAGCTGCGCGAGTGGGGTTATCCCGTGGAAAAGGACAAGGAGCGCTCGTGGCCCGAGTATCACGAACGTGTCTGGGAGCGTCCGGAAAGCAAGACCGCCGACCTGTATTTCGTTGACGGCCGGTTTCGCGTGGCTTGCTTCGTACAGTGCGTGCTTCACGCCGCACCGGGAGCCTTCATCGCAATTCACGACTTCGAGAATCGTCCCCACTACCATTCGGTGCGGACGGTCGCTCGCGAAATCGCGCGCGCCAACAACATGTCGATCTTCCAAAGGCCGGCAGAGATTGATCTCGTCGCCGCACAGCAGTTGCTTGCGAAATACCGGCTGGAACCGCTGTAGCCGATCGCTGCGGCCAGAGTAGCCGATCGCGGCGATCAAGAATCACTTCAAGCACACGATCGGGCGCGCCGCCTGGCGCGCCCTCCTCCAGCGAGGACATCGCTGTTCCCTTGAATTCAGCCCTGAACCAGTTTCTTCAGCTCCGGAAGAAACCTCTGGATCGTGGCGTCTTCGACATCGTTGCGATCGCGCAACGTGAAGAATTCCATTGCGCGGATCTTTTCAGGATCTCCATCGCCGAGCGGCCTGCCCCGCTCACGCTTCTTCAGCAATTGCTGCCGCGACTTCGTGTAGTAGTGATTGATCACGAGCTTGTTCCGCTTCGGAGCAGTGCAGCGCCCGCCGATCGGGAAGACAGGCGCGCCGTCCTCGTGAACGTAGCAACCCAAGACAAGCGATTGATGGGGATGCAGATAGGACACGATGGTGTCAGGCCGCACGATTGACTTCATGATGAAATGATCCGGGAAATCGTCCGGAGCACGACGCGTGAAAGATTCGATGCACAGACCGGCCGGCCTCGCGTCGTGACCATTCGACCCAAAGTTCAACCAATGCACCGCCACCGCCGGCGCCGGCCCGAGCTCGGTCAAGACGTCCTTGATGTTGCCGGCCTGCGTCGGAAACAGATACTCATCGGCATCGATGAAGGCGCACCATTCGGCACAATTGCGGTAGCTGTCGATCGCATGCGAGAACGCGCGCATCTGGCCGAATTCCCCTTCCACGAAATGATAGGTGATCATTTCCGGCCACGGGAAGGACTCGATCACGGCACGAGTATCATCAGTGCTGCCGTTGTCGTAGAGGTAGAAGTGATCAACGCCGACCAGTTTGTGGAAGTGTAGCCATTCCAGCAGATCGTCGCCTTCGTTCTTGATGGCGCACACCACCGCCAAGCCGTGCTTCTTCCGATCGACCCCGGCGTAGAGCTTCTTGGCCTCCATCACGCGCAGGAGGCCGGCAAACTCTCGCCGCAGATTTTCACTTTTCGGGGCCGCAATGAGCGCGGCAAGATAGACATCCTGCGCTTCATGGGCGGACCCCATATTGAGGGCCGCGATTGCCAGGCGATGCAACACCCGCGAGTCGGATGGCATCTGCTTGACGAGGTCGAGAAGGATTCCACGCGCTCCCGCGAAATCGCATGCCTGCACAAGCGCCGCCGCCTTTGCAAACTGGAATTCCTTGTAATCACCGAATTGCTGCTCCAACTGCTTGACCGATTGGATCAGCTCGTCGGGCTTCGGATTTGCGATCCGCCCGGAAAAGAAATCTCTAAGCCTTGTCTCGATCTCACTTGCTGGAAGCGTATCGAGATTCACGCCTGAGCTGAAACTAGACAATGCTGGAATTTCCATGTCCAACCTGAGCCGCTCCACGAGATCAACAAGCTATTAACATTGGTTCGCACCACGAATTCCCTATTAGCGCACATATCCTACAAGAATAAGGCTATAACACGCAGTGCTCACAATTAACTCTTGTAAGGTTATTTCGAGGAAAATCAATACAATAGAGCAAGGGGCTCGACGTCATTTGCACGAAAACCGCGTCACGGGACCGGAACGATCGGAGATCGCCGATGGACGACGGGAATGAAGCAGTCCGCCAGTCGTTCGGGCTTACAAGAACGATGCTTTTGACATCGTTATCCGCAAGCCTCCCGCCCGGCGCGTTCAGCTTTTTTGAGTTCCAGCACCCTGCTGCGGCTGCGGCACGCTCCAGACCTCTCGTCGGCGCAATTCGATCGGACGCCAGGCTCCCAGCCGACGAAGCGATGAAGCAATCGCTCGGTCTCCATCCCAATCAAGGCCCCGTTCCGATTGTGTCGGAACGGACAAGGCTGGCCTTGCATTGCTCGATCAGCGCCAGCGAACCGGCCGGGTCCGATCGTTCGACTCCACCGTCCGGTGTTCTACATGATAGGGCGCGTAGATCTGCTTCACCCAATAGTTGAAGTTCGGGTGCAGCTTCACGAAGTCATAGAATGAATCGCCGAAATTCGACGGACTGAGGCAGGTCTTGTTCTGAGGCCGTGACGCGATTGCATTCAGGCAATACGACATCATGCAAGCCTTTGTCTCGCTCTCTGCCACCTTGCTCAGACTTCGGAAACTGTTGGTTGAATGAAGTCGGTACAGATAGCGGTCGGTCTCGAGATAGGTCGGCTCGACCTTGGTTACCGCGCGCAACGCAAAGTCCCAGTCATGGCAGTATTTGAGATCGGCAAGCCAACCCACCTGCCGCAGCAGTTCACGGCTGAAGACAAAGTTTCCGGTCGATGCCGCGATCTGAGAATCCAGAAATGTCCATGACAACGGCGCACCTGCGATCTGGGCCCGATCGATCGCATAGCGCAGGCGCGTTGGAAACTGGAAGTTGCTGATCGACTTTCCATGTTCGTCGATTGGCTCAACCGCCGAGAAGCCGAAGAACAGCCGATCATTGGCATGCTTATCCGCGAACAGCCGAACCCGTTCCTTGGAAAAGGCATCGTCCGAATTCAAAAGGAAAATCATGTCGCCGTTCGTCAGCGATAATGCCCTGTTCCAGGTGTAGTGGGCGCCAAGATTTTGAGGGTTCTTGAGCAGCTTGCAGGAAACAAAGCGCTTTCCGAACGACCTCTTCTTGAGGACCCTCTGCGCGACTTCAAAACTCTTGTCCGGCGAATTGTCGTCTACGATGACGAGCTCGATGTCGGCAAACGTCTGTTGATAGACAGTCTCAAGGCATTCCTCAAGATACTGCTCATGCTTGTAGCACGCGATGACAACACTTGCGAGCATTGGTGGCGACCTCAACGTCTCACGATGATCGAGTGGCGAGACCGCACGAGTGCACTAGTCCCGTCGCCGACCTCCAGAACCGCGAGTTGATATTCACCATCCGGCAAATCTCGAATCGAGAAGGACAGCTGGAAACCGAAATAGCAGTCCTTGCTCTCGGCCTTCATATACTCCTTCACGTCCACGCGCTCGTGCCAATCTACGATCAGGCAATAGCCGCCGTTTGCTGCGCCATCCGGAGTAAGCCCCGACAGGACCAGGAATCCCGTTCTCTGTCGGCTGGCCTCAAAGGCGTTGCCCGCGCAAATCCATCCCCGCACCAATATCTCATAGCGCGCATCGACAATCACCCGTTCGCCGGTTTGAGAATTGATGTTCTCGATCACCAGCAACGAACCTGCCGGATTACCGGACGCGCCTTCTGCCTCCACTGGCGTGCCGCTTCTTACGCGCTGCACCCCCGAATTGGTGAGGCCCGACCGGTGCAGGCTTGCGAGCACTTCGACATGCGTCGAGGCTTCTTTTACCGCCCACTCAAGCTCCTGCCTACTCAGGCAATCCAGCAAATCCGGGCTATTTCGAATCTGGGCCGAAATGGGCTCAGCCGAAGCGACCCTTCGCACGACCTCGAGAAACGCCCGTCCATGGCGCGAATCCGGCTCGAGATGCGCACCTTCCGCCCACTCGTTCCAGGAATTGATAAACACCAATGATTCGGAAAAGCTGTTGCCCTTGGCACGCAGGGTTGCATCGCGAAGCCAAACCTCAAACGCCTCCGGACTGGACCTGGTAAAGACGTGACCGCGCGGCCCCTTGCGAGGCGTATTGTCCCAACGCGGCATCACCGCAGGAAAGAACGGGAAGTCGTAGATCTTGCCGATCGACGATCGCATGGCGTCGACATAGTCGTACACCTTTCCAGCGAAGGTCGGCGGTGCATCGACTTCGGTCGGCGGCACCTCCCTTGTCGAGACCGTGTGCGGAGGAAACTCGATTGCCGCGTCGCAATTGACGTCGCGCGGATCGAACTCTCCGAACGTCATCGCATTGCAAATGAGAAGCTCGCCGATTCCGAGTTCTCTGGCTCGCTCGCGCCAAATCTCGAACAAGCGCTGCTTGTCCGGCAACAATGACGGCCTGTAGATGACGATGACCTTTCGACCGTCGACAGTTATGTAGCGCTCATCGAGCAGCAGGTCGGCCATGTCGTCGATAAAGCGGACATCGTCGTCCAGGGAGTGGTTTTGTCCCAACAGAAGCTCAGCGTCCGAGCCGTCCCACCGACGAGACCAATTCTCGTTTGCCCAGCAAATGCAGAAAGGCAGGTTCGGCTCGCCGTCCTCGAGCAGCAGCTGAAGCGGCTTTTCCAATAACCTTCGGCCCTGGAACCAATAGACGTAGTAGCAAAATCCATCGATGCCGTACTGGCGCGCAAGCTCGCCCTGCTGACGACGCGTTTCCGGCAGCCGGACGTCATAGAATCCAAGATCGGCCGGCAACCATGGGGACTCGTGTGCCGGAAACTGGGCACGCATGCGCGCGACGTTGGTCCACTCGGTAAACCCTGGCCCCCACCACCTGTCATTTTCATCAAATGAATGGAATTGCGGGAGGTAGAAGCAAATGTAGCGCACCTCCTTGGGAGGCGCGTCCGCCAGTCCAGCAACGATCCTGTTGTTGCTCGGAAACAACAGGTCGTCGTAGTCCGCGGTCGAGAACCCCAGCGCGACGATCAATTCGCCTGGCGTATAGTTCTCGAACAGGGGTATTTCGTAGTACTCGCCATCATTCAGGCTGATACGCAGATAGATCTGCGCACGCTTAGGCTCCACAAGCGCGTTTCTCAGGGCGCGCGCCAAGCGACGGCGCACTCCCGGCGCGGATAGATCGATACGAAATCCGGGACGTCCGATCACGCTCCGCGGACCTACGCGGGCCGGCATAGATCGGCCCGTCCGCCCCTCCTCGACACAGTGGGAACCGACAAAAAGCGCGATCGAAACGGTTGAAGCGGGCGACTGGGCATCGACAATCCAACCCGAAATCCCACGCCCCGAATACTCCAGTATCGCGCCGCGCAGACGCGATCCTGACTGGAGATCGCCTACGTCGGGATCCAGGAACAGGCTCTGCGGATGGTCGTCCTGCTGAACCGGACTGGCAACGGGCAACATATCCTTTGTATCCCTGACGCTCCGTTCGACCATCTTGTTCATTGCCACTCAATCTCCTGCCAACGCTCAGCGCCGGGTCCAGTTTCTCTTTCCCGGTCGCGCGGAAGTTCGATCCCGAGATCACGCTGCCTGACATGCCCGGATCGTGACCTCTTGATCCTTATCGATCATCTCCACACAACCAGAGGTACAATGAGCATTTCTTCCGCGAACGCAACATTAGCGCAATCTCTCTGTCGTCGATGTGAAAACCATTGTTAGTTCTGCCTAGATTGTCACGCGGACGTGCTCGCTTCCGTGCCTTCGCGCTCAAAAACAAAGCTGTCCATCATCTCTGCCGTTGCCTGCGCGCAACGCGATGCCGCCTCCAACAATCTCAGCCAACGCTTTCGCCCATTGCCTGCAGACGACGTCGCGCGCCTTCGTTGTTCTGCTGCGCCGCTTGTCGATACCAGTACAGCGCCTGATCGCGATCCTGTGCGACGCCGTTGCCGGCGCGCAGCGCATCGCCAATTGCGAGTTGGGCTTCGATCATGCCCTGCTTCGCAGCGGCCTCGAACCATTCGGCCGCCTTCGCCGGATCGGCATCGCGGCCCTGTCCCCGGCCCAGCATCACGGCAAGGTTGTATTGCGCCGTCGTATGGCCCTGGCGCGCCGCCGCCTCGTACCACGTGACGCCGTTGGCGAGGTCCTGCTCGACGCCTTGTCCGGTGCAATACATCACCGCAAGCTTGAACTGCGCCGCAGCGTTGCCGCCGTCCGCGGCCTTGACGATCCAGCCGGCGGCGGCCTGCGGATCCTTGAGGCCGCTCTTGGGATCGGAATACAGTAGCGCCAATGTGTGCTGGGCTTCGACGTGACCGGCGTTCGCCGCACGTTTGAACCATTGGGCTGCGGCCGGAAGGTCGACGGCGCCGCCGGATCTTCCCATGTGAAGCCCGCCCAGCTGAAATGCCGCGGCCGGATGGCCGGCCTCGGCAGCGTCGGTCAGCAGCGCACGTGCTTGCGCAAGACGCTCCGCGGACGGTTCATCCTGGATAAGAAACATCGCATAGGCCGTCTTCGCATCGGCATCGCCGCCGTCGGCCGCCTTGCTGAGCCACTCCGCCGCACGCGCTTGATCGCGCGGCACGCCGTTGCCCGCCGAGTAGAGCCGGCCGAGTTGCACACCTGCGGCGCTAATGCCTCCCTCGGACGCGCGCTCGAACCACTTGATCGCAGTGGCGACATCGCGCGCCACGCCCCTGCCATTGAGATAGAACACCGCAATGTTGTGGGCCGCCGTGGCATGGCCGCCCTCCGCCGCACGCTCGAACCATTTCGCAGCCTGGCGGATGCTGGGCGGAACGCCGGTGCCGGTGGCATAGAAGCGTCCGGTCAGGAACTGCGCCTGCGTATCGCCGCGCTCGGCCGCCTTCTCGTACCAATATGCCGCCTCGCGCAGATCCGGCTCGGCGGCAGTTCCGAGCGCATAGAACTCAGCCAGCGCCTGGATCGCCGGCAGGTAGTCCTTCCGCGCCGCCTTGCGCAATGCGGTCTCGGCCCTGTCGAGATCCTTGACAGCCCCTTTGCCGCTCAACCGCAGCAGTGCAATGTTGTAGAGCGCGATCGTATCGTCATGGGCAGCGGCGCTCTGGAACAGTCGCGCGGCTTCCTCGACATTTTGGGGAAGCCCGGTGCCCTTGAGGCACATGAAAGCGAGCGCAACCTGTGCGCGCACATGTCCCTGTTCCGCGGCCTTGTGATACCAGATCGCGGCCTGCGCGAAATCGACGGGAACGCCCCGCCCCTGATAATACACATCGCCAAGCGCGAACTCACCGGCCGCCGCCTTCTGCTCGGCCGCGGCCTCGTACCAGCGCAGGGCGGCAGCGTGATCTTTCGTGCAGCCTTGCCCGTTGGCGTACATATCGCCAAGGATCGCTTGCGCCTCCGCTTTGCCGGCCTCCGCCGCCACCGATAACCAGAGGAACGCGGCGTCGATATCCCTGGGCACGCCGATTCCGTTCGGGAAAACCAGATCGTGGAGGTTGACTGCCTTGTCGCCCAGACGCGCCGCAGTGGATTGCCGCCACATCTCTGGCCTGTTCGGTCCAACCGTGGCGTTGACGCCGTTGAAGTAGATCAAGCCAAGCTGGAATTGGGCTTCGGTATGTCCCTTCAGGGCGGCGCGTTCGTACCACGCGACCGCATCCGGAAGGCTGCCGATAACGCCCTCGTTCCGCGCATAGAGCAGCCCGATCCGGTAATCCGCCTCCGGATCGCCGGCTTGCGAGGCGAGCCGCCAAAACCGCAACGCCTCGAGATATTGCTGGTTCTCGTACGCCTCCAGCCCCCGTTCAAACGGCTTCGAGTCTGAACGGGACGAGCCGGGGCGCAGCAAGTCGAGAAGGGAACGCGTCGATACCGTCATGGCTCGCGCATTGCTTCTTTTGCGCTGCGCAGCATGCCGCCGAGCAGATACATCGCCACCGAGCGGGTGCCGACATTGACATCACCCTGCAGCGTCATGCCGGGGATGAGGCGGAAGGTCTTCGGAACATCCTTGAAGTTGGTCTGGTCGACCGAACACCGCGCCTTATAGAAGGCGTCGACAGGCTTTCCATCATCGTCGTTCGTGAAGGCGCCTTCGCTGATCCAGCGAATCTTGCCTTCGGCCGTACCGTGCTCCGCCGCGTTGAACGCATCGACCTTCATCGTGCAGGGGTCGTTGGGCCGGACGAAGCCGACGTCGCGCGACAGGATCTGGATCTCCGCCTCGAGCCGCGTCTTGAGCGGCATCAGCGTGATGAAGGGATCACCCGGCTTCAGCACGGACCCGACCGAGAGCTTGGCGAGGGTCAAGACGACCGATGGCTCGGCAGCCGTCCACCGCACGAGGTCCTGATGCTTGATCGCCTTGTCATACTGTGAGCGGGCCGTATCAAGGTTGTTGCGCGTCGTGACCAGATCCTGGCTCAGCTGCGCGTTCCACTGCTCGGTGAAGGCGTTGCGATCCGCCTTCAAGGAATCCAGCTGGTGCTGCGCTTCCAGCAAAGTGTTGTGCGTGTTGTCGATCTGACGCAACAGCTCCAGGCGCGTGTCCTGCGAAAGATACAGGTTCAGCTTGGACCCGCTGCCGCTTTCGGCGAGCGTCGAGCGCATGTCCTCGATCTTGCCGGCGATCTCGGCACGCTGACTGTACCGCTCGTCGTCCTTCTTCGACTTCTGGATCGTCGCTTCGGTTTGGCTGATCTTGGAATCGTAGCTGTTCACCTGTGCGTGGTACTGCGCGACGCGCTGGTCGTAGAGCGCCTTTTGCAAGGAGTTGTACCTAGTGACATCAGGATCGTTGGATTGGCCGTACGACAACGGCTTTCCGGACAATTCGGCCTCGTCCCGGGCGACCTGCGCCTCAAGGCTCGCAACCTGCAGCTTGTACTGCGTGACATCGGCAGCCGTGAACGTCGAGTCCAGAGTCGCGAGCAATTGTCCCGTCTCAACCTGCTGACCTTCCCGAACATCGATCGTCTTGATGATGGACGCGTCCAAAGCCTGCAGGACGTTGATCTGATCGACGGGAACGATCTTGCCGCCCACGCTCGTGATCACGCGATCGACGCGCGTGAAGCACATGATCGCCACGACGGCGGCGAGGAACCCCACCAGGACGAACAGCGTTGCGCGGGCCAGCAACGGCTCGGCGGCCTCGCGGATCGCATCGGTCTCGGACTGGAACTGGCGAACGGTCGCGAGCGAAGCTTGATTAGGAGACAAGGGTCGGACTCCTGAAATGCTTTTCATTGCGGCCCGCCGGTGCAAGGTGAGTGTTCTGCTGGTACCAGAGCGAGCTGTAGATGTCGTTCCGTTCAAGAAGTTCCTCATGACGACCGATATCGTCGACGACGCCGCGGTTGAGGACGAGGATCGCGTCGGCCTTCGTCAGCGACGACAGACGGTGCGAGATGATGATCAGCGTGCGGCCATGGGCAATCCGCGAAATATTCGCGTTCACGATCGTCTCGCTCTCCGCATCGAGCGCGCTGGTCGCTTCGTCCAGGATCAGAATCGGCGGATTGACGATCAGCGCTCGCGCGATCGCGAGGCGCTGGCGCTGGCCGCCGGAAAGATTCGTGGATCCCTCGTAGATATAGGTCTCGTAGCCTCGCGGCAGCTTGTCGATGAATTCCTCGGCACCGGCCAATCGCGCCGCCCTGACGATGTCGTCGAAGGTCGCATCGGGCTTTGCGGCCGCAATATTCTCGCGGATCGTGCCGCTGAACAGAAAGTTCTCCTGCAGCACGACGCCGACGTTGCGCCGGAGATGGTCGACATCGTATTCGCGGACATCGATCCCGTCGACCTTGATCAGCCCACCATAGTCGGAGTGCAGGCGCTGCAATAGCCGCGTGATCGTCGTCTTGCCCGAGCCGCTCTTGCCCATCACGCCCAGCGTCGTACCGAGCGGAATCTCGAAGGAAATATTGTTGAGCGCCGGCGACACCGCGCCCTTGTACTTGAACGTGACGCCGGAGAATTCGACCAGCCCCTTCAGCGGGACCCTCACACCATGGCCGGAGCGTCCCTCCTCGGCCGGCTGATTCACCAGCCTGCCGACGATCGTGACCGCGGTGCGCGCCTCGTCATATTGGTTGATGAGCTGGGCCATCTGCATCAGGGGGCCGGCAACGCGCTGCGACAGCATCAGAAAGGCAAACAGCGCGCCAACATAGACCGGATCGCCACTCGACACGGCCATGTAGACGCCGAACGCATAGGGAGCACTCACCGCCAGCCGCTCCAACGGCTTCACCAGCGTCTGGATGGCGGTTCCGGTCATGCCTTCCGCAAGCCGCGCCTTGGCGACGCGCGCCACCAGCACGTCCCACATGTGGCGCTGGCGCGCATCGAGCGCCAGCGATTTGATGGTCCGCATGCCGTTCAGGCTCTGGATCAGAAACGCTCCCTGTGCCCCTTCGGCCGCCAGGGTTGCCGAGGACTTCTTCCGATAGGCGGGCAGCATCACGATCAGCCAGGTCACGATCATCGCAGCAAAGGCAAGAACCATCAGCGTCATGAGCGGGCTGAAGAAGAACATGACGGGCAGGAAGAAGAACAGCGTCGTCGAATCGAGAATGGTCCCGAACAACTGCCCGGTCAGAAAGCCGCGAATTCGAAATACTTCGCGGATATCCCGGGAAATCAGGCCGACGGGATTCTGCTCGAAGTAGTCGATCGGCAGATTGAGCACCTTCTCGAACACGTAGGTCGACAGTTTGACGTCGAGGCGTGCCGTCAAACGCTGAACCAGATACTGCCGCAGGAACGAGAATGCCGCCTCGAACACGATGACCACGAGCATCGCAGTACACAGCACATAGAACGTGTTGTAGGCCTTGTAGAAGATAACCTTGTCCGAGAGCAGCCGCCAGAACATGATCGGTGCCAGGCCCATGAAGCCCAGGATCAGCGCCGCAATCGCGACGTCGCGCAGGATGCGCCGTTCGCGGAACAACAATGCGGTGACAAAGCCGAAGCTGAACGGCTGCGTCTCGTCGGAAATCTCATAGTCGCGCTTGGCCATGACGACGTCGCCCGACCAGATGTCCTCAAAGCGCGGCTGATCGATGACGAGCAGCGCGTCCTCGCTCGCGTTCGGATCCTGCAGGACCACCCGGGAGCTGTTCTCGTCGCCTTCGAGGCGCAGCAGCACCATGTGGCTGCCGTCGCGCAGCCGAACGATGGCCGGCAGCGCCCTCTTGAGATGGCTCAGACCCTTCCAGTCCAGCGTGACGGCCTTTGCCGTCATGCCCGAGGAATTCGCACACTTCAAAAGCTCGGCCAGCGTGACTTCCTGATCGCCCAGGAGGTTGTCGTGGATCAGCTGGGACGGGGTCAGATGCAAGCCATGCTGCCTTGCCACGATGACGAGACAAGCGAGGCCCGAAGGTGGCAGCGCCTCCACCGAAGGTGCGCCGACGAGCGAGAGGTGTTTGGTCATGGATGCCTCGAAGTTTCGACTGCGCAAGGTCCGGTCCCAGCGAGATATAACGTATCACTGTTAGTTCGCTAACGCAGCATTTTCAGCGCGTCACTCGAAAAAGATATGTTTCACGGCAGGCCGCGAAGCCAATTTCGAGCACGTTCTCGCGCGATTTAACCAGGGAACCTTATAACATTGTTTAACATCGACAAATCACGAGTCGGCGGTCACCGTCTCCTGGAAGTCGAATCCGCAGGCCTCCAGCTGCGGCCTGATCCGCTCATCCCTGGCCTCCGGCATCAGCGCCAATGCGCAGATCTCAAAATTCCCGCTGCGAACGGAAACCGTCGGGAAACCGGCGCTGAGCAGCAGGTTTCCCATCCGCTCGGTCGAAAAGCCGGTCTTGTGCGCCATGTGATAGCGCCCCTGCTCGATCGCGCCGGAATGCCCGTAGATCATGTCCAATGGCCGGATCGGACCAGCCGGCGAGACGTAAGCGATCGCGCCGAGGCCGCGCGTCAACATGTGCTGCGCGACCGCCTCGAGGTCGGGAGACATGATCAACGCGAATCCGTCCGGCTTGAGGACTTGGCGGAACTGGACGAATGTGGGGTGAACCTCATGGGCGTAGAGATGCTCCATGACATGAGAACACCAGATCGCGTCGAACGAGGCCGCCGGGAACAACCGGGCAAGATCGGTAATCGACCCGACGACGTCTGGGTTCACGCCGCCGTCGACGTCCAATCGAATCTCGTCCCATTCATGCGATGTCAGGAGCGGCTGGATGCGCTTGGTAACCGTCGATCCAGCGCCGGCATTCAGCATTTTTTTCTTGGCCAATTCGAGAGCTCCGCGAGTTCGTTAAGCGGCTGAGTTCTGCAGCGATCGTTCGTCTTGAACAAAGGTGCCAGGGCCGCAGATAGCCATCGGGCGCAGCTCCGTTGTGTCAAGCGAGCGGCACGGCTTTACAAAAGCTACGTGGTCCGAATGTGACGAACTAACTTATAACATCCATTGGCGGAAATGCCCCGGGCGGAACTTGTGATTGATTCGATGCATCCGGCGCGAATCGGCCGATAAAGTTCCAATCGGGATGCGCGCATGCGCTTCCCCTTGAGGCGAGCCGTCGAACTCATCGCAGGTGCGTCATGATCATCAACGGCAGCGTATTCGATTGTTCAATTTCAATTACCCATTCCTGACGGCCATGCCCGCGATCAAAGAGAAAAGCGCCGCCTCAACCTCGGTTGGGGCGGCGCTTTCGCTTAGTGCAGACCTAGGATCTTACAGCTTGGTCGAGTTACCATCGTTGAAGATCAGGTATTCGATGTTGCTGATCTGGGTCACCTGACCATTGCTGAAGGTGATGTCCATAGAACCGTTCGATCCAGAGCTGATGTTGCTCACGTCGGTCGAAGCGTGATCCAGGAAGGTCAGGGAGTCCTTGTTGCCGCCACCGCCATCGATGGTGTCGCTGCTGGTGGCGTTGTTCAGGTAGAAGTAGTCCTGACCGGAGCCGCCGACCATCGAAGCCGTACCGGTGTCGGAGCCGACGAACGAGTCCTTGCCGTCGCCGCCGATCAGCGTCTGCGTGCCGGAGCCGGCGACCAGCGTATCGTTGCCGGAACCGCCATGCAGCGTGTCGTTGCCGGCACCGCCATAGAGCGAGTCGTTGCCGGCACCGCCATCGAGCGAGGTCGCGTGCGACGCATCGCTGCCCGAGTAGAGCACGTCCTTGCCGTTGCCGCCGAACTCAGCAGCAGTCTGAGCACCGCCGACAAGGAGGTCATTGCCGTTGCCGCCATGCAGCGTGTCGACCCCGGAGCCGCCATACAGCGAGTCGTTGCCGGCGCCGCCATCCAGGCTGTCGTTGCCCGCACCACCGTACAGCGCATCGTTGCCCTTGCCGCCATCCAGCGTGCTGGAATTGCCGGCGGTGCTGCCGGACACCAGCACGTCCTTGCCGTCACCGCCACTCAACTGCGACGAGCTGCCGCCGTAGAGCGTGTCGTTGCCGGAGCCACCGTTCAGGGTGTCGGCACCGGAGCCGAACAGCAGATCGTTGCCCTTGCCGCCATCCAGCGTGCTGTGACCGGAGACGTTGTCGACCAGCACGTCGTTGCCGGAGCCGGCATCGATCGAGTCGTGACCGGCACCGCCGAAGATCGTGTCGTTGCCGGAGCCGGTGAGAACCGTCGTGTCGCCGGTATTGTTGATGAACACCTGATCGTTGCCGTGGCCGGTCGCGACCAGCACCGGGGTGCTGCCGTTCACCGTCAGCGTGACGTCCTTGTTGGTGTCCTCGATGATCGCCTTCAGGTTGGCGTCGGTGTTAACGGTGTTAATCGGGTTGGTTTCGATCAGAACATTGGCGTTCGGATCCGGGTTGGTGATCCCAGCCCCTTCCTGCACCGGAATCGTCGCGCCGTTATCCGGGCTGGTGTATCCGATCCCCGCGTTGATCAGATAGTCAAGAATCTGTTGCTGGGTCGAGTGATCGATCGTTCCGTTGATCGCGTGTTTGAGGTCCGTCTGGTCTAGATTGTAAGTCGCCATCGATGTAGCCCCTGCTTGGGATACGAGGATTCAAGCCGCTCGCCCACACATAAGCTGTTGATTCACAACTGGTTTGTTGCGACGCAACTCAAATGTGGACCCAGGTTACGAACTTGTTAAGTCCATTGTTAAGACCGTTAGGCCGGAGTGTCAATCAGCAATGCGCTGTTAACACCTGGTTCCCTGAGATTTATGCGGGACTTAGCACTACTTCCAATGCACTATAACATTGGGCGCAGGCCAATCGCCAATGTTAGCCGCGACGCAAAAAAGGGTAGCGATTATACGGGGTTTCACGGGGCCCCCGGATACCGCGGGAGCGCAGAATTTCGCTGATGCCGTGAGCGCTTCGACGCGATTTTCTGATCTGAAAAAAATATTTCTGCATCGCATGAGACGTTTTGCAAAAAAGCGTCAAACTTCGCAGCCGGCGCCCCACCGGCCAGTGTTATAGCGCCCCTTGGCAGCAGTTTGCGGGCTCGATCAAGCGAGATCCACGGAATCACCCGCAGAATCAGCGCCGTTCGACCGCAAGATCAAAAACCTGGCGCGATGCCGCTCAGACACCCTGCTGTAACAAATTAACACCAGATTTGCCGCAATATGTTAGCAACGCCGGCATGGAACCGGCGATGCCCGATCGCGGGCAGAGCGCCGACCTGCGGCGATCATCCCCCGGCGGCCCGCGCGTAGATGGCCTCGAGCAGCCGGCGGTTCTCGTCCGGCGCGTAGCGCTCGAGATAGGCGGCTCGTGCGGCCCGTCCCCATGCGGCGGTCAGTTCGGCGGCGCCGAGAACCTCACTGATCCGATTTCGGAGCGTGGCCGCGTCGCCCGGCGGCACCAGCGCGCCGGTCTTGCCGGCGCTCACCACCTCGGCAAGTCCGCCGATCTCGGAGGCGATGACCGGCGTGCCGCACGCGAAGGCCTCGACCACGACAATCGGAAATCCTTCGTACCATAGCGACGGCACCACCAATGCCCGGGCATTCGCCATTTCCCGCAGCACCTCATCGCGCGAGAGCCCGCCCAGGAAGGTGACATGATCGGAAGCCCGAGCCTCCAACGCAGCACGCTCCGGCCCCTCGCCCACGACGCGCAAGGGCACGCCGGTCCCCGCAACGGCCTCGAGCAGCACGCCGACGCCCTTCTCGCGGCTCAGCCGTCCAACATAGAGTAGCCCGCTGCGCGGCGTGGCTGCATCGGGCGCCCCCGGATCGACCATGAAATTCGGTTTCACGTCGATCCGATCGGCGTCGAAGCCGGCCTGCGTGAACAGGGCTTTGGCGAACTGCGTCAGCGCGATCAGGCGCAGGCCGGGACGCGTCCAGGTGCCACGGCGCTGGTGCTGCGCGATCATGTAGGCCGAGGCGATCGAGCCCGGAAGCGATCCGCGGTAGCAGCGGTGCACGACGCCCCAGAGGTGTCCGCGATCGAGGCACTTGTGGCAGATGCGGCCGTCGCGCAGCAGCATGCCGCCGGTGCAGATGCTGCGATAATTGTGCAGGGTCGCCACCGCGGGCACGCACTTTTGCCGGCAGAGATCGAACACGGCGGGCGACAGCAGCGGGAAGAAATTGTGGACGTGCACAACGTCGGGGCGTAAGCGATCGATCGCTTCCGCCACGACCCGCTTTCCCTCCGCATTATCGGCGATCGACAGCGTGGTCGTGATGCGCGCGGGGAGCGAATTGATCGCCGCGTTGCTGACCGTGAGCGTTTCAACGCTGTGTCCTGCGGCGCGCAGCAGGTCGACTTCCGCTTCAAACACGACGTCCTCGCCGCCGCGTCCCTGATACCTGTTGTGAGCGACCAGGATCTTCATGATCTGGCCGGGTCTGAAAACCAGCGCAGCTCGGTCACCAGGTTTTGCCCGCCCGCGAGCGTACCGCAGCCGATCAAGGTCGTCGCCGGCACCTTGAGATCGAAGGACGGCGAATACCAGCCGGCCGGCATGGTCTCGTCACCCCGATACGGCACCCAGCTGAGGGCCGCCGGCAGATCGAGCTCGCCGCGCCCGCCGGGCCATGCGAGCTGCGCCCTGTGCCCTTCGAGCCTGCATTCGACCTCGGGACCGAGATGCCAGCTGAGGCTCGCCGGCACCGCAAGCGCTTCATCAGCAAGCACGGTATCGGTGACGACGAGCCGCGCCGCCTGACGCTGCAATTGCGCCGAGCGGCGATGCACGACACCTGCTTCGTCGCGATATCCCGAATGCTCCGCGACCCAGCTCGCATCCGCATCGCGATCGTCCAGACCGCTGGCGGCGACAAGCCGGCTCTGCGCATGCCATGTCCAGAGAAACGGCCCGCCCGACACTGACTGGTCGCGCGCGAACAGGCACAGCGTGTTGTGCGCCAGCGTGGAGCGGAAGTAGGCCCGCCATCGCGGATCGCCATGGTAGCAATAGGTGCCGGGGTCGGCGAGGATCTCCACACCGCCGATCCTGCATTCGAGCGACAACGCGTCCGCATGGGCGTGGGCGGCAATGCGGCCGAAGCCATGCGGGCCATGGTCACAGCGGCACCACACCGCGCGGTCGGAATCGATCAGAAAGGTCTGTCCCGCCCCCTCGAGCAGATGCGGGCGGCGCTTGGGCCGCCCGGCGATCGCTCGGGCCTCGATGCCGTCGGTGAGCACAAAGCTACGCAGATCGGGCTCCGGCGATGTGGGCCACCATGGCAGAGCGCCGAACAGGCGCGCGCCGCTGGCGAGCAAGCCGAGCCAGCGATTGCCGGCGTGATCGTCGAGCAACAGGCCGATGCCGTCGTCGCCATCGCCCTGCCGCGGCGGATGACCGCGATCGTCCAGCATCGCAGCAATGACGTCGCTCATGCGGCACATCGTGGTCCACACCGCATCGCCAAGCGGATGTCCGGAGGACTCGCCCTGCACTGCCGCCGCCAGCAGCAGTTCGAGAACAAAGCCATGATAATCGGTCGCGAGCTCGCTGTTGCTGCCGCAGGCAAGCGTCTGCGCAACGGCTTCGTGCGCCAGTGTGGCGGCCGATTGCTCGCGCCATCGCGCACTGTCCTGGAAGAACGGAAACACGCAAGCCGCCACGAACTGCCCGGCAGCCTCCGCGATGAGGTGGTTGTTGGCCGAGGAGCCACGGCTTGGGAACTGCGACAGCCAGTATTGATGCGCATAGAGCTGCGTCAGGAACAGTTCGTTGTCCTCGAACAGCGCGGCAGCGCCGGGCCAGTTCTGCAGCAGCTGACGTACCCAGGCCCATGAGATCAGCCGCACGCCAAGCTCGATGCCGCTGATCCAGTGCGGGCCGCGCGGGAACGGATTTTCGCGCCACCAGCTCACCAGATGCTCGGCCGCGCGCACGGCGTAGCGCTCGTCGGAGCTCAGGTAATACGCGGCCGCGAGCACCGTGAGATGGTGGTGACGCGACGGCTCCCAGATGTATTTGATGTTTCCGACCGCGGTTTCGTCACGATAGGGAACCGCGAATGCGTGCACGCCGGCCGGCGCCCGCTTGCCGCTTCTGATATCGACGAACCAGTCGGGCCATTCGCCGAGGGCCCCATGATCCCTGGCGAAAATCCGCCAGTGCCCGGCGAGAATCCGGTCGGCGCTCTGGATCAGCCGTTCGGCGGCCTGTTGCGGAGCGCTGGCCCGCGAAGGCAGCGGCTTCAGGCGCGGCTGCCGCGGGCCGGCAGCGAGCCTGGCGCCGGCACGCCGCGCGATATCCGGCGGAGTGATCCGCCAGAGCAAATGCAGCACCTGGTCGTTCACCCGCCCCGCAAGCTCGGACGGCTCCATGCGCTGCAGCCTGCGCAGATACCAGGCCGGATTCATCTCACGCCGTCGAGGCGTGCGCGACGCCCTGCTCTGCCGCGCCGGCCGTCAGATCGATCGGCATCCCGGCGGCCGCGCTTTCCTGCACGGCAAGCGTTGCGCGCGTGGTCGCCAGCAGCGAGTCGAGCGCAATCGGCATCGCGGCTCCCGATGCGACCGCTGCGATGAAGGCATCCAGCATCGGCCGCTGGCCCTTGTCGAGCCGCGCCGTCTTCGCCGTGCGCTGTCCGGCGTGCCAGACCTCGAAGCCCGAGAAATTGTCGAAGGCGGCAAAACCCGTGCTTGCCGATATCTCGAGCGCTTCCTTCGGCACCCGCGGATCGCCGCCGGTGAGATAGCTGAGACTCGCGACCGAACCGTCGGAAAAATCGAAGGTGGCGACGAGATTGTCGACGTCCCTGCCCGCCGTGCTCGCGGAGACACGCACCGGCTCGGCGCCGAGCCACCAGCACAATACGTCGATGAAATGGCCGCCCTCGCCGACGAAGCGGCTGCCTTCGCTCTCGGCCTGCAGATACCAGGACGATTTCTCCAGCGGCCCGGCGATGACGCGATATTGCAGGGTCTGCGGTCCTGCCGGCGCGAACGCCGCGCGCATGCCCTGCAGCAGCGGCGAAAAGCGGCGGTTGAAGCCGACCATCAGCCGGCTGTTGCCGGTTTCCCGGATCACCTGCTCCAATCGATCGAGCGAGCTCGTATCGATCGCCAAGGGCTTCTCGACAAACACCGCCTTGCCGGCGCGCAGCGCCTGCGTCGCGAGGTCGGCATGGGAGGCATGGCGCGTTGCGATCAGCACGGCATCGATGTCGTCGGCGCCGAGCACCGAGGCCGCATCCGTCGAGGCACGCGCGAAGCCGAACTTGCGGACTGCCGTGGCGCCGCTCAGGCCGGTATTGGTGGCGACCTCGACGAGATCGACGCGCTGGTTGCTCGCAAGCTGCGGCAACAGCATGCTGGAGGCATAATTGCCGGCGCCGATGACGCCGAGCCGCACCCGGCCGCTGCGCAGGGCAACCGCCGGACGATAGGTCATCTGCATCGCGCGGGGAGCGGCGTCCGGATAGGCGAACACCATGCCGAGACCGACCTCGCCACGGCTCATGCGCTCGAACGCCGACGTCGCCTGCTCCAGCGGCGCCGTTTCGGAAATCAGCGAGGAAAAATCGAGCCGCCCGTCGGCGAGCAGCGCGACGATCGCCTCCATATTGCGCTTCTCGGTCCAGCGCACATGACCGATCGGATAATCGATGCCGCCCTCCTCATAGAGCGGATCGTAGCGGCCGGGGCCGTAGGAGCGCGAGAAGCGCACGTCGAGCTCCTTGTCGTAGAATTCGCTCCACGGCAGGTTCAGCGTGCATTTGCCGATATCGACAATGCGGCCGCGGTCGCGCAGCAGCGCCGCCGAACGCGACGCGAGATCGGGATCGTCGCTGCCTGCGGTGATGAACACGCAATCGACGCCGTTGCCTGCGGTCAGCTGGTCGATCCGGGCGCGGAATTCGGCCGCGGCATCATCCGATGCGACGGCACAGACCGCGGCGCCAGCAGCCTCCGCCTGCCGGCATCGCGCCTCCAGCCTGTCGAGCCCGACGACCACGACACCGGCGCTGCGCAGCAACCGCACCATGATCTGCCCGATCAGGCCAAGGCCGATCACGCAGGCGGTCTCGCCGAAACGGATCTCCGACTGGCGCATCGCCTGCAGCGCGATCGAGGCGATCGTGGTGAATGCGGCCTGGTCCAGCGCAGCGCTGTCCGGCAGCGGCACGCAGAGGTTCACCGGCACCCAATTATATTCGGCGTGGGTTGCATATTGATTGCCGCCGCAGCAGACACGCTGTCCGACCGAGAAGCCGCCGACGCCCTCGCCCACCTCCACGACGGTGCCCGACAGCGAGTAGCCGAGCGGCGTGTAGGAATCGAGGCGGTTCATCACCTTCTGATAGGTCGCAGCCAACCCCTGCTGACGGACCGAACGCACCACCTTGGCAACCTGGTCAGGTCGCGCGCGCGCCTTGCCGAGCAGCGACAGGCGACCTTCGGTGAACTTCATCATCTCGGTGCCGGTCGACACCGCCGAGAACGCCGTGCGCACCAAAACCCCGCCGGGGCGGCAGCGCGGCGCCGGCACATCGATCAGCTTGAGCTCGCCGCTCTTATAGTTCTGCGCGATCTGCTTCACGGTCGGTCAATCGCCTCAAGTTAACAGCGCTCCTTGTATCGCGCCTGCCGCCCGCAATGAAGCCAGGATCATCGTCATAATTGTCTCATTGCCGGAGACTTAACATTGTTATCATTCCAGCAACAGGACCGGTTTTGGCGAGATCTCGACCTCGCCGTTGGCGACAGGCCCTTCGCCGCCGTCGAGGCCCTGGTAAAGGCTGAAGCGCGGGTCGACCCGATAAACGGACCGGCCTTTGGTGGTCCAGAGGATCAAGCCGTTGCGGCCATCCGGCATGCGAAGCTCGACGCGCCAGGTCGACGGCGCCGTCCTGCCTGCCGCCACGACGCTTGCACCGACCAACCAGGACTGGATCGTGCGGTAGGCAATTCCGCTCGGAAGCAGCCCGCGCGCCGGGTCCCATAATTTTCCAAAGTCGCTGCCGCCTCCGGCAAACTCGTACCAATAGAACCGGTCGACGCCGCTGATCCATTTCAGGATGTAGGCGCGCGCCAGACACCCGTCCGGATTGTCCTCATAGGACGACCAGCCGGCCTCGGTGTCCCAGATTGGCCTCGCGGACAGGTCGTGTGCGGCGAGGATTTTCCTGAAGCGCGCAATGATTCCAATCACCGCTTCGGGTTCGCTCGTGTAGCCGTGAAAGGCGAACACATCGGCATATTGTCCGCCGCCTTGCGCCATGAAGGCCTGTTGCCAGCGATATCCGTCCGGCGTGCCGTTGGACGGCGGTGTCAGCACGGTCAAGGTGGGATCGCTGGCTTTAATGATCTCGTAGGCCCGCTTCTGCAGCTGGACCATGGTCGCGATATCGCCCGAGTAATATTTGGGATCCTCGGGCTCGTTCCAGATTTCCCAGTATTTGATGCGGCCGGCGGCGCGCGCCACGGCCGCGCGCACCCAGTCGTCCCATGACGCGAGATCGGCCGGCGGTGAGCTTGCACCGGGCGTGAACGCCGGCGGCGCATCCTTCACCGACGCGGCCCAGCGCGGCGTATAGGCGAGATTGAGAACGATCTCGACGTGTTCTCGCTCGGCCGCCGCCAGGATGGCATCGAAGCGCGCCCAATTGTAGATGCCGGGCGCCGGATTAATCTGTGCCCAGTAGATCGCGCCCCATAGCCGAACGCCGTCGAATTTGAGCTCCGGCCAGGGCTGCGACTTTGGCTGCGACTGTCCGATCGCATTGATGGTCATGCCGAAAAGCGTCGGCGGGATCACCGCGTTCACGCGGCTCGCACTCAGCGCATCGCTTGACGTCGAACCACTCCACTGCAGCGGCCATTTGTAGGCCAGCGGCAGCACCGCGCTCAAAACCAGCGCAATCAATGCCCTTTGGCCCCAATCCCTCACTCTGCCTGCCATGTCCCTGTCTCGTCGCCGTCACATCGGTGCCGGGATTGCATAGTGGAAGCCACGCATGTTAATGCCGATGTTAGTCGGATTGTGATGTTGTTAGGTCAATGGTATAGATCATCTCAGATGTCGAGAGCTGAACCATCACCGCGGCGGATCCTGTTCATCGTCGAGAACCTTCCGGTTCCTTTCGATCGCAGGGTGTGGTGCGAAGCAACGTCGCTGCGCAAGGCGGGCTATGAAGTTTCTGTGATCTGCCCGAAGGGCCGCGGCCATGACGAATCCTACGAATGCCCCGAAGGCATTCACATTTATCGCCATCCGATGCCCGTGGAAGCGCGCGGGATCGCTGCCTACCTGATCGAATATCCGGTCGCGCTGTTTTGGGAAACGCTGCTCGCGATCAAGGTGGCGTGGAAGCACGGCTTCGACGTGATCCAGGGCTGCAATCCGCCCGACCTGATCTTCCTGATCGGCCTGTTGTTCAAACTCGGCGGCAAGCGCTTCGTGTTCGATCATCACGACGTCAATCCTGAGCTCTACGAGGCGAAATTCGGCCGCAGGGACTTCTTCTGGCAGCTGCTGCGGCTGGTCGAATATCTCACCTTCAAGACGGCGAGCATCTCGATCGCGACTAACGAATCCTATCGCGAGATCGCGATCACGCGCGGCGGTATGCCGGCCAGCCGGGTTTTCGTGGTGCGATCCGGCCCCAATCTCGACCGGGTGCGCTCGCGGCCGGCCGATCCGGCCTGGCGCCGTGGCCGGCGCTACAGCGTCGGCTATGTCGGCGTGATCGGCCAATCGGAAGGCATCGATCTTCTACTGCAGTCGATCGGCCACATCGTGCACGATCTCGGCCGCACCGACATCCAGTTCAACATCGCTGGCACCGGGCCAGAGTGGAATGCCGTGGTCAAGCTCTGCGAGGAGATGCAGCTCTCCGACTACGTGAACTTCACCGGCGCCATCGCGGATGACGCGCTGTTCACGATGCTCTCGACCGCTGACGTCTGCGTCAATCCGGACCGCGTCACGCCGATGAACGACATCTCCACCATGAACAAGATCATGGAATACATGGCGCTCGGACGGCCGATCGTTCAGTTCGACGTTCGCGAAGGCCGCCGCTCGGCGCTCGACGCCTCGCTCTATTCCGCGAAGAACGATCCAAAGGATTTTGCCAGCAAGATCATCACGTTGATCGACGATCCGTCGTTGCGACAGACGATGGGGGCGTTTGGCCGCAATCGCGTCGAGCGCGCACTCTCGTGGACACATGAGGAGCCGAAGCTGCTCGCGGCCTATGAGGCGTTGTTCGCCGGGAAGGTCCCCGCGCAGAACCGCGCACCGCGCGCGCATGTCCCCGCCGAGCGGCCGACCTCGCAACCTTCCAGCGCGAACGCAGCCGCCGGGCGGGCATCGTCTTGAACGCGCAGCCGCCTCACTCACGTCAAACGCGACGCGGCTGCGGCCACGCGCACGTCCTGGATTGTTGAAGGTCGAAGCATGAACGTCAGCATTTTCGGCCTCGGCTATGTCGGAACGGTGTGCGCCGCCTGCTTCACCGAGCTCGGCCACCAGATCATCGGCGTCGACAAGAGCGTTGCGAAGGTCGACCTGATCCGCGGAGGCAGGTCGCCGGTCGTCGAGCCGGGCATCTCGGACAAGGTGGCGCGCGCGGTGGCAACCGGTCAGCTGACCGCGACCACCGACGCCACCGAAGCGATCGTCAACAGCGACATATCGATGGTCTGCGTCGGCACGCCCTCCTCCGGCAATGGCAACCTCGACCTGACCGCGATCCGACAAGTCGCGATCGAGATCGGCCGCGGACTGCGCGCCAAGAACGCGCCGCACACCGTGACGATCCGCTCCACCGTGCTGCCTGGCACCACCCGCGGCACCGTCGGGCCGCTGATCGAGGAAGCCTCCGGCAACAGGATCGGACGCGATTTCGACCTTGCGTTCAATCCCGAGTTCCTGCGCGAGGGCAGCGCGATTGCGGATTTCAACGCGCCGTCCAAGACCGTGGTCGGCGCTTTCAATCAGGAAACCGCCGACCGCGTCATGGCGCTCTACAAGGACCTGCCGGGCGCCAAGATCACGCCGCCGGTCGAGACCGCGGAACTGGTGAAATATGTCGACAACAGCTGGCATGCGCTCAAGGTCAGCTTTGCCAACGAGATCGGCACGATCGCGAAGACGCTCGGCATCGACGGGCGCGACGTCATGAACATCTTCATGCAGGACACAAGGCTCAACATCTCGCCGGCCTATTTGCGGCCGGGCTTTGCGTTCGGCGGCTCCTGCCTGCCCAAGGACGTCAAGGCGCTGAAACACTTGGCACACAGCCGCGGACTGTCGACGCCGGTGCTCGAGAGCATCCTGCCGAGCAATGACATGATCATGTCGCGCGGCGCCGACTGGATCCTGTCGCATGAGGGCCGCCGCATCGCGTTCCTCGGCATCAGCTTCAAGGCCGGCACCGACGACGTCCGCGACAGTCCCTTCGTGAGGCTGGTGAAGAGCCTGCGCGGCGAGCGGCGCGACATCCGGATCTACGACCCCAACGTGCAGCTCTCGCAACTGATCGGCGCCAACCGGGATTTCCTGATGCGCAATCCGGAACTGGTCGGCCTGTTGAACGACGACGTGACGGAAACCATCGAATGGGCCGACATTATTGTGCTGACGACGGCGGATCCGCGCTTCGTTGCGGCGCTGACGGCGACCCGTCCCGACCAGGTCGTGCTCGAACTGTCGGAGATCGGATTGCCCGAGCAGGTGCGCGCCAAAGTGAGCGGCTTTCACTGGTAGGGAATATCATGGCCACCATGGGCCAGACCCGCGAGCGACCCGAAATCCGCTTTCACGACGAGATTTCGTCGGGGTGGGAGACGCTGCATCAAAGCCGCACCTTCAAGGCGCGGACGGCCGCGATGTTCGGTCTGCTCGGGAACGCGGACCTCAACGGACAGCGCTGGCTCGACGCCGGTTGCGGCACCGGAACGCTGTCCCGCCTGCTCGCCGCACGCGGTTGCGACGTCACCGGCGTCGACGCCTCATCGGAGATGATTGCGGCGGCTCGCGGCCGCGGCGCCGACGGCACGCTCGCCGGGCGGCTCAAATTCCGGCAGATTCCGACCATCGCAAGCCTGCCGTTTCCCGATAGATCCTTCGACGGCGCGCTGTGCGCGAGCGTGCTGGAATATGTTCCCGACGTGGCGCAGTGCCTCGCCGAGATGCATCGCGTGCTCATGCCCGGCGGGCTGTTGCTGCTCTCGATCCCCAACCGCGGATCGCTGCTGCGCCGGAGCTACAAGCTCGCGCATGCGGCCTCTTCGCGCGTGTCGGCGCGGCCGCTGTTTCGCTATCTCGCATTCTCCAAATTCGATACCTCGCCGGCGGCCATGCAGGGTCTGCTCCGACAACTCGGCTTCACGATGCTGGGGAGCAGCTTTGCCGGCTCCCCGCTGCCGCCGGCACTCGATCGCCAGCCCGCAGTGGGCACGCTGATCAACATCCTGGCCCGGCGCGACGATTGACTTGGCAGGCGGATAGCTGCCTCAGGCCTTGATCGCCATCAGCGATTTGGTCATGCCGAGATAGCGTTCGCGATAGATCTTCGCGTCCGGAAACGTTTCGGTCATCTCGCGCCAGTCGAACAGATGCCAGTCGGGCGCGGTGCGCTTGAACCAGAAGCGATTGAATCGCTCGATCAGCGCGATCTGCAGCCGCCTCGGCAGCAAGACGATGATGCCCGGCAGCCAGGTATGGCTTTCGATCGGAAAGTACCGGTACGGCGTCTGCACGTAGAAGGACTTTGCGACCCGCGAGATCTCGCCCGCAAAACGGTTCTGATGCGCGCGCGCGATGCTCTGAAACGCCGCTTCGTCCTCGATCGTCACGACATCCTGCTTCGGCCCGGTGACATGTTCGATCACCGACGAGCAGAAGCAGAAGTCGAACGCCTGATCGTCGAACGGCAGGCGCTCGGTCTCCCGGAGCAGGACCGTCTTGAATCCAAAGCGCTCGCGCGCGGCCTTCAAATCATCGGCAGATATGTCGCAGACCGTGATGTCGGTATGGCGCGGCAGGATCGCGCGAATGTGGCGGCCGGTTCCGCCGCCAAGATCGAGGATTTTCGCATCAAGCGGCAGGTTCACGGTGCGAACGAGGAATTCGCCGCGCCGCTGGCGCGCTGCATTGGAAAATCGGGCTTGAATCGCACCCAGCAAGGTCAGTCTCCTGCTACCGGTCGGTCCGGTCTAGCACGGCATGCGCGATCCCTCACGCTACGATGCATCGATTTTCCTGTCGCGCTCACTTGATGGCCTCGAAGAAGATCGACTCGTCCGGCCGGTTGTCGAGCCGGTCGATGTCGGGACAGACCCCCTCGCGATAGGCACGGGTGTAGGTTTCCGAACAGCCGGCGTTGCGGAATAGCGCGGCGAGCGAGGCGCGGGTAAAGCCCCAGTGATGCGCGAAGGCGGCCTCCTTGCGGCGATCGATCTCGAAAACGCCCTTGAGGAAAGCCAGCGGCGCCGCCGGATCGTAGAGCGCGACGATCCGCTCCATGTCGGGGACGACGATGCGACATACCCCGCCAGGCGCCAGCACCCGCGCGATCTCGCGCGCCAGCCGCTCGACCTCGTCGGGAAACAGGTGCTCGAAGACGTGCGCGCTGAACACCGCCGAGAGGCTGCGATCCGCGAACGGCAGCGGCTTGGTCAGGTTCATGTGGCGCAGTCCGGCAAACTTGCCTTGGCGATGCTCGGCATAGCGGGCATCGCTCAGCATGCCGGCGAGATGTAGCGCTTTCGCCGCGAACGGCACCCGCGCGATCCACAGGTGCATCGTGATGTCGGTATTGATCCAGCCGTCGATGCCGCAATTGAAGGCACCGATATGCAGCTTTTCGAGCGAGCCGCCGCGCGCGTCGTCGGTCATGTCCGCTCCCGCGCCGAATTGGTCAGCACAACCGTGATCACCGACGCCGCGCTGGAGGCCACCATCGCCGCAACCGCGCCCATCACCTGCCAGGCCTCGGCTGCGAACGGCAGGACGCAGCACAGCGCGACGAGGCCGGCAATCCGGCTCAGCATGAACCGCTGCGGCTTGCCGGTCGCAAACAGCGGCAGCGCGAGGCCGAGCCACACCGCGTCGAGCGCCATCGCAGCGCCCATCAAGGCGAGGCTGCCGGTGCCGATCTCATAGCTCTGTCCGTGGATGACAAGCGCCAGAATGCGCTGGCCGAGCAGCACGACCGCCGCCCCATAGGCCGCGGCGATCGATCCGAGCAACAGGGCATTTTCGCGCGCGGCAGCGGCGACCGCGCTGCGCCGGCCGGCGCGCAGTTCGGCCGCGATTTCCGGCAGGCGAACCGAGAACATCGTCGCGCAAAATTGGCTGAGCGGTGCGAACACCAACAGCAGGATTCGCAGCGACGCGCTCGCGTCCAGCCCGATCAGGAAGCCGCAGACCGGGATCAGCCCGATGCTGCCGATCCAGTAGGTGAGCGAGGTCGCGACGAACCAGCGCCCGTTCCGAAACAGCCGCCGCAGCGAGCCGCGGAAGATTCTGGCTTGCGGCCAGGCCAGCTCGCGGGTGTGGGCCAGCAGCAGGCTGCCGGCGAGCGCGGCCGAGATCGCGATACACGCCATCGCCGCGGCGGCGCCGGCGAGCTTGAGCGCGATCATCAGCCCGGCCGAGACGACCAGCGCCACGCAATAGGTCAGCGAGGACGCCAGCGCGCGCGGCAGTCGCCCGTCGAGATAGCAGATCCGGCGGAACATGCTCTGCAGCCGAACCGCCGGGATCGCGAGCCCGGTTGCGATCACGAGCCCGCCGGCGTCCCCGCCGACGGCTGCGATCACAAGCCCCGCACCCACCAGCAGCAGGCCGAGCGCACCCGAGACGAGCAGCGACGACAGATAGAGGCCGAGCCGCAGCTGCGGCCATAGCGACTTCGGGATGCGATGCGCGGTCGCCGGCAGCCCGTCGTCGAACAGGCCGCGCAGAAACACCGCCTCGATCAGGATCGAGAATGCCCAGGCGACGCTGAACCTGCCGAATGAATTGATGTCGAGCACGTTGGCGAGCACGATCGTCAGCACGAAGGCAGACCCGCTCAGCAGCGCCTGATCGATCAGGCCAAGCGCGACATTGCCCCCGGCATGCCGCAGCCGGCGAAGCAATCCGCTCATGGCACCGGCGACCCGGGTCTGAGCCGCCACCCGGTCCAGCCTGTCGGTCAACGCACTCACGCCTCACTCACCCGCAATCTGTTGAATGTCCGCCGCGGCGCCATCTGCAGCCTGGCCTCCGGGCCGAAATAGCACCAGAACACCAGCACGCAGCCGAAATAATTGTGCAGCAGCTGGCTGGAGTCATTGGCCGACGCGATCACGACGAACAGCAGCATCGCGAATGGTGCCATGCAGTACATCCCTCTCCGCTCGAACGCGAAGACGATGCTGTTCCACAATGCGCGCGCCAGCAGCAGCATATAGAGCGCACCGCCGAGCAGGCCGAACTGGAGAAAGGCGTCAAGATAGGAATTCTCGAACGAGCCGAACTCGGTATTCCACGGCGCCATGCTCGTCAGCTCGTTCACCGGCGAATTCGGCAGTTCGTTGAAGAATCCCGAAAACCCGTAGCCGAGCCAGGGGTGCTGCCAGAAGAAGTGCGGCCAGACCGACCAGAGGAACGAGCGGCCGGTCAGGTTTCCGCTGCGGCCCACCAGCCCGTACAACTCGTCGCTCGGCAGGACGAACACGACAAGCGCAACAAGAGCGAGGCCAAGCCAATAGATCGAGGCAGCCCCCCTGTGCCCGAGCACCACGAGCACGAGCCCGAAGGTCACGGCAAGCGCCGTCAACATGCTGATCAGCGGACCTGCGGCGCCGGCCGCGGCGAGCGCAAAAAGATGACATCCCATCAGCAGCAGCGTCCAGCCGAACTGGCGGCGCGGTCCTGCCAGCATGCGCACGAAGCAGATCAGCACCATGAGACCGAAGAATGCGCCCGCGAGGTTCTTGTGACCGAACACGCCGGCATAGGCCTGGGTTCCGAGCACCGTCGGCCGATGCAGCGGGTCGTAATCCCATTGCGAGCCGATCACCGGAAACAGCAGGACGTGAACGATCAGCACCACGATCCCGATCCGGAACAGCGCATCGACGAGACGATCGACCGGGCAGCTGATCACGACCCACGCCGAGAACATCGTGGTCAACAGATACATCGCGAACTTGATCGACGAGCCGGCGGGGTCGGCGCTCAGCGCCAGTGATACCAGGGCGAAGGCGATGAACGTCAGATAGAGATGCGACTGCAGCATCAGCAGGCCGAAGCGCTTCCGATCGATTGCAATGTGCAGCACCAGGAGGATGTAGAGCAGCAGCCAGGCGCCGCGGAACAGCGTGGATTCCCCGGCCCTTTCCGCGAACGAGATGCCCTCGATGAAATTGAACAGGAAATAGATGCAGCCGAGCACCATCACCAGATAGGCGTGCAGAAAGACATCGGTTCGCAGCCACCATCTGCCAATCATTGCACGGCCTCCTGCCGGGCCGGAGCCCTCAAGAGATGATCGACCGCGGCCGCAAAACGCGCCGCGGCGTCGGCAAGCGCATCGCGTCGCACGCTCTGCCGGGCCTGCCGCGACATCGCCTCCCAGTGCGCGGGATGTTCGAGCAAGCCGCGCGCCGCGTCGACCCAAACCTGTTCATCGAGCGCGCAAACATAGCCGTTGTCCTGGTCACGGACCAACTCGCCGCCTGCCCCGACATGGGGCGACACCAGGCACGGAACCCCGCACTGCAGGGCCTCGTTGCACACCAGGCCCCACGGTTCCAGCAGTGAAGGCAGCAGCAACAGCCGCGACTGCAGAAAAGCGTCCGATATCGCCTGCCACGGCAGATAGCGGTCGTGGCTGACATCGATGCCGGCACCGCCGAGCCGAGCCAGCATGCGCCGCTCGGCTGCACCCGACCCGACCACGCGCACCTTCAGTCCGGGCACGATCCGGCCAAGCGCGATCGCGACGTTCTCGAAGAAGATCGCGTTCTTGGCGCCGTCATTGAGGCGGGCGCACCAGAGCAGATGAAATGGACGGTCGTCGAATGCCGGCACAATCGCCGGCGGATCCCATGCCGGCACCAACGGCACCACGAACAGATCGTCGGCGCGAACGCCTTCGCCGCGGAAATACGCCCTGCCCTTGTCGCTGCAACACACCACTGCGTCGCACTGGCGCAGCAGCCAGGGTCGCGCCAGACGGTGATAGGCGGTGTTGGGCATCGTCTCGCGCCAGCCGTCGATCGTCAGCGCGAGCGCCTTGCCGTTGGCGCGCGCCCATGCCGCGCCCGCCAGCATCGAGGGATAAAGACCGTTCACGAACAGCAGGTCGGGCGCGAGCGCATTCAAGGCGCGCCCGACCCCGATATTGACATGGGTGTGACGCGACCGCGACAGCGGAATCGATACACCCGGCACCGTGCGCGTGATGTAGCGCGTCGTGAACGAGCCGGCCCAGGAGCGATCGGCCTCCTGCGGTGTACAGGACAGCACGGCGAGATCCAGCCCGCGGCTGGCCAGCTCGTTGTAGAGACGGTTGGTGTAGGGTGTGATCATGTTGTTGAAGACGACCACGCGGGGCGCCATGGCTTACCGGTCCCGCGGCAGCGCCTGCGCCTCGTCACGCCGGCAGAGCGCCCCGCAATGATAGGTCGCAAGCCGGGTCGCGAACGCCGGGCCGACCGACAACAGCGACTTCCGCACAATGCTTTTGGCGAGCCCCTTCACCCGCGACGAATGGAACGCATGAACCGGCAGGCTGTGATCATAGGTGCCGAAGCCGGTGACGCGGAGCCCGGCCGTCTCCAGCACCAGGCGGAACGTGTCGGGCGTGTAGAAATTGATATGGCCGATGTCGAGCGTCGATTGCAACGCCCGGCGATTGGTCCGCGCGTGCAGCTCGCACGGCACCTCGACATAGACAAAGGTCCGCGCGACCCGGGCGAGCTCGTGCAGGAATGCGCGCGGTTCGGGCACGTGCTCCAGGACGTGGCTGGCATAGACGAGGTCGAACGATCCGTCGGCGAACGGGATCGTCACGCCGTCATAGCTGGACCAGCGGAACGGAGCCGAAGCGGCGCCGTCGATCTCCAGATTGGTCGCGGGATCGATCACGTCGATGCCGGTGAAGTCGCGGCCGACGCCGATCGCCGACAGCCGCGCCAGCACGGCGCCGGTGCCGCAGCCGACCTCGAGCACATTGCCTACCTTCGCGGCGGCTGCGCCGAGCAAGCCGGCGATATGATCGGCCTTGTCGACCGCGCAGACGCGGCGCCAGTCGCGCTCCTGCGCCGAATAGACGCCCTCATAATGCGCGTTGTGCTGTCCGATGCAAAATTCCATCGTCATGGCCTAGCGCTCGCCTCCGGCGGCATTCGGGCAGGCTCGTCGAGGCGGTCGTATGATTTGCGCTCCCAATTGCGGCGTTCCGCCGGCGAGCGGCGGTCGAGATCGTATCCAATGTCGGCCATGGTGCGGGTCAGGATGTCGACGTTCCGTTGCGGGACAGCTGCAAGGCCGGCCAGCAGCGTGTCGCGGTGCGCCCAGCCCGGCCCCTTCAGGAGATCGATTGCCTCGGTGTACAGTTCGGTCTTCACCAGACGCGCGAACTCGGCAACCACGTCGGACGAAAGGTCAGGCGGCAGCGCGTCGAACATTGCGAGCGCCATCGCGCTGCGCTTGACCACGATCCAGCCCTCATTGGGTCCGAGCCGGTACGACATCCGCAGCAGGTCGAAATTGGCGTCGCTCAAGCCCTGCCGTATATTGCGAAGCCAGAACAGCACGAGCCAGAGATAGGGATCGGCCGGCGCGCAGCCCAGCGATTTGCGGACAGCTTCGTCAAGCTCGCCCATCCGGGCGTCGACCTGCTCGCCGGATGCGAGCGCGTTCTCGGCGAGCCGCAGCCGGATCACCGCCGCGCTGCGATCGATGGCCGGCATGCAATACTTCTCCGCCACGGCGCGCGACAGCAGCAGACCGAGGTCATCGAGCTCGGCGTCGCTGACCGGTACGTTGCGAAGGATCAGGTCCTTTGCGCCGTCGAGTCGGGTCTGGTCGACAAAGTCCGGCAAGGTGGTCGTGCCCCAGGCGACGGACGAGCACGCGACCGCGGCCAGCAAGCCGCGCGCAAGCCAGGCGGCTGCGCGCCCGGGCAACCCGCCGTGCGTCTCACTCGGTGTAGCCATATCGCCCATAGTGCGAGTTGTAATAGTAGTTCTTGCCGCCATAGCCGCTATAGCGGCTCATCGCGGCGATATCGGCCTTGTTGAGCACGACGCCGAGCAGGTTCTCGTTGACCGCTCGCGCACTGCGCAGCGCACGCTCGACCACCTGCACCTGCGTCTTGCCCCATTCCACGATGAAGACGAAGGAATCGACGAAGTGGGCGGTGATGCGGACATCGACCACCGGCGTGAGCGGCGGGAAATCGACGATCACGTAATCATAGTGGCTGCGGGCCCCGTCGATGAAATCCCTCATCTGGTCGGAGGCCAGCACGTCGTGCGAATGCGCGATGCGCGATCGCGTGGCGCCAGGCAGGAAGGCGAGGCCGGTCTCGGGATCGCGCCATAGCGTGTCCTGCAAGGTCGCATTGTTCGACAGCACGTCGAGGATGCCGCGCTCGGCAGTCGCGGCGACCTTGCGGCTGAGCGAGGGATTGCGCAGGTCGCAATCGATCAGGAGCACGCGGGCCCCGCTCTGGGCAACCAGTTGCGCAAACACGAAGGCCAACGTCGACTTGCCCTCGTTGGGCAGCGCCGAGGTCAGCCCGAGGATCTTCGACGGCTTGGTGACGTTGAGGTCGGCATTGACCTTGATCGAGCGGATCGCTTCCGAGAACCGCGAGAATGGCGAATCGATCGCCGCCCATAGCACCGGCTCGTCGCCGCGCCGGATCGTGCGCGGACCGATCGGCAGACTGGGACGACTGGCGACCGGCGCCTTGATCTGGCCCGGCGAGACGCGGGGAACGATGGCGACGCAGTCGGCCTCGAGGATCGTCTCGACCATTTCAGCGGTGCGGAACACCCGGTCATAGAGGTCGCGCAACACGCCGAGCCCGAGCCCGGCGATCAGGCCGCCGAGCGCCGAGAGCGCGAGCACGACCAAGGTCTGCGGATGGCTCTTGCTGAGCGGACGCGACGCGCGGGTGATCACCCGCGCCTCGCTGACCGGGAACGACTGTTGCTGCACGTTTTCCATGTAGCGCTGCAGGAAATTGTCGTAGAGCGAGCGATAGGTCTGCGCCGAGCTCTCGAGCTCGCGCAGCGTGACTTGCGCCTGGTTGGTCGACTGCGACTGCGACACCGAGTCGTTCACGGCGCGCTCGATCTCGTTCTGGCGCTGCAGGGCGATCGCATAGTCGCTCTTGTAGCTCTCGGCGAGCCGCTTCAGTTCATCGATGATCGACGACTGGATCTCGCGCATCTGGTTGCGCAGGTTGACGGCGGCCAAATGATTGTAGCCGTAGCGCGACGACCAGTCGGCCTCGCGGTTGGCCAGCTCGAGATATTGCGAGCGCAGCTTGGTGATGACCTGGTTGTTCAGGGTATCGGCCACCGTCGCATCGGGGACGCCCCCCTTCACCACCGCCTCGATGCGGTCGAGCTTGGCCTTGGCGTCGGTGACCTGCGACTTCACCTGGAGCAGCTGGGTGTTGAGTTCGCCGAGCTGCTGCTCGTTGAGCAGCTTGCCGCTGGAGGTGACGATGTTGTTGGTCTTCTTGTAGTCGAGCACCGCGCGCTCGGCGTTGGATGCCTGCGTGCGCAGCTCCTGGATGCGGTCCTGCAGCCAGACACTGGCGCGGCGCGTCGCCTGATATTTGGAATCGAGCTGATCGACGATATAGGCGTCGGCGACGGCGTTCGCGATCTGCGCCGCGCGCTCGGGATCGAGCGAGCGGAAGCTGACCTCGATCACATAGGTCATGCCGCGGCGGCGGACGTCGAGCTGCTTCTGGAACGTGCGGACCGCGCGCCGGGTCCGGTCGAATTCGGTGGGCGGCGCCCCGCCGGCGAGCAGGCCGGACACGAAATCGAGCACGGCTCCTACCGCGCCGGCCCTGGAGCCGACGAATTCCGGATCCTCGTTGAGCTTGAGGTCGCGGATCACCGCGAGCGCCACATTCTCCGACTTCAGGATTTCGACCTGGCTCTCGACCGCGGCGGAATCGACGGGGGCCTCGCTCACCGGCGATTGCTGCTGGAAGGCCTGGAATTTGCGCGTGTCGATGATCATCGTGGCAAGCGCCGTATAGCTCGGCGCCGCCGTCGCCAGATAGCAGATGCCGCCGAACAGGCAGAGCGCGGCGGTCCCGAGGATGACCCAATATTGCCGGAGCAGATAGGTGACGAAGGCGTCAAAGGTTTCCGCCAGCGACGGCAATTCAGCCGGACGATTTCTCAGATCGACAGACGGCGAAATCTGGTTGCGCTGAAGCATCTCGTCCTATCGCCGCGCCGGCAGGATGGATCCTGCCCTCGCGCCCTCCAATGATCCTGGGAAGCGTCCCGCCGCCGACACCGAAGCGCGTTGCTGCAGAAAGTTCTCCATTGGCGATCGGACGTCCGCTCAGGGGGTAACTGTTGAAATGAGTGTGGTGCCGGTGCCCGTGGCGGTACCGGTCGTCGTGCTGCCCGAACTGCTGACCGACGAGGTGAAGCTGAAGATGCCGGTGTTCACGCTGTTGCCGTCGATGGCCTCGAGCGTTCCGCCGCCGGCGCCGCTGGCGCCCAGCGCGCTGGTCTGGCCGCCGGATGCACCGGCGCTGCCCGCGCCGCCGGCGCCGGTCGCCGCGGTGCCGCTGTCACCCGACGCAGCGGCAAACGCCATCACGGTGTCGAGATCCTTGGTGTCGGCAATCGCCTGCTGGATGCGCGTCGCGTAGGGCTGGTTGCTGCGCACCACGATGCGCGCGGCCTGGGCGAGACCGGCGGCGATCGCCGTCTTCTGGTCCTTGCTTGCCTTGGCGAGCAGCGCGATCAGCGGATCGAGCGATGTCGGATCGTTGAGGGCGAAATCGCGCGCCCGCGAGGTCAATTCCACGCCCGCATTCGGATACTGGGTCAGCAACTGCTCGGGATTGGCCTTGAAATTGGTGACCGCCTGGGACGGCTGTATCAGCCCGCCAGGTGTCTCCGCCAGCGCCGCGCCACCGGGTGTCGCGAGCACCAGCATCACCAACATCGCAAGGCGCGGGGCGGAAAAGCCGCCGGATCGCTCAAATGTGAACACAGCCGTCTCCCTAACGAATACTAACAGTTCGTTAGCATAGTCAGAGTTATCGCGCCAATTAAATAGCCGCGCCGGCCGCGGCCGGGCCGTGGCGCGCGAAATCAGCGTTAACCGGCAGCCCGACCGTAACACTGGCGTCACGGTCGGAGCCGCCACCGCCGGCGCCCCGGCCGGAGCGGAAGGATTGCGACAGGCCTGCCCCGAGCAAGGCCGCGATAACAACGGCATAGCCGGTGATCTGGAGCGAGAAATCGATCATCGAATGGAGTACGCCGGCGACCGACGCGCAGAGCGCCGCGAGCGGCACGATCACGTCGCGGCGACGGGTCCGCACGCCATGCGCGAGCACGACGAACGCCGCGAGCAGCGCGATCATGGCGGCGCCGGCCATTAACATTCCGCCGTCGGACGCCAGTTCGAGCCAGCTGTTGTGTGCCCGGTTCCAAGTCCCGCGCAGCGAGATGTCGTCGGTGCGATAGGCCGGATAAACCCATTCGAAGGTCCCGAAACCATCGCCGAGCCACGGGTGATCCCAGATCATCCGCAACGTTGCGCGATAGGTCGAGAACCGTCCCTCATCGGACAGGCCCATCGTGCTGAAGCGCGCGCCGACACCGCCGCCGAGAAGCTGCAGCAGTGCCAGCGCGACCAGGCTGCCGACCCCGAGCGCCACGATCATGCCGTAGCGGCGCGGCACCCGGTTGCGAAAAAAGATCGCGACAGCCGCGACCGCGGCGAGCAGCGAGACCCCGACGCCGCCGCGCGAGCCGGTCAGAAACATCGCCAGCAGGCAAGCGAGCCAGCCGAACGCATGGCCGGCGAGCCGGCGCCGCGCCGGCATATCGAGGCGCGCGAGCAGCCGTGACAGGCCGGCACGGCGCGGCGGCCAATGCCGCTCGATCAGCTCGCAGCCGAACAACAGCCAGATCAGCGCGCAGCAACCGTAATAGATGCCGGCAGTGTTGCGATTGACGAAGGGAGATGTCAGCCACGCCAGGTGCGCCTGCTTCTCGTGCAGCAGGTAGATCCGGGTGGGATCGATCACGAAAGTGATGATGCCGCAGATCGCATAGACCAGCCCCGCTGCGGCCACCGCCCGCAACAACCCGCGCGCCAGTCCGCGGTTGGCACCGAGCACGACGCCGATGGCGAAGCTGAGCAGGCAAACGATTCCGACGCCGATCGAATAGAACGGCTGACCGCGCGCGATCGACACGGCCGGCGGCAGCTCGGCAGGCAGCAATCTGCCGGCCTGCGCCCACAACGCGTTCGGCGCCGCACCCGACCAGGGCCGGACGACCGACTGCTCGTGCAGCACCAGCATGGCAAGCGCCGTCAACAACGCCGTGACGGCGAGGATCATGAGCTGACTGCCGCGCAGGCGCATCGGCAACACCCCGAACAGTGCAATCCCGAGCAGGATGGACCAGATCGCGGGCGCAACCGTACCGACCGAGCCGAGCGGCAGCGGCGCCAAAGCGACGACGGCGCAGAACAGCCACGATGACCAGCGCACCGGCCACGGCAACGCCGTCGCCTCGCTTGAGCCGGAAGCTAATCGCAAACGTGTCATGAAGCCGGCCGTGCCGGCTCACGCCCCAATATCAGGGCGCAAGCTTGATCGAATTACGAAGTAGGGTTGCGTTGTAGGCGGCCACGATCGGATCGTTCGCCGTTGCGGTCACGAGGCGGATCTGCTGCATCACCTTGGCGTCCTCGACGGATGCCGCGTTCGACGCATAGAGCACGTCCTTGTTGCGCAACTGGAAACGCGTGGCCAGGAAATAGCCGGCCGGATCGCGGAAATTGATGTTGTAGACGACCGGGATGATCGGCCCTGAATATTTGCTGACGTCGACGCCAAGCTTGGCGGCCACCTCCGGCAGTTCGCCGCGATAGACGAACACCGAGGCCGGATCGGCCGAGGAGTCGTTCAGGCCGCCCGCCTTGGCAACGGCTTCGGCGAGCGAGATGCGCCAGGCCTCGAAATTGAACTGGCCCTGCGCGCCCGACGCGCCGAAGGCGACGAAGGTTTGCGGCTCGCGGTAGACATAAATGGTGTCGCCGGGATGGGCGTAGATATTGCTCTTGGGCTCGTAGACCAGCTGGCCGAACGGCACCGTAGTACGTTTGCCGTCGCGCTCGAGCATGACCCATGTGTCAAAACCCTGCCCTTTCGGGCCGCCGGCGCGCGTGATCGCGTCAAGCACGTGCTCACCCGCGGCATTGGCGGGGAAGCGGTTCGGCGAATTGACCTCGCCGAGCACGGAGATCAGCGAGGTGCGCTGCTCGATCAGGGCGACCACGGCCTGCGGCTCGATCGCGCGATTCTTCAACGCATCGACGATCGAGCGCTGCACTTCGGTCGGTGTGCGGTTCTTGGCGCGGATCGCGCCGGCATAGGGCACCGAGATATTGCCGTCGGTATCGACGTTCTGGTTCGGCAGCGTGATGTAGTTGCCGGGACGCACGCCGGCCTCGACCGGAATGAACAGGCCGCCGGCGGCGGCCTCGAAGATCGTGACGCTGACGACGTCGCCGATGCCGAAGCGGATGTCCTTCGGCGGCGGGCCCTGGATGCCACCGGCGAGTTGCGGCGCGAACGACGCCAGCACGTTCTCGATCTGCGGTGTGATCTTGACCATCGCATAGGGCAGGCTTTCAGGATCGCGCTGCCCGGCCACGACATCGGAGCTCGTCGGACCGTTGGTCGGCATGTAATGGCAACCGCTGACCCAACAGGCGGCCGCAAGCAATAACATCACCCGAATGAAAATCGCACGCGACATCTAAATACTCCGGCCGTGCCGTAACACGCCGACTATCACAATCACAAGTTTCCGCGATATATTGCGATGCAATTGATAAATAATGTTAGCGAGGTGAGGCAATTCGGCGACACCGGCGCACCGCCGTGAGACAAAGCCCCGCGCGCCGTCACTCCGGCTTTGCTTTCGTCCGATCTCCCCGTTATCTGTGAATGAGATGGTTTGAGTTAACCGATTGAGGGTTCGATGGCCCGCAGGAAGCTACCCGCGATCGCGTTGGGAATGGTCGCCTTGCCGCTGCTAGGCGCCCTCGGCGGCTCCGGGGTTTTCGCCGCAGAACTAAGCGTTTCCCCGGCCCCGCGCGCCGTGCAACGGGTCAGCGGCAATTGTCAGCGGCTGCAATATTGTCGTGGCGACGTCTGCCAGTGGAAACGGGTTTGCTGGCACGGCTGTCCCGATCGCTACTCCTGCGCGCCGCTTTACGGCGCCTATGGACCGTATGGCGGCCGCGATTATTGGGCGGCCTATAGTTACGGCGATCTGCGCCCGTTCTGAATGTTAATTGACTAACAAAACCACAGGCCATTCGAGCGTAGGCCGGCACCGCGCCGGCGGCTCTGCGACGTGCGGGTTAACCCCAGCTTAGGCCCGGCCCGATACCATGCGGGCGCAGGGTTTGGTTATGTTATTTGTTTTCCTTGGCAATTTGATCGGCGGCGCCGTTCTCGGGCTGCGCCAGCACTATCTGGTGCTGGCACCGGTGGCGCTCGTGGAACTCGCGCTGCTGGCCGCCATCGGAGTCGCGCGCCTGTCGTGGTCGGAAACCGCGCTGCTCATGATCGCTGCGCTCGTAGCGCTGCAAATCGGATATCTGGCAGGCGCCTTCGCGCCGCTGTTCTGGTCCCGCACCTCGACGCCACGTCTCGCCCTGCGCCGTTCGCAATAGCAGGGCATGACACTGCCCGCTTTGGCGTGCCCGATTTCCGTTGACCTCGCGGCAAGCCCGGGGCATCCCGCTGAATTGCGTCTCATCCTCTGCAGGACCTCCCCCTCTCGTGTGGAACGTCACGGCCTTCATCTGCATCTTGATCGGGGCGTCGATTCCGCTCGGTCTCATCGACGCATCGCTCGCGACGGGTCTCGTCGGCGCGGCGACGTCGCTCGGGCTGCTCGCAAGCCTCGTGGCGATCCGTCCAGGTGAGCTGTCGTTCCTGAAGTCGGTGGTCGGTCCCGCTGTTGCGGCGGCGCTTCTGCCGGTGCTCTGGATCGTCCTGCAGATGCTTCCCCTGGCGGTCCTGGCGCATCCGGTGTGGAAGTTCGCCGGCGAAACGCTGGGGGCACAGCTCAGCGGCAGCATCACGATCGACGCCGGCGCAAGCCTCGGCGCGCTGCTGATCTGGCTGTCACTCATGTCAGCCATGATCACCGCCGCCGCTGTCGCGATCGACGCCCGCCGCGCCGATATGGTGGCCCGCACCGTTGCAGCAACCGCGGCCGTCGCGGCCCTGATCCTGCTGCTATCAAGCGATCCGGTCAAAGTCTGGTCTGGCGCTGCACGCGATGAGACGGCAAACGGATTCCTGGTCGTCGTTCTCGTTGGCGTTCCGCTCGGCCTTGCGCGCGCGCTCGACGTCGGCGGACACGCCGATGGCCGCACCGCCGCCCAATTGACACGGCTGCGCTGGCTGCTCGCTGCCGGCGCGCTGCTCTGCGCCGCCAGCGCCTGCTGGGTTGGGCGGCGCGGCGCCGCGATCGCGATCGCCGCGGGCATCGCCCTCGTCCTGATGACCTTCGCCGCGCGGAAACTTCATCTGCACCGCAGGAGCAGCGCTGCTGCGGCGACAGCGATCGCGCTGATCGCCCTGGCGACGGCGATCGGCAACCGTCATCCCGACGTGCCGCTTGCGGTCGCCTTTGTTCATGCACCGTCCGAGTTCGTGCAATCGACCCACAATCTGCTCGCCGACCTGCCCGCGCTCGGCAGCGGCGCCGGCGCCACGGCAACGCTGGCGTCGACCTATATGGACTGGCAGGGCGCCACCACGCGCCCCGTGATTGCGACCAGCGCGGCGGCCTTGATCGCGCAATTCGGTTCCGCCATGTTCTGGACTCTAGTTGCGGCTATCATCGTCGGCATCGCAGCGTTCACGGCCGGTGCGCGCAATCGCGGCCGCGACTGGTCCTACCCTGCATCGGCGGCAACCGTCCTGCTGACGCTGCTGCTTGCTGGCTTCACCTTGCCGGAATTGCCGGCGCTGCCCGGAGTGATCGTGTTGGGAGCCGTGATCGGAACAGGACTGGCACAGCGGATCAGCCGTTCACGGTCGCAGGCGGGCTAGACGCCAGATGCGCAGCTTCCTCCAGCGTCTTGTCGGCCAGACCGGCGATCTCGAACATGAGGGCGACGAGACCTGCATCTACGCCGTCGGCGATATCCACGGTCATGCCGACCTGCTGCACGAGATCTGCGCCCGCATCGATGCCGACATCCGTCGGTTCCGGCCGGCGCGACCGATCCAGGTGTTCCTCGGCGACTATATCGATCGCGGACCGGATTCGCGCGATGTCATCGCCATGCTCGAACAACGCCGCCGCACCCGCAGCATGGTCTGCCTGCTCGGCAATCACGAGGCCTGCCTGCTGGAATTTCTCGTCAATCCCGACATGCTCGCGCAATGGCGGCAGTTTGGCGGCTTGCAAACGCTGATGTCCTACGGCCTGACGCCCTCGCCCAATCCCGACGCTTCCGAACGCAGGGCGCTCGCCCGGCAATTGATCCGCCAGATGCCGCCGGCCCATCTCGCCTTCCTGCGCTCGCTGCCGCTCTGTTATGTGCACAAACGCTATTTCTTCGTCCATGCCGGCGTCAGGCCCGGCGTCGCGCTCAACCAGCAGCGCAAGGAGGATCTGCTCTGGATCCGCGACGACTTCCTGATCTCGGAAGATGACTTCGGCAAGGTCGTGGTCCACGGCCATACGCCGGTGCATGAGGCCGAGCTGCTGCGCAACCGCATCAATGTCGACACCGGTGCCTATGCGACCGGCCGCCTGACCTGCGTCAAGCTCGAGGGAGCCCGGCGAACCCTGCTGATGACCGGCAACCGGGCCGCGCGCCATGGCTAATGCGATGGCTAACACGATGGCTGACGCGATCGGCCGGAATGCGAGGCGTCTCTCGCCGGCCTTCGTGCCGGCCGCCGCTGCGATCGGCGCGGCGACGCTGGCCTTGTCGGCCTGGTGGCTTGCCGCCGATGCATTGCGCGCCAAACCGGCGATCGCCGCAGAGGTCGGCATGGTCCGAGGCGAGCTGTGGCTGCGCGACGGCTGGAGCCAATTGCAGACGTCACCGGAGGCGGCCGAAGCCGCGTTCACGCGGGCGCTTCGCCTCTCGCCGATGGACGCCGGCGCCTGGTTCGGCCTCGCCTCGGCAACCGGACGATTCGACTGGCTGAACCCGACCGCGTCGAAGGCGCTCAAGATGTCCTACTATACCGGCTTCAACCGCAGCGATCTGATCGCGCCGCGCCTGATCCTCCTGGCGCAAGTCGACACCACGCGCGATGTCGAATTGGTCGACCTGCTGCAGCGGCAGATCCGCCTGATCCTCACGCGGGCGCCGGAACTGAAGGGCGCGATCGGGCAGGCCTATCGCGTGGCTGGCGACGCCAACCGGCGCATCATCGAGGCGGAGTTCAAGGACGCCAACCAGAGCATTCCGCAGTAACGCGCGCCTGGCGCCCAGATGCCCAGCCGTCAGATACCCTTGTGACGCAACACCGCGCCGACCGTGCGCAGCAGGATGCGCAGGTCGAGCACGAAGCTCCAGCTCTTGATGTAGATGAGGTCATGCGCCACCCGCAGCTGCATGTCCTCGATCGCCGGCGTCGCGCCGCGCAGCCCTTGCACCTGCGCGAGACCGGTGATGCCGGGCTTGACGTGCTGGCGCTCTGCATAGCTCGCGATCAGCTTCGAATATTTGTCGTCATGCGCCAGCGCGTGCGGCCGCGGCCCGACCAGCGACATGTCGCCGCGCAGTACGTTCACCAGCTGCGGCAATTCGTCGATGCTGCGGCGGCGCAGGGTCGCGCCGATCCCGGTCAGCCGCGGATCGTTCGGGCGGGCCTGCGTGATGATATCGCCATCCTCGAGCACGTGCATCGAGCGGAATTTGAGAATGGTGAATTGCTTGCCGTCGAAGCCGTTGCGGCGCTGCCGGAACAGGACCGGCCCCCTGGAGTCGAGCTTGATCGCAATCGCCGTTCCGATCAGCAGCGGCGCGAACAGCACCAGGAGGCCGCTGGACGCCACGATGTCGAACAGTCGCTTGCCGGCGCGCTCGAGCGAAGTAAGCGGCGAGCGCTGCATTTCCAGCGTCGGGATCGGGCCGGTCGCCACCATTCGCAGTGCCAGGAACCGCTCCGCGGTCCGGTCCGGCAGCAGCCGCACCGGCAGCGGCGATGCCCGCAGCTGATCGCACACGAACTGGATGCGCGGCTCCTGCTGCCAGGGCATGGCCAGGATGATCTCGTCGGCGCCGCACTCGCGGGCTGCAAGAATGGCCGACGCGACGGCGGTCCGGTCGCCGGCGTCGTCGGACGATCCGGAGAGCTGGACCCGTCGCACCTCGCTGAGGCCGAAATCGCGCAGCAGGCTCGCTTGCCGCACCCGGGACAATTCGTCCGCCATCCCGACCACGACCGCGCGCCGCGTGGCCAGCATGCCGCGGTCGATCGCGCGTTGCAGCGGCGCCTGCAGCAGCATCCGTCCGCCGACCAGCCCGAGGCCGCCGATCAGGCCAAATGACAGCACCGACCCGCGCGAGACGCCGGAACCCACCTTCAAAAGGAAGATGATCAGGGTCATCAGCAGAACGACCAGCAGCCATCCGCCGAGCAGGCTGCTCCAGCGCCGGTCGAGACCGGCCAGCACCTGCGCATCGTAAAGGCCCTGCGACTTCGCCACGAACATGTGAAGGATGGCGGCGAGGACCCCGATCCCTAGAAAACCCTCGAAGCTGTTGCTATAAACCGTGTGGTAGTAAAAGAGGTGATAGGCCGCGCCGCCGACGATGCTGGACAGCACGACGATTATCATCTCGAACGCGACGGCAAACGCCTCGAGGGAGGCGAAAGCGAACGAGAAGGCGCCGAAGTTAACCGGTACCTTCGCCAATCGAGCGTCCGAAAGGTCGGTCATCGGGAATTAACATTCGTGTTAACAATTCATATGTGTATTATCAGGCGGGTCGTGAGCTCGCAAGAGCTGCTGCGGATATCGGATAGAGAGCGCGCATGAGTTCATCGGCTGGCGAAACCGAGGCCGCGCTGGTGGCCCTCCTCCACCTCATCCGCCTGATGGGCGCCGAGCTCGTCGCGGGCCAGCACCGCGACGACGTCGAGGTGCTGGTCAAGGCGATCGAGACAAAGCTGCGCGCGGCCCGCTTCCCGGCCGACATGCCGAATCAGGACATCGTCAGGGGCCTGGACCTTGCGCAGGCCAGACTGCGTCCGATCTTCGAAGAGCTGCGCGCAAGGTCGGAGAAGGCACATCTGAGCGACCAGCTGCTGCTGGCTCCCAGGCCTTCACGCATCCACTAACGGATAGCTTACGTCAGCTTTGGGCTTCACCACGGCGGGGCAAGCCGCTCCCGCCGCCGGACCTGAGCGCAAGCTTTTCCTCGATCTTCATTTTCTCGAGCAGCAAGTCGGTCACGATCCGGCGCAGCCGTTCATTTTCCAGCCGTAATTCATCAATACGGTTATGGACAGGGGGGATCCCATCTCTATCATCGGTGCGAGCGGCGAATTCGGTAACAGTACCATTCGCCTGGTGGCCGCGTGCGGCCTCCTGCTTGCGCCAGCGATGAAACGTCATCACGCTAACGCCCAGCACCTTGCACGCTTGGGCCTGGGACTGCCCCCGCGCCATGAGTTCCTCGGCCTGTTTGACCTTGGAACTGATCTCCTCAGTAGAATGACGCCTCATTGGTCATCTCATTGCCCCCTAGATTAGCAATCATCGCATGGCCTATAAGCTATGTAAATGCAACAGGAAATTCAAATTGAGGGTTTCCCGGGGGCCTTTCGGAAGCCTCGAACTTGCCGGTCGGCAGCAACACATAGTGCGAAGAAACGCCGAAGCTGCAAGGTATTGAGCGGAATATACGGGGAATATTCCTCCGCTGAAAGGGCCCGATAAAAAAAGTTATACGACTTTCTGTGTATGAGAGTTTGATCGGGATAACTGGCGCACTGTTTGCATTCTCAAACGGGAAGCAAATGAGAATATTCAATCGGTCTCTCGACAGATTGTGAGTGCGCCATGCCTCGCCGCGATAATCGCCCCACCGGTCAAGCGCAACTTTCACAAATTTCTAACAAATTAATCCCGCGAGTTTCGCGTCCGGCCGCTTGCGGGCGTACACGCCCAGCAGTAGTTACTAGGATGTTAGGTGTCACGAGGGTTTCAACATATTTGAGGATTATTTTCACGAAACCTAACGCTCATATCTCGATCCACGAATTATCAATTAAGCGCTTTCCCACCCGAGGCCATCAGGCGGAACCACGTCCGCCCGATAATCCGCGAACCATTCTGTGCTGACGCTTGCAGAGCCAGCCTCTGATCAACATTTTTGCGAGGATCGACACCATGGCGCGTCTCAAGGTCTTCGAGGGGAACCAACCCGCGTCAAGCGAGGCGGCCGACATCCTGGAACGCCTCGTCGCGGAGAATTGCGAGCTCCGGCATACCGCGGTCGAACTGGTCTTGCAGAATTGGATCCTGCGCGAGCGTCTGTCCGATGTACGCAAGTCCGTGCCGCTGGAGCACTGACCGCCCCCACCCTCACGACCGCGATTATCCGCAGCAACGTCCGCCAGCTCGCCTAAACGAGCATCGGGCCAGCGCATCATTCAATTTAGAATTGAAATGTCCGCAACTGCAGGCGCGCGAGCATGCTCGCCGGATTGGCGAGGATGTGGCCGCATATTCTGCCGATGAGAAAGAGGCTGACGGACTTCAGCTGTGAACCCGGCGCAGCGCGACGCGCGGGGTGTTCTGCTCTCGAGACATGCCGAACGAACGCGACGAGCCCGGGCGTTCCTGGATTTCACGTAACTCAGCGATATCAAGCATCAGCGCAACGACTTCGTTGCGCAGCGATTGATTGGTCGCGAGCAACGCCTCTTCGATCGGCTGATGCAAATGTTGAACTTTGTGCTGCTTCATGGCGCGCCCTCGCTCTGCGGTTAAGGGTATGAGCGATGTGATTGAAGTTTCGATGACAGGGTTATTCCGCGCACATGGAAGGCGGTTAATGGGGCAGGTTTGCGACCAACATGCCTCCGAGTTAAATTTTCTCAATCAGGTTCCACAACCTGATCGCGAAGCGCCCGATCGGCGGCCTTTGATGTGTCGTACAGATGAGTTGGCAGCGGCAGCTATGAGGCGCGCGGCTGGACAACGCGGCTCAATGTGGGTCGGAAGCTCTACCAAGCGCATGATATTGCTTGGTGATCATTGATGGCTGCCAAGTCGTTCAACCGAACGTGCATTGTCCGGCTATCACAATGTCGCCGTGTTACAGCGATCGCGCTTCAAGGGACGCGCTCAGGTGCACACAAGATATTCCACCAAAGCTGCTCCGTAGACGCAAAATCTGCTGCTGCCACGTCCATCAAGGATCGCAGAGTGTTTCGACCGGTTGCGAATATTGAAGCGGCTGACGGTGTCCTGAAGCGCTCGAGCAATCCAGCGAAATGAATTCAACGCTGAACATCGGACCAAACGCGATTTCGCCTCCGCCGGACCCAACCGCGCTAACGCTATTCTAATTAAAATGAGCGGGACCGAAGCGTCCGGCTTGAACAGTGGGAGTGAACGCGTTTCGCGCGCCTGTCGCTGCATTCGCACGCTTGCACAGTCCCCACGAACAGCAGCGACAGCGAAGATTCGCCATAAGCATCGCTAATTCGCCCCGCGTCGCGATCGCGCGCTATTTCGATTTAGGAGGCGTATCGTCGTCCATCTTGCCACCATTGGCGACGCACTTGTTGAAATAGTCCCGCTGGGCTTTGGCGCCTCCCCGCGCGCTCCCGGAAGCGGGATTGCCGGGCTGTAGCGGCGGAAATGCCTTCGCGACCAAGGCATCGCAGGCGCGCGCCACCTGCACGTCGATCGCATGCGCGGGAACCATTGCGCTGGAGATCATGATCACGGCTGAGACGATCGCAAAACCCCAGATAACTCGCATTGCCACACTCCGTTCCAAACTGAATCAGTTTTTTCTCTCGAGCCCGGACTCGCAATGAGCGCCTAAAGCATGATCCGGAGAAGTGCGAAGCGGTCTTCCGTCGCAACAAAACGCGGATCGCGTTTGCGCGAAGATCAAGCTCTGACCGCGAGCTGGAACACGACGACGCTTCTCGCGGCGCCTAGGTCCGATCGACGTCGTGATAGGCCCGATACCAGGCGACAAACCTGGCAATGCCATCCTCGATCCGCGTCTGCGGGCGGAAGCCGATTTCACGCTCCAGGTCGGAGACGTCGGCCGACGTCTCCAGTACATCTCCCGGTTGCATCGGCATCAACTGCTTTTCGGCCTGCCGCCCCAAGCCCTGCTCGAGCAGCGCCACCACATGCATCAGTTCTTCCGGCCTGCTGTTGCCGATATTGTAGACCCGCCACGGCGCCCGGCTCGAGCCCGGATCGGGATGCGCTCCCGACCAGTTGACATCGCCTTCCGGCGCGCGGCCGATCAACCGCACCATCGCCTCGACCACGTCGTCGACATAGGTGAAGTCGCGCCGCATGTTGCCATTGTTGAACAGCTGGATCGGCTTGCCCTTGGTGATCGCGTCGGCGAACGCATAGAGCGCCATGTCCGGCCGATACCACGTCCCATACACGGTGAAAAACCGCAGCCCGGTTGCCGGTACGCGATACAGATGGCTATAGGAATGGGCGATCAGCTCGTTGGCCTTCTTGGTCGCGGCGTACAGGCTGACCGGATGGTCGACATTGTCGTGGACCGAAAACGGCAACTTGGTGTTGGCGCCATAGACCGACGATGAGGACGCAAACAACAGGTGCTTGCACGCGGTGTGTCGGCAGCCCTCGAGGACGTTGAGGAAGCCCTCCAGATTGGAATCCGCATAGGCGTGCGGGTTCTGCAGGGAATAGCGCACGCCGGCCTGCGCGGCGAGATGCACCACGACCTCGAAGCGATAACGCTCGAATAGCGCCTTCATGCCGGCTCGGTCGGCGAGGTCGAGCTCCACGAAGGTGAAGCCACGGTGCTGCTTGAGCAGATCGAGGCGCGCGCGCTTGAGCGCGGGGTCGTAATAGTCGTTCAGATTGTCGAGGCCGATGACCGGCTGCCCTGCCCGCAGCAGATGCTCCGCCAGATGGAAGCCGATGAAGCCGGCGCAGCCCGTGACGAGTAGATTGCCTGCGATCACCACGTCTTGCCCGTGCCTTTCGCCTTGCGCCGGACCATTCGAATAAGCCGTTACACGCGGCAGCCGCAGCTGTCTTCGCGTTGCGCGCCGCCAGGCGTCAGTTGCTGGCGGCCGGAGGCTTGTAGTCCGGAAAGCGGCTCAGGACCGCGGCCTTCATGAACTTGAAGTGCGCAATCTCGGTCGCCAATTCCTTCAGCCGGCGCTGGCCGTTGGAGATCTCGGCGTCAAACAGGTCTTGATGATAGTTGTCAAGCGCCTCGCGTTCCAGATATTCGTCGGTGCCGTTGCCGAGAGTCACCGCGGCACGGGCCAGAACATCATCGACGCGGCGGCCAAGACCGGATTGCTCGCTTTCGGCCGCCTGCAACGCGGCCTCGATCGCGGCCATGATCGATCCGATCCGGGCGCGATCGGTCTCGGCATCGCGCTCGGCCGAGCGTGCCTTGAAACCTTCCTCGCCGCGCCGCGATTTGATCAGGTCCTGCGCGCGAGACCGCAAAAACAGCTGAAACATCTGTCAGTATCCGGTTCGGGCCCATTGAGGCAGCACAGGTCAAAATCGCCCGGTCTTAGTTAAAAAAGGGTGAATTGCCCTCGTGCCCGGCCCTCAGGTCGGCTTTCCACTTGATCCAGGCCTTGTCGTGCTTGTCATAGAGCTCGAGCCACCGTCCCTCACCGGCTGACGGCACCAGGCCCGTCCCGTTATCGTGCCCGTCCGCCAGTCCCGGCAGCGAGGAGTCCAGGTCCTCGAACTCCGACGTCTCCTCAAGCGTCAGCCCGACCAGCACACGCTTGCCACTGACATCGACGACATACCGCCTTGGCGAATGCCCCCTGAGATCACTCATGACGTGAAAGTTCCCTTGCGATCCGCGGGGCTGGCGACGAGATCAGGGGCACGCTGGCATGCAACCAACCCGCCTGCCGCGACGGACGCCGACATGATGACCGATTGCATGTTGCCAGCCAACCCCAACTCACCGCACACCGTCGCGCTACCTCGATCGAACTACTCCGCTAGAACGCGCGACGCATGTGGCCGAACGCACTGACCGGCTGTTCCCGCCTCGACGATTTCGCGGCTGATGGCGCCACATACGGTGCATAGATCCGATATTGCGCGCGGCGCTTGTGCGACCGCCACGAGCGCGCGGCGAAACCGGAGAAGAAGCCTGCGACGAACACCGCCGCGAGAATCAGAGCAGGAGAAACCATCACAACCGTCCACGTTCGCCCCGATGTTATTAACATTCGAAGTTGTGACGACATCATGATTGGACGCGCCGAAAGATTGTTCAGCCGCTGGAATTTTTGTGCAATCGAACGACGCATCAATGATCAGCGTCGACAATAATTGTTCTCGCGAGAGAACGTCTCAGGAGAACCACCAGAGCATGAATTTCAGGAACATCGAGCTGAGAAGATAAATCCACCCCGCCATCGCCAGCACCGTCAGTCCGACGAAGACACCTGAAACGCTTTTCTCCTTGAAGCGCGCCAGCAACGAGTTTTTTTCTTCTTGCGAGTAGAACATCTCAGGCTCAAGGCGTAGCTGATTCAAATCAGCTAGCAGTCAATTTCGATGATCTCGTGACGCGTCGCAGCAGCCATTCGCATCGCGCATCACAGATCACCGCTGCAAAACGCCGCCAGGCCGCACGCCATCGCGCAGTGGAAATTCCGTTCGACACGATCAGGAATTTTACGTCGGCGATCGCGGCGGCCCGCGCGCCGGAATTTCCCTTCGGATCCTCGCCCGATCGACGTCACATACGTCGATCAAGACGGTCGTGCAGCTTGACCAGGCGATGTGGCCGGCATGCAGGATAGCCGCGCGCCGGAGGCCGGCGCGACCGAACGGATTCTTCCCGGGAGCAATCTGCCCGCTTCGCCCTGCCTCTCAGTTTAACAATCAAGTCCTCGCACGCGGTCAACCAATGATAATCGCCTCACACGCGGAAAAAGGCGAACCAGACAATGCCGAGGATCAGGACGGCCAGCCCTGTCGAGGCCGTGAGCAGCGCGAGAACCGAAGGTCCAGGCTCGGCCTGCCGTGCCTCGGTCGGGGTTTCGACGATTTGACCGTGTCGTTCCGTTGCCATGGCAACCTCTTTGCTTAAGTGCCTGTAATTCCGGCGTTTGCCGCGCCCCTTCGACAGCCAACGCGTGATCGGGAGCGATGTTCCGAGAGCGTTGACGGCTGGGCCGACGGCAGTCCCGCCCGCCGCGTCAAACGGGCGCAGCGCGAGGACACGGTTAACGCCGTTGCGAGATTCACCGGGCCGTGTTGTTTCAAACTGGGGTTCCCGGTGTTATCCTTGACCGTTCCGTCGGTTGCGTAATCGGAGTTTCCCTGGAGTTTCCCCATGGCCCCTCGCGCCAATTGGAAGGGCTTTTTGCGCCTTTCGCTCGTGACTTGCCCGGTTGCCCTGTACCCGGCGACATCGGATACCGAAAAGGTCTCCTTCAACCAGATCAACCGCAAGACCGGCCACCGGATCAAATACGCCAAGGTCGACGCGGAGACCGGCGAGGAAGTCTCCACCGAAGACATCATGAAGGGCTACAAGGTCGACACCGACACCTATATCGAGGTCACCAAGGAAGAGCTCGACGACATCGCGCTGGATTCGACCCGCACCATCGAGATCGACGAATTCGTGCCGCGCAGCGAGATCGACAGCCGCTATCTGATCCGCCCCTACTACCTCGTTCCCGACGGCAAGGTCGGCCACGACGCCTTTGCGGTGATCCGCGAGACCATCCGCAGCCTGAACAAGGTCGCGATCGGCCGCGTGGTGTTGACCAATCGCGAGCACATCATCGCGCTCGAGCCGCTCGACAACGGGCTGATGGGCACACTGTTGCGCTACCCGTATGAAGTGCGCAGCGAGAAGGAGTATTTCGACGACATCCAGGATGTGAAGATCACCAAGGACATGCTCGATCTCGCCAGGCACATCGTCGAGCAGAAGTCCGCCGACTTCGATCCGGAGGAGTTCGAGGACCGCTACGAGCAGGCGCTGATCGACCTGATCAACCAGAAGCGCAACGGCATCAAGGTCGCCAAGCCCGCGGCGAAGACCAGCGGCAACGTCATCAACCTGATGGACGCGCTGAAGAAGAGCCTTGCCAACGAGAAGCAGGCCGCGCCCGCCAAGGCCGAGGCAAAGGCAGCAAAGGGCAAGAAGCCGAAGAAGCGCATCGAGGGCCAGCGCGAAATGCTGCTGCCGATCTCGGGCAGCGGCAAGCGCGAGCCCAAGGAGGCCGCCAAACCCGAGCCGAAGAAGGCCGAGAAGACAACGCGCGCCCAGGGCACCGCGGCGCGCAAGAAGGCAGGCTAGCGCAGCGACCGCAAGATGAGCCCGGTCCACAGCGCCTGAGATGTTCCGGTCGAGATGCCCTGGTCGACGCCGTTTGACGAACCGATCGCGCTGCATCGCGGCGGCACACTGGTGACGCTGCAGCACGCCGCCGACTACATCATGAAGCTATCGGGAGACACCCAGCAGGAAACGCGCTGGCAGATCGCGGTCGAGCATCTGATCAATGCGGCGGAACAAGGCGCCGGCTGGTTGATGTTCGCGCGCATCGCGATGCTGCGCGCGTTGAACGGGGACGACTGAATCCGGAAAATGCCGAGCTGCCGGCTGGGCTTACTTGAATGCCGAGCTGACGGCATTGAATTGGCCGCTCACGCTGGTGCCGATGCCCCTGACGCCGGCGACGATCACGATGCTGATGCCTCCGGCGATGATGGCGTATTCAATGGCCGTCGCCCCGACCTCATCACGCAGAAACCTTGCCATCAACGCGCGCATGAAAAGCTCCTGTCCGACGCTCGCGGCTTTTTCTCCCGCGCCGTAGTAATATGCCGGCCAAACTAGGCCACATTGGTTGACGGCCCATTGAGGGAAAGGATGAACGGTCGCTTAAAAGTTGCAGCGAATTTCCGTGCTAGTTCTGCCTGCATCGGGTTGCCGCCGGGCGAGGCACTTGGCCGCGGCCGGAGCGCTTTCCAGCGAAGTGGACACCGGCTCGCGCAAAGAAAACGCGTCAAAACAAGTATCTAGAGCTCCGTTCTGATCCTGTCTGACCGGAAACAGCTCCAGTCGTAAACGCATATCAGAACTACCTGATCCGGCCCCGGCCGCGCTTTACCGGTGCCGCGGAATCCTGTTCCTTTATCGGACAGGCGACAACGAGGCCGGAACGAACCGGCCGCATGCAAAGGGAGTGACCGTCATGAAGCTCGGCACCGCGATCGCGGAAATCATGAAGCGCGAGGGGATCGAGATCCTCACGGGCTACCCGGTCAACCACCTGATCGAATACGCCGCCAATGCCGACATCCGCCCGGTGATGGTGCGCCAGGAGCGCATCGGCGTGCACATGGCAGACGCGATCTCCCGCGTCACCTCGGGCGAGAAGATCGGCGCCTTCTGCATGCAGCACGGCCCCGGCGCGGAGAACGCGATGGGCGGCGTCGCGCAGTGCTACGGCGAATCCGTGCCCGTCCTGGTGCTGCCGATGGGCTATGCGCGTCGGCTGGCGAATATCGACCCGAACTTCAATTCCAGCCAGGCGATGAAGGCGTTTTCAAAATCGTCGGAGCCGATCAACATCGCAGCCGAGGTCTGCAACATCTTTCGGCGGGCGTTTACAAAATTGAAGAACGGCCGCGGCGGGCCGGTCATCGTCGAAATCCCCGCCGACATGTGGAACGAGGAGGTGCCGGAGCCTTTGAACTACACGCCGGTGCTGCGCACCCGCTACGGCGCCGACCCCGTCCATGTGAAGGAAGCAGCCGCCCTGCTCGTTGGCGCCAAGCGTCCGGTGATCTATGCCGGCCAGGGCGTGCACTATGCAAAGGCCTGGCCGCAGCTGAAGCGCCTCGCCGAACGGCTCGCGATCCCGGTCACCACCAGCCTCGGCGGCAAGTCGTCCTTCCCCGAGACGCACCCGCTCTCGCTCGGCTCCGGCGGCCTCGCGGTGCCGCGCGCGGTGCCGAAATTTCTTTCCGAAGCCGACGTGATCTTCGGCGTCGGCTGCTCCTTCACCGAGACGTCATTCGGCATCGCGATGCCGAAGGGCAAGACCATCATCCATTCGACGCTCGATCCGAACCACATCAACAAGGATGTCGAGGCCAAGGTCGGCCTCGTCGGCGACGCCGGCCTGGTGCTCGACGCGCTGCTGGAGGAGATCGGCAAGACCGTGACCTCGGACCGCAACGCAAGCGCGGTCGCCGAGGAGATCGCCGCCTCCCACAAGGAGTGGCTCGCCAAGTGGATGCCGAAGCTGACGCACAACGACGCGCCGCTCAATCCCTACCGCGTGCTGTGGGACCTGCAGCACACCGTCGACATCCACAACACCGTCATCACCCACGACGCCGGCAGCCCGCGCGACCAGCTTTCGCCGTTCTGGAAGTCCGTCGAGCCGCTGTCCTATATCGGCTGGGGCAAGACCACGCAGCTCGGCTACGGCCTTGGTCTCGCGATGGGCGCCAAGCTCGCCAAGCCGGACAAGCTCTGCATCAATGTCTGGGGCGACGCCGCGATCGGCTTTACGGGGATGGACTTCGAGACCGCGGTGCGCGAGCGGATTCCGATCATGTCGATCCTGCTCAACAATTTCTCGATGGCGATCGAATTGAAGGTGATGCCGATCTCGACCGAGAAATACCGCTCGACCGACATCTCCGGCGATTACGCCGCGATGGCCCGCGCCTTCGGCGGCTATGGCGAACGGGTGACCAAGCCCGAGGACATCATCCCCGCGATAAAGCGCGGCATCCAGAAGACCAAGGAGGGCGTGCCGGTGCTGCTGGAATTCATCACCAGCAAGGAGACCGAGGTGTCGCGGCCGGGGACGTGACGGCACCTCACACGCCGCTCTGCCACTTGATTTGACCGCGCCAGCGCAGGCAAGCTCCCTCCTGTGCAACTTCGGAGGGAGAGATGGCGCGCATCCTGGTGCTGGGGGCCGGCTTTGCCGGGCTATGGGCCGCGCTCGGCGCAGCCCGCAAGCGCGACGAGATCGGTGCACGGGCAGCGGACACCGAGATCCTGGTCGTCGATCGCAACGCCTATCACAACATCCGGGTGCGCAATTACGAGGTCGATCTCGGCGATGTCGCGCTGCCGCTCAAGGACCTGCTCGATCCGGTTGGCGTCGGCCACATGGTGGCCGAGGTCGCGGCGATCGATCCGGCGACGCGCGCGGTCACGATCAAGACCAGCGCGGGCGCGGAGGTTCTGAGCTACGACCGGCTGGTGCTAACCACCGGCAGTGAGCTGGTCCGCCCCGCCATTTCGGGCCTTGCCGCCCACGGCTTCGATGTCGACACGTATGAGGCAGCGATGCGGCTCGACGCGCATCTGGCGGCGCTCGGCAACGAGCCGCCGTCAGAGGCACGCGCGAGCATCGCGGTCGTCGGCGCAGGGTTCACCGGGATCGAGGTCGCGACCGAGATGCCGGCCAAGCTGGCGCACGCCGGCATCACCGGCGATCATCGGATCATCCTGATCGATCCCAATCCCGTCGTCGGCGCGACCTTCGGCGCGCATGGCCGCCCGGTCATCAACGAGGCGCTGGCCACGCTCGGCGTCGAGACGCGGCTGAACGTCCGGGTCAGTGCCGTCGGCGCCGACAGCATCACGCTCGATAGCGGCGAGATCATTCCGACCAAAACCGTGGTGTGGTGCGCCGGCATGCGCGCCAGCCCCCTCGCCGCCTCGCTGCCGGCCAGGCGCGACGCGCTCGGCCGCATCAAGGTCGACCATACCATGCGCGTCGAAGGCCTTGCGGACGTCTTCGCCGCCGGCGACGTCGCCGCCTGCCTGATCGACGGCGAGCACCCGACCGTGATGTCGTGCCAGTTCGCGCGGCCGATGGGCCGCTTCGCCGGCCACAATGTGGTGGCGGACCTGTTTGGCGAGAAGTTGCTGCCGCTCAATATCGACTGGTATGTGACGGTGCTCGATCTCGGCGCCTGGGGTGCGCTCTACACCACCGGCTGGGACCGCGAGGTGCACACCACAGGCGCCGCCGCCAAGCTCACCAAGCAGACCATCAACCAGCAGCGCATCTATCCGCCACGCAACGGCGACCGCGCCGCGCTGCTCGCGGCGGCCGCGCCGACGATCCAGACGGCGCCGCCGACGCGCAAGTAGCTTGGGACTCACATTCGCCGATCGTCATTGCGAGCCACCCGGTCGGCGCGAAGCGCCGCCGGATGACAGGCTCCGCGAAGCAATCGACCCCTCCACGCCGGGATAAATGGATTGCTTTGTCGCGAGCTCCTCGCAATGACGGCGCGTACGCCTGCTACTGCGACAGCTTCACGAAGTTCGGAAACTTCATCTGGCCCTCGGCGATCGCCTTCGGCCAGACCGTGATCTGCTTGCCGCCCTGCCACTGGAACACGAGGCCGGTCACCGCGCCCGGGCCGGACTTGATGCCGTGGGTGAACTCGTCGTTCTTGCCGTAGAACTGGATCTTGCCGATCGCGCCCTCGAAGTCGGTCTTCTCGAGCTCGGTCACCATCTTGTCCGGATCGGTCGAGCCGGCGCGCTGGATTGCCTCGGCGATGATGTAGACCTCGTCATAGGCGGTGTAGCCGGTATAGGCCGGCGGCGTGCCGAACTTGGCCTTGAACGCCGCCGCGAACGGCTTGGTCTTCGGCGTGACGGCAACATCAGGCGTCGCCACCGCGAGCGAGGGCACGCCCTCGGCCGCGCCGTTGGTATCGCCCCAGAAGGTCGGGCTCAGCGCCTGCGCGCTGATGCCGAACATCGGGATCGGCACCTGCTGGTTCTTCCACTGCACGGTCGGCTGCACGCCGACATGGGAGATGCCGGTGACGATCACGTCGGGCTTGGCGGCTTCCATCTTGTTGAAGATCGGCGTGAAGTCGGTGGTGTCGGGCGAGAAGCGAATGTGCTCGACCACCTTCAGGCCCGCTTTCGGCAGGCAGGCCTCGTAGCCGACGTCGAGCGGCTTGGTCCAGGCCGCGTCCTCGCTCATGATCGCGACCGACTTGAACTTGAGCTGGTCGACCAACAGCTCCTTGGCCGCGTCGCAGACCAGCTGCGCCTGCGCGGCCGAGGTCAGGTAGCCGTGGAAGGTGTACTTGTTCTTCTCATAGTCGTTGTGCACCGCCTTGGTGATCTCGTTCGAGGCGGCGCCGGGCGTGATCAGCGGCATCTTCAGCCGCGCAGCCCACGGCTCGAGCGCCAGCACGACCTCGCTGATGTAACTCGCGATCACGGCCGAAACCTTGTCCTCGCTCACCGCGCGCTGGAAGGCGCGCACCGAGTCCGCCGACGAGCTCTTGTTGTCGTAGGTGACGATCTCGATCTTGCGGCCCATCACGCCGCCCTTGGCGTTGATCTCGTCGGCTGCGATCTGCGCGCCGCCCGGCGTCGCCGCGCCCGCGATCGACTGCACTTCGGCAATGATACCGATCTTGATCGGGTCCTTGGACTGCGCATAGGCCGGTGCCGCGAGGCAGAGCGCGAGCGCCGAGGCCAACAGGCTCACGCGGGTCGCGGTTGAATATGCTGTCATCATGATCTCCCTTGCTTTGCTTTCTTCTTTTCAAACTGCGGACGTCAGAGAAAGTCCTTGCCGGCCTCCGCGGCGAACCGGCCCGGATCGCCCTCCCAGACGATCCGCGCGTGCTCCAGCACATAGACGCGGTCGGCATGCGGAAGCGCAAACGTCACGTTCTGCTCGCCCAGCAGCACCGTGATCTTGGTGGTCTGGCGCAGCTTCTCCAGCGCCTTCGACAGCAGCTCGAGGATAACCGGCGCAAGCCCCAGCGTCGGCTCGTCCAGGATCAGGATCTGCGGCTGCATCATCAGCGCGCGGCCGATCGCCAGCATCTGCTGCTCGCCGCCGGACAACGTCTGCGCCATCTGGCCCTGGCGTTCCTTCAGGATCGGGAACAGCTCGAACAGCCAGGCGAGTTGCTTGGCCCGCGCCGCGTCGTCGAGATGTTGGCCGCCGAGGTCGAGATTTTCCCGCACCGTCATCTCGCCGAACAATTCGCGCGATTCCGGACATTGCACGAGGCCGGAGCGAGCGATCTTCGCGGGTCCCGTGCCGCGCAGTGGCTGTCCGCCGCGCAGGATCTCGCCGGTATACGGCAGGAAACCCGAGATGGTGTTGAACAGCGTGGTCTTGCCGGCGCCGTTGAGGCCGACGACGGAGACGAACTCGCCCTCATGGACGTGGATCGAGACGTTTTCCAGCGCCTGCGCCTTGCCGTAATGCACGCTGATATTCTCGACCTGCAGCAGCGGCACCTTGTCCTTGAACGAGGTCTCGGGCCGCGCGTGCGTCTGGATCGCGCCGCCGAGATAGACCCGCCGCACGGTCTCGTTCTTCATCACGTCCTCGGCGCGGCCGGTCGTGATCTCCTCGCCGAGATACATCGCGAGCACGCGGTCGACCAGCGCCGCGACGCTCTTGACGTTGTGGTCGACCAGCATCACCGCGCGGCCCTCGTCGCGGAAGCTGCGGATCAATGCGGAGAAGGTACCGACCTCGGCGCTGGTGAGACCAGCAAAGGGCTCGTCGACCAGCACGACCTTGGGGTCGCGCGCGATCGCTTTGGCCAATTCCAGCCGGCGCAGGTCGGCGAACGGCAGCGTCGGCGGGCGGCGGTCCATCACCGCCCCCAACCCGACGCGCTCGGCGATCCACTTGGCGCGCTCAGTCAGCGCCTTGTCGGGAAACAGCATGAACAGGCTGTCGGGCAACAGCGCGACCATGATGTTCTCCAGCACAGTCTGCCGGTTCAGCGGCCGCGAGTGCTGGAACACCATGCCAAAACCCTTGCGCGCGATCTTGTGCGCAGGCAGCCCGGCGACGTTCTCGCCCTCGAACAGCACCTCGCCCGCGGTCGGACGCTCGATGCCCATCACGCTCTTCATCGCGGTCGACTTGCCCGACCCGTTCGGCCCGATCAGGCCGAGAATCTCGCCGGGATGCAGGTCGAACGAGAGATTCTTCACGGCGGTCAGGCCGCCGAATCTTTTGGTCAATCCACGGACGGTGAGCGTTGCTGTGGTCACAGTCTGATCCATTTAAGAGCGCGCCTCGCGTGACAGGGCCGCTCCGAGGAAACCGCCGGGGAAGAACAGGACGACGAGCAGCGCCACCGCCGAGACGATGAAGGTCGCAAGCTCGCCGGTCGGGCGCAGGAATTCGCCGGCGACGATCAGGAAGATCGCGCCTAATGCGGCGCCGAGCACGGTGCGCCGGCCGCCGAGCACGGCGGAGACGATCACGTTCACGCCGACCGCAACGTCTACCACGGTGCCGACCGAGGCGGTGCCGAAGTAGAACACGAGCAGCGCGCCCGACAGTCCCGAGAAGAAGGCGCTGACGATGAAGGCCGCGAGCTTGTGCTTGACGATGTTGAAGCCGAGCGCACCGGCCTGCACCGGATCCTGCCCGCTCGCCTGCAGCACGAGACCGACCGGCGATTGCGACAGGCCGTAGAGGATGGCCGCGCTCACGGTCATGAAGCCGAGCGCGATCCAGTAATTGGCGCCGGCATTGATGGTGATGACGTCGGGGATGGTGAGCCCGATCTCGCCGCCGGTGAGATCGGCGAACACCACGACGAAGTTCTGCAGCATCAAGACCGCCACCAGCGTGGTCAGGCCGAAATACGGCCCCCTCACCCGCAGCGCCGGCAGCGCCAGCACGAAGCCCGCGACGACCGACGCCAGCGCGCCGAGCAGGATGCAGAGATAGACCGACCAGCCGAACTGGTTGTTGAGGATCCCGGCGGTGTAGGCGCCGGTGCCGATCAGGAAGGTCGGCCCGAAATTGACCTCGCCGGCGAAGCCGAACAGGAGGTCCCAGGCCATCGCGAACACGCCGAAATAGAACGCGACGGTCAGCAGCCCGAGGATGTAGCCCGAGACGTAGAACGGCAGCGTCGCGGCGACCACTACGCAGAACAGCGAAATGAAGAACAGGCGCGAGGAAAAGAAGCTGGCCATCTCAGCGCCTCCCGAGCAGGCCCTGAGGCCGGATATACATCACGAACACCAGAAGCAGCAGCGCCGGAATGGTGCGATAGGCCGGCGAGATCATGTAGGCCGTGATGGTCTCGAGATAGCCGACGACGAAGGCTGCGATCAGCGAGCCCGACACGCTGCCGAGGCCGCCGAGCACGACGATCGAGAACGCGCTCGCGGTCAGCGGCCCGACGCTGTAGGAGCTGACGCCGAGGAACATGCCGAGCAGCACGCCGGCGATGCCGGCGAGAATGCCGTAGATGCCCCACACCACGATGTAGATCTGGGTGAGCTCGAGCCCGAGCAGCGTGACGCCGCGCGGGTTCATCGAGGCCGCCAGTACCGCCTTGCCGGTCCTGGTGCGGTTCACCAGTAGCCACAGCAGGCCGATCACGAGGCAGCAGACCAGCGCGGTGAAGATATTGTTGCGCGGTGTGCGGTTGCCGAAGATATCGACGACACCCTCGACGATCGGCAGCACCGTCTTGGCGTTGTTGGTGAAGAAATAGGCGATCAGCTCCTGGATCATGATGCCCCACAGCAGGGTGCCGGTGAGGACGAAGATTTCCTTTTCCTCGTTGGGGATCCGCGTTGAATTCTGGATCGGCTTGACGACCGCGAAATAGGTCGCGAACGACACGATCAGCGCGACGCCGACACCGAACAGCGCGCCGGTGTAGAGGTCGAGGTGCAGCACGCTGGCCGCGGCCCAGGCCGCGACCGCCGCGGCCACCATGATGGCACCGTGGGAGAGATTGAGGACGCCGGAGACACCGAAGATCAGGGTGAAACCGGTGGCGCCGAGCGCATAGAGCGCGCTGATGGCAAAGCCATCGATCAGGATTTGTAAGGCAAGCATCTCAGATTGGCCGCGGCAGCAGGGCTGCCTGTTGTGGAGGACACAGAACCGAACAGGGATGCTCCCGGGTGGGGCCCGGGAGCATGATCATCAGTCAGTTCGTGGTGACCTTGATGAAGCTCGGGAACTTGAGATCGCTTTTGGCGACCTCCTTCGGCCAGACCGCGACCTGCTTGCCGCCCTGCCACTGCAGCATCAGTCCGGTGATCAGGCCCTTGCCGTATTTGATCGAATGGGTGAACGGATCGTCCTTGCCGTAGAACTGGACGCGTCCGATGGTGCCTTCCCAGTCGGTCTTCTCCAGCGCATCGACCATCTTGTCGGCCTCGACCGAGCCGGCGCGCTTCACCGCATCGGCGATGTAGTAGACCTCGTCATAGGCGGTGTAGCCCGCGTAGGACGGATAGTTGCCGTAGCGCTTCTTGAAGCCTTCCGCGAACGGCACCGACTTCGGCGTCACCGCGACGTTCGGGCCGGACACGCCCTGATACAGCACGCCTTCCGCCGCATCGTTGGTGTCCTTGCCGAAGGTCTCGTTGGTCGCCTGCGAGGAAATGCCGAACATCGGGATCGGCACCTGCTGGTTCTTCCACTGCACCGTCGGCTGCACGCCGACATGCGAGATGCCGGTGATGATCACGTCGGGTTTGGAGCCTTCGACCTTGTTGAAGATCGGCGTGAAGTCGGTGGTGTCGGGCGAGAAACGGATATGGTCGACGACCTTGAGCCCGATCTTCGGCAGGCACTCCTCGTAGCCGACATCGAGCGGCTTGGTCCACGCGGCATCCTCGCTCATGATGACCGCGGTCTTCATGTGCTTCTGATCGACCAGCAGCTCCTTGGCGGCGTCGCAGACCGACAGCGCCAGCGCGGCCGAGGTCAGGTAGCCGTGGAAGGTGTACTTGTTCTTCTCGTAATCGGCGTGGACGCTCTTGCTGATCTCGTTGGAGGCGGCGCCGGGCGTGACGAACGGCGTCTTCAGGCGCGAAGCCCAGGGCTCGAGCGCCAGCACCACCTCGCTGATGTAGCTCGAAATGACGACGTTGACCTTGTCTTCGTTGACCGCGCGCTGGAACGCGCGCACCGAATCCGCCGAGGACGAGTGGTTGTCGTAGCTGACGATCTCGATCTTGCGGCCGTCGATGCCGCCCTTGGCATTGATCTCGTCGGCGGCCAGCTGCGCCGCCTGCGGGATCGATGCACCGGCAATCGCCTGCGCTTCGGCGATCACGCCGATCTTGAGGGTGTCGGCAGCCAGCGCTCCGCTCGGCGCCGCAGCCAACAGGCCCAACACGGCCGCTCCTGCAAGTTTCTGCATCGCGTGCACGGGGAGTCGCAATGTTCTTGTCACCCTGTTTCTCTCCTCTTTTTCTTCGGCTGCTTCGAGCTCTTGGGGCGCGACTATAGCCGCGACAAAATGCGCAGCAAGTGAAACTGCGCGCAGATCGCCATGCAAGGACGGCGACTAAAGTAGTGGGTCGGCGCTCACCAAATGAACAAACATGAGGCAGCGGGGGAATAAAGTGGTGGTGCACCGATCGCTCAGATCGTCATTCCCCGCTGCGCAAATTACGCGGGGCGAGCGAAGCGGAGAGAGCGGAACGAAAAGCACGGCTCGGGCAATTCATGTCGCGAGAACGCGGATTGTTGCCCGCTGGCCGTGCGACAAGCTCAGTGCCGTCCCTGCGAAAGCGGGGACCCACAACCACGGATGCTCATTGTTACGCGATTTGGAACGACGAGTCCGATTCACAACATCCGCCGCGGCGACGACAGCGGTGTATGAGTCGACTGCCTCTACTCCGCCATCTCCGCCGGCGGGTGGGCGGCGGGACCAGCGAGCGGGCGCTCTTCCATCGTGATCATGCAGATCGAGGCGGTGGTCAGCAGCACGGCGGCGGCGCCGAACACGTAGCGGAACGCATGGATCATGTCGGCCATCGGGATCGCGCTGACGGTGCCGGCGGAGGCGGCATGATGCTCGCCGGCGAGCGAGATGTCGGTCCCCAGCGTCATCAGCAGGATGGTAGTGAAGGCGGCGACCGTGAAGGAGGCCATCATCGCGCGGAAGAAGTTCATCGCGCCGGTCACGGTACCGACCTGCGGCCGCGCCACCGCGTTCTGCAACGACACCACGCTGATCGGGAATGTGGTGCCGAGGCCGAGCGCGAACACGCTCATCAACAGCAATAATCCCCACAGCGGCAGCGTCGTCACCGCCATGCCGACGGCACAGATCGCGGCCACCGAGGTGCCGACGATGGCGACGCGCTTGTAGTGCTTGGCCTTCGCCATGGTCCGGCCGGCGATCGCCGCACCGAAGGTCGAGATCGCCGCGAGCGGGATCAGCGCGAGGCCGGCCTCGCTGGCGGTGAGATGATAGACCACCTCGTAATAGAGCGGCAGATGCACGGTGAGGCCGACCATGGCGCCGAGCGCACAGCCGCCCGCCCCCATCGCGAACGGCACCACCGAGCCGCCGAGCAGCGACAGCGGCAGGAACGGCTCGTCGGCGCGGCGCGCGTGCCAGACGAAGGCGCCGGCGAGCGCGATCGAGGCGCCCACCATCGCGGTGATGGTCGGCGACAGCCAGGACAGACGGGTGCCGCCCCAGGTCAGCACCAGCATCAACACGACGGCCGAGGCCATCAGCAGGATGCCGCCGAGCCAGTCGACCTTGCGCTTGCGGTGGAACACCGAGATCTTGCCCATCTTCGGCAGCAGCAGCGCCAGCGCCGCCGCCGCGAGCGGCAGATTGATCCAGAAGATCATCGACCAGTGCAGATGCTCGGCGAACACGCCGCCGACCACCGGGCCGAGGATGCCGCCGGCCATCCAGACGCTGGAGAAATAGGCCTGATAGCGGCCGCGCTCGCGCGGGCTCACCACGTCGGAGATCACGGTCTGGACCACCGGCATGATGCCGCCGCCGCCGAGCCCCTGCAGGCCGCGGGCGACGATCAGCATCGTCATGCTGGGCGCGATTGCGCACAGCACCGAGCCGACCACGAACAGGCTGAGCGAGGTGATGATCATGACGCGGCGGCCATAGATGTCGCTCAGCGTGCCGAACACCGGCGCCACCGCCGTCGAGGCCAAGAGATAGGCCGTGATCACCCAGGACAGATTGGTGACGTCGTGAAACTGGCGCCCGATCGTCGGCAGCGCGGTCGCGACGATGGTCTGGTCGAGCGCGGCCAGGAACATCGTCAGCATCAGGCTGATGACGATGGTGCGGACCTCGTCCGGATTGAGTGGTGCCGGCGGCGCCAGCGGCGGCGCTTCGCTGAGTTCGATCACCTCGCTCGGAAGGCGGGACAGCTCTTCGGCAATGTCGTCGGGCAATGTCTCTTGGTCGGCAGGAATCCGGCTCTGCCGTTCATACTTGTTCATTTGAGGCGTAATGCTGCTGCGCGGGCGCGTCCCGCGATGGAATCATTCTCTGCTTCGCAATTTATGCAGCAATTGAATGCTGAGGCAGGCACCCCAGCGCATGGGTGCATCCCGCCGCGATGTTCTCGCGGTGACGTGATCGCGGACGCGGCGACGACGTCACGCTTTGGTCGTCTTGCCCAGCGTTTTCGGCCGCTTCTTCAATTGTGCCCGTTTCGGCAGCAGAGCCGGCCATCGCACGATATGATCCTCGAGATCGGCGTCGTTGACATCGAGCTCGGTGCCCTCAACCCGCCCGCGCACCGAGACGCCGGCTTCATGGACGGTGTTGGGATCGCCCGAGATCAGGGGATGCCACCAATAGAGGTCCCGCCCCTCGGCCACCAGCCGGTAGCCGCAGCTCGGCGGCAGCCAGTTCAGCGTCCGGACGTTTTCGGGTGTCAGACGGACGCAATCCGGAACCTGGTCGGAACGGTTCGGGTAGTCCTTGCAGGTGCAGAGGCCGGAATCGAGCAGCTTGCAGGAGATATGGGTGAAATAGATCTTGCCGGTGTCCTCGTCCTCGAGCTTCTCCAGGCAGCACCGTGCGCAGCCGTCACACAGGCTCTCCCATTCGGCGTTGGACATCTCTTCCAACGTCTTGGTTTTCCAGAAGAATCCCTCCTGGTCCGACGGGCGCTTGGGCGATGCGGTCATGATATCCCTGAAATGGCGGTGCAACTCTTCTTGGGATGCCGGCAACGCTTGCGCAAGGGGGTGGTATTGCGGGGTCGAAAAAGCCGGTGGGCAGCGTTAGGGCTCCCATTAAATTCACAAGCCGCGCCATTGGTTTATGGCAGCCGCTCGGATAGAACAACGAACGAGTCCCCATCGACGCAAAAGCGCCTTGGGATTGCCGCAACATCGAAGCAAGACGCTGCCCTGTGCCCGGTTTGGGCGCCCGCAGCGCAGTCGAACTGATCAAGGGTCCGGTCCTTTCAGATCATGCCGTCCCATTGGAAACAGAGGGTCCGGAACTTCTTCCTGGACCTCGATGCGCGTATCGACTCGACGCTGTTCTCGTCGGGCAAGGGCCTGCGCGAGCTCTACGAGCGCTATTCCACCTTCATGGACCGCTTCTATGTCGGCCGCTGGAAGCGCTGGGTGTTCATCGAGCCGCTGTCGGAGGCCGCAACCCTTGGGCTCGGCGGCATGATCCTGATGCTGACGCTCGCGATCCCCGCCTTCCGCGAGACCGCCGACGAGGACTGGCTGAAGAAGTCCGACCTCGCGGTGACGTTCCTCGACCGCTACGGCAACCCGATCGGCAGCCGCGGCATCAAGCACAACGACTCGATCCCGCTGGAAGATTTTCCGGACAATCTGATCAAGGCGACGCTCGCGACCGAGGACCGCCGCTTCTACGACCATTTCGGCATCGACGTGCCGGGCCTTGCCCGCGCGCTCGTCACCAACGCGCAGGCCGGCGGCGTCCGCCAGGGCGGTTCGTCGATCACCCAGCAGCTCGCCAAGAACCTGTTCCTGAACAACGAGCGCACCATCGAGCGCAAGGTGAAGGAAGCCTTCCTCGCGATCTGGCTGGAGACGCGGCTCACCAAGAACGAGATCCTGAAGCTCTATCTCGACCGCGCCTATATGGGCGGCGGCACCTTCGGCGTCGACGGCGCGGCGCATTTCTATTTCAACAAGTCGGTGCGCGACGTGAATCTCGCGGAGGCCGCGATGCTCGCCGGCCTGTTCAAGGCGCCGACCAAATACGCCCCGCACATCAACCTGCCCGCGGCCCGCGCCCGCGCCAATGTCGTGCTCGACAACCTCGTCGATGCCGGCTTCATGACCGAGGGCCAGGTGTTCGGCGCCCGCCGCAATCCGGCGGTCGCGGTCGACCGGCGCGACGAGAACTCGCCGAACTACTATCTCGACTACGCCTTCGACGAGATGCGCAAGCTGGTCGACACCTTCCCGAAATCCTACACCGAGCGCGTCTTCGTGGTCCGCACCGCGATCGACATGAACGTGCAGAAGGCGGCCGAGGAAGCGATCGAGAACCAGCTGCGACAGTTCGGGCGCGACTATCACGCGACGCAGGCCGCGACCGTGGTGTCCGATCTCGACGGCGGCATCCGCGCCATGGTCGGCGGACGCGACTACGGTGCGAGCCAGTTCAACCGCGCCACGGACGCCTATCGCCAGCCGGGCTCATCGTTCAAACCCTATGTGTACACCACGGCGCTGCTGAACGGCTTCACGCCGAACTCGAAGATCGTGGACGGCCCGGTCTGCATCGGCAACTGGTGCCCGCAGAACTATGGCCATTCCTATTCGGGTCAGGTCACGCTGACGCAGGCGATCACCCGCTCGATCAACGTGGTGCCGGTCAAGCTCTCGATCATGATGGGCGGCAAGGAAGGGCCGAAGGCGGGCCGCGCCAAGATCGTCGAGGTCGCGCGCCGCTTCGGCCTCAAGGCGCCGCTGCCCGATACGCCGTCGTTGCCCATCGGCTCCGACGAAGTCACGGTGCTGGAGCACGCGGTCGCCTATGCGACCTTCCCGAATCGCGGCAAGGCGGTGACGCCGCATTCGGTGCTCGAGGTGCGCACCGGCGCCGGCGACCTGGTATGGCGCTGGGACCGCGACGGTCCGAAACCGCGGCAGGCGATTCCGCCGAACATCGCCGCCGATATGGCGGGCATGATGAGCCACGTGGTCAGCGAAGGCACCGCGCGCCGCGCCGCGCTCGACGGCATTCCGACCGCCGGCAAGACCGGCACCACCAACGCCTATCGCGACGCCTGGTTCGTCGGCTACACCGGCAACTTCACCTGCGCTGTCTGGTACGGCAATGACGACTATTCGCCGACCAACCGCATGACCGGCGGTTCGCTGCCGGCGCAGACCTGGCACGACATCATGGTCGCGGCGCATCAGGGCGTGGAGGTCAAGGAGCTGGTCGGCGTCGGCATGGGCCAGAAGCTGCCGCCGCAGCCGGCGCAGGCCAATGCCCAGGCCAACACGGCGCCGCGCGTATTGGAGACCAAGCCGGGCCCGCCGCCGGTTCTGACCAAGCGCGGCGCGGATATCCTGGTGCGGGTCGAGAAGCTGCTCGACGACGCGGCCAGGACGGCTGAGAAGACCACCGGCAAGACCACGCTGAACGAGTCCTCGAAGACCGGCAAGGCCGAGTCATCGAGCGCGCTGGCGTTCCCCGAAAACTACGTTGCCGCGGCCGGGCCGGACGGCGCGACACCGGCACCGCCACGCAAGAACTGACGTGCGGCTCCTCCTCACCACCTTGTTGGCACTCGTCATCGCCACCGCCGTCGGCCTCGGCCTGACCTACGCGACGGCGACCCGCGGCACCGATCTCGGCACGCTGAAGATCGGCGCCTGGACCGCGCGGCCGAAGAGCGGCACCTCCGACGTCGATCCCTATTCGCGCGCCACCATCGCGCGCAGCGGCGAGCTGCCGATCGGCACCGGCGACGGCATCGCGTTCTCGGCGGTATCAGACGACAAGAACAAGCCGCTCGACGGCCGCTGCGACATCGTGGTCAGCGGCGTGACACCGGCGGCGCGGTTCTGGACGCTGACACTGTTCGACCGCAAGGGGCACCTGGTCGCCAACTCGCTGCAGCGCTACGGCTTCACCAGCCAGGAGATCATGCGCGCCTCCGACGGCACGTTCGAGATCCACATCGCCTCGCGCTCGCGCGCCGGCAACTGGCTGCCGACCGGCGGCATCGAGCGCTACGCGCTGATGCTGCGGCTCTACGACACGCCGGTCGGGGTCGCGACCCGCACCCAGCGCGACGCGCCGATGCCGTCGATCACAACGACGGGCTGCCCATGATCCGCGTGCTGCTCACCATCCTCGCAGGCGTGCTGCTCGGCGGCGTGGTGCATCTCGTCAGCGTGCTGGCGCTGCCGCGCATCGCCTCGCAGGACGCCTATTCGCGGCTGACGCCGATGACCAAGCTTAACGAGGTGACGCAGCTGCCGCTGGCCGACCCGAGCCATTCGCCGATGCCGCTGATGGATCCGGCCTTCGCTGTGGCGATCTGCCGCTACGATCTCTCGACCGGGCCGCTCAAGCTCACCGTACCGGTCAGCCAGGCCTATACGTCGGTGTCGTTCTATACCCGCAACGAGGTCGCCTATTACGCGATCAACGATCGCTCCGCCGGCAAGAAGGTGATCGAGCTCGACCTGATGACGGAGGCGCAGCACAACGAGCTGCCGGAGGACGAGGAAATCACCGCTGCCGATCGGCTGATCATCGACTCGCCGACCTCAACCGGCCTGATCCTCCTGAAGGCGCTGGCGCCGGAGCCCGGCCTGATGCCGCAGGCGCAGGCCTCGCTCGCCGCCTCCTCCTGCAAGGTGCAGACCGAGCCGGTCGCGGCCAAGCAGGAGGCGCCGCCGCCGCTGCCTGTGCCGGCCCCGCCGCCTGCGGCACGCAAGCGCTAGCTCGCGGCGAGCGCGTGCCGGCCGCAGCGGCAGGTCTCGTAGTCGACGGGATCGTGGCTGTTGACGATCGTCACATCGGCGCCATGCGCCGCCTTCAATTGCCGCAGCCGCTCCTGGTTCTGGATGCGCGTCGCGCGATCCATGTCCGCCCGGCGCTGGAACATGCCGAGCACCAGCGGGATCCGCGGCCTGGCATCGAGCTGCGCGTAGTGGAAATAGGCGTCGCCGGCGTGCAGCAGCCACCTGTCCTTGTCGCGCACCGCGATCCCGCAATGGCCGAGCGTGTGGCCCGGCAACGGGATCATCAGAATGTCCGGCTCGCGGTCGCCGAGCGCGCGCACGCTCTTGAAGCCGAACCAGTCCTCGCCGCCGGCACCATAGAACGTCCAGTCCGGCCCGTGCTGCCACTGCGCCGTGATGTAGCGCCCCTGCGGCGGCGTGACCTGATGCGTCACCGCCATGTCGTACTCCTTGCGATGGACGTGCACCCTGGCCTTCGGAAAGTCCGGCACGCCGCCGGCGTGATCGCGATCGAGATGCGTCAGCAGCACATGGCGCACATCGCCCGGCGAGAAGCCGAGCGCCTTGACCTGCCGCACCGCCGTCTCGGCCGGATCGAGCCGCGGCGTCGTCTGCCGCACCCATTTGCGTCCGAGCCGCGGCGGGTCGCCGATGTCGTCGAGCCCGATCCCGGTGTCGACCAGCACGAGGCCGTCATTGCTCTCGACCAGCAGGCAATGACAGACCATCCGCGCCCGCTGGAAGATGCTGCCGCTGCCGTTCACGAGCCGCTTTCCGATCGGGCACATCGTGCCGGTGTTGAGATGGTGGATGCGCATGACAGGTCCTCCGCTGTAACAGGCGCAGACTTGCCACTCGCGTTTCCATAGGTAAAATATTGTCTTTCTATCCATGTGATAGGACACGCCTATGGATATCCGCGAACTCCGCTACTTCGCCGCGGTCTACCGCGAGCGCAACCTGACCGCCGCGGCGAAGCGCTGCTTCATCTCGCAGCCGTCGATCTCGGCGGCGATCACCAATCTCGAAGCCGAGCTCGGCACCACGCTGTTCATCCGGCACAAGAAGGGCATGGCCCCGACCGCCTCAGCCGCGCAGTTTCACGGCATCGCCCGCAGGATCATCGACGAGGCGGACGCGGCGCGAAATCTCTTCCGCAAGCCCGCGACGCGGCAGGCGCTGACGCTCGGCCTGTTGCGGACGCTCGATCAGGCCCGGACCATCGCGTTGCTGAAGCCGTTGACCGGCAATACCGATCTTGCGCTCCGGCTGGTCGGCGCCAGCGAGAAGGCCGACGCGCGGATCGTCGCCAAGACCATGGTCGGCGCCGGCGAGCACTTCATCCCGCTGTGGAGCGAGCGCTATGTCGCGGCTCTGCCGCCCTCGCATCCCCTGACGCTGAAGGAGACGCTGCGGACCACCGACTTCGCCGGCGTTCCGATGATCGATCGCTGCCATTGCGAGCAGCAGGAATTCTTCAAGCGTGCCTCAGCGCCGCGCAAGCCGGTGGCGATCGCGGAATCCGAGGAATGGGCGATGGCGCTGGTCGCAGCTGGGGTCGGCGTCGCGATCGTCCCCGAGGGCGTGGCGCGCGGCAATCCGGACGTCGCAATGCGCGCGATCGATATCGACGTGACGCGCCAGGTCGGCCTCGCCTACCCCTCGGCCCACCCGCCCTCCGATGCGCTGAAGGCATTCATTGCGAGCTTGCCACGGCAAGCCAACAGTCGCCGGGTCAAATCGACGGCGAAGAAAACGAAGCGCGCCTAGACTAGCCCTTCGTCACCACGGCCTGGCCTGTCACCGGCGCGGATATGAGCGGCGCATTGGCGGTGAGCCGGGCGAGCTCGTTGATCTGGCGTTCGGCGTCGGCGGCCATGCCGTCGGGCGCCTGGATCACCAGTCGCTCCAGCGCCCAGCGATAGGACGAGATCCGCCGCTCCAGGGCCTGCTGGACCCATTGCACGATCAGCGTGTTCTCTTCCATCCGCGCCACCGCATCAGCCCGCTCGCGCGGCGACACGTCGGCGATCATGTGGAGGCTGGCATTGCGCTTGCGATCGAGCTCGATCACCTGGAGCGCGGTGGCGAAGAACGGCTCGAAGCGGGTGATGTCGTCGCGCACCTCGTCGATCAGCAGCGAATAGCGCGAGGCGAACGAGCGATGCGGCTCATCGATCAAATTGCGGCCATAGGCGGTGCGATCGAACACGACCCTCTGCCGCCACGGCGATGGCAGCGGCTGGTAGTCGCCGAATACGCTCTTCCATGCCGGACGCGACAGCGGCGGCTCGATGAACTGATAGGCGAGGTCGCGCAGCTGACGTTCGTGTTCGGTGAGCTGGAATTGCGAAGCGTTCTTGCCGATGCTGCCGGTCGCCTCGGCACCGATCCAGCGATGCATGTCGTCGTTGCGGAAATCGGCGCGGGTGCGGCCGAAATCGCCGCCGCTGCAGCCGGCAAGCGCCGAGCCTGCCAGCAGCAGGATCAGCGCCGGGAGTGACCGCCGCGCGGCGGTCCGCTGCACAAGCTCCGGCATTGCCCGATGTCCGCGATCAGGAGCGGCGTCGGCGACGGCGGCCCTGCGCAGTGCCCTGCTCCGGTCCGCGACCACCGCCGGTCTCCTCCGTCGTTCGCTCGATCCGAACGACGGGAAGGATCAGTACGGTCCCCATGCCTTCGCCGGCAGCACCGGCCATGCTCGGCCGCCGTGCAGCCGCATCCGCCGGAAACTCAACGATGGTGCCCATGTTCCGTTCTCTCTGGCCCCGCACGGACATGATTTGCCCCGCGCACGCCGAGTTAAGAACGCGCATGGTTAATGACATCTTAAGCCGCCGGTACGGACGGTTACGGATATGGCGCTGTGCCTTAATAGACACGCGCAAATTCGAGCATTCACCTTCACGGCTTGTTTTCCTTAACTGCCTCTTAAAACAGCCTGCGTAGGCTCGCTGCCACAAGGTTTTCAAACCGAAGTCTACTGGCAAGTCGCGTAAGCCCGAGATGAGCGCAGCTCCGCTATTTCCTGGTTTCGATGGGCTGATGACGCTCTCCCGTCGCGAGGGCGTCGACATCCGTCCGACGCTGCTGCGCGTCCTGACCGACCTCTATGTGCAGGCCAGCGCGCATTCCGACGATGAAGAGCGCCAGTTCGTCGAGCTGACGACGCGCCTGATCGACGAGGTCGACGACGCGACCCGCGCCGCGGTCCGCGCGCGGCTTGCGATCTATCCGGCGACGCCCGCACGGATCGTGGACAAGCTCGGGCTGCGCCGGGTCGGTCCCGACCAGCCGATGCCGGCGGCCGCACCAATTCCTGCGCCCGCCCCGTCAGCGCTGCCGGCCAAGGTCCCGACCGAAGCCGAGTTGCGGATGGCCGCGAGCCTTGCCATGCGGCCAAACGATGCCGCCGAAATCTCCGACATGTTCTTTGCCGCCAGCACGAGGGAGCGCGCGCAGATCCTGCACAATCTGCAGGAGACGCCGCTGAAGGCCGCGACGCGGATCCCGGCCGCGCGCGCCGCGCGCGCGATCCATATCCTGGAGATGGCAGCGTTTGCCGAGGACCTCGATAACTTCACGCTCGAACTCGGCGAGGCGCTGATCCTGCCGTCGCGGATCGCCGCGGACGTCGTCAACGATCCCGGCGGCGAGCCGCTCGCCTGCGCGATGCGGGCGCTTGACGTGTCGAGCGCCGCGTTCCAGCGGATCCTGATGTTCCTCAATCCGGAAGCCGGCTCCTCGGTCAACTACGTCTATCGGCTGTCGCGGCTCTACGATCGCCTGAGCGAGCGCTCGGCGTTGGTGATGCTGGCGGCGTGGCGCGGCTCGACCATGGCGGTGGCCCGCGCCAGGTATCGCTCGTCGCTCTATGACGATGAGCGTCATCGCGTGCGCGCGACGGCGTCGCAGACGCGCCCCGCGTTGCAGCCCGGCAGCGCGCCCGCCATTCGCAACCAGAAGTCCGGAAGCTAGTTTTTCGCCAGATCAAGAAAGTGCCGCCCGGCACGGTCCTCGGTCTCGACGATCCAGGCGTCGGGATCGAAGCGGAGCTCCTTGGTCAAGCGCTCCTCGACAGATGGCTCGGATACCGGCTGTGGTGCCGTCGGCACGAACAGCCGCTCGACCGGACGGCTGTCATCATAGACCGTCTGCGGCGCCGGCGCATACAACATCGCGTTGCCGTCCATCAGCGCCACCTTGACGAACACGGCGCCGGCTTCCTCGGCGCCCTTCTTGCGGACTGCGCCGAACACGCCTTCGGTCTGGCAGCGGCGCAGATACGCCGCGACCCATATGCTGGTTTTCAATCGCATGCGCCGAGCTATAGGCCAGCGGCGCGGTCACGTCCAATTGTCACAGATGTCGTCACGCCGCGGCGGGTTGACCGAACCAATCGTCACCCATATCCTTGCATCTGCGGTGCAAGCCGCGCCCGGGTCCACGGGAAGGGTTGAACCCACTTGCACCAATTGAGCGGCCAACCAAGCCTTTGTGCAGCCGGTTTTGTGGACCATCGGCGATGATGCACGGAGGTTTACATGGACCGATCGCCCGGGCGATTGAATCTCGATCATCTGAAGAAGCAGGCCAAGGAGCTCATCCGCCTTTATCGGCGGCAGGCGCCAGAGGCCTACGCGCGTTTCCGGCATGCGCTTCCGGCTGCGGCCGGGCGCAGCGACGCTCAAATCGCCGCGCTCAATCTGCGGCTGCACGATGCGCAGTCCTGCGTGGCGCGCGATCTCGGCTTCGCCTCCTGGCCGGACCTGCGACGCTATGTCGACGCACAATTGCCGTCCGGTAAAAGCAAGGCCGATCGCGTGAGGCGATGGCTACAGCTGGTCTATGCCGCGGACGTCGCCGGCACCACCGACCGCGCCAATCCGCGCGTTGCGGCGCGGATGCTCACCGAGGATTCCAGTCTTGTCGCCGACGATCCCTATCTCGCCTGCGCCATCGGTGACGAGGAGACAGTGCAACGCACCGCCAACGACGATCCCACATGGGTCAACCGTGCCGGCGGTCCGTTCAAACTGCCGCCGCTGGTCGCCGTGACGCATTCCAGCCTGCTGCAGATTCCGGAATTTGAAGCGCGGCTGCATCGCTGCGCACGCCTGCTGCTGCAGGCCGGCGCCGATCCCGACCAGCACATCAGCAGCCGCTGGCCGCCCGGAACGCTCGACGCACCCGATGACAGCAATCCGCTGTCAGCGCTGTACGGCGCCGCCGGCCGCAACCACGATCTCGAACTGACCAGACTGTTGCTCGAAGCGGGCGCCAATCCGAACGACAATGAATCGCTCTACCACTCGCTCGAAGGCTCGGTGACGACTGGCCTGCTGCTCGAGCATGGCGCACGGATCGCCGGCACCAACGCGATGTACAAGGTGCTCGATGACGAGAACGTGGCGGCGCTCGACCTGCTGCTGCGGCACGGCGGCAATCCAAACGAACCCGCCGACAACGCGCCGCTGACCGAATGCGGCTCGCCGTTGCTGTGGGCGATCCGCCGGCGGCGGTCGCGAACCTGCATCGCGATACTGCTCGACGCCGGCGCGGATCCGCGCATCACGACACCAGGCGGGCTCAGCGCCTACAGGTACGCGCTGCAATTCGGACTGACCGAGGTCGCCGAGTTGCTCCGCGAGCGCACCGGCGACGAGACGCTTGCCGATGATGAGCGGTTCGTCGCGGCGTGCAGCAGCGGTGACGAGAGCGAGGCGCGGCGAATCCAGGCCGGTCGGCCCGATCTTCCAGGTTCACTTTCACCGCAGCAATTGCGGTTGCTCCCGGAGCTCGCCGCGGCAGGCGGCGACGATGCGGTGCGGCTGATGGTCGAGCTCGGCTGGCCGATCACGGTGCGCGGCGGCGATTGGGATGCGTCGGCACTCAATCACGCGGTGTTCCGCGGCAATGCCGGCCTGACGCGATTCCTTCTCGAGCACGGCGCGGAGTGGACCGAGCAGCACGGCTTCGGCGACAACGTGTCCGGCTCCTTGTCATGGGCCTCCTGCAACGAGCCGGTCAGGGGCGGCGACTGGGTGGGCTGCGCGCAGGCCCTGCTCGATCACGGCATGCCGCGCGCTATTCCGGATCGCGACGATCCGGAATGGGTGCTGGTGGCCGGCCGCAGGAAGCTGTTCTCCGACGAGGTCAGGGACGTTCTGCTTGGCGACGCGCCTTAACTCGTCATGGCCGGGCTTGTCCCGACCACCCACGTCTTGGCTGCAACAAGTCTCAAAGACGTCAATGCCCGGGACAAGCCCGGCATGACGAATACATATTCAATGCCTTCGCAGAGAGACTACTCGATCGAATGGCCGATCATCGCGCCGAGCTCGCGCACCAGGCGATCGGACATCTGTCCGGTCACCGGCAGCTTGCGGGCGCGCTCGAACTTCGCGATCGCGTGCTGGGTGTCGGCGCCGATCGTGCCGGTCGGCTTGAGCTGGCCGTAGCCATACTCGGTCAGTGTACGTTGGACCGCGGCGATGCGTTTTCCGGCCGGGCTCAGATGCTGTGTCGGAATGGACGCCGGCGGACGAATGACGCTGGACGGCGCGGCGGCCGGGGACGGTGCTGCGGCCGGTGGCGCAGTGGTCGATTTCAGCACCAGATTGGCCATCGGATCGACCGGCTTGGCCTCGACCTTGGGTTCTGCCGGCTTGGCTTCGACGGACCTGGTCTCGGCCGGCTTGGTCTCCACCGGCTTCACGTCGACGGGCTCGGCCGATCGGGCAGCCGCCTCGGCCGGACGCGGGCGCGGTATCGGGCTGGTGGCCGCGGCAACCGGGGCCGGCGGCGGCAGCGTCACAACCGAACCGCCGAACATCGGCGACGGATGACGGCCCGCCTGCAGGAACAGCGCATTGATCAGGATCGCAACGATGGCAGACGTCGCCAGCACGCCGGCGACCAGATCCTTCGGACTGTGCAGCAGCAGGCGCAGGACGAGGCCACGTTCCTCCTCGGCCGCGATGGCCACTGCCTTGGCGCCGCGGCGACGGCGCGGCGTTTCATCGTCATCCAAAGTCTGTCTAGGCACTCTTCTTCACCTGATGGGTTTGCTCTTGTAGTCCGGAACGCAGCGCGGGCTTCAGGGTCGAGACATTGCTGGACGGCTCGACGGCGGCGGGCGGGGTGAACGCCAGCGGCAGCGCGACCGATACAATGGTGCCCTCGCCCACCTTGCTCTCCACATTGATTTCGCCGTGGTGCAGGCCGACCAGCCCCTTCACGATGGAAAGACCAAGACCGGTGCCCTCGTGGCGGCGCTGATAAGTCTTGCCGGCCTGGAAGAACGGATCGCCGATCCGCTTGAGATCATCGGCGGCGATGCCGACGCCAGTGTCTGAGACACGCAGCACCAGCCGCGATCCCTCGACACCGGCCGACACGGTGACCTTGCCGCCGCGCTCGGTGAACTTGATGGCGTTCGAGACCAGATTGAGCACGATCTGCTTGAACGCGCGCGGATCGCCGTTCACGATCGGCAGATCGTCGGGCACGCGGGTGACGAGATCGACGCCGCTCTCGCGCGCCTTCAACGCCACAAGATTGCAGCAATTGAGCAGCGCCGGCCGCGGCGCAAACGGCTCCGGCGAAATCTCGAAATTGCCGGACTCCATCTTCGACATGTCGAGGATGCCGTTGACGACCGACAGCAGATGCTGGCCGGAATCGTTGATCAGCTGCGCGTATTCCTTGCGGCGGGCCACGTCGAGGCCGAGCACGTCTTCCTGCGCGATCATCTCGGAGAAGCCGATGATGGCGTTGAGCGGGGTGCGCAGTTCGTGGCTCATGGTGGCCAGGAAGCGCGTCTTCGACGCATCGGCCTGCTCGGCCACATTGCGCGCCTGTTCGAGCGCCTGCTCCTGCACCTTGCGATCGGTCACGTCGCGGATCACGGCGACGACCTCGGCATCGGCGGCGGCCTGATCGAGCGGGCGGCAGCGCATCTCGGCCCAGATGAATTCGGCGACGGCTTCGCCACGCGCACCGTCACGGCGCACGCGGAACTCGACGCTACGGGAGTCACCGCGCGCGGCGTCCGACAGCGCCGTGAGATAGGCCGGGCGATCGGCGACATGAACGCGGTCGAACAGGCCGTGGCCCAACAGCCGCGATGCCGGCACGCCGAGCATGTTCTCGGCCGCGGGCGAAATGAAGCGCACCGCGCCGTTGCGGCTGTGCCGCGACAGCACGTCGCTCATGTTATGCGCGAGCAGGCGGTAGCGCTCTTCCTCGACATAGAGCAGCGCCACGCTGGTGCGCGCCAGCGACTCCGCACCGAAGGCGAGCCCGGCGGCGTAGAAGATCGCCGACACGACGCCGAAGCCGACCAGCGTGCTGTTCGAAGCAACCGCGGGATCGACGACCGGCAGTACATGATAATGGCCGAGCACGCTCAGCAGCGCCGCGCAGATCATCGCCAGCGCGAACGCAAACGCCACCACGCGCCGGGAGGCCGACAGCGCCGCCTCGATCGGAATGACGACGAGCCACACGGCGGCGAACGAGGCGAGGCCGCCGGTCGTCGCCGCGATCATCATCACGAGACCGGCGAGCGCCAGCGACGACAGCACATGCGCGCCTTCATAGCGGCCGGTGCGCGACAGGAACCACGACAGCAGAATCGGCGCGATCAGCCAGGCGAATGCCGCGACCTCGATCGCCGTCGGCGCACCGCGCATCGCAAGAAAGGCAGGGAACGAGGCAAGCGCCGCCAGGCTGCCGAGCAGCCGCGGCGCCATGAAGGCACGATGGCGCGCACGCGTCAGCGCATCATATTGCGCCGACGGATGCAGCAGCGCATCCAGGCAATCGCGGATCAGACTCAAACTACTCACAGCACTCGCGCTTCGGCTCAATCGTCAACACAGACGCGCCGGAACGCCTCCTTCGTGATTGCAGGTCAACGTGTCAGAGCGAACTTAAGCGAACGCTAAGGCTGGGCGGCCTGCCGCCAAACACCGTGCATTGGAGTGGGTTTGACCCGCTATTCACCGGCCATTTGTCGGGGATGGTGAACGGCTGGTTTCCGGATGCGACATTTCTATGGTTTCGAAATGGTGGACGCGGCGAATCCTGCGCATCCGGCACGCGTCGGCCGCCATCAATCGAAAATTTACGGCGAATCAATTCAGGCGAATTTTCCGCGATTTTTCGGCGGATTTACTTCAAGGCAGATACTTCCGATTTATCGACCGATGCTAACCCTCAAGGCCAATAGCGGCATCGACCGCGCAAGAAGCAAGACAAGACAGACGACCGGGATCGCGCCATGTTCTTCCTGCTGCGTTTGGCATTCTGGCTCGGGCTTGTGCTCGTGCTGCTGCCGAGAGACAAAACACCTGAAGCGGACAAGGCGCCGCAGATCAGCGCGTCGGACGCGGTGTCGGCCGCGACCGCGACGATCAACGACATGGGTCAGTTCTGCAAGCGCCAGCCGTCCGCCTGCGAGGTCGGCGGCCAGGCCGCGACCGCAATCGGCCAGCGCGCGACCGACGGGGCGCGCAAACTCTACCAGATCATCACCGACAAGAAGCCACCCGATCACACCGGCTCGATCGGCCAGGACAATACCGATTCAGCCACCGCGTTCCGCGACACGCTGACCGCAGAGGATCAGTCGATCGAATTCCGCCTGCCGCCGACGCCGTGAGCGGAAACCAAGGCGCTGTCGAGCGAGGCAGGCACCGGTTCGCGTGAAGAAAACGCGTCAAAACAGCCGGGAACCGGTTCCATTTTCATCGCTTTCGCGGCCCGCCTTCCTATATAAGCCGTCAAGGACAGGACGCGGGCCACGATGACGACGATCGACGAAATCAGGGACAATTTTGCGCTGCTGGACGAGTGGGACGACCGTTACCGCTATGTCATCGAGCTCGGCCGCACGCTCGAACCGTTGTCGGAGGCGGAGCACTCGGCCGAGAACAAGGTGCAGGGCTGCGTCAGTCAGGTCTGGCTGTCGAAGCGGATCGAGCGCGATGCCAACGGCGAACCGCGCCTGATCTATATCGGCGACAGCGACGCCCACATCGTGCGCGGCCTGGTCGCGATCGTGCTGACGCTGTTTTCCGGGCAAACGCCCAAGGAAATCCTCGGCACCGACGCGCTCGCGCTGTTCGACGAATTCGGGTTCCGCGACCATCTGACGCCGCAGCGCTCCAACGGCCTGCGCTCGATGGTTGACCGCATCCGCAACGATGCGCGCGAGGCGCTGGCGTCCGCCGCGTAGATCTTTACTTCCGCTTCCGCGCCTGCTGACCGAGACCCATCTTCTTGGCGAGCTGCGATCGCGCCACCGCATAGTTCGGCGCCACCATCGGATAGTCGGCCGGCAGGCCCCATTTGTCGCGATACTGCTCCGGGGTCATGTTGTACTGGGTACGCAGATGGCGCTTCAGCGACTTGAAGCGCTTGCCGTCCTCGAGGCACACCAGATATTCGGGCGTGATCGACTTCTTCATCGACACCGCAGGCTTGGCCGGCTCGCTCGGCGTGTCGTTGCGTCCGCTCGACACCCGCAGCAAGGCGGAGTGGACCTGGCTGATCAGGTTCGGAATGTCCGAGGCCGGCGTCGGATTGTTGCTGAGATAGGCCGAAACGATGTTGGCGGTCAGCTCGACCGGCGTTTTGCCTGACGTATCGGACATGGCTCAATCTTCCCCGTGCTCTCGGCAGCCCGGCGCCCACCGGACAGTATCCATGCGCAGCAATACATTAATGGAATCGCGTACTACTTTGCGAATATGCACGAATTGCAGCAAATCTGACAACAACGGCCGCGTTTCCGGCTACGGGCCGGCCGCGCGCAAGTATTGGCCCGGATCTTAAGGCCGCTGCTCCAGATGCGACCTGAGCTCGTCGATCGAGGCAAATCGCATCATGCCCTCCGGCATCTGCGCCTCGATTGATCCGTCCGAATAGAGCGAATAGGCCATGCCGTCGACGACGCCGGATTTGAGCACGGTCACCGGCGGCTGCTCCTGCGGCGGCGGCGGATGGCCCGACGACGGCGAGGCGGCGGCGGCCGACTGGGCCTCGCCGAAGGTGGATGGCGTCCGGGGGCCGCGCCGCGGGGCGACGTCGACCGGCCGCGGCCGGTCGGCCTTCGGCCAGGCATCGTCGAAGGTTGCCGACGCCGGTTCGGCCGAACCACCCGGATTCGGACGCAGTTCCGGCGACAACAGATCCGGCGTGAGCGGCTCGGCGGCACGCCCCTGGCTCCGCTCGCGCTCCTTGCGCGAGGAGGAAAACAGCAGATTGCGCCGCTTGGGCGGCGCAGCGCCATCCGCGGGCGCGGCCGCCGGTGCGGGCGGCGGCACCTCGCCTGATGCGCCGCGCGAGGCGATCTCGTCGTGCCAGGGCGGCGCCGCGGGAGCGGATGGCGGGAACGCTGGAGCCAGCGGCGGAGGCGCCGAGACCTTCGGCTCAGGCGGCGGGAACACCGGATCGTCGGGAGTGCCGCGCGGGGAAGTTGCAGACGGCGACCCGGACCGCAGACCCACCGCCACTACGGCATCGAGCCGGTCGCCCATGGCCTGGAGTTCGCGAAGGATGGCGGCAAGGGCCACAACAATCACGCCGGTACATGCGCCGGTCACGCCTGTTGCGATCAACGTGCCGCCGACGCTGAATTCCTTGTTTGGAATTCCGAGGCCGATCGCCGCCAGGCCCGCCACGACCAGGCCCGCGCCGACGACCAACAGACCAACCTTCATCGAACTAACCCCCGGGAGACCCGACCGAAAATCGGCGCGGGCCACCAACGCCACGATACCGTCATATTGCCCACACCGCCAACCGCCAATTGTAGACAGAGTTCCCTAAAATCCCGCTTAACCAAGCCGCGATGCGTTGCTTCACCGCAGCCGCAGTGGCTATCGGGCAGCCAGCTCCCGTAGATTTACTGGCTACGAATTGCTGCCAATTTATTGCAACGCATCTGGGAAATTACGCCACAATTACCAATTACTCGGAAACGGAACTGCGCTATGGATGCCGGGGAATGAGGCCCTAAAGCGCCAATCTGGGCCACAGGCACGCCGGTATCACTAGCTATGTCATCGATTACGACGTCTGCCCTCGAGGCGCCTGCGCGGCGCTCGGTGGAGAAGACCTGCGACGATCTCGCTGTCCTCGTCCTCGGCGTGGTCGCCGTGGTCGCCGGCTTGACGTTCCGCGATTACGGTCTGGGCTGGGACGATTACACCCACGCTGAATATGCCGACCTCCTGCTGCGCATGTACGAGTCCGGGTTCAAGGACACCGGCGCGCTGTCGTTTGCCAATCTGTATATGTACGGCGGCGGCTTCGACATGGCCGCGGCCTTGCTGCACAAGCTCATTCCGCTCGAACTGTTCGAGACGCGCCGCCTGCTCGGCGCGATCGTCGGCGTCATCGGCCTTGCCGTAACCTGGCGCCTGGCACGCCGCGTCGGCGGCCCGCTGGCGGGATTGGCGGCGCTGCTGCTGCTGGCGCTGTGCCCGACCTTCTACGGCCACATGTTCATGAATCCGAAGGATGCGCCGTTCGCCGTGGCGATGGTGGTCCTGATCATGGGCCTGGTCCGCCTGATCGAGGAATATCCGGCGCCCTCGCCGCGCACCATCCTGATCGTCGGCCTGGGCGCCGGCCTGTCGATCGGCTGCCGCGTGCTTGGCGGGCTCGCATTGATCTACGCCGTGGTCGGCTTCGTCCCGCTCCTGATCGAGGAATTCCGCAAGCAGGGCCCGCGCGAGGCGACCCACCGCTTTGCCCATGTCGTCTATGTGCTGCTGCCGGGACTTCTGCTGGGCTATCTCGTGATGGGCCTGATCTGGCCGTGGTCGATCATGGAGCCCGGACATCCGCTCGAAGCGGTAACCTATTTCTCGCACTTCTTCGAGAAACCGTGGAAGGAGATGTTCGACGGCGCGCTGGTGTCGGTGCCGGACATGCCGTGGTCCTATCTGCCCACCTTGTTCGCGCTGCAGCTTCCCGAAGTGCTGCTGGTGCTGCTGGCCGCCGCCGTCGTCATCACCTTGATGTCGCTGTCGCGCTATGACGTCACCGCGAAGCGCAAGTCGATCATGCTGATGCTGACGCTGGCGGCGACGCTGCCGCTGGTGATCGCGATGGTGAAGCGGCCGGCGCTCTATAACGGCATCCGCCACTTCATCTTCGTGATTCCGCCGATGACGGTGCTGGCCGGCGTCGCATTCGCGCGCGGCATGGACTGGCTCGGCGAGAACCGCCGCGCCTGGCAGCCCGCGGCGCTCGCCATGTTCGCGTTCGGCCTCTTGCTGCCGCTCAGCGAAATGATCCGCCTGCATCCGTATCAGTACACGCACTTCAACCACATCGCCGGCACGGTGCGGACCGCGGACAACTTCTTCATGCTGGACTATTGGGGCCTGGCGCTGAAGCAGGCATCCGACGGGCTGCGCGAGCAGCTGGCGGAGCGGCAGGAAGTGCCGCCGCAGAACCGCAAGTGGAAGGTCGCGGTGTGCGGACCGCAGCGCCCCGCGCAGGTGGCGCTCGGCCCCGATTTCACGATCGGATGGGACAGCAATGCCGCCGACTTCGCGATGACGCTCGGCGAATTCTACTGCAAGGGCCTGGCCGCGCCGGTCATGGTCGAGATCAAGCGCGACGACGTCGTGTTCGCCCGCGTCTATGACATCCGCGGCCGCAGCATCTCGAGCCTGCTGGCGATCCCGGCGCCGTAACGCATCACGCTGCCCACTGACGATTGCCGTTCCGATCGTGGGCCGCATGCCGACATGACTGTCACGCCGTTACCCTGCCTTGCTGCGGTCCGGCGGCGGCGCTACGCTTGGACCAAGCAATAACGCCATCAATGGAGCAATCGGCCATGTCGCCAGCGGAAGCGCGCCTGAAGGAAGTGCCGTCGGATATGAGTGCGGCGGAATGGGAGCAGCGGATCAATCTTGCTGCCTGCTACCGGCTGGTCGCGCTCTATGGCTGGGACGATCTGGTCGATACCCACATCTCCGCCCGCGTGCCGGGGCCCGAGCATCACTTCCTGATCAACCCCTACGGGCTGATGTTCGACGAGATCACCGCGTCGAGCCTCGTCAAGGTCGACCTCGACGGCAACCAGCTTTCGAAGAGCGACTACAGCATCAACCCGGCCGGCTTCACCATCCATTCGGCGATCCACGAGGTGCGCGAGGACGCCGGCTGCGTGCTCCATCTGCACACCGTCGACGGCACCGCGGTATCGAGCGGCCCCGACGGGCTGCTGCCGCTGAACCAGACCGCGCAGCTCGTCACCCACGACCTCGCCTATCACGACTATGAAGGCATCGCGCTCGATCATGACGAGCGCCCGCGCCTGCAGCGCGATCTCGGCAGCAAGAACCACATGCTGCTGCGCAATCACGGCACCCTGACGGTCGGCCGCTCGGTCGCATCCGCGTTCGAGCGGATGTACCATCTGGAGCGCGCCTGCTCGATGCAGGTGGCGACCCGCGCGCTCGGACCGATCGCCTATCCGGTCGACCAGCATGCGATCGACAAGAACACCGAGCTGCTCTCCAACCCGGACCGCGCCGAGCTGCGCTCGACCCAGCTGGTCTGGCCGCCGCTGCTGCGCAAGCTCGACCGGGTCAATCCCGGCTACCGTGATTGAAATTTCTCAATCTTCGGGTAGGCTATCGGCCAACATCCTCTGCACTACCGAATCAAAACGCCGCCCAATTCCGGGCGGCGTTTTTACGTGAATTGCCGTTGCGCTATTTGGCGTCGCCGAACGCCGCCAGGATCCGCGCCCAGGAGCGGATGCCCTTGTGGTAGCTCTTGAGGTCGTACTTCTCGTTCGGCGAATGGATGTTGTCGTCGTCGAGCCCGAAGCCGATCAGCACGCTGTCGAGGCCGAGCGTGTGCTTGAAATCGGCAACGATCGGGATCGAGGCGCCGGAGCCGATCAGCAGCGCCTCCTTGCCCCATTCGTCGGTCAGCGCACGGCGCGCGGCTGCCAGCGGCTTCATGTTCCAGTCGAGCGCGATCGCCGGCGCGCTGGAATGGTCGGTGAACTCGGCCTTGCAGTCGGCCGGCAGGCGCGCCTTCACATAGTCGCGGAACGCCTTTCGGATCTTCTCGGGATCCTGTCCCTCGACCAGGCGGAACGAGACCTTCGCTGACGCCTCGGCCGCGATCACCGTCTTGGAGCCCTCGCCGGTATAGCCGCCGACGATGCCGTTGATGTCGCAGGTCGGGCGCGAGGAGACCTGCTCGATCAGGAGCCGGTCCTTTTCGCCGGCGGGCACCGAGAGGCCGATCGGCTTGAGAAAGCTCTCCGGCGTCAGATTGAGCTGCTTCCACTGGGCCAGAATATCCGGCGGCAAATCCTTCACGCCGTCATAGAAACCGGGGATGGTGATGTGGCCGTTCTCGTCATGCAGGCCGCCGAGGATCCGCGTCAGCACGCGGATCGGGTTCTGCGCGCCGCCGCCGAACACGCCGGAATGCAGATCGCGATTGGCGGCCTTGATCTTGACCTCGTCATAGACCAGGCCGCGCAATGAGGTGGTGATCGCCGGCGTATTCGGGTCCCACATGCCGGTGTCGCAGACCAGCGCGAAGTCGGCCTTGAGGTCGTCCTTGTTCGCCTCGAGGAACGGCACGAAATTCTTCGAACCGATCTCCTCTTCACCCTCGATGACGATCGTGATGTCGACCGGCAGCGATCCCGTCACCGTCTTCCAGGCACGGCACGCCTCGACGAAGGTCATCAACTGTCCCTTGTCGTCCTCGGCGCCGCGCGCGACGATGATCTTGCGCCCGTCGGCATGGTCGGTCACGACAGGCTCGAACGGCGGACGGTGCCAGAGATTCAAGGGATCGACCGGCTGCACGTCGTAGTGGCCGTAGAACAGCACGTGCGGGCGTCCGTCGGCCGAGCCGTTCAGCTTGCCGACCACGGCCGGATGGCCGGCAGTCGGCCGCACTTCGGTCTTGAAGCCGAGGGTTGCGATGTCCTTGGCGAGATGATCGGCAGCCGCCTTGCAGTCATCAGCGAAGGCCGGATCGGCCGAGATCGATTTGATCCGCAGCAGCGTGAACAGCCGCTCGAGACTGTTGTCGAAATCGGCGTCGATGCGGTCGAGGACGGGCTGCAGCTTGGCGTTGGACATCGCGGATATCCTTTTTGTTGGACGTTGCGCCAGGTTGTAGCGCGCCGGCCGCGGGAGGCAAAGCCGGTCTCCCGCTTCAGCCGACCGGCGCGGTGCTATCTGCGCAGCAATCCGCCGAGCGCGCCGCGCACCAGCGCCCGGCCGATCGAGCCGCCAACCGAACCGCCGAGCGATTTGCCGAGATCGGCGGCCACGCCGCCGATCACCTTGTCGGTCACCGAGCGCGTGACGCTGCGCGCGATCACCTGTCCGGTCGACATGCGGCCGCGCTTGACGTTGGTGCCGAAGATCGTGGACGCGATCGAACCGAGCTGGCCGAGGATGCCGCCACCCTCGCCGCCAGCGCTGCCGTCCGCCGGCGCCGCCGTCCCGGCGAGCCGCTTCTGGATGATCTCGTAGGCGGATTCGGCATCGACCGCGGTGTCGTATTTGCCCTTGACCGGGCTCGCATCCATGATCGCCTTGCGCTCCTCCGGCGTGATCGGCCCGATCCGCGCCGACGGCGGGCGCACCATGACGCGCTCGACCATCGACGGCGTGCCGCCGCCCTCGAGGAACGACACCAGCGCCTCGCCCTTGCCGAGCTCCATGATCACCCGCGCGGTGTCGAGCTTCGGATTGGGCCGGAAGGTCTGTGCGGCCGCGGCAACCGCCTTCTGATCGCGCGGCGTGAAGGCGCGCAACGCGTGCTGCACGCGGTTGCCGAGCTGCGCCAGTACCTTGTCCGGCACGTCGATCGGATTCTGCGTGACGAAATAGACGCCGACGCCCTTGGAGCGGATCAGCCGCACCACCTGCTCGATCTTGTCCATCAGCGCCTTCGGCGCGTCGGTGAACAAGAGATGCGCCTCGTCGAAGAAGAACACCAGCTTCGGCTTCGGCAGGTCGCCGGCCTCCGGCAATTCCTCAAACAATTCCGAAAGCATCCAGAGCAGGAAGGTGGCGTAAAGCCGCGGGCTCTGCATCAGCTTGTCGGCGACCAGGATATTGACGATGCCGCGGCCGTCGCGGTCGGTGCGCATGAAATCCTTCAGCGTCAGCGCCGGCTCGCCGAAGAACTTGGCGCCGCCCTGGTTCTCGAGCACCAGGAGCTGACGCTGGATCGTTCCGACGGTCGCCTTGGATACATTGCCGTAGCCTTGCGCGGCCTTACGGATCGGCGCCAGCGGATCTTCCTCGTCGTCGGCAGCCTTCTTGCTGCCGTCCGGGGCGATCGCATCCAGCAGCGCTCGAAGGTCCTTCATGTCGATCAACGTGAGGCCGTTCTCATCGGCGACACGGAAGGCAACATTGAGCACGCCCTCCTGCACGTCGTTCAGATCGAGCATCCGCGAGAGCAACAGCGGTCCCATCTCGGTGACGGTGGCGCGCACCGGATGGCCCTGCTCGCCGAACACGTCCCAGAATACGGTCGAGAACTGATCCGGCTGGAAGGTCAGGTCCATCTCCTTGGCGCGCTTCAGGATAAAGTCCTTGGCCTCGCCGACTTCGGAGATACCGGAAAGATCGCCCTTGATGTCGGCTGCGAAAACCGGAACGCCGGCGCGCGCAAATCCTTCAGCCATGACCTGCAGCGTGACGGTCTTGCCGGTTCCGGTCGCACCGGTCACAAGGCCGTGGCGGTTGGCCAGCGCAAGCGTCAGCCAGGCTGTTTCCTCGCCCTTGCCGATAAAGATCTTCTCATCGGTATCGGCCAACTTGGTGTCGGACGTCGCCATCGCTTCGCCTCTTAACGCGATTTTAAATCGGCTCGATCCATTCGAACCGATGACATCATATTGCATCTTGCAGGTCGATTGAAACCATCGGCGCGCACTGATGTATATTGTCGCTGCACCAGTTCCTCATACTTTATTCCCGGCCAAGATTCCGGGCCAAGTGACGAAAGGCATTGCGCATTGCGACAAGATGGTGTGAATCCGCCGCTCAATCTTGCAGAGGTGCAACACTCCCGACGCGATCGAAAAAGAAAACGAACTGAAATGCGCGGATCGCTTGTATTTCGTGACACAGGCGCTCAAGATAAATCTTCAAGAATGATCCGGCAAAAACCGGTTGAGGCGGGGCAATATGGACGAATTGGTTGGGCAGCTGGCCGCGAAGGCCGGCATCGACGGTGCTGTCGCTGAAAAAACCATCGGCATCGTTCTGGGTTTCCTCCGTAACGAGGGACCTTCCGACAAAGTTCAGGCTCTGATCGACCAAATCCCCGGCGCCGAAGCGGCAATCGCCGCCTCCAACAACAGCGGTGGCCTATCGCGGTTGATGGGTGGCGGTCTGATGGCTGTCGGCACCCGGCTGATGGCGCTCGGATTGAGCATGAGTGAGATTCAGAACGTCGCGCGTGAACTTTTCAGGTTCGGCCGCGACAAAATCGGAGCGGATCAAATGGGCGAGATCATCTCGGGGACGCCGGGCCTCAGCCAGTTTGCCTGAAGCATTCTCCCAAAACGCCATTGCACGTGCGCTCCCTTCTACCTGCATACGAGTATCATGACATACCCCCTCTCCGAGATCGAAGGCCTGTCCGCCTATTGCGCCACCAAACTGAAATCGCAGGGTATCCGCACGACCGACGCACTGCTTGAAGCCGCCCGCACCGTCAAGGGACGCAAGGCGCTCGCCGCCAAGACCGGGATCAGCGAACAACAATTGCTCGAATGGGCCAATATCTCCGACTACATGCGGATTCCCGGCATGGGCAAGGCGAAGGTCGGTCTAGTCCGCGCCGCCGGCGTCACCACCGTGCGCGAGCTCGCGCACCGCAACCCGTCGCGGCTCGCGCAGAGCATGAAGGACGCCAATGTGCGGCGTAAGCTCGTCCGCGTGATGCCGTCGGAGAAGTCGGTCGAGCTGCTGATCGAAGAGGCACGCAAGCTGCCTCCCAAGATCACCTATTAGCCTGTCTTAACGGCATTCGGCCGCCGGCCGCGTCACCCGCCATTCCACACCTTGACTTGCCGCTGCGGTCAGCGCAAAGCCACCGCATGATGGCGAGCAAGCCCATAGCATCGACGGTGACCGGCCCGGCCGTATCGGCGCTGCTGCCGGCGCTGTTGTCGCGGCCCTATCCGGCCGTGATGGGTATCCTGAACGTGACGCCGGACTCGTTCTCCGACGGCGGCCAGTTCGCCGCACCCGAAGAGGCGCTGGCGCAGGCCCGCAAGCTGGTCGCCGAGGGCGCCGATATCATCGACATTGGCGCGGAATCCACCCGTCCCTACGGCTCGCAGCCGATCACCGCCGAGGCCGAGATGGCGCGGCTGAAGCCCGTGCTTGCCGACGTGATCGCGCTTGGCGTGCCGGTCTCGATCGACAGCATGAAATCGGAGGTCGTGGCCTGGGCGCTCGACCAGGGCGCTGTCATCGCCAACGACGTCTGGGGCCTGCAGCGCGATGCCGGCATGGCGCCACTGGTCGCCGCACGCGGCGTGCCCGTGATTATCATGCACAATCGCGAGCAGGCCGATCCGGCGATCGACATCATGCAGGACATCGCCGCCTTCTTCGAGCGCTCGCTCGCGATCGCCGCAAGCGCCGGCATTTCGCCCGATCGGATCGTGCTCGATCCCGGCATCGGCTTCGGCAAGACCCCTGAGCAGAGCATGACCGCGCTGGCACGGCTCTCCGAGCTCGGCGCGTTCCGACTGCCGCTGCTGGTCGGAGCCTCGCGCAAGCGCTTCATCAGCACGGTCGTGCCGTCGGAGCCGCAACAGCGGATCGGCGGCTCGATCGCGGCGCATCTGATCGCCGCGCAGAATGGCGCCCGCATCATCCGCGCGCATGACGTCGCCGAAACCGTTCAGGCGCTGCGCGTGGCCGCAGCAATCGAGGGACAACAATGACCGACACGATCTTCATCACCGGGATCGTCATCCATGCCCGTCATGGCGTGATGGAACATGAGACCGAAGTCGGGCAGCGCTTCGTCATCGATCTCGAGCTCTATACCGACCTCTCGGAATCCTCGCGCACCGATCGCCTCTCCGACACCGTCTCCTATTCCAACGTGGTGGCGACCGCGACATCGGCATTCAAGAACACCAACTACAAGCTGCTGGAGCGCGCCGCCGGTGCGGTGGCCGAGGACATCCTGGCGAGCTTCCCGCGCATCCGGGCGGTCAAAGTCACGGTGCACAAGCCGCACGCGCCGATCGCCGCGATCTTCGACGATGTCGGCGTGGTGCTGACCCGCTCGCGCCATCAACCGCCCCAGGGTTGAACGCAGATGGCTGACGTCCTGATCGCCCTCGGCGGCAATGTCGGCGACGTCCGCACCACGTTTCGCAAGGCGATCGCCAATATCTGCGGCATGACCCAGGCCGCGCTTATCGCACGCTCGTCGGATTATTCGACGCCGGCCTGGGGGGAGCAGCAGCAGCACAGCTTCATCAACGCCTGCATCGAGATCGAGACCAGTCTCGATCCGCACGCGCTGCTGTTCACGCTGCACAAGATCGAAGCCAAATTCGGCCGCGACCGCGCCAATGAGCAGCGCTGGGGGCCACGCACCCTCGACCTCGACCTGATCGCCTATGACGACGTCACACTGAACAAGCCGGAACTGACGCTGCCGCACCCGCGTTTGTTCGAGCGCGCTTTCGTGCTGGTGCCGCTCGCCGAAATCGTTCCCGACCGCGTCATCGCCGGGCGCCGCGTCGCCGATGCGCTGGCGAAGGTCTCTACAGACGGTATTTTCCGTCTAGCGGACCTCGATTAAAGCCAAACCATCGCAAACAACCGTTTGGCTTGGCCGCCCGCCCGTGGCAATTTCCGGCCAAATCAAGGGGCCCCTCGCGGGGCCGGTGAAGGACGATTTGGGCGGATGACGACCTCGACTGACGATTTGGCTCTGGCTTCGGATTTTCGACCTGCGACCTATGACGACTGGCGCAAGCTGGTCGACGGCGTGCTGAAGGGCGCCCCGTTCGAGAAGCTGGTCGGCAAGACCTATGACGGCCTGAAGATCGATCCGATCTACCGCCGCGCCGCCAATTCAAGCCCGCTTGCCGGCCGCGCCGCGGCTGCGCCCTGGCAGATCCTGCAACGGGTCGATCATCCCGATGCCGCACAGGCCAATGCGCAAGCGCTGCAGGATCTCGAGAACGGCGCGACCGGCCTCGAATTCGAGTTCGCCGGCGGTCCCGGCGCGCGCGGCTTCGGTCTTGCCGATGCCAGCAAGAAGACGCTGGCGCGCGCCTGCGGCGGCGTCCATCTCGATGCCGGCATCATGATCGCGCTCAACCCGGTGATCGGCCGCGAGAACGCCGGCGAGACCTTTGCCGACATGGTCGAGGCCCGCAAGCTCGACCCGGCCAAGCTCGATCTGCATTTCAATTACCAGGCACTCAGCACGATTGCCGTGCGCGGTGCTGCGACAGCCGGCTGGGCCGACTACGCAAAGCCGTTCGGCCAGATGGTCAACGGCCTGATCAAGCGCGGCTTCAAGGGGCCGTTCGTGCTGGCCGACGGCCGGCCGGTCCATGATGCCGGCGGCTCCGAAGTGCAGGAACTCGGTTTCACGCTCGCGCTGGGCCTCGCCTATCTGCGCATGCTGGAAGACGCCGGCATCGATCTCGATGCGGCGCGTGCGGGCATCTCGTTCCGCCTCAGCGCCGATGCCGACCAGTTCCTGACCATGGCGAAATTCCGCGCGCTGCGCCGCCTTTGGGCAAGAATCGAAGAGGCCTGCGGACTTGCGCCGAAGCCGATCTTCGTCAACGCGCAAACCGCCTGGCGGATGCTGACCCAGCGCGATCCCAATGTGAACATGCTGCGCGCGACGATCGCGACCTTTGCGGCCGGGCTCGGCGGCGCCAATGCGATCACGGTGCTGCCGCACACGCTGGCGCTCGGCCTGCCCGACGACTTCGCCCGGCGCGTGGCGCGCAACACGCAACTCGTGCTGCTCGATGAATCCAACCTGGCAAAGGTGTCCGATCCCGCGGCCGGCGCCGGCGGCATCGAGACGCTGACCTCGCAACTCTGCGAGGCGGCGTGGACGCTGTTCCAGGAGATCGAGAAGGCCGGCGGCATCTTCGCCGCACTCGAGCAGGGACTGCTGCAAAACAAGGTCACCGCGACGCGCTTACTGCGCGAGACCAATGTGGCGAAGCGCCGCGACGTGCTGACCGGCGCCAGCGAATTTCCGGATCTGCGCGAGGCCGCCCCCGCGGTGCTGGATGTGAAACCATCAGCGCCGGCGTCCCTCGCCGGCGCCAAGGTGAAGTTCGACGCCCTCGCGCCGATGCGGCTTGCCGAACCGTTCGAGGCGCTGCGCGACAAGTCGGATGCCGCGCTGAAGGCGCATGGCGCACGGCCGAAGATATTCCTGGCCAATCTCGGCACCGCCGCGGACTTCACGGCCCGCGCGACCTTTGCCAAGAGTTCCTTCGAAACCGGCGGGATCGAGGCCATCGACAGCGAGGGCTTTGCCGACGCGGCGGCGCTGGCCGCGGCCTACAAGGCCTCGGGCGCCGCGATGGCGTGCATTTGTTCCTCGGATAAGGTCTATGCCGCCAGCGCCGTTGAGGCCGCCAGGGCCCTTCAAGGCGCCGGTGCAAGGCATATCTATCTGGCAGGGCGGCCCGGCGACCAGGAAGCGGCGCTGCGGGCGGCCGGCATCGGCGAGTTCATCTTCGCCGGCGGTGATGCGCTGGCGACATTGCGCGACGCCTATCGGCAGATGGAGCAGACATGAGCGCAGAGGCACCATCGACACCCGTTCTGACCGGCGGCTGCCAGTGCGGCGCCGTCCGATTTGCCGTCTCGGCGGCACCGACCCGGATCAGCATCTGCCACTGCCGGATGTGCCAGAAAGCGTCTGGGGCGCCATTTGCCTCCTTCGCCGACATCGATCGCAACGACTTCAAATGGACCCGCGGCAAGCCCGCCGCGTTCAGGTCCTCCTCGATCGCCGAGCGCGACTTCTGCGCGGCCTGCGGAACACCCCTGAGCTTCCGCCGTATCGACGGCCCGCGGATCGAGATCATGACCGGCGCCTTCGACCGGCCCGACCGGGTGATACCGACGCAGCAATTCGGAACCGAGTCCCGCCACGGCTGGGTGGTCGGCATTGCCAACCTGCCGAGCCAGACCACGATGCAGAATTACGGACCGGACAAGATGGCGACGATCGTCAGCCATCAGCATCCGGACCATGATTGAGTTAGAAGCTACAGCGATTGATCGAACGCAATCGCCAGTTTGAGGAAGCCCAGGAATGACCCGCATTCCCAATTTCGCCGATGTCGCCTTCCAGCCCGTTGCCACCGCGGCCTCGGCCGCGAGCGCCGAGCCGTGGCTGACGCCCGAGGGCATCCCGGTGAAATCCGTTTACGGCGAGGCCGATCTCGAAGGCATCGACTTCCTCGAGACCTGGCCGGGCATCGCGCCCTATCTGCGCGGCCCTTACCCGACGATGTACGTCAACCAGCCCTGGACCATCCGGCAATATGCAGGGTTCTCCACGGCGGAGGATTCCAACGCCTTCTATCGCCGCAACCTCGCGGCCGGACAGAAGGGCCTCTCGGTCGCGTTCGACCTCGCTACCCACCGCGGCTATGACTCGGATCATCCGCGCGTCTCCGGCGACGTCGGCATGGCCGGGGTCGCGATCGATTCCATCTACGACATGCGCACGCTGTTCGCCGGCATCCCGCTCGACCAGATGAGCGTGTCGATGACCATGAACGGCGCGGTGCTGCCGATCCTCGCGCTGTTCGTTGCCGCCGCCGAGGAACAGGGCGTGCCGCCGGAGAAACTGTCGGGCACCATTCAGAATGACATTCTGAAAGAGTTCATGGTGCGCAACACCTACATCTATCCGCCCGCGCCCTCGATGCGGATCATCTCCGACATCTTCGCCTACACCTCACAGCGGATGCCGAAATACAATTCCATTTCCATTTCCGGCTACCACATGCAGGAGGCCGGCGCGACGCAGGACCTCGAGCTCGCCTATACGCTGGCCGACGGCGTCGAATATCTGCGCGCCGGGCTTGCCGCGGGCCTCGACGTCGACCGCTTTGCGCCGCGGCTGTCGTTCTTCTGGGCGATCGGTATGAACTTCTTCATGGAAGTCGCCAAGATGCGCGCCGCGCGGCTGTTGTGGGCCAAGCTGCTCAAGCAGTTCAATCCGAAGGATCCGCGCTCGCTGTCGCTGCGCACCCATTGCCAGACCTCGGGCTGGTCGCTGACCGCGCAGGACGTCTTCAACAACGTGATGCGCACCACGATCGAGGCGATGGCGGCAACCCAAGGCCACACCCAGTCGCTGCACACCAACGCGCTCGACGAGGCCCTGGCGCTGCCGACCGACTTCTCCGCGCGCATCGCCCGCAACACCCAGCTGTTCCTGCAGCAGGAGAGCGGCACCAACCGCATCATCGATCCCTGGGGCGGCTCCTATTATGTCGAGCGGCTGACCCGCGATCTCGCGCAGAAGGCCTGGGGGCACATCCAGGAGGTCGAGGCACTCGGCGGCATGGCCAAGGCGATCGAGGCCGGCGTGCCGAAGCTCAGGATCGAGGAAGCCTCCGCCAAGACCCAGGCGCGGATCGATGCCGGCCGCCAGGCGGTGATCGGCGTCAACAAGTTCAAGCCCGAGAACGAGAAGCCGATCGACGTCTTGAAGGTGGAGAACTCCACCGTGCGTCGGCTGCAGATCGACAAGCTGGCGCGGCTCAAGAAGGAGCGCAACCAGAAGGACGTCGATGCGGCGCTCGCCGCGCTTACCCGCTCGGCGGGCGAAGGCAACGGCAATTTGCTGGCGCTGGCGATCGACGCCGCTCGCGCCAAAGCCACCGTCGGCGAAATTTCGGACGCCATGGAAAAGGTGTTCGGCCGCCACCGCGCCGAGATCAAGTCCATCACCGGCGTCTACAAGCGAGAGGCAGCGGCGATGTCCAACAAGGTCGAAAAAGTGCAGGCCCTGATCGATGCGTTCGAGGAGGCCGAAGGCCGCCGCCCGCGCATCCTGGTGGCGAAAATCGGCCAGGACGGCCATGACCGCGGCCAGAAGGTGATCGCATCGGCGTTCGCCGATGTCGGCTTCGACGTCGATATCGGACCGCTGTTCGCAACCGCCGATGAAGCCGCCCGTCAGGCGGTCGAGAACGACGTCCACATTCTCGGCGTCTCCTCGCTTGCCGCGGCGCATCTCACCGCGGTGCCCGAATTGAAGGCCGCGCTGAAGAAACACGGCCGCGACGACATCATGATCATCATCGGCGGCGTGGTGCCGCCGCAGGATTACGACGCGCTCTATGCCGCCGGCGCCGAGGCGATCTTCCCGCCGGGCACGGTGATCTCGGATGCCGCCGAGGAGCTGATCCACAAGCTCAACGCCCGGCTCGGCCATAGCGCTGCAGCGGAGTAACGCTGCCGCGCTTGTCCCCTGCCACCTGGAGTTTTTCATGCGCGCCGATCGCTTGATGACGCCTGCCCGCATCATGGCTTTTACCGGCCTGCTGGCCTGCCTCTGCCTGCCCGCCATCGCCGCCGATCCGAAGCCCGACGCGTCGATCAAGAATGCGAGCATCGAGGCGAGCGTCTATCTCGACGACAGGATCAAGGCAGATAGCGCGCTGGCGGCCGATTGCCTCGCCGAAGGCAAGACGTGGATCGACAAGAATGCCGCCGAGGCTGCGGCCGACCGCAAGCAGGAGCCTGACCTCTTCAAGGATCGTGGTGGCTACTCGTTCGACCGCAAATACTCGGAGCGCTCCGTCGTCGACGGCCGCTATGTGAGCGTGCTGCGCGATGACTACATGGACACCCACGGCGCGCATCCGAACTCCGACGTCAACACCATCCTGTGGGACACCACCGCGAAGAAGCGCATCAGCATCCGCCCGTTCTTCACCGAGACCGCAGACAACGGCCCAACCCTGACGGCGATGCGCAAGGCGGTCATCGCCGCGCTCAACGCCGAGAAGAAGCGGCGCGATGCCGGCGAGACCGCAACCGCCGAGTGGTACAAGGAGATGAAGCCGACCCTGCTCAAGATCGGCGCCGTGACGCTGGCGCCGTCGACCGAAGCGGGCAAGAGCTCCGGCCTCACCTTCCACTACCCGCCCTATGCCGTCGGCCCCTACGCCGAGGGCCAATACGTGATCTTCGTGCCGTGGGAGACGCTGAAACCCTATCTGACACCGGAAGGCGCAAAGATCTTCGCCGGCGCACGGCCGAAGGGCGATGCGGACGAGCAGCAATAGTTCGTAGCCCGCATGAGCGAAGCGATATGCGGGGCCGGTTTCCCCTGACATCGCGGAGCCTGTCATCGGGCGCGCGTTCGCGCGACCCGTTGGCTCACCCGGGCTACGGGTGTCTGCACGATTTCTGGATAATGGAAGAATGCCGCTGAGTTGCCCGACGTGTCAAGTAGCCTTGTCGCACGTGCCTTGTCGCACGCCGGCTGCCAGCCGCCGGCTCCTTTGCATGGGGTTGTTTTCGACATTTTGGCAGTGCGCCCCTGCGACGTGCCGATCCGCGTTCCCCTCGCCTGCCATGGCCAGCCGTTGTAAACCAACACCATGACCTCACCGAAGCCTGCAGCTCCCGACATCCGCGCCCTCGCCAAGGACCTCCGTGCCGGCCACCGTGCCGCGCTGGCGCGGGCGATCACGCTGGTCGAGAGCCGGCGCGGCGATCATCAGGCGGCGGCGCGCGAGCTGGTGCAGGCGCTATTGCCCGACACCGGCAAGGCGGTGCGGGTCGGCATCACCGGCTCGCCCGGCGTCGGCAAATCGACCACCATCGATGCGCTCGGCATGTTCCTGATCGAGCGCGGCCACAAGGTCGCGGTGCTGGCGGTCGATCCCTCCTCGGCGCGCACCGGCGGCTCGATCCTCGGCGATAAGACCCGGATGGCGCGGCTCGCCGTCTCCGACCAGGCCTTTATCCGTCCCTCGCCCTCCTCGGGTACGCTCGGCGGTGTCGCGGCGAAGACCCGCGAGGCGATGCTGCTGTGCGAGGCGGCCGGCTTCGACGTCGTGCTGGTCGAGACCGTCGGCATCGGCCAGTCCGAGACCGCGGTCTGCGATATGACCGATTTCTTCTTGGCCTTGATGCTGCCCGGTGCCGGCGACGAGCTGCAGGGCATAAAAAAGGGCCTTGTCGAGCTCGCCGACATGATCGCGATCAACAAGGCCGACGGCGACAACCTCAAGCGCGCCAACCTCGCCGCCGCCGACTATCGCAGCGCGCTGCACATCCTGGCGCCGCGCTCCGAGCATTGGCATCCGCCGGTGGAGACCTATTCCGCGCTGACCGGCGCCGGGCTCGACCGGCTCTGGCAGAAGATCCTCGACCACCGTACCGCGATGAACGCCTCGGGCGAGTTCGCCGGCCGCCGCCGGGAGCAGCAGGTGAAGTGGATGTGGTCGATGCTGGAGAGCCGGATGATGGCGCGGCTGCGCTCGGATGCCGCGATCCGCGCCAAAGTGAAGAAGATGGAGGCCGAGGTCGCCGGTGGCCGCATCTCGCCCGCGGTCGCCGCCGAACAGATCGCGGAGATGCTGCATTGAGCGGCAGGCTGCGCATCCTCGTCACCGGCTTCGGGCCGTTTCCGGGTGCGCCGTTCAACCCGACCATGCCGTTGGTGAAGCGGCTGACCGCCCTGCGCCGCCCGGCCTTCGACGACGTCGCGCTGTCGAGCCACATCTTCGACGTCACCTACGCGGCCGTCGATCGCGAATTGCCGGAGCTGATCGCAGAACACCGCCCGCAGGCGCTCTTGATGTTCGGCCTCGCCGGCCGCACCGACTATCTGCGGATCGAAAGCCGTGCCCGCAACGCGGTGACCACACGCTTCCCCGACGCCGGCCGCCAGCATGCACGCAAGGGATCGATTGAGGGCGGCGCCGATGCGCGCATGTTCGGGCCTCATACTGAAAAATTACTGCGCGCCGCGCTGGCGACCGGGATCGACGCGCGAGCCTCGCGCGACGCCGGCAGCTATCTCTGCAACTATCTGAGCTGGCGCGCGATCGAGGCCGTCAACGGCGACAATGACTTGCGCCTCGCGCAATTCGTCCACTTCCCGCCGCTCGCCCATGACGGCACGGCTGCACCCGGCAAATCATCGATCACGCTGGAAGCGCTCGTCGATGCCGGCGAGGCCATGCTGATGGAGCTGGTGAAACTGACCCGGCAGGCCTCGCGCGCGTGAGCGCGCGGATCGGGCGGTGTAAGTACACGTCCCTAGTTGGCATCCTCCAACTCACGCGTACGCAAGCTGCGCATCATTTCAATGAACTCAGGCTCCGCAGGATCGATCTTGCGGAATCTGTAAGGCTCGAACCCAATCATCGGAGGAGGTAGCGCGACGCCCGCTAGCCCGACGGTCAGACTCCCCGTCCAGGTCGTCCCGATGAAATTGACACGGTAGATGCGCCCCTTGTGCAGCAGATGATGGATGGGCACTACCGGCCCAATGGCTCCTTTCTTCGGGCCATTGTCGATGCAGACAACCAGGTCTCCTACGTCAAACACCGGTCTCTCCTCTCAAGCCAGCGGGCGAGCAATACTCCAGACGCGTCAACCGTAGACCCCGGCAAATACTAAAATTGGATCGAATGACGAGGTCTGCAACGGGTTGAATTCAGTGTCGTCGGCCGGGACCCATAACCACGAAAGATCATCGTCGCTGCGATGATGAGTCGCGTTCACAACACAAGCCGCGGCGTATGGGTCCCGGTCTTCGCCGGGGCGGCCTGGGAAGGAGTCGTGGGCCCGCATTCTCCCCGGTGTCAGGCCCGCGAAGGCGGGGCATCCAGTACGCCGCGGCCTCTCGATTCAAGCACCGGCGGCTCTGGAATTCTAGATTACCCGCATGCGCGGGTGACGACACCGAGGAACGCCTGTTTGACACGTGAATCGGTTGCACCCGCGATTAACCCTACCGCCAACAATCGCCCCGCTGCGTCGGCGTGTTCACCATGCCGCGCCGCCTTTCGCGCTACCACTCGACCCGCGAACGTCACCGCTCGCGAATGTTGCGAGGGCCTTGCCCATGGACGTCAACCGCCGCCATCTGATCGGAGTAACCGCCGCCGGCGCAGCCGGCGCGCTTGCGATGTCGCCGGACGCCGCGCGTGCCGCCGCGCCATCGACCGGCTCGCTCGGCCGCGACGTCACGCAATATGGCGTGCACCCCGGCAGCCCGGACGACCAGACCCGCAATCTGCAGCGCGCGATCGACGACGCCGCGCGGGCGCAGGTGCCGCTGGCGTTCCCGCCCGGCGTCTACCGCACCGGCCTGTTGCGGCTTGCGCCCGGCAGCCAGCTAATCGGCGTGCGCGGCGCCAGCCGGCTGGTGTTCAACGGCGGCGCCTCGCTACTGGAGGGCGAAGGCGCCGGCGGCGTCGTCCTGATGGGCCTCAGCTTCGACGGCGGCAACGTCCCGCTGCCGAACCGGCGCGGCCTCGTGCACTGCCTGTCCGGCCGCGACATCCGCATCACCGATTGCCGGTTCACCGGCAGCGGCGGCAACGGCATCTGGTTCGAGCAGATGTCGGGTGACGTCAGCAACAACATCTTCACCGAGATCGCGACCACGGCGCTGGTGTCATTCGACGCGCTCGGCCTGATGGTGTCGCGCAACACCATCAAGGGCACCAACGACAACGGCATCGAGATCCTGCGCACCGCGATCGGCGACGACGGCTCGATCGTCGCCGACAACCGCATCGAGGACATCAAGGCCGGCCCCGGGGGCTCCGGGCAGTACGGCAACGCCATCAACGCCTTCCGCGCCGGCAACGTGATCGTGCGCGGCAACCGCATCAAGAACTGCGACTTCTCGGCGGTCCGCGGCAATTCGGCCTCCAGCATCCACATCACCGACAACAGCGTCAGCAATGTCCGCGAAGTCGCGCTCTATTCGGAGTTCTCGTTCGAGGCCGCGGTGATCGCCAACAACACCGTCGACGGCGCCGCGATCGGCATCTCCGTGTGCAATTTCAACGAGGGCGGCCGCATTGCGGTGGTCCAGGGCAACATCATCCGCAACCTGCTGCCGAAGCGCCCTGCAGGCACCGACCCGAACGACGGCGCCGGCATTGGCATCTATGTCGAGGCCGACAGCACCGTGACCGGCAATGTGATCGAGAACGCGCCGACCTTCGGCATCGTCGCCGGCTGGGGCAAGTACCTGCGCGACGTCGCGATATCAGGCAACGTGGTCCGCAACGCCTTCGTCGGCATCGGCGTCTCGGTAGTGCCGGGCGCCGGCACCGCGTTGATCAACAACAACATGATCTCGGAAACCCCGCGCGGCGCGGTGGTCGGGCTCGACCATGCCCGCCCGATCACGCCGGATCTGTCGGCAGGCGGCGCCCAGCAATATGCGCAGCTCGTGGTCGGCGCGAACGCGGTGCGGCGCTAGATCCGGAAAAGGGCGAAGCGGTTTTTCCTCGCGACAAGCACGGAGATCACGCTCAAAAAATAAGCGAGAGCGGTCGCCTACAGCGTGTTGCGCAGCAGTGGATAGCGCCGCTGGATGGTGTCGAGATCGAGCACCGGCGGCGGCGGCATGACCGGCGGCATCTCCAGCGGCGGCGCGTCGGCGACCGTGGGCGGCTGCTCCAGCACCTCGGCCGCCGTTTCCAGCGCGGCCGCGACCGCTTTCATCGCCGCCTCGGCCAGGACCGCAGCCTCCGGCCGGCGCGCGGGCGGCGGCGAGATGTGGGGCGGCGGCAGTTTCGACCTGCCGCGGCCGAGCCAGGACAGATCGATCGGCGAATTGTCGAGCGAGGCTTCGCGGGTCAGCAATTCGCGCCAGATGTCGACCGCGGCGCGGGCTTCCCTGATGTTCTCGAGAAAGGCCTGCTCGCTGTGATAGCGCCGCCAGCGCCCGGTATCGAACAGTTCGGTAAGGTGCTCCAGCCTTTGCTCGGCGAGGTTGCACCAGCGTGCAACGATCTCCTGGCCTCTGGCCACGTCGGTCCGATGTGTCATTCAAATTGCCCGCAGGAAAAGAAACGGACGCAGACGCAACCGAACGAACCGAACCGAACCGAATCAACTGGACGCGACGCCGATATTCTGTGGAAAAGGTAAATAAAGTCTAACTAAATTCTTAGTCGCGAACGGGCGATCGAAGAAGTCCGCTCTACTACGGAGTTTCTCGCTCGAACTGCCTCAAGTCATCGACTTGCCGTGGTGGCGATGCGCACCGCTCCTGGGGCGGAATGATCCACAGCAAACCGTCGCAGCCGTCGCGCGTTTGCCCATCCCGTTGCGATCGGTCGGCGCCATCGCGCCGCGCACCGTCGAGTCCGTCACACAAGGGACCCCCAAAATGAAAGACCCGTCCGGGGGGACAACCGGACGGGTCAAAGCCATATGGGCGCTTGGGGTGGATGGGCGCTCGCGCCTGATATAGCCGGGGAGGGATAAACCGCTCCCACACACATAAGTCGTGAGAGGAAGGCGGACGTTCAAATCGCCGGCGATTTTTTTAACCTTCTCGCGCCGCGGTTCCATCGCACCGTTGCCGGCGTTCGGCGTCGAAAATCACTGCGCAGCACGGCGATTTGCAGCGGAATCCTCCGATGCGATCGACGGCGCGGGTTCATTCGACGTGCGGCTCACGGAAGTGTTATTGCCGTCGGCCTGCTGTGCAGGATGCGACGGTTTGTCCGCGGCAGAGGCAACGGGAGCACTGGTGGCCGCCATCACCGCGGCAAGCGCATCCGCTTCCCCTGCACCGAACAGATCGTCACGTCCAGGTGTCCCGAGATCGCGCGCCGTGCTGGCCAGGACCCGTCGCACCTCGGCGGGCTTCAATGCCGGATTGCGTTCCAGCACCAAGGCCGCGATGCCGCTGACGAACGCGGCCGAAAACGAGGTGCCCGACATCAGCTGGTATTTGCCATCGGGCACCGGCGCGAGGAGGTCGGCGCCCGGGGCCGCCAGCGCGATATGGCTGCCGCGGTTCGAGGCCGCCATCAGCCGGTCGCCGGCATCGGTGCCACTCACCGCGATCACATCGGGATGGGCGGCCGGATACAGCGGCGGCGATGTCGGACCGGCATTGCCGGCCGCGGCGACCAGCACGACGTCCCGTGCCGCGGCGGCTGCCACGGCGCGTCCGACAAGTGCGTCCTGCGGTCCGGCGAAGCTCATGTTCACGATCTGCGCGCCATGCGCCACCGCGTAGTCGAGGCTCCTGAGGATCACATAGGAAGTGCTCCCGGCGCCGCCCGCGACCGCACCGAAGGCGCGGATCGCCAGGATCCGCACTTCCGGCGCGCTCCCCGTGAGCCTGACACGCGCCGCAATCGCGCCGGCAATGGCGGTGCCGTGGGCGTTTGGAGCATCCTTGCTGCCGAGCGCATCGAACGTATCGGCGACCGTGTTCGCCAATTCCGGATGGGCGGCGTCGACGCCAGAGTCGATCACGGCAATGGTGACATTCATCCCGCGCGCCAGCTTGTGAGCCGCGGGCAGATGCAGCTGTGTCTGGGCATATTGCGCCGGATCGCTGCCGCCCGACGCCTTCTGGTCCTGCAGCGCGTAACGGTAGTTGGGCTGAACGGAGCGGACGCCGGCATCGCTTGCGAGCTCGCGGCTCGCCGTTTCGGCCGAACGATTGCCCAGGATGCGGAACAGGCCGATCGTCGCACCCAGCAGCGCGACATTCTGCGAGGCGATCCGCCTCAACCCATGACGGCGTGCGAGTGCATCTGCTTCCGCCTCCGTCAATGCACCGTCGATTTCGGCCACGAGCTCATTTGGCACGGTTCGCACGCTCGACGCATCCTGTGCACGCAAACTGCCGCCACCGCCGGCCCTGCCCTTCCGCGTTGCGCCCTTGCCGCCGTTGCCGGCGACCGGCCGGTCGGAACATTGGCCTCGATCGCCGTCATCGCAATTAGCGGAGAGACGGGGCGCGGGGCGCACAGGGGGCGGCACGCGCGGTCGCGGCCCATCGTCGGTCCACGACGTGGCCGGGCCACGGTCCACCGATAGCGGCGGCATGCGGCCAACTGGGCCGCCGAACCCGCCGGCGGGATTGCCACCAAGCTTTCCGATGCCGGGATTGGCCCGCAACCCGGGCGAGACCTGGGGCGCGCCGCCACCGGTCGGCGATCGCATGAAATTCTGGGCGGAGGCGGAGCCGGCAACACAGACCAGCAACAATGCTGTGGCTGCGGCGATCGCGTGGTTCGTCGATCTGGTCCGGCCGTTGGCGGCCATGGTGACCTCAACTCGGCGCAGAACCGTCAGCCGCCGATTACGGCGTTTCGACCGCGAGGCTGACGATCTTCTCCTTCTGCAAACGCGCAATCAGCGCAGCGACGCTGCTCTTGTCCATTGCGCGGAACTGCAGCCGGAACATCCCGCCCTTCCCGTCGAGGATCGAGGCCTGGTAATTGTCGAGCAGCGACGTGATGTCGGCGACCCTGGCATCGGGTGTGAAGCGCACCAGCAGCCGGGTCGGCGTCGCCGCCACGCTGGCGCCAAGGTCGCGCGTGATCGGCGCACTGGGCGCGACCGGCGCACTGCGCTCGGCGACATCGAGCGACGCCGTCTGGAACAAGGCCGGCTGGCTGCGCATCAGCACCGCGCCGATCACACCCGCCTGCAACAACACCACGACCGCACCGAGGCCGGACGACCACGCCAGCGTCCGCGGCGACAATTTCGAAAAGAACTCCGAGACAGAGGCCGACATGCGCGCGCCCATCGACGGCTTGTGCTCCGGCTCGGCATCGATCGCGGCGAACAGCTTCTGCATCGCGCGCGCCGAGGGCGCACCGAGGCTCTCGTTGAGGCCGATGGTCTCGGCATATTCCTCGCGAATGACGGCATATTGCCGAGCGAGCTCCGGATCGCTCGCAAGCGCGTCCTCGACGCGGCGCGTGTCACGCGCGTTCAGCGTGCCGGCCGCGTGCCAGGGCAGCAGCATCTCGATATCGTCAGGCTCTTGCACCTTTGTTCTCGCAGCCATCATGGCCAACCTCGCTCGACACCGGCTGCCTTCAGCAACGCGGCAAGTTTCTTGCGCGCATAGAACAGGCGCGTCTTCACGGTATTCTCCGGAATCCCCACGATCTCAGCGACGTCTTCCACGGATTTCTCGTGATAGTAGACAAGATCGACAATTTCCCGATGTTCCGCCGATAGTCCCGTCAGGCACCTACGCAGCGTGTCACCGGTGTCCTTCTTCTGCACCACCGTTTCCGGATCGTCGGACGTGTCCTCGATCGCGTTCGCGGCCTCATCGTCCAGCTCGGCGTCCTTCCTTCGCCGCAGCGAAGACAACGCCTTGAACCGGGTAATCGCCAGAAGCCAGGTCGAAACGGCGGATCGTCCCTCAAACTTGCCCGCCTGACGCCACACGTCCAGGAAGACCTCGCTGATGAGATCTTCCGCCACCTGCTCGTCCCGCACGAGCCGAAGCCCGAAGCGGTACACCCTGACATGGTGCCGCCCGTACAGCACCTGCATGGCAAGCCGGTCGCCTTGAGCGATCCGAGCGATCAGAACGTCGTCTGAAGCCGCCTGTGTCGCGCTCAATGCCCGTCTCGCAAAGTTGGTCTGAAGGGGGCGGTGCGTGGTTCGACGCGAGAGCCAAGATTCTTCACATTACGGCAATGTCCGCACTGCATGTGTGATCTATGCCACAGTCGGCGCTTCCAATGAGGAAAAATCAGCCGAGACTCGATAAACGGTATCATAGTAGTTAAAACTCTCGCGGACAGGCACCATCCGGCGCGACCATACCAAGGCTTTATCGGCACGCCAGCACCGTCACGCAGTCCGCCACGGCGCAGGCTTGCCGCACATTGCTCCCGCCTCGCCTCTGCGAACGGATTCCCCTTACGAAACAAGGGCGATGACCGGGTTACACCGGGGTAGATTCGGTTCCAAAAGATACCAAACCTAAAGGCTTTCCCACGTAGATTTTTGCCGGATTTCACCAATGGCGAGACCATGGGCAGCGCTGCGTCGTCACTTCCCAGCCCGATCGCGGGCGCATCGGAAAGCGGCCGTCCCAGGCTGACGGCCGAGCGCCTGGCGCGCCGGGCCAAGCAGCGCCGCCAGATCCAGTCGATGATCGCGGCCTGCTTCGTGCTCGACGCCGTAGTGTTGCTGATCTACGCGCACGACGGCACCACGTCGGCTTGGGTGGCGGCCGCCTACGCGCTGACCGGTCTGTCTTTGGTCGCCGTCTATGTGGTGCTCTCCGAGCGCGGCTTTCACGAGCGCTTCCGCGACCACTATCTGGTCGCGCCGCAATCGGCGATCAACATGGTGAACCTGCTGGTGTTCACCTACATCGCGCCGGAAGTCGGCGTGCTGTTTCTCTGCAACCTGTTCGTGGTGTTCGGCTTCGGCGCGCTGCGCACCTCGGCGCGGCAGACCGCGATCGTCTGGACCGTCATGGTGCTGGGCCTCGCCGCGCTGTTCCTCGGCACCGACAAGGCGATCGGGATGCCGACCGCGACCCGGATCGATCGCCTCGCCACCATGCTGGTGTTCGCGCTGACGATCGGGCGCTGCATGTGCCTCGGCATCTTCTCCAGTTCGATGCAGCAATCGCTGTACCAGAGCGGACTGAAGCTGAAGGAGGCCTATCGGCGCATCGAGGAGCTCGCGGAGCTCGATGAACTGACCGGCGCCTCCAATCGCCGCAGCATCATGCGCACGCTCGAGGAGGAGATCGCGCGCTGCGCGCGCAACGGCAGCTCCTGCGCGGTCGCGCTGATCGACCTCGACCATTTCAAGCGCATCAACGACGTCTACGGCCATCCGATCGGCGACGAGGCGCTGCGCACCTTCGCCATCGGCATGTTCGCCAACCTCCGCAGCGTCGATCGCTTCGGCCGTTACGGCGGCGAGGAATTCTTGCTGGTGCTGCCCGACCTGTCGCAGGATCAGGCGATGCGCGCGCTCGAACGGCTGCGCGCGATCATCGCCGATCTCGACTGGAGCGCATTCTCGCCCGGCATGCGGGTGACGATCTCCGCAGGCGTCACGACGCTCAAGCCGCGCGAAAACTCTGACACATTGCTCGCCCGCGCCGATGGCGCGCTTTACGCAGCCAAGGCCAGGGGACGCAACCGCATCGCCAGCGCCTGAAATCCATTTCCCTCTTCGGCGCCGGAGAAGCCGTCGCCACCGCTCCAGGATAGAGTCATGAGTTTGAAGCCCGAGACCGCCCCCGAAAGTCTGCTCGACGAGCTGCAGACGACGCTCGCGCACGGCACCGTCGCACGCCGCGTCGAGACGCTGCGCCGCGTGACCGACCTCTTCATCAACGGCTCGGTGAACTATTCCAACGAGCAGATCGTGCTGTTCGACGATGTTTTCCAATGCCTGCTCGAGCACATCGAAAACTCGGCCAAGGCGTTACTCGCCGACCGCCTCGCCCCGATCGACACCGCACCGCCGCAGACCATCCGCACCCTTGCCTTCGACGACCTGATCGAGGTCGCGGGCCCCGTGCTGACGCTGTCGCCGCGGCTCGACGACGACACCCTGATCGAAACGGCGCGCAGCAAGAGCCAGGCGCATCTGCTCGCAATCTCGAACCGCAAGACGCTGAGCGGCGCCGTCACCGACGTGCTGGTGCTGCGCGGCAATGACGAGGTGATCCAGAGCGCGGTCAACAATCCCGGCGCGGAATTCACCGAGCGCGGCTTCACCCGCCTGGTCAGCCGCGCCGAGGGCGACGACAACCTGTCGACCTGCGTCGGCCTGCGCCCGAACATCCCGCGGCATCTCTATCTCAAGCTGGTCGCCAAGGCCTCGGACGCGGTCAGGCAGCGGCTTGAGGCTGCCAATCCGCAGCAGGCCAAGGAGATTCCGATCGCGGTGAAGGAAGCGACGCGGCGCGCGCGCTCGGCGCCGGCCGCCGTGACGCCGAACACCACGATCGCGCATGCCTTGGTCAAGTCGCTCTACCAGGATGGCCGGCTCGACGAATTCCAGCTCGCAGCCTTCGCCGAGGCCGGCAAGTTCGACGAGACCAACGCCTCGCTCGCCGCACTCGCCAACGTCTCGGTCAGCGTCGCCGAGAACATGATGATCGAAACCCGCGCCGAGGGTGTCATGATCCTGGCCAAGGTCTCGGGCCTGTCATGGTCGACGGTGCGGGCGATCATCAACCTGCGCGACGACATCTCGGGCGGCGAGCCGACCGATCTGCAGGCCTGCAAGGACACCTATGAGCGGCTGCGGCCGTCGACCGCGCAGCAGGTGCTGCGCTTCCATCGCATGCAGCAGTCCGCGCCAGCGGCCTAGTAGCGTAGCGCCCGGTTTCCCATCAGTGCGCCGACGCTCGCAACGATCGCGGTCGCCAGCGTGTACCAGGTGGCGACGAACAGCGGCGAGTCATCCGTGCAGTGCGACGCGTAGACGGTTGCCGCGAGCCCCGCCGAGAGCAGGCCGGCTATCGCACCCGCGACCGCCGGCCGCGCCGGCGCGCCCTGCCGCAGCCCGTACAGCGCGCCGACCAGCAGCGGCAGCGACATCGCGGGGATCGCGGTCATGCAGGCCATCGAATTCTTGCCGATCAGCCGCGTCATCATCGGCGTCCGCTGCGGCATCATCATCTCGCCGCTGATGGCGGCGACGAGGATGCCGGCGGGAATCAGCAGCCACCAGCCGAAGCCGCGCAGCGAAGCCTCCGGGCGCGACAGATGCAGGCTGACCGCGATCGCCGAGGCGGCAAGCGCCAGCGTCACGGCGAATTTCAGGTCGAAGAACGGATTGTGCATCGCGATCATCACGTCGGGCCGCACGCCGAGTTCGGCGAAGAAGATCAGGAGCGAGACCGGCGCCGCCGCCAGTAGTGCCAGCATCAGCGCAAGACCGATCGGACGCGCGCGATAGGCATTGTCGGCGGCCAGGGTTCGAATGAGTTGATCGGTGTCCATGCTCATCGATCCCGTAATTTCGCAGTGAGGCTCGCAAGCCCGCGATGCAGCGCGACTCGCACCGCGCCCTCGGTCATCGAGAATTTCGCCGCGGTGTCCTTGATCGAGGCGCTGTCGACCGCAATCGATTGCAGCACCTCGCGCTGCCGCGCAGGCAAAGCCTGCAACTGGGCGCTCACCTCGCCCGGCGAGGCCGTCGGTTCCGGCGTTTCCCCGGGCAGCGTCTCGGCGAAATCATCGATGTTGACGAAGATCCGCTTGCCGCGGCGGCGCAGCGCGTCGATCAGCTTGTTGCGCGCGATCGCGAACAGCCACGGCGCGAACGCCGCGCTGGTGTCCCAGGTCTGTCGCTTCAAATGTACCGCCAACAAGATGTCCTGCACGATGTCCTCGGACTGATCGACCGGTTGTCCCGCGCGCGCCAGGCCGCGGCGCGCCGCAGCACGGAGTACCGGCGTGATGGCCTTGAGCAGGCGATGGTACGCCGCATCATCGCCTGAAATGGCCGACCGCATCAGGCCGGTCCATTCATCCTCACGTTCGCGCACGCAGGCTCCTGAATTGCAATTCGGCCGATCTTTCAGTTCGTTACGCGGCATGCCAGACGATCACGAATTCGTGATCTCTATCCTCCAGCAAGACCGCGCCGAGGATCGGCCTCAAAGAATCGCTCCGGCGGGTTTCCAGACGTCACGGCTCATAACACCGATCGGTCCGACAAGCATCGGTGCTGCTGCCGTCGATGGGCCACTGGGAAGAAATTGCCCAGCTTTTGCCCCCGGATGCCCGAAGATTCCCTTTTTCTGCCCCGGTGTGGACACGCAGCGGGGTCTCTTTTCGCCCTTGGGCGGGCGACATGGGGAGATCATCAAAATGAAGATCAAAGCCAGCGGGCGCTTGGCATTGATGGTTGCGACAGGACTGACAGGGCTTCTTGTGTGTCTCGCGGCTCCGTTGCCGGCGCATGCGGCCGGATCGGACGCATCGGCATCGAAATCCGACAGCGCAACGACCGACAAGTCTGCCGAGCAGAGTTCGCGGCATGGCCGGCGCTCGGCACGCCACCGGTCCTCCAGGACCGCTGACAAGACCGCCGACAAATCCGACAGCAAGAAGGCCACCAATAACGACGCCGGCAGGGTCACCTCGGCAGGCATTCCCGCCACCGTCGCCAACGCCAATGCGGAGCTGACCTCCGGCGACGACAATGCAGCGGCGACGCCGGTGAAAGCCAATGTGTTGATTGCCGCGGCCGACAAGCCCGCAGACCAGTCCGACGGTAATGTGGTCGCATCCGACCAGCTCAACGAGGTCGACCGAGCCCTGCAGCAGGAGCAGCCGGCGGAACAGCCGCAGCCGGCCCAGCCGCAGACCGCTCAACAGGAGGCATCGCCGGCGCCGCCGCCGACGGTTGCCGTGGCTGCACCCAAGCCGGCCCCGGTTCTGGCGAGCAGCGACAGCGCGAGCTGGGACCAGACCTCGCTGATCGGGAAGATCTTCATCGGGTTCGGCGCTTTGCTCACGGTGGCCTCCGCCGCGCGCATGTTCATGGCCTAGCGGAGGCACCTGCGGTGCGGCGCGGGGGGCGCCGCACCGCAGCCCAAAGCCTCGTTTCAGCCACTTGAAGCGCATCCCGTCAGCGGGCACATTGCCCGGCAAATCAGGCACGGGGTTTGCGTCCATGGCTACGTTCGAATTCATCATTGTCGAAAGCAAGGGACCAGTCGGCGTCATCACGCTGAACCGGCCGAAAATGCTGAATGCGCTCTCGTTCGGCGTGTTCCGCGAGATCGCCGCGGCGGTCGACGATCTCGAGGCCGACGACAAGATCGGCTGTATCCTGATCACCGGCAGCGAGAAGGCCTTCGCGGCCGGCGCCGACATCAAGGAGATGCAGCCGAAAGGCTTCATCGACATGTTCAACAGCGATTTCACCGCCATCGGCGGCGACCGCGTCGCCCGTTGCCGCAAGCCGACCATTGCCGCGGTCGCGGGTTATGCGCTCGGCGGCGGCTGCGAGCTCGCGATGATGTGCGACATCATCATCGCCGCCGACACCGCCAAGTTCGGCCAGCCGGAAATCACCCTCGGCACCATTCCCGGCATCGGCGGCACGCAGCGCCTGACCCGTGCGATCGGTAAGTCGAAGGCGATGGACCTCTGCCTGACCGGGCGGATGATGGATGCGGCGGAAGCCGAGCGCTCGGGCCTCGTGTCGCGGATCGTGTCGGCCGACAAGCTGCTCGAGGAGGCGCTCGCGGCAGCCGAGAAGATCGCCTCGATGTCGCGTCCGGCCGCCGCGATGGCAAAGGAAGCCGTCAACCGCGCGTTCGAGACGCCGCTCGCGGAGGGCATGAATGTCGAGCGCAACCTGTTCCACTCGACCTTCGCGCTCGAGGATCGCTCCGAGGGCATGGCGGCGTTCATCGAGAAGCGCAAGCCGGTCAACAAGAACCGCTAAAGCATGATCCGGAAAAGTGCGAAGCGGTTTTCCGGACAAGACCATGCTCAGACAACAGGCTAAGGCGCGATGATCTCATCGCGCTTTAGCCATTCGGCTCCGTTGCAAGGCCGCGGTGACGAGCGCGCGATAGGCGCGCTGGGCGAAATGCGTCGGCTTGTCGAGACCGAGCCGCGCCAGGCATTCGCGGTCGGCGGCATCGGGCGGATGCCGCATGCCCTGCCACAGCAGGCCGGCGAGTTGCAGCGGCGTGTGCTGCGCCTGCTGCAAGATCTGCAAGGCCGGAATCAACCGCTGCTCGACATCGGTGAAGTCGCTGCCGAACGGGAATGACGGCAGCAGCCCGGCATCGCGCGCGGGCCTCAGCGCATCGCCGATGCGCTCGGGATAATTTTCGCGATGCGCCGCAGGAATCTCGTAGCTGCGTTGCAGCTTGCCGGCATCCTTTGCCCGCCGCATCAATTCGCCCTGGAAGCGGGAGTCCGAGACCTGCAGCATCGCGGCGATCACGTCGGCATCGGATTTCCCCCTGACGTCGGCAACGCCATATTCCGTGACAAAGACATCGCGCAGATGCCGCGGGATGGTCTCATGTCCATAGGACCAGCGGATGTTCGACTGCGCTTGCTTGCCGGACTGACGGGTCGCCTCCAGCGCCAGCACAGAACGTGCGCCCTCGAGCGCGAATGCTTGCGCCACAAAATTGTACTGACCGCCGACCCCGCTCACGACCTGGCCGTTCTCGAGACCGTCCGAGATCGCAGCGCCGAGCAGCGTCGCCATCATCGCATTGTTGACGAAGCGCGCATCGACCCGGGCGCGACGCTTGCCGTCCTCGTCGCCGAAGATCTCGTTGGTGAAGGAAACCGGCATCATCTGGATTCGCGCCAGCTGCTCCGGTGCCATCTCGCGCAGCGCCCGGTAGAATGATGGCGGGCCCAGGAAGAATGCGCCGTGCAGGATCACGCCGCCGACCTCGCGCTTGAGGATGCCGGCGTCGATCAACCCGAGGAACGCCTCGAACAGCATCTCGCTGACGCCGTAGAGACCCTTTTCGAACGACCCGGTCTCGGCCGCGGCGAGTTGCCCGGTACCGGGCGCAAGGCGCTGCATGATGCCGTGGAATTGGGCGTTGTCGCGATGGCGGACCACGAGCCCCTGCGCCAGCGCGTCGCCGACCTGCCCGATGCCGATCTGCAACGTGCCGCCGTCGCGGACCAGACCGGCGGCGTGCAAGCCGATCGCATATTTGGTGTCGCTGATCGGCTCGGACGGCGGCGCGAACAGCGGGAAATCGGTCTCGGGACTGTCGAGCACCGCGGCGAATTCATCCGCCGGCAGGTCGCCGGCGCCGGGCATGAAGGGCAGCTCGGAATTGACCTGGCCGATCAGCTTGAACGACGCCCGCCCCTGCGCACGGGCGCTCAGCACGTCGAGCGTGGTGTCGGTGTTGCAGCTCAGGCTGTAGCGCGGCACGCCGTCGACCATGCGCTTGGCAACGAGCTGAGGCACGACATTCAGTCCGCGCGACAACAAATATGACGCCGCATGGGTGTAGTTGGCGGAAATGTAGTGCTGTTGCGCGAATGGCTGGTGCAGCCACTGCCCCGCGAGGAAGAAGAACTCGATCACCTTGATGTTGGGCGGAAGTGCGCCGTGATGCAGCGCATCCGCGTAGGCGAGATCTGGATAGCCGCCGAACAGGCGATCGATCACCGGTCCGATGAAGCGCCGTTCGAGCAGGCTCTTCGGCTTCGGCTTTTCCAGCGTCAGCGCGGAGAACAGCGTCAGGTTGATGGAGCGGTCGGCCACTGCTCGCGCATACAGCGCGTTGACGATGTGGTTGGCCTTGCCGAGGCCGAGCGGCAGCCCGACCACCAGTTCGGTTCCGACGTCACGAATGATGTGCTCCGCGATCGCCTCGGGGTCGGAGAAGAATATCGGCATCAGCAATGGACCCGGACGAGACGGTGGATAACCGGCATCGTTGAATCGACGGCCGGCGGTTCAAACTTATACTTCATATGACCGATACGTGCGCCTGTGACGAACCGGCAACAGACAAGAACTGAAATGATGTGCAGATGTCGCGCGGCGGTTTGTCTGTGGCGGCACCGCCCCGTAAACAGGTAGATGTGTCGGCGGCGTCGGCGGGGGCGCACTGCCGGAGTTTTGGTTTGCGGGATCACATGGTTGAGCGTGCCGCGAGGGTCGGCGACGTAGCGAGGCGCGTGCTTTTGTCGGGCATCGGCCTTGGCGCGCTGGCATGTGCGCTGCTGACGGAGACCGCGGCACGCGCCGAGAGCCTGCCGGACGCCCTGGTCAAGGCGTATCAGACCAATCCGCAACTCAACGCCGAGCGGGCGCGCCAGCGTGCGACCGACGAGAACGTGCCGCAGGCGCTGGCCGGCTACCGTCCCCAGATCATCGCCGGCCTGTCGGTTGGTCTGCAAGCGGTGCGCGACCAGCTGCCCGGCAATGTGATCCAGACCGCAACGCTGAAGCCGTGGCAGATCGGCGTCACGGTGACGCAGACCCTGTTCAACGGCTTCAAGACCGCCAACAGCGTCCGCGTCGCCGAGTTGCAGGTGCAGTCCGGCCGCGAGGCGTTGCGCAATGTCGGCCAGGGTGTGCTGCTCGACGCGGTCACCGCCTACACCAACGTCCTGGCCAACCAGACCCTGGTCGAGGCGCAGCGCGCCAACGTCGCCTTCCTGAAGGAGACCCGGGCAATCACCGAACGGCGCCTTAATGCCGGCGACGTGACGCCGACCGATACCGCCCAGGCCGAGGCGCGGCTCAACCGCGGCCTTGCCGATCTCAACGCCGCCGAGGTCAATTACGCGATCAGCCAGGCCACCTATGCGCAGGTGGTCGGCAACGCACCATCCCAGTTGCGCCCGGCCGAGACCATCGACCGGCTGTTGCCGCGCAGCCGCGAGGATGCGATCGCGCTCTCGCTCCGCGAGCATCCCGCCGTCACCGCGGCAGGCTTTGACGTCGACGTTGCCTCGACCTCGATCCGCGTCGCCGAGAGCAGCCTGATGCCGAATGTCTCCGTGCAGGGCAGCGTCAGCCGCAGCCGCGACACCGACACCACGCTCGGCAGCTTCGGCACCGATCAAGCCTCGGTGATCGGTCAGGTGACGCAGCCGATCTATGACGGCGGCACCGCCGCATCGCAGACCCGGCAGACCAAGGAAGTCGCGGCGCAGAGCCGGCTGGTGCTGGATCAGGTCCGCAATCAGGCCAAGACCGCCGTGGTCAGCGCGTGGGTCGCCAATGAGGGCGCCAAGATCGCGGTGTCGGCTTCCGAGTCCGAGATGAAGGCCGCGGAGGTTGCGCTGGCTGGCGTGCAGAAAGAAGCCGCGGGCGGCCAGCGCACCACGGTCGACGTGCTCAACGCGCAGCAGGATCTGATCACCGCGCGAGCACGGCTGATCGGTGCGCAGCGCGACCGCGTGATCGCCTCCTACACGCTGCTCAGCGCGACCGGGCGCCTCGACGTCAAGACGCTGAACCTGAAGACGCCGGATTATCTGCCCGAGGTGCACTACCATCAGGTGCGCGACGCCTGGCACGGCCTGCGCACGCCGTCGGGACAATAGGCACTGCGGAACCGTTCGCTCCGCGAACTGGCCCTTCCCGCCCGCTCTCTCCGCCGATAACCTCCGCCCCCGCCGGCAACCCATAATGCCGGCGCGCGTATGACGCGCATAACAGCCGAGCACGCAGGGAGACGTCCAATGCTGACGCGACGCGATATGATGCAGGTTTCCATCGCAGCCGGAGTGACCATGACCAGCAGCAACGCATTTTCCAAGGCAGCGCAACCATCGACCGCGGTGAACTTCGACGTGCCTGCCGGGGCATGCGACTGCCACACCCACATCCATGGCGACCCCGAGAAATTCCCGTTCTTCGCCGGCCGCGTCTACACGCCGGAACCGGCCTCGCCGGAGGAGATGAGCGCGCTGCACAAGGCGCTCCATGTCGAGCGCGTGGTGATCGTGACGCCGAGCGTCTATGGCCCCGACAATTCGTCGACCCTGTTCGGCATCACGGCCCGCGGGCCGACCGCGCGCGGCGTCGCCGTGATCGACGACAAGACCAGCGAGAGCGATCTCGATGCCATGAACAAGGCCGGCTTCCGCGGCATCCGCCTCAACCTCGCGACCGGCGGCGTCAACGATCCCAATGTCGGCCGGCAGCGCTTCTCGGCCGCGATCGAGCGGATGAAGGCGCGCGGCTGGCATGTGCAGCTGTTCACCAGCCTCGCCATGATCTCCGCGATCAAGGACCTCGTCGCTACAGCGCCGGTGCCGGTCGTGTTCGACCATTTCGGCGGCGCCGAGGCCGCCCTCGGCACGGACCAGCCGGGATTTGCCGACCTGCTCGCGCTGGTCAAATCCGGCAAGGCCTATGTCAAGATTTCCGGCGCCTACCGCGCCTCCAAGCTCGCGCCCGATTATGCCGACGCCACGCCGCTGGCGCAGGCGCTGATCGCGGCCAATGCCGAGCGCATCGTCTGGGGCACCGACTGGCCGCACCCGGATTCGGTGACGCCGCAAGGCAAGAAGGTCACCGACGTGACGCCGCTGTTTCAAATCGACGACGGCCGCCTCCTCAACCAGCTTCCGGTCTGGGCGCCGGACGCCGCGGTCCGCAAGGCGATCCTGGTCGACAATCCGGCGCGGCTCTACGGCTTCACCTGAGGCCGTCCTTCGGCCGGCGCGAGAAGTAGGAGATCAAGACCGGCAGCGTGATCAGGATCACCAGCGGCGCCAGCATCATGCCGGTGACGACGACGATGGCGAGCGGCTTCTGCACCTGCGAGCCGATGCCTTCCGAAATCGCCGCCGGCAACAGGCCGACGCCCGCCACCACGCAGGTCATCAGCACCGGACGCAACTGCAGCTCGCCGGTGCGGATCACCGCGCGCATCCGGTCGTAGCCTTCGTCGATCAGCTGGTTGAACTGCGACAGGATGATGATGCCGTCCATCACCGCGATGCCGAACAGCGCGATAAAGCCGATCGCCGCCGACACGCTGAACGGAATCCCCGAGATCAGCAGCCCGAGCACGCCGCCAAAGATCGCCATCGGGATCACGCTCATCGCGAGCATGGTGTCGACCATCGAGCCGAAATTGAAGAACAACAGCACCGCGATCAGCGCGAGGCTGATCGGCACCACGATCGACAGCCGCCTGATCGCGTCCTGCAGATTGCCGAACTCGCCGACCCACTCGACACGCGATCCCGGCGGCAGCTGCACCTGCTCGTCGATCTTCTGCTGCGCCTCCCGGATCGCGCTGCCGAGGTCACGCTCGCGGACCGAGAACTTGATCGGCAAATAGCGCTCCTGCTGCTCGCGGTAGATATAGGCCGCGCCGGAGATCAGGTTGATCGAGGCCACTTCGGAGAGCGGTATCTGCGTGATGCCGCCGTTGGCGTTGGCCACCCCGATCCGCAAGTTCTGGATCGCCTCCGCGCTCTTGCGATATTCCGGCGCAAGGCGGACGATAATCGGAAAGTGCCGGTCGCTGCCGGGCTCATAGAGGTCGCCGGCGCTGTCGCCGCCGACCGCAACCCGGATCGTGGCGTTGATGTCGCCCGGCGACAGGCCATAGCGCGCGGCGCGCGCGCGATCGACGTCGATCTGGATGGTCGGCTGGCCGAGCGAGGTGAACACCGCAAGATCGGTGACGCCCTGCACCGTCGACAGCACCGACTTGATCTTGTTGGCGGTGTCGGTCAGCGCCTGCAGATCATTGCCGTAGAGCTTGATCGAGTTCTCGCCCTTCACGCCGGACACCGCTTCCGACACGTTGTCCTGCAGATACTGCGAGAAATTGAATTCGACGCCCGGGAATTTCTCCTGCAACTGCGCCAGCAATTGCGCAGTCAGCACGTCCTTGTCGTGAGTATTTGGCCATTCGCTGGCCGGCTTCAGCGGCGCGAAGAATTCGGCGTTGAACAGGCCGGCCGCATCGGTGCCGTCGTCGGGACGGCCGTGCTGCGACACCACCGATACCACCTCGGGACGGCTGCGGATCAGCTTCCGCATCTCGTTGACATAGGCATTGCCCTCCTGCAGCGAGATCGTCGGCGGCAGCGTGGCGCGGATCCACAGATTGCCCTCTTCCAGCTTGGGCAGGAATTCGAGGCCGAGGAAGCGCGCGAAGATGATGGTCATGACCACGAGGCCGGCCGCGCCGGCCATCACCAGCTTGCGGTTGGCGATCGCCCAGTTCAGCACCGGCAGGTAGATCGCGTCGAGCTTCTTGACGATCCAGGTCTCGGTCTCGTGGATATGCGCCGGCAGGATGATCGCGCTGAACGCCGGAGTGACCGTGAACGTCGCCAGCAGCCCGCCGGCCAGCGCGTAAGCATAGGTGCGCGCCATCGGGCCGAAGATGTTGCCTTCGACGCCGGACAGCGTGAACAGCGGCAGGAACGCCGCGATGATGATCGCCGCGGCAAAGAAGATCGAGCGCGACACATCGGCGGCCGCCGACAGGATCGCGTGGCTCTTCATCCCCATCACCGTGTCCTCGGAGATGTGGCTTCGCTCGTGTTCCGACAGCGCGGTGGTCTGCGACAGCCGGCGGAAGATCGCCTCCACCATGATCACGGTGGCATCGACGATCAGGCCGAAATCGATCGCGCCGACCGACAGCAGATTGGCGGATTCGCCGCGCAGCACCAGGATGATCACGGCGAAGAACAGCGCGAACGGGATCGTCGCACCGACGATCAGCGCGCTGCGGAGGTCGCCGAGGAATATCCACTGCAACAGCACGATCAGGAGGATGCCGACCACCATGTTGTGCAGCACGGTGTGGGTGGTGAGCTCGATCAGGTCCTTGCGGTCGTAGATCCGCTCGATCTTCACGCCGGGCGGCAGGATCGAGGAATGGTTGATGTCGTGGACCAGCTGCTCGACGCGGGTAATCGTCGGCGAGCTCTGCTCGCCGCGGCGCATCAGGACGATGCCCTGCACGATGTCGTCGTCATTGTCGAGGCCGGCGATGCCGAGCCGCGGCTTCTCGCCGATCGTGACATGGGCGATGTCGCGCACCAGCACCGGATTGCCGCCGGACTGCGAGACCATGGTGTTGGCGAGGTCGTCGATCGAGCGGATCAGGCCGACGCCGCGCACCACGGCCGATTGCGAACCGATGTTCACGGTGTTGCCACCGACATTGATGTTTGCGTTGGACACCGCCTGCAGCACCTGCGGCAGCGTCAGTCCGTTGGCGACCAGCTTGTTGAAGTCGACCTGGATCTCGTAGGTCTTGGTCTTGCCGCCCCAGCCGGTGACGTCGATCACGCCGGGCACCGCGCGGAAGCGGCGCTGCAGCACCCAGTCCTGCAGCGTCTTGAGGTCGAGCACGCTGTAGTTAGGCGGTCCCTTCAGGCGGTAGCGGAAGATTTCGCCGATCGGGCTGAGCGGCGAGATGCCGGGCAGCACGTTGCCCGGCAGCGGCGCGAGCTGCGACAGGCGGTTGAGCACCTGTTGCAGCGCCTCGTCATAGGTGTAGTCGAAGGAGAACTGCAGCTTGACGTCGGAAAGGCCGTACAGCGAGATGGTACGGATGGTCTTGAGGTTCTTGATGCCGGCGACCTGGGTCTCGATCGGGATCGTGATGTAGCGTTCGATCTCCTCGGCCGAGAGGCCCGGGCTCTGCGTCACGATATCGACCATCGGCGGGGTCGGATCGGGATAGGCCTCGATGTTGAGCTGCTTGAACGCGAGCAGGCCGCCGATCAAGACGGCCACAAACATGGCCACCATCAAGTAGCGGCGATTGACGGCAAGGGCGACGAGGCGATCCATTCAGATCGGCGCTTTCAACTGGAAGGGAATTTTCTTATTGAGCGTGATCTCCGCGCAAACGCGTTGCGCGTTTGTCGCGAGGGAAAACCGCTTCCCACTTTTCCGGATCATGCGCTTAGGTGCCTGATGCGGCGCGGTCGATGAAGAGGCTTCCCTTCGTCACGATCTGCTCGCCCGGCTTGAGGTTGCCGGCCACCTCGACGAGGTCGCCATTGATGAGGCCGGGCTTGATCTGACGCAGCTCGATGGTCTTGTCGTCGGCCCTCGCGACCCAGAGCCGAACCTGGTCGCCCTCGTAGATCAGCGCCTGCTTCGGCACGCCGACTGCCGGGTGATCGCCCTTCGAATACAGCGTCACATTGGCGAACATCTCGGGCTTCAGCCGCTTGTCGGCGTTGTCGATGGTGGCGCGAACCAGGAGCCGGCGCGAGGTCGCGTCGATCGCCGCGGCGACATAGTTGACCCGGGCGTTCAGCGTCTTGCCCGGCAGCGCCATCACGCTGAAGGTGAGGTCCTGGCCGACCGCGACATTGTCTGCGTCGGATTCGCGGACGAAGGCGATCAGCCAGACCGTCGACAGATCGCCGATCACGTAGACCGGGTCGCTGGCACCGGTCGAGACATACTGGCCGGGACCGGCCTTGCGCTGGACCACGGTGCCGCCGATCGGCGCGAACACCGTCGTCTCCGGATTGAGGCGGCCCTTCTGCCGCAGCGTCGTGATGTCGTCGTCGCCGAAGCCGAGAATGTGCAGCTTGTTCTGCGCCGCTTCCAAAAGCGTCTGCGCCGAGCGCGCATCGTTCTGCGCTTGCACCAGCGCGGTCTGGGCCTGCTGATAATCCTTCAGCGGGATCGCCTTGCCCTCGGACAGATCCTTGGCGCGCTTCTCCTGGATCTGCGCCAGGTCGAGCGCCGACTGCGCCTTGTTGAGGCCGGTCATAGCCGCGATGTAATCGTTCTGCGCCTGCACGGTGTCGGCCGCCTCGATCACGAACAGCGGCTGGCCCTTCACAACGGCATCGCCCGGCCGCACCATGAGGCGGGTGACACGCCCGGTATAGGGCGAATAGACCGGGGTGGAGCGGTCCTCATCGATGCCGATCTTGCCCTCGGTCACCAGCTCGGAGCGGAAAGTGTGCTCGCTCACGGTCTGGAAGGTCAGGCTGGCCCACTCGGCCGCCGACGGCGCATAGCGCGCGCCGCCCTTGCGGGACTGGCTGGAGACTTCCGAAGATGTCTGCTTTTCCGAGCCGAAACGCGTGTAGCCATAGGCACCCGCGCAGGCAACCGCCAGCAGCGCCGCGGCCACGACCAGGCGCGGACGGCTAAAGCTCTGCATTCTCTTGGTAAACTCTTTCACCATGCGGTCCGCGGGGTCGATCGTTGCAGCATCCGGCGGGACGGCCCCAGCGGTGCGCTAATAGTGCTGAATTGGCGTATCAAACAACCTAAAAATCGCCATTCGGCGACGCCTGTCGTTAAAGTTTGCATAGCCTGAACGGCAGCTGAATGTCTCATCCGGGAAACTCCGGGGCAGGAAACTCCGGAGGGTGGCTGCCGAGCGGCATGGCCGGACGGGACCAATGGGCCGGGGTCCTGGACAGCACGGCGGCATGCCGGACCGAGCTCAGCGTGCCAAAGCCTGACCGCAGCCGTTCGATGAAGGGCTGCACCGCATCCGCCTTCAGGTCCTCGGTCGCAAGGCCTCCTTCGAGGCGGCCGAGATTCCACAGCCAGCGTCCGGTCTGCGCCAGCGATACCCGGACGTGCCAGCTGCCGCCTTCGCGGGCCTGGCGGGCCTTCGCCATCATGGCACCGAACGCCATGAAATATCCGGTGGCGTGGTCGAGCATCTGGGCCGGCAATTCCTTCGGCCCATCTGTGCCGGCCGCCTGTCCTTCGGCATGATTGAAGCCGGTCGTGGTCTGCACCAGCGAGTCGAAGCCGCGGCGCCCGGCCCACGGGCCGGCATGGCCGTAGGCCGACAGTGTCACATAGACGATCCCGGGATTGATCCGCGCCGCTTCCTCCGGCGAGAAGCCGAGCCGCGCGATCGCCTGCGGCCGATAGCCCTGCGAGAGAATATCGGCCTGCGCCAACAGCCCCTGCATCACACCCCGCCCCTCCTCGCTCCGCAGTTCGAGGAAGCTCGTGAGCTTGCCGCGGCCGGTGTCGATGGTGAGCCAGGGGATCGCCGGCAGATCGGGACCGGAGATCAGGAGTACGTCGGCGCCATGCGCCGCGAGCGTGCGGCCGGCGACGGGACCGGCGATTACGCGCGACAGATCGAGCACACGGATGCCGGCCAGCGGCCGGTTGCCCGCGGGCCACGGCTTCGGTGCGGCCTCGCCGATCTTCTCGATCGAGATCAGCGGCAGTTTTGCCAGTTCTTTGGCATGCGTCGTCGCCGACCACTCGTCGTGCGAGCGCATCAAGGCGACGACGCCGCCGGCGGCGTAGGCCGCGGTCTCGAACGCCTCGCCGTCCCATTGCAGCAGCGCGGCCTGGACCTCGTCACGCTCGGCGTTGCAGCCGAGCACCTTGCAGACGGCGTCGCGATGATGCGGGAAATTGGTGTGCAGGCGGACAAAGCGGTTGTCTTTGACACGATAGACGCCGGCGATCTTGTCCCAGGCCGGCGGCGGCGGCTTGTCGTCGACGCGCAAATAGCGCTCGCTGCGGCATTCGACGACGGCATGGCGGATGTCGACCGCGACGTCCTGCTGCTCGCCGCTGCGGGCCTTCCAGATCTCGGCCGCGGCGAGGCCGGCTGCTGCGATCGGCGCCTGCGCTGCGGCTGCGACCCGAAACGACGACGGCAGCTGCGGCTCGCTGCCGGTCAATGTGACCGCATCGAGCGCGGCCGGCGCGCCGCCGGCGCCGGTCCAGACATCGGAAAGGATTTCACGAATGTCCTGCATGCGCATACCCGTTTGCGATTATCCTATGCCCGAGCATGATGACAAAAAGGCGGTGCCCGATCCCAACAATCATTTCCGGCCCTGCTTATATCCAGCTCTGCCCGACCCACACAGGAGTTGCAATGGCTGCCATCGATCCTCTCACCGCCGGCGCTGTCTTCCTCGCGACCGCAGCGACCGACGCGGTCTATGTCATGTTCACCTCGGCGGTCGTGGCGCGCAAGCGCGTGCCGGCGGCGACCTGGAGCAGCGTCTGGTATGTGCTCTCCTCCTATGCGGTGATCAGCTACACCGAAAACTGGCTCTACGTCGCCTTCGCCGCCCTCGGCTCGTGGGTCGGCGCCTACGCATCGATCACCTTCCTGCACCGCCCGCCGGGCGGACCGCCGGTCGGCGCCGCGGTGGAGTAGCATGCAGCGGCTGAGGAAGTCATCCGCCATCGATGCGACGGTGAGACCCGCCCGACAGGGACCAGCTGTAAGCTACGTGTCAGCATTGGCGTGTAGGCTACACGTTCGCATTCGCGCGACATCAGTCGATGAACTGGTTGGATGGACAATGGCGCGTTCGCGCCGCATGAACTCGGAGAACCCATACGCCGCGGCGAATGTTGTAGGCGGGACTCGCCGTTGCAAGAGTGCATAGCAATTTGCTTCGGTGGTTAAGTCCCAGGCGTCGTCCCGGCGAAGGCCGGGACCCATACGCCGCAGCGGATGTTGTGGATGGCACTCGTCGTTCCAGCAGAGCGTAACCATTTGCAACGGTGGTTGTGGGTCCCGGCCTTCGCCGGGACGACGATGAGTGTGTGGCGCGGTATGTGAGTCATGCTTCCGCGTTCTCACGACATGTTTTGTCCGAGCTTTGCATCTCGTTCCGCCCTCTCTTTTGAACAGAGGGCGCAGGGAAAGCCGGGTGCCGATCGCACCCATGGGCCCCGAGGAATGGGTAGAAAGCTCGGGGGTAGGACCACAGGTGTCCTCAGGGTGACGGTGAGAGAGCCGTCGCACGCGGTTCAATGAAAATCGCGGGACGGCGGCAGGATGCGGACGTTGCGTGGGTGGCGGATCTTTTGCGGCGAGTTGTCGCCGTGATCGCGGCGGTCGTCGTTGAGCGGCTCGATCAGCGCGGGGCCCGCCGGCACCGGATGCTTGCGGCTCAAGGATTCGTTGGCGAGGCCGATCAGATCGTGGGAGCGATCGGTCATGCGCTGCGCCACCAGATGCGTCACGCCCTCCGGGCTGCTCTGGATATAGCCCTCGACCAGGATCAGGCGCGCGCCCATCACCTCCTTGCGGTACTGCTCCATCACCTTCGGCCACACCACGATGTTGGCGATGCCGGTCTCGTCCTCCAGTGTCATGAACACGACGCCCTTGGCGCTGCCCGGCCGCTGCCGCACCAGCACGACGCCGGCACAGCGGACGCGGCGGCGGTCGTTGCTCCGGTTGATGGTGTGACAGGCGACGACGCGCTCCTTTGTAAAGGTGTCGCGCAAAAACTCCATCGGATGGCCCTTCAGTGACAGGCGGATGGTCTGATAGTCGGCGACCACCTGCTCCGGACGCGGCATCTCCGGCAGCGGCTTGGCGCCCTCATCCGGCTGCTCGCGTGCGGTGGCGGCCTCGAACAACGGCAGCGGCACGTCGTCGGGCAGCCGGCGCACCGCCCACAGCGCCTCGCGGCGGTCGAGCCCGAGCGAGCGGAACGCATCGGCGTCGGCGAGCAGGATCAGCGCGCGCTTGGGCAGGCCGGTGTCGCGCGCGAAGTCTTCCAGCGAGGTGAACGGCCGGCGGTTGCGCGCGGCAACGATGCGGTCGGCCCAGTCTGTCTCACCACCGTCATTCCGGGGATCGCGAAGCGAGAACCCGGAATCTCGAGATTCCGGGTCTGGTGCTAGCGCACCATCCCGGAATGACAGTTGAAGCTGTTTCAGCCTCTCCTCGTCCTCATCCAGCCAGTGAAATCCGTCGATCTGGCGAAAGCCGAGCCGCACCGCGCAATGATCGCCGACCTTCTCCTCGAGCGTGTTCTGCGCAAAGCTGAAGGAGACATCGACTTCGCGCACCGTGACGCCGTTCTTGCGGGCGTCGCCGACGATCTGGGCCGGTGCATAGAAGCCCATCGGCTGCGAGTTGAGCAGGCCGCAGCAGAACGCATCGGGATGATGGTGCTTCAGCCATGAGGAGATGTAGACGAGCTGCGCAAAACTCGCGGCGTGGCTTTCCGGGAAGCCGTAGGAGCCGAAACCCTTGATCTGGTCGAAGCAGCTGCGGGCGAAGTCGGGTGAATATCCGCGCGCCACCATGTTGCCGACCAGCTTCTCCTCGTAGCTGCCGATGGTACCGAGATTGCGGAAGGTCGCCATCGAGCGGCGCAGGCCGTTGGCTTCCTCCGAGGTGAAATGGGCCGCCTCGATCGCGATCCGCATCGCCTGCTCCTGGAACAGCGGCACGCCGAGTGTCTTGTGCAGCACGTTGTAGAGCTCGTCCTTGTCGCCCTGGTCGGGCGCTGGCGATGGATAGCTGACCTTTTCCTGGCCGTTCCGCCGGCGCAGATAAGGATGCACCATGTCGCCCTGGATCGGCCCCGGGCGCACGATCGCGACCTCGATGACGAGATCGTAGAAGGTGCGCGGCTTCAGCCGCGGCAGCATGTTCATTTGCGCCCGGCTCTCGACCTGGAACACGCCGAGCGATTCACCGCGGCACAGCATGTCGTAAACTTTCTTGTCGTCCTGCGGGACCGAAGCTAGCTCCCAGTGCTCGCCCTTGTGGTCGGCGATCAGGTCAAAACATTTGCGGATGCAGGTCAGCATGCCCAGCGCCAGCACGTCGACCTTCATCATGCTAAGGGCGTCGACGTCGTCCTTGTCCCATTCGATGAAAGTGCGGTCGTCCATCGCGGCGTTGCCGATCGGCACATAGGTGTCGAGCCGGTCCTGGGTCAGTACATAGCCGCCGACATGCTGCGAGAGATGACGCGGAAACTCGATCAGCTCGGTGGCGAGCTCGACCGCGAGGTTGATCATCGCATTTTTGGGATCGAGCCCGGCCTGTCGCACCTGCATGTCGTTGAGGCCCTTGCCCCAGCTGCCCCACACGGTGTCGGCGAGCGCCGCGGTGACGTCCTCGGTCAGCCCGAGCGCCTTGCCGACGTCACGGATCGCGCTGCGCGGGCGATAATGGATCACGGTGGCGATGATCGCGGCGCGGTGGCGGCCGTAGCGGCGGTAGACATATTGCATCACCTCCTCGCGCCGCGAATGCTCGAAATCGACGTCGATGTCGGGCGGCTCCAGCCGCTCCTTGGAGATGAAGCGCTCGAACAACAGATCGACCTTGGTCGGATCGACCGAGGTGACGCCAAGCACGAAGCAGACCGCGGAATTGGCTGCCGAGCCGCGTCCCTGGCACAGGATGTTCTGGCTGCGCGCATAGTGCACGATGTCGTGCACGGTGAGGAAGTAATGCGCGTATTTCAGCTCGGCGATCAGCGCGAGCTCCTTGTTCAGGGTGGTGCGAAGCTTTTCGTCGATCTCGCCGCCGAAATATTTGTCGACACCGGCCCAGGTCAAATCTTCCAGATGCTGCTGCGCGGTCTTGCCCGGCGGCACCGGCTCGTCGGGATACTGATATTTGAGCTGGTCGAGCGAGAAAGAGATGCGTGCAGCAAAGCGCATGGTTTCCGCGATCGCGTCCGGCAGATCGCGAAACAGCCTGATCATTTCATGCGCCGGCTTGAGATGCCGCTCGGCATTGGCCTCGAGCCTGCGGCCGACCGCCTCGATCGTGGTCTTTTCGCGGATGCAGGTCAGCACGTCCTGCAGCGGGCGGCGCGCCGGATGGTGATAGAGCACCTCGTTGGTGGCGATGAGCGGCACACCGGCGTCGGTGGCGAGGCCATGCAGCCGCGCGAGGCGGCGCCTGTCGTCGCCGCGATAGAGCAGGCTTGCGGCGAGCCAGACGCCGTCGGCGGCGCTTGCCTTCAGCTTTGCAAGCAGATCGAGCGTGCCTGCCTCCTCAAAGCGATGCGGCAGCGCCAGCACCAGGAGCTGCCCCTCGACGAAGTCGAGGAGGTCGGCGAGCTTCAGATGGCACTCGCCTTTCTCGATCCGCACGATGTCGTCGCCGCGCTTGCCGCGGGTCAGGAGCTGGCACAGCCGGCCATAGGCGGCGCGATCGCGCGGATAGACCAGGATGTCGGGCGTAGAGTCGATGAAGACGATGCGGGCGCCGATCAAAAGCTTTGGCGGATGGGCAACCTTCTCGCTGTCGAGCTCCTTCCAGGCGCGCACCACGCCGGCCAGCGTGTTGTGATCGGCGAGCCCGATCACGGGAATCCCGAGTTCGCTCGCCTGATGCACATAGGCGCGCGGATCGGAACCGCCGCGCAGGAAGGAGAAATTGCTGGTAATGCCGATCTCGGCATAATCAGGTGGAGGTGCGCTCATGCGAACAGCCCATGCACATACCAATTGGCCGGAACGGGCTTGCCCTCCTCGTCGCGCAGCTCGCTCTCGTAGAGACCGTCGCGAAAGATCCAGAAGCGCTGGCCTTCGGCATCCTCGACGCGGAAATAATCGCGCGTCAGCGACGCGCCGTCCTGCTTCCACCATTCCATCGCGATGCGCTCGGGGCCCTCGACCCGCACCACCTCGTGCTGCGCGCGCCGCCAGGTGAATTGATGCGGCGGACCGTCGGGCACGGTCGCGAACGGCACCTTGATCGGTTCGGGCTGCTCGAATAGCCGCAAGGGACGCAGCGGTGGTTCGCTCGCAACGTGCTCCGGCCAGGCGGCGGCGCTGGCCGCGGCCAGATGATGCTGCGCCGGCAGCGCGAGCGCCGATCGTTCGGGGATGTGGCTCTCCAGCGGCAGATGCACGACGACGCGTTTTCCGCCGATGCGGGCGGCGATGCGGTCGATCAGCGCCGAGAGCTCGTCATTGTCGTGTATGGTGGCGTCGAGATCGCGCTGCTGCTGTACCACGATCTCGGTACGCCCTGCGGCGAGGCGAATGAGATCGAAGCCGAAGCCGGGATCGAGCGGATCATTCAGCGCATCGAGCCGCTCGCGGAATAGGCGATCGATCATCTCGGGCCGCGTCACCGGACGCCCGGTCTCGACCATGATCGCGCGCACCGCACCGTCAGTGCGGAAGAAGCTCGCTTCCAGCTGCCGCGCACCTTTGCCCTGCTTGTCCATCGCCGCAACCAGCATCTTGGCAAGGCTTGAGAGCGTCAGCGCGATCACGGTGTCGGTCGCGATCGGCTCGGGGAAACGCTTCTCGACGATGTAATCGGGCAGCGGCTTGCGCGGGCTGATCGGGGCATCGCCCTGCCCGAGCGCGTGGCTGAGCAAGGTGGTGAAGGCCGCACCGAACCGCGCCGAGATTTCATGCGGCGCGCGCGAGGCGACATCGCCGATGGTCTTCAAGCCGGCGCGGCGCAGGCCGGTGGTGACAGCGGCATCGGCACCGAGCGCCGACACCGGCAGCGGACCGACCGCCGCCGCTTCCTCGCTATCGGGGACAATCTTGCCCGAGGCGGTGCGCGTCAGCGTACGCGCCGCGATCGAGGTGCCGGCAATCGCCGCGCTGACGGCAAAGCCTCGCCGGCTCAGCGCCCCCGTCACGGTCTGCAGCAGCGCGCGCTCGCCGCCGAACAGATGCGCGCAGCCGGTGATGTCGAGAAACAGACCGTAAGGCAGATCGAGCGCGACCAGCGGCGTGAAGCGATCGCACCAGTCGGCGATGTCGTTCAGCGTCTTCAGATCGGCGGCGGGATCGGCATCATAGACCGTGAGCTCCGGACAGATCGCCCGCGCATTGGCGAGCGGCAGCCCGATCGACAGCCCGGCGCGCACCGCGGCCTCGTCGATCGCGTGCAGCAGGATGGCGTTGTGGTCTTTTGCGACGACGACGCTGGGGAGTTCTGCTTTCTTCGCCTCTCCCGCTTGCGGGAGAGGGAGCCCTGCCACCTCCCGTGCATCAGCTTGCGAGGCGATGTCCTGCGCGAGCTTGCGCTTGATGCGGTCGATGGGCAGGCGTGGCAGCCACAGGCTGAGGATACGCCGACGGTTCACTGAATTGGCACTCATCACATTTCCATTCCATGATCCATCGCCCGACAGGGCCATGACGATTGCGCACGAGTTCGGCCTCGAAGCGCGGCGCGCCCCACACGCTCGCGGCATTGCCCGGCGGCGAATGCGCCGCGCGCACGATCCAGCGCGTCTCCGCGGTCGAGGGGATCGGGGTTGCCGCGATCCGCAGCACCAGCGCGGTGACGCCGGAGGCCTGCGCGGCCAGGGTCAATTTGCGGCTGGCGACGAGATCGAGCTGGCGCGCCTGGCCCCAGACCTCGAGCACGACCGCGCCGAGCGCATCGCAGGCGAGCGCGTCGGCCGCGGCGCGCAGGCCGCTATCGACATCGGCAGCGCGCACCGTGACCAAGAGGCGCGGATCGAGGCCGAGCTCGGCAAGCCCGCGCATCGATAGCGCGCCGTTTTCGCGATCGGAAAAATCCTGCCGCACCCAGACCAGCGGCTTGCGTGCCGACAGCCGTCCGGCGAGCCCCGCAATGAAGCCGGTCGCCGCGCCGCCTTGATGGCCGGCCGCGAACACCTCGTGCAATGCCGCCGGCGCAAGCCCGCCGCGCAGCATCGCATCCGCGCCGGCATGGCCGAGCGCGACGCGGTTCGGCATCGCCGCATCCGATGACGCCTCGATACGCGCGATGCTGCCGCGCAGAGACGCAAGCGTACCTATGCGTGCGGCGGCGCATGATCCGCCAAAGTGTGAGCGGTTTGGCGACAAGATCATGCGCCTTTCTTAAAAAAGAGGAGCGCGATCGGACGCAAAACCGGCGACCACTTTTGCTGATCGCGCTCCGGCATATGCGCCGCTCCTTCCAACCAAAATTTGAGGCCGTCACTGGTCTGAACAGAGAACCAGGGACTGGCTCATTTGTTCATGATATGTTCTAATATAAAGCTAACAGGGCCCGCGGAGTCAATCGGATTGGTGAGATCATCGATTAATGAGTGGAATCAATGGGATTCAGCAGCCGCCGAACCGGACAGGCCCTCATCTTCCGCAAGTCAGGCACGCAGGCCCCGAAAATGACGGCGTGACGGAAACGGAGCAATCGCATGCGCATCATCGTGCTCGACAACGACACCGATTTCGAGGGCTGGCGCAAGGCCGCGCGGCGATTGGCGCTGAACGATGTGAAGCCCGCGGAGATCACATGGACCGTACGCAGCGACGACGAATTGTCGTCGGCATCCTGCGTGAATGAATTGCCGGATACGCCGCAGGCGCGGTTCAATGTGTCGGCCAAATTCGTCGAGCTCGCAAAGGCCGCGATCCTGCATCGCAGTGACGAACGCTTTGCCCTGCTCTATCGCCTGCTGTGGCGGCTGCGCAGCCGTCACGATCTGCTCAGTGCGACCGATGATCCCGATATCGCCGAGGTCCACGCGATGGCGCGCGCGATCTATGTCGATATCGACAGGATGCATGCGCATCTGCGCTTCCGCGAGATCGGCCGCGAGCGGACGGCTCATTACGTCGCCTGGTTCGAGCCGGAGCATCACATCGTCGAGCTTGCCGCGCCGTTCTTCGCCGGCCGCTTCGCCGACATGCCGTGGTCGATCCTGACCCCCGACGTCTGCGCACATTGGGACGGGCACGCGATCTCGATCACGCCGGGCGTCGCCAAATCCGAAGTGCCGACCGAGGACCGGCTCGAGGAGGCCTGGCGGCGTCACGACAACGGCCGCTTCAATCCCGCACGGCTGAAAGTGATGGAGATGCCGCAAGCCTATTGGAGGAACCTGCCCGAGGACTCGATCATTAAGCCTCTGATCGAAGACGCAATGCGCATGACCAGCGGCCCCTTCATCGCACGCAAGGCGGCCGAGCCGCAGAAGCGGCAGGATACGCCGATGCCCCGCAAGCAAGTTCAAGGCAAGCAAGTTCAAGGCAGGCAAGCTCACGACACCATCGCGGCCTTGCGCGAGGAGGCCGCCGATTGCCGAGCCTGCCCGCTGTGGAAAGACGCAACCCAGACCGTGTTCGGTGAGGGACCGCAAAGCGCAACGCTGATGCTGGTCGGCGAGCAGCCCGGCGACAAGGAAGATCTCGCAGGCCACCCCTTCGTCGGACCGGCCGGCCAGATGCTCGATCGAGCGCTGCAGGAAGCCGGCATCGATCGCCGCAAGGTCTATGTCACCAATGCAGTGAAGCACTTCAAATTCGTGCCGCGCGGCAAGATCCGGCTGCACCAGAAGCCGAGCACACCGGAGATCCGCGCCTGCCGCCAGTGGTATGAGCGCGAGCTCGCCACCATCAAGCCGGACCTCGTGATGGCGCTCGGCGCCACCGCGGCGCAGAGCGTGCTCGGCAAGATCACGCCGATCAACAAGAACCGCGGCCATCTGATCGACCACGACGGAACCAAGGTGCTCGTCACCGTGCACCCGTCCTATCTGTTGCGGCTGCCGGATGAAAAAGCCAAGGCGCTGGAATATCAGCGCTTTATCGACGACCTGAAAATCGCCGCACATCAGTTGCGCAGATCAGTCGATGCAGCTTGAGTTCCGCAAAACCAGCGGAACCTGAGGAACCACATCGCAACGAGAAATTGTTCTAAGCCGCGGACAAATACCTACAACCTTTAATTGATCCGTGGTAGGGTAGCATGTTCCGCAGGTATCGGGCGTCATGTTCACGCCATGACGTACCCTGAGGCGGGCGCGCTGCGCGGTTTGCTAGCCCCGATCGTGCGGCGCGCCACCTCATCTCTCAATCCCCCTCCCTCATTTCGCAACCTTCCACTCGCAGGCGTCCGCCGAATTCTCCGGCTGCCCGGCCGGCCGGATGCCAGTGTGATGTCGTCCGCACATTGTCTCGTCCTGCGAAACGCAGGCAGCTTTCCGTCGCGATCCGCGATCCTTGTTGCTGAAGATTGCCACGAGGCCGCGAAGCCACGTGCGCGCTCAATGCGTTGCACAAAACTTCGGCTCGATGTCCACCGCCACGGGAGACCGGCGCGGCTCGCGGGCCGGATTTCAATTGCTTGTCATATGCATCGATCAAAATCGGGAGCATTGGGACAGGAGTTTACCATGAGCGATATGGCGTTACCCGGCTCGATCGAGCCCGCCCTGAAAAAGGGTCCGGACCTCGACAAGGGCTTTCATCCTCTCACCGGGGTTATCTATTTGGGCGTGGTTGCGGCCGCGCTGCTGTTCGTTGCCTACAGCATCTATGCCGATGTCGACGCCACCGGCACGCGCATCACCTCGTTCCTGCCGTATATCCTGCTGTTCGTCGCGCTGCTGATCGCGCTCGGCTTCGAATTCGTCAACGGCTTCCATGACACCGCGAACGCGGTCGCCACCGTGATCTACACCCGCTCGCTGCCGGCGCATGTCGCCGTGGTGTGGTCGGGCATGTTCAACCTGATCGGCGTGCTGCTCTCCAGCGGCGCCGTCGCGTTCGGCATCGTCTCGCTGCTTCCGGTCGAACTGATCCTGCAGGTCGGCAGCAGTGCCGGCTTTGCCATGGTGTTCGCGCTCTTGATCGCCGCCATCATCTGGAATCTCGGCACCTGGTGGCTCGGCCTGCCGGCCTCGAGCTCGCACACCCTGATCGGTTCGATCATGGGCGTCGGCATCACCAACGCGCTGCTGCGCGGCCGTGACGGCACCTCGGGCGTCGACTGGTCGCAGGCGACCAACATCGCGAAGGCGCTGCTGCTGTCGCCGCTGTTCGGCTTCGCGCTCGCCGCCGGCCTGCTCTACCTCCTCAAGATCGCGCTGCAGCGCGCGACGCCGGCGCTGTTCGGCGAACCGGTCGGCGACCAGCCGCCGCCGTGGTGGATCCGCGGCATCCTGATCCTGACCTGCACACTGGTCAGCTTCTTCCACGGCTCCAATGACGGTCAGAAGGGCATGGGCCTGATCATGCTGATCCTGATCGGCACCGTGCCGACCGCCTATGCGCTGAACCGCGCAATGCCCTCGAGCCAGATCGAGCTGTTCACGGCGCACTCGACCGCGGCCAGCAAGGTCATCGAAGGCAAGGCCGCCGGTTACAACGTGATCGGCAACCCGCGCCCGGCTGTGACCAACTATGTCGCGCAGCACCAGATCAACGAAGGCACCTTTCCGTCGCTTGCGGTGCTGGTGCGCGACATCGGCCAGCAGATTGCCCAGTATGGATCGCTGGCCAAGTTCCCGGCTGACGCGGTCGGCAACACCCGTAACGACATGTACCTGGCGTCCGAGGCGATCCGTTTCCTGATGAAGGACAAGGAAGCCGAGCTGACCGCTGCCGACATCGCCACGCTGAACCAGTACAAGGGCTCGCTCGATGCCGCGACGAAGTTCATCCCGAGCTGGGTGAAGTTCGCCGTCGCCATCGCGCTCGGCCTCGGCACCATGGTCGGCTGGAAGCGTATCGTCGTCACCGTCGGCGAGAAGATCGGCAAGACCCACCTGACCTACGCGCAGGGCGCCTGCGCCGAGATCACGGCGGCCGCGACGATCGCGGCGGCCGACGGCTACGGCCTGCCGGTCTCGACCACGCACGTGCTGTCGTCAGGCATCGCCGGCACCATGGCCGCCAACGGCTCCGGCCTGCAATGGGCCACGATCCGCAACATCGCGATGGCCTGGGTGCTGACGCTGCCGGCCGCGATGATCATCTCGGGCGTTCTGTACTACGTGTTCTACCACCTGTTCTGACGCCCCACGCTTTGGGCGCAGCAACGCGCCGGACAAAGGCCCGCACTCCGGTGCGGGCCTTTTGCTTTGGACCTGCAGCCCGGCTCCTTGCTCAGGCGGCGCAGGCCTTCGCAACCTCGGCCAGCAGGCCGCGCGCCCATTTGTGCAAGCCGGATTTGGCCGTCCTGGCGCCCCAGTGCATGTCGATCGAGATCGGCACGCGGAACGGCAGCGCAGCGACATGGAGGCCGCCGCGCATCGGCCGCGCCAGATGATGCGGGATGGTCGCGACGAGCCTGGTGCCTGTGATGATGCGCTCCAGACTGTCGTGGTTGGGCAGGCTGACCACTGGCTCGATCTCGATCTTCCTCGCCCTCAGCGCCGCGAGATAGAGCGGCTGCCACTCACCGCTGTGGGTGATGAAGACATGCTCGGCCCTGGCATAGGCCGACAGCGCGATCCGGCCGCGCGCCAGCGGATTGGCCCGATCCATCACGCAGACGTAGTGGTCGGTGAGGATATGGCGCCGGAAGAAGCCTTCGCCGGCGATGCCGACCGGACCAAGCACGATGTCGCACTGGTTCTGCTTGAGATGGACATCGCCGTGGCCCGCGGCATCGAGCAGGACGAGACGGACTTGCGGCGCGCCGGCGCGCAGCCGCGTGCTGAACTGCGGGATCAGGGTCTGGCGTTCGTGATAGTTGCAGGAGATCGTCACGCTGCCCTGCGCCGTCGCCGGATCGAACTCCGCCGGTGAGGCAAGCCCGTCGATCTCGCCGATCATGTCCCGCGCCCAGGTAACCAGCGTCGCGCAGCGTTCGGTCGCCGTCACGCCATTGCCGCTGCGAACGAACAGCGGGTCATGCAGCGCGCCGCGCAGCCGCTCGATCGCATAGCTGATGGTGGACTGGTTGACGTCGAGCCGCTTGGCGGCGGCGGAGAACGACTGCAGGTCATAGACCAGCACAAGGGTCCGCAGAGTCCCGATGTCGATCGGATCGATCGAGGAATTGGCCGCCACCCTGCACCTCCCGCATTGCTGGCCGCCCAGCCTAGCACAAGGTCATGGAATATTTCGATGGTCCAGATCAATCCCATCGAATTGAGCGATCGCGCACCCCGGGGCTAGCCTTGGCGAAAAAGCGCTCCCGGGAGGACCAATGACCAGCGCCGTGCCTGTCGTTACCGATATCGCGTATCAGGATCTGCTCGACGACCCCTATCCGATCTTCCGCCGCCTGCGCGAGATCGCGCCGGCGGTCTTCGTCGCGCCCGCGAAGCTGACGCTGGTGACGCGCTTCGACGACATCATGCGGATCGAGCGCGATCCCGCGACCTACTCGGCCGACAATCCGGCCTCGCTGGTCAACAAGGTGATGGGGCCGACCTTCATGCGCAAGGACGGCGCCGAGCATGCGATCGGCCGCAAGGCGATCGAGCCCTCGTTCCGTCCGGCCACAATCAAGGAGCATTGGGCGCCGCAATTCACCGCGATCGCAGAAAAACTGATCGATGATCTGTTGGCGACCGAAGAGGCCGATCTGTTCTCCGCCCTTGCCGCGCCGATGGCCTCACTCAGCCTGATGGCAATGATCGGGTTTCGCAAGATGCCGTGGCAAACCCTCGCCGAGTGGTCGCAGGCGCTGATCGACGGCGCGGGCAATTACGCCGCCGACGCCGAGATCGAGCGCAAGGCGATGCAGGCGAGCGCCGATGTCGATGCCGCGATCGACGCGGTGCTCGACGATCTCCGCAGCCAGCCAAATCCTTCGATCCTGTCCTCGATGGTCAATGCCGATCCGTCGATGCCGATCGAGGGCATTCGCGCCAACATCAAGGTGATCATCGGCGGCGGCCTGAACGAGCCGCGCGATGCGATCCTGACGCTCGTGCTCGGCCTACTGGAAAACCCGGCACAGAAGGACGGCGTGCTGGCGAAGCCGGAGCTGTGGCCGGCCGCGCTCGAGGAAGCGGTGCGCTGGATCTCGCCGATCGGCATGTATCCGCGCCGCGTCACCCGCGATGTCGAGCTCTCCGGCACCACGCTGCCGCAAGACCTTCAGATCGGCCTCTGCGTCGGCGCCGCCAACCGCGACGGCAGCCGCTTCGTCGAGCCCGATCGCTTCGACGTGACGCGGCCCAAGCAATCGCATCTGGCATTCGGCGCCGGACCGCATTTCTGCGCCGGCACCTGGGTGTCACGGCTCACCGTCGGCAAGATCGTGGCGCCGATGCTGTTCGCGCGCCTGCGCAATCTGCGCCTCCGCGCGGAGGCGCCGCCGGTCGTGCGCGGCTGGGTGTTCCGCGGACCGGTGACGCTGCCGGTGCGATGGGACGCGTGAGCCTCACGCCGCCAATGCGTTCTCGACGATCTTCACGAAATACGACGTGCCGAAGACGATCGCCTCGTCGTTGAAATTGTAGGCGGGGTGATGCAGGCCGGCGCTGTCGCCATTGCCGCAGAAGATGAAGGCGCCGGGCCGCGCCTCCAGCATGTAGGAAAAATCCTCGGCGCCCATCAGCGGCGGCATCTCGTGCACGTTGGATGCGCCCGCGACCTCGCGCGCGATGCGGCTCGCGAATTCGGTCTGCGCCTCATGGTTGACGGTGACCGGGTAGCCGCGCTCATAGGTCAGATCGATCTTGGCGCCGGTCATCTTGGCAACGCCATCCACCACCTCGCGCACGCGCTTCTCGATGAGGTCGCGCACCTCGCGGGTCAGCGTGCGCACGGTGCCGCGCAACTCCGCGGTCTGCGGGATCACGTTGCGGGCGTTGCCGGCGTGGAATTCGCACATCGAGATCACGGCGGAGTCGAGCGGATCGACGGTGCGCGCGACGATCTGCTGCAAGGCGGTGACGAGCTGCGCGCCGACCAGCACGGAATCGATGCATTTGTGCGGACGCGCGGCGTGACCGCCGAGCCCTTCGATCTTGATGTCGATCGCATCGGTCGCGGCCATGATCGGGCCGGTGCGGATCGCGAACGAGCCGATCGGAATCCCCGGACCGTTGTGCATGCCGTAGACCTGCTCGATGCCGAAGCGGTCCATCAGGCCGTCCTTGATCATCGCGGCGGCACCCGCTCCGCCCTCCTCGGCCGGCTGGAAGATCACGACCGCCTCGCCGGCGAAATTGCGCGTCTCGGCGAGATAGCGCGCCGCCCCCAGCAGCATCGCGGTGTGGCCGTCATGGCCGCAGGCGTGCATCTTGCCCGGCGTCTTCGAGGCGTAGGGCAAATTGGTCTGTTCGTGAATCGGCAGCGCATCCATGTCGGCGCGCAGGCCGATCACCTTGACGTCGCCCTTCGCCGGCCCCTTCTTGCCCTTGATGACCCCGACCACGCCGGTCTTGCCGAGCCCGGTCGCGACCTCGTCGCAACCGAACTCGCGCAACCGGTCGGCGACGAATGATGCAGTGCGGTGCACATCGTAGAGCAACTCGGGGTTTTCATGGATGTGGCGGCGCCAGGCCTGGATATCGGGTTGCAGATCGGCGACGCGGTTCACGATGGGCATGAGAATTCTGGCCTCAGAGGTTGGACGTAAGTCATCTCTAGCATGCAAGAGCCGGTCCACCCAAACGGATGTGGCATGCTCGCGGCTGGGGCCTGCATTCGCAATCGGGATGCGAGCCGTCCCTCGCTGGACTTTGCGCAGACCTCGGGCCTGATATCATCGCATCCGACCAAAGCCTAATAGTGCGGGACATATCCGGCGCGGATACTACCCCAGGTTTTCCGCACCGAAATCCTCTCGCCTTCCAACAGGGAGCGGCTGCATGACGCCGGATCAGGCGGTGTTGTTTTCCACCATCATCCTGCTGGTGCCGATGGGATACTTCCTGCTGGCGGCGCCGGCGTTCCTGCTCGTGAAGCTCGACGTCCCGCCGGTCACACGGCTGCTGCGTGGCATGTTCAATGCCTACTTCCTGGTGCTCACTGTTTCGGGCGTGATCGGCACGCTCGCCTTTGCCACGGCCGGCCGGTTCGCCGTTGCGCTTGGCATCGCCTTGATCGCGGCGTTCGCGGTGCTGGCGCGCCGATGGTTCTTGCGGCGGCTCGATGCTGAGGCGGACGCGCGAGACTCGGGTGATCCTACCGCGGTGCGGCGGCTGCGCCAGCTGCATTGGGGCGGCATGCTGTGCAACGCGGTGCAGGTGTTCGCTCTGGTCGGCAGCATTCCCTACATGGCGCCGCTGCCCTGATCGCGGTTTGCTCGCTCGTCCGGATGCGGTTCCCGGCTGTCCGCTATGCGTCACGTTTCCGATGCGGATCGTACTTCGAAAGCACGTCCTTGAGATAATCCCGGCTTTTCCATTCCGGGGCGGGCGGCTCGTACCCGGGCCGAGGCACGTACAGATTCGCCGGTACGTCCGCTGAGGCGCCCATCAGGTCCGGAACGTAGCGCGGGCAATTTGGAAAGATCTCGCATTTGACGCGCACGACGACCTTCGCGCCGTGATGCCCGGCAAGCACTTCGGCGCTGTCGTGGATCGTTGCCTTGCCTCGGATGCGCGTGCGAAACGTCTTGCCGTCGAGCCGTACAAACAACAATCCGACGTTCGGGTTGCGGTGAATATTGCCGAGCGTGCGGTACATGTTGTTGCCGTCGTATTCAGGGAATTCAAGCGTATCGGGCCCTGTGATCCTCACGAAGCCGGGATCGCCGGAACGCATCGAGCAATCAACGTTGTCCTGGTAGCTGGTCGCGATGAAAAAGAAGCGCGTCTCCTCGATGAGCTTGCGGTCCTGTTCCCAGAATTCGAAGTGGAGGCGATGCTTCTCGAGGCCGTCGGCGACACGCCGACCGTCGAAGCGGTCCTGCAACTCACGCATTCCGTCGTGATAGAAAGGGGCGCGGACTGGGTCGGCCACGGCAATCCTCCGGCAAGTTGAGCAATCGATCTGCACTTTGACGTGGCCGCGATTTTCCTTGGCAGTTCACCCGGCCAGCAAGGCGAAAGACTATTCATTCGGCATGGGCGTGGAAAGCCATCCAGGTCCGGAGCGGGTGAAAAGGCGTCGATAACGGCCGTCCCCTACCCTGATGTCAGCATCTGGCTGCGGATCTCCTGCGCGGTGCGGCGCAGCGGCAGCAGGAACTTCTTGCGCGCGCCGGCTTCGCTCACCGTTCCCGAGATCGTGTTGACGCTCAGCGCGGCGACCACCGCGCCCGCGGGATCGCGCAACGGCACCGCGATGCCGCAGATCGCCGGATCGAGCTCGCCGTCGACCCAGGCATAGCCGTCGCTCTCGACCCGCGCGAGCAACTCGCCGAGACGCTCCGGATCGGTGACCGTGCGCGGCGTGACCTGCCTGAACCCCCCGGTCGCGAGATAAGCCTCGCGGGTGCCGGGCGGCAGCGCCGCGAGCATGACGCGGCCGAGCGAGACCAGATGCGCGGGCAGCCGGCTGCCGACGCCAAGATTGGCGGAAAGAATCCGCCGCGCCGGCAGGCGCAGCGCATAGACGATCTCATCCTCGTCGAGCACCGCCATCGCGCAGGATTCGCCGATCTCGTTGCGCAGGTTTTCCAGCGCACGCTGCGCATGACCCCAGTATGGCAAGGCGTTGAGATAGGACAGGCCGAGCCCGAGCGCGCGCGGCCGCAGGCTGAAATAGCGTCCGTCGGAGGCGCAATATTTCAGCGCGATCAGGGTCGCGAGGATACGCCGCGCGGTGGCGCGGTTGAGGCCGGCAGTATCGGCGGCCTCCGCCAGCGTGTGCCGCCCCGGCGGCTTGCCGAGTGCCTCGATGATCGAGAAGCCGCGCGCAATCGCGCGCACGAAGCCGTCACTCTCTTTGCTCATGGCGGGCGCCCAGCTGGTTCCGTCATCGCGCTCATGACATCGCAGCCCGCATGGCTGCCTGCACATGACGCGGCCCTGCGCGCTTGTCAGGGGCTCCCGACCGCGCTAGCGTGAATTCATACAGCGAATGAATTGTTCGCCTGGCGAACTCAGTAGCAGGAGGATGCACGATGGCGCAAGCAGAAAGTTCTGCGGCCACCCCGTTCGAAACCGATTTCTGGAAAGACGCGAAGCTGCGCAAGGTGTGGGACGACATCGTCCCCGGCGAGCCGCGCAAGACGCTGCCCTACAAGCTCACGCAGGAAGCGATCGCGCTGTACTGCCGCGCAGTCGGCGAGACCAATCCGCTCTATCTTGACGAAGCAGCCGCCAAGGCCGGGCCCTATGGCGGGCTGATCGCGCCGCCCGCGATCCATATCCTGCTGATGTTCGCCTGCACGCCGGCCGACGACTGGATGCGCTCGCCGGGCACCGTCAATGCCGGGCAGTCGTGGAGCTACAACATCCCGGCACGCCCCGGCGACACCATCACCCTGCAGGCGCGCGCGCTCGACAAGTTCATCAAGCGTGAGCGGTTGTTCGTGGTGCACGACAATGTCTTCTTCAACCAGCATGGCGACGTGATCTGCTCGGGTCGCGGCCAGACCATCCGTCCGATGTAAGGAGGATCACCATGACCACGGCGAATTTCGAATCTCTCAAGGCCGGCGACACCATCGACGGCCCGGCATTCGCGGTTTCGCGCGAATCGATCCGCCTGTTCTGCGATGCATCGCTCGACTACAACCCGCTGCATCTCGACGACAACTACATGAAGGGCGATTTCGGCAAGACCAATTTCGGCGGCATCATCATGCACGGCATGAACAATTTCGGCCTGATCTCGCGCATGCTGACCGACTGGGCAACGCCTGCCGGCGCGATCCATCGCAGGCTCGAGACGCGCTGGCTGAAGCCGGTGAAGCCCGGCGACACCATCCGCCCGGCCGGCACCATCAAGGCCAAGCAGGTCAGCGCAAAATCGCGCTGGGTATTGGTCGACGTCGCCGTACAGAACCAACGCGGCGAGACGGTCGCGGCCGGCGAAGCGATGCTGGAGTTTCCGCCGAACGCGAAAGCGGGGTAGCCGCCTGCACTCGATCGGAGCAACGGGCTCCACTTACCTCGCCCCGCCTGCCGGGAGAGGTCGGAATGCATCGCTGGATGCATTCCGGGTGAGGGGTCGCCTCCGCGAGGGTTGCTGTCACCGTCTATGGGGAGACGCCCCTCGCGCCAACCCTCTCCCCGTAAGAACGGGGCGAGGGAGCCTACCGCCGTCGCGGCACCAACAAACAATCAATAACCATTCGAGGAGACTTTCATGCAGGATGCGGCCCATTCGCGGCTCTATGGACGGATCGCCTGGCGCCTGATCCCGTTCCTGCTGGCGTGCTACACGGTTGCGATTATCGACCGCTTCAACATCGGCTTTGCCAAGCTGCAGTTCCTGCACGACCTGCAGATCGACGACGCGGTGTTCGGGCTTGCCGCCGGCATCTTCTCGGTCGGCTATGTCGCGCTCGAAGTGCCGAGCAATCTCCTGCTGGTCAAGGTCGGTGTCCGCAAGACGCTGCTGCGGATCATGGTACTGTGGGGCGCAGTCACCGTGCTGCTCGCGCTGGTGCAGAACCAGTATCACCTCTATCTGCTACGCTTCCTGCTAGGCGCCGCCGAGGGCGGCTTCTTCCCCGGCATCCTGTATTATCTGACGCTGTGGTTCCCGGATCGCGTGCGCGGCCGCATGACGAGCCTGTTCGTGATGGCGGTGCCGCTCGGCGGCGTCATCGCGGGTCCCTTGTCGGGCCTGATCATGGATCACATGCAGGGCGTCCATGGCCTGCATGGCTGGCAGTGGCTGTTCATCCTCGAAGGCGGCCCGGCCGTGCTGCTCGGCATCGCCGCCTATTTCTACCTCGCCGACGGACCGCAGGTCGCGAGCTGGCTGAGCGCCGACGAGCGGCGGCAGGTCGCAAGCGACCTCGCCCGCGACCGCGCCGCTGTTCCCGGCACCACGCGGAGCTTCGCGGCGGCGCTGCGCGAGCCGCGCGTCTATCTGCTCTCCTTCATCTACTTCGCGTTCTTCTGCTCGCTCAACACCATCCTGTTGTGGACGCCGACGCTGCTGAAACGCGTCGGCGTGGCGACCACCACCGAGATCGGCTGGCTGAGCGGCGCGATCTCGGTTGCATCCGCGATCGGCATGGTGGCGATCGGCTACAGTTCCGACCGCACACGGGAACGGCGCTGGCACGTGGTCTGCTGCGGCCTCGTCGCGGCGGCCTGCTTCATCGCCTTGCAAGCCGCGCAAGACAGCGTGCTCCTGACCGTGACGCTGCTCGCCGTCGCCTCGATCGGCATCTTCGCGATCCTGTCGCTGTTCTGGACGATTCCGAACGCGATGCTGGAGGGCAGCGCCGCGGCCGGCGGCATCGCGCTGATCTCAGCGATCGGCTCGTTCGGCGGCGCGGTCTGCCCTGCCCTGATTGGCTGGATGACTGCCGCAACCGGGAGCATCTACGCACCGCTCGCCCTCGTCGGCGCCGTGCTCGGCATCGGCATGCTGACGCTGATCGTCTGTGTTCCCCGCGCGAGCCATGAGGTCACACTGGCCGAACCGAGCCGCCCCTGATCATCCAGCGCACGCCCGGCATCCACTGCCGGGCTTGTGTCGGCCCGCTGCGTCTGGATAGAACTCGGTCCTGACTCTGTCAGAACCGAGTTCTATTTTCTTGTGTTGACGCGTTTTCTTCACGCGAACCGGGCTCCACTTCGCTCGAAAACGCTATAGAAGGGGCCCAACAAAAGACGCTTGCCGGGAACGAGGACATGCCGCGAAGGCTCGAGGGTGATTTCGACTACATTATCGTCGGCGCAGGCACGGCGGGCTGCATCATGGCCAACCGCCTGTCGGCCGATCCGAAGAAGCGCGTGCTGCTGCTGGAAGCCGGCGGCAAGGACAACTGGATCTGGTTTCACATCCCGGTCGGCTATCTCTTCGCGATCGGCAACCCGCGCTCGGACTGGATGTTCAAGACCGAGGCCGAGCCCGGCCTTAACGGCCGCGCGCTCGCCTATCCGCGCGGCAAGGTGATCGGCGGCTCCTCCGCCATCAACGCCATGATCTCGATGCGCGGCCAGGCCGCGGATTACGACCACTGGCGGCAGCTCGGCCTCACCGGCTGGAGCTACAGCGACGTGCTGCCGGCGTTCAGGCGGCTGGAGGATCATTTCCTCGGTGAAAGCGAGCATCATGGTGTCGGCGGCGGCTGGCGCATCGAGGCGCCGCGGCTGTCGTGGCAGATCCTCGACGCGGTCGGCGATGCCGCCGAGGAGATGGGCATCAAGCGCATCCCGGATTTCAACACCGGCGACAACGAGGGCACCAGCTACTTCCACGTTAACCAGAAGCGCGGCCGGCGCTGGTCGTCGGCGCGCGGCTTCCTCAAGCCGGTGCTGAACCGCAGCAATCTCAGGCTCGAAACCGACGTGCTGGTCGACCGCCTGGTGATCGAGAGCGGCCGCGCCGCCGGCGTGCTGTTCCGGCAGGGCAATGAGACGGTGGAGGCGCGCGCCCGGGGTGAAGTGATCCTTTGCGCCGGTTCGATCGGAACCACGCAGGTGCTGCAGCGCTCCGGCATTGGTCCGTCCGAATGGCTGTCGCCGCTCGGCATCGACATCGTGCTCGACGTGCAGGGCATCGGCCATAATCTGCAGGACCATCTGCAGCAGCGCGCGATCTACAAGGTCTCCGGCGTGCGTACGCTGAACGAAACTTACTACAATCTCGTGCGCCGCGGCCTGATGGGCCTCGACTACGCATTCCGCCGCCGTGGTCCCCTGACCATGGCGCCGTCGCAGCTCGGCATCTTCACGCGCTCGGACGCGACGCGCTCGCGCGCCAATATCCAGTTCCACGTGCAGCCGCTGTCGCTCGACAAGTTCGGCGATCCGCTGCACCGTTTCCCCGCGATCACGGTGAGCGCCTGCAATCTGCAGCCGAGCTCGCGCGGCACCGTGCGCATCAAATCGTCCGTTCCCGACGACAAGCCGTCGATCGCGCCGAATTATCTGTCGACCGACGACGACCGCCAGGTCGCGGCCGACGCAATCCGCACCACGCGTAGGCTGATGAAGCAGAAGGCGCTGGAGAAATATCATCCCGAGGAATTCCTGCCCGGCCCCTCGGTCGGCGACGACGATGCCTCGCTTGCCAAGGCTGCCGGCGACATCGGCACCACGATCTTCCACCCCGTCGGCACCGCGAAGATGGGAACGGCCAACGATCCGATGGCCGTGGTCGACGAGCGGCTGCGCTTCTACGGCCTGCACGGCCTGCGCATCGCGGATGCCTCGGTGATGCCGACCATCACCTCGGGCAACACCAACACGCCGACGGCGATGATCGCCGAGAAGGCGGCGGCGATGATCCTGCAGGATGCGCGATAGAGCGACGATGAACGCCCCGAAGCGCCTCCTGGTTGGCGATACCGGTGCACAGGTTGCGGTGGCGCAATGGGGCGAGCCGGCCTCGGACAAGCCGCCGGCGCTGCTGCTGCACGGCACAGGCTTTGTCGCGGAGGTATGGACCGAGGTCGCGGAGGCGCTTGCTGCCGATCACGCCGTCTATGCGCTCGACCGCCGCGGCCATGGCTTGAGCCACAAGCCGCCGGCCGATCGCTATCACTTCCAGGATTTTGCCGAAGACGTCCGCATGGTGGTGGAGCGCCTCGACCTCCACGACATCTACGCCATCGGTCACAGTGCCGGCGCAACCGACCTGCTGCTCGCAGCCAGACTGATGCCCGGTCGCTTCGCGCGCCTGCATGTCACGGAGCCGACCGCGATGGATCCGCGCGCGCCGCGCGCCGGAGGCCTCAGCGACATCGCGAACGGCTCGGTGCAGGGCGTGCTGCGCCGCCGGGCCGAGTTCGACAGCGCCGACGATCTGTTCCAGCGGCTGCGCGCCGCGCCGGCCTTCGCACCATGGACCGAACGGTCGCTGTGGGCCTATGTCCATCACGGCTTTGCGCGGCTCGGCGACGGCCGCATGCGGCTGCTTTGTACGCCGGAAATCGAGTCGGCCCTACTCGGGCCGATCTTCCAGGCCATGGAGCAAATCTACACCGGCGACGCCCGCGGTAATCCGTTCCCCTGGTTCTCCGACATTGCCTGCCCGGTCTGCATCGCGACCACCGAGCAGTCATGGCCAATCTACAAGGAAATGGCCGACCGCGCCGCGGCGCTGATCCCGCATGCGAGCCGCTGGACGTTCGACGGTGTCGGACATTGCGTCGCGCAGGAAGCGCCGGAGTTGATGGTGGCAGCGCTCACGACATTTGCCGCGCGTGCGCGTTAAGGCGTGCACGTATCAATGCGTTGCGTCTAGCCGTAGTGATCGAACTCGCTCAGGGCAATTCGGACCTCTCGCGCGAAATCGACCAACGACACGATGAAAGCCACAACGGCAACAATGAAGAGAATGGCAACGCCCCGCTCGTGCTGGATGTGAAGGAACGCACTCACAAAGCCGACGACGATGACAACGCTGATCGAAATGCTTCCCATGATGGACCAGAAGATCGCGCGATTGATCATGGTGGCGCGCCGAGCAAGACGCGGCAGGTCTGCCTTGAGCCGGCATCTCGCCTGATCCTGATCCGAAATTTGGTTCAGGTAAATCGATCTGTCGATGATCCGGTTCAGGCGGGAAATCAGCACCGCGATAAAGGCCGCCAATGCGCCAAGCAGAAATGCGGGCGCGGCCGCTTGAGAAATCACTTGAGAGAGCTGACTGACCGACGGCGTATCCGGTAACATCGACTCCACTTTCGGGTTGGCGCGGCTGAAACCAATCGGCCGAGCATTGGCAGCGTGGACCCTGCTGACAATCACGACGCCCGCGTATCGAACCGGCGTCGGCTAATTGCCGGGCGGCGTCCGAACGGCGGGCATCGACACGGTTGCGGCCCATAGTGGCGTGATCTCGGCACAATCGAAGGCGCCAGCAGCGCTGCTATTTTGTCACGACCCGTCGGGCCGGCGTCACGGTGCTGGTCGGCGCCATCGGAGAGATCGAGAACGTCAACCAGGTATTCCAGCCGGCCGGGCGATTCTCTGCTGCAAATTCTCCATACCCATCGAGATTCAGATAACCCTGCATGTCGCCTACGGGAAACAGGAAGCCGATCTGCGGACCAACGCCAAGCACGCGGCGTGAAGCCCGCGACCGCGGAAAATTCGTGGCCCGCCTGCTGGTTGAAGTAGGTGTAGCCGCCGCCGGCATCGATGGCCGCGTGACCGATGCCGAGATTGGCAAGGCTGCTCGGGCTGTATGCTCCGACCGGGATGTCTCCCGTTACATAGCTCATGAAATTGTGCACCCCGGCGTTCCACTTCAGCGTCGCCTGCGGGTAGAGGTCGCCGACCGATGTGATCGAATCGCCGAAGCTGCCGGTGCGGGTTGTCGCCAGCGGACCGACGGCCGCCGTCAGCGTCCCCGCAAGATCCGCGCTCGACCGTCCGAACAGCCCGGTCACGCCGATGGCAAGTTGGCCACCCAGCACCGGCGTTGCGAACGTATAAGTGGGATTGAGAAGGATGAGATCCGCCTGCGCGTTGAGATGCAGGTTTAGGTTGACGTTAGCCGCGGCGGGGATTCTGCCGACCTGGATCTCCCTGGCGGCCGCGGCATTGCCGAATGCACTTACGCTGGTGTGATAGTAGACCTCCGCCATCGACCAGCCAGGGACCTGCGGGGTCGCAGCGAGGCTGCCGAAGCGGCCGGGAAGCCAGTATGAGACGCCGGCCTCGTCGGCACGCGCGGCCTCAGACGAAACTGACGCCATGACCAGTATCATGGCGATGCCGACATCCCTGAGTGGCTTGCCTCGCCCGTTTGGTCGCCGCCTCATCGAAAGACCGCGAAGCCGCATGTCACGCCCCTTTGGTGCGGTGCGACCTGTACGGCTCGCTCAGGCGCACGATTCGCCCCCCGCAAATTGTAGCACATTGATTCATGCCGGCCCGGTTGGAGCCGGCATGAATCCAGTTTCTCAGGCCCCGATCTTCTTGGCGGCCGGAATCGTCCAAGTGCCGTTGATGATCGAGGGGTCGGTTTCCTGCGGCCAATACATCCGCAGCATGAGTATGAAATCTCCCTCGGGCGCAGGAAGCCAGTTCGATTCCTTGTCTTTACCGGGCGAGTCTTTCTGAATATAGAGATCGGTCGAGCCGTCCGGATTTTCCTTCAGATTTTCCCGCGCGCTGATCGAATATCGGTTGAGAGGATTGTTCACAAAGAAGTAGCTGCTGTCGTACATGGTGAGCGACCAGAATCCCTCGACCGGAGGCAAGTGGCCTTTGGGAAACCGCATGACGTATTTGTTCGCACCATTGTACTTGCGGCCATCCGCATCCTTTTGCGAGGTCGGATAGACGGCATCCTGCGGGCGGTTGGCGCCGAGTCCGATCGCGGTTACCAGGGCCCGCATCGGGTAGTCCGTCCCGTAGATGCCGGTTTTCGTCGTGAACGCAAAGCCGTTCTCATCCGTGATGGCCTTGTTGACCTTGAACTGAAGCATGATCCTGTCGAATGACACCTCGGGCACACGCTTCAGGAAGTCCGCCTTCAGCTTGGTCTCGTCAAAGTCCCGCCCGGGTACGATGCCGATGCGGGCAAATTTGGCGAGCTGGGCCGCGTCTGCCGCGTTCGGCGGGTTGCTTTTCATGAGCTCGCATAGCAGCTTGAAATACGACACCGCGTCCATGCGATTGACCTGTTCGCGGACGGCCGTCTTCATGTCGATCGAAGGATCGACCTTTCCTGGAGGCGGTGTGTACGGCTTGCCGTAAGCACTGAGCGGAACGAGCTTGCACTCATCCTGCAGCTTGTGGACGGCGGCGTAGTCCTCCGGCGTTCCGGTGCAATAGATGCGGCCGAGCAGCCACACGATATTGGTGGGCGATTTGTACTCCTTCACGCCGTCCGGCAGCGTGCCCTTCCAGCCGGGCCCGGTGATGGCATAGGTTTGTGCACCGGTGCCGGTGGTGCGTTTTCCCGGCACCTGGAACACCGTCGTCCAGCCATCAAGCATGGGCATCAGGAAATAGCGCCCCTTCATGTCCGGGATGCTGAGGACCCACGGCTCTTTGCCGACGTCGAAGAAGGACGTGGTGTAGAGCGTGTCCGCGTTGGGCGCAGTGACGTCACGGAACGACGCGTCCGGATATTGACGCAGCTTGATGATATGGCCCATCGGCCCCCGCGTGCCCACGGGCTCCGCGACGTTGGTGATGATTCTCCGCGTCATCTCCATCGTCACCAACGGATAGCCGAATATGTAGGCGTCGCTCGCGAGCCAGAAGTCCTCCAAGCCCTGACCGACACCCAGGAAAGCTCCCTCCTCGGCGACGGCTGGTCGACCTATCGCCGCTCCGGTGAGCAGACCCATTCCGCCGAGCGCAAGATTGCGACGCGTGATCTCCATTGTTCTCTCCTTTGCAAATCGAATGGTCTTCAAACAATCGTCAGGCTGCTCCGACTGTCGGCCTGCCGTAAAAGGTGTCCGATCCCGCGGGTCAGGGCTGCATCCTGATCCCGAGCGCCGCTCTCATATCCTTGAAGACCGCCGCGATCGCCTCGATGATGAGTTGATCAGGATGCGCCTTGCAATGTTGGATTACTTCGTGCTCGGCCTCGCGGGACTTCTTGATGTCGAGGTAGTGCTTGCGCGCAAGCCCGTTGTACCAACCGCTGTACCAGGCAGTGAGAAGGTCGGCGTCTCCCTGCCATGTTCCGGCGAGTTGCGCGCAGGTCAGCTTCTGAACGTCCAGATAGCCTTCGGCGTTGGCGTAGGCGCTGAGGTCTGTCTGCGCGTGCGCCGACTGAATGCCGGCGACGATCAGCGATGCTGCGATCATAGCGGTTCGTCTCATGATGCTCTCCTGTGAGCTCGCGTGCCCGGCTTAGATCGCGGCCGATCTTCCACCTGTCGGCCCAGCGGCTTCGACGCGACGGTCGCGTTGCTCAGTAACAAGGCGGATAAGGATAGTATCCGCATCGGGGGGCGTAGTACGGATAGGCTGCCGCAGCTCCAAGCGCGGCCGCACCCGCGACTGCAGCGCCGCGGTAGTAAGCACCTCGCCAGGCGGTGCGGCGGGCAACGCCGGCAAAAGACAGCGGCGTGAATGGACGACCGATGATGTCGATAAAGATCGACGCCGGTCCATCAGCCCCCGCAAGGTCGCCTTCGAGCATATCGACATCGAAAGTCAGCCTGTCGCCTTCGAGCTTGGGCGATTTCAAGACGACGACGGCGTCCGCTACCGATGATCCGTCTTTCCTGAACCCGGACACCGTGGCGTTTGGAGGGTCCTTTGCGAAATTGTCACTGCCATTGCCCCAATCCTCGACAATGCGCGATGTGAGATCATGACCGGCTGCCCTCACGGGCCGATCGGCGAACACGATCGCATTCGGTGAAACCCCCGTCAGCACAAGCTTCCCGTCCTTCAAGCTCGCACCGCGCGAGTTGAGGACGAAGAGCGATGGCACGACTTCCGGCTTTGCCTGACCTATCGACTTCTCGAGCGGTACGTGTGGTTTGTTCTCGGGTGCAGTTTGGGAAAGCACCTTATGGGGAGCGGCAATCAATCCGGCGACGCCAGAGCTGAGCGAAGGGTCATGTTTGTTATTCCTTTGGGGAGCGCTATCTCGGCAATCAGCTTCGCTAAGCATTTCGCGCCAATTCAAATCGCGCGTCTTGCCATTTCGCGCCAATGATCGGAATTGTCATGGCCCAGCGGTGTGGGATCTCTTGCGATGGCCCGCTTGGCCCTGCCGATCGGCAAGTTGCCGCTGCCTGTAAACGATAGGTTGGATTTTCATCAAACGCACGAACCTGCGGCTGAAGCTGCTGGCGTTGCTGTAGCCGACGAATTTCGCGATTTCCGACAGTCGCTTGCTTGAGTCTACGAGCAAGCGGCAAGCGATGTTCAAGCGAACCTCCGCGAGTATGTCGCTGTGGCTGGTGCCCAGGCGACCAAGGTGTCGCTGCAACGTGCGCGAGCTGATCTTGAGGGCGCGAGCGGTGCTATCAAGAGTTGCGTCACCGTGTCGCAGCGACGCGACAATGACTGCGCGGACCGCCTGGGCTGAAGGCAATCGGACAGCTCTCATCGGTTGGTTTGAGGCGTGAAGCCCGTGCTCCTGCAAGAAAAACGACGCTTCAAGATAAAGCAGCTTCGTCCACCGATCTGGCCATCGGCCGCCAAAACTTTCGCGAACCGGAATTCGTCGAACGCGTCGTCGCAGCTGGTTTCGCGATAAAGACAACGCAAGACGAGTTCCGGCCTGCTAAGCTGCGATCGCGGCAAAACTTCTTGGGTAGGTAGTAATGACCGTCATTCCATTGACCCGTTGTCAATTTCTGATCCCGTTCGCTGAGCTCCATTCTGAAATAGGCGGCCCGACGGCAGCACTTCTCGCCAGATTTCAACTCCCGACGTCCTTTGAAGAAAAAGCGGATCATTACGTGCCTTTGCTGCCGGCGGTTCGGTTCGCGACGGCCGCTCAGCAAAAGCAGGGCCTATCGGAAATCGCCTTTCGCGCAGCCCAGCGGCTCTCGTTCGAACATTTGAGCGAAGCCATGCGGGCGCGGGTGCGCCATGCGCCAACGCTTCTGGTTGCCCTGCAGCAAATTTGCCGGTGGGCGCCGTGCGAAGATACGATCCTCCAGCTATGGCTCGAGCCAAGCGGCGAGAGCTTGAAGATTTGCAGCAAGCTTACTGGAACGGAGGGCATTTCCCATCTTGAGATATCCCAGTGGCTTCAGAACATATTCGTCCTGCACATCGTCCGTCAGTTCGCCGGGATCAGTTGGTCTCCGAGAGTGATTGCGTTTGAAGCACTCTATACGCCGAGCCCGGAGGTCCAGTCGCATTGGCCGAACACGCGCTTCATGTCGGGTCAAAAGGCGTCATGGATCGAAGTGCCGGCAGAACTCCTCAGTCTTGCAAATCCCGCAAACGACGTTCGGCCGACGCCCGCCGATCACGAGCCGCAGTCATTCGGAAAGGACGTCGTCAGCGCACTGAAGCTAAGCTTGCCCTCCTACCTTGATCAAGGAGGCCTCACGATCATGCAGGCCGCCGAGATGATGGGCGTGAGCACCAGGAGTCTGCAGCGGAGGCTTTCGCTCGCTGGTCTGACATATTCGGGTCTGCTTGAGCAGGCTCGCTTCAACAATGCGGCCAAGCTTCTGGGCAGCACAGAAATCAAGATCATCGACGTTGCATTCTCGTCGGGCTATGCCGACCCTGCCCACTTCACGCGGGCTTTCCGCCGGATTTCCGGCTGCACCCCACGGGAGTTTCGGCAAAGGTCGAGCAACGGACAAGCCACGATCGATCGGCCTGCCTCCCGATCCAATGGCAATCGCCGCGCCTAGGGAAGGTTCTCGCCTTGAACGCGCCGCCACGTAACAACGCGGGGCTCCTGGCTCCCGGATCGATCTTGAGCGCGGCATTGTGCGCGCTGCTTATCGCCGTCCCGGTTGCGCAGGCCTTTGCCGCAAACGATGATGGCCTTGCCAATGCTTCGGTGCCGACGATCTATCTCGACCTCAGGACGATCTACGCACAGGTTCCGGCAGGATCGCTCGCGTTCGGCTTTGGCCATCCGACGCTGTTCAATACGCAGACGCTTGCGACATCAGGCGGCGCGGTATTTCCGGTCGGCCTGCCAGCAGCGAAATCTCTCAATATGGATTTTCCGCTGACGGTCGATGTCACCGAGAGCGCCTCGCTTTATGCCGGCGTCTCCGGTAGTTCGACGAGCTTTGGAAGCGCCGGCTTTTCGTCCTTTCAAATCACAAGCTGGAACATCGGCTTCCAGGCCGACCTTTACGAGCAGAACGGTGGAACCTTTCCTACCGTGACGCTGCAGTCGACTATCACAAAGTCGATTCCCGATGGTCCACTGAGCACAACCTCCTTCAACAACATTCTCGAATTTGACTATGCGCTCGATTCCGATGAGACCAGAGGCTTCCTCGGCGGTTTCCAATACACGCGAACCGACGTCGACGGTGCGCTGGGAAGGATCAACCCGAACACGATTGCCTATGTCGGCGGCTACTATCAATGGCCGAACAATTGGAAATTTACCGGCCGCGTGGGCGTGCAATCCTTCGAGGGCGCGCAGCTTCTGAACCTCGCATCCATTCAGCCCTTTGCGCAACCGATCGTGCGGATCGATCTCGACCGCGTGGACGATAATGACAACCGACTGTTTGGCGTCACAGCCGAAATCATGTGGGTGCCGAAACCGGCCTATCAACTGACGTTCAGAACGCCTCTGTATGCCGTCAAGAACTAGCCGACGCCCCGGCGCCCGAGCAAGCCAGCACCGAGACCATCCGACGAGGGTGCGAGCGACCCGCCCACGGCCGTACTCCGACGACAGGTAGTTCTGCCCAGGTCACTTTGTCCTCTGCGGCCATCACCGGGTCGGCCATCGCCCCGTCGGGATGCGGCGCCAATCGGTGCAGTGACACGGCCAAACAGTCATGGCGTCAGCCGTCACCTCGAAAACCGAAGCGCGCTCGCGGCAACCAATCGTCCGGCTATTGTTGATCGTCGAACGGCTTGACCGAGTAGGCCGGCGCGCGCACCGGCTGGATCGTCAGCCGATAGGCGATCAGGTTGGTGCCATCGAATGCCTCGAGCAAGTAGTCGCAAACGGGACAGTGATATTCACCTTTGGCGCCAGGTTCGGACCATAGCTCCAACCGCCGGAAACCTGCGCCACAGCACGCGCACGTCACATCCGCTTTCCGCACGTTGATCCTCTTGGCTGCGTTCTGCAGGACGTAGAAGCACCAGGTGAACTCGGCAAAGAAACGACGGCTGTCGCCTGACTGAGGCGAAAGCAAATGTCATGGAACTCACGTTCGCATTCCAGGCAAGATGCTTCGGCAGCAAAGTACAGATTGTGCCTGGGGTTGATGACAGCTGCCTGACCCTTTTCGAACGCGCGCCCTGCTGCATTCCGTTGATCTACGTCAATCTCGCGAGGCGAAATTGTCGCAGTGTCGCCGTTCGCAAATTGTCCCATAGGGAGGACACGCCATGCTTCGTTGCATCCTCGCCGCTCTGGCGGCTCTGGTTCTCGTCGCTGTCTGCCTGATTCCTGATGACGCCTATGCCCGTCGCGGAGGAGGCGGCGGCTTCCGCGGCGGCGGAGGCGGCTTTCACGGCGGCGGGATGCGTGGCGGTGGCATGCATGTAGGCGGCGGAAGAGTTCACGGTGGAGGATATCGCGTTGCCGGCCGTCCAGGTGGCCGACCGATTGCAGGGCGTCCGGGCTATCCCGGTCGACCGATTGCAGGGCGCCCTGGCCGCCCGGTCGCCGGCTATCCCGGCTACGGCAGAGGCTACTATCGGCCGGGCTGGGGTTATGGTGCTGCCGCCGTCGGCGCTGCAGCCGCAGCCGGCGCGTATGGCGCCTATGGCTACTACGGCAACCAAAGCTGCTACTACAATGAATACGGGCAAATGGTCTGCCCGCAGTATTGATCCGGCTGAGCTGCAATGGATGGACGTGCGGTTGCACCGCACCGGCTCGCTGTCGAGCTTCGGTCAGGCATCGGCATGTCCATGTTGAATGGATCGATCGCAAAGAGACGCCATGATCGCCATCGTGGCGGTCCCTTGCATTTTGCTTTTCCAAGGAGACGGCTCGATGGAGTACGACGCCTTCACCGACGCGAGCCTTAAGATGATGTACGAGGCTGTTCGCGGCGCGCTCGAAGCCGACGATGAGTTCGAGGCAAACGGTGAAGATCCAAAATTCCGGGTCCGGTCGACGGCCGAATGGAAGCGGCATGCCAGCAATCTTGAGGCCGAGATTCTGAAACGGGGGCTCCAGATCGACATCATCGACTGGACGCGCGGTCAGAGCGAGCTACCGCTCTAAAGCCATCAGGGGTCCGCGTGAACGCGACGAAGAACACGCGCCCTCGTCCGGATTGGTGCCGGCAACGCTCGCCGTTGATCAAACCGGGCCGTGCGATCCAGGTGGCACCATGTACAGGGTCATGGCGAAAATCACATAGATGAGCACGAGCAAGGCGCCGATAAACCATGCCGACCGTCCGCTGTTGGTGATGAAGCAGGACGTCACGGAGGCGATCATGACCATCGTCACGGCGCCCGGCCAGAACTGCAAATCCATCGGCTTCGGACCGACGACGTAGCTCAGAAGCACCAGTGCCGGCGCGACAAACAAGGCGATTTGAGACGCGCTGCCGAGCGCGATGCTGACGCTCATATCGAGACGGTTCTTGCGCGCCGCAGAAAACGCGACCGCCATTTCTGCCGCGGCGCCGACCAGCGCGACGATGATGAAACCGACGAACGCCGGGCTCAATCCCAGCGTCTCGCCCGCCTTTTGCACCGAGCTGACGAATATTTCGCTGACCAGTGCAACCAGCACCGTGACCACGAGAAGGGTGCCTAACGCAAGTCCGATCGGCCAGCCGGCACCGCCGGCTTCGCCGTGCTCCTCGCTTGCGAACAGCTCCTTGTGTGTCTTGAGCGAGAACAGCAAGCCGAGCCCATAGGCACATATCAGCAGCACTGCGAGGCCCGTACTGAGAGCCAGCGCCATGGCCTCGCCGCGCGCCGGATCGAGGTCGGCGACAGCCGAGGGCGCAAGCAGCGCAATCGTCGCCATCAGCAGCAGCGCGGCATACATCCTCCCGCCGGCCCGGTTATACTCCTGAACGTGATGGCGGAGCCCCCCGAGCAGGAACGATGCGCCGAGCATGAAGAGTGAATTGGTGACGATGGCACCAGCGATCGATGCCTTGACCAGCATGTACTCTCCGGCATGCAGCGCAGCGATCGCGATAATCAGCTCGGTCAGATTGCCCAGGGTTGCGTTGAGCAAGCCTCCGATTGCGTCGCCCGTTTTCTCCGCGACGCTTTCCGTCGCGTGGCTGAGAAGGGCAGCCAAAGGCACGATGGCCAGCACGGCGAGCACAAACAGTGCTGTGTGGGCGGACGGAGCTGCCGTCTCGACCACCAGCACAATCGGCACGAAGACAAGCATCCAGAATAATGGATTGTGACGAATTTCCTTGAGCAGAAGGTGCATGGGACCGCCCGGTCGGTGGGAGTTGGACAGCAATTTCTGAACACCATGGACCGCCCGCGCTTGATCTAGCTCAACCCGCAAACAGCCGACGTCGCTCGGTATTTTGCGAACGGTCAGAAGAGCGTTCCTGCCTCCGGCTCCCTGCCCCTTTGACCTAGATCAACCGGCAGCCGATCCGGCTATGTTTTCCTTCTCGGGACGTCCAAGAAAAGCAGCTCAGGAGTTTGCAATGACGAGGAACGCAGCCGCCGCAGCGATTGCACTTTTGATGACAACCTCGTCTCTCGCCATCGCAGCAGAGACATCCCCGACTGTCGGCGTTGCGCCACCCAGCGCCGCCGACCTGAAGAGCCTGACCGACATGCGCGTCGGCATCGTCAAGGCCGCCTTGCAGCTGACTCCGGATCAGGAGAAGTACTGGCCGGCCATCGAGGATGCGATCCGCACCAGAGCGAAAAATCGGCAGGCTCGGTTGGAGCGCATTGCCGAATTGCACGAAAACGGACCGATGGACGGAATGCATGAAGGCAATCCGGTCGAATTCATGCAGCGCAGGGCGGATCGGCTGATTCAGCGCGGGACCGACCTCAAGAAGCTCGCCGATGCCTGGGAGCCGCTCTACAAGACATTGAGCGATGATCAGAAGAGAAGGATGGCGTTCGTGTCGTTCGCTGTCATGCGTAGCGTGCGAAATGCAATCGAGCAGCGCGGCGGTCCGGAAGACGAGGACGAGTAAAGCCAAACGGGCGCAGGCGTCTACGTTGCGGGGCGATTCCATGTCGCGGCGCGCATCGCCTCTTCGCCAGAGGCCGCGCCGCGTTCATCAACCGGCGGTCATTCCGGCGGCGGAAAGCGGTCGAAGGTCGGCAGCTCATGCGCATCCTCCATCCAGCGCAGCCGCTCCGCGACCTGGATATGCATCGTGGCCGGCACCGCGTCGGGATCGTCATAGGTGCCGCTCTGGATGTCGATGAACCCGGGCAGCATGTTGCCATTGGTATAGAAAAGTCCGCTGCCGCAGTTCGCGCAGAAGTGCCGCCGGCCATGCTCCGAGGATCGGTAGATCCTGGGCTGCCCCTTGGTCACCTTGACCATGTCCTCGGCAACCATGATCCAGCCAACCATCGGCGCGCCGGCGTGGCGCCGGCAATCGGTGCAGTGACACAAAGCATGGACGACCGGTTCGCCGGTCACCTCGTAACGGATCTCGCCGCAGTGACAGCCGCCGGTGACGTCAGCCATGTTTTCCTCCGCTCGATCAGTGGTTTGCCGGGTCGATAACGCCGCAAGCAGCAACGCTTCAATTGCGCATCTTGCCCTTGCGTCGAGCTGTCGCGCGGTCCCCTGCGCCCACCGATCATGCAGACCGGCGTCGTACCTCACGAAATCGTCATCCCTGCCCTCGGCCCCGCCAAAGCGTCGGGAATAAAGCCCCGGCCCCGCCGATCATCTCCCCGGAAACCCAATCCCTGGGCCCACGGGAGACTTGCCATGAGCGGACACGATCACGACCATCGCGATGAGGAAAAAGGCGTTAGCCGACGCAAGGTGCTGGAATGCATGACCTGGGCCGGCACCGGCGTGCTGTGGACCGTCACCGGCGGCGTGCCGCATTCGCTCGGCATCGTCGGCTCGGCCGCGGCTGCGGAAGCTGCGCCCGGCATGACCTTCATGCAGATCAGCGACAGCCATGTCGGCTTCGACAAGCCGGCCAACCCGAACGCCATCGGCACGCTGGAAGAGGCCATCAACAAGGTCCGGGCGATGCCGGTCAAGCCGTCCTTCATGATCCACACCGGCGACATCACGCATCTGTCGAAGGCGTCCGAATTCGATGACGCCGATCGCATCATCTCGCAGGCCAAGCTCGACGTGCACTACGTGCCGGGCGAGCACGACTTCATCGACGAGGAGGTCAAGCTCTACAAGGAGCGCTACGGCCGCGGCACCAAGGGTCCGGGCTACTATTCGTTCGATGCCGGCGGCGTGCATTTCATCGGCCTCGTCAACGTCGTCGACCTCAAGGGCGGCGGCCTCGGCAATCTCGGCAACGAGCAGCTCGAATGGCTGGAGAACGACCTCAAGGGCCGCTCGAAGTCGACGCCGATCGTGCTGTTCGCCCACATCCCGCTGTGGACGGTCTATCCGCAATGGGGCTGGGGCACCGAGGACGGCGCCCGCGCGCTGGAATACGTCAAGGGCTTCGGCTCGGTCACGGTGCTCAACGGCCACATCCACCAGGTAATGCAGAAGGTCGAGGGCAACGTCACCTTCCACACCGCGCGTTCGACCGCCTTCCCGCAGCCGTCGCCGGGCTCCGCCCCCTCGCCCGGCCCGATGAAGGTGGAGGATGCCAAGCTGCGCAGCATGCTCGGCGTCGCCAGCATCAACTTCAAGCAGAACAGCCAGCCGCTGGCGATCATCGACACGCCGCTGCAAGGCTGAGGGACAAGACCGATGAGTTCGATCAATCGACGCGACTTCGGGATCGCCGTGGTCGCGACCATGCTGCTGCCGGTCACGGCGGCCCGCGCCGAAGATACCGCGGTTCACATCGACAACTTCTCGTTCACCCCGCCCCAGCTCGAGGTGAAGGCCGGCACGACAGTGACCTGGACCAACCGCGACGACATCCCGCACACCGTGGTGTGCGCGGGCAAATTCCGCTCCAAGACCATGGATACCGACGGCACCTTCTCGTTCACCTTCACGGAGCCCGGCGAGTACAAGTATTTCTGCTCGCTGCATCCGCACATGACAGGCAGTGTCAAGGTTGGGTAACGTGACAACCCATACAATCACAACCATGCCCGGCCGGTGGCCCTCCGCCCCCGGCCGGGCACGCGCCGTCTCTCGACATGCCGGACAGGACACGATGGTTGTCAACGCGTCGCAAGACGATCCCGAAAAGGCGCGGCGCTTCCGCGAGGCCGCGCTGCCGTACCTTGACGACGCCTATACGCTGGCCCGCTATCTGCTGCGCGACGCCGCCGACGCCGAGGATGCGGTGCAGGAATGCTATCTGCGCGCCTACAAGCATTTCGACAGCTACCGCGGACCTGCGATGAAGCCGTGGCTGTTCGCGATCCTGCGCAATGTCTGCCGGGCCGAATATGCAAGGCGCAAGACCGCCCCGACCGCGGTCGAGGAGTTGCCCGAAGGCGGCGAGCAGACCCCGCTGTGGAATGAAGCCCCGGAGACCCCGGAAAAGCAGCTGCTGCGCCGCTTCGACGGCGAAACCGTGCGCAAGCTGGTCGCGGCGCTTGCCGAGCCGTTCCGCGAGACCTTCGTGCTCAGGGAAATCCAGAATCTTTCATACCGCGAGATCGCCGATGTCGCCGCCGTGCCGGTCGGCACCGTGATGTCCCGCCTCGCGCGTGCCCGAGCCATGCTGCGATCGGCCTGGCTTGCGGAACAGGAGCAAGCGAAATGACCTGCGAGGAAGCCGAAGTGCTGATCCACGCGCTGATCGACGGCGAACTCGACGCCGGCCATGCGCGCGAAGTGGAAGTCCATGTCGAGGGGTGCGCGCATTGTGCCGCGCTCATGAAGGAGTATCAGGAGATCCGCCAGGCGATCGCCGAGAGCGATTTGCGCTACAAGGCGCCGCTCGAGCTGCGCCGCAAGATCGAGAAGTCACTGCCGCAACCGCAAGCGCAGGCGGCGCCGACCCGGCGCTCGGTGCTGCGCGGCTTCGCGCTGGGCTCCGCGGTGTCGGCGATGGCAGCGACCGGCCTTGTCGCGATCGTGCTGCGCAACGATGACGAGCAGCGCATCGAGAACGAGGTGGTGTCGGCGCATCTGCGTTCGCTGCAGGCCGGCCACCTCACCGACGTGATCTCGACGGATCAGCATACGGTCAAGCCCTGGTTCAACGGCAAGCTTGACGTCTCGCCGCCGGTGATCGATCTCACCGCGCAGGGCTTTACCCTGATCGGCGGCCGGCTCGACTACGTCAACGCCCGCGAGATCGGCGCCGTGGTCTACAAGCGGCGCCAGCACGTCATCAACCTGTTCGTGGCGCAGACAGCGAACACCGAACGCAAGGCGGCGAAGATCTCGACACTGCAGGGCTTCAACATCCGCCGCTGGAGCGACCGCGGCCTGAACTACTGGGCGGTCAGCGATCTCGGCGCCGACGAGCTCTCCGAATTCGGCGACAAGTTCGAGGGCGCAATGCGCGCCAACAAGGAGGGGTGAAATCTTGTAGCCCGGATGGAGCGAAGCGCAATCCGGGAACGGTCTTGCCAGTTGCGAGAATCCCGGATTTCGCTTCGCTCCATCCGGGCTACAGGTTCGAAACTACGCCGACTTGCGCACCGCGTTGTCGACCAGCGTCTTGCCGAGCGACCAGATCGCGCCGGGCACCTTGTGGCTGCCGGCGATCACGTCGTCGAACGACTTCTCGATCCAGGTGCAGTCCTCTTCGGTGATCATGAGCGGCGGCAGCAGCTTGATGGTGTGGAGGCCGTGGCCCGCGACCTGGGTCAGGATCTTGTGATCCTTGAACAGCGGCACCGTGATCAGCTGGCAGAACAGGCCCTTGTTGGCGGTCTCCAGCAGATTCCACGACGCCTTGAGCCGCAGCGATTTCGGCGGACCGAACTCGACGCCGATCATCAGGCCTTTGCCGCGAACTTCCTTCATCAGTTCATAGCCAGGCACCATGCGCGTCAGCGCAAGACGGAGCTCGGCGCCGCGCTTGGCGGCGTTCTCGACGAGCTTCTCGGCCTTGATGACGTCGAGCGTGGCAATGCCGGCGGCCATCGCGAGATCGTTCTTGGCGAAGGTCGAGCCATGCACGACCGCGCGGTCCATCTGGTTGAAGATCTTGTCGAAGATGTTCTTGCGCGTCAGCAGCGCGCCGATCGGCACGTGACCGCCGGACAGCGCCTTCGCCAGCAGCACCATGTCGGGCTCGATGCCCCAATGCTCGATCGCGAGGAATTTTCCGGTGCGGCCGATGCCGGTCTGGATCTCGTCGGCGATGAACAGCGTGCCGTATTTGCGGCACAGCGCCAGCGCGCCGGGCAGGAACTCGTCGGTGGGCATGTTGACGCCCTTGCCCTGGATCGGCTCGACGATGAAGGCGCCGACCTGGCGCGACGACAGCGCCTTCTCCAGCGCTTCGAGATCGTTGAAGGGAATCGGAGTGCAGCCCGGCAGCAGCGGCTCGAATCCGCCGCGGAAATTCGAATCATCCGTCAGCGACAGCGCGCCGTAGGACAGGCCGTGGAACGAATGCCCGCAATAGACGATACCGGGGCGGCCGGTCGCGCCACGCGCGAATTTGATCGCGGCTTCGACGGTTTCGGCGCCGGAATTGGCGAAAAACACCTTGTCCAGATATGGAACATGTTCCAGAAGACGTTCAGCGAGCACGCCGGCGAGCGTCGAGACATCGAGCTGCACGAGATTGGGCAGATCGGCGTCGAGCACGCTCTTCAGCGCCTGGCGCAGGGCCGGATGATTGCGGCCAATCGCAAAAACGCCAAATCCGCTCAATAGATCAAGGTAACGAGCCCCCTGACGATCGAAGAGGTATTGGCCTTGCCCCTTCTGGAAGCCGACGTCGTAGCCGATGGTCTTGAGAACGCGAACGAGCTGCTCGTTGAGGTGACGCGTGTGCATGGCACCGCGCTGCCCCTCGCGCTCCACAAAAATCTCGGAAACGTCTAAATTGGAACTTACCATTCGTTACATACGTCGGTTGATGGCCATCTCGTCAACTTAAAACGCTCGCTAGCGGCGTTTTGACCCCCGCTCGGATCGTCCAGTTAAGCACAGGTTTGGACCATGTTGCACTGCCCAAGAACTTTCGCGCGTACAATAGCCTTTTCAGGTTTATTTTTGGCCACCGTATTATCACCGGCACTTGCAGCGGACCCGACCGGCGACTGGAAGGTCGCTGACGGTGTCGCCACCATCCGCGTCGCCCAGTGTAATGGCAACATGTGGGGTGCGGTGTCTTGGGAAAAAACCCCAGGCGGCAAGGATAAGAACAATCCTGATCCTGCGAAGCAGAGCAGGCCGACGCTCGGCATGCCGATCCTGATCGACATGAAGAAGAAGGCCGGCGCGGATGCGTGGGAAGGTCAGGTCTACAACGCCAAGGACGGACAGCTCTACAGCTCGACCATCAAGCCCGTCGGCACCGATCAGCTCGAGATCCAGGGCTGCGTGCTCGGCTTCCTGTGCGGCGGCGAGACCTGGACCCGCGTCGGTCCGCCGATTCCGGTGAGCGCCGCCGGCAGCCCGGCGGCGAAGGGCACCCAGCCCAAGTCGACAGCACCGCAGAAAACCACCGGTGCCGTGGCGCCGGCCACCAAGCCGGGGCAAAAGCAGGCCCCGAGCAATGCCAATGCGCAGGCTGACGCCGTGGGCGATATCTGCCTGCTCCCCGACATCGCGCGACCGACGCATTAGCGGAAACCTGCGGGAACACCGTCCGCTGACATCGCGGCTCGGCGGCGCCTGCCGCCAAGCCGGTTCGACAGCGAATCGCCAACGCGTCAGGTGACGTCGTTGGCGATGTCCTCCTCCTTGACCTCGCGCGGCTTGCCCATCAGCGCCGGCTGGAACAGCAACACCGCCGCGAGCGTGGTGACCAGCGAGAGCGCCAGCAGCTTGCCCATGCTGGCGGTGCCGGGATGGCTCGACAGCCACAGGCTGCCGAACGCGGTCGCCGTGGTCAGCGCGCTGAAAAAGATCGCGCGTGTCAGGCTCGACTGCAGCAGATTCGTCCTGCCCTGGCGCCACGCCGTGACATAGTAGATCTTGAACGCCACGCCGACGCCGAGCAGCAGCGGCAGCGCGACGATGTTGGCGAAGTTGAGCGGCAGCCCGATCAAGACGCAAATCTCCAGCGTGACGATGCCGGCGACGAGGAGCGGCACCAGCGTCATCAGCACGTCGACGACGCGGCGCAGCGTGAGCCACAGCAGCAGGCTGATCGTGACCAGCGCCAGAATGCCGGCGTGGATGAACGCCTTCACGATGACGTCGCCCGACTTCAGGATCGAGACCGGTCCGCCGATCGCGGTCGGCTCGGCGGCGAGCACGGCGTCGGCAAAGCGGCGCAGATTGTCGTTGTCGTTCGGATCGCCCTTCGGCTCCACCTCGACACGCATCAGGCCGTCCTTGGTCTTCCAGCTGGCGACGAGTTCCGGCGGCAGGTTCTGCAGCGTGACGGTCTGGGCCTGCAGCGTATTGCGGAGCTGATCGAACACGATCTTCATCGGCGCGACGAATACGTCCTGCGCCTTGTCGCGGGTCGCCTCATTCGCATCGGCGAGCTTCTGCAGCGCGTCGGCGAGCCGGCGCGCGGCCAGCGCACCCGGCCCCTTGCCGTCGCCCGCGGTCTTGCGCAGGCCGTCGACCGAGCTCTTCAGCGACTCGACATTCTCCTGATCCGACGGCGCCGGATCGACCGAATCCGGGTTGAGCGCGGGGCCGAGCGTCTTGGCCGCCTGCGCGATCAGCTTCAGCTTGGCCGGCTGGTCGTCGGGCACGAAGCTGTCGAGCGACATCACGCGCGACACTTCCGGCAGCTTCTCGAGCTTGGCCTCGATCTTCTTGGCGTCGGCTTCCGAGCGCGTCATCACATTGATGGCATTGGCGCCGGTGTTCGGATCCTTCCTCAGGTCGAGGAAGGTCGCGATCGATTCCACCTTGGAATTGCGCAGATTGATCGGGTTGAAGTCGAACTTCATGTAATGGAGCAGCGGCAAGCCCGCGACCGTGACCAGCAGCGTGCCGACGATGATCGGAACGCGATGCTTCTCCAGGAAGTTATCGAGCGGCGCCAGGAAGGCGTAGCCGACCGGCTCCTTCTCGCCGGGCGGATTGAGCAGATCGAGCAGCGCCGGCAGCACCGTGATGCTGGTGACGAACGCCACCAGCATGCCGGCGCCGGCGATCTTGCCGAGCTCCGAGATGCCCTTGTAGTCGGTCGGCAGGAAGCAGAGGAAACCGGCAGCGGTCGCCATCGCGGCGAGCGACAACGGCACCGCCGAGCGGCGCGCCGCGTTTTCCAGCGCCAGCGTCAGATTGTCGTTCTTGAAGCGCTCGGAGCGGTAGCGGACGCTGAACTGGATGCCGAAGTCGACCCCGAGGCCGATGAACAGCACGGCGAAGGCAATCGAGAGCAGGTTCAGCGAGCCGACCATCATCAGGCCGACCGCCGTGGTGATGGCAAGCCCGATGAACAGGTTCACGAACACGGCGAAGATGATCTTGCCGGAATGCAGCGCCATCCAGAGGATGACCAGCACGATCACCACGGTGCCGATGCCGTTGGTGATCGCGCCGTCCTGCACGGTGGCGTATTCCTCGTTGGCGATCGGCACCGGTCCGGTCAGGCGAACGCGCGCGTGATATTCAGTCGGGAATTTCAGATCGGCCGCCGCCTGGCGGATCGCATCGGTCGCGGCCTTGCCCGGCTCCAGCGCCGAATAGTCGATGATCGGCTTGATCTCGATGAAGGCGCGCTTGTCCGAATCGGTCAGCGGCTTGTCGCTGGTGAGCTCGCGCCACGAGAAGGTCGCGTTGCCCTTGGCGAGGACGGTCTCGACCGTCTCGGAGATCAGGTTGAAGGGCGGCGCGGCATTGTCGAGCTTGACCTGCCCGCGCTTGACGCCGGCAAGGCCGGTCTCGAGCGCGCCGGTCAGGCCGCGTATCGAGGGATCGCCGGCCATGATCTCGATCAACGGTGCAGCCGATTCGAGCTGGCCCGCGACCTTGCCGACCTCTTCGGTCGGCAGGAACAAGAGGCCATTCTTCTCGAAGAATTCGCCGGAGCCGAGCGCGGTGATCGCTTCGAAGTTCTTCTTGTCGGCCTGCAGCTTCGCGGTGAGCGCCTTCGCGGCCGAGCTGGTCAGCTCCGGCGTCGCTGCCTCGACCACCGCCAGGATCAGCCGCTCGCGATCAAATGCTTCCTCGAACTGGTTGTCGCGCTTGCGCCAATCGAGATCCGGCGAGATCAGCTTGTTGATGTCGGTGTTGATCGAGAAGTTGCGGGCCGTGTAGAAGCCGGCGCCGATCGACAACAGGACAGAGATAATCACAACCGGAAGGGCAAAACGCGTACAGGTTCTAACAACGGAGACGACAATATTTGTCAGCACTTCGTTTCTTTCTATCTCGGGGAAGCATGGCCGAAAACGCCCGCTCTGTAGCGGAGTTCCCGGGACCGATCTAATGTTGTTTTGGTTATCTTCCTCGACGGGACGGCGAGGAGGTTCCAAACCACAGGAACGGCCACGAATGGCCGGTATAAACCGCATCAGTGGGCGATAAAGTGACGAACAAGTGAGGGAGACGGACGGTCGCAGGGATCGAAATCCACACCATATTACCTCTAACGCCCCTGGTCCGTGACCACGCCCCCATCGAACCGCTACCTTTTTGCCACAAATCGCTGTATTTCCATGCGCTTGGGGCGCAGATCCCGTCCAGGAACTGTGATGGCTCAGACATTGCAACTGACGTTGCGACGTCCGACCTGTGGAGTGCGTTGCCGAAAAGGCCGCAGGGCATTGAACGAGATTGGTGCAATTTGCGTAACGGACGTCAGATGGAAGTGTTTCTTGCTCAGCCGCGCGGCTTTTGCGCGGGCGTTGTGCGCGCGATCGAGATCGTCGAACGCGCGCTCGAGAAGTATGGGCCGCCGGTCTATGTCCGCCACGAGATCGTGCATAACAAACACGTCGTCGAGAGCCTGAAGAAGAAGGGCGCGATCTTCGTCGAGGACCTCTCGGAAGTGCCGGCCAAGGCGGTGACCGTCTTCAGTGCCCATGGCGTTGCTAGGAGCGTCGAGGAGGAGGCGGAAGCCCGCGATCTGCCGGTGCTCAATGCCACCTGCCCGCTCGTCACCAAGGTCCACAACCAGGGCAAGCGCTATATCTCGAAGGGCCGCGCCCTGATCCTGATCGGGCACGCCGGCCATCCCGAGGTCGAGGGAACCATGGGCCAGGTTCCGGGGCCGGTCCTGCTGGTCCAGAGTGTCCAGGACGTGGCGGAACTGCGGCTGCCGAGCGATACGCCGGTCGCCTACATCACCCAGACCACCCTGTCCGTGGACGACACCAGGGACATCATCGCGGCCCTTCAGGCAAAATTTACAGATATTCAAGGCCCGGATATCAGGGATATCTGCTATGCGACACAGAACCGCCAATCTGCGGTAAGGGACCTCAGCAAACTGGTTGACGTCATTTTGGTGGTGGGGGCCGCCAACAGTTCCAACTCGAACAGGCTTCGTGAAATCGGCACCGAGGTCGGCGTCGCGAGTTATCTCATTGCCGATGGGAGCGAACTCAATCCGGATTGGCTCAAGGATGCGAAGGCCGTCGGCATTACCGCGGGCGCTTCTGCGCCCGAAGTTTTGGTCGACGATGTGATCGAGGCTCTGCGGCGGATCGGACCGGTGTCGGTCTCGGTCGTTCCGGGCCGAGAAGAGAATATCGAATTCCGGCTGCCAGCCGAACTGACTGCGGGCTGATCTGAACCCACATCCCTTTGATAAGTGCAGAAAGAAATCGTCTAATGGCTATACCGTTCTTCAAGGAAATGCGGATCGGCGGTTATCTGATCAAGCAGAAGCTGCTTGGCCGCAAACGCTATCCGCTCGTGCTGATGCTGGAACCTTTGTTCCGTTGCAACCTCGCCTGCGTCGGCTGCGGCAAGATCGACTATCCCGATGCGATCCTCAATCGCCGCATGACGGCGCAGGAATGCTGGGATGCGGCCGATGAGTGCGGCGCGCCGATGGTGGCGATCCCCGGCGGCGAGCCGCTGATCCACAAGGAAATCGGCGAGATCGTGCGCGGCCTCGTGGCCCGCAAGAAGTTCGTCTCGCTGTGCACCAATGCGCTGCTGCTCGAGAAGAAGCTCGATCTGTTCGAGCCGTCGCCCTATTTGTTCTTCTCGGTGCATCTCGACGGCCTGAAGGATCATCACGACAAGGCGGTGTCGCAGAAGGGCGTGTTCGATCGCGCCGTCTCGGCGATCAAGGCGGCGAAGGCGCGCGGCTTCACGGTCAACGTCAATGCCACAATCTTTGATGGTCATCCGGCCGAGGAGATCGCCAAGTTCCTCGATTTCACCACCGAGCTCGGCGTCGGCGTCTCGATGTCGCCGGGTTACGCCTATGAGCGTGCGCCCGACCAGGAGCACTTCCTCAACCGCACCAAGACCAAGAAGCTGTTCCGCGACGTCTTTGCGCTCGGCAAGGGCAAGAAGTGGAATTTCATGCATTCCGGCCTGTTCCTCGACTTCCTCGCCGGCAACCAGGAATACGAGTGCACGCCCTGGGGCATGCCGGCGCGCAACATCTTCGGCTGGCAGAAGCCCTGCTATCTGCTCGGTGAAGGCTACGCCAAGACCTTCAAGGAGCTGATGGACACCACCGACTGGGACACCTACGGCACCGGCAAGTACGAGAAGTGCGCCGACTGTATGGCCCATTGCGGCTATGAGCCGACCGCGGCGACCGCCGCGATCAACAATCCGCTGAAGGCGATGTGGGTTGCGCTGCGCGGCATCAGGACATCGGGCCCGATGGCGCCCGAGATCGACATGTCGAAGCAGCGTCCGGCGCAGTACATCTTCGCCGAGCAGGTGCAGAAGAAGCTCTCGGAGATCCGCCGCGACGAGGCTGCGGCCGCCGCCGCCAAGCAGCAAGCGAAGGCCTCGACCGCCGCCTGACGCGCGATGTGAGCGAAAGCAGAAATCGGGATAGGGGGGAGCCTCGCAGCCCCTCCCCTCCCACACCACCGTACATACGGGTCCGTATACGGCGGTTCGCTGGATTAAGCGGCAAGAGTTGTTCTGTTGCCGCCGTAGTTTGGGTGTCAGCAATCGTCGCGCCAGCTTCGACTCCTCTGATCAGCGTCAGTCAGGGTTTCACCCCTTCCCGCCGTTCCGAGGCCAGTTGCCCGGAATTCAGTCGCATGGCCGATGCGATATCGCTGCATCTACTCGTCACTTCCAGCGTTCAGGCCTTCGGCGAAACTCGTTCCGCCTACTATGCCCTCTGCTGACTTCTGCACTGCGGTCAGATCGCCTTACGACGACCTCAGTCTCGTTGCCGAGACGCAGCGCAGATCTCCCGAGGTAAGATCGACCGCCTTCGCCGCACGCCCGCCGGATTTACCACCCCGGCCCTTGATGACCGTGGACTTCGCGATCACGTGCTCGCTCGTCCGGCCGGGTAGGCCTCGTTATCCGGTTTTTGTCCATCGGGCCGCGGCTTTGCTCCACGCTTCCTTCAGACCCCACCTCGCGATGACGCCCTTGCGCTTCGCTAATCCTTCACCGTCATCAGGCTGGATAGAGGACTTCCACCTCCAAGCTGCCGGTCATGCTCGGCACACACATGAAAGCCCCGGTTCAGCGAACCGGGGCTTTTTTCTTTGGATCAGGATGCCGCATGCTCTTCCGATCTCGTGCGCAGAAGCAATCTCTCGATCTCTGCCGCGCGCGGTGCACTGAGTGTGCCGCGCTCGATCCCGAGCGGGACGTTGCGCAGGGCGAGCTCGCGATACAGCGCGCCGGAGGGAGGAAAGCGCTCATCCAGCGCCCGGAGATGCTTGAGGATCGTTCCGACGTCGCCGCGCGCCACGCAGCCGCCCATGCCGTTGGCGAGGCCACCGTCGAGAACAGCCGCGACCGTCCCCCGCAGCAGCGGCATCATCGCGCGCAACGCGTCGGCCTCGCTGGCGCCAAAGCTCTTCCAGAGCTCGACGCCCTCCTTGAGCAGCGCGATCAGGAACGGACCGACGTAATAGGCCGACGCATGATAGAGCGCCCGCGCACCGGCCGGCAGCGCGAGCGGTTCACACCCGATGCGGGTCGCAAGCAATTCCAGGTCACGCCTGAAGTCGCCCTCTGCCTCGATGCCGACGGTGCATCCGCGCAACCCCTCGAGCGCGACGTCGGGATTGGCAAACATCTGCATCGGATGAAATCCGCCGGTCGCGGCGCCTGCGGATTTCGCATGATCGAGCGCGGCCAGTTCGGTCGCGCCGCTGCAATGAACCACGCGGTGACGCGGCTCCCAGCGCAAGTCGCGGCAGACCGGCAGGATCGCGTCGTCGCTCACGGTCAGGAAAACCATGTCGCAGCGGTCGACGACCTGCTGCGCATCCGTCATCGGCCGCGCCGACGGGATGCGGGATCCGAGCCGCTGCGCGGCATCGGCACCGCGGTTGTAGAACGCCGCGACGTTCAGCCCCGCGCAGGCGAAGGCCGGCGCGAGCGTCTGCGCCACGCGGCCGGCGCCGATGAAGCCGATCCGCAACGCCGCCAGCGCCGTGCTCATTGCGCGTAGCTCCCGTCGATGCGGTCGAGCCTGCGCCGTAGCGCCGGCCATTCCAGCAGGCCGTACCCGGCTTGCAGATTTTGCGCCGCTTCATTCAGCACCGGATTGGTGTCGCGCTCATTGTCCAGCGTGATCTCGGTGCCGGCAAAACAGGTCACCGTGTTGCCGATCGCCATCTCGGTCGGCGCATGCAGCGGCCGGCCACAGCCGAGCGCGTCGACCTGGATCCGGCAGGCCTGCTCCAGCCAGTAGATCGCGTTGAACGCCTGCGGAATCGTGTTGCCGCACACCAGGAGGCCATGATTGCGCAACACCAGCAAATTGTTGCGACCGAGATCAGCGACGACCCGGTCGCATTCCTCCCGATCGATCGCCGGCCCCTCGAAATCGTGATAGCCGATCCGACCGTGAAACCGCATCGCCGTCTGCGACAGCGGCAACAGCCCTTCGGCAAGCGTGCTGACGGCGGTGCCTGCCCTGGTGTGGGTATGCAGGACGCACTTCACGTCGGGTCGCGCGCGATGGATCGGGGCATGCAGATAGAAGCCGGCCACGTTGACGTTGTAGCCATGGTCGGGCTGCAGCAGGGTCCGGCCCTCGATGTCGATCTTGACGAGGCTCGACGCGGTGATCTCCTCGTACAGCATGCCATAGGGATTGATCAGATACTGATCGTGATGCCCCGGGACCTGTGCACTGATGTGGTTGTAGATCAGGTCGGTCATTCCGTAGAGCGCGACCAGGCGGTAGCACGCCGCAAGGTCGACGCGGGTTGCCCACTCCTCGTCTCCGACGACGGCCCTGACATCGCTGACGGCACAAACTTCGGTCTGACGCATGACTTGGACCCTCAGTGATGGATGACGGAGGCACGTTCGACGATGGCGCCAAGACCTTCCGTCGATGGAAGCCCGCCGAATACCTGCATCCCGTCCGCGCCAAGCCTGGATTTCACGAACAGTTCGGCGGCCGCGGCGTCGCCATGCTTCAGCATCTCGGCGGCCTGCAGCGCATGCGCCATGCGGGTGACGAGTGCTCTCGCATGCCCGTCGTCCGGGTATCGAGCACGCAAGCGATCGGCGAGATCGTCCGTGCTTCGGTCATAGACCGGATTGAGGCCCCTGCTCGCACGCAACTCGTCGACGAATGCGTCCCGGCAATTCGCATCGCGTTGTATGGCGCGCAAAACGTCCATGCACATCATGTTCGAGGTACCTTCCCAGATCGAATTCAACGGCGCCTCGCGATAGAGCCGGGCCATCGGATTCTCCATGATGAAGCCGTTGCCGCCATGCACCTGCAGGCATTCATAGGTGAAGGCCGGCGCGCGCTGGCAGTTCCAGAACTTCATCACGGGTGTCGCGACCCGCGCCAGCAATCGCTCGTGTTCGCTTGTCTGCAGGCCGTCGGTCGCGCGCGCGACCCGAAACGCGCCGAGCATCGCCGCCTCGCTCTCGAGCGCGAGGTCGGCGAGCACGTTGCGCTGCATCGGAAGCTCGGACATCGGCTTGCCGAACGCCGTTCGCGTTTGCGCGTGGTTGAGGGCGAGGCTCAGCGCCTGGCGCATCAGCCCGGCGGAGCCGACCGCGAAATCCAGCCGCGTCAGATGGGCATGCGAAAGGATTTCCGCGATGCCGCGGCCCTCTTCGCCAACCAGGATCGACCACGTATCGTGGTACTCGATCTCGCTCGACGCGTTCGACCGGTTGCCGCACTTGTCCTTCAGACGCTGAATGTGGATGCGGTTGGCACTGCCATCGAGCAGCAGGCGCGGCACGAACAGGCAGCTGACGCCGGACTGGGTGCGCGCCAGCGTGTAGAATCCGTCGGCCACCGGCACCGAGAAGAACCATTTGTGGCCGGTGAGCGCATAGATCTCGCCATGCGCGCCGCGCTCGACAAAGCGCGCGGTGGTCTGGGTCTCACGCAGATCGGAGCCGCCCTGCTTTTCGGTCATGGCGTAACCGATGACCGCGGAGCGCTTGGCCTCGATCGGAAGCCGCCGCGGATCGTAGTCCGCCGCCAGCGTTCGCTCCCGCCACAAATTGAATTGCGGCTTGCCGGAGAACCCGGCGATCGCGGCGTACGCCATCCCGGTGGGGCAACCGACGCCGTTCTCGATCTGGTTCCAGAGATAGCTCAGCGCCGCACGCGCCAGATGGCCGTGTGGTTCGCGCGTCGACCAGGCGAGGCTATGCACCTCGCTCCGGAACGCCAGCGCCATCAATTGATGCCAGGCCGGATGAAATTCGACCCAATCATTGCGGTTGCCATACCGGTCATGGGTCAGGAGCTTCGGTTCGTGCTCGTTGGCCAGCCGTGCCGCCTCCTGTACGGATTCGCTGCCGGCATGAGCTCCGAGCGCGGAAAGCTTGTCTTTCGCCCACGGCGCGATCGTCGCGATCAGGCCACTCAGCGCGCGGTCGTCATCGAACGCATTGAAGCCGAGCGCCGGCCGCGCCTGATTGCGTACTTCATGGGTCGCAAACGGAGCGGCTTTCGCTTCAGCGACGGCAACCGGCTGGACGCGCGCGTTCATGCGGAGACTCGCGATACAGGGATGAGTTCAGGCGTGGCGTGGCGAAACAGCATGCGCGCGGAAAGCCCTGCGATCGACTGTGCGATCGCCTTCGCCGCGTCGGAATCGGGGGCCGCTTCGGGCGCAAGGGGACCGACCAGCGCCTCCATGAAGGCGCCGGTCACGCAGGATGCCGCGACGTTCGCGTCGATCTCGACGAACTCACCGCCGGCGATACCGCGCCGAACCAGCCTTGCGATCTGATCGGCCAGGGCCGCCCGGTATTTCAGGCGCGCCGCGTCGATCTCGGGTTCACAGGGTTCGGCGATCAACGCGTACGCCAGGCGGCGGCCGCGCATCGCCCGGACCGCGAAAGTGTAGATCGCGTCGACCAGGCACTGGGACGCCGAGCCTTCCGCCTCGACGATCGCGGCGACGACAGCCACCTCGCGCTCGGACACCAGGGCGAGCACCTGCGCGTACAGGTCCGCCTTGGAGTCGAAGTAGCGATACACGCTGCCCGTGGCCACGCCGGCCCGTGAGGCGATCAGGGCGATCTGGGCGTCCTTCCAGCCACTCAGCGCCACGGCCTCCCTGGCGGCATCGAGAATACGCGCTTTGGTTTCGACCAGTTGGTTGAGGCGAACGGCAGCGATTGCCATAGTGAACCTTAATTCATGAATAAAGGATCATAGTTCATTCTCGGATGAATTGCCGTAGCTGTCAAGCATTGACCCAGCGCGGTCCGCGCAGGGCCCCTTCCCGGGGCGCCGGCGCGCTGCTGGCAAGTCGTCATAGGCTGACCGCGCGAGCCGCCGGCCCGAGGGACACGGATATGCGGGGTCTCTCACCGCACAGCCGACGCGCAAGTCCCGCTGACCGCGTGGAACCGGAACAGCGTGGCATCGAGCGAAACCTTTGGGCATCAATCGGGATAGGGGGAAGCCTCGCGGCTTCTCCCCTCCCACACCACCGGACATACGGGTCCGTATCCGGCGGTTCGGTGGATTATGCGGGCTGCTGTGCCGCGACGGAAGCCAAGCCGAGTGCCCTGAAGAACGCGATTGGCATGGCGATGGTGAGCGCGGGGCTGTTCGCGAGCCGCCAAGGGCCATGCGGGCTGCCGGCGGTTTGTGCCGCCAGATCCCGGCCGACGCCGCAGCGTCGCAGCTCGGCAAAGCGAGTGTCACCGCGCTTCCATTGTTTCCAGGCGATGGCGCGCAACCGCCGCCTGAGCCATTCGTCAAGTGTGCGCAACACCGACGGGGTTTGGCAGATGCCGAAGTAGCCGCGCCATCCGATCAGATAGCGCGATAGTTCCTTGGCAATCTGCGCGAGGCTTCGGCCGCAGGTGCGTCGTGTCAGTCCTCGGACCTTCGCCTTGAAGCGGGCAAGTGCCTGCGGCGCGATGCGCCGACGCGGTTCTTTCCCACCGATAAAGCTGAAGCCCAAGAACTTGCGAACGCTCGGTTTGGCGACCGCGCTCTTGGCTTTGTTGACCTTGAGCTTGAGGCGCTTTTCGAGGAACCGTTCGATGCCCGCCAGCACCCGCTCGCCCGCCTCCCGACTGCGCACATAGATGTTGCAGTCATCGGCGTAGCGCACGAAGCGATGGCCGCGTCTTTCCAGTTCCCTGTCCAGCACATCCAGCATCAGGTTCGACAATAGCGGCGAGAGCGGACCGCCCTGCGGCGTACCCTCTTCCGTCGGACTGACCAGCCCTCTCTCCAGCACACCCGCATTCAGGAATCCGCGGATCAGCTTCAGGAGGCGCTTGTCAGTCACCCGCTTGGCAACGAGCCTCATCAGGATGTCGTGGTTGACCCGGTCGAAGAACTTCTCCAGGTCGATGTCCACCACGAAGCTGTGGCCGGCCGCAATGTACGTCTGCGCCCGTTCCACCGCCTGATGCGCCGAGCGCCCCGGCCGGAAGCCGAAGCTGGTCTCGGAGAACGTCCCGTCCCAATCCGCCTGCAGCACCTGCATCACCGCCTGCTGGATCAAGCGGTCGAGCACCGTCGGGATGCCGAGCGGCCGCAGGCCGCCCGACGTCTTCGGTATCTCCACCCGCCGCACCGGCTGCGGCTTGTAGGTGCCCTCAAGCAACTGGGCTCGGATCGCTAGCCAGTGCTCCTTCAGGTGGGCCGGCAACTCATCGACGGTCATCCCATCGACGCCCGCCGCGCCCTTGTTGCGCGTCACTTGCGCCAACGCCGTCTTCAGGTTCTCACGCTCGATTACCGCTTCCATCGACGGCCCTGCGGCCGCCGGGCGTTCGAGGGCGGTGGCCGCCGCGCGCGCTTCGGACTCTTGGGCGGCGGCGTTCGGGGCTTCACCCTTCGCTCCGGTGCCCAAGTTCAGCTCGACCTGATTCTTCTGCCGCATGGCTCGCGCGAGATCACCGTTCTACTGGCCACTTCCACCGTTTGGGCCTTCGACGGCACGCCACCGCCTACTATGCCCGCTGCTGACTTCTGCGCTGCGGTCAAGTCGCCTTACGACGACCTCAGTCCCGTTACCGGGACACAGCACAGACCTCCCGAGGTAAGACCGACCGCCTTCACCGCACGCTCGCCGGATTTACCACCCCGACCCTTGATGACTATGGACTTCGCGATCACATGCTCGCTCGTCCGGCCGGGTAGGCCTCGTTATCCGGTAATTGTCCATCGAGCCGCGGCTTTGCTCCACGCTGTCTTCAGACCCCACCTCGCGATGACGCCCTTGCGCTTCGCTAATCCTTCGCCGTCATCAGGCTGGATAGAGGACTTCCACCTCCAAGCTGTCGTTCATACTCGGCACACAAGCAAAAGGCCCGATCGCGATGCGACCGGGCCTGTGAGTTGAGCTTGATGCGGTGAGAAACCCGGTCCCTGCCCGGCGCAGCGGATCAGGCCGCCTTCGCTGTGATCAGAACGTCTTCTACCGGCATCAACACCTCGTTGCCGAGCAGGAAGCCGCGGCAGCTGCGCAGCGAGCGCAGCGCGCGGTTGAAGTCAATTCCGGTCGACACCAGCGCGCGCAGCGTCCGTGGATTGCGGGCGATGCCGCGCAGCACCTTGCGCAGGTCGATGTCGCCGTTCGGCTTCACCGCGGATTTCGCAAGTTCCGGTAGCGCACGGTGCGCGGGATCGCTGATTACGCGCAATGCGGCAAACGGAATGCGGGCCTTGGCGGCATAGGCCGCCGCGATATGGCTCTCCATATCAACCGCGGCTGCGCCCGTCATCGAGCGCAGAGCGGCCTTGCAGGCCTTTGCCGCGATCACCTCTTCCACGCCGGCGAGACTGCCGCGGACGATCCTGCGGCGCTTCAGCGCGGCGCTGGCGATCATCTCTTCGTTCAGCGCGGATGCGGCCAGGAAACGGGTATCGCCCGACATCACCTCGGTCGCAACCACGACGTCGCCTGACTTGAGCGACGGATCGAGCCCGCCGGCCACGCCGAACGAAATCACGCCACGGAAGGTGCTCGGATCCAGCGTCGCCAGCAACTCACGCAGCTGCTGCGGATCGCTCGAACTGCAGATTACGATCATGCCGGGGCCTGCCGCGATGCGAGCCTCCTGCACCAATCCAGTCACAATCAATACCGGCCGAGGATCAATTCTACTGCCCACGGTCTCGGCGGCCCCCGCCTCAACAATCACATCCCGACCCCTACCACCCTGCTATTGGTGCTTCTCAAATTTCGATACCGCGCCAGCGCCCAGAGCGGAAAGAACTTCGAGTAGCCATGATATCGCAAGTAAAATACCCGCGGAAACCCCGTAGCTGTGTATCGCGGCTCGTCCCACAGCCCTTTTTCCGTCTGTGTTGCCTTTAGGTACTCCACCCCGCGCGTAACAGCGGGATTTTCGACCTCTCCGGCCGCCATCAATCCAAGCAAAGCCCATGCCGTTTGCGAGGAGGTCGAAGGCGCAACTTCATAACCCTTGTAATCCAGGCGGTAACTGACGGCGTCCTCGCCCCAGCCGCCGTCCTGATTCTGGACTGACGCCAGCCAGTCGACCGCCTTCCGAATCATCGGGTCGTTGCGATCGACCCCTGCGACATTTAGCGCCGAGAGCACCGACCAGGTGCCGTAGATGTAGTTCAGGCCCCAGCGGCCGTACCAGGAGCCCTCGGCAAGCTGGGTGCGGCGCAAATAAGCGACGCCGTCAGCCATCGCCTTGTTGCTCTCGGCGGTCTCGCCGAGCTGGCCCAGCATCGAGATGCAGCGCGCGGTGACATCCTCGGTCGGCGGATCCAACAATGCCCCATGATCGGAGAACGGGATGTTGTTGAGGTAATATTCGAGGTTGTTGACGTCGAATGCGGCCCAGCCGCCATCGCGGCTCTGCAGCCCCTCGATCCACTCGCGGCCGCGCGCGATGGACTCATCATATTCCCTGGTTCCGGTATGACGCCGCACGCGATCCATCGCCATCACGACCACCGCGGTGTCGTCGAGATCGGGATAATGGTCGTTGTTGTACTGGAACGCCCAGCCGCCCGGGCGGACGTCCGGCGCCTTGACCGCCCAATCGCCCTTCAGGTCCAGCACCTGGCGCGGCTTCAGCCAGTCGAGGCCCTGCCTGGCCTTGGCCAGGGTGTCGTCGCCGCCCGCTTCCTGCAGCGCATGACAGGCCAGCGCGGTGTCCCACACCGGCGAAACGCAGGGCTGGCAATAGGCCTCGTGTTCGCTAATCACGAGCAGCTTGTCGATGCCGCGGCGGGTGGTGGCGCGCGGCGGGAAATTCTCGTCCTTGCCGAGCGCCTCGTACATCATGACGATGTTGGCCATCGGCGGATAAATCGCGCCCATGCCGTCTTCGCCGTTCAGCCGCTCTTCGGTGAAGGCGAGCGCGGCATCGATCGCGCGCTGGCGCAGGCTCTTCGGAAACATCGGCTCGATTACCCGCAGCACGGCGTCGAGCGAGCGGAACAGATAGAACCAGCTCGCGCTCTGATGCGGCGCCTTCGGCGCCATGCGGACCGATTTCGGATCCTCCAGGAACAGTTCGTCGATGCCGACGCCCTTCGGATTCTTCGCACGCGGCTTCAGCGCGGCAAGCACCATCAGCGGCACCATGGTGGTGCGCGCCCAGTAGGAGATCTTGTTGATGTGGAACGGCGACCACATCGGCAGCAGCATGATCTCGATCGGCAGCACCGGCGTCGCGCGCCAGGTCACGACGCCATAGAGCGCGAGCAGGAATCGCGTGAACACGTTGCTGCCCGAAGCGCCGCCGCGCGAACGGATCGCCTCGCGCGCCCGCGCCATGTGCGGCGCGTCGACGGAATCGCCGATCATCTTCAGCGCGAAGTACGACTTCACGCTGGCGCTCATGTCGAACGGGCCGTCATGCACCAGCGGCCAGCCGCCATGGGCGCCCTGGACGCGGCGCAGATAGTTGCCGATCTTGGCCTCGAGCCCGGCATCGATCGGCTCGGCCAGGTAGTGACGCAGCAGGATGTACTCGGCCGGAATGGTGCTGTCGGCCTCGAGCTCGAACACCCAGTGCCCGTCGGATTGACGGTAGCCGAGCAGCGCTTCGGTTGCCTTGGAGATGCTCTTCTCCAGCGCGACCGGGTCGACTGCAACGCTGTGATCTCTCGCAAGCATTTCGCTCGATATCCTCTTCATCGCGGGCCGGCTGATCGAAAGCCGCGGCCGCTCCAGAGCATGATCCGATTGCTTCGGATCACGTTCTTGTCCTTCTGTTTGGTCGCGTTTTCTTCACGCGAACCGGTAGCCACTTCGCTCGAAAACGCGCCAACAGGTCGAATCTAACGTCTGGCCAGAACCAGATCGGCGGCGCGATCCCCCGATCGCACCGATCCCTCGATGGTTGCCGGCAACCCGGTAGCAGTCCAGTCGCCGGCAAGGAACAGGTTTTTTTGCGCCGTCGCGGGCCCCGGACGCAGGGCATTCTGTTCCGGCGTCGCCTCAAATGTGGCACGGCGCTCACGCACGATCTGCCAGGGCGGCAGGTCGCCGGAAACGCCCGAGGCCTCGCAGATGTCCTGCCAGATCGCCAGCGCGAGCTCCTCGCGCGGCATATCGACTAGGCGGTCGCCGTTGCTGATCGTCACCGACAGCCGTTGCGGGAACGCGAACAGCCACTCCACGAGGCCGCCGACCACGCCGAGAATGGGCGCAGCGTCGCGCGGCGGATCGACGCGGAAATGCGCGTTCACGATGGCGCGGAATTTGGTCGGGGTTTTCAGGCCGGGCAGCAGCGCGGCCGCGGCCCGCGGCGGCACCGCAAGCACGACGGCGTCGTCGGCTCCCAGCGCGACCTTGTCGCCATTGCCAAAATCGAGCTCACTGATGCGATCACCCGACATGCCGAGCGCACGCAATTCGTGACTGAACTGGACGCTGTGGCCGCCCTCCTGCAGCAGCTTCACGGCCGGCTCGATCAGGACCGAGCTCAGGCCGTCGCGCGCGATCAACGGACGGCAGGCCTGCCCGCCCGCGAGCAGCGTCTCGCGCACGATGGCGCCCGCGAGCCCGGCCGAGCCCTCCGGCGGATCGACGTTCAATGCGGCGAGCAGCAGCGGCTGCACCAGGCGGTCATACAGCGTGCCCTTGCAGGGAATGGTGTTGCCGACCAGCGCACCGGTGCCGGCCCAGGCCAGCGGTGCCAAGGCGAGATAGTCGCGCAGGGTCGTATCCGGAACGCGGCGCGCCTCGTCGAACACCCACAGCGGCAGGCGGGAATCGCCGAGGTCGAGCTGCCAGCGCCGGCCGCTGGCAAGATCGACGAACGGAAACTGCGCGCGCGGGGGCCCGACGAGGCCGGCCTCGGTGCCGATCGAGCGCGCGTAGCTCAGCGCATGGCGATTCCCCGACAGCAACAGATGGTTGCCATTGTCGATGGTGAGACTGGTGGCGGCGTCGAAATAGGAGCGGCAGCGGCCGCCGGCCTGCTGCGTCGCCTCATGGACAAACACCTTGTAGCCGCCATTGGCGAGGCGCACGGCCGCGGAGAGGCCGGAAATGCCGGCGCCGATGATATGAACGGTCTTTTGCATCAGATGATCGCGTAACGAAGAAGGATGCCGATCTTGGCGGCCTTGGACACACGTACCGGCGCGCGCGGCGCGGTGAAGCCGCGCGCGATCAGAAGATCGAGAATCGCGCGGTAGTATTTCGACATGATCCGCGGCGCGCGCACGGCGCGGCGCGAATTGCGCTTCATGATCTCGTCGGATTTCTGGAAATGCATCTTGGCCCGCTCGGCCAGCGGCGCGCACACCTTCGGCAGCGCGCGGTCGGCGGTGACGCGGGCCGGATCGTTATTGGTGATGCCGGCGTGCCAGAGCCATTCGCGCGGCAGATAGAGCCGGCCGAGGCCGGCATCCTCGTCGATGTCGCGCAGGATGTTGGTGAGCTGCAGCGCGCGGCCGAGGTGATAGGCGAGCTGGATGCCGTCGTCCTCGGGCAGGCCGAACACGCGCACCGACAGCCGGCCGACCGCGCTCGCGACGCGATCGCAATACAAATCGAGCGTCGCGAGATCCGGCGCGCGGATGTCCTGCGGCACGTCCATCTCCATGCCGTCGACGATCGCGACAAAATCCTCGCGCTTCAGGCCGAAGGTCTTCACCGAGGCGACATAGTCCTTCAGCCGCTCCGGCGGATGCCCCGCATAGAGCGCGTCGATATCGTCGCGCCACTGCTGCAGCGCGGCCAGCCGCTCCGGCCGCGGGCCGTCGGAATCGGCGATGTCGTCGACCTGCCGGCAGAAGCTGTAGATCTGGAACATCGCCTCGCGCTGCGCGCGCGGCAGAATGCGCATCGCGGCGTAGAACGAGCTGCCCGACGCGGTGCTTCCGTAATTTGCGTTGGCCGCCGCCTCCACGCTCATGCGCCAGCCGCCGATTTGGAGACCGCACGCCGTCCGGTCGCACGCCGCGCCGTCTCGCCGGCCACGCCGCCAAGGCTCTGCAGCAGCAGTTCGAGCGGGCTCAGATGCACGCGCTCGCTGAGCGGATCGCGCACCTTCAGCATGTTGACGATCTTGTCGGCGAACGCCTGGATCACGGAGATCTCGAGCCCCAGCCTGAAATCCTTCACCTCGGCGGCGAGCGACTTGCTCTGGTCGAGCAGCGCCTCGGTGCGCACGGCGAGCGCCTGCAGGCATTTGAGCAGGGCCGGCTGCGATTTCGCCTCGCCGAGCATCTCGACGGTCGCGCCCGCGGCGGCCAGGGCATCGCGCGGCAAATAGACACGGTTCAGGTTGCGGTAGTCCTTGCCGCAGTCCTGCAGATGGTTGTTGATCTGCAGCCCGACGCAGAGCGCGTCCGACGCCGCCCAGGTCGAGGTATCCTCGCCGTGCACGTCGAGCATGAACCGCCCGACCGGCATTGCCGAGTACCGGCAATAATCGATCACATCGTCCCAGTTCTCGTAACGCAGCTTGGTGACGTCGAGGCGGAACGCCACCAGCACGTCGAGCGCGTGCCGCGGCGGCATGCCGCGCTCGGCGAACGCGCGGCGCAGATTGACCGCTTCCTTCTGGGTGTCGCCATTGCCAAGCAGCTCGGCCTCCATGAGGTCGAGGTAGCGCAGCTTCTCCTCGGCGGGCAGCGTGGCGTGATCGGCGATATCGTCGGCGGTGCGGACGAAATTATAGAAGGCCAGGATCAGGGCACGATGCCGCGGATGAATGATCCACGACGCGACCGGGAAATTCTCGTCGCGGTGGGTCTTTCCGGATCGCAGGTCGCTCGCGGTGGTCATGGGAAATTTGGGCTACACTGGTCATGGCACGACGCAGGCGCGAAAGGTCAGCGCATGCGGGGGATTTGCGAGCCCCATATAGGGGAATACGCCACCAAAACCAATGCTGTCCGTGACCGCCAGCATACGAAGCCCGTGGCCGGCACACATGCCGAGCACGGGCTTTGCGGCGATCCATGGGGCCCGAACCGGCCTTACTGGCCGTGGGTCTTCAGCACCTGGTCGCAGGCGGAGCTGATCTTGCTGCGGTTCTGCTGCAGGCAGGCGAGAATGGTGAAATCGCCCTGATCGATCACGGCGCGGCAGTGACGCTGCACGTCGCGCGTGCAGGCCTTCTGCTCATCGGGTGTCCCGCGCGTCTGCTGCTGGGCGAAGGCGCTGGAGGAGAGCGGGATCGACAACAGGGCAAGAGCCAAGAGAAATTTACGCATCGTATTCCTTCATTTCCGACAGCAGAAAATCTGTTCCCGAAAAGCGCTTCGGCATGGCCGGGACGGATTTTGGGGATTTGCAGACGCCACGTAACGCGGCAACGGATTGACGACAAGCACCGCTAAATGCGGCTAAATTTGCGGCGCTGTAAACCCCTACATAAGTTATTGATTCGCAATGACGATTTGTGCCATCACTTTGTCGCGTTCGGCTATTGCGGATACCAGTTGCGCAAAGCTACATGCCGTCACGAAGCCGACGGTTTCTGATTCTGTTCGATGACAATATGGGCGCCGCGCGCCGTTTCTGTCGTTTGAACCTAACATTCTTCGGTGACACTAAACCTTCGATGCGGCGAGACGCTTTCTTGCGTAGGAAGCGTTGATTTTGATGGGAAAATTCACGATGAAACGGTTTGGTTCCAGCCTTTATGGTCAGGCTCTCAGGGCTGTGGGCGTCGGCGCCGCACTGATGCTCTCTGCCTCCGCCGTCCACGCCCAGGCCAGCGGGCCGTTTGCCGGTTTTGCCGGCTCGTGGACCGGAACGGGCACGGTGGCGCTGTCCAACGGCACGACTGAACGGATTCGTTGCAAGGCGGATTACAAGGTCGCACCCTCGGGCATGAGCCTGAAACAGTCCCTGCATTGCGCCAGCGACAGCTACAAGTTCGACCTCTCCAGCGACGTCACCAGCCAAGGCGACCGGATCTCCGGCAACTGGAGCGAGGCGAGCCGCAACATCTTCGGCAATCTGCAGGGCACCGCCGGCGGCGGGCGGATCGACGTGTTCGTCGAGGCGTCCGGCTTTGCCGCGAACCTGAACCTGCAGACCAACGGCTCCAAGCAGGTCGTGCAGATCGACTCCAAGGGCGAGATCCGCGGCGTCTCGATCACGATGACGAAGAGCTGACGCTCCCGGCCGATTGCGCCCACAAGACACAAAGGCCCGGTTCCGAACGCTTCGGAACCGGGCCTTTTTGCTGCAGCTTTTTGATCGCTCGTCGATCAGGCCTTTTCGATCGGCGCGGGCTGGCCGCCCCTGCCGCGGAGCTTTTGCGACAGGTTGATCAGGAACATCGAGGTCGGCCGCAGGATGAAGAGGTCCGCGACCAGGGCTGCGACCATCGAGAACGCGCTGAGCCAGCCGAACAGGCGCAGCGACGGCAGGTCGGAGAACACGGTGACGACGAGACCGCAGGCCAGCACCACCGTGGTCAGGATCAGCGCAGGACCGACCAGGACGGTGGCGCGCTCCACCGCAAGTTCCGGCGTGACGCCCGGCTTGGTCTCGAGCCGCAGGCGATTGAGGAAGTGGATGGTGGCGCTGAGGCCGAGGCCGAACGAGACGGTAAGTGCCACGACGCTGGCGAATTGCAGCCCCTCCCCGAGCAGCCACAGCACCGTGCCCGACAGCACCACCGGGAAGATGCCCGGCAGGATGCAGGAGAACATCACCACGATCGAGCGGAATGCGAGCCCGATGAAGATCGCGACCAGCAGGAATTCGATGGTGAGGCCGTGGTTGAGCTTTTCGATCATGCTGGCGCTGTTGCGTGCGGCAATCACCGACAGACCCGTGACCGCGATCTCGTAGCCGGGATGCTCGGCGCGCACCTTGTCCAGCGAATGATCGAGCTTGTTCACCACCGGAAGCAACTGGCTCGAGTCCACATCCGGAACGCGGCCCGACACCACGACAGCATCCTGATTCTTGTCGATGAACCGGCGCACCAGGTGTTCGGGGATCAGGTCGACATATTCCTTCAGCGTCGCGACATCATTGCTGCCGGCCTTTTCGGCGAGCCAGCGCCGCAAGGTCTCCAGCGACCAGACGTTGCCGACGCCGGCAGAGTCCTCGACCATTGCATGGACATCGGCAATCGTCTTCAAGGTCTCCGGCGAGTACAGCGATTGCCCCTTGGGGAATTCGATCAGCACATCGACCGGATTGGCGCCGGTCAGCTTGGCGTCGAGCCGGCTCGACGCCGCCACCGCCTGCCGCTTGTCCGGCACCTGATCGGCGAGCCGGTAGCGCGGCTCGAGATTGGCGTAGATGATGCCGAGGCCGCCGACCACGATCAGCGCAAGCAGGCTGAACAGCCCGGGACGGCCGACCATGCGCACCGCGATCCAGTAGCAGAAATTGCGCAACGCCTGTACGCCGGCATCCGCGCTCTGGAACTTGACCGCAAAGATCTTCTCGTTGCGCACGAACAGGACGCCGAACACCGGCACCAGCGACAGCACCGCGATCAGCGCGATGATGGTCGCCGCCAGCCCGGCCTCGCCGAACTTGCGGATCAGGTCGGAATCCGAGAACTGCAGCGCGATGAAGGAAATTCCGGCCGTGCCGTGCGTCAGCACACAGGCCGGTCCGACCACCAGCACCGCATTCTTGAACGCGGTGAACTTGTCCTGCCCCGCGATCAGCCGGTCGCGCGCCGCGAATGTCAGCTGCATCGAGTCGGAGAAGCTGATCACCATGATGAGCGGCGTCATCACGTTGAGGAACATGTTGAGGTTGAAATTGGCCCAGCCGAGGCCGCCGAGCGCGAGCAGGATCGCGATCATCGGCGGGAACGCCGCCGCCACCATGAAGGATATCTTGCGGAAGAAGATGATGGCGATGATGCAGCCGGCGAGGATGCCGAGGATGTTGTAGGTCAGGCCGTCGCGCTCGACCGCGTTGCGGATCTCGAGCTGCATGACCGGCACGCCGGACAATTGCGCATTGAGCCCGCTGCCGCCGAGGTCGTCGGCCATAATCTTCCTGATGTCGCCGACCACCTTGCTGAGCTTGTTGCTGCCGACCACCTCGGGCTCGAGCGATAGCACAATCAGCGCGAGCGTTCCGTCCTCCGACAGCAGCTTGCCGCGGATGATCTCGTTGCTTTTGACGGTCTCGACGAATTTGTCGTAGGCCGCGCCCTCGGGCAGCTCGTTCGGGAACAACGCCGCCGGCAGCTTGCCTCGCTCCGGCGCCTGGCGCGCGGAGAACAGCGACACCAGGCCGCGCACGCCCTCGACGAGTTGCAGATCCGTGACCATGTCACGCAGCTTGCCGAGATTGTCGCGCTCGAGCAGCGTCTTGCCTTCGACCACGACGAGCACGTCGAACTCGGTCGCCGGGAAGCGCTTGGTCACCGCCTCATACTGCTTGTAGTCCTTGGATTCGGAACGGAACAGCTGCGACAGCGAGTCGTCGATCTTGATCCGGTGCACGCCGAACACGGCGCCGATCAGCAACAGAACGAGGACGATGCAGGACAGGATCGGCGCCCGCATCGGGATCAGGCCGAGACGCTCGATCCCGAACGCGATGCTGAGGCCCGACCGCGGCTCTTCGATCTTCTCGACGTGGACCTGACTTTCGGAATTCTTTTCGAGCATGCCCTGTCCAGTTCTGAAAACGGCTCAATCTGTCTAGCTTGGGTCTAGGGGCGCGAATGAGGCGGGTGAGCGCAACTGATCGGCGCTAGTCCTTGAAAACACGCGAATATTGACCGGCGCCGGTTTTACCTGCCCGACCCTTTGCTCGCAAGCGCGAGGGGCGAGGCAAATCGACAGGGAACCGCCGATCCCCGCCATTAAGTATCTGATTTGTCACACCCTGGTAGCGCATTCCTCGACGATCCACCGCCGCTTTCATCTTTCAAGGCGACCCCTGTGATCTGGCGTGCCAGACCCTCGCGCACAAGCCACGAAATCCTGAATGCGGCCTCCGCATAGCTCAGCCCGGCATGGTGGATGTTGGAGATGCAGTTGCGATCGGCGTCGGTGAGACCGATTCGCGGCGCGAAGGTGAGATAGGCGCCGAGGCTGTCGGGAGCGGACAGGCCCGGCCGTTCGCCGATCAGCATCACCAGCATGCGCGCGCCGACGATGGCGCCGATCTCGTCACCGAGCGCGACCCGCGCCCCGGACGCTGCGATCACCGCGCCGGCCTCGATCTTGTCGGCCGCCAAGCGCGGCACGAGATGCCGGATCAATTCGACGGCATGCACATTGACCGCCGTCGGCGACAGGCCGTCGCCAATCACGATGGCGCAGGGGCATGCGGTGATGCCACACTTCTCCAGCGACCGCCGCGACGCAGAATCCAGCATGCGCCCGAGATCGGGCCGCCGCAGATAGTCGCGCCGGCTGTGCGCCTGGCTCGACACCTCAAGCGGCGTGATGCCGAGGCCGGCAAGACCGGCCGCGATCCCGCTGACATCGAAGGCGGCGTGGACGGCGTCGCGGGCGCGGGCATGGTCGAGCGTGAACGACAGCAGCGCATCGGTCGGCAGGCTGGCCCCGGACCGGCCAAGGCCGACGCGCGCCGGCGTGAGCTCGCGCAGATCGGCAAGCGAAGGGGACGTGGGCGCCGGCGGTGTCGTCATGCTGTTATTCGGCGGGGACGGAAGCCTCGCGCAGCCGGATCGAGTAGTTCGAGGCGTTCTGCCGGCCGCTGGAGGCTGCACGCGCAAAGGTGATCAAATGATGCGCAACCAACGTCGCCGAGATCAATCCCTCGATGTCGCCGCGCTTGAGCCGGCCAAGCGCAAACTTCCAGAACACGCGCTTGTAGTCGCCGAGCACGCCGACCTTCCAGAAGATGTTGCGGAGCATGATCAGGCCGCGCCGGATGTTGGCCCAGCTCTTCATCTCCGGGCTAACCGGCACCTTGATGCGATTGGCATAGGTGTAGTTGCATTGATGCAAATAGCGCGCGAACAGCCTTTTCGGCTCGTAGGCAACTTCCATGCATTTGCGCCAGGAACTGACCACGTCCTCATAGGGCAGCAGGAACTCGACATTGGAGTCGCGGCCCTCGTCATCGATCAGCCGCCCGGCTTTTTCGAGCCGATCCCACAATGGCGTCTTCGGCAGCGCCTGCAGCAGGTTGATGGTGAGCAGCGGAATCCGCGACTCCTCGACAAAGGAGAGCAACGCGTCGCCGGTCTGGGGCTTGTCGGTATCGAGCCCCATGATGATGCCGGAGACGACCTCCATGCCGAACGAATTGATGGTGCGCACGCCCTCGAGGATCGGAACCATCATGTTCTGATCCTTGTGCATGGCCTTCAGCGCGTCGGGATCGGGCGTCTCGATGCCGACGAAGATCGTCACGAAGTAGGCTTCGCGCATCTTCTCCAGGATCTCGGGACGCTTGGCGATGTTGAGCGTCGCCTCGCAAGCGAGGCGCGTGACATATCCGGTCCGCTTCTGCCACTCGATCAGGTGCGGCAACAGCTCGCTCGCGGCCTTACGGTTACCGATGAAATTGTCGTCGACGAAATACACGGTGTCGGTGGCACCACAGGCGCGCAGCTTGTCGAGCTCGGCGATGATCTGCTGCGGCGACTTCAGGCGCGGATTGCGGCCATAGAGCCCGGGGATGTCGCAGAACTCGCACTGATAGGGGCAGCCCGAGGAGAACTGGATGCTGCCGAGGAAATACTTCTTGGTTTCGGCGAGCTCATAGGCCGGCAGCGGGAATTCCGTCATCGGCAGCCGGTCGATGGTTTTAAGCACCACTTGCTCGTCGGGACGGCTGGTATCATCAGCCAGACGCTTGATCAGCTCATTGGTCGCATCGCCGAGCTCGCCGACATGGAGGTAGTCGAATGAGGGATAGTAGTCCGGGCAAGCACTGACCGACGGGCCGCCGATCGCGACCACCAGGTCATGGTCATGCGCGCGATGGCAGATGTCGTTCATCTGCTGGCGCTGGATATGCATACCGCTGACGAACACGGCATCCGCCCACTCGAAATCCTCCGCCGTCGCCGGACGCAGATTCTCGTCGACGAAACGCACCGGCCAGTTCTCGGGAAGGTATGCGGCGATCAGCAGCAGGCCCTGCGGCGGCATGAACGCCTTGACGCCGTCAGTGAGGGGGTAGGCGTGCTCGAAGGTCCCAAACGACGACGTATAGCGCGGAAAAACGCAGAGGATACGTCGTACTGTCTTTATGCCCTCAGCTCTCATCAAACGACCCCGAAGCACCGGCAAATCTAACCACGGCGCGGAACGCTGGGCCAGAAATTCTTCAACATTGTGGCACTACTTAACGTCATAACGACGAGATAGTTGCTCTGCAGAATTTCGCTATCCCCCTCAGGTCAGCAGCCTGGCAGCGAGGTCGGGCAGCCGCTCCGCACCGGCCACGAGGCGGAAGTCCTGCCCGGCAAGGCCGACGCGCGCGAGCCAGTCGTCGAATTCGGGAGCCCGCTTCAAGCCGAACAAGTCGCGGACATAGAGCGCATCGTGAAACGATGTCGACTGATAGTTCAGCATGACGTCATCCGCGCCCGGCACGCCCATGATGAAGTTCACGCCGGCGGCCGCGAGCAGCGTCAGGAGATTGTCCATGTCGTCCTGATCCGCCTCGGCGTGGTTGGTGTAGCAGACGTCGATCCCGAGCGGCAGGCCGAGCAGCTTGCCGCAGAAGTGATCCTCGAGCCCGGCGCGGATGATTTCCTTGCCGTCATAGAGGTACTCAGGACCGATGAAGCCGACCACGCTGTTGACGAGCAGTGGATCGAACGCGCGCGCCACCGCATAGGCCCGCGCCTCGCACGTCTGCTGGTCGACCTGGTGATGGGCATTGGCGGACAGCGCCGAGCCCTGCCCGGTCTCGAAATACATCACATTGTCACCGACCGTGCCGCGGCGCAGCGACAGCCCCGCTTCCCGGGCTTCCCGCAGCAGCGAGAGGTCGACGCCGAAACTGCGATTGGCCGCCTCGGTGCCGGCGATCGACTGGAACACGAGATCAACCGGCAGCCCCTGCCCGATCAGTCCGAGCGTGGTCGTGACATGGGTCAGCACGCAGCCCTGCGTCGGAATCTCGAATCGCGTGATGATGTCGTCCAGGAGCCGCAGCAGGGTGCCGATGACGTTTGGGTCGTCGCTCGCCGGATTGATGCCGATGCAGGCATCGCCCGCTCCCAGCAGCAGCCCGTCGAGAATCGAGGCGGTGATGCCCTTGGGGTCGTCGAAAGGATGATTCGGCTGCAGCCGCGTGCTCATTCGCCCGCGCAAACCGATGGTGTTGCGGAAGCGGGTCGTGACCTCGCATTTCTTCGCGACCAGGATCAGATCCTGGTTGCGCATCAGCTTCGACACCGCCGCAACCATCTCTGGCGTAATGCCGCGCGAGATCTTCTTGATCGCTTCCCCGCTGGCGGCATCCGACAGCAGCCAGTCGCGGAATCCGCCGACGGTGAGCGACGACACCGGCAGAAAGCCAGCAACGTCGTGGCTGTCGAGGATCAGGCGGGTGACTTCGTCAGCCTCATAGGGGATGACAGGCTCATCGAGGAATTGCTTGAGCGGAACATTGGCCAGCGCAAGCCGCGCTGCGATCATCTCCTCCGCGCTGTCGGCGGCGATGCCGGCCAAGCGGTCGCCTGAACGCGGCGGCGAGGCCTTGGCAAGCAGGATGCGCAGATCGTCGAATGCGTAATTGGTGGCGTCGATGGTGTGACGATAGAGCATGGGGGTTCGTCGCGGGCTGGGCGGCGCAATCTAGCACCTCTTTGCGAAAGGCGTGCCATCGGCTTCGCCCCGCGTGCCGGCGCCGTTGGCGGTGATCGCGGCGCATCACCGGCACGGAAGCGAGCCACGAGCACCGCCAGACTCAATGCAGCCCATAAGGTATTGAGACTATTTACGGATTTTAACGGTTGCGGCGACACAAAACTCGCCCGTTAAGAAATTGTCCATGAAAATTTTGCATAAGCTTTAATCGGCCGAAGGTACTCCCCGGCCTCTTGGAGTGCCCCGCAATGCCCGCCCCCGTCACATCCCCCATCTCCATGTCCCGGCCTCCAATGGCATCCCGATTCTCGCTTGCTGCCAAGCTGTACTCGACGTTTGCACTGATTGCGGCGCTGACCGCGGCCATCACCTTCCTGTCCGAATACAATGCGCGGCGTAATGCCGAGCTGACCGAGGCCGTCGACCTCGCAAGCCGTGCCGCACTCAATGTCGAGCGGGTCAATTCACTGGTCTACGCCGTGGTGATGGAATCCCGCGGCATCTACATGTCGACCGATCCGGCAGCGGTGAAGAAATACGGCGACGGGCTGCTGGCGTTCAACGAACGCATTCTCGGCGTGGTCAAGAACTGGGAAACGCTGGTGCAGGCCGACGACGCCGCCCAGTTCGCGGTGTTCAAGAAGCGCATCGAGCAGTTCATCGATTTCCGCAAGGAGCTGGTACGCCGCGGCATCGAGATCGGCGCCGCAGCCGGGCGGGAGTGGGGCGACAACGACGCCAACCGCGACGTGCGCACCGCGCTGAACAAGGATCTCGAGGCGCTCTCCAAGGTCTATGCCGAGCGCAGCAAGAAGCTGGCGCGCGAGACCGACACCAACCGCACGATGGCGCTGGTGCTGACCGGCCTCGGCGCCGCGGCCTTGATTGTGGTGGTACTCGGCGTGCTGATCATCGCCCGCTCGGTGGCCCGGCCGCTGTCGCAGATCACCATGACGATCAAGCGCGTCGCCGAGGGCACCGACCATGTCGAAGTACCGCATGTCGGGCGCAGCGACGAGATCGGCGCACTGGCACGCGCCATCAAGGTCTTCCAGGAGGCGATGGACCGCAATCGCAGCCTCAACGCGCAGGTCGTACAGGATTCCGAGGCGCGCGACGCGCGCGGCCGGCATATCGAGACCTTCGTCGAAGCGTTCCGTGGCACGATCGGCGAGGTGCTCCGCGCGGTGCACGACAACGCCGCGACGATGCGTCAAACCGCGCAGACCATCGCAACCGTCGCGTCGGACGCCAGCGGCCGCGCGGTGGCGGCGGCAGGCGCCACCGAACAGGCCTCGAGCAACGTCTCCGCGGTGGCGGGCGCAGCCGAAGAACTCTCCGCCTCGGTCGAGGAGATCGGCCGCCAGGTCAAGCAGTCGTCCGGCGCAGTCGATCAGGCCGGTGCGCGCACCGACCGCTCGATCACCGAGATCGAGGGCCTTGCCGCCACCACCCAGCGCATCGACGGGGTGCTGAGCCTGATCCAGGCGATCGCCGAGCAGACTAACCTGCTCGCCCTCAACGCCACCATCGAAGCCGCCCGCGCCGGCGATGCCGGCCGTGGCTTCGCCGTCGTCGCGCATGAGGTCAAGGCGCTGGCCGGCCAGACCGCGAAGGCAACCGCCGAGATCAGCGAGAATGTGGGCCTGATCCAGGCCTCGACCCGCAACTCGGTGGCCGCCGTGCGCGAGATCGGTCAGGCGGTGCGCGAGATCAGCAACGTCACCGCGAACATCGCGAGCGCGGTCGGCCAGCAGGACGCGGCGACGCGCGAAATCTCCGCCAATGCCCAGATGGCCGCCCAGGGCAACGAGACCCTGGTCACTAATGTCGGCTCGCTCCGCGATGACATGGACCAAACCAGCAAGGCGGCGGAATCGGTGCTCGCGGCCTCGAACGATCTGACCACAACTGCCGAGACGCTGTCGCGCGAGGTCGAGCAGTTCTTCCGCAATCTGCGCAGCGACGCGGCCGACGGCCTGCAGCGGACCGGAACCTGAGCGGCGATCTGGCGGGGCCTGCGACAGGGCCCCGGCAATCCGGATGGTTAAGACTCTCCCAACGCACGGACACAAATTGCCTCCGCTTCGGGTCGCATTTCTCAATTTGATGCCTCCATAGAAAAGCGTCGCTGCGCGAGGGCGCGGGGAAGTGGAACCGAGCAATGAACGGGCTTTTGCCAAAGCCGAAGGCAGTGCCGACCAAACGGCTCCTTGCGCTCGGGATCGGCCTCGTTCTCTGCTTTTCGGCGATCTGCGCATCCATCCTCTGGGAGATGGCGGGCAAGGACTATCAGCATGCGAAGCAAGGTGCGACCAACCTCGTCGCCTCCATCGCCAGCGAGATCGACCGCAACATCGACCTCTACGACCTCTCGCTCCAGGCGGTCGCCGACGGCGTCAAGCTGCAGGAACTCGGCAAGATCAGCCCGGAGCTTCGCCAGGTCGTGCTGTTCGACCGCGCCGCCACGGCCAAGGATCTCGGCTCGATCCTTGTGCTGAATGCGGCGGGGGACGTTACGCTCGATTCCAGGACGTTGACGCCGCGGGCCGCAAATTTCGCCGATCGAGACTTCTTCCGGGCACATCAGACGCGAGCGGACGGCGGGCTGTTCATCAGCGCTCCGTGGATTACCTCTGACGGCGAATATCTGATCAGCCTCAGCCGCCGCATCAACAATGACGATGGTTCCTTTGCCGGCGTGGTCGCGGGCAGCATGCGGCTCAGCTATTTCCACAATCTGTTTCGCAAGCTGAATTTCGGCTTCGGCGACAGCATGGCGCTGTTCAACAGCGATGGCGTCATACTGATGCGCGCCCCGTTCGACATCAGCAAGATCGGGCAAAGCATCAAGGACTCTCTGGTCTTCAAGCAATTTCCGGCACGACAATCCGGCTCCTACATCACGAAATCGATCGTCGATCATGTCAGCCGGCTCTATGTTTTCCAGGCGGTCGGACACAATCGCCTGCTCATCGCCGAGGGTCTTGCGCTCGACGGCATCTATGCCGACTGGTGGCAGCAGCTCTGGCTGATCGGCAGCGTGGTGGCAGCGCTCTGCGGCTTCTCGATCGTGCTGATGTTCTACCTGGTGGCCGCTCTCAAACGGCGGGCCGCCGCGGAAGACCGGCTCGCGCACCTCGCGAGCACGGATGCACTGACGGGCCTCGCCAATCGTCGCCGCCTCGACGATACCCTTGACGTCGAATGGCGCCGTGGCATGCGTGCAAAGGCGCCGGTCTCGCTTCTGATGATCGACGTCGATCATTTCAAGATCTACAACGACACGTACGGGCATCAGGCCGGCGACGCCGTGCTCACCACCGTGGGACGGTGCATCGCAAGCAGCGCCAAGCGTGCAACTGATCTCGGTGCCCGCTATGGCGGCGAGGAGTTTTCGGTGTTGCTGCCGGGCATCGGCAAGACGGGCGCCCTGGAAATTGCCGAACGGATTCGCACCAAGCTGGCGGCTGCGCGGGAATCCGAGCCTGAATTGCCGACCGTCAGCATCGGATTGTCCTGCCTCGTCCCGGACCACGAGCGCACGTCGCGCGATCTGCTCAAGGCCGCGGACCTCGCGCTCTATCAAGCCAAGCGTGAAGGCCGCGACCGCGTCATCGTCAGCCCGATCGGGTGGGACAAATCGGGCAAGCGGCACGTCGCCTGATCGCGACCGCATTGGCGCGGTCGAGCGCGCCGCGCGCCCATCCCGGCTCACCCCACCGGCAGCACGTCGACCGCAACGGCGAGCTTCTGCTTGCGCGCGCCGACGATGACGCCATCGACCGGCGAGACGTCGGCGAAGTCGCGGCCGATGGCGAGAATGATGTGGTCGCTCCCGACCATCAGATCGTTGGTCGGGTCGAACCCGACCCAGCCGAGCGCGCTGCCGCACCAGACCGAGACCCAGGCATGGGTGGCGTCGGCGCCCTGCAGCCGCGGCTGGCCCGGCGGCGGAATGGTGCGCAAATAGCCGCTGACATAGGCCGCGGGCAGGCCGAGGCCGCGCAGCCCCGCGATCATCACATGGGCAAAGTCCTGGCACACGCCGTGGCGCTTCTCGAACACGTCGCGAAGCGGTGTCGAGATCACGGTCGCCTTGGGATCGTATTTGAAGTCGTTGCGGATGCGGCGCATCAGGTCGGCCGCCCCGGTGAGGATGCCGCCGCCGGGCAAAAAGCTCGCGGAAGCGTAGGCCGTCACGGGCCGTAGCACCGGCACCAGTGCGCTGGCAAAGACGTAGCCGACCGGCGAGGCCGCATCGAGGCTCAATGCCTCGAACGCGTTGTCACGCACGTCCTCCCAGGGCGGACTGGCGGCGTCGCACGCCGGCGGCTGTCGCGCCACCGAGACCCGCGAGCGGGCATCGATGCGCAGACTGCGATGCGCGGTCTCGATCAGGACGCTTTCAGTGAGCGTGCCGAAGAAGTCGCGCCTTGCGGTGCGTTCCGCGGGCCTCGGACGGATCTCGACCGAATGCGAGATCAACTGCTGCCCGTCGCCAGTGACCGGCTCCAGCCGCAGCGAGCAGCGCGCGAAGCTGACCTGGGTCTCGTAGCTGTAGGTCGTGACGTGACGGATGTCGTAGATCACGCCAGCCCCGTGAGCTTCTCCGGCCGGCTGGCATTCGGTCCGTGCGGGAAATAATGCAGCCCGATCGCGTCGGCGAGGTTGAGCAGATCCTGCTCCAGCGCGAACAGCGTCTTGACGTCGAGGCTCGAGGCTTCAGCCGTTGTGAGCATTGCCTCGACCGCGACGGCAAGACGCTGCGGCCGCTCGATCAGGCCATGCTCCTTCAGGCTCGGCAGCGCGGCAATATGCTCGTTCAGCGCCGCGACCTGGAATGCGACCGAGCGCGGATTGTAGGGGTCGAGCACCGCCAGATCGCGCACCGGTGCGAGCAGCGGCTGCACCAGATAGCGCGAGCGATAAGTGATCTGGCAGTCGACCAGCGTGAGCAGAACGTCGAGGTCCTCGTCACCGGCTTCGTCATAGGCGAACTGACGGGCAAAGCGCGTGGTGTTGACGGCGCGCTCGGCGCGGCGGCCCATCTCGAGGAAACGCCAGCCGGCGGCACGGTTCATGTTTTCCTGCGCGAGGCCGGCGAAGCTTGCGAGCTCCTGCAAGGTCAATTCGGCGGCGCTGACGACGCCGTCATCGTCATGAACCTCGATGGCCAGCCGATCAGCCATCTCGGTGATGACCTGCCAAGCGTCCGGCGACAGCCGCTCGCGGAGCGAGGTCGCCGTGCGCTGCGCGGATCGCACCAGCGACAGCGCCGAGCCGAATTTCTCCTCGCTCTGCAGCGCTTCGAGCGCGACCTTGGCGAGATTGGCGCGCGCGGTCTGCGAGGCCGCGCCCCAGGCGACCAGCATGCGCTGGATGCGCTCGACCGAATGCATCGCCGGCGCCGCGCCGTTCGAATTCGCGCGCGCGGGATCGCGCAGCGGCGTGCACAGCGCGCGGATCAGGCGGATGGTGGCCTCGGCGCGCTCCAGATAGCGGCCGAGCCAGAACAGATTGTCGGCGGCGCGGCTCGGCAGCACGCCGGCGATGCGGCGGATGCGGACGGTGTCGACTGCTGGCAGCAGGGTCGAGGTCTCAACCGCCTTGTCGGAAACCACCCAGACATCGGCGGACACCGCGCCATCGCCCATCGACACCGCGCGCGCATCGGCCCGATCGGCAATCCGGCAGAAGCCGCCGGGCAGCACAGTCCAGCCGCTCGGCGTCGCCGCCGCGAACACCCGCAACACGAACGGACGCGGCGCGATGCGACCGTTCTCCCATACCGGCGTGGTCGACAGCCGCACGAGCTCCTGACCGACATAATCGATGCCGCGATGGCTGATGGCATCCTTCAGGCGGTCGCGGTCCGCTGCCGACAATTCGCCCGGGAGCACCGGTCCGTTGCCGGGAAAATCCGCAACGCCGCGGCCATAGGCGCCTTCGATCGCGAACTCGTCGAGCCGCGACAGCACCTCTTCGCGGGCGGATTTCTGGCCGCACCACCAGGTCGCGATGTGCGGCATCATCAGGTCTTCAGAGAGCAGGCGCCGGCACAGATTGGGCAGGAAGCCGAGCAGCGCCCTCGCCTCCATCACGCCGGAGCCCGGCATGTTGGCGACCACGACGCCGCCCTTGCGCAGAACCTCGACAAGCCCGGGCACGCCGAGATAGGAGGACGCGTCGAGCTCGAGCGGATCGAGCATGTTGGAATCGACCCGGCGCAGCAGCACGTCGAGCCGCTTCAGCCCGGCGACGGTGCGGATGTGGACGCGATCGCCTGAGACCGCGAGATCGTCGCCCTCGACCAGCAGGAAACCGAGATAGCGCGCCAGCGTGGCGTGCTCGAAGTAGGTCTCGCTGAACGCGCCGGGCGTCAGCAGGCCGATCCGCGGCTCGTCGCGATCGGCGCTGGCGCGCAGCGAATCGCGGAACGCCTCGAAGAACGGCGCGACGCGCTCGACATTCATCGACTTGTAGAGATTGGAAAAGGCGCGCGACAGCACCAGGCGGTTTTCCAGCGCATAGCCCGCGCCCGACGGTGCCTGCGTGCGATCGCCGAGCACCCACCAGCGGCCGTCAGGCCCGCGGCCGATGTCGGCGGCATAGAGATGCAGATAGCGGCCCCCCGGCGGCTTGATGCCGCTGACCGCGCGCAGATACTCGCTGCTGCCGGCGATCGCCGCGGCAGGGATGGCGCCGTCCGCAACGAGGCGGCCTTCGCCGTAGAGGTCGGCCAGCACCATCTCCAGCAGCTGCGCGCGTTGCGCGACACCGGCGGCGAGCTGGCGCCAGTCCGCCGCGTCGATGATCAGCGGCAGATGGCTGAGCGGCCAGATCCGGTCGGAAGTGTCGCCCGGCGCGCGATAGGTGACGCCGGCCTCATGCAGATGGCGATCGGCGGAGGCGAAGCGGCGCTCGATATCGGCCGGCGACAGCGCGGCAAAGGCGTCGAAGAAGCGGGCCCAGACCGGCCGCGGCGCGCCGTTGTCTGCAATATACTCGTCGGGAATGCCGGGCAGCCGGACATAGTCGCGGGTCCACTGCGCCATCCGGCGCTGACCGGGACGGGCCCTGCTCTCCTGACTGCTGCCTGGACTATTGCCACCCGATGCGGACATTCCACTTCCCCTTGACACAATTAGTGCAGGAGCGGCGTCCGCAAGTCGAGGGTCAAGGGAAACTCAATTGTGCGTTCCTCCGGCGGCGTCTCGATCTTGCCGGGGGTATGGCCGTGCTCCTGGAAGCGCGCCAGCCGCCGCGCCTCGGCCTCGTAGGAATTGACCGGCTTGGTCTCGTAGTTGCGGCCGCCGGGATGGGCGACATGATAGACGCAGCCGCCGAGCGAGCGTCCGTTCCAGGTGTCGATCAGGTCAAACGTCAGCGGCACATGCACGGGAATGGTCGGATGCAGGCCGGAGGCCGGCTGCCAGGCCTTGAAGCGGACACCAGCGACCGCCTCGCCGGCACGGCCGGTCTCGGTCATCGGCATCCGTCTGCCGTTGCAGGTGATGACATGGCGCCCATCGACGAATCCGGTCGCCTTCACCTGGAGACGCTCGACCGACGAATCGACGTAGCGCACGGTGCCGCCCGAGGTGCCCTCCTCGCCCAGCACATGCCAGGGCTCGAGCGCCTGCCGCAGTTCGAGACCGACGCCGCCGTGATGAACGCGGCCGAAGGCGGGGAAGCGGAATTCGAGTTGTGCCTGGTACCATTCCGGCTCGACGTCGTAACCGGATTGCTTGAGCTCGGCGAGCACGCCGAGGAAATCCTCCCAGAGGAAATGCGGTAGCATGAACCGGTCATGCAGCGCGGTGCCCCAGCGCACGAACCTGCCCTGCTGCGGCTCACGCCACAGCTTTGCGATCAGCGCGCGGATCAACAGTTGCTGCGCCAGCGACATCCGCGGGTCGGGCGGCATTTCGAGCGCGCGGAATTCGACCAGGCCAAGCCGGCCGGTCGGGCCGTCGGGCGAATACAGCTTGTCGATGCAGATCTCGGCGCGGTGGGTGTTGCCGGTGATGTCGACCAGGATATGCCGGAACAGGCGATCGACCAGCCACAGCGGCGCATCCATGCCCGGCGGCGGCACGTGCGACAGCGCAATCTCCAGCTCATAGAGCCCGTCATGCCGCGCCTCGTCGATGCGCGGCGCCTGGCTGGTCGGGCCGATGAACATCCCGGAAAACAGGTAGGACAGCGACGGATGCCGCTGCCAGTACAGCACGAGGCTCTTCAACAGATCGGGCCGGCGCAGGAACGGTGAATCCTCCGGCCTGCTGCCGCCGACCACGATGTGGTTGCCACCGCCGGTGCCCGTGTGGCGGCCGTCGATCAGGAAACGGTTGGCCCCTAACCGCGTCTTGGCGGAGTCCTCATAGAGGCCGAGCGTGATGTCGACGGCCTCGCGCCAACTTTGCGCCGGCTGCACGTTGATCTCGATCACGCCGGGATCCGGCGTCACCTTGATCACCTCGATGCGCGGATCGAAGGGCGGTGCATAACCCTCGACGTGCACCTGCAGCTGCAACTCTTCGGCCGCGGCTTCGATCGCTGCGATCAGGTCGAGATAATCCTCGACCTTCTCGACCGGCGGCTTGAAGGCGCACAGCACGCCGTCGCGAACCTCGATCGACATCGCGGTGCGCACCGGCAGCGGCTCGGGAATCTCCTTCAAGGCTTGCTGCAGCTCGTCGGAAAGCACGTCGCGCGTCGCCATCGGATCGCGTTCGACGACGTAGGGATAATCGTCCGGCGGCACATATTCGAGCGAGGCGATCGGAAGCCGCAAGCCCAGCGGCGAGTCGCCGGGTGACAGGAACAGATGGCTACGCCGGATCTTCCAGCGCTCGCTGCGCCAGCGTGCCGGCACGCGATCACCGAGCGGGCTCCAGCGCTGGATCGGCAGCACGTAACCTTTCGGCGTGGTCAACCCCTCGTCGAACACCCGCGCCATCCGGGCGCGCTCTTCCGGATCGGTCAGCTTGGAATTCGCCGGGCTGACATTGGCCGGCAGGCTGGCTTCACGCTGCAGCCAGAAGGCGGGATCTTCATAAGCCGGCATGGCATAGTCGACGCCGAGACCAAGCTTGGTTGCTGTTACTTTGACGAAACGCTGGGCCTCCGCGATCTCGGCCCTGCGCGAATTCTCAATGCCGGCGATCAGCTCGGCATTCTTCCAGATCGGCTTGCCGTCCTTGCGCCAGTAGAGACCGAACGCCCAGCGCGGCAGGCTCTCGCCGGGATACCATTTGCCCTGGCCGTAATGCAGCAGGCCGCCCGGCGCGAACCGCGTGCGCAGCTTGCGGATCAATTCGTCGGCGAGCGCGCGCTTGGTCGGGCCGACCGCGGCGACATTCCACTCCGGCGATTCCAGATCGTCGACAGAAACGAAGGTCGGCTCGCCGCCCATGGTCAGGCGCACATCGTCTTTCCTCAGGTCGGCATCGACCTGCTCGCCGAGCTGGTCGAGCCGCGCCCAGGATTCATCGGAGAATGGTTTGGTGATGCGCGGCGCCTCGCCGATGCGCTTGACGCTCATCTCGAAGCCGAACTCGACATTGGCAACGCCCGCGGTGCCGGTCACCGGCGCGGCCGAACGATAGTGTGGCGTGGCGCAGACCGGGATGTGGCCCTCGCCCGTCAGCATGCCGGAGGTGACGTCGAAACCGATCCAGCCCGCCCCCGGCAGATAGACCTCGGCCCAGGCGTGCAGATCGGTGAAATCGCTCTCGACCTCGAGCGGCCCCTCGAGCGGATCGATGTCCGGCCGCAGCTGAATGAGATATCCGGAGACGAAACGCGCGGCGAGCCCGAGGTGGCGCAGCGTCTGGATCAAGAGCCACGCCGAGTCGCGGCAGGAGCCGGAGCCCGCGGCAAGCGTCTCCTCCGGCGTCTGGATGCCGGCTTCCATGCGGATGACGTAGCTGATCTTCTTCTGCAGCTGCGCGTTCAGCCCGACCAGGAAGTTGACGGTGCTGTCAGCCTGGCGCGGAATCTCCTTCAGGTAAGCCGCGAGCAGCGGCTCGGCCTCATCGGTCTCGAGATAGGGCGCGAGCTCGGTCTTGAGGTCGCCGGGATATTCGAACGGAAAGCTGTTGGCAAAGGGCTCGACGAAGAAGTCGAACGGATTGACCACCGTCATGTCAGCGGTGAAATCGACCTCGACCTTGAGCTCGGTGGTCTTCTCTGGAAAGACGTAGCGCGCCAGCCAGTTGCCCTGCGGGTCTTGCTGCCAGTTCACGAAGTGATTGGCGGGCGTGACCTTGAGCGAATAGCTCGTGATCGGCATGCGCGTATGCGGCGCGGGCCGAAGCCGAATGGTCTGAGGCCCGAGATCGATCGGCCGGTCGTATTTGTAGTGCGTGACGTGATGCAGTGCGACTGATATCGACACGGACCGAGGGCTCCAGCAGCTTTTTTGAGCAGAACACTGCTGCCGGTCGACATCAAGCACTAACAACGGGCACGGGGTGCCCAAGGTAAGGGCGCGATCCGTAGCCCTGATGGAGCGAAAGCGAAATCCGGGGTCTGCCCCGTCCGCATGAGACGCTGTCCCGGATTACGCTTCGCTTCATCCGGGCTTCTGTAACAGGCCTTGGTTAGTCAATCCCTTTTCGCGTCATCCACTCGCCGGGCACTTGCTTCTGTACGGGATCGGCGCGAAGGCCGTCGCCTGATGGGGTGCATTGAGGAGCCGGCCGGCCAATCTACGGATTGCGTGGTCGTGAGCCACTTCCCGGATGGCGGCCTGACCGGATCCATCGTCCCAGCGGAGGGACTTCGCTCGGGGAGAGCCTGGTGTCGTGGCCCGCCCGGAACCGATTGCTGCTCCTGGCTAGATGGCCTTGGTCATCGGGTTGAACGGTTTGGTGTCGGCGAGCATGCGATGCAGGATCACGGCGAGCTTGCGAGCCAGCGCTACCTTGGCCTTGCGCATGCCTGCGCGCCGGGCGATCCGCATCGCCCAGCTCTTCAATGCCGAGCAATTCTTGACCGGCTTGGTCAGCATGACGTGAGCTGCCTGGTAGAGTGCCTCGCGCACGGAGGCATCCCCGATCTTGCTGATGCGGCCGGTGTAGTCGGTCTCACCGGACTGGTACTTCTTCGGGGTGAGCCCAAAGTGGGCTCCCGTGGCCTTCGAGGAGCGGAAGCGCTTCGGGTCGTCGATCGCCGCGGCATAGGTGAGCGCCACGATCGGACCAACGGACGGCGTTGTCATCAGGAGCTTGGCGGATGGATGCGTCCTGGCGAGCTTCTGGGTGTGCTTGTCCAGGCTCTTGAACTCCCGCAGCAGCACCGCATGGGCTTGGAGCAGCGCCGCCGCGACCAACTCCAGTCCGGGATGGCCGGTCACGAGCTCGCGGATGCGTCCGGCGAACGTGCGCTCGGTGGTCGCACCGACCTTCAGGCCAAAACCGCGAAGTATGCCGCGCAGGCTGTTCTCGACATCGCGAAGCTTGGATTGCAGCAGCTTGCGCGCCGTCAGGATGGCGCGGGTCTCCTGCGCCGCGACCGACTTGCAGTGCACCGGCCGGAACCAGCCGAGCCGCATCAACTGCGCGATCCGGCGGGCATCGTTGCGGTCCGTCTTCACCGGCATCGACTTGAAGGCTTCGCGAACGTGCCGCGTTTCCAGCAGCTCGACCGCAAGCCCTGCGTCTCGCAGACCCGCATACAGCCATTGCGACAAGGGGCCTGCCTCCAGCCCGATCCGTTCCAGTACCAGACCCAGCGACCGGAACCAGGCGATCAGCGCCGCCGGCTCGCTCGCAACCTTCGTCTCGCGCAAAATCTTGCCTGTCCCATCGACAAGGCAAACGCTCGAGCATTCCAAAGACACGTCAATTCCTGCATAGTGGCACATGGTCGTCCCTTAATGATGCTTGGAGCGGGCTTGCCCGACTCCGTTGAACACCATCAGTTTGAGGGACGACCGCCTTCCAACCAACAGGCCGCTCGCGAGCGCGCTTCCAAATTGCGCCGTAGCGAGCGGGCGGCCGGCCCGTTACCCCATCTACGCGATTGCTAGCGGCCGATTGCGCCGGATACCTGCGAAGCAAGCTGCTCGGCGAGCATATGATAGCCCTCGGGGGTCAAATGCACACCATCGGGCTGATGGGGGAGTCCACCCAGCATCCCGTTAGGGAGCATGATCACCGCGATGCCACGGGCGCTGAGACGACTTTGGATATCCGCGGTCCGGTCAGGGCTGCCCTTGCGCCGGTCATTGCCGCCTGGCTGCAAAATAACCGCACGGGTCCCGTTCGGGACGGCGCGGTCGAGGCGTTGCAGCATCCCTTCCGTGGTGTCGCCGTTGATGCCGGCGTTCACGATGCGGACGCTCAATCCCTTCGCCCGCAAGATCGCTTCGAGCTGCGCGGGATAGGCCTGGTTGCGCGCCACGCCCTTGCCGTAGGTATTGCTCGCGCCAAGCGCGACTATGGTTGCGGCGTCAGCCGAAGCGGCGCCGAGGCTCAAAGCGGCGAGAAATGCAATGCATCCAACAATTCCCAACCAACGCGCGCGCATGCTTCCTCTGTCCCCTCCGTAGCCCGGATGGAGCGCAGCGTAGTCCGGGAAGCTTCATTCGCCAACGTACTTCCTTGTCGTCCCTGCGAAAGCAGGGACCCAGACCGCGTGGTCCTAATGATGAAAGACGATGGCAGACGCCTCGCACATCACTACGGCCGGTGGTTATGGGTCCCAGCTTTCGCAGACCGATCGACATTCATTGCATCCAGATCATTGCGGCAGCGAGATGGATGAAGCCGGTAAAGTTGTCAGATCGCCTGTCATAACGGGTTGCCAAGCGTCGGAAGTGTTTGAGCTGGCAAAAGCAGCGCTCGATGCGGTTGCGCTGTTTGTATGCGTCGGCGTCGTGCGGAATGATGATCCTGCGGGTGCGGTTTGACGGGATCACCGCCGTTGCGCCGATTTCCGCGATGATCGCACGCAGGGCGTTGCCGTCATAGGCCTTGTCGGCGAGCACGGCATCGCCGCTTTGGCCGTGGAGCAGTGCCGGCGCCTGGGTGATGTCATTAACTTGCCCAGCCGTGACGATGAAGCGGAGCGGACGGCCGAGCGCATCAGCCAGCATGTGGATCTTGGTGGTCAGTCCACCTCGGGAACGCCCCAGCGCCTGATCTTTGGCCCCCCTTTTCCGCTCGTCGCCTGCTGGTGGGCGCGAACGATGGTGCTGTCGATCATCAGATACTGGTTGTCGCGATCGGCGGTCAGAGCAGCGAACACGCGCTCCCAGACGCCGGCATGGCACCAGCGGCTGAAGCGCTGATGCACCGTTTTCCACTTGCCGTACCGTTCCGGCAGGTCGCTCCAGTGTGCGCCCGATCGCAAAACCCACAAACATCCGTTGACGAACAGTCGATTGTCCGCAGCCGTACGTCCCGGGTCGCCAGCTTTCCCCGGCAGCAGTGGCGCAATCCTCGCCCATTGCGCCTCCGTCAGCTCATATCGTTTCGCCGCCACCATCTGCTCCGTGTCTCAAATCACGGAACTCTATGAATCAGCGATCAAACCGCTTGGGAATCCTGAATGTCGATCGGTCCTAGAGCTTTCGCAGGGACGACGGCGGAGTAAAAGGCTAGATCGTGGCCCAATTCTACATCGTCGCGCCGAGCACCCACGGCGCGAATTCGGCGCCGCCGAAGTCAAAGCTCTCGCTCTTGGTCGGCTGGCCCGAGGCGGTCTTGAGGATGAGGTCGAAGATGCGCTGGCCGCATTCCTGCACGCTCTCCTCGCCGTCGAGGATGGTGCCGCAGTTGACGTCCATGTCGTCTTCCATCCGCTTGAACATCGGCGTGTTGGTGGCGAGCTTGATCGACGGCGCCGGCTTGCAGCCGAACACGCTGCCGCGGCCGGTGGTGAAGCAGACGAGGTTGGCGCCGCCCGCGACCTGCCCGGTCGCGGCGACCGGGTCGTAGCCGGGCGTGTCCATGAACACAAAGCCCTTCTTGGTGACGGGCTCGGCGTAGTTGAGGACGTCGACGAGGTTGGTGCTGCCGGCCTTGGCCATCGCGCCCAGCGACTTCTCAAGGATGGTGGTGAGACCGCCGGCCTTGTTGCCCGGGCTCGGATTGGCGTTCATTTCGGCGCCCTCACGCTGGGTGTACTCCTCCCACCAGCGCATCAGGCCGACCAGCTTCTCGCCGACCTCGCGGCTGACGGCGCGGCGAGTCAGAAGATGCTCCGCGCCATAGGTCTCGGGCGTCTCCGAGAGGATCACGGTGCCGCCGTGACGGACCAGCAAATCGCTCGCCGCGCCGAGCGCCGGATTGGCAGATACGCCGGAGTAACCATCCGAGCCACCGCATTGCAGCGCCACGGTGAGTTCGCACGCCGGCACCGCCTCGCGCTTGACCTTGTTGGCATCGGCGAGCGCCTCCTTCACGAAGGCAACGCCGGCTTCCACAGTCTTGCGGGTGCCGCCGACCTCCTGGATGTCCATCGCGCGGAGGCGGCCGGCGAGCTTCTGCTCCTGCATCAGGCCGCCGATCTGGTTCACCTCGCAGCCGAGGCCGAGCACGATGACGTTGGAGAAATTGACGTGCCGCGCATAGCCGCCGAGCGTGCGGCGGAGCAGCGCCAAGGGCTCGTCCTGGGTCATGCCGCAGCCGGTCTTGTGGGTCAGCGCGACGACGCCGTCGACACTCGGGTAATCGGCGAGCGGATTGTCGCCGGTGAACGGATTCTTCTTGAACATGTCGGCCACGATGCCGGCGACATGGGCGCTGCAATTCACCGAGGTGAGGATGCCGATATAGTTGCGGGTCGCGACGCGGCCGTCGGCGCGGCGGATGCCTTCGAAGGTCGCCGGCAGATCGAAGTTCGGCACCGGCTTGACGTCGACGCCATAGGCATAATCCTTGGCGAAATCACCCATGCCGCAGTTCTGCGTATGTACGTGCTGGCCGGGCGCGATCGGCTGGGTCGCAAAGCCGATGATCTGGCCGTAGCGCCGGATCGGCTCGCCTTGCGCGATCGGCTTGATCGCGACCTTGTGGCCCGCGGGGATCCGATCGACCGTCGTGATGCCCTCAGTCACCTCAAGCCCCGGCGGCAGGCTCGCGCGCGCGATCAGGACGCTGTCGTCGGCGTGCAGGCGGATCACTTGTGCCGAGGCCATCGGAGTTCTCCTTTGGAGTTAGTCACCTCTCCCCGTCCTTTACGGGGAGAGGTCGAATTCTCGCACAGCGACAATTCGGGTGAGGGGCGACGCACGTTGCCAATTACAAAGACGGTGCTAGCCGGATAGAGCCCCTCACCCCAACCCTCTTCCCGCAAAAGCAGGGCGAGGGAGCAGAGCTAACATCGCGGACAGAGCTTACGCCTTGCCGCCGGACTTCTCGCGGGTCGCGTTGACCTGCATCTTGGCGTAGACCTGCATCAGGCCGACCTCGTTCGACAGCGTCACGAGCTTGAAGCCCATGTTGATCGCGCGCACCGCGCCTTCGGCGCCCGAGCAGTGGATGCCCGGATTGAGGCCGCGCTTGCCGCATTCCTTGATGATCTTCTCGTAGATCTTGAGGATCTCCGGCTCGTCGCGATCGAGCTTCGGCACCAGGCCGTAGGAGAAGCCGAGATCGGACGGGCCGATATAGACGCCATCGATGCCTTCGACATCGAGGATCGCTTCCATGTTCTCGACCGCGGTCTTGGTCTCCATCATCGGCAGCAGCACGATCTCGTCGTTGGCGGTCTGCTGATAGGTGCCGGCCGAGCCGTACATGCCGGCGCGGATCGGGCCGTTGGAGCGCACGCCCTTCGGCGGATATTTGGCGTAGGAGACGAGGTTTCTGGCTTCCTGCGGTGTGTTGACCATCGGGCAGATCACGCCATAGGCGCCGCCGTCCAGCACCTTGCCGATGATGCCGGGCTCATTCCAGGGCACGCGGACCATCGGCGTCACCGGATGGGCGTGCATCGACTGAAAGCACTGCACCATCGACTGATAATCCTGCACACCGTGCTGCATGTCGACGGTGACGCTGTCGAAGCCGCATTGCGCGATCACTTCGGCCGAGAATCCCGAGGGGATCGCGAGCCACGCGTTCACCACCGCTTTGCCCGATGCCCAGACTTGCTTGACCTTGTTTGCCATTGATCGCGTTTCCCTTTGCGGTTTATTGGGGGACGAGCCTTCAGCTGGTCGCCCGCTGGATAGAAACTTCGCTGACGCCGACTTCGCGCGCGGTATTCACTATCGCCGCCCACGTGTCGTCAGGCAAGGGGATGCCATTCCTGGTGCGATCGGCACGGGTTTTCCGCTCCGGATCGCCTGGAACCAGCACGGAATCCGTGCCCGCGATCGGCTTGGTGGCGCGGATGAAATCGGTGTAGCGGGTGATTTCTCCATCGAAGAAATTGCTGGTGTCGATCACCTTGGGGTCGATGTAGAACGCCATCATGCCGTTGGCGAAGCGCCGGTCCGACGACGTCGCGCCGGTGCCGGTCAGCGCGCCGCCCAGCAGTTCGCAGATGAAGGCGAGACCCGAGCCCTTGTGATCGCCGAAGGCGCGGATCGCGCCAGTTCCCTTGGTGTGGTCGCGCGGTCCGTCCGGCGTGTACGGCCCATACAGCACGTGGGGATCCTCGCTCAGCGTGCCGTCGGCATCGACGAGCGCGCCGATCGGCAGCTTCTTGCCGCCGCGGCTTGCCACCAGGCACTTGCCCTCGGCGACAACCGAGGTCGCAAAATCGAGCACGATCGGATCCTGGCCCTGACGCGGAATGCCGACGCAATACGGCGCCGTGGACAGGCGCTTCTCGACGCCGCCGTAAGGCGCAACCAGCAGCGAGCCGGCCGCGGTCACGAAATGAATTGAAACAAGACCTTCGGCGGCGGCCATCTCGGCCCAGTCGCCGACGCGGCCGAGATGACCGGAGTTGCGCAGCGCGACCGCGGCGAGCCCCGCCTTCTTGCACTTCTCGATGCCGAGTCTGACCGCAACCGGCGTGACGGTCTGGCCATAGCCGAACTTGCCGTCGACCACCGCGAGCGATGGCGTGTCGACCACCACCTCGGGAGACTGGTTCGGCACGATCGAGCCCATCTTCTTCCACCTGACATAAACCGGCACGCGGATCACGCCGTGGCTGTCATGACCTGTAAGATTCGCGGTCGTCAGATAGGTCGCGATGCGCTTCGCCTCTTCCGGAGAGGACTCCGAATGGGAAAACACCTCGGACACGAAGTTGATGAGGTTATCGACCTTGATGGTGACCATGAAAAACCAGCTCGCTCAGTAAAGCACGGGACGTTGTCAGGCGTGGGTTTTGGCGTGGCCGCCGAGATAGGCCGCGGCGATAGCCTCATTGCCCCACAATTCGTCGGGCTTGCCGCCCAGCACGATCCGCCCCGTTTCCAGGACAAAGCCATGATCGGCGACCGAAAGTCCCATGCGCGCATTTTGCTCGACGAGCAAGACCGTGGTGTCCTTCCTGATCTGCGAAATGATGCGGAACACCGCCTGCACGATCACAGGCGCCAGCCCGAGCGACGGTTCGTCGAGCAGCAGCAGCCGCGGCTTGGCCATCAGGCCGCGCGCCACCGCGACCATCTGCAGCTGGCCGCCGGACAGCGTCCAGCCGAGCGCGTTGGAAAAGGCGCGGATGTCCGGGAACAGATCGAACATCGCGTCGGCCTCGCGCGAGATCTGCGACGCCGGCACCTTCCGGTTCGATGCGCCGAGCATGATGTTCTCTTTCACGGTGAGGCCCGGAAACACGCGGCGGCCTTCCGGCACGTGCGAGATGCCGAGCCGGACGATCGCTTCGGGCCCGAGGCCCGCGATCGAGTGGCCGTCGAACATAATGTCGCCGGAGGCGGGCTTGGCGAGGCCTGAGATCGCGCGCAGCGTGGTCGACTTGCCGGCGCCGTTGGCGCCGAGCAGCGTGACCACCTGGCCCTGCTCCACGGCGATGGTGACGCCGCGCAGCGCTTCGATCTCGCCGTAGCGGACCACGAGATTGCGGATTTCGAGCAGCGGCATCATTCGCTCCCGAGATAGGCGGAGACGACGTCGGGATGGCGCAGCACCGCCATCGACTCGCCGTCCGCGATGCGGCGTCCGAAGTTCAGCACGGTGATGTGCTGGGCGGCCTCCGACACCAGCGTCATGTCGTGATCGATGATCAGGATGGTGAGGCCCTGGGCAGCGATGCGCTTCAGCAGCTCATGCAGCTCCAGCTTCTCGGTCGAGTTGAGACCGGCCGCCGGCTCGTCGAGCAGCAGCAGCGTCGGGTTCGACGCCAGCGCCCGCGCGATCTCGATCAGGCGCTGGTGGCCGTAGGAGAAGCTCGAGATCAATTCGTTGGCGCGGTTACCGAGCCCGACGAAGGTCAGCGCCTCCATCGCGCGCTCGGTCAGCGCGTCCTCGCCCTTCCCGATCATGGTGTTGCCGGGCCGTTCGGCGCCGATCTCGACATTCTCCAGCGCGGTCATCGAGCGGAACAGGCGGATGTTCTGGAAGGTGCGTCCGAGGCCGGCCGCCGTGCGCTGATGCGGCGCCATGTTGGTGATGTCGGTGCCGTCGAGCACGATCCTGCCCGCGGTCGCCTTGTAGAGCCCGGACAGCACGTTCAGCGTCGTGGTCTTGCCGGAGCCGTTCGGCCCGATCAGCGCATGCACGCTGCCGCGCTTCACCGCGATATCGACGCCGTCGACCGCCTTGAGGCCGCCAAAGTGCTTCGAGAGCCCGGTCACTTCGAGCACGATGTCGCCGCCTGACGTCGCCGGCTTGAGCTGTAAGGCCGCCGCGGCCGGCGGCGCCTTGGTGTGCGCACGCCAGCGCGTGAATGCGTCCGACACAAAACCCCAGATGCCGTCGGGCATGAAGCGGATGATCAGGATCACGAACAGGCCGTAGATCGCCAGATAAAGTCCCGGCACGCTCTTGAGGAAGCGCAGCCATTCCGGGATCAGGATCAGGAGGCCCGTACCGATCACCGAGCCAATCGGCGAGGCCACGCCGCCGAGCAGCGACATGGTCAGGAACACGATCGATTCTGCGAACGAGAACTGGTCCGGGCTGACATAGGCGAAGCCGCCGGCGAACAGGCCACCGGCCAGACCGCCGAGCAACGCGCACAGGCCGAAGGCGTAGATCTTGGTGCGGAACACGTCGATGCCATTGACGCCCGCCGCAAGCTCGTTGTCACGCACCGCGCGCATGGCGCGGCCGAGCTTGGTATCAGGCAGATGCCAGACCAGATAACCGACGATCGCGAGCATCGCGACGCAGAAGGCCAGGTAGCTCTGCGAGGACTGGAACAGCTCCGGCCGGCGAATGTTGGCGACGCCGTCCGGCCCGTGGGTCACGCCGATGGCATTGATCATCACCAGCGTCACGATCTGCTGGAACGAGATCGTCACCATCGCAAGGTAGTGCCCGCCGAGCCGCAGCGTCGACATGCCGAGGAACGCGCCGGCGATCAGCGTGATCGCGCAGGCGCCAACCAGGCAGAGCCAGAAGTTCAGGTGCAGGTCCGCGGTGCCGAGCCCGACCACATAGGCGCCGAAGCCGAAGAACGCGGCCTGCGCCAGGTTGATCTGGCCGCACAGGCCGAGCACGACCGACAGCCCGAACACCGCGATCGAGAAGGTCGTGGCCTGCAGCAGGATGTTGAGGATGTACCCGTCGAACCGCATGCCGGCGGCGAGCGCCACCAGCACCGCGGCGCCGATGAAATACGGCAGATGACGGATGATCAGCGGCTTCGAGCGCACGGCCGGCGCGGGGATCATGTTGTCGGTGGCGCTCATGCTTTCTCCGCGACGCGTTCGCCGAAGATGCCCTGCGGCCGGAACACCAGGAAAGCGATCAGCACCAGGAAGGCAAAGCCGTCCTTGTACGGCACCGAAATATAGGCGGCGCCGAACGTCTCGATGACGCCGAGCGCGAGGCCACCGACGATGGCGCCGGCAACGTCACCGAAGCCGCCGATGATGGTCGCGGCAAACGCCTTCAGCGCAATCGTCGAGCCCATCTGGATCGAGACGAACAGCACCGGCGCCACCAGGATGCCGGCGAGACCGCCGAGCACGGCCGAATAGATGAAGGTGATCATGATCATGGTGGAAACGGAAATGCCGAGCAGCGAGGCCATTTCCTTATCCTGCGAGGTCGCCTGCAACTTCTTGCCGAGCAGCGTCTTCTCGAAGAACCAAAAATTGAACAGCACCAGAAGGATCGTGACGCCGATGATCAGAAGATACTGGCTGTCGAGATAGACCGGGCCGAGCTGGATGCCGGGCGTATCGAACCAGCCCTGCAGCACCTGCGGCTGCGGGCCGTAGATCGCAAGCACCGAGTTCGACAGCAGGATCGAGGCGCCGATGGTGGCGATGATCACGGGCAGATAGGTGCGATTGCGCAGCGGATAATAGACGCCGAGATTGAAGATGACGCCGAACAACGCCATGCCGGCGAGCGCGATCAGGAACGACAGCCAGTAAGGCCAGCCGAGATCGACCGAGAACACCACCATCAGATAGGCGGCGACCATCGAGAACTCGCCTTGCGCGAAGTTCACCACGTTGGTGGCACGGAAGATCAGCACGAAACCGAGCGCGACCAGCGCGTAGACCGCGCCGATGCCGATGCCGGTAAAGAGCAGTTGGAGGACGAGATCCATGACGAGCGCTCGATCTGAGAATTGTGTCGCGGGCGAACGGCCTCTCCGAGGTGGCCCGGAGAGGCCGAACCGCTATCAATCGTTGAAGTCGATATGCTTGTCGTAGACGATCTTGCCCTTGTCGTTCTTCACGACATTGTAGCCGTGCAGACCGTCGCCGTTCTTGTCGAAATTGTACTCGCCCTCGGCGCCGGCGAACTTCTGCGTCGCGAGGATGGCGTCGCGGATCTTGTTCGGATCGGTCGAGCCGGCCTTGTTGATCGCCGCCGACAGGATGGTGATCGCATCGTACGGCCAAGCGCTCTGGTTGTCGGGCGCGGTCTTGTAGGCATCGCGATAGGCCTTGCCGAACGCCTTCGCCGCATCGCTTGAATCCTCGGCGAAGTCGGCGACGCCGTAGGTGTTGAACAGCGCGGGGCCGGCGAGCTTGGTCGAGGAGACCGCCACCACCGAGGGCGAGCCGACCCAGGGGATATTGACGCCGAGCTGGCGCAGCTGGCGGGCAAAGATGCCGAGATCGTTCTCGAAGGTGAAGTAGGTGCCGAGCACGTCAGCGCCGGACTGCTTCACGGCCAGTACGACCGGGGTGAAGTCCTGACTCTGATTGGCATAGCCCTGGTCGAGCACCGGCGGCGCGCCAAGCTTGGTCAGCGCTTCCGAGAGTGCCTTGCCGCCCGCGGTGCCGAAGGCGTCGGTGGAATGCACGATCGCCCATTTCTTCTTGCCGAGCGTGTTGACGCCGAAGTCGGCGATCACGCGGCCGGAATAATTGTCGTTCGGACGGAAGCGGAACAGCCAGGGATTGCCGGAATGGGTGAGGTCGGGATTGGTGCCGCCGATCATCACCGGCTTGCCGACCTTGATCACGTCGGGCGCCATCGCCTGCACCTGGGTCGAGCGGATCGAGCCGAGGAAGGCGACGATGTCGGATTGCGCGGCGAGCTTGGAGAATGCCAGCACGATGCCCGGATTGGTGGTCTGATCGTCCTCGATGACGAGTTCGACCTGCTTGCCGAGCACGCCGCCGGCCTTGTTGACCGCGGCCAGCGCCAGCTTGGCGCCGTTCTGGGCCCACAGCCCCTGCTCCGCCGCGGGTCCGGTCACCGGCACGCACATGCCGATCTTGATCGTCGCACCCTGCGCCCAAGCGCTGCGCATCAGCGCGGGTGCAGCGAGACCTGCCGCCAAACCAGCGGAAAACTCACGTCTCGTCAGTTTCATTCCATCCTCCCTGTGATGCGCCGAACTTGCTGTCGGCTGCGTTGAGACGAGCTGACGCGTCGATCTGTTGGCCCGTTCGCAGCCATCAAACGGCGCGACGAGCAAACGTGAGCACCGCTGCAGCGCACAAGCCGTGCAACGGCGACCATCAATCTGGCGCTTGACCCAGCTAAACATGATTGCACATTGCACGCAATAGTCAAAAGTTCGCTGGCAGAGGTGCGTAAATGCCTGCTACGAGCGACCATGACGCGATCACGTGATAGTGTGGCCAGCGGGCAGCCATTCCATGTCGATTCCACGAGCGAAATCGCAGACCAGACGAAAACAGCCGGCCTACGCGCTGATCAAGAGCGCATTGGCAAAGCACATCCGCGCCGGTCACGTGCCACCTGGCACGGTCCTTTCCGAATCGGCGATCGCGACCTTGTTCGGCTCCAGCCGCTCTCCGGTGCGGCAAGCTTTTGAACAGCTCGAGCATATCGGCCTGGTGCGGCGGTTCGACGGTCGCGGCGTCATCGCCGGCAAGCGCAAGGTCGACCCTCGGCGCGTCCCGATCACACCGGAAATGTTTGGGCTGACCGACGGCCCCGTCGATGCCGTGCGCAGCGACGCTTGGGATACGCTCTACTACAAGCTCGAACGTGAGATCATTTACCGGTCGCTGTTCGGACGCTTCCGCGTCAGCGAGCTCGCATTGGCGCGGCATTTCCGGGTGGGGCGCACGGTGGCGCGCAACCTGCTGCTGCGCGCGCAGGCGATCGGCATCCTCGAGAAGGGCGCCAAGGCGCACTGGTACGTAGTGCCGTTGGACGAGGACCGCCTCCGCGACATCTTCGAGGTGCGCGCAACGCTCGAGCCGCTGCTCCTCAAATCCGCGACGGCGACAATTCCTGCCGCCCTGCTCGACCGTATGGCGGAGCGGCTGCGCGAGGGGATCCAGCACCGCGACCGCGTCGGCGTCGGCGAACTCGATGAGATCGAAGGCGACCTCCATATCCGCTGCCTGGGTTACGGCGCCAATCGCGAGATGATCGAAGCCCTCAAGCGCACCCACTGCGCTTTCGTGATCGGCAAGCACATTCAGGTCGCCCTGACCGCGCCGCAGATCGATTCCTTCATGGACGAGCATCTGGTGATCATCGAGGCCTTGCGCACGCGTGACGGCGACGCGGCGGCAGCCATCTTGCGCCGCCATATCGAATGGTCCCACTCGAAGGTCGCGGGCTGGATTGCCGAATTCCGCGCCATCAACGTGATTTCGCGCGTGCCCTACATGGCCTGAGCGCGAATGCCGCGCATGATCGAAGCTACTCGTCAGCCTCGACCTCGGCGTCATCGGACGAGCCCATTCCGGCCAGGCTCGCTTCGAGCGCGCCCAGCATCTCCTGCAATTCGGCAAGCTTGCGCGCCCCGAAGCGCCGGGTGATCTCGGCATAGATCGTCTCCGACGTCGGCGCCACCGCCTCGATCAGCTTCAACCCCTTGGCGGAGATCGAAACCACTGCGCGCCGCGCGTCGTTCTCCGCTGCCTTGCGCTCGATCAACGCGCGGCCCTCGAGATCGCGAAGGATTCGCGACAGGCTCGGGCCGAGCAGAAACGCCATGCGGGCGAGTTCGGTGACCTCGATCTCGTCGACCGCGGTGAGCGCGCGCAGGATCCGCCATTGCTGCTCGGTCAGCCCGTGATTGCGCAGCGACGGACGGAATTGCCGCATCACCGCCTCGCGGGCGCGAAGCAGCGACATCGGCAGCGAGCGCGAGAACTCGCGCATCGGTGTCCGTCGCGCCGCCACGTCCTCGCCCTGCCCCGGCCGAATGTCGTTCGAATTTTTGCGCGCCATTACCTAATCCTGCGCAACGAAATTTTGCGTTGCAACATGCCTTGATTCAGTTTGCGGGAATTCAATTAACATGTTAATCATCTCCCGACATCCACTTTTGTGTAGCACGCATGGCCCTCTCCAAGGACGATATCCGCGCTGCCGCCGAACGGCTCGACGGCGCGGAAAAGACCCGCAAGCAAATCCGCCAGCTCTCGCTGGAATACCCCCGCATCACCCTCGAAGACGCCTACGCGATTCAGAAGGCCTGGGTCGAGATGAAGGTGGCGCAGGGCCGCGTCGTCAAGGGCCACAAGATCGGCCTGACCTCGAAGGCGATGCAGAGCGCGCTCAATATCGACGAGCCCGATTCCGGAATCCTGCTCGACGACATGTTCTTCGCCGATGGCGGCCTGGTCCCGACCGACCGCTTCATCGCCACCCGCGTCGAGGCCGAGCTTGCCTTCGTGATGAAGCATCGCCTGACCGGGCCGAACTGCACACTGTTCGATGTGCTGAACGCGACCGATTTCGTGGTACCGGCGCTGGAGATCCTGGATACCAGGGTCGAGCGCGTCGATCCCGAGACCAAGGCGACCCGCAAGATCTTCGACACCATCGCCGACAACGCCGCCAATGCCGGCATCGTGCTCGGCGGCCGGCCGATCCGCCCGCTGGACGCCGACCTGCGCTGGATCGGCGCGCTGTGCTTCCGAAATGGCCAGCTCGAGGAAACCGGCCTGGCCGCCGGCGTGTTGAATCATCCGGCGACCGCGGTGGCGTGGCTCGCCAACAAGATCGCGCCGAACGGGCTGGCGTTGGAAGCCGGCCAGGTCGTGCTGGCGGGCTCCTTCATCCGTCCGATCGAGACCCGCACGGGCGACACCATCCAGGCCGACTACGGACCGTATGGTTCCGTAAGCTGCTACTTCGCCTGACGCCTTCAGCAGGAGCGCTGCATGCCGCATTTCACGCTTGAATACTCTGCCAATCTCGACGATCTGGTCGACATGGGCGCGACGGTCGAACTGGTCCGCAAGGCCGCGGTCGAGACCGGCATCTTCCCGCTCGGCGGCATCCGCGTCCGTGCCGTCAGATGCGAGCACTACGCGATCGCCGACGGCCGCAAGAATTACGGTTTCCTCGACATGGTGCTGCGGCTCGGCGAAGGCCGCGATCTCGCCACCCGCAAGAAGGCCGGCGAGTACATCTTCAAGGCGCTATCGGCTCATCTCGATCCGGTCTTCGCCAACAGCAAATTCGCGTTGTCGTTCGACATGCAGATCAACGACAAGGAAACCAGCTGGAAACGCAACAACATCCACGACGCACTGAAGGTGGAGACGGTCAATGGATAAAGCGACAGCGAAATCGCCAGCCGACGTGTTCCAGGCCAACCGCGATCGCGCCGGCCCGCTGCTTGCAAGCTTGAAAGCCGAAGGCATCGGCCATGTGATCGACGGCAAGATCGTGCCGGCGGCCTCCGGCCAGACCTTCGAGACGAGATCGCCGATTGACGGCACGGTGCTGGCGACGGTCGCACGCGGCAATGCCGAGGATATCGACCGTGCCGCAACCGCGGCGTCCGAGGCCTTCAAGGCCTGGCGCGACATGCCGGCGGCGCAGCGCCGCAAGCTGCTGCATCGCGTCGCCGATGCGATCGAGGCGCGCGCCGACGACATCGCCGTGCTCGAATGCATCGACACCGGCCAGGCGCACCGCTTCATGGCCAAGGCCGCGATCCGCGCCGCGGAGAATTTCCGCTTCTTCGCCGACAAATGCGGCGAGGCCCGCGACGGTCTCAACACGCCTTCGGACGAGCACTGGAACATCTCGACCCGCGTGCCGATCGGCCCGGTCGGCGTGATCACGCCGTGGAATACGCCGTTCATGCTCTCGACCTGGAAGATCGCGCCGGCGCTCGCGGCCGGCTGCACCGTGGTGCACAAGCCGGCGGAATGGTCGCCCGTCACCGCCGATCTGCTGGTCAAACTCGCAAAACAGGCCGGCATCCCCGACGGCGTGCTCAACACCGTGCATGGTTTCGGCGAAGAGGCCGGCAAGGCGCTGACCGAGCACCCCGCCATCAAGGCGATCGGCTTCGTCGGCGAGAGCGCGACGGGCTCAGCGATCATGGCGCAGGGCGCGCCGACCTTGAAGCGGGTGCATTTCGAGCTCGGCGGCAAGAACCCGGTGATCGTATTCGATGATGCCGATCTCGATCGCGCGCTCGATGCCGTCGTGTTCATGATCTACTCGCTCAATGGCGAGCGCTGCACGTCGTCGAGCCGGCTGCTGGTTCAGGAGAGCGTCGCCGGCAAGTTCATCGAGAAGCTGACCCAACGCGTAAAGGCGCTCAAGGTTGGCCACCCCCTCGATCCCGCCACCGAGATCGGGCCGCTGATCCATGAGCGGCATCTCGCCAAGGTGTGCAGCTATTTCGACGTCGCCAAGAAGGACGGCGCCACGATCGCGGTCGGCGGCAAGCCGCATGACGGTCCTGGCGGCGGCCACTATGTGCAGCCGACGCTGGTGACCGGCGCGAACGCAAAAATGCGCGTCGCGCAGGAGGAGGTGTTCGGCCCGTTCCTGACCGTGATCCCGTTCAAGGACGAAGCTGACGCCATCGAGATCGCCAACGGCGTGCAGTACGGCCTGACCGGCTATGTCTGGACCGGCGACATGGGCCGCGCGCTGCGCGTGGCGGATGCGCTGGAAGCCGGCATGATCTGGCTCAATTCGGAGAACGTCCGCCATCTGCCGACCCCGTTCGGCGGCATGAAGTCGTCAGGCATCGGCCGCGACGGCGGCGACTACTCGTTCGACTTCTACATGGAAACCAAGCACGTCTCGCTCGCGCGCGGGACGCACAAGATTCAGAAACTGGGAATTTAGCCAGCCGTCGTTCCGGGGCGATGCGCAGCATCGAACCCGGAACCTCGAGATTCCGGGTTCTCGCTTCGCGAGCCCCGGAATGACGATAGAATTGAGGGGAAACACCGATGCCCGTTCCAACGCACGTTTTCGATCCGCCGTTCAACATCATCCGCTGCAGCCATGCCGTGCTCGACGTCACGAATCTCGACAAGAGCGCCGCCTTCTACGAGAAGACGGTCGGCCTCCACATCGAGAACCGCGACGACAAGTCGGTGTATCTGCGCGCCAGCGAGGAGCACCAGCATCACTCGGTGGTGCTGCGCAAGGCGCCGAAGGCGGCCTGCAACCGGCTTGGCTTCAAGGTCGGCAACGACGGCGACCTCGACAAGGCCGCCGCCTTCTTCTCCGAGAACGGCATCGCCTACGCTTTCGTCGACCAGCCGTTCCAGGGCCGCACCCTGCAATTCACCGATCCGTTCGGCTTCCAGATCGAGCTTTACGCTACGATGGAGAAGCGCCCCCATCTCTTGCGGCGCTACGATCTCTACAAGGGCTGCCATCCGCAGCGGCTCGACCATTTCAACGTGTTCGCCGCCGAGGTGCAGGACACAGTCGATTTCTACGCCCGGCTCGGCTTCCGTCTCACCGAATATGCCGAGGAGGACGGGGACAACGGCCGCATCGCAGCCGCCTGGATGCACCGCAAGGGCAATGTCCACGACTTCGCCATCACCAACGGCCGCGGCCCGCGCCTGCACCACATCGCCTATTGGGTACCGACCGCGATGAACATCGTGCATCTCTGCGACGTGATGGCCTCCTCCGGCTACCTCAAGAACATCGAGCGCGGTCCTGGCCGGCACGGCATCTCCAACGCCTTCTTCCTGTACATCCGCGATCCCGACGGCCACCGCATCGAGCTCTACACCAGCGATTATTTCACCGGTGATCACGACCATGAGCCGCTGCGCTGGTCGCTGCGCGATCCGCGCCGCCAGACGCTGTGGGGCGCGCCGGCGCCGCGCTCCTGGTTCGAGGAAGGCTCGACCTTCGCCGGCCAAGCGGTGCGCGAGCCGCGCTTCGTCGCCGACGTGCTGGTCGCGGACTAGTGCGCGCCTTCCTCCTCACGTCGTCCCTGCTTTCGCAGGACGACACCAATTATGGGACTACTAATGCCCTCTCCTCGCCTCGCCACCTATTCCTTCAACGGCGCCACCAGCTATGGCGTCGTCACCGACACCGGCATCGTCGACCTCTCGTCGCGCTTCGCCAAGGACTATCCGACGCTGCGCGAGGCGATCGCCGCCGGCGCGCTGAGCAGGCTCGTGGAGGACGCCGCCAGGCGCGCGCCCGACCACGCGCTCGACGCAGTCGACTGGCAGCCTCCGATCCCGGCGCCGGAAAAGATCATCTGCATCGGCGTCAACTACCCGGACCGCAATGCCGAATACAAGGACGGCTCGGACGCGCCGAAATACCCGAGCATGTTCCTGCGGGTGCCGCGCTCCTTCGTCGGCCACAACACGCCGGTGGTGCGGCCGCGCATCTCGCCGCAGCTCGACTATGAGGGCGAGCTGGTTCTGGTGATCGGCAAGGCCGGCCGGCACATTGCGGAGAGCGCCGCGCTCGATCACATCGCCGCGATCACGCTCTGCAATGAAGGCACCATCCGCGACTGGGTGCGGCACGCCAAGTTCAACGTCACCCAGGGCAAGAACTTCGATTCCACCGGCAGCCTCGGCCCGTGGATCGTGCCCTACACCGGTGAAGCGCAGATCGCCGATATCCGTCTGACCACGCGGGTGAACGGCGAGACCCGCCAGGACGACCGCACCTCGCGCTTGATCTTCGGCTTCCGCTACCTCATCAACTACATCTCGACCTTCACGACGCTGGTTCCCGGCGACATCATCGTCACGGGCACCCCGACCGGTGCAGGTGCGCGGTTCGATCCGCCGCGCTATCTGAAGCCCGGCGATGTCGTCGAGGTCGAGGCCGAAGGCGTCGGCATCCTGCGCAACAGCGTCGTCGACGAAGCCACCTAACCTCACCAGCAAAGTGGACAGTGCCATGACCTCAACATCCGGCGGCGAAGCGATCGTCAACGGCCTCGTCGCCCACGGCGTCGACACCGTGTTCGGCCTGCCCGGCGCGCAGATCTATGGCCTGTTCGATGCCTTCCACCAGGCCCAGCTCAAGGTGATCGGCGCCCGGCATGAGCAGGCCTGCGGCTACATGGCGTTCGGCTATGCGCGCTCCAGCGGCAAGTCCGGCGTGTTCAGCGTGGTGCCCGGCCCGGGCGTGCTCAACGCCTCGGCGGCGCTGCTCACCGCATTCGGCTGCAACGAGCCGGTGCTGTGCCTGACCGGTCAGGTGCCGACGCAGTTCCTCGGCAAGGGCCGCGGCCATCTGCACGAGATGCCGGACCAGCTCGCGACGCTGCGCACCTTCGTGAAATGGGCCGACCGGATCGAATACCCTGATAACGCCCCCGCGCTGGTGTCGCGCGCGTTCCAGGAGATGCTGTCGGGCCGGCGCGGCCCGGCCTCGCTGGAGATGCCGTGGGACGTGTTCACCCAGCGCACCCAGGTCACAGCCGTCAAGCCGTTCGATCCGTTGCCGGCGCCGCAGCCCGATGCGGACCGCATCAAGGCGGCCGCCGACCTGATCGCCGGCAGCAAGGCGCCGATGATCTTCGTCGGCAGCGGCGCCATCGAGGCGCGCGAGGAGATCCTCGAATTGGCCGAGATGATCGACGCGCCTGTCGTCGCCTTCCGCAGCGGCCGCGGCATCGTCTCCAACGCGCATGAACTCGGGCTCACCATGGCTTCGGCCTACAAGCTCTGGCCGAAGACCGACCTGATGATCGGCATCGGCACGCGCCTCGAGCTGCCGACGATGTCGCGCTGGCCCTACCAGCCCGCCGGACTGAAATGCGTGCGCATCGACATCGATCCGGTCGAGCTGCGGCGCTGGCCGGCCGATGCCGGCGTGATCGCGGACGCCAAGGCCGGCACCGCCGATCTCGCCGCCGCTGTGCGCAAGGTGGGCTACCGCAGGACCTCCGGCCGCCGCGCCGCGATCCGCGAGGCGACGGCCGCGACCGAGCAGGAGATCCAGCGCATCCAGCCGCAGATGGCCTATCTGAAGATCCTGCGCGAGGTGCTGCCGGCGAGCGCCATTGTCACCGACGAGCTGTCGCAGGTCGGTTTCGCCTCCTGGTACGGCTTTCCGATCTACGAGCCGCGGACCTTCGTCACCTCGGGCTATCAGGGCACGCTCGGCTCGGGTCTCCCGACCGCGCTTGGCGCCAAGGTCGCCAATCCGGACAAGCCGGTGGTCGCGATCACCGGCGACGGCGGCTTCATGTTCGGCGTGCAGGAGCTTGCCACCGCCGTGCAGTTCAAGATCGGCGTGGTGACGCTGGTGTTCAACAACAACGCCTATGGCAATGTCCGCCGCGACCAGCGCGAGCGCTTCGACGGCCGCGTCGTCGCCTCCGACCTGGTGAATCCGGATTTCGTGAAGCTTGCAGAATCCTTCGGTGTCGGCGCCGCGCGGGTCACCTCGCCGGATCACTTCCGCCCCGTGCTGGAGAAGGCGCTGGCCGACGGCGGGCCTTACGTGATCTCGGTGGAAGTGCCGACGGATTCGGAAGTCTCGCCCTGGGCGTTCATCCATCCGGCGCGGAATAACTAAGCCAAACGCTCGTCATTCCGGGGCGATGCGCAGCATCGAACCCGGACTCTCGAGATTCCGGGTTCGTTTCGCGCCACGGGAATGGCGACGCTAAGCGCTCTTCACCCCGCGTTGCAGCCGTGAGGCGGCGATCACGAGCAGGCCGGCGCCGGCGACCGACCAGCAGGCGACCGGCGCCCAATGCACCAGCGGCGCATAGTCCGGCATCTTCTGCAGGCCGCCCGCGACGGCCGCCATCCGCGCAAAGGTCGCAAGCGCCAGCGCCGAGAACACGAGGCCGGTGACCTTGCCTTCCGCGCCGGCCTCCCCGATCGCGAGCGCCGCGGACACCGCGCTCATCAGCATGCAGCCCCAAGCGGCCCCTGCCATGAATTGCGCCACGATCAGGACGTTGAGACTGCCGGCGATCTCGGCGGCGATGATCGCAAAGGCACCGAGCAGTCCCGCCGCGCCCATCACGATCAGGCCGCCGCGATGCTTGACGACGATGCTTGCCGGAAACATCGCGATGTTGAAGCCGATCCAGAATACCGGCATCAGCCATTGCAGCTCGTCCGCCTTGGCAAAGCGCAAATAGAACGGCGCGCTGTTGATGTTGAAGTGCAGCTGGTAGCCGAGCGACAGCAGCACCATCGATCCGATCAGGAACATCGGCACCGCCCCGAGCCGCTTCGCCGGGGGCGCCAGCCGCGCCGGCTGCGCCTCTGCCGCGATGCGGCGCTCGACGCCTGAGAAGGCGAGCGCGGTCAGCAGCAGCACCGCGCCTGACAGCACGAACGGCAGCCGTGCATCCTGGTTGCGCAGCACGACGCCAAGATAGGGCGAGACCGCGCCCGCGATGCCATAACCCAGCATCGCCAGCGCCGCGAGGAACGGCACCGAGGGTTGCGCGCGATACTTGCCGAGCAGCGTCAGCGGCGGCGCCCGCAAGGCCGACGACGTCACGGCCCAGATCACGATCAGCACGATCAGCCAGACCCTCGCGCCCGGCCCGGTGCCGGCGACGTAAGGCAATGCGACGAAGGCGGCGCAGGAGATCGCGGCAAGGATACCGACAAACAAGCCAAGGCGGCCGACCAGGCTCGAGATCCTGTCGGCGGCCATGCCCATCGCCGTGTCGGTGACGGTGAAGATGCCTTGATCCATCATCAGGATCAGGATCACGGTCGACGGCGCGATGCCGACATCGGCGCACAGCTTCGGCAGATAGATCAGATAAGTGGTCCAGCCCAGCGTGAAGACGAGCTGCAGCACGGCGAGATAGACGCCGGTACGGTTGACGGCGCGGTCGGCCTTGGTGGTCATCCGCCAAGTCTAGACCACCCGGCGGTTCAGCGCACCTTGCGGAAGGTCAAATTGATGCGCTGGCGGCCGAGCACACTGTGCTCGCCATCTGCGAGCGGTGCCACGCCGTGATAAAATAGCCGTGACGAGCCGCCCCACACCGCAACGTCGCCATGTTCGAGTCGATAGCGGCGCGGCGTGTCGCTGCGCTGCAGGCCGCCGAACAGGAAGATCGCCGGCAGCCCGAGCGAGATCGACACGATCGGTGCGCGGTAGTCGAGCTCGTCCTTGTCCTGATGCAGCGACAGTTTTGCGCCGGGGACGTAGCGATTGATCAGGCAGGCCTCAGGCGCGAAGCCGTTGAAGCCGGCTTCATCAGCGGCGTCGGCGGCGAGCCTGCGCAACACCTCCGGCATTTCAGGCCAGGGTTGTCCCGAGACGGGATCGATCGGATCATAGCGATAGCCGCTGGGATCGGAGACCCAGCCGACGCTGCCGCAATTGGTCATCGCGACCGACATGCGGTGGCCGCCCGGCGTGATCAGATGCCGGAACGGCGCCTGCTTGACGATGGCACGCAAGGCCGGGATCAGCTCGGCCTCGAACGGCCGGACAAAGCCGCGCAACAGCACCGCGCCATCCGCGATCGTCTCGCGCGATGGCCGGGCATCGCCAATGGTCTCGAACAGATCGGTGGCCACGCCTCTCTCGCACTCACTTCGCGTCGTGGAAGATCACACCAACGGTGTGGCGATGGCCGGAGCGAATCCTGCTGACGCCGTGGCGCAGATTCACACGATACGGTCCGCGCGTCCCCTGCACCGGTCGATGATGCACGGCAAAGGCCACCGCATCGCCCTTGGTGAGCGGCACCACCTCGGGCCGCGACTGCATCCGCGGCCGCTGCTCGGTCAGCACGAATTCGCCACCCGTAAAATCGCGCCCGGGCTGCGACAGCAGGATCGCGACCTGGATCGGGAACACGTGCTCGCCATAGAGATCCTGGTGCAGGCAGTTGTAGTCGCCCTCGCCATATTGCAGCAGCAGCGGCGTCGGCCGCGTCTGTCCGGCGTCATGGCAACGCTTCAGGAACGCCGCATGCGACGGAGGATATCGGATATCGATCCCCATCGTCTCGTTCCAGCGATTGGCTGTCGCGGTCAGCCGCGTATAGAGCGCCGGCCGCAGCTCCGCGATCAAATCCGGCAGCGGATAGGAGAAATACTTGTACTCGCCGCGACCGAAGCCGTGACGGCCCATCACGATCCGGCTGCGGAACTGGCTGTCGTCGGGATACAGCGCGGCGATGGCATCGCATTCCTCAGGCGTCAGCAGGCCGTTGAGGACGGCGCATCCCTGATCGTCGAGGTCGGTCTTGATCTGGTCCCAGTCGAGCCCGTCGAAGCGGGCCGGGATGCCGGTGGATGGGCGGGTAATGGTTTTGGCTGTTGCTGTCATGGGACGGAATCTGGCCCCTGATTGCGGCCCGCGCCACCCGATTTCCGATCGAAAGATGCAGAGAACGTCACCACAATTACGGTGTCGTCCCGGCGAAAGCCGGGACCCATAGCCACCGTCGTCAGTTGTTGAGATCGGTGGGGCCACAGCGTGCCAACCACAACACTCTGTGGTTATGGGTCCCGGCGAAGGCCAGGCTTTCGCCGGGACGACGCACGTGGAGAAAGCGTCGATCATCTCCCTCACAACAACAACGCGGCGAGCAATCAGCCCCTCACCGGCAGCGTCACCACATCGTAGCCGTGGCTGATCTTCCGCTTCAGCACCGGGTCTTCCAGCTCGAACTCGAACCGGCTGGCGGGGCGGATGCCGCCCTTGGCCGCGAAGGTGCCGCCGAACATGGCGCAGCCGTCGGGCAGCGCACCTTGGTCGAAGCCGCGCGCGATCAGGTCCTTCACCGGCAGCATGTGATCGAGCGTGCCTTCCTGGTAGAGCACGCGCTGGCCGCCGATCACGGCCCAGGAACGCAGCACCAGCTGGTCCCAGTGGCCGATCACGTCCTCGAGTTCCCACAGCTCCGATGCCATCGGCTTGTCGCACATCTGCTTCGACACCGTGACGCTGTAGCTCTCGACCTTGCGGTCGGTGTGGTCGGAGCCGCAGCCGACGAAGATGCGGCCCTGCCAGCCGATCAGCACGAACTCGACCTCGCCGCTCGAGTCCTCGCCGCAGACTTCGATGGCATCGGCGAAGGTGAGCCGGCGCGCCGAGCAGCGGTAGTAGATCGGCGTGGTCGCGGGCCGCGCGATGCCGAGCGCCTCGAGCTCGGCGATGTGCTTGTCGCGCGCCACCGGATCGCGGCCGGTCCAGCCGGCGATCACGGCCTGCCTGATTTCCAGTGTGAGCGGAGTGGCGACGCCTTTGTCGTCGACATTGAAGGTGAGATCAAACACGGATCACGGTCTCCATTCCGGCAGCGAGCTCGAAAATGCGCCGATCCGAACCGCCCGCGGCGGCGAGCATCAGGCCGACCGGCGCCTCGCCCTCGTGATGCGCGGGCAGCGAGATCGCGCAGCCGTCGAGCACATTGATCAGCGTGCAATTGCGCAGCGCGCGCAAATTCTCGGTGGCGAACGCCTTGTCGTCGGCGAGGCTGGCGATCGTAGGCGGCAGGTTCGCCGTGGTCGGCAGCACCATCGCATCATAGGGCGCGATCCGCTTCTCGGTACGGGCGATGAAGGAGCGGCGCGCGTTGAGCAGATCGATATAGTCGGCGGCCGGAAAGCCCTCGCCGCGCTGGATGCGCACGGCGACGCGCGGATCGTAGATGTCGCCCTTGCTGGCCAGCAGGAAGCGATGCCAGGCATAGCTTTCGGCGGCGGCAAAGCCGCCCTTGACGTTCATGACGCCGACATCGAGCAATTCGGGCACCTCGATCCGCTCGATCAAGGCGCCTGCGCGCGACAACGAAGCAAGCGCGCGCTCGAAGGTTTTTGCGACGGCATCGTCGAGGTCGTCGAGCGCGACCGTGGTCGGCACCGCGAGCCGCATGCCCTTCACCGGGCGCGACGTGATCGGCGTCACCGGTTGATCCGCCAGCACCGCGTCGAGCGCGGCGCAGCAGGCCACCGAATTGGCCAGCGGGCCGTAGCTGTCGAGCGTGAACGACAGCGGCACGCCGCCATCGAGCGGAATCCGGCGTTGCGTCGGCTTGTAGCCGACGATGCCGTTGAAGGCGGCGGGAATCCGGCAGGAGCCGCCGGTATCGGTACCGAGCGCGCCGAACGCCATGCCGTCCGCGATCGAGACCGCCGCCCCCGAGGACGAGCCGCCCGGCACGTGGCCGGCGCTCCGGTTCCAGGCGCTCTTCGGCGTGCCGTAATGCGGATTGATGCCGATGCCGGAATAGGCGAACTCGGTCATGTTGGTGCGGCCGATCACGATGAAGCCGGCGCGCTTGAGCCGCGCCACGACAGGTGCATCGGCATCCGCCGGCGCGGAATCCTCCAGCGCGCGCGAGCCCGCCCGCGTCACCTGCCCCTTGATGTCGAACAGGTCCTTGATCGAGACCGGTATGCCGGCAAATGGCGACGGCGCGGCATTGGCCTTGCGCAGCCGGTCCATGGCGTCGGCGGCCTCGAGCGCGGCGTCGCGGTCGACATGGATAAAGGTGCGTTGGCCCTCGCCTGAGGGATCAGCGATTTTGGCGATGCACTGCTCGACGAGCTTGCGGGCAGAGGTCGCGCCGCCGGCGAGATCGGCGGCCAGGGAGGCGAGTGTCGGATTCTTGGGCATGGCTTTCACTTTACGGCTTGCACTTCATGGCTTGCAGTTGATTGTCGCGCGAACCGAGGCCGATTTCCAGCCCGCCGGCGCCTCACCTCGCATCACTTCAGCCCGAAATAGGCGCGGTGCAGCTCTTCATTGCCGCTCATCTCGGCAACCGTGCCGGAGAAGCGGATCCGCCCGCCTTCCAGCACGAATACGCGGGTGGCAATCTCGAGAAAACCGATATTTTGCTCCGCGATCAAGAGTGCCAGTCCGCGGCCCTGCAGGCTCGACAAGGCGCGCAGCAACTCCTTGACGAACAGCGGCGACAGCCCGGCCGAGGGCTCGTCCATCACCAGCAGCTTCGGCTCGGCCGACAGCGCCTTGGCGATGCCGAGCATCTTTCGCTGACCGCCGGACAGGCTGGACGCGGGATCGCGGCGCTTGTCGCGCAGCACCGGGAACAGGCCGTACAGTTCGTCGACCCGCGCCCCCGGATTGGCATGGCCCAGCGCCTGCGCGCCGACGCGGATATTTTCCTCGATCGACAGGTCGGGAAACACCGCAAGCTCCGACATGTAGGTCATGCCGCGCTTCATGCGGTCCGACGAGCGCATCCTGGTGATGTCCTCACCGCCGAGCTTGATGTGGCCGCTGCGGGCCTCGATCAGGCCGACCAGCGACTTCAGGAACGTGGTCTTGCCCGCGCCGTTGGCGCCGAGCAGCAGCACGGTCTCGCCGGGGCGGACGTCGAGATCGACGCCCCACAGCACCTGCATGGTGCCGTAGCCGGCATCGACGCCCCTCGTGTCCAGAAGCGACACCGCATCAGTGGGCATGCTCGCCTCCCAAAAATACCTCGATCACCTGCGGCTCGCGTACCGCGGTCGCCAGCGTGCCCTCGAAGATCTCCTTGCCCGCATTGAGCACGATGACGCGGTCGGTGATCTGTTCGATGAAGCCCATCAGATGCTCGACCACGATGATCGCCATGCCGGTCGCGGCCAAGGCCTTGATGCGGCCGGCGATCCAGTCGAGCTCCGCCGGGTTGAGGCCGGCCGCGAGTTCGTCGAGCAGCAGCAGCCGCGGCCGCGTGGCGAGCGCACGGGTCAGATCGAGCATCTTCTGCTGCGCGCTGTTGAGATCGGCGGCCGGACGGTCGGCGACCTCCTTCAGCCTGAAATCCTCAAGCAGTTCGGCAATCGACGGCGCACCGGTCGCGCCGCCATAGGCCAGCGCCACCTGGATGTTCTCGCGTACCGTGAGCGACAGGAACGGCTTCGGCACCTGGAAGGTGCGGTTGATGCCGCGGTGAACGAGCTTGTGCGAGGCGACGCCGCCGGCGGACGCGCCGTCGAACACGACCTCGCCGCCGTCAGGCGCATAGAGACCGGAGATCACGTTGATCGCCGTGGTCTTGCCGGAGCCGTTCGGGCCGACGAGGCCGAGGATCTCACCCGGCACGACGTGAAAGCTGAGGCCGTCGAGCGCATGGAAACCGCCGAAGCGCTTGACCAGCTTGGAGACCTCAAGGATCGGGCTTTTCTCAGGGGACATACCACCCCCTGCGCGTTGCCAGCGACACCAAGCCTGCGGGCAGGAACAGCACCAGGCCCATAATCAAAAGGCCATAGATCAGCTGGAAATATTGCGGCGTGGTGAAGCCGATCAGATTGTAGATGCCGTAAAGGATCAGCACGCCGACGATCGGGCCGGTGATGGTGGCAACGCCGCCGAACAGCGCGAACACGATCGCGAAGATCGAGAACTCGCCGGAGAACACGTTGTCCGGATAGAACACCGAGACGTACCAGGCATAGATGCCGCCGGCGAGGCCGGCGACCAGCGCCGAGGCGAGCCAGGCAATCACCCGCATCTTCACGATATTGACGCCGGCCATCGAGGCCGACACCGCATCCTCGCGCACGGCCTGCAGCGCCAGCCCGAACGGCGAGTTCTTCAGATAGACCACGGCGCCGACCGTCAGCGCCATCACGACGACCGCGGCATAGTAGGCGTGGGTCGGGTTGAACGTGCCGGTGAGCGACACGCCGTAGGGGCCCTTGGTGATCCCCTCCAGCGCGGGGTTGGCGACGAAATGCAGCACCGCGAGCGAGGCCGCGAGGTTGGCGATCGCGAAATACGCGCCCGACAGCCGCAGCAGCGGCGTCAGCAACAGGCCGAGCGCAACCGCCACGACGCCGCCGACCAGCACGGCGAGCGGCGCCGGTGTATGCAGATGCATCACCATGATTGCGAAGCCATAGGCGCCGGCGCCGAAGAAGCCGACATACCCGAACGGCAGATAGCCGGTGAAGCCATAGATGATGTTCACGCCTTGCGCGAGGATCAGGAAGATCACGAAGTTGAACAGCAGCAGATGGTTTTGATAGACGCCGGGCAGCAGTGCGAACACCACCACCAACGGCGCCAGGATGAACAGCAGGTGCTTCGAGGCGTTATGCAACGCGCACCCGCCTTCCGAGCAGACCGCTCGGGCGCAACAACAGGATCACGATCAACAACACATAGGGCAGCAAGTCGGCCCAGGAACTGAGATAGGTCTGCACCAGCATGTAGCAGAGACCGTAGACGACACCGCCGATCGCGGTACCGAGCGGATTGCCCAGCGAACCCAGCACGACGATCGCAAACGACGTCACCGTCGCGTCGGCGCCGAACGCCGGCGTCACCGAGCCGAACATGAAAGGCGCGAACACGCCGGCGACCGCCGCGATGCCGAGCCCGATACCGAACGCCGCCGCCGAGACGCGATCGACATCGATGCCGGTCGCCAATGCCTCGTCGCGCCGTGACATCACGGCGCGGGTCAGGGTGCCGAGCCGGGTGTGGTAGAGATAGAGGTAGACCAGCGCGATCGCGATCAGGCTGGTGATGGCCGCGATCACCCAAGGCGCGGGAAAACCCTGGCCGAAGATCTGGATCGGCCCTGCCCCACCCGCCTTGCCGCCGAACCATTTTACCTTGATGGTCGTGAACACGGTGCCGAGCAGCCGGCTCTGGATCGAGCGCTCGCTGGTGCCGGCGAAGATCGTGGTGACGGCCTCGATCACCTGCGACAGACCGAAGAACAGGATGATCGACAGCATTTCCGGATTGGCCGAGCCCTGCAGCCGCGGCACCAGCACCCAGTACAGCAGCACGCCCACCAGCACGAAGACCACGAAGGCCAGCGGCACCGCGAACAGCGGGTCGATGCCGGCGAGGCCGACCACGCCGAGCGCGATGAAGGCGCCGAGCATCAGGATGTCGCCATGCGCAAGGTTGACGATGCGCATGACGCCGAACACGAGATTGAGACCGATGCCGACCAGGCTGAAATACAGCCCGAACAGCACGCCGGCAACGAGCGCATAGGTCATGCTACCGCTCGCCGCCGACGGTTACGCCTGCCGCACCCACCTGCATCACGGCGCCGGGTAGATCGGCTTGCCGGTGGCGGTCTCGTGCGGATAGATCGAGACGAACTTGATGTGATCGTGCTCGTCGACCGTGAGCTGGCCGAGCGGCGTGAGTTCGCCGATCTGGCCGCCGGTCTCATCCAGCGCGAAGGTGCCGTCCAGCGTCTTGAGCTGGCCGCTGAGCGAGAACACCGCGCGGCGCAGCTCCATCTGGTCGAGGCTGGTCGCTACCGACAGCGTCTTCTCGATCACCAGCGCCGTGGTGTAGCCGGCCACCGCGTTGAAGCCGAACTCCATCTTGCCGTCGTTGTACTTTTTGGTCCAGGCGGCGCGGAAATCCTTCATGTTCATCCCGAAATTGACGGGATAGTCCAATTCGGACGGCGGCACATAGGTCCAGATGTGCTCGAGACCCTTGGCGCCGACGTTCTTCTCGAGCAACTCGGTCTCGAGGCCGGCATAGATCGCGAACAGCATCTTGAACTTGGTGCCGACGTCCTGGACGTTGCGCAGGAAGGCGATGTCGTTCGGCGCATAGCCGAAATGGATCACCGCGTCGGGATTGGCGTTGCTGATGTTGTTGATGATGACGTTGTAGTTGGTGGTCTCGGTCGGAACGCCCTGGTCATAGACGATCTCGATCGGCGCGCCGGACTCCTTGACGAACTTGCGGAACGCGTTGGCCTGGGTGCCGGTGAACTCGTTGGTCGAATAGAGGATCGCGACCTTCCTGATGCCGAGGCCAGGTCCGTCATGGCTGATGAAGTCGGCGACCGGCTTCGGCCACACCGTCGACACCGGATCGGCCATCAGCGCGATGTAGGGATTGTCCTTGGAGAAGAAGCTCGCGCCGGTGCCGGTCTGGTCGAACAGGAACATCTTGTGATCGCGCGCGATCGCAACCGCGGGCGCCGTCAGCACCGATCCGGAATCGGCGACCAGGAGATCGACCTTATCCTGGGTGACGAGCTGATTATAAAGCGTCGAGGCGGTCGCGGTGTTGCTCTGGTCGTCATAGGAGACGAGCTTGATCGGGATCTTCTTGTCGAACGCCTTCACGAAGACGCCGCCCTCGGCGTTCTTCTGCTCGACCCACAATTTCAGCGAGCTGTAGACCGGCATCGAGATCGAGGCGTAGCGCCCCGAGGATGCGTAGAGCGTGCCGATCTTGATCTCCGACGGTGCGTCGGCGGCCATCGCCTGCGTGGCGAATGCGAGGCTGGCAGCGAGTGCCGCGCCGATGATCCTCAGCATGATATGTTCCTCCCGGCTATCTTGAACGTGTCTTGGACGTATCTTGGACGCGGCCCTTCTACGCGCCGGATCGGAGCGACACAAGCATCGCCGCCTTAGCAATTGTGCGAGGGGCGGAATATGCGGCATGCGCGGGACACAGGCCGCTGCGCGGAGCATGGATGGACCGTTGACGGGCCTTGGTTCAATGTCGCATCAAGACTGTAACGATTTCGGGAGGAGACATCAGACATGGCCGAGCCCGCGCGCGCGAAACCAAAGCCGACACCGGAGACCCAGCATTTCTGGGATGGCACCAAGGCTGGCGAGCTGCGCCTGCAGCGCTGCGATGCCTGCGCCAATGTCTACTTTCCGCCGCGGCCGTTCTGCCCCTCCTGCGCCTCGCGCAAGGTCTCGATCTTCAAGGCCAGCGGCAAGGGCAAGCTCTACAGCTACGTCATCAACCACCGTCCGGCCGCGCCCGGCTTCACGCCGCCTTACGCGATCGCCGTGGTCGAGCTCGACGAAGGCCCGCGCATGATGAGCAACATCATCGATTGTCCGCAGACGCCGGAAGCGCTCGAGCTCGACATGCGGCTCGAAGTCGCCTTCGAGGCGCTCGACGACAAGATCACGCTTCCCTTGTTCCGTCCGGCAAAGGGGTAATGTGATGCGCAGGAACCAGGTTGCCGTCGTCGGTGCGGCCGAAACCACCGAACTCGGCGTCATCCCGAACATGTCGCAGATCCAGCTGCACGCGGACGCGGCGCTGAATGCGATCGCGGACGCCGGCCTGAAGCTGTGCGACATCGACGGCTTCGCTACTGCGGTCGAGACCCCGCAGCAGATGGCGCACTATCTCGGCATCACGCCGACCTGGGTCGACGGCACCTCGGTCGGCGGCTGCTCCTTCATGCTGCATGTCCGCCACGCCGCTGCGGCGATCGAGGCCGGCCTGTGCAAGACCGTTCTGATCACGCATGCCGAAAGCGGCAAGTCGATGATCGGCAAGCAGCCGCGCTTCACGCCGGCCGACAGCCTCAACGGCCAGTTCGAGGCGCCGTTCGGCGTCTACGGGCCGCCGAGCATGTTTCCGATTCCCGTGCTGCGGTTCATGAAGACCCACGGCATCACGCATGAGCAGCTCGCGATGGTCGCGGTGGTGCAGCGCGAATGGGCGGGGAAGAACCCGCGCGCGACCATGAAGGACCCGATCACCGTCGCCGACGTCCTGAACTCGCGGATGATCGCCTATCCGTTCCGGCTGCTGCAATGCTGCCTCGTCACCGACGGCGGCGGCGCGCTGATCCTCACCTCGGCCGACCGCGCCAAGGATTTCCCGAACAAGCCGGTCTACATCCTCGGCACCGGCGAGAGCGTGGAAACGCCGATGGTCAGCCAAATGAAGACGTTCGACTCATCGCGCGCCTTCAAAGTGGCAGGGCCGCTGGCCTTCAAGGAGGCCGGCATCACCCACAAGGACGTCGATCATCTGATGATCTACGATGCATTCGCGCATCTACCGCTCTACGGCCTCGGCGACCTCGGCTTCATGCCGTATGAGGAGACCGGCAAGTTCATCGCCGACGGCAACACCCGCCCCGGCGGCAAGCTGCCGCTCAACACCAATGGCGGCGGCCTCAGCTACATGCACTCCGGCATGTACGGCATGTACGCGCTGCAGGAGAGCGTGCGGCAGATGCGCGGTATCGCGCCGGCGCAGGTGCCGAACGCAAAGATCTCGGTCTGCCACGGCGTCGGCGGCATGTTCGCCGCAAGTGGCACGATCATCTTTACGAACGAGAAGTAACAACTCCGTCGTTCCGGGGCGCGCGAAGCGCGAACCCGGAACCTCGAGATTCCGGGTCTGGTGCTTCGCACCATCCCGGAATGACGGAGAGCAAACCAGGAGAACCGACATGGCAAAATCACTGCAGGATAAAGTCATCATCGTCACCGGCGCGGGGCGCGGCATCGGCCGCGAAATCGCGCTGCTCTGCGCGGCGGAAGGCGCCAAGGTCGTGGTCAACGATCCCGGCGGAGCCGCCGATGGCGCCGGCACGAGTGCCGCGCCCGCCGAGGAGGTGGTCGAGGAGATCAAGAAGCGCGGCGGCACCGCGGTCGCCAATTTCGAGTCGGTGGCGGAAGCCATTCCCGCCAGCAAGATCGTGAAGACCGCGACCGATCATTTCGGCCGGCTCGACGGCGTCGTCAACAATGCCGGCATCCTGCGCGACATGATCTTCCACAAGATGAGCGTGGAAGCGTTCGAGGCCGTCATCAAGGTGCATCTGATGGGCTCGTTCTATGTCAGCCACGCCGCGGCGCGGATCTATCGCGAGCAGGAGTCGGGCTCCTTCGTGCACTTCACCTCGACCTCCGGCCTGATCGGCAATTACGGCCAGGCCAACTACGCCGCCGCCAAGCTCGGCATCGTCGGCCTGTCGAAATCGATTGCGCTCGACATGGGCCGCTTCAACGTGCGCTCGAACTGCGTGTCGCCGTTCGCCTGGACCCGCATGATCGGCACCATCCCGACCGAGACCGACGCAGAGAAGGCGCGCGTCGAGAAGATCAAGCAGATGGGCCCGGAGAAGATCGCGCCGGTCTGCGCCTATCTGCTCTCGGACGCGGCCAAGGACGTCACCGGACAGATCTTCGGCGTGCGCATGAACGAAATCTTCCTGTTCGGCCAGCATCGTCCGGTGCGCTCGGTTCATCGCGGCGAAGGCTGGACGCCCGAGACCATTGCCGAACACGGCATGCCGGCGCTGAAGGGATCGTTCGCCAAGCTCGACCGCTCGGCCGACGTCTTCACCTGGGATCCGATCTGAACTTGATCTGATCCTCCGATCCGATCTGACAGTTTTATGAAATCGTCGCCTCGGCGAACTCCGCGCGCAATCGCGCGCTAGGCGGGGGCGACACACTCTTTGGTTGTTTCATCATGGCGTGCCCGCATTGTGCCAGAATTGCGGGGGTATGATCGTCCTCCCGATAACAAAAAGCCTGGGAGGACTTTCGTGACAAATCCAAGCAACATTCAGAAACACGAGGGCGACGGTGCGAAGGCGTTCGACCGTCGGACAATCTTGCGCGGCGCAACCGCGCTTGCTGCAATCGCGATGGCCGCATCCGATGCCGCAGCGCGCGACTTCGGCCCCAACGCGGAGCCGCAGCGCTATCCCGATCCAGACGTCGTCGTGATCGACGACAAGCGCTTCAAGGCCAAGGTCGGCAACACCGCGATCAAGCGGCTCTACACCGGCTGCCTGTGGGCGGAGGGCCCGGCCTGGAACGCGCAGGGCCAGTATCTGGTCTGGAGCGATATCCCGGCCAACCGCCAGTTGCGCTATCTCGACGATGACGGCCACATCTCCGAGCAATTCCACAAGCCGTCGAACGAGGCCAACGGCTCGACCTTCGATTTCGAGGGTCGCCAGATCACCGCCGAGCGCACCCGGCTGGTGCGCTACGAGCACGACGGAACCGTCACGCCCTTGGCGGAGCAGGCCAATGGCAGGCAGCTCAACGGGCCGAACGACATGGTCGTGCATCCCAACGACAAGTCGATCTGGTTCACCGATCCCGGCTATGGCGCGATCTCGATCTATGAGGGCCAACTGGCCAACACGGGATCGAAGCAGCCCTACCAGAAGGAAGCCGTGTATCGCATCGATGCCGCGACCGGTCAGATCACCAAGGTTGCCGACGAGCCGTTCAAGCCGAACGGCATCGCCTTCAGCCACGACTACAAGAAGGTCTATGTCTGCGACACCGGCATCACGCACTATCCGAATGCCAAGAACATCGTCTGGCAGTACGACCTCAACGGCGACAAGCTCTCCAACCCGCGCACGCTGATCGACATGACGCTGGACGGCAAGTCAGGCTTCCCGGACGGCCTGCGTGTCGACGTCGACGGCAATATCTGGGTCGGCGCCGGCTGGGTCGGACCGGGCTACGACGGCGTGCAAGTGTTTGCGCCCGACGGCCAGCGGATCGGCCAGATCCTGCTGCCGGAGACCTGCGCCAACCTCACCTTCGGCGGCAAGAAGCGCAACCGCCTGTTCATGACGGCAAGCCAGTCGCTCTACGCGGTCTATGTCGAGACGAAGGGCGCGCACAACTGTTGATCTAACCGTCGTCCCGGCGAAGGCCGGGACCCATTACCACTGTAGTTGGTTGTTGAAGAAAGCTGGGGCCCACATCGTTCACGACACTCCGGTCGTGGTTATGGGTCCCGGCGTTCGCCGGGACGACACTGTGGCTAGCCGCTATTCCGCAACCCCGCCGAGATCCCGTTGATCGTGATCTGAATCCCGCGCAGCACCTGCTCGTCCGGGTTCTGCGCGCGATACTCCTTCAACAGCTCGACCTGCACGTGATTGAGCGGATCCATGTACGGGAAGCGGTTGCGGATGCCGCGCTCCAGCAGCGGGTTGCCCTGCAGCAGCCGGTCATGCCCCATGATGTCGAGCAGCGTCTCGATCGACAGATGCCATTCGCGGCGGATCTGGCCGAAAATCTTCTCGCGCAACGCGACGTCAGGCACCAGCTCGGCATAGCGCGAGGCGATCGCGATCGAGCTCTTCGCCAGCACCATATCCATGTTGGAGAGCAGCGTGCGGAAGAACGGCCATTCCCGATAGAGCTCCTGCAGGAACGCCATGCCCTGCTCCGGATGCTCTGATATCCAGCTCTCGACCGCGCTGCCGAAACCATACCATCCCGGCAGCATCAGCCGGCATTGCGCCCAGGAGAACACCCACGGAATGGCGCGCAGGTCCTCGATCTCGCGGGTCTTCTTGCGCGAGGCCGGGCGGCTGCCGATGTTCAGCGTCGCGATCTCGTTGATGACGGTCGAGCCCCAGAAATAATCGGCGAAGCCTTCGGTCTCATAGACAAGGCCGCGATAGGCCTTGAAGGCGAGCGCGGAAATCTCCTCCATCGCCTTGAGATATTCGGGGCGCGGCGCGCTCTGCCGAGGCTGCAGCAGGCTGGTTTCCAGCGTTGCAGCCGCGAGGATCTCCAGATTGCTGCGGCCGACCTCGGCATTGGAATATTTCGACGAGATGATCTCGCCCTGCTCCGTGATGCGGATCTGGCCGTTCACGGCGCCGCCGGGCTGCGCGATGATCGCGTCATAGCTCGGGCCGCCGCCGCGGCCGACCGAACCGCCGCGGCCGTGGAACAGGCGCAGCCGCACGCCGTGGCGCTCGAACACCTCGACGAGGCCGATCTCTGCCTTGTAGAGCTCCCAACCCGAGGTGACGAAGCCGCCATCCTTGTTGCTGTCGGAATAGCCGAGCATCACCTCCTGCACGCTACCGAGACTGTCGACCAGCTTGCGATAATCGTGCAGCACCAGCATGCGGTCCATGATGCCGCTGGAGGCCTGCAGATCCTCGATGGTTTCGAACAGCGGCACGATGTTGACGGCGCTGCGGCCGGACGGATTGACGAGCCCGACCTCCTTCAGCAGCACCGCGACCTCGAGCATGTCGGACATGCCCTGGCACATCGAGATGATGCATTGGGAGATCACCTCCGGCCCGAACCTGGCATGCGCCTCGGCCGCGGCTCGGAACACGGCGAGCTCGCTCTGGGTCTCCTCGGAATATTTCACGAAGGGCGAGGCTATCGGCCGTGCATTGCGCAGCTCGCCCAGCAGCAGGCTGACGCGGGCGTCCTCGCCGAGCGCCAGATAGGACATCCCCGGATTGGCGGTGTCGAACAGTTCGGCGATGGTGCGCTCGTGCACCGCCGAGTTCTGGCGGATGTCGAGTCGCGCCAGATGGAAGCCGAAGCAATCCACCGCCCGCCGCAACAGCCGCAGCCGGCCGCGCGCGATCACGCTGGAATTGTTCGCAATCAGCGAGCGGTTGAGCACGTCGAGATCGGCCTGGAATTCCCTGGCGCGCGCATAGGGCTCGGCCTTGCCGACCGGCGGCCGCGTGGTCTCGACCTCGAGCCGGGAGGCTGTCGCCGCAAGTCTCGCATAGATGCCCGATACGGCCAGACGATACGGCTCGCCGCTGCGATGCGGTGAGGTGTCGGGCGAACGCCCGGCGAGGCTCCGCAGCTCGTCCGAGACGTCGGCGAGATGCGCCGCCAGCGACAATTCGGCGCCAAGCGCATGCAGCTCCTCGAGGTAGAAGTTGAGCGCCTGGCTCGACTGCAGGCGCAGCGTGCCGCGCATCACCTCCGCGGTGACGAAGGGATTGCCGTCGCGATCGCCGCCGATCCAGCTTCCCATCCTGAGGAAGGAAGCGAGTTCGCCGGCCTCGCCACCCTCCTTGTTCAGGCGATCCTCCAGCGCGCAATGCAGCCGCGGCACCTCCTGCAGGAAGGTGTAGTCGTAGAACGACAGGCCGTTGGCGACCTCGTCGAGGACGGTCAATTTGGTCCGGCGCAGCAGATTGGTCTGCCACAGCGTCACCACGGCGCGGCGAAGCTGCTCGTCGCTGGCCTCGCTTTCGTCCGGCGTCATCTGCAGCCGCTCGCGGCGGTCGAGCAGATCCGCGATCTCCATCTCGCGATCCATCGTGCTCTTGCGGCGGACCTCGGTCGGATGCGCGGTTAATACCGGGCTGACGAGCGCGCTCCGGAAGAAGCTGCGCAAATCGGCCGGGCTGATGCCGGCCTGGCGGGCATGCACCAGCGTCTGTTCCAGCGTCCTCGGCCGCGGCGCCCCGCTCGGCCCGCGGCTGCGCATCTGGCGGATGTTGTTCTGGTCCTCGGCGATGTTGGCGAGATGGGAGAAATAGCTGAAGGCGCGGACGATCTGCAGCGTCTCGGCAATCGACATGCCGTCGAGGATGCTCTCCAGTTCCCGTCGCGCCAGCTTGTCCTCGTCGCGATGGAAGCGAACCGAGGTCTGGCGGATGCGCTCGACCAGGTCGAATACATCGGCCCCTTCCTGGTCGCGCACGGTGTCGCCGAGGACGCGCCCCAAAAGGCGGATGTCGTTCCGGAGCCGCGCATCCTCCTCCTGCGCAGTCGCTTCCAGAAGGCTGGCCTCTGCGGCACGCTTGGCGCGGATTTCGGTCTCGGACGGCATGGTCTGGGGAGGCATTACCTGGGGAGACATGGCTCGGCTACTCCGGAGGCTGCCCGGCTCCTCCCGAGTGTGCGCTTTTTTTGCCGCAGCGCAAGATGAACTTGGTGGCGGTGCACACTCACCAACGCCGTCCCGGCGAAAGCCGACCCATAACCACCGGCGGCTGCGGTCGAAGCAAGCTGGGGCTACTGCAGCGCGCAACACGGAGATTGGTGGTTATGGGTCCCGGGTCGCGCGGAGCCTGTCATCGGGCGGCGCTTCGCGCCGACCCGTTGGCTTGCCCGGGACGACGGCGAGTTTTGTGGCGCTAGATCCTCCGCCCCGCTCGCTCCCAATACGGATCGCGCAGCCGGCGCTTGAAGATTTTTCCGGAATCCTCGCGCGGCAGGCTGGTCTGGATCTCGATGTGCTTGGGCACCTTGTAATCGGCGAGCGTGGTCTTCAGCTGGGCGCGGACGGAGGCGATGTCGAGCGCGACGCCGGGCTGCGGCTCGACCACCGCCATCAGCGCCTCGCCGAACTCGGCATCGGGAATGCCGAACACCGCGCAGTCGTGCACGCCGGGGACGGCATGCAGCACCGCCTCGATCTCGGCCGGATAGATGTTGACGCCGCCCGAGATCACCATGTCGCGCTTGCGATCGCAGATGAAGACGTAGCCGTCGGCATCGATATAGCCGACGTCGCCCGAGGTGATGAATCCCTGCCGGTCGATCTCGGCGCGCTTCTCGGCCTTATTGTGATAGGTGAAATCGGGATTGCCCTTGATCCGCGAATAGATCTCGCCGATCTGGCCCTGCGGCACCTCCTTGCCGTCGTCGCCGATGAAGCGCAGCTCGGCACCGGGCGAGATCTTTCCGACCGTGCCGGGCTTCTTCAGCGCGTCCTCGGAATTGGCGAAGGTCACCGCGCCTGACTCGGTCGAGCCATAGAATTCATAGATCACCGGCCCCCACCATTCGATCATGGCGCGCTTGACGTCGGGCGGACAGGGCGCGGCGGCATGGATGATGTGACGCAGCGATGACATGTCGTACTTGCGGCGCACCTCCTCGGGCAGCTTCATCAGGCGGATGAACATCGTCGGCACCATGAAGATGGTGTCGATCCGCTCGCGCGCGATCAACTGCAGAAACTCCTCCGCGTCGAAGCGCGGCATGAGCACCAGCGCGCCGCCGAGCTTGCCCGAGCGCAAGCCGAAGGAATTCGGCGCGGAATGGTAGAGCGGTCCGGGCAGGATCGCGCGTGCACCGGGCTTCAGGCCGTAGATCATCGCGCGCATTGCTTCCGCATTGGCGGTCTGCTCCGGCGTCGGCGCGAAGCGGCGCACGCCCTTGGGATGGCCTGTGGTGCCCGAGGTGTAGATCATGTTCTGCGGCTGCGGCACCACCGGGCCGTCATAGCGCGGGAACTGCGCCAGCCAGGCTTCGAAATCGATCGCGAAATCCGGTGTCGCCAGATGATCGGGATTGATCTTGTAGTTGGCGAGGATTTCCGGTGGCGTCGGCACGCTGAGCACGATGACGCCGGGCGGGATCGCGCCGCGCAGCGGATGCAGCATGTCGGCATGACCGATCAGGACGCGCGTGCCGGAATCCGTCAGCACATAGTTGATCTCCTCCGGCTTGAAGTGCCAGTTGATCGGCACGCCATAGGCGCCGAGCCGCATCGCGGCATAGGCAGCCTCGATGAAGGCGATGTCATTGCGCATCAGCATGCAGACGCTGTCGCCCGGCTTGACGCCGAGCCCGTTGAGGCCGCTGGCAATACGGTCGGCGCGCTCGGCCACTGCAGCGTGATCGCGCCGGCGACCGCCGCTGACGATGCCGAGGAAGGGCTGGGACGTTTCCATTGTCGTTGTCCGATCTTTCGTCGGGTTAAATGTCATTCCGGGGCGCGCAGAGCGCGAACGCGGAATCTCGAGATTCTCCGGTGCGCAATTGCGCACCATGGTTCGATGCTGCGCACCGCTGCGGAATGACTGCGGTCGTTACCCCGCATCCACAAACCTTGGCGCGCGCTTCTCCAGATTGGCGCGCACGGATTCGGTCTGGTTCGGGTTGCCGAGCAAGTTCTGCTGCTCGACCGATTCCGCGAGCAGCGCGGCCGCCGGGTCGACCGACAGATTGTTGAGCATGCGCTTGGCGGCACGGATCGCATCCGGGCTCTTGCCGGCGATCTCGCGCGCGACTTCGAGCGCCGCGGCGCGCGGGTCGTCGCAGACGCGGGTGGCAAGGCCGTAACTTTGGGCCTCCTGCGCCGAGAAGATGCGACCGGTATAGGTGAGCTCGCGCAGGATGTCGTCGCGCACGAGGCTCGCCAGAATCGGCGTGCCCGCCATGTCGGGCACAAGACCCCATTTGATTTCCATGATCGACATCCGTGCATCCTGCGAGAGGAAGCGCATGTCGGCGCCGAGCGCGAGCTGGAAGCCGCCGCCGAACGCGACACCGTGGACCGCTGCGATCACCGGCACCGGAAGCTGGCGCCAGCCCCAGACCGCCTGCTGCGGGAAATTGGCCTTGCCGTGGGTGCGGACGGTGAGATCGCGCTTCTCGCCGCCCGGTACTCCGTTACCGCCATCCTTCATGGCGGCGAAACGGCCCATGTCGAGCCCGGCGCAGAACGCCCGGCCCTCGCCGGACAGCACCACCACCCGAACGGCTTTTTCCCTGGAAAGCCGGTCGGTTGCGGCCACCAATGCCTCGAACATCGCGGCGTCGAGCGCGTTCATCTTGTCCGCCCGCACCAGGCGGACATCGGCGATACCGTCCGAAATCGATATCGAAACGCGATCTTCCATTGAAATCTCCTCCGCTGTTCCTTGTTGGCGCTTTACAGAAAGGCCGTTGTCCGCTTTTAGTCAATCGACCAATTAACTGACAACCCCCGTGGAGGAAACGATGTTCTCTGATCAGCTTCTTGCCGGGCGGCGCATACTGGTAACCGGTGGTGGCACCGGCCTCGGCAAGTCCATGGCCTCGCGGTTCCTGCAGCTCGGGGCAGAGGTGCATATCTGCGGCCGCCGCAAGAGCGTCTGCGACGAAACCGCGACCGAGCTGATGGCCGAGTATGGCGGGCGCGTGGTCAGCCACGGCGTCGATATCCGCAACGCCATGGCGGTCGACGAGATGATCGAGGCGATCTGGACCACCAGCGGCCCGCTGACCGATCTGATCAACAACGCCGCCGGCAATTTCATCTCGCGCTCGGAAGAATTGTCGCCGCGCGGCTTCGATGCGGTCGCCAACATCGTGATGCACGGCACCTTCTACGTGACGCACGCGGTGGGCCGGCGCTGGATCGCCGGAGGGCATCGCGGCAACGTGGTGTCGATCACCGTGACCTGGGTGCGCAACGGCTCGCCTTACGTGGTGCCATCGGCGATGAGCAAGTCGGCGATCCACGCCATGACCATGTCGCTCGCCATCGAGTGGGGTCGTCACGGCATCCGCCTGAACACCATCGCGCCCGGCGAGATCCCGACCGAGGGCATGAGCAAGCGCATCAAGCCCGGCGACGAGGCCGGTGCGCGCACCAAGGCGATGAACCCGATGGGCCGCGTCGGCACCATGGAGGAATTGCAGAACCTCGCGGTGTTCCTGATCTCCGGCGGCTGCGACTGGATCAACGGCGAGACCATCGCCATGGACGGCGCGCAGGCGCTCGCGATGGGCGGCAATTTCTATCAGCTCCGCGACTGGAGCGACGACGACTGGACCAAGGCGCGCGAGTCGATCAAGGCGCAGAACGAGAAGGATCGCGCGGCGCGGGGCTGAGGCCCGCGCTTGCTCCTCAATCACTACTGTCGTCCCTGCGAAAGCAGGGACCCAAACCACCGCTGCGCGTTGTTGAGCTCGTTGTGGCCCCAGCGTCGCGCCACATACAGATTCGTGGTTATGGGTCCCGGCCTTCGCCGGGACGACGATGTTGAAACAGCGCGGCCAATTCCTCCGTATTGTTTTTCCCGCGCGATGCCGCCACACTCCGTGCAACCAAAACAAGACGTCACGGGGGAACATGTCCGACGCGCAGAAACTAACCAATCTTGCCGACATGGTGCGCGAGCGCGCCAAGAGCCGCGGCGATGCGCTGGCCTATGAATTCGAGGGACGGCAAACCAGCTTCGCCGGGTTCGACATCAAGACCAACCGCGTCGCCAACGCGCTGATCGCGATGGGCGTCGAGAAGGGTGAGCGCATCGCCTATCTCGGCAAGAACAGTGACTTCTATTTCGAGCTGTTGATGGGCGCGATGAAGGCCGGTGTGGTGATGGCGCCGGTGAACTGGCGCCTTGCAGGCCCCGAAGTCGCCTTCATCGTCGACGACTGCAAGGCCCCCGTCCTGTTCGTCGGCCCCGAATTCATCACGCAGGCGCGCAACATCCGCGACAACCTGCCGAGCGTTCGCACCATCATCACGACCGAGGGCGGCGCGCCGGAATGGCCCGACTTCGTCGCCTGGCGCGATGCGCAGGGCGACGACGACCCGCGCGTTGCGATCGAGCCGAAGGACATCGCGATCCAGCTCTACACCTCGGGCACGACGGGCAAGCCGAAAGGCGCGATGCTGTCACACGCCAATTTCCTCAACCTCGTGCAAAGCGGCAGCGAGGCCGAGAAGCCGGAGTGGAACCGCTGGACCACCGACGACGTCTCGCTGGTCGCGATGCCGATCTTCCACATCGGCGGCTCCGGCTGGGGCGTGATGGGCCTCTATCACGGCGCCCGCGGTGTAATCGCGCGCGAGTTCGACCCGACCAAGGTGCTCGACTTCTTCGAGCAGTCCGGCATCACAAAGCTGTTCATGGTGCCGGCGGCGATGCAGTTCGTGGTGCGGCAGCCGCGCGCGCGGCAGGTCGACTTCTCCCGCCTGAAATACATGCTCTATGGCGCCTCACCGATTCCGGCGGCGCTGCTGAAGGAGTGCATCGAGGTCTTCAAATGCGGCTTCGTGCAGATGTACGGCATGACCGAGACCACCGGCACCATCGTCGCGCTGCCGCCGGAAGACCATATCGAAGGGCTCGACCGCATGCGCTCCGCCGGCAAGGCGTTGCCCGGCATCGAGCTTGCGATTCTCGATCCGGACGGCAAGCCGCTGCCGCCGGGCGAAGTCGGCGAAATCGCCACCCGCTCCGGCTCCAACATGGCCGGCTACTGGAATCTGCCCGAGGCCACCGCGCGCACCATCGACAGCGACGGCTGGCTGCGCACCGGCGACGCCGGCTACATGGACAAGGACGGCTATCTCTACATCCACGACCGCATCAAGGACATGATCATCTCCGGCGGCGAGAACATCTATCCGGCCGAGGTCGAGAGCGCGCTGTGCGACCATCCGGACGTGGCGGAAGCCGCCGTGATCGGCATCCCCGACGACAAATGGGGCGAGGCGGTGAAGGCGGTGGTGGTGATGAAGCCGGGAAAAGCCGCGACCGCGGCCGACATCATCAACTTCACGCGCGAGCGGATCGCCGGCTATAAGACACCGAAATCGGTCGACTTCATCCCGGCGCTGCCGCGCAACCCGTCGGGCAAGATTTTGCGGCGGAGCCTGCGTGAACCGTATTGGGCGGGCAAGGACCGGCAGGTGAATTAGCCCTCGCTGTCGTCCCGGCGAAGGCCCATAGGCGCTAAGATAGTTTGATCATAGTCTGATAGTGGCGCTTATGTCTGGGTGGCTCGCGTAGATGTCGCCGGAGAGCGTGACTGGCTCTGCAGAGTATAGCGATTGCGGGCTGTGGAATGATCGCTTGCCGTAGCGAAGCGACGAGCTGGCGCAGCAGACGCCACGTCACTGGGTGGGTCAGGCGGCGTCGGCCAAGCGGGGAGAGTCTTCGAGTTCGTCGACGAGCGGCTCGAGCAATAGAATGATCAGCAGATGAGCGAGGATATGGGGTCTGGCGGACCGCTCGTCGGTTCCGGGAGGTCCCTTCAGGCCAATCAGGCTTTTCAGCCGCTTGAAGCCGAGCTCAATGCGCCATCGCAGCCGATAGAGGGCGAGGATATCTGCAGTCGTGAAGTCCTCTGGCCTGAGTGAGGTCACCAGGATCACCCAATCTGCGGCGTCAAGTGTTTGCCTGGAGAGCTGATGACCTCCCTTTTGTGCAGTCCGGCGCGCCTTGCGTCGCGCAGCCGCAGCAGCTTGCGCCGGCTTCTTCGCGGCAACCAGACGCACTGCGAGCGGCGGCGCACCTGACTTGCGCTTTATCCAAATCGGCCGATCGATCAGGCCACGCGCCGAGGCGTTGCGCAGTTCGGCAGTGAGGTCAACAAGATTACCTTCGGCATCGAGCCAGCGCGCGCTCTTCCAGCCGGCCCGGATCACGAAGTCCGCATCGGCATCGACGAGATGCGCCATGCGCTCCGGTTGCAGATAGGCGCGATCGGCAAGACAGATCTCACCGGCAACCGCCGGTATCCGATCCAGCGTCTCGCCCGCTCGCTGATCGGTCAGTTCGAAGTGACCAAAGCGCTCCTGCGGAAGATCGAACGCGCTATGGATACGCCACACTGCGTTCTTGTTCCTGCCGCTCGTCCCAGCCTTGGGGACCGTCGTGGCGTCAACAATACGGATCAGACGACCGCGGATCGCCTTCGGCGCCGCGTCGGCAAGCGCCTGCTCGACCAAGATTGCCAGCCAATCTCCGCACTGACGTAAGCGATACAACAGAGCCACGTTGGAGATATCGACAAGCCCAACCGACGTGGCCCATGCCGCCGTCAACCGCAGCCCTTTCTCACCAAGGCAATAAGCCAAGATCAGGCGCAGCAAGTCGACCGCATTGCTGATCTCCCGCGGACGGACAAACGCCTTCGTCTTGCGCGCGCTAATGTTCAGAGCCTCGGCTCCGCCAAGTCGGGCGACAACGCGCGCCCAATCTTTGTTCACAAGCGATTCGTGTGCCATTCCATCTTGGAATCACAAGCGAATCCAAGACGCAAATCCTATTTTAGCGCCTATGGGCGAAAGCCAGGACCCATTACCCCAAATGAGAGTTGTTGCGCGACGCTGGGGCCACATCTCGTTCAACCAATAGCCGACTGTGGTTATGGGTCCCTGCTTTCGCAGGGACGACGGTGGAGGGAGTGTCGCACTTCACTTCTTCCCCGTCCTCTCCCGCAAGACGCGCCACCGCTCCTGCGCCTCTTTCGGCCAGACCTCTTTCCGATCGTAATACTCGGCGAACACTTTCGCGCCCGGCGGGAACGTCACCCAGGGCTGCTTCGACGAGGTGAAGATGTGAGCATCCGGCGGGCACTGGCTCGGATCATCCAGCGTGCCGACGCGGACGAAGCGTACCGCCGGTCCCGCGCCCGGATAGTTGCTCCACACCGCGACCTTGCAGATGGAGCAACGCGCGATCTTCTGTCCCTTGCCGCTCGCCGAGGGCGTGTCGACGATCTCGGGCTCGGCCGCGATATGCTCGACCCGCTCGGCCTCGTACAACGCGTTGAGCGCGTGCACGGTGCCGGTCTCGCGCTGGCACCAGGTGCAGTGGCAGGCGTGCACGATCAGCGGGCTGCCGGTCAGGCGGTAGCGGACGTTTCTGCAGGTGCATCCACCTTCCATGCTCATGCCGCCTCCTCTGCGTTAGTGCTTGCCGGCTCCCATGTAGCCGAACAGGAAGCCCGCCACCTTGCGCTTCTGGATCTCCTCGCTGCCTTCCGTGATGCGATAGCGGCGGTGATGGCGGTAGATGTGCTCGAACGGCTTGTGGCGCGAATAGCCCATGCCGCCATGCACCTGCATCGCGCGGTCGGCGGCTTCGCAGCACAGACGGTTTGCCCAGAAATTGCACATCGAGACCCGGTCGGACAGCGTGTGCTCGACCTGCGCCTGGGTCAGTTGATCCATCTCCCAGGCGGTCTTGCGGATCAACAGCCGCAGCATCTCGGCCTGGGTCGCGAGCTCGACCAGCGGCCACTGGATCGCCTGGTTCTCGGCCAGCGCCTTGCCGAACGGCTTGCGCTCGCGAGCATATTTCACGCTCTCATTGATGCAGTACACCGCGGCGCCGAGCGAGCTCGCCGCCTGGCGGATGCGGTTCTCGTGCACGAAGCATTGCGCCAGCGACAGGCCGCGGCCGACCTCGCCGAACTGCGCATCCTCCGGCACGAACACATCGGTGAAGCTGACCCGCGGATGGTCGGTCGGCATGTTGAAGGTCCACATATACTCTTCGACCTTCACCCCCGCCGATTTCGCCGGCACCAGGAAGCAGCTGATGCCGCGCGCGTCGCCGTCATTGCCCGAGGTGCGGGCAAACAGCGCACAGTGGGTGGCGACATGCATGCCTGTCGTCCACATCTTCTCGCCGTTGATGATCCAGCCCTTGACGTTGTCGCGCGTGGCCTGAACCGCTCTGGTTTCCATATGGGTGGCGTCCGAGCCGTGCTCGGGCTCCGTCAGACCGAACGTGATGCGGTACTTGCCGGTGATCGAGCCGTCGATCATCGCCTTCTGCTCGTCGGTTCCGTAGCGGTCGAGCATGGTCACGATCGGCAGATTGCCGACGATCGAGTGTTCGTTCTGCAGGTCGTTGTGCAAACCGAGACCCTTTGAGGCAAAATGTTCGCGGATCACGGCCATCCACAGGTTGGAGCCGTCCTTGCCGCCATAGCGCTTCGGGATCGCGAAGCGCAGATGGCCGGCGGCATCGGCCAGGTTCTTGGCCTTGCGCAGCAAGAGCTCCCATTCGTGGCGCGGCAGGCCGCCCTTGTCGAAATCGGTGCGCGCCCATTCACGGCGATGGTCGAAGAAGCGGATGTTGTCGTCAGCCTCTTCCAGCGGCTTGATCTCGCGTTCGATGAAGCGATCGAGCTCGGCGAGATAGGCTGTCAGGTCAGCCGGCAAGTTGAAATCCAAGGCGGTCTCTCCCGGAAATATTGTTGATTCTGATTTTGCGTCTAGACGCTGTCGCGCATCCGCGTTCGGATCGATTAAGGTGAGAAGCCTGTCGCCAAGTCAAGCAGGCGAGCGAGGCTTGCACGCGCGGTCGCCTTGCGTAATTGGATGGCACGGAACGACGCGCAGGCGCTAGGATATCAGCAATATTCTTCGCCGCAGAAAATCGACGGGAGCAAACATGGATCTGAAATTCTCCAAGGTGACGCGCAGGGGTCCCATCACCATCGTGACGCTGTCGCGGCCCGAGGTCTACAACGCGCTGCATATCGACGCGCATTTCGAGCTCAACAAGGTGTTCGACGAGTTCTCCGCCGATCCCGAGCAGTGGGTCGCGATCGTCACCGGCGCCGGCGACAAGGCGTTCTGCGCCGGCAACGACCTGAAATGGCAGGCTGCCGGAGGCAAGCGCGGCTGGGACAAGGGCGGCTTCGCCGGCCTGACCACCCGCTTCGACTGCGACAAGCCGATCATCGCCGCAGTCAACGGCGTCGCGATGGGCGGCGGCTTCGAGATCGCATTGGCCTGCGATCTGATCATCGCTTCCGAGAATGCGACCTTCGCCCTGCCCGAGCCGCGCGTCGGCCTCGCTGCGCTGGCCGGCGGCCTGCACCGGCTGCCGCGCCAGATCGGGCTGAAGCGCGCCATGGGCATGATCCTGACCGCCCGCCATGTCAGCGCCAAGGAAGGCCTCGAACTCGGCTTCGTCAACGAGGTGGTGCCGCAGGGCGAGGCGCTGGCAGCGGCCGAGCGCTGGGCCGAGACGATCACCAAGAACTCGCCGATGTCGATCCGCGCCTCCAAGCAGGCGATCCAGAAGGGTCTCGAAGTCTCGCTCGAGCAGGCACTGGCCGAGCAGCGCGACTATCCGGCGGTGAAGGCGATGGCCGCCTCGCAGGATTACATCGAGGGCCCGAAGGCGTTTTCGGAGAAGCGGCCGCCGAAGTGGCTGGGGCGGTAGCACGTCCCTTCTGTCATTCCGGGGCGATGCGAAGCATCGAACCCGGAATCTCGTCATTCCGGGTCTGGTGCTGACGCACCATCCCGGAATGACGGCAATCCTCTCATGACGACGTAGGATGGGTAGAGCGTAGCGAAACCCATCGAGGCTTGGCGCGTGGTCCTGATGGGTTTCGCTTCGCTCTACCCATCCTACTTTCCGAGCTCCCGCTTGTAGGACGCGTAGTTCGGCTGGTCGACGGCGAGCTTGTCCATCGTGGTCTGCCAGAGATGCTCCGATAGCCCCGGCGTTTTCAGATCGACCTCGCCACCTGCGATCTTCTCCGACAGCACGCGGTTCAGCTCCATCAGCGTCCCGTCGGTGCCCAGCAATTGCTTCAGCCGCGCGGCCTCGGTCGCATCGCCGGCCTCGGCGAGCGCGAGCTGCCGCGTCACCAGGTCGAGCGCGTTGATGCCGACGCGCAGCTTGAAGCCGTTGTGCCCCTTGATCGCGGGCGCGATCTCGCTGCGCAGGAAGTCGGCGACGGCCTTGATCAGTTCGGTGGGTGTCGGTTCGTCCTGCATGTCACTTGCTCTCTTTCTTGCGCATGATCGATTCCGAAGACCGGTCTCCACGTTCCGGGATCATGCGCGCGGCGCCAGCAACCGCAGCAGATCGATCTCGGTCTCCGACGCGCGCCGCCCGATCATCGCGCGCTCCATCGAGTGATCCGGGCCGCTTCGGAAGCGCTGCATCATGCCGCAACACATCACGCCCCAGCGCAGCGTGCCCATCACTTCCCAGAACATCACGCGCTCGGGGTCGGCCCTGCGGCCGGCTTCCTCATAGCCCGCGAACAAATCTTCGCGCGTGCCGAAACCGCCGACCGGCTTGTCGATCTCGCCGAAGCGCCATGAGTTGACGCAGATCCATCCGAGATCCTCCATCGGATCGCCGGTATGCGCGAGCTCCCAGTCGAGCACCGCGCGCACCCCGTCGGGACCGATGATCAGATTACCGTGGCGGAAATCGCCATGCACCAGCGTCGTCTCCGACGACGGACCGGGATCGTGATCGCGCAGCCAGCGCAGCGCCAATTCGAACACCGGCCGCGGCCAGTTGAAGCTGTGATACTCGCGGGAGAGATCCTCGATCTCCCTGGTCGCGGTCAGGCTGCGCAGCTTCGGCAGCTTGGCCTTCGGCAGGCCATGGATGCCGGCGATGACGCGGCCGAGCTGGCGGGCAAGAATCGGCCGCGCGCCGGCAAATCCCTCGTCGCGCAAAATTTTCCGCGCGATGGTCTCGCCTTCGACCCGCGCCATGATGAAGCCGCGGCCAAGGCCGTCCTTCGGCCTCAAGACATGCATCACCTTCGGCGACGGCAGGCCCGCGTCATGCGCGAGCTGCATCAGCGTCGCCTCGGCATCGAGGCCGGCGGCGCGGCCCGGCGCGGCACCGTAGCCCGGCGGCGCGCGGCGCAGGATCGCGCCGACAGTGCCGTTCGGGTGCACGATGTCGAACGACCAGGTCTCCTGGCTGGCGCCGCCGGAGAGTTTTGCGGCGCCGGTGACGCCGGTCGCGCCGGGATGAAACGAGGCGACGCAGCGGGTGAGTTCGGTCTCGATCATTTGCCCTTGAACTTCGCCGGCCGCTTCTCGAGGAATGCGGTGACACCTTCCTTGAAATCCTCGGCGCTGCCGGCAAGGCGCTGCGACTCGAATTCCAGATTGAGCTGATCCTCGAGGGTATTTTCCGGGCTGTCCCAATAGAGCTTTCGGATCAGCGACAACGCCACCGTCGGGCCGTTGGCGAGATCGTGCGCGAGCTTCATGGTTTCTTCCATCAGCGCGGCGTCGTCATAGACGCGGTTGACGAGGCCCCACTCCAGCGCCTTCTCGGCCGGCAGCCGCTCGCCGAGCAGCGACAGCTCGACCGAGCGCGCCTTGCCGATCAGCCGCGGCAACAGCCAGGTCGAGCCGCAATCCGGCACCAGGCCAATGCGGCGGAATGCCTGCAGGAAATACGACGAACGCGCGCACAGGATGAGGTCGCCCATCAGGGCGAAGCTCATGCCGGCGCCGGCGGCCGGACCGTTCACCGCCGTCACGATCGGACAGTGCAGCTTACGCAATCGGCGCAGGAACGGATGGAACGCGGTCTCCAGCGCCGCGCCGGCATTGCTCTTGCCGGGCTTCTGCTGGTTGCGGCCCTGCAGATTGGCGCCGGTGCAGAAGGCGCGGCCCGCGCCCGTGATCACCAGGCAGCGCACCTCATCGCGCCTGTCGTCGATCGCATCGAGCGCTTCTGCAAGCCCGCCCAGCATGTCGATCGAAACCGCGTTCATGACTTCCTGGTGGTCGAGCCTCAGGATCGCGACCGATCCATCGAAGTCGAGCGTGACGTGTTTGAACTGCATGGTTTCCTCTTCACCTTGTTTCGGCGGCGGGTACCGCGGTAGGTCGATGCTTCGACCCATATTTGATTTTTGTGCCGGGCTTGTCCATGGTCGGCGGCAAGCCCATCCGTGAACGCGTGATTAGCGCGCACCAAACCAAATGGAAACCCCAATGAGTGGCATCTTCGATCTCACCGGCCGCGTCGCTGTCATCACCGGCGGCAATGGCGGCATCGGCCTCGGCATCGCGCAGGCGCTGAACGCCGCCGGCTGCAACGTCTCGATCTGGGGCCGCAACGCGGAAAAAAATGCCAACGCCGCGGCCTCGATGAAGGCCGGCCCAGGCAAGGTCGCGACGCAATTCTGCGACGTCAGCGATCCCGGCTCGGTCAAGACCGCGATGAAGGCGACGCTGGACACCTTCGGCCGCGTCGACGGCTGCTTCGCCAACGCCGGCATCGGCGGCGGCGGACGTAGAGCCTTCATCGACCGCACCGAGGAGGAATGGCGCAAGATGTTCGCGACCAACCTCGACGGCGTATTTCACGTATTCCAGGCTGCGGCACGCCACATGACCGACCGCGGCGAGGCCGGCGACAAGTTCGGCCGGCTGGTCGCCACCTCGAGCCTCGCCTCGCTGTTCGGCACCGCGCGCAATGAGCACTATGCCGGCACCAAGGCGGCGCTGAACGCGCTGTGCCGCGCACTCGGCGTCGAGCTCGCGCGCCACGGCGTCACGGCGAACGCGATCCTGCCCGGCTGGATCAAGAGCGACATGACCGCCGGCATCATGGCCAACGACAAGTTCGTCGCCAATGTGATGCCGCGCATCCCCCTGCGTCGCTTCGGCGAGCCGAGCGATTTCGGCGGCATCGCCGTCTACATCATGAGCAAGGCGTCGTCCTATCATACGGCGGATTGTTTTGTGATCGACGGCGGGTACACGGCGTTCTAGCCCGGCTCTTGCCGCATCAACGCCGTCGTCCCGGCGAAGGCCGAGACCCATACGCCGCGGCGGATGTTGTGAACGGGACTCGTCGTACCAGCATCGCACCACAAATGACATCGGTGGTTATGGGTCCCGGCCTTCAACGGGACGACGCTGAATATGTGGCGCGCGGTTGAGTCATACATCCGCACCCTCGCGGCGCAGTTGCGCGGCGTGGAATAACGGCCGGAGAGCGACGGATAGAACAACGCGCGACGCAGCGTCGCTTCCGTCGCGGCAAAACTGCTGCTAGCGTTTGAGCCGCAAGGGACGCAATGAGGCGGCTTTTAACAAGCAGGGAGGATATTTCAGATGTTTTCACACGTGATGGTTGGCACCAACGATCTCGACAAGGCCAAGGCATTTTATGATGCGCTGCTTGGCACGCTTGATGTCCGGCCGGCCCGGGTTGACGGTCACCGCATCATGTACCTCACCAAGGCCGGCATTTTCATGGTGTCCAAGCCGATCAACGGCGAACCGGCGACGCATGCCAATGGCGGCACGATCGGCTTTGCCTGCTCTTCGCCGGAGCAGGTCCATGCCTGGCACGCGGCCGGCGTCGCCAATGGCGGCAAGCCTTGCGAGGACCCGCCGGGCGTACGGGAAGGTTCTGGCGTGAAGCTCTATCTCGCCTATCTGCGCGACCTCGACGGCAACAAGATCTGCGCGATGCATCGGATGAGCTAACCGGCGTCCGCCGGACTCTTTTCACGCTGTACGCGGCGGCGTTCAAACAACGTTTGAAACGCCGTCGCGAAATTCCGCGATGCGGTAGCGGTGATCGGAAAATCGGTACTCGCGCTTCGCGTCGCACGCGTCTATTGTCCGCCGCGAAACGCGCCTTCGCGAGGGAGAAAAGACAGTGAAACATGCCTATGTGCCGCGCACCACGAACTACACGCTCAGTCCAGGCGACGAGCTCAATGACCTGCGCATGTCGGACAAGGTCCGCCCGCTCTACGACCATGTGAAGCAGTTCATCCGCGACACGGTCGACCCGATGTCGGTCGAGTTCTATCGCGCCGGCGAGAAGAAGACCAACCGCTGGAGCTTCACGGACGAGCAGCTCGCGATCCTGCAGAAGGCCAAGGACAAGGCCAAGGAAGTCGGCCTCTGGAACTTCTTCCTGCCCGATGCAGAAACCGGCGAAGGCCTCAACAATCTCGACTACGCCTACATCGCCGCCGAGCTCGGGAAGAGCCCGCTGGCCTCCGAGACCATGAACTGCTCGGCGCCCGACACCGGCAACATGGAGGTGCTGGAGCGCGTCGGCACCAAGGCGCAGAAGGAGAAGTGGCTGAAGCCGCTGCTCAATGGCGAGATCCGCTCGGCCTATGCGATGACCGAGCCGAACGTCGCCTCCTCCGACGCCAAGAACATCTCGACCACCGCAAAGCTCGTCGGCGACGAGTGGGTGATCAACGGCGAGAAGTATTACATCTCCGGCGCCGGCGATCCGCGCTGCAAGATCATGATCGTGATGGTGAAGACCAATCCCGACGCCGCGCCGAGCAAGCAACAGTCGCAGATCCTGGTGCCGATCGACACCCCCGGCGTCGAGATCCTCGGGCCCATGCACGTGTTCGGCCACGACCACGCGCCGCGCGGCCACATGCATCTGCGCTTCAACAATTGCAAGGTGCCGAAGGAAAACATGCTGCTCGGCGAAGGCCGCGGCTTCGAGATTTCGCAGGTCCGCCTCGGACCGGGCCGCATCCATCACTGCATGCGCACCATCGGCAAGGCCGAGAAGGCGCTCGACATGATGGTGCAGCGTGGCCTGACCCGCGAAGCGTTCGGCAAGAAGATCGCCCATCTCGGCGGCAACATGCAGATCATCGCCCAGGCTCGTTGCGAGATCGAGGCGATGCGGCTGATGGTGCTGAAGGCGGCCAAGGCGATGGACGTGCTCGGCAACAAGGAAGCCCGCGTCTGGGTCTCGATGGTCAAGGCCATGGTGCCCGAACGCGCCTGCAAGCTGATCGACCAGGCGATCCAGATGCACGGCGCCACCGGCATCTCGCAGTGGTCGCCGCTCGGCGAAATGTACCAGGACGTCCGCCATCTCCGCTTCGCCGACGGTCCGGACGAGGTGCACTGGATGGTGGTCGGCCGCCACGAACTGAGCATGCCGTAGTCGCTTCTTCTCCTTCTCCCCGCTCTTGTGGGGAGAAGGCCGGGATGAGGGGCTGCCTCCGCAAGCACGGTGAGAGATAGTCTCGCGGAGAATCCCCCTCACCCGGATCGCATCTGACGATGCGATCCGACCTCTCCCCGCAGGCGGGGCGAGGTAAGGGAAGAGCGCTCCAAGGAACAAACAAGCAAGTCTGCAAGGCGGGTTCGCGCGAGCGTAACCCGCCTTTTGCTTTGCGGTCCGCTCGCGGCGGGTTACCCTTCGCTAACCCGCCCTACGAACTTCCGGACATCCCATGGAATATTCCCCAAGCGACCTCACCCAGCGCGAACGCTACAAGGTGCTGACCTCCTTCGTGCTGCCGCGGCCGATCGCCTGGGTGACGAGCACGAGCGCGGACGGCGTGGTCAATGCGGCGCCGTTCTCGTTCTTCAATGTGTTCTGCGAGGATCCGCCGCTCTGCATGTTCGCGGTCAACCGCAGGCCCGACGGCCGCGAGAAGGACACCCTGGTCAACATCCAGCGTCTCGGCGAATTCGTGGTCAACCTGACCGACGAGCCGCTGGCGCGCGCGATGCATGAGACCTCCGGCGACTTCCCGCCCGAGGTCGGCGAGCCTGATTATCTCGGCCTCAAGCTCGCGCCATCGAGCAAGATCGCGGTGCCCCGGCTTGCGGATGCGCCTTTCGCGATGGAGTGCAAGACCTGGAAGCTGATCGACGTCAATGGCGACCGCCAGCTGATCATGGGCGAAGGCATCCATTTCCACATTCGCGACGAATTGTGGGACCGCGAGGCGATGCGCGTCCACATGGAGCGCTACCACCCGATCGGCCGCATGTTCGCCGACCGCTACTGCCGCACCGACGACCGCGTGGTGTTTCCCGCGGCCGAGGGCACAAAGAAATAGAGGATCAGACAATGAGCGAAACATTCCGCGACAACGAAGCGCAGAGCCGGTTCGAGCTCGCCGTCGACGGCTCAACCGCTTTCGTGGTCTACCGAAAGACGCCGGACACGATCACGCTTGTGCACACCGAGGTGCCGCCGGAGCTTGGCGGCCGCGGGATCGGCTCCAAGCTCGCACGCGCCACGCTCGACGCCGTCCGCGCGCAGGGCATCAAGCTCGTCGTGAAATGCGAATTCATCCAGGGCTTCATGAAGAAGCATCCGGAGTATGACGATCTGTTGGGGTGATCGCAGGGCGGGTTGGCAAAGCTGTCATTTCGTCATGGCCGGGCTTGTCCCGGCCATGACGCGTTTCGTCACGACGCCACCGGCTCGCCGATCTTGTCCTGCGTCTTCGTTTCGAAATCGCTGGCGTCGTGGCGCTCATGGAGCTGGCTCGACGGCTCGCCCCAGGTGCGGTTGACCATGCGTCCGCGCTTCACCGCGGGCCGTGCCGCGATCGCATCGGTCCAGCGCTGCACGTTCTTGTAGTCCTGCACCGAGAGGAATTCGCCGCCGCCGTAAAGCAGACCCTTGGCGAGGCTGCCGTACCAGGGCCACACCGCCATGTCGGCGATGGTGTAGACATCGCCCGCGAGATACTCGTTGTCGGCGAGCCGGCGGTCGAGCACGTCGAGCTGGCGCTTCACCTCCATCGCGAAGCGGTCGATGGCGTATTCGATCTTGGTCGGCGCATAGGCGTAGAAATGGCCGAAGCCGCCGCCGAGATAGGGCGCGGCGCCCATCTGCCAGAACAGCCAGGAGAAGGTTTCGGCGCGGGTCTTGACGTCGGTCGGCAGGAACGCGCCGAACTTTTCCGCGAGGTACACCAGGATCGAGCCCGACTCGAACACCCTGATCGGCTCCTTTCCGCTGCGGTCCATCAGCGCCGGGATCTTCGAGTTCGGATTGACCGCGACGAAGCCGCTGCCGAACTGGTTGCCGTCGATCTTGATCAGCCAGGCGTCGTATTCCGCGCCCTTGTGACCCGCCGCCAGCAGCTCTTCCAGCATCACGGTGACCTTGACGCCGTTCGGCGTCGCCAGCGAGTAGAGTTGCAGCGGATGGCGGCCGACCGGCAGTTCCTTGTCGTGGGTGGGACCGGCGATCGGCCGGTTGATGCTGGCGAAGCGCCCACCGCTCTCCTTGTTCCAGGTCCAGACTTTCGGCGGCTCGTAGGCAGGAATGTCATTCACGTCGTTGGCTCCCGATTCATGTTCTTGCCAGGTGGCGCGGCGGCGCCGTGCCCATCCCCATGTCCGCACTAGATGGTGCGCGGGCTGCGCTTTGCCCACCCCGCGGATCGCATTTTCTATCCAGCGGAATGCGCTGCGAGGGATGCAGCCGGAGCAGCGCCTGCACGCAAGATCGCCGTGGCCGAAACCCGCTTGGCTTCGCGGACCGTGATGCGCTAGCGTTGCAGCGGCTGACGCCAACAAGCACAAGAAGCAGCCGCCGGGAGAGAACCAGTCCATGAAATCACCGATCTGCGATATGCTGGGGATAGACTTCCCCCTGCTCGCTTTCAGCCATTGCCGCGACGTGGTGGCGGCGGTCAGCCGCGCCGGCGGCTTCGGCGTGCTCGGCGCGACCGCGCATTCGCCGGAGACGCTGGAGCAGGAGTTGAAGTGGATCGACGCGCATGTCGACGGCAAGCCCTATGGCATCGACGTGCTGATCCCGGAAAACATCTCGACCGCCGGCGAGAAGAACGTCACCTGGAAAAGCCTCGAGGCGCGGGTCTCGCAGGAGCATCGCGACTTCACCCGCAATCTCTTGAAGAAATACGACATCGAGCTGACCGGCCGCAACGTCGCCGACAACCAGCCGCAGCCGTTCGACGCCGAGACCGCGCTGCAACTGCTCGAAGTCTCGTTCCGGCATCCGATCCGGCTGATCGCGAATGCGCTCGGCGTGCCGCCGAAGGCGATGATCGAGATGGGGCGCAAGCACGGCGTGCCGGTGGCGGCGTTGGTCGGCTCCAAGGAGCACGCGCTGCGCCAGGTCGCGGCCGGTGTCGATATCCTGGTCGCGCAGGGCACCGAAGCCGGCGGCCATTGCGGCGAGGTCTCGACCATGGTGCTGGTGCCGGAGGTGATCAAGGCGGTCAAAAAGATCCGCGACGTGCCGGTGCTCGCCGCCGGCGGCATCATGACCGGCAGCCAGATGGCGGCCTGCATGGCGATGGGCGCGGCCGGCGCCTGGACCGGCTCGGTGTGGCTGGCCACGGTGGAATCGGAGACGTCGGAGATCTTCCGCGAGAAGATGATCGCGGCCTCCTCGCGCGACGCGGTGCGCTCCAAGGGCCGCACCGGCAAGCCGGCGCGGCAGCTCCGCTCGGTCTGGACCGATGCCTGGGACCGCTCGCCGGAAAGCCCCGGCGCGCTGCCGATGCCGCTGCAAAGCATCATCAGCCGCGACGCCTTCAACGCGATCGACCGCGCCGCAGCTGGTGGTAACGAGAAGGCCCGCGATCTCGTCAGCTATTTCGTCGGCCAAGGCGTCGGCCTGATCGACAGCGTCAAATCCGCCGGCGCCGTGGTGCAGGAGTTCAAGGAAGAGTTCGTCGAAGCTGTCGAGCACATGAACGCGCTGGTGGCGGAGTGACGATCCCTCCCCGCCGTCATTGCGAGGAGCGAAGCGACGAAGCAATCCACCTTTCCCCGTGTCGGAACATGGATTGCTTCGCTTCGCTCGCAATGACGCCCATAACAACCATCGAGCCCAAGACCGCAGAGTGAACCAACAAGAATGTCGAACAGCATCCCCGAAGACCGCATTCCCGTCATCGTCGGCGTCGGCGAAATTGTCGATCGTCCGAAGGACATCGCCGCCGGCTTCGAGCCGCTCACGCTGCTTGAGGAGGCGCTGAAGCGCGCCGAGGCGGACAGCGGCGCCAGGCTGCTGTCCGACGTGCAGTCGCTCGACGTCGTCAACTTCCTGAGCTGGCGCTACCGTGATCCCGAGAAGCAGCTCGCCGCACGGCTCGGCATTCAGCCTTCGCATCTCTATTACGGCCCGGTCGGCGGCGAGAGTCCGATCCGCTATCTGCACGAGGCTGCGCAACGCATTGCGCGCGGCGAATGCAGCGTCGCCGCGGTCTGTGGCGCGGAGGCGCAGTCGACGGCGACCAAGGCGCAGCGTGCCGGCGTGGAGCTGCCGTGGACGCCGTTCGCGCACGACGTGGAGGAGCCGAAGCGCGGCGCCGCGTTCCAGAAGCCGATGGCCGTGAGCCTCGGCGTGTTCAGGCCGATCACGGTCTACCCGCTCTATGAATCCGCAACATCGGCGCATTGGGGCCAGACGCCGCGCGACGCGCTGAAGGAATCGGGCGAGCTATGGTCGACCTATGCGCGCGTCGCGGCCGACAATCCGAACTCGTGGCTGAAGAAGACGTTCACCGGCGACGAGATCACCACGGCCACGCCCGACAACCGGATGATCGCCTGGCCGTATACAAAGCTGATGGTGGCGAACCCGACGGTGAACATGGGCGGCGCGCTGATCCTGACCGGCCTCGCGAAGGCGCGCGCGGCCGGCGTGCCGGAGGACAAGCTGATCTATCCGCTCGGCGGCGCCTCGGCGGAAGAGCCGCGCGACTATCTGATCCGCGATCAGTTCGTCGAAAGCCACGCGCAGACCGCGGTGCTGAAGGCGGTGATGGATCTCGTCGGCGGCGACGGCAAGAAGTTCGACGCGATCGAGCTCTATAGCTGCTTCCCCTGCGTGCCCAAGATGGCGCGCCGGACGCTCGGCCTCGGTGCCGACGTGCAGCCGACCGTGACGGGTGGTCTGACGTTCTTCGGCGCGCCGCTCAACACCTACATGACGCACTCGGCCTGCGCGATGGTGCGCAAGCTCCGAAGCGGCGGCACGCTCGGCCTGCTCTATGGCCAGGGCGGCTTCGTCACCAAGCATCATGGCCTCGTGCTGTCGCGCGCGGCGCCGAACGTCGCGCTCAAGCAGGACACGTCCGTGCAGACGGAGGCCGACCGCAACAGGCGCAACGTGCCCGACTTCACCGCCGAGGCTGCGGGAAAGGGCAAGATCGAGGCCTTCACCGTGATCTATCGCGCCAATGGCGAAGTCGAGCATGGCGTCACCATGCTGCGCACCGAGGACGGCCGGCGCACGCTCGGCCGCATCCCGGCGAGCGACACGGCGACGCTGGCCTATCTGCAGGACATGGACCGCACGCCGGTCGGTACCACCGGCGACATCGTCACCGCCGGCGATGGCATGCTGGAATGGCGGGTGGGCTGACAATTCCTGCCACGCCGCAAAATCCGCCGTCATCCTGAAGTGCGAGCGGAGCGAGCCTCGAAGGATGGGCTGCGAACACCGTCGTGATCCCATCCTTCGAGGCGCGCAAGGGCGCGCATCTCAGGATGACGGCAGAGCAAGCGGCTTGAGGTGAGAGGCAGGAACGAGCTTACCTGTCCTCCCCTACCCCTTCACGTCCTGCTTTTCGGATGCCGTGGTCGGCTTGCCCTTGGCGCCGGCACCGGTGACGCGGACATGGTCGCCGTCGGCGAGGCCGTCCGGCGGGGCGGTGATGATGCGATCGTCGGGCGCGAGGCCGGTTGCGATCTCGATCTCCTTGCCGAGGTCGCGGCCGATCTTCACGGTCTTGAACAGCACCTTGTCGTCAGGACCGACGGTTGCGACCCGCAGGCCACTGCTGTTGAAGATCAGCGCGCTGGCGGGAATGCTGAGCGGCGTGGATTCGCGCTGCAGATTGAGCTTCACGCTGGCATAGCTGCCCGGCATCAATTCGCCGGAGGAGTTGTCGAGCCCGAGTTGCATCCGCGTCGTGCCGGAGGCGACATCGACCGCCTGCGAGGAGGCTTCCACCGTCGCCTGGAAGGTGCGGTTCGGGTAATCCGGCAGCGCCAGCGTCGCCTTAGCGCCGATCTTGATCGCCGGGACGTAGTTCTGCGGCACGTTGACATAGACGCGCAGCTTGGTGATGTCCGAGATCGTGAACATCGCCGGGCCCGAGTTGCCGCCGGCGTTGATCAGCGCGCCGACGTCGGTGTCGCGCGAGGTCACCACGCCGTCGAACGGCGCCGTGATCTTCTTGTATCCGGCGAGCGCTTCCAGCCGCTCGACATTGGCCTGGCCGGCCTTGACCGCACCGTTCTTGTTGGAAAGGTCGGCGGTGCGCTCGTCGATCTCCTGGGCGGAGACGAAGTTCGAGGCCACCAGCGTCTTGCGCCGGTTCAACGTGGCCTCGGAGAGCTTGGCCGAGGCCTGGGCGCTGGCGAGATCGGCGCGCGCCTGCAGCAATTGCTGGTCGAGGTCGGGCGCCTCGATCTCGGCGATCACCTGGCCGGCCTTGACGCGGGCGCCGATGTCGGCGTCCCAGTTCTTGAGATAGCCGGACACCCGGGCATAGATCGGCGCGCGGGAATAGGCCTCGAGCCGGCCCGGCAAGTCGATCGTGGGGCTCAGCGCCTTGGCATTGGGCAGCGCCACCGCGACGGTCGGAATGGCCTGGTCGTCGGTCCATTCCTTCAGCCGCGTGTCCTGTTCCTCACGGGCGCGGATCCCGGTGCCGACGATCAGGCCCGCCCCTACCAGGGCCACCACGCCGAAGATGCCCAGCTTCCGGCGTGAGACCGGGGGGCGCTTTTCAGTGGGCGGCATGCGGAATCTCCGATGAGGCGGCGGCTTTGGCGCCTTGCTTCTTGTGTACCATACTGAATACCACGGGAACAAACATCAGCGTCGCGAAGGTGGCGAAGATCAGGCCGCCGATCACGGCCCGGCCCAACGGCGCGTTCTGCTCGCCGCCCTCGCCCAGCCCCAGCGCCATCGGCGCCATGCCGATGATCATGGCAAGCGCGGTCATCAGCACCGGGCGGAACCGGACGAAGCCGGCTTCCAGGGCCGCCGCGACGGGATCGCCGAGTTCCTCATAGCGCTCGCGGGCGAAGCTGATCACGAGCACGCTGTTGGCCGTCGCCACACCCATGCACATGATGGCGCCGGTGAGCGCCGGAACCGACAGCGTGGTCTCCGTCGTGAACAGCATCCAGACAATGCCGGCGAGCGCAGCGGGCAGCGCCGTGATGATCACGAACGGGTCCGACCAGGACTGGAAGTTCACGACGATCAGGAAGTAGATCAGCACGACGGCGCCGAGCAGGCCGAACAAGAGGCCGGTGAAGGCCGAGTTCATGGTCTGCACCTGGCCGAGCAGCACCACGGACGAGCCCTTCGGCACCTCCTTGGCAGTGTCGGCGATCAGCTTGCGCACGTCGGTCGCGACGCCGCCGAGATCCCGGCCTTGCGTCGTGGCGTAGATCTGCACCAGCGACTGGATGTCATATTGCGACACCACCGCACTCGAGGTCGCGCGCTTGATGTCGGCGATGCCGCCGAGGATCGGTGCCTGGGTGTTGCCGGTCGCGGTGATCGGCAGGGTCTGCAGCGCGCTCAGCGAGTCGATCTGGTATTGCGGCGTCTGCATCACGATCGAATACGACACGCCGTTATCGGGATTGAGATAATAGGTCGGCGCCACCTGCGAGGAGCCGGCGAGGTTGACCACCAGCGAGTTGGTGACGTCGCGCTCGGTCAGGCCGACATATTGCGCGCGGGTGCGGTCGACATCGATGTTGAAGGTCGGGTTGTTCGGCGACTGCTGGATCCGCGCATCGGCGATGCCGGGGATGCGCTTGATCCCGGCCAGCAGCTTGTTGGCATAGGCGAAGTTGGCCTCGAGATTGGCGCCGCGGATCTGCAGGTCGATCGGCGCCGGCGCGCCGAAGTTCAGGATCTGGCTGACGATGTCGGCCGGCAGGAACGCGAAGTTGGTGCCCGGGAACAGCCGCGGCAATTGCTCACGCAGTGCGCGGACATGCTGTTCGGTCGGCTTGTGGCCTTCCTTGAGGCGGATCTGGATGTCGCCGTCCTGCGGACCGATCACGCCGGTGTTGTTGTAGGTCATGTTGATGCCGGAGATCGGCATGCCGATGTTGTCGGTCATGGTCTCGATCTCGCCGGGCACCAGCTTGCGGATCGCCTTCTGGATGTCGGCGAGCTGGTTGGCGGTCTCCTCGACGCGGGTGCCGACCTGGGTGCGGACATGCATCAGGATGTTGCCGGCGTCGACCGACGGGAAGAAGTTGCGCCCCAGGAACGGCACCAGCAGGAACGACGCGGCGACCACCGCGAGGAAGCAGCTCACGAACACCGTGCGATGACCGAGCGCCATCGCGAGCAGGCCGCGATAGCCGGCGCGGATGCGCTCGAACCGCGCCTCGAAGCCACGCTGGAACCAGACCAGGGGATTGCGCGACTTCGGCGGCGCGCCCTCGTGATGCACATGCGCCTGCAGCAGATAGTTCGCCATGGTCGGCACCAGGGTGCGCGACAGGATGAACGACCAGATCATCGCGAACATCACCGCTTCGGCCATCGGCACGAACAGGAAGCGCGCCACGCCGGTGAGGAAGAACATCGGCACGAACACGATGCAGATACAGAGCAGCGAGACGAAGGCCGGCGTCACGATCTGGTTGGCGCCGTCGAGGATCGACTGCTCGACCGGTTTGCCCTGCTCGAGGTGATAATTGATGTTCTCGATCGTCACCGTGGCGTCGTCGACCAGGATGCCGACCGCGAGCGCGAGGCCGCCGAGCGTCATGATGTTCAGCGTCTCGCCGATCAGGGACAGCATGATGATGGCGCCGAGCACCGACAGCGGGATCGACACCGCGATGATGACGGTCGAGCGCCAGCTGCCGAGGAACAAGAGGATCATGATGCTGGTGAGCAGCGCGGCGATCACGCCCTCGAAGGCGACGCCGGTGATCGCGCCGCGGACGAACACCGACTGGTCGCCGATGAAGCCGATCTTGAGCGCATCCGGCATCTGGTCCTTGACCTCGATCACCTTCTGCTTGATGCCGGAGATGATATCGAGCGTCGAGGTGGCGCCGGCCTTCAGCACCATCATCAAGACCGAGCGGTTGCCGTCGACATGGACGATGTTGGTTTGCGGCGGATTGCCGTCGCGGACCGAGGCGACGTCACGCACATAGACCATCGCGCCGTTGACCTGCTTGATCGGCAGGTCGCCGAGCTCCTCGAGCCGCAGCGGCGAGTTGTTGAGGTTGATGGTGTATTCGAAATTGCCGATCTTCTGCGTGCCGACCGGCGTGATCAGATTCTGCGCGGCGAGCGCGTTGGCGACGTCCTGGCCCGACAGGCCGCGCGCCTGCAGCGCGGTCGAATTGAGATCGATCTGGACCTGGCGCTGCTTGCCGCCGAACGGATACGGGATCGCCGCACCAGGCACCGTGACCAGCGGCGTGCGCAGCTGGTTGATGCCGATATCGGCGAGGTTCTGCTCGGTCAGTCCCTCGCCCGACAGCGCGACCTGGATGATCGGAACCGTCGAGGCGCTGTAGTTCAGGATCAGCGGCGGCGTCGCGCCCGGCGGCATCTGCTTGAGCAGGGTTTGCGAGATCGCGGTGACCTGCGCATTGGCGGTGCGGATGTCGACGTTGGGCTGGAAGAAGATCTTGATGATGCCGACGCCGTTATAGGAATTGGCGACGATGTGCTCGATGTCGTTGACGGTCGTGGTCAGCGCGCGCTGGAACGGCGTGGTGATGCGGCCGGACATCTGGTCCGGCGGCAGGCCGGTGTACTGCCAGACCACGCCGATCACGGGGATGCGGATGTCCGGGAAGATGTCGGTCGGCGTGCGCAACGCCGCCAGCGGTCCGATAATCAACAGCAGGATCGCGAGCACGACGAAAGTATATGGCCGGCTCAGCGCGATACGGACCAGTGCGATCATAAAACAAGCGTTCCCGAAATGAAGCCCGCCCAGGCAGAGGAATCGACATTGCAAAAGCCGTTCCGTAGCGGCCGATTTACCCGATGCCGGGCAAAACGCCAACCCGCGGAGCCGCGGCGGCTTTCACTTCCTCGGCATAGTGCGTGAGGCTGCGCGCTCCGAGCGACCATGCCGGGCGCAGTGCCGCCGATCGCGTGCGGATCATCGTCAAAAAGAGACGGCTCTGCTGCGAATGCGAGCCGGCCGAGGATGCTATTTCGGCCGACGCGAGGTTAACGCATCGCTGCTCTGCGAAAATGTAAAACGTGGTGGGCCGGGTCAGCCCACCACGTCGGCATCGGTTAGGCGAAGGATGGCGGCCGCCCGAGCGGCGCCGCCGGATCAGGCGGCGCGGACGGCGTCGAGGAACTTGCTGACCTCGAGCTTGAGGCGGCTGCTGTCGCCCGAGAGCGATTGGGCCGCCGACAGCACCTGGCTCGACGCCGAGCCGGTCTCGTTGGCGCCATGCTGGACGTCGGTGATGTTGGCCGAGACCTGCTGGGTGCCCTGCGCCGCCTGCTGCACGTTGCGGGAGATTTCCTGCGTCGCCGCGCCCTGCTCTTCGACCGCGGCCGCAATGGTGGACGAGATTTCCGACAGCCGTTCGATGGTCGAGGAGATTTCCTTGATCGCGCCGACCGACTCCTGGGTCGCGGTCTGGATGCCGGCGATCTGCTGGCCGATCTCGCCGGTCGCCTTGGCGGTCTGCTCGGCCAGCGCCTTCACCTCGGACGCCACCACGGCGAAGCCGCGGCCGGCGTCGCCGGCGCGTGCCGCCTCGATGGTGGCGTTCAGCGCCAGCAAATTGGTTTGGCCGGCAATGGTGTTGATCAGCTCGACGACGTCGCCGATCCGCGCGGCGGCCTTCGACAGCTCGCTGACGCGATCGTTGGTGGTGCGCGCCTGGCCGACGGCATCGCCGGCCATCCGTGCCGACTCCTGCACCTGGCGGCTGATCTCGGTCACCGACGACGACAGCTCCTCGGTCGCCGACGCCACCGACTGGACATTGGTCGAGGCCTCCTCGGACGCCGCGGCAACCGAGGTGGTCAGCTCCTGCGAACGCCGGGCGGTCGACGACAGCGTGCCGGCGGAGGCTTCGAGCTGGGTCGAGGCCGACGACACGGTCTGCACGATCTCGCCGATCATCTGTTCGAAATTGCGGGTGATGGTGTCGACCCGGCGGCCGCGCTCGATCTTGGCTTCGGCGTCGGCAGCCGCGGCTTCATCGGCCGCCTTCTTGGCGACCAGGGCTTCCTTGAACACCTGCAGCGTATCGGCCATCGCGCCGATCTCGGTCTTCTCGCCCTGATGCGGGACGTTTGCGGTCAGGTCGCCGCGGCCCAGCGCCTGCATCGGGCTCACGATCGAGGCGATGCCGGCCGAGACGTCGCGGATCATCAGGAAGCTGACGCCGACGCCGACGATGATGGCGGCGCCAAGGATCATCGCAAGCAGCATGACGGCCGACGCGTAGCTGTTTGCCGCCTCCTGCGCCGCCTTGTCGGCGCCGGCATTGTTGAGCTCGATGTCCTTGCGCAGGATCTCGTCGGCCTCGAGGCCGATCTTGTTGACGGTCTTGGCGTTCAGCTCATGCGCATCGTGCGGGGCCTTGCCGACATCCCTGCGCGACAGCGCCATCACCTCCTCGGTTCCCTTCTTGTAACGGGTCCAGGCATCGACCCATTGATCGTAGAGCGCGCGCTCCGCGGGGGTCGCGATCAGCGGCTCGTAGATCGCGCGGACCTTGAGGTTGGCGTCGACCACCGAGGTCAGGGTCTTCTCCTGCGCGAGCTTGTCCTCTAGCGTCTCGGACAGCATGTGCTCGCGGATCACGTTGCGATAGGTGATGACGCCGGCGCGCAGATCGCCGAGCGCACGCACGCTCGGCAGCCAGCTCGTCGTGATGTCGACAGTGTTGGCGTTGATCGACCGTAAATTCACGACCGCGAGCAGGCCCATGCCCGTCATCGCGACAAGCAGGAACGCAACCACGGCAATAATCTTGGCGCGGATCGAGAATTTGGCGAACATCGTGGGGGTCTCTTGATATCGGGCTCGCGAAGCCCGATCGAATGGCTGGGGGCGTGGCGGGACGCCGCAGACATCAAAGCCAGCCCCCCTCCTTAAGTAGGGTTAATTTGGTTCCCCGTTGAACTACGGAGGCGCTCTTCGACACCGTGGCATGATGCGCGCCAGCCGCATCAAGGCATCAACACGAGCGCATCCGAGAAAAACTCCGGCCCGCCGAAATTGCCTGATTTCAGGGCAAGCACCATCTCGCCTCTCCCGGCGCCGACCGCTCGCAGAACCGGCACGCCGGCGGCGATTTCCGCACCGACCAGGAATCCAGGAATGCGCAGGCGATCGACCACGGCGCCCGAAGTTTCACCACCGGCGACCACCAGCCTGTGCACGCCCGACTGCACCAGACCATCCGCGATGTCGGCCATCGCCTGCTCGATGGCATGCCCGGCTGCATCGCGACCATGACGGGATTGCACAGCTGCCACCTGATCCGGGGTCGAGCTGCTCGCAATCAGGATTGGCCCCGCCCCGAGCCGGTCTCTGGCCCAGGCGAGCGCACGCTGCGTTTCGTCCTTGCCGGCGACCACCTGCTCGGGATCGAGGTGCAGGACCGGCATCACTTTCTCGGCGTTTGCGATCTGGCGCAGGGTCGCCTGCGAGCAACTGCCGGCAAGGCACGCCGCCGGGCCGCCGACCGGCGTCGCCAGCATCGCATCCGCGCTGTCCGGTTTGGCCTTGCTCGCGGCGACCAGCGCCCGCGCCAGGCCAAGCCCGATCCCGGAAGCGCCGACTGAAAGACGGTGATCCAGCGCGACCTGCCCGATGGTCTCGAGGTCGCGGTCGAACACCGCATCGACGATGGTGGCGCCGATGCCGCTTTGCGTGAGCTCGGCGAGCTTTGCCCGGACGGCGTCCGCGCCACGGCTCAGCGTCGCCAGATCGACCAGGCCGACCTTGGTCGTGCTTTGCCGCGCCAGCACGCGAACCAGATTGGAATCATGCATCGGGTTGAGCGGGTGGTCCTTCAGCGGACTCTCGTTCAGCGGCACCGAGCCGACGAACAGATTGCCCTGGTAGACGGTGCGGCCGGTCTCCGGGAATGCCGGAGTCACCAGCACGATGGCATCCCTGGAATCGGCGCGCAGCGCGTCCATCACGGGGCCGATGTTGCCGGCATCGGTTGAATCGAAGGTCGAGCAGATCTTGAACAGGATATGTTTGGCACCGCGGCCGCGCAGCCAGGCCTCCGCTGCGCGCGAACGCGTCACGGCGAGGCCGGCCTCGATCGAACGGCTCTTCAGCGACACCACGACGGCGTCGACCTCGGGCAGCGCGAGATCGTCCGCAGGCACGCCGATGGTCTGCACCGTGCGCAGGCCGGCGCGGGTCAGCGTGTTGGCGAGGTCGGAGGCGCCGGTATAGTCGTCGGCGATGCAACCGAGAGACAGTTTTCCGGCTCGCGTCACGGCTTCACTCCGGCATAGGGCTTGAACCAGGCGAGACCGTCGGTGGTCTTGCCGCGCGGATTGTACTCGCAGCCGACGAAGCCGCCGTAGCAGAGCCGGTCGAGCTCGCCGAACAGGAACGGATAGTTCAGCTCCTCGCCGTCGGGCTCGTTGCGCGAGGGGATCGACGCGATCTGGACGTGGCCGATGATCGGCATCATTTCACGCAGCCGCATGGTGACGTCGCCATGGATGATCTGGCAGTGGTAGATGTCGAACTGCAGCTTCAGGTTCGCGATACCAAGCTCGTTGATCAGATCGCGCGCGAAGATGAAGTCGTTGAGGAGGTAGCCGGGCACGTTGCGCGGATTGATCGGCTCGATCACGACGTCGAGGCCGTGCGGCGCGAAGAACTCTGCGGCATGGGCGACCGATTTGCGAAACGCGGCGACCGCCCTGGCATCGCTGCGGTCGGCTATTCCCGCCATCAGATGCACCCGCTTGACGCCGGTCGCCTGCACATAGGGCAGCGCGGTCTTCAGGCTTTGCTGGAGGTCGGCGAAACGGTCCGGCAGCGCGGCAAACCCCTTCTCGCCGGCGTTCCAGTCGCCCGGCGGCAGGTTGAACAGCGCCTGCGTCAGCCCATTGCCATTCAGCCGCTTGCCGACCTCCTCGGCCGGATGGTCGTAAGGAAACAGGAACTCGACCGCGGTGAAGCCCGCCTTCGCGGCCGCCTCGAAGCGATCGAGGAACGGGACCTCGTTGAACATCATGGTGAGGTTGGCGGCAAAACGGGGCATTGCAGGATCCTCTTATTTCTCGCCTGGAAGCTTGGTGCCGGTAACCTGCGCATACATCCGCGCCACCGACGCATCGTCGTCGCGGCCCATGCCGGCGGCCGCGGTCATCAGGAACATCTGCAAGGCCGCGGCCGAGACCGGCACCGGGAAGCGTGCATTGCGCGCCATGTCCTGGATGATGCCGAGGTCCTTCACAAAAATTTCGACGGCGCTGCGCGGCGCATAGTCGCCGTCGAGCACATGCGGCATGCGGTTCTCGAACATCCAGGAATTGCCGGCGGAGGCGGTGATCACCTCATAGACCTTGCGGATGTCGAGCCCCTGCTTGGCGGCGAAGGCGATCGCCTCGGAGGCGGCCGCGATATGCACGCCGGCCAGCAGCTGGTTGATCATCTTGAACGCGGCGCCCTGCCCCGCGGCATCGCCGAGCTCGTAGAGCTTTGCCGCCATCGCATCCAGCGCCGGCCGCGCCTTCGCAAATGCCGCGGCGCTGCCGGAGGCGAGAATCGTCAATTCGCCCTGCGCCGCGCGCTGCGCGCCGCCGGAGATCGGGGCATCGAGATAGTGCCGGCCGGTCGCCTCGAGCTGCTTTGCGAGGCGCCGCGCGATATCAGGGTCCATGGTCGCCGAGGAGATGAAGACCGCGTCCTTGGCCAAGGTCTCGGCGACGCCGTCCTTGCCGAACAGGATCCCTTCAGTCTGCGCCGCGTTGACGACGACGCTGACGACAATGTCGGCATCCCGGGCCGCCTCGGCCGGCGACTTGGCGCCCTTGCCGCCGTCGGCGACGAAGCGCGCCACCGCATCGGCCGTGACGTCGCAGCCGGTCACCTCGAAACCGGCCCGCCTGAGTGAGGTCGCCATGCCGTATCCCATCGAGCCCAGCCCGATGACGGCGACACGTGATGTTGCGGAACTGGACATTTGGCGATCCCTGAACATTTTTAGTTGTTTGAGCATGACCTTTTCGGAAAACCGGCTGCCACTTTGCGCCAGCGCGGCCTTCCGGGCCCGGTTCATGCTCGTTGCTGCTTGCCTATCACGGCTTGGCCGCGCTGCCAAAGCATGAGACAAAGCGGAAAACGGATAGCGCCAAAGATGGCGCGGCGAGCGAAACCGGATGAGCGAAACAAAGCTTCGTGAGGACATCTGCCGCTTCGGCCGCTCGCTGTTCGAGCGCGGCCTGACGCCGGGCTCCTCGGGCAATATCAGCGTCCGACTCGCGGACGGCGGCTGGCTGGTGACGCCGACCAACGCCTCGCTCGGCTTCCTCGATCCGGCGAAAATGTCGCGGCTCGACGGCAACGGCCGGCTCGTCTCCGGCGACGCCCCGACCAAGGAAGTGCCGCTGCACACCGCGCTCTACCAGACGCGCGCCTCCGCCGGCGCCGTGGTGCACCTGCACTCGACCCATTCGGTCGCGCTCTCGATGCTGCCCGAGATCGACCCGCGCGCCGCGCTGCCGGCGATGACCGCCTATTACGTCATGAAGTGCGGCCAGACCGCGCTGGTGCCCTATTATCGCCCCGGCGATCCGGCCGTTGCCGACGCGATCCGGGGACTGGCCGGGAAATATTCATCGGTGCTGCTCGCCAATCATGGGCCCGTCGTGTCGGGCGATACGCTGGAAACGGCGGTGTTCGCGACCGAGGAGCTGGAGGAAACCGCAAAGCTCTATCTGCTGCTGCGCGGCCTGAACCCGCGCTATTTGTCGCCCGACCAGGTGGCGGATTTGACCAGGACGTTCGGGCTCGTGCTGCCGGATCACCCTCACTAGATCAAGCGGAGGATCGATATGCGGAAGACAGTCATGATGAGGTTCACAGGCTTGGCGTTAGCGGTTCCGTTCGCCGTCGGCCTTGCGGCGTCGGACGGACGGACCGAAGAGACCTTGCAAGGCATGCTGGCAACCCAGCTGCGCGCGCAAGGCTATGCCTGCGACAAACCGCTCAAGGCCGAGCGGGACGACAAGCTCTCGAAGCCCGACAACGAGGCCTGGACGCTGACATGCAGCAACGCGACCTACCGCGTCAGCCGCGTGCCGGACCTCGCCGCCAAGGTCGAGAAGATCGACGAGGGCAAGTAGGCTGCGTGGGCTGGATCAGTAGCCCGCATGAGCGCAGCGATATGCGGGACGCCCCGGATGTCGCTGCGCTCATCCGGGCTACGGGCTGGATTGCGCGCACCACATACACTGGCGTCATCCCCGCGCAAAGGCAAAGCCCTTGTCGCTGGAGGTGCGAGCGTGGAGATATTCCGTCGCTACAGCCCCAGATACGCCTTGCGCACGTCGGGATTGCCGCTGATCTCGGCGGCGGTGCCCTGCATCAGCACGCGGCCGGTCTGCAGGATGTAGGCGCGGTCGGCGATCTCGAGGCACTCGGCCATGCGCTGCTCGACGATCAGGACCGTCATGCCGGCGTCGCGGATGCGCTTCACGGCCTGGAATATCTCGTCGACCAGTTTCGGCATGATGCCCTGCGACGGTTCGTCGAGCATCAGAAGCCGCGGCCGCGTCATCAGCGCGCGGCCGATCGCAAGCATCTGCTGCTCGCCGCCGGACAGCGTCTCGGCGCGCTGGTCGAGCCGTTCGCCAAGCCGCGGGAACAGCTTGAACACCAGATCGAGCGGCGCGTCGCGGTCAGACTGACTGCGGTAGAGATAGCTGCCGAGGCGCAAATTGTCGCGCACCGAGAGCCGCGGAAACAGCCGGCGGTTCTCCGGCACGTAAGCAATGCCGCTTGACGTGATGACGTGCTGCGGCTGGCCGTCGATGCGCTTGCCGTCGAAGGTGACGGTCCCTGCGCGCGGCCGCTCGGCGCCGGCGATCGATTTCAACAGCGTCGACTTGCCCGCGCCGTTGGCGCCGGCGACGCAGACGATCTCGCCCTTGGTGACGTCGATCGACACCGAGGAGATCGCGACCAGGCCCTGATAGGCGGTGGTGACTTCACGCACCGACAGCATGACGATCCCCGAGATAGGCAGAAATGACTTCCGGATTGCGGACGACCTCAGTCGGCTTGCCCTCGACCAGCACCTTGCCGAGATTCAGCACGATGGCGCGATCGACCAGCGGCATCACGATCTCCATCACATGCTCGACCATCAGCACGGTGATGCCGGCGGCGCGGACCTTCCGCACCAGCTCGACGCCGGTCTGCGCCTCGACCGGCGTCAGCCCGGTGAGGACTTCGTCGAGCAGCAGCAGCTTCGGCTCGGTCGCGAGCGCGCGGGCCACCTCGAGCCGGCGCTTCTCCGACGGCACGAGGTCGGCGGCGAGCTTGTCGGCGCGCGCGGCAAGGCCGCAGAACTCCAGCACCTCGTAGGCCTTCTGCCGCGCGATGCGCATCTTGGTGTTGCGGATCAGCGCGCCGACGATGACGTTGTCGATCACGGTCATGGTCTCAAAACTCTTGACGACCTGGAAGGTACGCCCGACGCCGCGCTGGCAGCGTTCCGCCGCCGGCAGCTTGGTCACGTCCTCGCCGTCGAAGATGATCGAGCCCTGGCTCGGCGGCAGCACGCCCGCGATCAGGTTGAACAGCGTCGACTTGCCGGCGCCGTTGGGGCCGATCAGGCCGACGATCTCGCCGCGCCCGACCGAGATCGAGACATCGCTGTTGGCGACGAGGCCGCCGAAGCGCTGCCATACTCCGCGCGTTTCCAACAGCGCCGTCATCGTGCAGCTCCCTTGCGCAGGGAGAACACGCTGACCAGTCCGCGCGGCAGCGCCAGCGAGATCACGATGATCAGCGTGCCGTAGACGATGAGGTCGACGCCGCGCCCGGAGCCGCCGATGAACGAGCGCGTCAGCTCGGTGAGCGGAATCAGGATGACCGCGCCCAGCACCGGGCCCCACAAGGTGCCGATGCCGCCAAGCACCGCAGGCAGCGCCATCAGCAGCGAGAACTGGAAGCCCATCACGCTTTCAGGATCGATGTAGGAGACGAACTGGGCGTAGAAGCTGCCGCCGACCGCAACGAGGAAGGCCGAGACCGCCGCCGCGCCCATCTTGGAATTGAACACGACCACGCCGAGGCTTTCGGCGGCATCGGGATTGTCCTTCACGGCGCGCCACCAATAGCCCCATTTGGAATCCTCCAGCCACCAGGTGACGAACCAGGCGATGCAGGCCAGCGCCAGCGCAAAGTAGAAGTAAGGCAGCTTCGAGCGCGTGAACTGGAATTTCAGCCAGCTGTCGCCGCGCACCGGGATGTCGATGCCGAGCGCGGCGCCGGCCCAATCCCAGTTCTGGATCAACAGCAGCGCGATCTCGGCGATCACGATGGTCGCGATCACGAAATAATGCCCGCGCAGGCGGAAGCAGGGGTAGCCGAGCGCCATCGCGATCAATGCGGAGATCGCCCCGCCCGCCAGCATGCCGAACCACGGCAGCACGCCGAACTTGGTGAACAAGAGCGCGGTGGTATAGGCGCCGAGCCCGAAATACAGCGCATGGCCGAGCGAGATCTGTCCGCAATAGCCGGACAGGATGTTCCAGCTCTGCGACAGCGCCGCATACATCAGCGTCAGCACCATGATGTTCTGGACGTAGACGTCCTTGACAAACAGCGGCACCAGCGCGGCGATCACCGCGAGGCAGGCCGCCACGATCAGGTCACGCCTGCGGCGTTGGGCGAACTGGGTGTCCATCACATCGATCCGAACAGGCCACGCGGGCGGATGAAGACGACCAGCAGGTAAACGGCATAGATGCCGACCGATTTCAGCGACGGCGGCAGGATCAGCGCGGTGGTCGCTTCCACCAGGCCGACGATGATGCCGCCGGCAAAGGCGCCGAATACGCTGCCGAAGCCGCCGAGCGCCACGGTGACGTAGGCGATCAGGGCGAACGACGCGCCCACGTCGGGGTAGACGTAGAAGAAGATCGCCATGATGGCGCCGGCGAGGCCGACCAGCGCCGCACCGAGGCCCCAGCCGAGCGCGAACACGCGGTTCTTGTCGATGCCGACCAGCGCCACCGCGCCGGCGTCTTCGCGCGTCGCCTCGAGCGCGCGGCCGAAATCGGTGCGATTGATGAAGAAGTAGAGCGCGACGAAGGCCGCGATCGACAGCATCGCGCCGATCAGCTGCGGCTCCGGCAGATAGATGCCGGCGATCGACACGGTCTTGCCGCCGACCCAGGAGTTGGTCACGCTGCGGTAGTCGGGCGTGAAGAAGAACTGGGCGAGGCCCCGCATCACGATCGCCAGCCCGAAGGTCGAGAAGATCTGCACCATGCCAGCATTGGCCTTGGCGCGCATCGCGAAGCGGACGATCAACAGATAGACCACCGCGCCGAACACGAACAGCGCCGCGGCGACCAGCGGCGCCGAGAGCAAGGGATCGATCGCGAAGAACGCGAACAGGAAGAAGGTCGCGTACATCGCGATCATCAGGAACTCGCCGTGCGCGAAATTCACGACGTCCATCAATCCGAAGATCAATGCGAGGCCTGCGGCGATCAGTCCGTAGAGCAGCCCCATCAACAGGCCGCTCGCCAAACTCTGGATAATGGTCTCGGCTGTCACCGTCGACGCTCCATGTTCCGACCATTGTCTTTAGCCCCCGTCATTGCGAGGAGCGAAGCGACGAAGCAATCCATGCTTCCTTTTCGCGGAGACGTGGATTGCTTCGCTTCGCTCGCAATGACGGAACATGCGAGACTCTGAATGATGTCTTCGGCTGTCACCGCCGTCTGCCCCCTCAATAGCGTTTTCGAGCGAAGTGGATACCGGTTCGCGCTAGGAAAACGCGTCGCAACAAGAATCCAGAGCTCCGTTCCGATACGATCGGAACGGACGCTCTGGCGCCCGACCGATCAGCTGTTCATCGGCCAGATCGCCTCGGAGACGGCGGCCTGTTCCGGGAAGATCGTCACGAAGTTCTTCGCGGAGTACTGCAACAGCACCGGATCGGCGAAGTTGTTCTGACCCATCTCGTCGAACTTGACGCGCCGCCACGGCATGATGGTCTGATCGCCCGGCATGTCGGTGGCGACCAGCGCCTCGCGGATCTTCTCGCCGTCGGTCGACTTGGCGCGGTTGATGGCGTCCGCCATCACGATCAGGCCCATGAACTGGCGCGACGAATAGTCGTTGAAGTCCTTGCCCGACTTGGCGCGGTACATCTCGTTGATGAGACCGACCATCGGACGCTTCTGCGCCAGGTCGAGCGAGAAGCTGCCGCGCGAGATCACGCCCTCGAGCTTGTCGCCGACCGCGTCGTAGGTCGCCTTCTCGGAGAAGCCGGCGTCCTGCGCCATGATGTTCTTCGGCTTGTAGCCGAGCTCGGCCATGGTCTTGACCAGGAGGATCGCGTCGGTGGTGTAGCTCGACGGCATCAGCACGTCGGCATTCGCCGCCTTGAGCTGCTGCACCTCCGCGGTCAGCGACGGCGAGTTGGCGCGGTACTTGATGTCGGCCACGATCTTGTAGCCGCGCTCGCCGGCGAGCTTGGTCTGCGCGTTCGCCGAATCGGTGCCGAAGATGGTGTCTTCGTGGAACAGCGCCAGCGTCTCGATCTTCTGGCCCTTCTTCTTCATCGCATCGAAGAAGTCGAACATCGCGGTCGAGAACATCTCGTCATGCGGCGAGGCGCGGAAATAGTATTTCAGGCCGCGCCGATGCAGGCTCGGCGAGGAATTGTCGGCCGAGAGGAACGGAACGCCGTAGCGCTCGCAGATCTGGCTGACGGTGACAGCGACCGCGCTCTGATAGGTGCCGATCACGGCGCAGACCTTCTCCTGCGTGATCAGGCGCTCGGCTTCTGCGCGGCCCTTTTGCGGATCGGCCTGGTGGTCGGCGAATACGAGCTTGACCTTGGCGCCGCCGAGGCCGGACAGGCCCTCGCCCTTGGCGAGCGGCAATGCGAAGTCATAGTTCTTGTTGATGATGTCTGCCGCGGTCTCGAACGCGCGCTGCGCATCGACGCCGATCTGGGCGCTGGCGCCCGAGAGCGGATAGATCACGCCGATTGCCACTTCACTGGTCTGCGCGCGCGCGGCCATCGGACCGAGCGCCGCGGCGGCAGTGGCACCCAGCAACACGTTACGGCGAGAGATCGTCATCGAAATTTCCCCTTGGTCAGCTTGTTATTATCGATGTGACGCTTGTAGCGCGCAGTAAAGCCTCAATGAATTGCACGAATTGCCTATTCAGAGCACAGCGAGCTGCTTGTTCCTGAGATCGGTCACCAGCATCAGGCCCGGCGAATGCGTGATCGCGAACGGCAGCTTCGCACTTGCGATCACCGATTGCGGCGTGACGCCACAGGCCCAGAACACCGGGATCTCGTCATCGGCGACCGGTACCGCATCGCCGTAGTCGGGCTTGGCGACATCATTGATGCCGATCGCATGCGGATGGCCGAGATGGACCGGCGCGCCATGCACCGACGGGAAGCGCGAGGTGATCTGCACCGCGCGGATCGCATCCGCCGGCTTGAACGGGCGCATCGACACCACCATGGGTCCAGCGAACGGCCCCGACGGGCTGCAGGCGATATTGGTGCGGTACATTGGCACACGCAGATTGCGTTCAATGTGACGGATCGGCAGGCCCTCATCCAGCAGCGCCTCCTCGAACGAGTAGGAGCAGCCGAGCACGAAGGTGACGAGATCGTCGCGCCAGTATTTGGTGATGTCGGTCGGCTCGTCCGCCACCTCGCCGTCGCGCCAGACCCGGTAGCGCGGCACGTCGGTGCGGATGTCGAGGTCGAGGCCAAGCGAGGGAATGCGGGGATCGCCGACGTCAGACATGCCGATGATCGGGCACGGCTTCGGATTGAGCTGGCAGAAGCGGTGGAAGGCGCCGGCGAGCTTTTCCGGCAGGATCGCGAGATTGCCCTGGACGAAACCGTTGGCGAGACCGGCTGTGGTGGCCGAGGCCACGCCGTCACGGCAAGCGCGGCGCGCTTCGACGCTCGCCAGCACTGGCTCCCCCTGAGATCGCTGCACTGCCGCAAAAACAGTCATGGGATTCTCCTGCCCATAATCTCGACAAGGACAAACCAACACCAAGCGTGATATAATGTCTAATCGTCCTTTCTAATCAAAATCGATAAAGCAGATTTATCGATCGGGAAAATGCTTCCAATGACGGACTTCCGCTCGATCGAGACATTTCTCTGGGTCGTCAAGCTCGGCAGCTTCCGCGGCGCCGCCCAGCGGCTCAACACCACCCAGCCGGCGATCTCCCAGCGCATTGCCCAGCTCGAGCGCGAAATGGGCGTCAAGCTGCTCAACCGCGACCACCGGGTGGCCTCGCCCACCCCGAGCGGGCGGCTGATGATGATCTATGCCGAGAAGCTGATCGGCCTGCGTTCGGAGATGATGGCCGAGGTCGGCGACCGTTCGGCGATGCGCGGCGCGCTGCGGCTCGGTGTCGCGGAGACCATCGTGCACACCTGGCTGCCGCGCCTCGTCAAAAGCGTCAACGAGGTCTACCCGAACCTGTCGCTGGAGATCGAGGTCGACATCACGCCCAATCTGACGCAGCGGCTGCTGGCGCAGGAGATCGAGCTCGCCTTCGTGCTTGGACCGGTCTCGGCGTCCGGCGCGCACAACCACGTGCTGTGCGATTACCCGATCGGTTTCCTGGCGAGCCCGGCGCTCGGCCTCGGCGACGGCCCGGTGGCGCGGCAGGACCTGGCGCGGTTTCCGATCATCACCTTTCCGCGCAAGACCCAGCCCTACGAGACCGTACGCGCGCTGTTCAACGCCCCCGATCTGCCGCCGATCCGGCTGCACGCCTCGACCTCGCTCGCGACCGTGATCCACATGGCCAATGAAGGGCTTGGCATCGCGGTGATCCCGGCGGCGATCGTCGAGAACGAGCTTGCCGACGGGCGCTTGCTGCTGCTCGATACCGACCTCAAGCTGCCGCCCCTCACCTTCACCGCGAGCTGGCTCGCCTCGCCCGATGCGGTCGCCATCGAGCGCGTCGCCAATCTCGCCAGGCAGATCGCGCAGACGAGCGTGGCGGTTGACGGCGCGAGAGTGGCGCGTCATTGAACGATTGCCGGAGATGAACTGTCATTCCGGGGCGATGCGCGAGCATCGAACCCGGAATCTCGAGATTCCGGGTCTGGTCCTTCGGACCATCCCGGAATGACCGAATACAAATGGAATGTCAGCATGAGCCGAGCCGCCACCAACCTGCAGATCGATTCCGCCCGCCTCTGGGGCACCATCCACGAAACCGCGCAGTTCGGTGCAACGCCCAAGGGCGGTGTGCGGCGGCTGACCTTGAGCGCCGAAGACAAGCAGGTGCGCGACTGGTTCCGCAAGGCATGCGCGGACGCCGGCCTCGAGGTGCAGGTCGACGCGCTCGGCTCGATGTTCGGGTTGAGGAAAGGACGGGATATGTCGAAGCCGCCGATCGGCGTCGGCTCACATCTCGACACCCAGCCGACCGGCGGCAAATATGACGGCGTGCTCGGCACGCTGGCGGCGCTCGAAATGGTGCGCACGCTGAACGATGCCGGGATCGAGACCGAGCTGCCGATCTGCATCTGCAACTGGACCAATGAGGAAGGCTCGCGCTTTGCGCCGGCGATGATGGCCTCGGCCGCCTATGTCGGCGATTTCACCACCGACGACATCCTGTCGCGCAAGGACGCCGAGGGCGTCACGGTGGCGCAGGCGCTGGACACGATCGGTTATCGCGGCGACGCCCCCGTCGGCCGCCAGAAGTTCACCAGCTTCGTCGAGCTGCATATCGAGCAGGGTCCGATCCTGGAGGCCGAGAACAAGACCATCGGCGTGGTCGATTCCGGCCAGGGCGTGTTGTGGTACGACGGCAAGATCACCGGCTTCGAGAGCCACGCCGGCTCGACCCCGATGCCGCTGCGCCGCGATGCGCTGGCGACGCTGTCCGAGATCGTTCTGGCGATGGAGAGCATCGCGAAGAAGCACGGCCCGAAGGCGGTCGGCACCATCGGCGAGGCCGTGATCGCCGCGCCCTCGCGCAACGTCATCCCCGGCGAGATCACCTTCACGGTGGATTGCCGCAGCGCCGACGCTGGGATCATGGATGCGCTGGATCGCGACCTACGTGCCGCTGTGAGCGAGATCGCAGCAAAGCGCAAGGTCGAGGTGCGGCTTGATCTCGTCTGGCGCAAGGCGCCGACGCACTTCGATCCGAAGCTGGTCGACGCGGTCGAGAACGCCGCCAAGCAGCTTGGCTATTCGCACCGCCGCATCACCTCGGGCGCCGGCCACGACGCCTGCAACCTCAACACGGTGATGCCGGCAGCAATGGTGTTCGTGCCCTGCAAGGACGGCATCAGCCATAATGAGCTGGAAGATGCCAAGCAGACAGATTGCGCCGCCGGCGCCAACGTCCTGATGCATACGGTGCTGGCGCTCGCCGGCGTCGCGTCCTGATCATCATTTCTCCTCATCGGATGGAGGCTTTCGTGCGCGCAGTGTTTGTCGACGCCAATGAATCGCTTGCTGTCATCACGGAACGACTGGAAAAGCCCGGCGATCCCAGGATGCGGATCAACCGCAACCCGGACATCAAGTCCGAGGACTATCCGGCGGTGCTCGACGGCGCCGAGATTGCGGTGGTCGACCACACCGCGCTGCCGACCGATGTTGCGAAGAAGTGCGCCGGCCTGAAGCACGTCGTGTTCCTCGGCACCGGCGCGCGCAGCTACATGAACCCGGAAGAGCTTGCCGAGCTCGGTATCTCCGTGCACCTGATCAAGGGCTATGGCGACACCGCGGTCGCGGAGTCAGCGATCGCGCTGATGTGGTCGTCGGCGCGCGTGATCGCGCAGATGGACCGCGAGATGCGCGCCGGCAACTGGCTGCGAGAGGACGGCATGCAGCTCACCGGCAAGACACTCGGCCTGGTCGGCTTCGGCGGCATCGCCGCCGAGGTCGCCCGCATCGCACTCGGCAGCGGCATGAAGGTGATCGCCTGGAACCGGTCGGCCAAGAGCCATCCGGGTGTCGAATTCGTCGATCTCGACACCGTGCTGGCGAGCAGCGACGTGGTTTCGATCCACCTGCTGCTGAATGACGAGACCCGCGGCCTGATCACGCGCGACAAGATCGCGAAGATGAAAAAGGGTGTGGTGCTGATCAACACCGCGCGCGGCGCGATCGTCGACGAGCTGGCGATGATCGATGCGCTCAATTCGGGCCACATCCGCCACGCCGGCCTCGACGTCTACAACATCGAGCCGCTGCCGAAGGATCACCCGCTGACCAGGATCCCGAACGTGACGCTGTCGGCGCACTCCGCCTTCCGCACGCCCGAGGCGAGCGAGAATTTGATCCACGCGGCGTGGGAGCACTGCCGAAGGATCGTGAAAGGGTAATTTCACCGTCGTCCCGGCCAAGCCAACGGGTCGGCGCAAAGCGCCGCCCGATGACAAGCTCCGCGCGAGCCGGGACCCATAACCATCACTGCCCATTGTCACGAAGGCTGGGGGCACAGCGAGCCCCAACAACGAGACCCTGTGGTTATGGGTCCCTGCTTTCGCATGGACGACAGTGGCCGTAGGGTGGCTAACCCGCCCTACGCAGATTGCGAAGCAATCAATAACGACGTCGTCCTGGACAAGCGAGCGTAGCGAGCGCGATCCAAGACCCATTACCACCGGCCTGCGTCATCGCGCAGGGCGGTGGTCAGACCCAGCAACACAACAAGCACTCGGGGTAATGGGTCCTGGCTTTCGCCAGGACGACCCCGTGCTTGACGGCGCAGCCTAATCCACCATCTCCGCGACGGCCTTGCCGCATGCCGTGGTGTCGGCATTGCCGCCGAGATCGCGCGTGCGCAGCGTGTGTTCGCCGAGCGTGCGCTCGATCGCGCCGACGATCGCAGCCGCCGCCTGCTTCTCGCCGAGATGCTCCAGCATCATCGCGCCCGACCAGATCATGCCGATCGGGTTGGCAATGCCCTGCCCGGCGATGTCAGGCGCCGAGCCATGGACCGGCTCGAACACCGAGGGGAAGTCGCCTTCCGGATTGATGTTGCCCGACGGCGCGATGCCGATCGTGCCGGTGCAGGCCGGGCCGAGATCGGAGAGGATGTCCCCGAACAGGTTGGAGCCGACCACGACGTCGAACCAGTCCGGATGCAGCACGAAGTTCGCGGTCAGGATGTCGATGTGGTATTTGTCCCACTTCACGCCGGGATATTTCTTGGCCATCGCCTCCACGCGCTCGTCCCAATAGGGCATGGTGATGGAGATGCCGTTCGACTTGGTCGCCGAGGTCAGATGCTTCTTCGGCCGCGACTGCGCCAGATCGAACGCAAATTTCAGGATGCGGTCGACGCCGGTGCGGGTCATCACGGTTTGCTGGGTGACGAATTCGCGGTCGGTGTCCGGGAACATGCGGCCGCCGACGGACGAGTATTCGCCCTCGGTGTTCTCGCGCACCACCCAGAAATCGATGTCGCCGGGCTTGCGGTTCGCCAGCGGCGACGGCACGCCGGGCATCAGCCGCACCGGGCGCAAATTGACGTACTGGTCGAACTCGCGGCGGAATTTTATGAGCGATCCCCACAACGAGATATGGTCGGGTATTTTCGCCGGCCAGCCGACCGCGCCGAAATAGATCGCATCATGCTTGCCGATCTGGTTCTTCCAGTCGGCCGGCATCATCTCGCCGTGCTTCTCGTAATAGTCGTAGGAAGCGAAGTCGAAATGGTCGAACTTCACGTCGACGCCGTGCTTCTTGGCCGCCGCCTCGATGACGCGCAGGCCCTCCGGCATCACTTCCTTGCCGATGCCGTCGCCGGGAATGACCGCAATCCGATACTGCTTCTTTGCGCTGCTCATCGAGAACACCCTTGTGATTTGCCCGGCCGGCAATGCCGCCTATTCTGATGGTCCTGCAATGGACCAAACTTTGCGCGAGCGCAACGCTGCAGTGCAGTGTTGAAGGCGGCGCGACCCTGCCCCACCAAATTCGCCGACACCCACTCCTCATACCAAGCGAGACATCCCATGGATCTGCATCTGCGCGGCAAGCGTGTCCTGATCACCGGCGCCTCCAAGGGCATTGGCGCGGCCGCCGCCGAAGCCTTTGCCGAGGAAGGCGCCAACCTCCTGCTCGCCGCCCGCAACGGCGACCAGCTCAAGGCGCTCGCCGAGCGGCTGCGCTCCGCGCACCAGATATCTGCCGCGACCAGCGTGGTGGATCTGCGCAAGTCCGAGGATCTCGCGCGCCTCGCCGGGGAGGCCGCCGACATCGATATCCTTGTCAACAATGCTGGCGATATCCCCGGCGGCTCGATCGACAAGATCGACGAGGCGACCTGGCGGCATGCGTGGGAGCTCAAGGTGTTCGGTTACGTCAATCTGACGCGCGCGATCTACGCCCAGATGAAGGCGCGCGGCGGAGGCGTGATCGTCAATGACATCGGCGCGGCCGGCGAGAAGTTCGACGCCAATTACATCTGCGGCAGCGCCGGCAATGCCGCGCTGATGGCGTTCACCCGCGCGCTCGGCGGCAAGAGCCTCGCCGACAATATCCGCGTCGTCGGCATCAATCCCGGCCCGGTCGGGACCGACCGCCACGTCACGCTGCTCAAGACCCGCGCCAAGAACCAGTTCGGCGACGAGAACCGCTACAAGGAATTCCAGAAGGGCCTGCCGCTCGGCCGGCCCGCACATGCACGCGAGATCGGCGACCTGATGGCGTTCCTCGCCTCCGACCGCGCGGGCTATACGTCGGGCGTGATCTACACGGTGGATGGCGGGCTGACGTCGGGATGGGGTTAGAAATCGCCCCTTCGCTTGTACCGCCGTCATCCTGAGGAGCCGCGCGTAGCGCGGCGTCTCGAAGGATGGGCCACGGGCTGCGCCATCCTTCGAGGCTCGCCGAAGAGGCTCGCACCTCAGGACGACGCCGTCCGCTCGAACAGCTGCCGGATCAGCGTCGTGATGCGGCCCTGCGGCGCCAGCATCTGGTTCATGATAGAGAAATGATCGGCGCCGGCGATCTCCTCATAGGTCACCGGCAAGCCGTAGCGGGCGCGATGGCCGGCGAAATCGGCGGTCTGCTTGCGCAGCAGCGGCAATTCGGCGCTGCCGACTACCAGCGACAGCGGCTTTGCCGTGCCGCCCTCCGCCATCATCGGCGAGTTGCGCCGCGACGCCGCTTCGTCGAGCCTCAGCTTTTCGTTGAGGTAGGAATGCCTGATCGGCTCGAGGTCGTAGATGCCCGAGATCGCCATGCCGGCCCGGACATGGCCGTTCGACAGCGCCATCGATGTCAGATGTCCGCCGGCCGACCAGCCCGACACCACGATGCCCTCGGCAGCGGCCCCGAGCGCGGGCAACTGCCCGGCCAGAAAGTCGATGCCGGCATGGATCTCGGCGACGATCTCGTCGAGCGTCGCATCCGGCGCCAGCGTATAGCCGATCAGCGCGACATTGATGCCGTGGACCATCGGCCCCTCGGCGAAGGTCGTGAACACTTCCTTGGCACGGGTCTGCCAATAGCCGCCGTGGATGAACAGCAGCGTCGGCGCGCCGTCGCGAACTTTCAGGAAGTCGATCCGGTTGCGCTCGCGCGAGCCGTATCTGAGGTCGAGACGGCCGGCGTGCTTTTGCCGCAGTGCCGCCGAGCGTTGCTCCCAGCCGGCGGCGATCTCGGCGCTGCCCTTGACGGCAACGCCGTTGTTCAAGCCGAGGTCACGCTCCTGCTGGCTCATCGCGCGCCAGTCCAGCGCGGAAAACAACGCTGCCATCCCTGTCCCTTCGGTTCTCGTCGCATTGCCACGACGGCAGGAAATGTTCTACAGCACAAGCAAACAGAAGGCATAGGAGCAACGGCGCATGGCTGATCAGGGCTTGGTGAAGGAAACGGCGTGTGCCGTCGTCGAGAAGCTGAAGGCCGGTGACGTTACGCCGCTCGATCTGCTCGACGTGCTGGAGACGCGCATCGCCGAGGTGGACGGCAAGGTCAACGCACTGCCGACGCTGTGCTTCGACCGCGCCCGCACCCACGCCAAGGCCCTGATGCAGAAACCGGTCAGCGAGCGCGGCCTGCTCGCGGGCCTTCCGGTTCCGATCAAGGACCTCACCGCCGTCTCCGGCGTGCTGACCACGCTGGGCTCGCCGATCTTCAAGGACAACGTCCCGGCGAAGTCGGACATCCTGGTCGAGCGTCTCGAAGAGAATGGCGGCGTGATCTACGCCAAGTCGAACACGCCGGAATTCGGCGCCGGCGCCAACACCTTCAACGAGGTGTTCGGCCCGACCCGCAATCCCTGGGACACATCGCGCTCGGCCGCCGGCTCCTCCGGCGGCGCCGCGGCGGCACTTGCGAGCGGCACCGCGTGGCTGGCGCACGGCTCCGACATGGGCGGCAGCCTGCGCAACCCGGCGAGCTTCTGCGGCATCGTCGGCCTCCGGCCGTCGATCGGCCGCGTCGCGCAGACGCCGAAATTCGGCGTCGACCGCACGCTCGGCCAGCAGGGACCGATGGCACGCAATGTCGAGGACCTCGCGCTGCTGCTCGACGCGATGAGCGGCGAGCATGCCGCCGATCCGCTGTCGCTGCCCGCACTCCCGACGTCGTTCCTGTCGGCGGCGCGGTCAGGCAGCAGGCCGAAGCGCATCGCCTATTCGCCCGATCTCGGCATCACGCCGGTCGATCCCGAGGTCAAGGCGGTGACCCGCAAGGCGGCGGAGCGGTTCGCGGCAGCCGGTGCGATCGTCGAGGAGGCGCATCCCGATTTCAGCGAAGCCCATGAATGCTTCCACGTGCTGCGCGCGTTCGATTTCGCAATCAGCAAGGCCGAACTGCTGCGCACCAAACGCGATCTGCTGAAGCCCGAGGTGATCTGGAACATCGAGGAAGGGTTGAAGCTCACGGTCGAGAAGCTCGAACGCGCCGAGGCGCAGCGCGTCGCGATGACGGCGCGTGCGCTCGAATTCTTCGACAAGTACGACCTGCTGCTGGCGCCCGCGACCATCGTGGCGCCGTTTCCGGTCGAGAACCGCTATGTCGCCGAGTGCGACGGCAAGAAGTTCGACAACTACGTCGAATGGCTCGGCATCGTCTACGCGATCACGCTGGCCTGCTGCCCGGCGCTGTCGCTGCCCTGCGGCTTCACCGCCTCGGGCCTGCCGGTCGGCCTGCAGATGGTCGCAAAGCCGCGCGCCGAGGCGCAGCTTCTGGCCGGCGCGAAAGTGCTGGAGGACATTCTGGGCGTGCGCGGCACCACCCCGACCGATCCGCGGCCGCCGCGATCCTGACCCTTATGGTGGAGAGGCGGGCGATACCCTCCACTTCGTCATTGCGAGCGAAGCGAAGCAATCCATTGTCACCGAGCGCGCAGAACGATGGATTGCTTCGTCGCTTCAGCGCAAAATTGCTCTGCAATTTTGTCGCGAGCTCCTCGCAATGACGGGGCTACCTATCTCTATGGGACGAAGGGATAGGCTGCAGACGACCTGCCCTACGCCTTATCTTCGGTCGCCTGCAGCGCCACGGTGAGTGCCGCCTTGGTCTGCTCGACGATTTCGTCCAGCAACTCCTCGCGGCTGATCTGCGCGGACTCGCCGGTCAGCAGTCCCTGCTCGGCGAGCATCACGATGCCGTGCAGCCCGGCCCAGATCTTCAGCGCCTGCCGCTCGCGCAGCAGGCCGACCGCCGGCGCCTCGAACGACTCGATCAGCAGTGCCAGCGTTTCCATCGCCGCGGTGTGCAACTCGCTGCCCTTGGGCGCGCAGGCCATGGTGCGCGACGCGAACATCAGCCGGTAGATGCCGTGGCGCTCGAGCCCGAAGGCGAGCGCGGCCTGGGCAAAGCGCGACAGCTTCGAGCCCTTGCTCGACTGCTCGATCGCCTCGCGCATGATCACGTTGAACTGCCGGAATGCTTCCGCGGTCACCGCCTCCAGCAGCGCCTCGCGGTCGGCGAAATGCCGGTACGGCGCCGGCTGCGAGACGCCGAGCTGCTTGGCCAGCGCCTTGATGCTGATCGCCTCGGGACCACCGAGCTCGACCTCGCGTAACGCGGCCTGGATCAGGGCTTCGCGGAGGTCGCCATGGTGGTAGGTTTTGAACGGCTTACGAACGATTTGTCCCATTGCGGCAATGATCGCTGAATTTTCGCTTGACGCGCAAGCGCGACGATAATGTAATATACTATAACTTGGTGATCCGGTTAAGAGGCCGGCCGCCCAAGCAAGCCAAGAGCTTGCCTAAACAAGAACTTGCCTAAACAAGGCTTGCATAAACCGGAATGAGGAACCCGGCGCAACCCACAATGCGCCAGAGCCGAGGGAGGTGCTTGCATGTCCAAGCTCAGAATCCGCGTCGACCAGGACAAGTGCCAGGGTCACGCCCGCTGCAAATCACTCGCCCCCGAACTGTTCGAGCTCGACGAATACGGCAACGCCCATGAGGTCGGCGACGGGACGGTCCCGGCCGGGCTCGAGGACAAGGCCTGGCTCGCGCAGACCAATTGCCCGGAAATCGCGATCGAAGTCACCGAGGAATGACGGCCAGCCGGGGACGGCCGTGCGCCGCCCGTTGAGCCAACCAGCGTTTGATCGAACGAGAAGGAAACGAGCTGATGTCCGATTCCCCGTCCGCAAGCTATCTGCCCGAACATCCCCCGGTCTCCGACTGGGTCCATGATTTCGACCATACCGATCCGGTCTGGACCGACGACCCGTTCCCGATCTGGGAGACGCTGCGCGCGGCTTCGCCCGTCGTGCATACCGAGCGCTTCCTCGGCTGCTACATGCCGACCACCTATCAGGCGGTGAAGGAGATCGCCTACGACACCGAGCACTTCTCCTCGCGCCGCGTCATCGTGCGCGACATCCGCCCCGAGATCACCGCTCGCGCGCCGCCGATCACCTCCGATCCGCCGGAGCACAAGCCCGCCAAGCAGGTGCTGCTGCCGCCGTTCACGCCGGACGCGATGAAGCGGCTGGAGCCGCGGGTGCGCGCGATCTGCAACGAGCTGATCGACGAATTCATCGCCGATGGCCATTGCGACGCCGCCGCGCGCTACACCAAGCACATCCCAGTGCGCGCCATCGCCCATATGCTGGGAATTCCCGAGAAGGACGGCGACCTGTTCATCAAATGGATCCACCAGATCCTCGAGCTCGGCATCAAGAACGAAGACGAGCTGATGAACGGCGTGCGCGAGATGACCGGCTACTTCGTGGCCCATCTCGAGCAGCGCAAGCTCGAGCCGGGCGACGATCTGATCTCGCAGCTGCTGCGGGCCAAGGGCCCCGGCGGCCAGCCGCTCACAGACGAGCATGTGCTCGGCTCGCTGCGGCTGCTCTTGATCGCCGGCATCGACACCACCTGGAGCGCGATCGGCTCCTCGCTCTGGCACCTCGCCAAGACGCCGGCCGATCGCGAGCGCCTGATTGCGGAGCCGGCGCTGATCCCGACCGCGATCGAGGAATTCCTGCGCGCGTATTCGCCGGTGACGATGGCGCGCGAGGTGATGAAGGAGACCACGATCTCCGGCTGCCCTGTGAAGGCAGGCAACATGGTGCTGCTGTCCTTCCCCGCCGCCAATCGCGATCCCGCCATGTTCCCCGATGCCGACAAGGTGGTGATCGATCGCAAGGAGAACCGCCACGCCGCCTTCGGCCTCGGCATCCACCGCTGCGTCGGTTCCAACCTTGCGCGGATGGAGATGCAGGTCGCGATCGAGGAATGGCTGAAGCGAATCCCTGATTTCCGGCTCGATCCGGCCGGCAAGGTCACCTGGTCGGAAGGCACGGTCCGCGGCCCGCGTCAACTGCCCGTTCTGTTCGGCAACAACGCCTGAGGAACCCGACAGCGGTTACATCGCGTCACCCAATGAGGTAGCTTGCCCCGGAATCGAACCGACGAGTCCGGGAGCAATGCAATGACCGAACAAACCGCTCAGCCCGCGAGCGATCATCTCGACATCCACGATGTCGAGCGGCGGGTGAAGGCGATCTTCATCGGCTCGGTCGGCAATCTCGTCGAGTGGTACGATTTTTACGCTTACACGGCGTTTGCGCTGTATTTCGCGCCGGCGTTCTTCCCGCACAGCGACCCGGTGGTGCAGCAGCTCAATGCGGCCGTGCTGTTTGCCGCGACCTTCCTCATGCGCCCGCTCGGCGGCTGGCTGTTCGGCTTCATCGCCGACCGCTATGGCCGGCGGCTGTCATTAACCCTCTCGGTGGTCTGCATGTGCTTCGGCTCGCTGATCATCGCGGTGACGCCGACCTATGCCTCGATCGGCATCGCGGCCCCGGCGATCCTGGCGCTGGCCCGCGTGATCGAGGGCCTGAGCCTCGGCGGCGAATATGGCGCCAGCGCCACCTATCTCAGCGAGGTCGCCGATCCCAAGCACCGCGGCTTCTATTCCAGTTTCCAGTACGTCACGCTGATCGGCGGCCAGCTCACCGCGATCATCGTGCTGCTGTTGCTGCAAAAGGTGTTCCTGACGCCCGACGAGCTGAAGGCCTGGGGCTGGCGGATTCCGTTCGTGATCGGCGCCATGCTCGCGATCGTCGCGGCGGTGATGCGCCGCAGCCTGCATGAGACCGAGGCCTTCGAGGAGGCCAAGAAGGTTTCCAAACCGACCGGCTCGATCGTCGGCTTGTTGAACTATCCGCGCGAATTGCTGCTGGTGGTCGGCCTCACCGCCGGCGGCACCGCGGCGTTCTATACCTTCACCACCTACATGCAGACCTTCGTGAAGCTGTCGGTCGGCCTCACCGAGGACCAGACCACCTTCGTGATCTTCGGCTCGCTGATCTTCGCGACCATCCTGCAACCGATCTATGGCGGGCTCTCCGATAAGATCGGCCGCAAGCCGCTGCTGATCTTCTTCGGCATCGCCGGCACGCTCGGCACGATCCCGATCCTGACCGCGCTGAAGGATACCAAGTCGCCGTTCATGGCCTTCCTTCTGATCTGCGGCGCCTGGATCTTCGTCGCCGGCTACACCTCGATCAACGCGATCGTGAAGGCCGAGCTGTTTCCAACCAACGTCCGCGCGCTCGGCGTCGGCCTGCCCTACGCCATCACGGTGTCGATCTTCGGCGGCACCGCGCCGGCGGTCGCGCTCTATTTCAAGAGCATCGGGCATGAGGACTGGTTCTACTACTATCTCAGCGGCATGATTTTCCTGTCGCTGCTGATCTACTCGACGATGCGCGATACCAAGCGCGACTCCGCGATGCACCGCCACGAATGATCGCACGACGCCATGACCGACGATAACGAACCGCCCGAGAGCAAGCTGACGCGCAGCAAGCAGCGCTGGGCACGCGAAGGCAAATTCCTCACCGGCAAGGTCACCCGGCCGGAGGAGCAGCGCCTGCCGCCGGGCCAGCATCTGACGGCGGATTGGCCGGTGCTCGATCTCGGGCTGATGCCGAACATCTCCCAGGAGCGCTGGCGGCTCGACGTCTACGGCGCGGTCGAGCAGACCATCTACTGGACCTGGCAGCAGTTCATGGCGCAGCCGCAAACGCAATTCGTCTCCGACATCCACTGCGTCACGACCTGGTCGCGCTACGACAACCAGTGGGAAGGGCTCGCCACAAGCGACCTGCTCGCCGCCTGCCAGCCGCGCGAGGACGCGCGCTTCGTCGCGCTGCATTCCTATGACGGCTATACGACGAATCTGCCGATCGAGGACTTTGCCGCCGAGGACGCGCTGCTCGCCCATAGCTGGTCGGGCAAGCCGCTGGAGCAGGAGCATGGCGGCCCGGTGCGGTTCGTGGTGCCGCATCTGTATTTCTGGAAGAGCGCGAAGTGGCTGCAGCGCATCGAATTCCTCACCGAGGACGCGCCCGGCTTCTGGGAGGTCCGTGGCTATCACAATCGCGGTGATCCCTGGGCCGAACAGCGCTATTCTGGCGACTGACACACCAACAAGATGATGGAGCCTGCCCGTGCCGCACGAACGCTTTCAATTCACCGGTGTTGGCGGCCATCAGCTGGCCGCCGCGCTTGACACGCCCGACGGGCCGATCAAGGCCTATGCGCTGTTCGCGCACTGCTTCACCTGCGGCAAGGACGTGCTGGCCGCAAAGCGCATCGCGGTCGCGCTCGCGGCCAAGGGCATCGCCACGCTGCGCTTCGACTTCACCGGCCTCGGCTCCAGCGAGGGCGAGTTCGCCAACTCGACCTTCTCGTCGAACGTCGCCGATCTCGTCCGCGCCGCCGACCATCTGCGCGAGATGCGCACAGCACCCGCGATCCTGATCGGCCACAGCCTGGGCGGCGCCGCGATCCTCGCCGCCGCGGGTCAAATCCCCGAGGCCAAGGCGGTCGCGACCATCGCCGCGCCGTCAGATCCCGTCCATGTCACGCATTTCTTCAGAGACCGGATCGAGGACATTCGCACGCAGGGCGAAGGCGAAGTCTCGCTCGCGGGCCGCCCGTTCCGCATCAAGCGCGAATTCCTCGACGACGTCGCCGAGCAGAAGTTGATGGCGCAGGTGAAGCAGCTGCACAAGGCGCTGCTGATCATGCATTCGCCGACCGACGACACCGTCGGCATCGACAACGCCACGCACATCTTCAGCGCCGCCAGGCACCCCAAGAGCTTCGTCTCGCTGGCCGAGGCCGACCATCTCTTGAGCGGCAAACAGGATGCCGACTATGTCGCCGACGTGATCGGCGCCTGGGCCGAACGCTACATCGATATCGCGCCGCAGCCGGCGGCGGATACCGGCACTGCGCCGCGCAACGTCGTGGTGCAGGAGACCCGCGCCGGCAAGTTTCAGCAGATCATCACGGCAGGCCCGCATCGCATGCTGGCCGACGAGCCGATCGCCGTCGGCGGTCAGGATTCCGGCCCCGGGCCGTACGACTTCGTGCTGGCCGGGCTAGGCGCCTGCACCTCGATGACGATGCGGATGTATGCCGACCGCAAGTCGCTGCCGCTCGGTCGCGTCACCGTAACGCTGACGCACAGCAAGATCTACGCGAAGGATTGCGAGGAGTGCGAGACGCGCGAAGGCATGCTCGACCAGATCGACCGCGTCATCAGGATCGAGGGCGACCTCGACGCCGACCAGCGCAAGCGGCTGATGGAGATCGCCGACAAGTGCCCGGTGCACAAGACGCTGACGTCGGAGGTGCGGATCGTCACCAAGGCCGCGGAGTAAGCCTGCGACACAGCGAGACGGGTCGTGCCGTAGCAGCATCTGGGCGGCGTCCCTCTCCCGCACGAGGGCCGTCGCAGGGGCGTGCTAAAAAATATCGAAAACAACCCCATGCAAAGGTGCCGGCGGCCGCCGGCGCTCGACAAGGCAACTTGACACGTCGGGCAACTCAGGGATATCTTCCATTATTCCGAAATCGTGCGAGCGTCCCTTTGCCCGCGCGCCGCGCGCTTGCCGGTCAGGCAGTTCGCCATGATCCGCACCGCGGCGCCGATCTCGTTCTCGCGCCAGGCGGCGAAGCCGAGCAACAGGCCGTGGTCGCGCGGCCGCTCCAGCGCGAGGCTCGACAGTGCGCGCACCTCGACGCCGGCGACCACCAGGCGCGTCACAGCATCCCGGTCCGCACGGCCATCCTTGAAACGGGCAATCAGCTGCATGCCGCCCGGCGGCACCTCGGCGGTGAGCACCTCGCCGAGCTGCCGCGCCAGCGCCGCCGCGAGGTGATCGCGGCGCGCGCGATAGATCCGCCGCATCCGCCTGACATGCGCCAGGAAATACCCGTCGGCCATGAAGCCGGCCAGCGCCTCCTGGACATGCACGGAGGCGATCAGCCCGAGATGGCGCTGCGCGATCTCCATCGTCCGCGCCAGTGATGGCGGCACCACCAGATAGCCGATGCGGATATCGGCGGTCATCGCCTTGGCGAAGGTGCCAAGATAGAGCACGCGTCCCTCGCGATCGAGCCCCTGCAGCGCCGGCATCGGGCGACTGTCATAGTGAAACTCGCCGTCGTAATCGTCCTCGACGATCCAGGTCTTGCCGGGCTCGGCAGAAGCCAACAGCTCGGTGCGGCGCGCGACCGGCATCACGCGCCCTGTGGGGTGCTGATGCGAGGGCGTGGTGAAGATCAGCTTCGGCGCGCGCGTCGCGCGCGTCCGCATCATGCCCCATTGATCGAGGCTGACACCGACGACGTTTGCACCGGCGGCACGAAACGCCGCCGCCGCACCGGGATAGCCGGGATCCTCGGTCCACACCGCATCGCCGGCGACGATGGTGGTCGCGGCGATCAGCGTCAGCGCCGCCTGCGCCGTCGGCAGCACCAGGATCTGATCGGCCTCGGCGCGCACGCCGCGGCTGACTTCGAGATAATCGCGCAAGGCCTCGCGCAGGCTCGGCCGGTTGACCACGGTCTGGTCATTGAAGCGGCGGCGCAATGCGCTGCGACGCAGGCAGCGCGCCCAGATCTCGTGCGGAAACTCCCGTGCATCCGCAAGCCCGGGACGCAGCGGCCGGAAATCGGCCTGGTAGGACAGCGGCCAATCCGTATCGGAGAGCTGCAACGCCCAAGGCGACAGCAGCGGCTTGCGGGCGGCATCACGGCGTGGCGCGGGCAGAGCCTTGGCGAAGCGCGCCTCGATATCGTCGGTCACAACCGGCCGCCGCCGCGCCGCGACCCGCAGATACCCTTCGGCGACGAGCTGCTCATAGGCATGCGTCACGGTGTTGCGCGCCACGTCGAGCTCGGCCGCAAGGCTGCGGCTCGATGGCAGCATGGCGCCGCTCCTGATCCGGCCGCTCGCCATCAGCGCGCGCAGCTGCTGGGTCAACTGCGCGGCCAGCCCGGCATCGTCCGATCGCTTCAGCGCGAGCAATTCGGCGAGGATCAATCTGGCTCCACTATTCTACCAAATCTGGCTCTTTCGAGAGAGCCAGCATGATCCTATTCACAAGCGGTATTGCCTGCAAGGATCCTGCCGTGAACCAGTCACTCTCCCCCGCCAAGGCCGCCGCCCTGTTCATCGTCGTGGTGCTGGCCTGGGGCATCAACTGGTCGGTCACGAAATCGCTGGTCGAGGCGGTGCCGCCGCTGTGGACCGCATCGATCCGCAGCTGGGTCGCCCTGATCGCGCTGCTGGTGATCCTGCGCGCCAGCGGCAATTTGATCATTCCGCGGATCGCCGATGTCCCGGTCGTGCTCAGCGTGGCGCTGCTGCACATGACGTTTTTCTCGACGCTGGTCGCCGCCGGCCTGCGCTATCTCCCGGCCAGCAAGGGCGTCGTGCTCGGCTACACCACGCCGCTCTGGGTCGCGCTTGCCGCGGCCGCCGCGCGCACCGAACGGCTCGGGACGCTCAAGCTTGTCGGCGTCGCGCTGGGACTCGCCGGGCTCGGCGTGATCCTCAACCCGGCGTCGCTGGACTGGAGCAATCTGCATGTCCTCGCCGGCGCCGGCATGATCATCATCGCCGCGATCTGCTGGGCCGCGAACATCATCTATATCCGCTCGCACCGCTGGATCGCGACGCCGCTGCAATTGCTGCTGTGGCAGGTGCTGGTCGCGACGCTGGTGCTGACGATGTCGGCGCTCGTCACCGAAGGCGTGCCCGAGGTGAAATGGTCGCCACACCTCCTGCTGCTGTTCCTCTATTCCGGCTTCATCGGTACGGCGTTGGCCTATTGGGCGATGTCCATGGTCAACAAGAGCCTGCCGGCACTGACCACCTCGCTCGGCACCACGGCGACGCCGATCGTCGGTATCGTGACCGCAGCCCTCTTGCTCGGCGAGCCGATCGATCTCTCGCTGGCGATTGCCGCGGCCCTGATCGTCGGTGGGATCGCGCTGAGCTCGCTCGCGGATGCGCCGTCGCGTGCGTAATTAGGACCTGTGCTCATAGATTCGTCACGTCCGCTTCGGTCTCGGAAGCTGACGTCGAAACCGACGCGCTGCATGTCGGCCTTGGGCCACAAGCGGTCCTCAACAGGACGAATGTCGCGCAGCCGGCTTCCCTTTGTAAGCCATTTCACACAGTAGCGAAGCGCCGCCCATTATGATTACTTGAGGGACTGCCCCCAAAACGGGAGGTCGAGATGCCAACGTCATCTCACCTTTTGCGATGGTCGACCGAGATGCTGCCGGAGCGCGTGCGGTTCTCCACGTTCCGTGAGGAGTTTGCGCGGCTGAACCTCGCGTTGGACGTGATAGACCACAGCGGTGGCCGCCCACGTATCGACGTCACCTGCTTGTCGCTCGGTGCGGTTGGCGTTTGTAGCCTTGTCACGACGCCGGTGGAGTTTATTCGTCACAAACACCACCTCAAGGATAGCCGTGAGCAATTCGGACTGAACCTCGTCGAGGCTGGACCGGTCCAATTTGCAAATGCTGGCCAAGAGTATGGCTATGACGTCGGCTCCGCTTGTTTGGTCGATCGGGGAAGGACGCTGCGAGTATTTGGGCCGCGTGGGGGGAGCGTCAAATTCGTAACCGTGCAGGCTGCCGCCCTTAGGTCTCTGGTGGCCAACCCGGAAGACCTATCAGGTCGGCCAGTGCGTTCCGGACCGGCGCTGAGACTTCTCAACCGCTACCTGCGGTCGCTCGCATCCTTCAAAGAACCTCCGTCATCAGAGCTAGCCGCCACCGTCGGCGTACATCTCCTCGATCTTGTCGCCGCGACGCTCGGGCCGACCGACCAAGCAACAGACATCATTACGGAGCGCGGTGTGAAGGCAGCAAAGCTGCAGGCGATCCTAGCGGAAGTCGCGAGACGCTACAGCGATCCCAATTTCGATTTGAACAAGGTCGCTGGGGCGATCGGCATGTCGCGGCGATACGTGCAAAAATTGCTCGAGGAGGGGACCGGAAAGTCTTTCACCGAGCATCTTGCAGGACGCCGGCTCGAGCGTGCCTTCGCGATGTTGACTGACCCGCACCATCTGCATTTGGCCATCATCGAGATCGCGTATGCAGTCGGCTTTGGTGACGTTTCTAATTTCAATCGCACGTTCCGCCGGCACTTCGGCGAGACGCCCTCAGGTGTGCGCGCCGCATCGACCATGCGGGAGCAGAAGTGATCCTGCGGCTCCTTACCAGTGCGCCGACGATGCCGCAGAATGCGAGTATTTGCGGGCTTCGCGAACACCCTTTCTTTAACATCATCGCCAAGAGGCGCATACCGACATCGCAGGGAATGAGCGCTAGACATGCAGACCGTCAGCTTAGGGCTAGCAGGCAACATCGAAATGAATTAGGCCGCCAACTGAGGCGGCCTAGTCATGTGACCAAAGTTGGTAGTCACTTCTCAACTTCCACGATGTATCGCCGTATCGTTTTCGCGGTTTTCGCGCCCTCAGGTGCAAGGTCCTTCCAGACCTTGGACTGGAAAAATGCTATGGCGGCATCTGCGCTACCCCACTCGGTCATGGCCACACTGATTGGAGCAGGCCCGCCCTCCGCGTGGAAAACTCTGCCTTTCAAAGTCCCCATTGAGCGGCCACCGGCCTCGGCCAGTGCCCTTCTCGCTGCCTCGATATAAGCGGGCGAAACAGTTGCACCAGCAATTGGTTCGATCTCACCGATACTGTAGGCCTTCAGCTTGGTTTGAGCGTGCAAACCTTGGAACGCGAACCCGCCGATTGCGATGCCGCTGAGCAGTGACAATGCCATCAAGTATTGAGTTCTCATGATTTCCTCCAGCTTGCCGATAACCGGCCGGGCGAGAGTAGGGTGAGAGGCAGCCGCACTCAACTTCGATAAAAGCGCGAGGGACTTCCGGTTACCCTCGAAGAGCCAACCTCTCGGGAGTCATGCAGACCATCAGCTTAGGGCCATCCCGGACTCATGCGTGCGATGACCATCCTACTCGATCACCTCGTCGGCATTGGCAGGCAACGCACGAGAATGATGAGCCGGAGCACGCTGCGGTGGTGAGATTGAATGCAAAGACATCTCAACGTATTGGCTCGATCCATTGGGCGCGCGACGGCCCCGGCTCAAAGGGATCACCGAAGTACTGGGTTTCACGAACGACCTTCCCGCCTCTGAATTCCATGATGCTCACCGTGTAAGATGGCAAGCCGTCGTATGTGAGGACAAATTCAGTAACCCAAAGGTCGGCAGCGCCGAGTATGCGTCGCACCGTAAAGCGCTTCTTGTTCGGCTGCGCAAAACGAGACGCTTGAATACTGCGTCGACCGCGGATTCTCTCCCCGGATTGAGGGTACTCAAGCACGGCATCATCACGGTAAATCTCATGCTCCGCCTCGAAGTCATTTGCATCTGAGGCTGCCCAGTGATGATCCAAAGCCGCTCGAATGGTTTGATCTTCATTCATTCTCTTCCCTCGCGTCGCAATGCTGCATATTATCTCCAAAACGGAGCATCGGCACGAACGGAATGTCTGCTGAGGGGCCATAAGCCGCCGATAACTACCGAACCGGGCAACTTCCGCTTTATGACGGGAAGCCGACGGTTATGAGTACACGCCTAGGCCGTCGCAAGCGGCCTGACCCGCAAGCTCCCGCGCAGGCCGGCGCCGGTGCCGAGCATGATGCCGGCGATCGCGATGAGGGACGACAGCGAGAGCGTCGACAGCCCAGTCAGCCCCTGCCCGACCGAGCAGCCGAACGCCATCACGCCGCCCGCGCCCATCAACGCGGCGCCGCTCGCCGAGCGCAGCATATGCTGCGGCGACCGGTAGCCTTCGAGCTGGAAGCGCCCGGTGGCGATGGCCGTGATCAGGCTGCCGGCGAACACGCCGAACACGGTGACGATGCCGAAATTGAGCGTCGAGCCGGTCGACAGCATGACGTATTGCAGGGCGTCGGCGATCGGCGCGATGAAGGTCAGCGACGTCACCGGCACCGGATTGAAATCATCGGCGCCGAGATAGCCGGTCGCGTACCAGCCTCCCGCCACCAGCAGGCCGACGATCAGGCCGGCCGCGATCTGGCCCGGCGACTTGCGGAATGGCGCATGTGCAAAGGCGAAAATAATCAAGACGGCTGCGAGAGCCGAGGCCGCCACCATCCGCGCCGGCACCGCGCCGAGGCCGATGTCCGCCAATAGCGCCGGCACCGAATTGGCTGACACTGTGGCCTGTGACGCCTGCACCATCGCGATCCGCGTTGGCGCGATCAGGCCCTTCAGCGTCATCTCGGCGAAAATGCCGAGCACGATCACGACCACGAAGGAGCGCAGATTGCCGCGCCCGAGCAGCACCAGCGCCCGCGAGCCGCAGCCATTCGACAGCACCATGCCGTAGCCGAACAGGAGCCCGCCGAGGAACATCACCGGCGCCGAGAAGGACGGTTGCAGATAGATCGACTTGCCGAGATCGACGAGGCCTGCCGCCGCCAACAGCTGCGAGGCCGCGATCGCGACGCCCATCGCCAGCGCATAGGTGCGCGCCAGGCGGCCGTCGCCCTCCGCCCACCAGCCGCGCAGGCCGCTCATCATGCAGAAGCCGCTGAGCAGCGCGACCGAGCCATAGATGAGGCCGATGGTCAGGGCGGCAATGATGACGATCGTGGCGGGGTCCATAATAGTCCTTCAATTACGTTCGTCATTGCGAGCGACGCGAAGCAATCCATACTATCACGCTGGAGAGAAATGGATTGCTTCGTCGCTTCGCTCCTCGCAATGACGGTGAACTAGGGTCGCAAAATCACGCGGTCGCGCGACGAGCCTGCCACGGCAACAAACGCCGCCTTGGCCTGTTCCAGCGGGTAGATCGCGCTCGGCTTGATCGGGAATGGCTTCAGATGTCCGCCGGCAAAGCCCGGCGCGAGCTCGCGCAACACCTCGCCGGTCGCAACCGACGACAGCGCAAGCGTGTCGATGCCGACATAGGTGTGCTGGCCGCGGTAGAATTCGAGGATGTTGAACTGCACGATGCGGTCGACCGCCGCGATCAGGATCTGGCGGCCGCGCAGCGCCAGCGACTTGTGCGCGGCCTGGAAATAGGGATCGCCGACCGTGTTGTAGACGATGTTGGCGCCCTTGCCGCCGGTCAGCTCGCGCACGCGAGCGGCGACGTCGGTGGTCGAGGCGTCGATCACCTCGACCGGCGAATTGCTGTGGCCTTCATAGGGCTCGCTCTTGCGCACCACGCCGATCACGCGCGCGCCGTGCCAGCTCGCGATCTGCACCGCGGCCTGCCCGACCTTGCCGTTGACGCCCATCACGAGCACGGTCTCGCCCGCCTTCGGCAGGCCGGCGCGGCGCAGGCCCTCCATCGCGGTGACGAAGGGCACGCCGATCCCGGCGGCTTCGTCCCAGGAAAAGCCCGCGGGTTTTTCCACCACGGCATCGCGCTCGACCACCAGATGCGTGGCATGGGTGCCGTCGCGGCGGATGCCGAGGTCGCCGGACGAGCCGAACACCTCACGCCCGATGAATTCAGCGGGACCATCGATTACGACACCGGCGTAGTCGCGGCCCGAGGTACGCGGGAATATGGCATAGGGCATCAGCCCGGTCGCGGCCTTGACGTCGGACGGATTGACCGCGGCGGCCCTCACCTCGATGAGCAGATCGTCCGCCGCGCGCGACAACGCAAGGGTCTCGACCGCTGGCGCCACCGCCGCCGCGTTCTCCGCCTTCGTCAGCAGGCGGACGCAGCGCGCGTCGACAGGATGACGGTTTGCTTGCGGGGCCGGCGGCATCAGCGTTCCAGTCTCGGTCATGGAGCGCGCCGCAAGGCACGCGGATGGTGGCGGCCGGATGGCCTCGGGCCATGACTAATCGACTGACCGATCAATTCAAGGGGCTTGTTGCGGCCGGCCGAGTCAGAGCTTCGGCGGCGGGGCCGTGCCCAGGATCGCCTCGATCGACAGGCCGAGCCCGAGCAGCCTTGCATCGCTGCCGACCGGACCGTCGAGCTCGAGCCCAACCGGCAGGCCATCGGACGTCATGCCGGCATAGAGCGACAGCCCGGGAAGGCCAGCATTGCTGCCGGGATCGGTGTTGCGGATCAAGGTGCCGAAGGTCGGCACCTGCGCGCCGCCATTGACCGACATCTCGCCGGATCCGTTGTTTTCGTCGATGACCGGTGCAGGCGCGATCGTGGTCGGAAACAGGATCGCATCCAGCCCGTTGTCCCTGATGTAGGTGGCATAGATCGCCTGCAGCACCGGCCGCTGCACTTTGATTGCATCATCATAGGCGGCACCGAAGGCGTCCGTAGTGATGGCACCGAATGCGCCGACGACATCAGGACTGGCGACGCCGGCCGCGATGTCGGACAGCGTGATCCCTTCAATCCCGGAGGCGGCGAGCCAGGCCGGGATATCGGCGATCGGCTCGTGCAACGCGACCACAAACGACACCTTGCCGTTCTGCTCAAACAGATCGGGCATGTCGACATCGACCAGCACCGCGCCGGCCGCCGAGAGCCGGGCGCAGGCTGCGCGGGCGACGGCTTCGACATCGCGATCGAGGCCGCTCCAGAAACAGGCGGGAATGCCGAGACGCACGCCGCGTAGCGGGATGCTCGTTGCCAGCGGCGTGCCTGTCATCACGGCATCGAGCAGCGCGACATCGGCGACGGTGCGTCCCATCGGGCCGACGGTGTCGCGGGTATGGCTGATCGGAACCACCTGGTTGTCATCGTGATAACGCCGCTCGGCGCCGCCATCGCCGACTGAAGGCCGAAGGCCCACGGTCCCGGTCAACGCCGCGGGCACGCGGGTCGAGCCGCCGGTGTCCGATCCGAGGCCACAGGTGGCGATGCGCGCGGCGATCGCCGCCGACGTTCCGCCGGACGACCCGCCCGGGATCCGGCTGGTGTCGTATGGATTCCGCACCGGTCCCGCGAACGGTGCGAGATTGGTACTGGTGATGCCGAAGGCAAGCTCGTGCAGATTGGTCTTGCCGATGACGACGGCACCCGCATCGAGCAGCTTTTGCAGCGACGGCGCATTGCGCGCAGGCCGCGCGTGTTGCAGCGCCGGCGTGCCGCCCGATGTCGGCAGTTCTGATGTGTTGATATTGTCCTTCACGACGATCGGAAGCCCGGCCAGCACGCCGGTCCGCGTCCCGGCATCGACCTCGCGCGCCGCGGCCAGCGCGCCGTCGCGGTTCAGCACGATGAAGGCGTTGAGGTGCTTGAGCCGCTCCGCACGATCGAGCGCGGCCTCGACGACACTGACCGCCGTTACCTTGCCGGCGCGGATATCAGCCAGGATCTCCGCAGCGGTCGTTTCATTGGTGTCGGCCATACCCTGCGCCCTGTTGAATTGCAGGGATTAGGCTATTCTTTCGGCCGCTTGTCGTAAACACGTTTCGCCTTGCCGAGCGAACGCTCCAGCGTCTCGGGCGCAACGACGCGGACGCGGGTGGAGATGCCGATCGTGTTCTTGATGAAGGCGGAGACCTTCTCGGCGTGTGCAGTCAGCCCCTCACCGTCCCAGCTCTCCGGCCGGGCTTCGGCGAGCACCGTCATCTCGTCCATGCGGCCCTCACGGGTCAGCTCGATGACAAAGTGACCGCCGCACCAGTCGGTCGCCAGCAGCGCTTCCTCGATCTGGGTCGGGAACACGTTGACGCCGCGCAGGATGATCATGTCGTCGGAGCGGCCGGTCACCTTCTCCATCCGCCGCATGCCGGGCCGCGCCGTGCCGTGCAACAGCCGCGTCAGGTCGCGGGTGCGGTAGCGGATGATCGGAAAGGCTTCCTTGGTCAGCGAGGTGAACACCAACTCGCCCTTCTCGCCGTCGGGCAGCACCTTGCCGGTCAGGGGATCGATCACCTCCGGATAGAAGTGGTCCTCCCAGATGTGCAGGCCATCCTTGGTCTCCACGCATTCCTGCGCGACGCCGGGACCGATCACCTCCGACAAGCCATAGATGTCGGTGGCGTCCATGTCGAACGCCTGCTCGATCTCGACGCGCATCGCATTGGTCCAGGGCTCGGCGCCGAAGATGCCGAACTTGAGCGACGATTTGCGCGGGTCGAGGCCCTGTCGCTTGAACTCGTCGAGGATCGCCAGCATGTAGCTCGGCGTCACCGTGATGATGTCGGGCCGGAAATCATTGATGAGCTGCACCTGCCGCTCGGTCATGCCGCCCGAGATCGGGATCACCGTGCAACCCAGCCGCTCGGCGCCGTAATGCGCACCGAGGCCGCCGGTGAACAGGCCATAGCCATAGGCGTTGTGCATCAGCATGCCGGTGCGGCCGCCGGCGGCGCGGATCGAGCGCGCCATCACGTCCGCCCAGGTGTCGATGTCGGCTTTGGTGTAGCCGACCACGATCGGCTTGCCGGTCGTGCCCGAGGACGCATGGACCCGCACCAATTGTTCGCGCGGCACCGCGAACATGTTGAAGGGATAATTGTCGCGCAGATCCGTCTTCACCGTGAACGGAAATTTGGCGAGATCGGGAAGCTGCCTGAAGTCGGACGGCTGCACGCCGGCGGCATCGAACGCCTTCCTGTAGTGCGCGACATTGTCATAGGCATGCTTGAGCGACCAGGCCAGCCGCCTGGTCTGCAGCGCCATGATCTCGTCGCGCGAGGCGCGCTCGGCCGCATCGAGCTCGGCGTGATAACCGCTGTCCTTGACCTTGAGCTTTGCCGTTGCCATCGACGTTTCCCCTGAAGCCTTTATGCCTGGATGTCCGTGTCGGGCAGCCAGGTGCCCGCTATCACGCGCGAATGCCCGCGGAATTCGGCGATCACGCTGTCGCCGGAGGTCACGCTCACGTCGTAGATTCCCGAGCGGCCATTGCGCGAGATCTCGCGCGCGGTCGCCACCAGGCGGTCGCCAAGCTTGCCGGGCCGGATGAAAGTGACGTTGCCCTGCGCCGCCACCGCGCGATCGTTGCGGCTGTTGCAGGCAAAGGCGAAGGCTGAATCGGCCAGCGTGAAGATGTAGCCGCCATGACAGATGCGCTGGCCGTTGACCATGTGCGGCTGCACCGTCATCGCCATCACCGCCTGCCCTGGCCTGATCTCGACGAGCTCCATGCCGAGGCCCTTGCTGGCGTCGTCTTCCTTCCACATCGCGTCCGCGCAGGCGCGGGCAACGTCCTCGGGCGATAGCGTGGCCTTCACGTTCACATCGAACTCCCTGTGCGCGGGCCCGTTGCGGAGGGTCTCTTGTGCCGAACTTCAATTTCAAGCGCGACGCACGAGGCGTCAACGCTACTTCCGTCATTCCGGGGCGATGCGAAGCAGCGAACCCGGAATGACCACAATCTCAGACGTGGTCGTAGTCGACCACGACCTTCTCAGAGCACGGCTTGGCCTGACAGGTGAGGATGAACCCCGCCTTCAGCTCCCACGGCTCCAGCGAATAGTTCAGGTCCATCGGCGCCTCGCCTTCGACCAGCTTGGCGCGGCAGGTCGAGCACATGCCGCCCTTGCAGGCAAACGGCAGGTCCATGCCGGCGCGCAGCGCAGCGTCGAGGATCGACTCGCCGTCGGCCACCGGGACCTCGCGGCGCTTGCCGTCGATAATCAGCCCGGCAATCGCCTTCGGCGGCGCGCCGGCCGGAACGACGACCTTCGCCCGCGGCTTGCCGCCGAATTCCGACACGAAGCGTTCGACATGGATGCGCTCGTCGGCGATGCCGATCTCGCGGCAGGTGGCCTCGATGGTCTCGCTCATCGCGGCCGGACCGCAGACGAAGACGTGATCGACCGTCTCGGCCGGCACCAGCGAGCGCAGCAGCACCCGCACCTTCTCGCCGTCGAGCCGGCCGTGCAGGATCGGAATGTCCTGCTCCTCGCCCGAGATGACGTGGAATACCGAGAGCCGCTGCATGAAGCGGTCCTTCAGCTCCTCCAGCGCCTCGCGGAACATGACGCCCTCAGTCGAACGGTTGCCGTAGAACAGGAAGAAGCGGCTGTCCGGCTCGCGCGCCAGCACGCCCTTGATGATCGAGAGGATCGGCGTGATGCCGCTGCCGGCGGCGAAGCCGACATAGGTCCGCGCCTCGCCCGGCGCGTGGGCGACGCCGAAACGGCCGGTCGGCGTCATCACCTCGAGCTCGTCGCCGGTCTTCAATTCCTCGGCCGCCCAGTTCGAGAACGCGCCGCCGTCGACCTTCTTCACCGCGATGCGCAGCTCGCCGTCGTCGGGGCCGGAACAGATCGAATAGGAGCGGCGAACTTCCTCGCCGTCCATCGTGGTGCGCAGCGTCAGATACTGGCCCGGCGTGAAACGGTAGTCGCCTTGCAGATCGTCGGGGATCGCAAAGGTCATCGAGATCGCGTCCGACGCCTCGCGGCGCAGATCGCTGACGGACAGGCGGTGGAATCGTGGTGTCGACATGGTCAATGACACTTGAAGTAGTCGAAGGGTTCACGGCAGCTCCTGCAACGCCACAGCGCCTTGCAGGACGTCGAGCCGAATTCGGACAGCAGCTCGGTATCTCCCGAGCCACACTGCGGGCACGCGACCGCCTGCTCGCCGAACAGCGCGCGGCGCGAGGAGCCCGGCAGCGGCGGCGCGATGCCGTACTCCTTCAGCTTGCGGCGGCCGTCCTCGCTCATCCAGTCGGTGGTCCAGGCCGGCGACAGCACGGTGCGGACCTTCGGCCCATGAATGCCTTCACGCGCCAGAGCGAGCTCGATCTCGAGTGCGATCATGTTCATGGCGGGACAGCCGGAATAGGTCGGCGTGATCGCGACCTCGACATGACCGTCGTGGACCGCGACGTCGCGCAGCACGCCGAGATCGGCGATGGTCAGCACCGGGATCTCGGGATCGACCACCTGCGCGGCCGCGCTCCAGGCGCGCCGGCGCAGATCGGCATCGCTGAGCGCAACGGTCACCATGTTGCCCCCGGAAAGGTCCGCTGCATCGATTGCAGCTCGCTGAGGAGATGGCCGAGATGTTCGCTGTGGCTGCCGCTGCGGCCGCCCTGCTGCATCCAATCGCTCTTCGGCAGTGCCAGCGTCGCCTCGTTGATGATGCCGGTGACCGTCTTCCGCCAGCGCGGCTGCAGCGCCGCCGGGTCGATCGCAATGCCGGCATCGATCAGGCCGCGCTCGCCGTCGTCGATCGTGAACATCTCACCGGTATAGGCCCAGAGATCGTCGATCGCGTCCTGGGCGCGGCGATGGCTCTCCTCGGTGCCGTCGCCGAGCCGGACGATCCATTCCGACGAATGCCTGACATGATAGGCGCTCTCCTTCTCCGACTTCGCCGCGATCGCCGCGAGCGTCGGATCGGACGAGGCCATCATCGCGCGCCAGTAGAGATCGGCGAATGCCGCGTAGAAGAATTGCCGCACCATGGTGCGAGCAAAGTCGCCGTTCGGCTGCTCGACCAGCAGCAGGTTGCGATACTGCCGGACGTCGCGCAGATAGGCGAACTTGTCTTCGTCGTTGCCTCGGCCTTCGACCTTGGCCGCGTAGGTGTAGAGCTCACGAGCCTGGCCGAGCAGGTCGAGGCCCATATTGGCGAGCGCCATGTCCTCTTCCATGGCGGGCGCATGGCCGCACCATTCGGACAGCCGATGGCCGAGGATCAGCGCGTCGTCGGCGCGGCGCAGCGCGTAGAGCACCAGCGGCGTTTCGGAGACTTCGATGTTGGCGGTTGCCATGTTCTCTATTCCACCTGCATCCACTTGCTCGACGTCATCCTGAGGAGCCTGCGCAGCAGGCGTCTCGAAGGATGGCCGCGGTTACGATCGGGCGTCATGGTTCGAGACGGCGCTGCGCGCCTCCTCACCATGACGGGTGAAATTCACATGTGCCCGACTTCGTCGGGGACGTCGTAAAAGGTCGGGTGACGGTAGATCTTGGATTCCGCCGGCTCGAACATCATGCCCTTCTCGGACGGATCGGACGCGGTGATCGCGTTCGAGGGCACCACCCAGATCGACAATCCCTCGCCGCGGCGGGTGTAGATGTCGCGCGCGGCCTGCAGGGCGAGCGTCGCGTCGGCCGCGTGCAGCGAGCCGACATGCTTGTGCGCCAGGCCATTGCGGCTGCGGATGAAGACTTCCCAGAGCGGAACGTTCGGCGTGGCCATCTCGGCGCTCCCTTATTCTGCGGCTTGCGCGAGCTGGCGGCGCTTGCGCTTCTCGGCATAGGCCATCGCGGCTTCGCGCACCCAGGCACCCTCCTCATGCGCCTTGCGGCGCGCGGCGAGACGATCGCGGTTGCAGGGGCCGTTGCCTGCCAGCACCTGCTTGAACTCGTCCCAGTCGATCGGGCTGTGTTCCCAATTGCCGTTAGCGTTCTGCTTCATGCCGGGATCGGGGATCGTCAGGCCCAGGAATTCGGCCTGCGGGACGGTGGCGTCGATGAATTTCTGGCGCAGCTCGTCGTTGGAGAAGCGCTTGATCTTCCATTTGGTCGAGGTGTCGCTGTGCTGGCTGACCTGGTCCGGCGGACCGAACATCATCAGCACCGGCCACCACCAGCGATCGAGCGCGTTCTGCGCCATCGCCTTCTGCTCCGCGGTGCCGCGACACAGGGTCACCATAATCTCAAAACCCTGGCGCTGGTGGAACGACTCTTCCTTGCAGACGCGGATCATCGCGCGCGCATAGGGGCCGTAGGAGCAGCGGCACAGCGGGATCTGGTTCATGATCGCGGCGCCGTCGACCAGCCAGCCGATGGTGCCGATGTCGGCCCAGGTCAGCGTCGGATAATTGAAGATCGAGGAATATTTCGCCTTGCCCGATAGCATCGCATCGACCAGCTCCTCGCGCGAGGTGCCGAGCGTCTCGGCGGCGGCGTAGAGATAGAGGCCGTGGCCGCATTCGTCCTGCACCTTGGCGAGCAGCGCGGCCTTGCGGCGCAGCGACGGCGCGCGGGTGATCCAGTTGCCCTCGGGGAGCATGCCGACGATTTCGGAATGGGCGTGCTGGGAAATCTGCCGCGTCAGCGTCTTGCGGTAGGCGGCGGGCATCCAGTCGTTCGGCTCGATGCGCTCGTCGGCATCGATGCGGGCCTGGAACTGACTGGCACGGGCGACATCCTCGACGCCGCGATCGTCGCCGTCGGGTGAGTTGAGCGCCTGCGTGTACATGGCCGACCTCCCAATGTGTTGTTAGGCAGGAATATATAACACAAATTTTCTAATGCAAGAAATTTTTGTAATATGTTCAGACGCCCTCGAAACGGTGCGCCACCGCCCCGTTGGGCTTCGGCAGCGGCCCGTTCTCGTTGGTTGCATGGTCGTCAAGCCATTGTTCCGACGGCGAAAGCAGCCCGCGATAGATCTCGCCGCAGAGTTTCCGCGCCGCCCTGCCCGGCCAGTCCTTCGGCAGCAGCTGATACGGCAGCAGCGGATCACGCAGCACGACCCGCCGGTAATGGTGGATCAAGAGAATGCGCGCGGTGAAGGCGTCGGCGTCGCTCAGCGTCTCGCCGCGGATGATCGAGCCGTGCAGCGGCTCGAACGTCTTCATGAACTTCAGATAGGCGTCCGCGGTGCGGTCGAGCGGCCAGCTTTCGCTGAGCAGCCGGCGTCCGCTGTCATCTTCCGCGGAGACTTCGAGCCGGATCACGCGCGACGCTTCAACGGGGATCGGCACGCCCGACGGCGCGACCCACACACCGGGCAGCGGGCTGCCGAAGCCGGCATTCTTCAATGCCTCGCGCGCGGCGTCGCGGTCCTCGGCATTGCCGATCAACAACAGCTCGAAGCGGCCGGTCCAGTCCGACGGCGGCGGATCGTAGATGTGCCGGGTTGCGGTGTCGAAGGTCTGCCGGCCCTTGGCGTTCAAGCGATAAAAACTGTTGCGGCCGACCTTGCTGCGCTCGAGCCAGCCGTCGGCGGCGAGCCGCGACATCGCGGTGCGCACCACATTGCCGTCGATGTCGAGGGACTTGAAGAATTCCAGCAGCGTGCCGAGCCACACCGAGCCGCCGCGCGGCACGATGGAATCGCCGAACACGGTGATGACGAGCGAGCCGGTGCGTGACGGCTCGCGCTTCAGCTGATCGACGATGCGGGCAAGCGGCTGTGGCATGCCCAACGCATAGCGCGTTTTGTCGATTCACGACAATGCAGGGTCTTCTCCTTCTCCCCGCGTGCGGGGAGAAGGTCGGGATGAGGGGGCTCTCCGCAATCACGGTGCGAGTTGCGCTCGTGGAGACTCCCCCTCACCCGGATCGCATTGCGCTGCGCTTCATGCGATCCGGCCTCTCCCCGCAAGCGGGGCGAGGTGAAGAGAGACCTTCGCAAGACCTAGCGATTGGGATCCGGATAGACGATGCTGCGCCAGCCGCTGCGATCGAACGGCGCCCACTCGCCTTCCTTCTGCGCGAGGCGATCGGCAACCGCGTAGACCACGGCCGGGTGATGACCCATGCCGCAATGGCTGCTCTCGACCTCGATGCTGTCGGTCATCGACGAGGCCTGCTCGCGGCAGCCCTGCCAGGCGCAGACGCCGTCGGTACGGCTGAAGATCGCGGTGGTCGGCACCGGCGGCGCGCTGGCGAGCGAGCCGCCGAAACGCGAATCCTCTTCATCGGCGCGCCGGCCGCTGGCCATCTCATAGACGCGCCAGGCGTTGGTCGACTTCGGGCCGGCGGCAAACGGGCTGCCGAGCGTGATCACCTGGCGCACGCGCTCCGGCATCATCTTGGCGAGCTGGCGCGCATAGAGGCCGCCGAGGCTCCAGCCGACCACCGAGACCTTGCGGCCGGTCGTCTCATTCATCTGCTGCAGCAGGTCGACCATCCCGTCCTGCACGCCGGCGCGAAGCCCGAGATTGCGGCCCTGGCGCCAGCCGCTGACGGCGTAGCCCTTGCTCCTGAGAAAGTCGCGCAGCGGCCGGGTCGACATGTCGGAAGCGATCAGCCCCGGCAGCACCAGCACCGGATGCCCATCGCCGCGCGGCGCGAGGCTGAGCAGCGGCAATGCACCAAGAAAGGCGCCGAGCTCATGAATGGCGCGGCCTTCCAGAAACATCAGCGTCCTGGACGGCGGGCGTAGCGTCTGCGCAGCAACGGACATTTCAGCTCCTCTTCCGGCAGGACCGCCGGCAATGGGACCAACGAGAATGGTCAACGGGATTGACTCAAACCCGGCGGAATCGTTCCGCAACGCAACAATCTGTCCTGAAAAGCTAGGGAACCGGACACTTTCGTGCAAGCGGTCCGGGTCACACTTGCCACAACTAAAGTGACGTTCGTGCCCAATCGGTCACAGCAGCCGCAGCGTGTATTCCAGGGTGTAAAGCGCAAGGCCGGCAAGCCCGCCGATCAGCGCGCCGTTGAAGCGGATGTATTGCAGATCCTTGCCGACATTGACCTCGATCAGGGAGATCAGCTGCTCCATGTCCCAGCTCTTCATCTGGTCGGCGATGAAGCCCGAGACGCCGCACTTCTGCTCGGCGACGACGGTGCGCAGGATCGCCACCAGGCCCTGATTGATCTCGCCGCGCAGGTCGGTGTCGCCGTCGAGCGCGTCGCCGGCCTCGACCAACATTCGCGCCAGCTGATGCTGCAGCACCTGCGACTCGCCCGAGGCGCTGCGTTCGATGAAGTCCTTGACGTTGGCCCAGATGGTGCGCCCGAGATTGGCAAGCTCGGGCCGCGCCATCAAATCGCGCTTGAGACCATCGATGCGGTCGGCGAATGCCTTGTCGCTGCCGAGCCGGTCGACAAAGGACAGCAGCATGCGGTCGAACTCGCCGCGGAACGGATGCTGCGGGTCGTTGCGCACTTCCTCGAAGAATTTCGTGGCGGACGCGATGATCCGGTTCACCACGAACTTGTCGGCACGATAGAGCCTGAGCAGCGTCGGCATCTCGGCGCGGACCTTGTCGCGGATCACCGCCATGGTCTCCTGCTGCGTCAGCGTCTGGTGCAGCACGCGCAGGATGTCGTCGAGCAGGCCGCCATGCTTGCCCTCCTGCACGAAGCCGCGCAGCGCGCCGGCCGCGAGCGGCGCGAGGTCGATCGAGAGCACCTGCGTCGTGACGCGGCGGCTGATGAACTGCATCAACCCCGAGCTCTCGGTCGCCGCGAATGCCTCGGGCAGCATCCGCAGCACGAAGCGGGCGAGATCCTCGGAACGTTTGCGGTCGCGCAGCCAGTCGGCGATGAACGAACCGAAATCGATCTCGCGCAGCTTGGCCTCGACCGGCCCGGATTCCAAAAAGTTGTTCTCGATGAATTCGCCGAGCTTCTCGGCGATGCGCGCCTGATTGCTCTGGATGATCGCGGTATGCGGGATCGGCAGGCCGAGCGGCCGCTTGAACAAGGCGACGACGGCATACCAGTCGGCGAGGCCGCCGATGGTTGCGGCCTCGGCAAACGCGGCGATGAAACCGAACACCGGATGCACCGGCAGCAGTGCTTTCGCTGCGATGAAGATGATGAAGGTTGCCGCCAGCACGCCAGTCGCCAGCCACTTGACGCGCCGCAGCTCGGCCGCGCGTTCGACGTCGACTGGCGTTGCGATGAGGGCGGCGGGAAGGGTCATGGGGTTTCGCGGGGGTGACGAACGAAGCATAGCATGGCTCACCGCCGTCATTCCGGGGCGTGCGAAGCACGAACCTCAGGTGCGCAATTGCGCACCGGGGAATCTTGAGATTCCGGATCGCCGCTTCGCGTCGTCCGGAATGACGGTGGACACATGAGCTATGAAGGACACCGCCAAAAAAGAAGGCCCGCAAAATGGCGGGCCTTCGAAAAGGGCAGTTGGTCAGCGCGGCCGCGATCAGGCGGTCTTGCCGTAGACCTTGGCGAAGTTGTCCTGCGCGGTCTTCGCACCATCGGTGACGAGCTTGCCGAGATACTCGGTGGTGGCCTTCGCCCGCGAGACGAACAGTTCGCCACGCGCACGGGCCAGCTCCGACTGGATCTGGGCGGCTTCGCTCAGCGACTTGGCCGACGCGAGCTTGTCGATGCCGGCGAAGAACGCCTCGGCGTCCTGGTAGATCGCCTGCTGGATGTTGCGGCTGATCTTGGCGGCTTCGGTCACCGAACCGGCAACAGCGGACTCGATCACGTTGGTCACCTTCTCCGAGCCGGCATAGGCATCGGCAGCGCGGGTCTTGGCCGCCTCGGCCTGCTTCTTCACGAACTCACGGGCGGCTTCCGGAACTTCCAGGTTCTGAAGCTTGGTGAACGCCTCGGTGACGGGCGCAAAGGCTTCCTTGACGCTGTTCAGCACGGAATTGGTTTCGGTGGTCATTGGGGTCTCTCCATCCTCAGGTTTGAGCTATGGGCTCACCCCGTCCGGTTTGGCCCGGGGCAACGGTGTTATGACACGCCTCATGATGCACCGCAACATCTATGTTGCAGCGCGATATCACGAACCTGTGAACAGCACGAAGATCCGGCAGATTGCCTAGAGGACCAGCAGAAAACGGGTTCTAATTACCGTTGACCGCGTCGGATACCCCGTACGCCTCCATTTGGGCCCGGACCTGCGCCACGTTATGCCCCAGCACGACGATGTCGTGGGTCTTGCCCTCGACGTCGCGGACATGGTCGCGCAGCAGGGCCTCCGCCTTGAAGCCGAGGCTCTCGAACAGCGCGATCGCCGCCTGCTGGTCGACGGTCATCTGCACCGAGAACTTTTCCAGCCCGGCACCGAGCGCGATGGCGAAGGTCTCCTGCGACAATGCCCGGCCGACGCCCTGCCCGCGCACGTCGAGCGACACCACCATCCGGATCTCGCCGACATGCGGCGACCAGGAATGCGGATCGCGCACCAGGGTGCCGCAGCCGACCACCTTGCCGTCCTTGATCGCGAGCAGGCTCGTGATGTCGCCGCGCTCGATCTCGTTGATCCAGGCCGACAGCACCTTCGGCTGGCTGATGTTGCGCGGCAGGAACAAGAGATCATGCGTCGGCAGCTTTTGCGCGAAGGCCAGCACCGCGGCCTCGTGGTCCCGAATCATCAGGCGAAACTCGATGTCGCCCGCCTCGGTCTTGACGCGGCGCGGATAGGAACGTTGTTCGGTCATGTCGATCTCTCTCAAGTCGACCCTTCTTAGGTCGATCTTTTGCTCAGCCAGGAGTCCAGTTTCGGCCACAGCCGCTTGATTGCATTGGCGCCGGCGACCAGCGAGACGTGACCGCCCTTCAGCATCACCTCCTCCTTGTCCTCGGAGCCGATCTTGGTGATCAGATGTTTTGCCGCATCATACGGCACGATGTGGTCGTGCTCGGCGACCGCGTGCAGGATCGGCACCTTGATGTCGGCAAGCTTGGCCGCGCGGCCGCCGACCGTCATGGTGTCGTTGTAGAGCTTGTTGTCCCACATCAGGTCCTTGGTGATGGAGCGGAAATATTCGCCCGCGAGCGGCAGCGTGTCGGTCGCCCAGCGATCGAACATCCGGTACGACTTGACGAACTCGTCGTTCCAGATGTTGTCCCAGAGCTGGATCTGGCCGACGACACGCGCGGCCGGCCGCAACATGTCGAACGATTGCAGGATCAGTTCGGGCGGCATGTTGCCGGTGCTGTCGATCAGGCGGTCGACGTCGAAATAGCGGCGGTCGGCGAAATTCGAGAACAGCTTCATCTCGCGGAAATCGATCGGCGTGGTGAAGCAGATCAGGTTCTTCATCGGCCCGTCGTTGAAGATCGAGCCGTAGAGCAGCGACAGCACGCCGCCGAAGCAATAGCCGATCACCGAGACGTCCTTTTCGCCGGAATCCTGCTGCACGCGGCGGACCGATTCCGGAATGAAGTCGAGGACGTAGTCCTCCATGCGCAGCGATCTTTCCTCCGGCTTCGGCGCACTCCAGTCCAGCATGTAGACGTCGAAGCCGCGCTTGAGCAGGAACTCGATGAAGCTCTGCCCCGGCACCAGGTCGAGGATATAGCCGCGGTTGGTGGTCGCCATCACGATCAGCACCGGCACGCGATAGACTTCGCTGGCCAGCGGCCGGTAGTGATAGAGGTTCATGGTGCCGCGCGAATACAGCACGTCTTTCGGCGTCGAGCCGAGCGACGGGCCGGAGCTCGAGAAATACTCGACGCCCTTGATGCTGCGCTGGATCGCGCGCTGCACCTCGGACTGGACCCGCTCGGAGATCGAGGCGAAATCAAAGGGGGTGGGAGCATTCATTTGCTGCCTCCCTCCGCTGGCGGCTGCTTGGTGCGCGGTGGCCGCGGCGTTGCGCCATGGCCGTCGTCCGGCGCCAGCGAATTGTGGTGCACCTGCTGCAGCAGCGTCTTGATCTCGTTGAGCTGGTTCTCCATCGATTGCAGGCGCTCGGCCATGCCGACGAGCTGGGCGCGGCTCGGCAGGTTCATCGCGAGCAGATATTTCTCCATCAGCTCGCCGAGCTGCTTCTGCGCGCCGGCCGCAACGCCGCCGGCCTGGTTCATCGCCTTGGAAAATTCCGGCGAGCTCATGAGCTGGTTGCCGAAGGAGTTGAACCCCTTCTCCATCTCGCCAATCATCGTCTGCCAGATCACGGCAGGGTCGTTGCCCTTGTCGGCCATGCGGCGCTCCTCCACACCAATTTCGGGCGCTTGCCGCGCTTCCATTTGTTTCTGCCATACGACACTGTTGCTGCTGATCGGTCAACTGCGCGGCGCGACCAGCGACGCCGAGGCTCTTCTGCGCTGCGTCAATCCGTGGCATAGAGGTTCCTGACCGCGACACCAGCAGGGGACGCCCGTGACCACGCTCGCCCATCAGCCGCCGCAGATCATCCGCGCCAATGGCATCGACATCTGCTACGAGATGTTTGGCGATGCGAATGCCGAGCCGCTGCTCCTGATCATGGGCCTCGGCGCCCAGATGATCCATTGGGACGACGAGTTCTGCCGCCAGCTCGCCGCCCGCGGTTTTCGCGTCATCCGATTCGACAACAGGGATATCGGCAAATCCTCCCGCCTGAGCGGCGGCAAGCGGCTGACCGCGCTCGAATTGCTCAAGCTCCGCTTCCTGAAGATCCCGGTCGCAGCGCCCTACAAGCTGGCCGACATGGCGAGGGATACGATCGGGCTGATGGATGCGCTCGGCATCCGCACCGCGCATCTGGTCGGTGCATCGATGGGCGGCATGATCGCGCAGGAGGTTGCCATCACCTTCCCCGAGCGTGTGCGTTCGCTGACCTCGATCATGTCGACCACGGGCAATCCAAAGATCCCGGGCCCGACCCGCGAGGCGACCGCAGTGCTGATGGCGCCGCCACCGAAGAGCAAGGAAGAGTATTTCGTCCGCTTCGGGCAGACCTGGAAAGTCCTGCGTAACGGCTCGTTCCCTGAAGATGAGGCGCTCGATCCCGAACGCGCGCGGCGCACCTTCGAGCGCGGCCTCAATCCGGAGGGCGTCAGCCGTCAGCTCCGCGCCATCCTCGCCTCCGGCAGCCGCAAGGAGCGCCTGCGCGGCGTCAAGGCGCCGACGCTGGTGATCCACGGTACCATCGATCCGCTGGTGCATCCCGAAGGCGGCAAGGACACCGCGGTCTCGATCCCGGGCGCGAAGCTCGTGATGATCGAGGGCATGGGCCACGCCCTGCCGATTCCGATGTGGCCGCAGATCATCGACGCCATCGACAAGCACGCGCATGGCGCGGCGGCGAAGGCGGCGTGAGGCCAGAGCGTTTTCGAGCGAAGTGGATCCCGGTTCGCGTGAAGAAAACGCCCCAAAGCCAAAATCGAGAGCCCCGTCCCGATTCAATCGGAACGGGGCTCCGGTATCTTCCGGTAACCATGTGAGCCAGGAGTGCGTTCTTCCGGGCGCGGTATGGACGCTGTAGAGAGCGCTATCCACCGCTCAGCCACCGGGAGCAACCAGATGAAGACCATCCTCCGGCCACAGACAGCCGTCGCCGCTCTCCTCCTCGCGCTCGCGTCTTCATCGGCAATGGCGGCTGCCAGCGAAGCGCAGCAGGAAGCCAACCGCAAGGCGGTGCTGGCGTTCTACGAGAAGGGGCTGAACCAGAAGGACGCCGACGCGGCGCTCGCCTATGTCGGCAACCGCTATGTGCAGCACAATCCCGGCGCGGCCGACGGCCCGGAAGGCTTCCGCAAGTTCATCCGCTTCCTGCGCGAGAAGTTTCCGAACTCGCACAGCGAGATCAAGCGCTCATTCGTCGACGGCGACTACGTGATTTTGCACGTCCACGCCGTGCGCGAGCCCGGCACCCGCGGCAACGCGATCGTCGACATCTTCAAGCTCGAGGACGGCAAGATCGTCGAGCATTGGGACGTGGCGCAGCCCATTCCGGAGAATCCCGCCAACAGCAACACGATGTTCTGAGGCATCGTGATGGCTTGTGTTCAGCCACTGGCATGATCAGGCTGGCGAGCGCGCCGGGACGCCCGCTATTGCTTGACCGCGATCCAGATCACGTGGCGGACACCGCGGCCTCGGCCGGTGGCGCGGACGGCAATTTCGTTGACCGCGAACCCGGCCCGGGTGAGCGATTTCGGGAACTTGGCATTCGGACCGGACGACCAGACGGCGAGCACGCCGCCGCGCCGCAACGCGGCGTGTGCGATCTTGAGCCCGGAGACATCATACAGCGCGTCATTGGCCTTGCGGGTGAGACCTTCAGGCCCGTTATCGACGTCGAGCAGGATGGCATCGAAGCTGAGCGGTTGGCGTTCGATCACGCTGGCAACATCCTCCTCCCGGATATTCACACGCGGATCGTTCAGGCTGTCGCCGAAGATCTCCGCCATCGGGCCTCGCGCCCAGGCAACGACCGCCGGCACCAGTTCGGCCACCACGATTCTCGCCTCGGGCCCGAGCACGGCGAGTGCGGCCCGCAGCGTAAAGCCCATGCCGAGGCCGCCGATCAGAAAATGCGGCCGTTCGACCGTCTCGATCTTCTTCGCGGCAAGCGTCGCCAACGCCTCTTCCGAGCCCGACAGGCGGCTGTTCATCAGCTCGTTGGTGCCGAGCATGATCGAAAATTCGCGGCCTCGCCGCATCAGACGCAATTCACCCTCGGTGCCGGGAATGCGCGTGGTATCGATCTTTTCCCATGGAATCATGCGGCGGCTTGTAACATGGCCGGCACCTCTGCCGTAGCCCGAATGAAGCGAAGCGAAATCCGGGGTCTGCCCCGTCCGCATAAGACGCTGTCCCGGATTACGCTTCGCTTCATCCGGGCTACGAAGGCGTGAGCCTAGCCGCCTGTCCAGACGTCGAGCACGTAGCGGTTCCTGGTGCCCATTTCCTCGATCCAGCGCGCGGCGGCGTCGGTGTCGACACCGGTGCGCTCGCGATAGATCGAGATCAAGGTCGCCTTGACGTCGGGCTCCATCCTGCCGCCGTCGCCGCAGACATAGACGACCGCGCCCTTCTGGATCAGCTCCCAGACCCGGTCCTTCTGCGCGGCGACGAGGTGCTGCACATAGGTCTTCGGGCCATCGGCACGCGAGAAGGCGGTGTGGAGTTCACTGACGCCGTCGGCTGCGAACGCCTTCAGCTCATCCGCATAGATGAAATCCTGCTCAGGGTGCCGGCAGCCGAAGAACAGCATCGCCGGCCCCAGCGTCGCGCCCTGCGCCCTGCGCGCGGCGCGCTCCTGCAGGAAGCCGCGGAACGGTGCGAGCCCGGTGCCCGGCCCGATCATGATGATCGGCACGGCATTGTCATCGGGCAGGCGGAAGCCGGCCTTGGTCTCCTTGATGGTGGCGTGGACGGTGTCGCCGGCGCGGCGGCGCGCCAGATAGTTCGAGCACACGCCCTTGTAGATGCCGCGGCCGGAACTTGCCGGCGCCTCCACCACGCCCACGGTGACACTGCAGCGCTGCGCCTCGCCGGCCGGAGACGACGAGATCGAATAATACCGCGGCGCCAGCAGCGACAGCATTTCGAGATAGAGGTGGAACGGCAGCTCGCAGGCCGGATATTCCTCGAGCAGGTCAAACACCGATTTGCGCTTGGCCAGCACCTCGGCGCGATAGCGCGCGGCCGAGGCATCGTCGTCGCCGACATAGGCCATCAGCTTCGGTTTGGTCACCGGGCAGCGGGTGTGCTCGGCCATGATCTGGATCTGTTTGCGGGTCGCGACCTGTTGCAGCTCGACGAACTCGGTGAGCAGCCGTCCGACCGACACGGCGTTGCCGACCGGCAATTGCGCGCGGCGGCCTTCCGAGACCTGCAGACGGATCTGGTCGGCCGGCAGGAAGCCGAAGCGGCGCGCAACGGAATCGACCAGGGTCGGATCGTTGCGCGGCACCACGCTGAGATGATCGCCGACGCGGTATTTCAGGCTGGCCGGCAGCTCGACCTCGATATGCCGGGTCGAACGCTCCGACGGATGAGCGCCTGCCTTGGTCTGCAGCTCGCTGTTGGCGAGCACCTTCATCGGCACCGCGCCGCCTTGCGTCACGATGGTGTTGACCGCGCCCTGCGCCACCGGTTCGATCGCGTAGAGCGGCTCGTCCTCGGCGGTGCGGGTGAAATTCCAGTCGATACCGAATTCCTTGGTCGCGACCTTGGCCGCCTCCGGGAACCATTTCTGGAACTGGCCGTCGAGATCGCTGCGCGCATCGCCCTCGCCGCGCGGATAGACGGCGCGTGCGCCATGCTTGGTGAGCTGCTCGTCGATGAAACGCGGCACCGACTGGTAGGTCGCCGCCCAATCGCTGTTGCCGCAGCCGAACACCGCGTAGCGGACCTTGGCGAAGGCATCCTTCGGCAGGTCGCTCTCGAGCCATTTGACGAACTGCGTCGCGTTGTCGGGCGCCGCGCCATTATAGGAGGCGCAGATGATCAGCACGCCGCCCTCCTCCGGCAGCTTGCCCACATAATCGTCCAGCGGACCCAGCCGCGTCGCGAAGCCGTTGATCTCGGACAGATCGGCCATGCGGGTCGCCAGTTCCTCGGCGGAGCCGAGATTGGAGCCGTAGAGCACCAGCATCGGCGTGTTGTGGCCGGGGCGCGTGGTCGGCGCGCGCGGCGCCTTCGGCGCGGCCGCAACCGCGCCCGTGCTGCCGGCGAACGCGCCGCGGTCCTTGTCGTCGCGCGGCCGCACCTTGATCCTGAAGCCGTCGGGCTTGACCGTCAGCGTCTCCTTCAGATGCATCTGATAGCGATGAACGTCGATCAGCTTGAAGCGTTGCAGGATCATCCCGATCGCCAGCGCCGCCTCGTGCATGGCAAAGCCGCGGCCGATGCAGGCGCGCTGGCCGTTGCCGAACGGCTTCCAGGCATTGATCGGGCGCTTGGCCTCCGCCTCGCGGCTGAAATTCTCGGGATCGAACACGTCGGGGTTGGGGCCCCAGACGCTGGGATCGCGATGCAGCGCCATCACTAGGATGGTGATGAAGGTGTTCTTCTTCAGCTTGTACTTGCCGCCGATCATCTCATCGTTGAGCGGCGCGATGCCGTAGGCCGGCGCCGGCGGCCACAGCCGCAGCGCCTCCTTCAGGCATTGCGTGATGTAGGTGAGTTGGGTCACCTGCTGATAGGTCGGCCGCGCATTGACGTCGGGACCGAGGACGCGATCGACCTCCTCATAGGCCTTCTTCAGCACCTCCGGGTGCTTCAGCAGCGCGTAGATCGTGCACGACAACAGGCCGCTGGTGGTCTCGTGGCCGGCGATCAGGAAGGTGTTGATCTGGTAGCGGATGTTGACGTCGTCGAGCTGCTCGCCGGTGGCGCGGTCGACGCCGGTCATCATCGCCGCCAGCATGTCCTTCTTGTCGTCGGTCGCGGCGGTGCTGCCGCGCCGCTCGGCGATGATCTCGTCGACCATCTTGTTCATGAAGGCGACGTCGTCGGCGAGCGTCCTGCGCCGCTTCTGCATCCACAGACCCTCGAGCGGCAGGCCGCGGGTCATCATGATGGTTTCGAGCGAGCGCACCAGCGATTCCACGAACGGGTGGTAGTCGCGGCGGTAGAATGAATTGAAGCGGTAGTCGAAGCCGCAGAGGCCGATGGTGTCGAGGGTGAGCGCCGTCATGTCGTGGACGACCTCGATCTCCTCGTCGGCGTTGAGGCGCTCCCATTTCTTGACCAGCTGCTCGGCGATGTCGACCATGCTCGGGTGGTACGACTGCATGGCGCGGTTGCCGAACGGCTGCATCAGGATGTTGTGCGCCTTGCTCCAGTTCGGCTCCTTAGTGTCGGCGGTGAACAGGCCGTCGCCGCCGACCGCACGCACCCGGCGCAGCGAGCCGCGCACCGCCTTGTCGAAGCGCTTCTCGTCGGAGAGCTCGTCGACGAGATCGTGGCCGGACACGATCACGAGCGGCGCGCCCATCATGTCGAGCCAGAAGATCGGTCCGAGCTCCTTGGAGAGCTTGACGAGATGCTGCACCGGCGCGGTCGAGTCCAGCGACAGCATGTTGCCGACCACCGGCTTCGTCGGCGGATGCGGAATCGGACTCAGTCTGTTGCCGGACGCCATTTTCGAAGTGCCCCCTCTAACCTCAGTCATTCCGGGATGGTCCGAAGGACCAGACCCGGAATCTCGAGATTCCGGGTTCGATGCTGCGCATCGCCCCGGAATGACGACGCCGTCGTCAGCCAAACCGCTTTCTGCGCCATTCGATCAGCTTCGCGCTGACTTCGTCAGGCTTTTCCTGCTGCGTCCAATGGCCGCTGTCCTTGACCAGGTACTTCTCGAGGTCCGGCACCAGCCGCTCCATGCCGTCGGCGGCCGAGGGCGGCAGCACCGCGTCGTTCTCGGCCATGATCATCAGCGACGGCACCCGGACGTGATGGTCCAGGCCGGCCGAGCGCTCCCAGTTGCGGGTGAAATTGCGATACCAGTTGATGCCGCCGGTGAAGCCGGTCTTGGTGAAGGTGTCGACGAACACCTTTTTCTCGTCCGCGGACAGGATCGGCGTGCGCGGGTCATGCTTGGCGTCGTAGTTCGCGATCATCTGCGGAAACGCCAGGTTGAGCCGCGCCGAGGCGCCGACGCCGGCGATCGGCTGTTCGGGCGGCGCGTCCGCCGGACGCGGCACCGGCTTGCGCATGAAGGCGTCGAAGGTCTGCTCGACGCGGCTGCCGAAGATGCGGTCGGGCTCGCGCGCCGGATCCTGGAACTGGACGATGTACATGTGGTCGCCGAAGCGCTGGCGGAACAGCGCGATCGGGTCCATCGGCGCACGATCCCAATGCGGCGTGTTGACGCCGACGACGCCGGCGACCCGCGCAGGATGCCTGAGCGGCATCTGCCAGACGACAAAGCCGCCCCAGTCGTGACCGACGAAGATGGCCTTGTCGATCTTGAGATGGTCGAGCAGGCCGACGAGATCGCCGGTCAGGTGCTCCATGTCGTAGGCCTCGACCGGCTCCGGCCGGTCGGTCGCGCCATAGCCGCGCTGATCCGGCGCAATCACCCGGATGCCGGCCTCGCCCAGCGCCTTGATCTGGTGGCGCCAGGAAAACGCCAGTTCAGGCCAGCCGTGGCACAGCACCACCGGCGGCGTGTCGGTCTTGGGGCCAGCTTCATAAAACCCCATGCGGATGCCGTTCGTCTCGGCGAACTGCAGCGGTGGCATTTCAATCATCGACCGGGATCCTTATTCGGCTGCGCCCTTGATGTCCGCAGGCGGGCGAGCGAACGCCGCCTCGAGTACATCGAACTCGAGCGGCAGCATGTCGCACATCACCTGCACGTGGGGAATGATGTTGGCGCCCACGATGAAGCCGAAATCGAGCTGATCGCGGTAGCTCTGCACGGTGATGTTGAGCGCCACGCCGTGGGTCGAGATCGAAACCGGGAAGATGTGCAGCAGCTCGGCACCCGCCGCATACAGCGTCTGCCGCGGCCCCGGCACATTCGAGACCGTGATGTTGGTGGCCGGCGGCAGCACGTTGGAGAGGTCGGAGCGGCTGTAGAGCAGCGCCATGATCTGCACCAGGATCGGCGCGCCCAGCAACGAGATGTTGGTGACCTGCGGCACCAAAGCGCGCAGCGGATGCGACATCTCCTTGGACTTGGTCGACTGCGCGATGATGGTTTCCAGCCGCTTCCGGGGATCCTCGATGTCGGTCGCGATCGAGCAGATCATGCCGAACACCTGGTTATTGGATTCGGCGTTGCCCTCCTCGCGCAGCGAGATCGGAACGCCTGCCGTCAGCGACTTGTTCGGCAGCGCGCCCTGGCTGATCAGATAGCGCCGCACCACGCCGGAGGCGAGCGCCAGCACGACGTCGTTGAGCTTGCCGCCGGACGCCTTCGCCAGTGCCCTGGCACGCGACAGCGAGATCGAGGTGCCGGCAAAGCTGCGCTCGGACGAGATCGCCTTGTTGAGGATGGTCGGCGGCGAGGACATCGCCTGCAGGCTCTCGCGCGACCTCGGATCGGCGACCTTGGCGACGACGTCGGACAGGCTCTTCATGACCGTCGGCATGGAGCCGGCGAACTTCACCGCGCTCTCGATCTGGAACATGGCGTTGTCGAACAGGATCGAGCCGAGATCGCTCTTGCCGGAGCGCGGCAGCTCCAGGCTCTTCTGCGCGGCGGCGGCCGCCTCGAACGGCTGGGTCCAGAGTTGCTGATAGGCGTCGATCAGATTGGCCGCGATGTCGCGCGGCTCCTGCGCGACTTTCTTCGCGCTCGGCGGCTCGATCTCGCGCGGCACCGGCGTCAGATCGTAGATCATGCTGGTCAGCGCCGCGCCGGCGCCGCCGTCGATGCAGGCATGGTGCATCTTGGAATAGAGCCCGATCTCGTTGTCCTTCATGCCCTCGAAGACGTAGAACTCCCAGAGCGGGCGGGCGCGGTTCAACAGCTTGGCATGCATCCAGCCGACGATGCGCTCCAGCGTCGCGCGATCGCGCGGCGCCGGCAGGCTGGCGCGGAAGATGTGACGGTCGATGTCGAACTGGTCGTCCTCGACCCAGGACGGATGATCGATGTCGAGGGGCGCCTTCTGCAGCCGTGCCTTGAGGATCGGCGCGATGTGCAGCCGCGAGGCGATCATCGCCTTGAACTCCTCGAAGAAGTCGCCCTTGTAGCCGTCGGGCAGGCGGAAGATCGCCATGCTGCCGACATGCATCGGCATTTCCGGCGTTTCCAGATAGAGAAACGATGCGTCCAGCGAGGACAGCTTCTTGGCGTCGCTCATGGTCTCCTCCCGAGAGCCTACTTACGCGGGCGCCTTGGGCGGCGCTTCTCGTCGTTTGGTCAGGATAGTGCCTGTTCTGCCGGCCCGTAGGCAATGGCAAAGGGGCCCGAGCGGTCAAAATGCCGGAATTCCCCTTCCGGCTGGGCCAGCCGGTCCGCAATCGCCCACAGCGCCGCGGGATTGACGCCGAGGCCGATATGGCTGGCGAAATGCACCTCGATGTTCTCGGCGGTGGCCGACGGCCGCACGCGCGAGGTCCGCCAGTTCACGATGCCATCGGTGCGGGAATAGATCGAGGTCGTCGGCACCGGCATGTCGCCGGCGATCGCGGCGCGGATCTCAGGGATGTCGTCCACAGCTTCGCCGGACAAGAGCTCATAGAGCCGCGTCGCATTGGTGGCGCGGATGTCGTCGGCGAACGGGCTGCCCAGCGTCATGATGGAGCGCACCAGCTCCGGCATCTGCGACGCCAGGTCGCGCGCATAGACGCCGCCGAGGCTCCAGCCGATGATCGAGACCTTGCGCCCGGTCGCCTCATGGACCCGCTTCAGCAGGTCGCGCAGCGCAGCCCGCCTGCTGGAAATCCCGCCGAAATTGCGGCCCATGTTCCAGGCATAGGCGTCGTAGCCGAGCTCCTTCAGATAGCGCCGCATCGGCGCCATCGAAAGGTCGCTGGCAAGGAAGCCCGGCAGCGCCAGCACCGGATGACCATCGCCCTTCGGCGCCTGCATCAGGAGGGGCGACAGCAGCAGGCTCGAATTGAGTTCGAGCACGCCGCGCGCCTCCGCCAGCATCAGGAACAGGCTCGGCGGGCGCAACCGGCGTTCGGTCCCATCAACGCTCCTGTCCATGTCGGTCACTATTTCTTCTTGCTCGTGCCGCCGAAGCCGGCCATCGCCACGAACATGTCCTGGAAGCGTTCGGCGAGCTTGGGATCGAAGGTGAACCAGCTCTGCATCAGCGATTCCGGTGAGATCTTGTCGATGTTCGACGTCATCTGCTGCTGCAGCTTGTCCATCACCGCGGTCTGCATCGGTCCCACATCCGGCAGGCCGAAGAATTGCCGCGCTTCGAGGGGCGTACAATCTATCTCGACGTTGACTTTCATATCCGCCTCCTCAAATGCGCCTTGGCCCGCCACAGTATCGCCGGGACGGGGCGAGTTGCGCAAGCGAGCCGTACCTGCCCCGGGGGGCAGTCGGCCTCAATCATCCGTTATGGTCAACCAAACCGTTTGGAGCGGTTGCTCGAGGCGCGCCGGTGATCATTCCCGTGACCGACAAGCGGCACTCCGAAAGTCGAATGTCACGCGTTCGCGCCAACAGCCTACTCTCCAAGCCGGTTCATTGCGCTGCACCCGCGCGGATGGGTTAACCCTTTGGCAAATCGCGCTTGCGCGGCCGGTAAACTCTGGCAACATGGATCAATAATACCAGCCGGACAAAGCAGCTGGCGGACAAAAACGGGGACGCGGGATTACATGTCGGGACGTTGGATTTTGTTTGCGGCCACTGTCGCCGCACTCGTCGCCTTTGCTTTGCCGGCATCGGCCCAAACGTTGAAGTATGCGAACCAGGGCGAGTTGAAGTCGCTGGATCCCTACACGCTGAAGGAAACCACGACGATCGCGCACCACGCCCACGTCTACGAAGGCCTCACCGCGCGCGACAAGGACCTCAAGATCATTCCGGCCCTGGCGGAAAGCTGGGAGACGCTGAGCCCGACCAAATGGCGCTTCCATCTGCGCAAGGGCGTGAAATTCCACAATGGCGATCCCTTCACCGCCGACGACGTGCTGTTCTCGGCCGAGCGCGTCCGCGCCAAGGGCTCCAACTTCCTCAGCAACGTCCCGGCCGACGCCAAGTTCAGCAAGGTCGACGACTACACCGTCGACGTAACGCTCGACTCGCCCAATCCCATCCTGATCTCGCAGTGGGATAGCTGGTACATCATGGACAAGAAGTGGAGCGAGGAGAACAACTCGGTTGCACCGACGCCGGCCTCCGCGACCACGCCGAGCTACGCGGCGCTGCACGAGAACGGCACCGGCCCCTTCACGATCGAGAGCCACCAGCCCGGCGTGAAGACCGTGTTCAAGGCGTTTGCCGGCTATTGGCGCAAGCCCGAGCATAATCTCAAGGAGATCATCTTCACCCCGATCGGCTCCGACGCCACCCGCGTTGCCGCGCTGCTCTCGGGCGAAGTCGACGTGATCGAACCGGTTCCGCTCCAGGACATCCAGCGCGTCAATTCCAGCGGCGTCGCCACCGTCATGACCGCGCCGGAGATTCGCACCATCTTCATCGGCATGGATACGGCGCGCGACGAGCTGCTGTTTTCCAACGTCAAGGGCAAGAATCCGTTCAAGGACATCCGCGTCCGCGAAGCTTTCTACAAGACCATCGACGTCGATCTGATCAAGACCCGCGTGATGCGCGGCATGTCGACCCCCTCGACGTTGATGATCGCACCCGAGCTCTATCCGCTGTCGAAGGAATTCACCCGGCCGAAGCTCGATCCTGATGGTGCCAAGAAGCTGCTGGCCGACGCCGGCTATCCGAACGGCTTCGAAGTCACGATGGACTGCCCGAACGACCGCTATGTCAACGACGCCGCGATCTGCCAGGCGGTGGTCGGCATGCTGGCCCGCATCGGCGTCAAGGTGAACCTGCTGGCGCAGCCGAAGGCGCAGTATTTTGCCAAGGTGCTGAAGCCCGGCGGCTACCAGACCTCGTTCTTCATGCTGGGCTGGACACCCGCGACGTCCGACTCGCACAACGTGCTGCACGACATCCTCGGCTGCCGCGACGATCCGAAGGATGCCACCCGGGGTGAGGCCAATCTCGGCGGCTATTGCAACAAGGAAGTCGACGCGCTCACCGACAAGGTGCTGGTCGAGGGCGACACTGCCAAGCGCGACCAGTTGATCAAGCAGGCCTACGACATTGTCATCAAGGATTACGGCTACATTCCGCTGCATCAGCAACCGCTGGTGTGGGGCGTGTCGAAAAAGGTCAAATTGACCCAGCGCGCGGACAACCAGGTGCTGCTCTACTGGGCGACCAAGCAGGGTGAATAGTGGCTTTGGCGAATTGGGTCCCGGAAGCGCAGGCTTCCGGGACCGCTCGTTTTCCGGCCGCGCAAGGCCGCGAGCCGAATGTCAAAAGCAGTGAAAGGTAGAGATGCTGGCCTTCACTCTTCGCCGCTTCCTGCAGGCGATCGGCGTGATGCTCGCCGTGGGCGTGATCGCGTTCGCGATGTTCCGCTTCGCCGGCGACCCGGTAAACCAGATCGTCTCGATCGACACCTCGGCCGCGCAGCGCGCTGAAATCCGGCACTCGCTCGGCCTTGACGATCCGGTGCTGGTGCAGTTCGGCCGCTACTTCATCAATGCGCTGCAGTTCAAGTTCGGCGTGTCCTACCAGTTCCGCCTGCCGGTCTCCTCGCTGCTGGCGGAGCGGCTGCCGGCGACGCTGGAGCTTTCGATCTGCGCCACGCTGTTCGCGATGGTGGCCGGCATCCTGATGGGGGTCTATTCGGCGCTGCGCCGCGACACCGTGCTCGCCAAATTATTCCAGGCGGTATCGCTGATCGGCATTTCGCTGCCGACCTTCCTGATCGGCATCCTCCTGATCTATCTGTTCGCGGTGACGCTGGGCTGGCTGCCCTCCTTCGGCCGCGGCGAGGTGGTGAAGCTCGGCTGGTGGACCACCGGACTGCTGACCGTCTCGGGCCTGAAGGCGCTGATCATGCCGGCGATCACGCTCGGGTTGTTCCAGATGACCCTGATCATGCGGCTGGTGCGCGCCGAAATGCTGGAAGTGTTGCGGACCGACTATATCCGCTTCGCCCGCGCCCGCGGGCTGACCACGCGCGCAATCCATTTCGGCCATGCGCTGAAGAACACCCTGGTTCCCGTGATTACGGTGGCCGGCCTGCAGTTTGGCTCGGTTATTGCTTTCTCGATCATCACCGAAACCGTGTTCCAATGGCCGGGCATGGGACTTCTCTTCGTGCAGGCCGTGCAGAATGTCGATATCCCGATCATGGCCGCATATCTGTTGATGGTCTCGCTGATCTTCGTCACCATCAATCTCGTGGTCGACATCCTCTACACCGTGGTCGATCCGCGCTTGCGCTCGACCGTCGGCCGCGCGGCGTGAGGGCTGACCGATGTCCGATGCCGTCGTCCCCCATCGTTCCCAAGGCCACCAGGCCCCTGCCGGCTGGTTCAGGCGCGCGCTCGACAGCGACATCTTCTATTCGTTCCGTCGCTCCAGGCTGACGATGGTCGCCGCCGTGATCACGCTGCTGTTCTTTCTGCTCGCAATCTTCGCGTCGTGGCTCGCGGTGCAGAACCCGTTCGATCCGGCGCAACTGCAGCTGATCAACTCGCGGATCGCGCCGCTGTGGACCACCGACGGCCAAAGCCCGTTCCTGCTCGGCACCGACGAGCAGGGCCGTGACGTGCTCTCGGCGATCCTCTACGGCCTGCGCATCTCGCTTGCGGTCGGCCTGGCCGGCGTGGTCTTCGCCGGCGCGCTCGGCATCGCCCTCGGGCTGATCGCAGGTTATTTCGGCGGCGTGGTGGACACCGTGATCATGCGGATCGCCGACGTACAGCTCACCTTCCCCGCGATCCTGATCGCGCTGCTGGTCAACGGCGTCGCCAAATCGGTGCTCGGCAGCCGGCTCGACGAGATGAGCACGCTCGGCGTCCTGATCATCGCGATCGGCCTCAGTTTCTGGGTGCAATATGCCCGCACCGTGCGCGGTTCGGTGATGGTCGAGAAGAACAAGGATTACGTGGCCGCGGCGCAGCTGATCGGCCTGCCGGCGCCGAAGATCATGCTGCGGCACGTGCTGCCCAACACGATGGGCCCGATCCTCGTCATCGCCACCATCAACCTCGCGCTCGCGATCATCACCGAGGCGACGCTGTCGTTCCTTGGCGCCGGCATGCCCGACACCATGCCCTCGCTCGGCACCCTGATCCGGATCGGCAACAACTATCTGTTCGCCGGCGAATGGTGGATCGTCGCCTTCCCCGGCATTGCGCTGGCCGGCCTGATCCTCTCCATCAACCTGCTCGGCGACTGGCTGCGCGACGCCCTCAATCCGAAGCTCCGATGACCAAGCCTGTTCTTTCCGTGCGCAATCTCGAGGTGGAATTCGTCACCCGCCGTGCGACCTTGCGCGCCATCAACGGCGTGTCATTCGACATCGCCAAGGGCGAGGTGCTCGGCGTGGTCGGCGAGTCCGGCGCCGGCAAATCGGTCACCGGCCTTGCCGTGATCGGGCTGATCGATCCGCCCGGGCGGATTTCTGGCGGCGAGATCGAGCTCTCGGGCACGCGGATCGACCATCTGCCGCCGGAGGAGATCCGCCGCATCAGGGGCAGGCGGATCGGCATGATCTTCCAGGATCCGCTGACCAGCCTCAATCCGCTCTACCGGATCGGCGACCAGATCATCGAGACCATTCGCACCCACAGCAATCTGAGCGAGAGCGCCGCGCGCAGGCGCGCCATCGATCTGTTGGCCGAAGTGGGCATTCCAGCGCCGGAGAAGCGCATCGACGGCTACCCGCACGAATTCTCCGGCGGCATGCGCCAGCGCGTCGTCATCGCGCTTGCGATCTGCGCCGAGCCCGAACTGATCATCGCCGACGAGCCGACCACCGCGCTCGACGTCTCCGTGCAGGCGCAGATCATCGCGCTGATCAAGCGCCTCGGCCGCGACCACGGCACCGCGGTGATGCTGGTGACCCACGACATGGGCGTGATCGCCGAGACCTGTGACCGCGTTGCGGTGATGTATTCCGGCCGCATCGCCGAGATCGGCCCGGTGCAGGAGGTGGTGCGCAATCCGCTGCATCCCTACGCCAGGGGCCTGATGGGTGCGATCCCGACGCTTGCCGGCGAGGACAAGCGCCTGGTGCAAATCCCCGGCTCCATGCCGCGGCTGTCGGCGATTCCGCCGGGCTGCCCGTTCAATCCGCGCTGCGCGTTTGCCTTCGATCGCTGCCACGTCGAACGCCCCGAGCCGATCCGACAGGGCACGCAGTTCGTTGCCTGTCATCTGTTCGAGCCGGCGAAGGAGACGGCGGCATGAGCGGAACATTGATCGAGGTCAGGAACCTGCGCCGCGTCTTCGACGTCTCCAAGCCGTGGCTCAACCGCGTGATCGAGGGCGGCCATCTCGAATTCCTGAAAGCCGTCGACGGCGTCTCCTTCGACATCAAGCGCGGCGAGACCTTCGCGCTGGTCGGCGAATCCGGTTCCGGCAAGACCACGGTCGCGCGCATGGTCGTCGGCCTGCTGCCGCCGAGTTCGGGCGAGGTCGTCATCGACGGGGTCTCGATGACCGATCCGCGGCAGGGCCAGGCGCGCCGCCGGCTGCGCCGGCGCATCCAGATGGTTTTCCAGGATCCCTATGCGAGCCTCAATCCGCGCTACCGGGTCGCCGCCATCGTCGCCGAGCCGATCCGCGCCTTCGACCTGATCCAGGGCGAGCGCGACATCAAGGCCCGGGTCGGCGAATTGCTCTCGCTGGTCGGCCTGCACCCCGACGACGGCCAAAAATTCCCGCACGAATTTTCCGGCGGCCAGCGCCAGCGCATCGCGATCGCCCGCGCGCTGGCATCCGAGGCCGAGTTCATCGTCTGCGACGAGCCGACTTCGGCGCTCGACGTCTCCGTGCAGGCGCAGATCCTCAACCTGATGCGCGACCTGCAAGACAAATTCGGCCTCACCTATCTCTTCATCAGCCACAATCTCGCAGTGGTCCGCCACATGGCGAGCCGGATCGGCGTGATGTATCTCGGCCGCATCGTCGAGATCGCCGAGGGTCGAGAATTGTTCGAGAACCCGCGGATGCCCTACACGAAGATGCTGCTCGGCGCGGTTCCGGACCTTGCGATGTCCGGCCGCCAGCGCATCCCGGTGAAGGGCGAGATTCCGAATCCGATCGATCCGCCGCCGGGCTGCTCGTTCAATCCGCGCTGTCCCATCGCCTTCGATCTCTGCCGCCAGAAGACACCGGAACTGATCGACGGCGTCGCCTGCCATGCCGTCAACAGTCCCGCCGTCGTTCCGGCATGATCACGAGGATGGGAGCGGCCATGTGCACCAAGCGGTTGGCATACCAGCCGGCCTGTGATCAAGTGCGGCCGCCAAAGAGGCCCAACAACAAACCGACGAACGGTCAATCGCCATGAGCAACATCAACCCCGATCCGTTCACAACCCGGCCCGAGATCGAAGGCACCTTCGGCGTCGTCACTTCGACGCACTGGATCGCCACCGCGGTCGGCATGGCAACGCTGGAGAAAGGCGGCAACGCCTTTGACGCCGGAGTAGCCACCGCCTTCACGCTACAGGTGGTCGAGCCGCACCTGAACGGCCCCGGCGGCGACGTGCCGATCATCGTGCACGACGTCAAGCGCGGCAAGAGCGAGGTGATCTGCGGACAGGGCCCGGCGCCGGCGAAGGCAACCATCGCGCATTATCGCAGCGAGGGTCTCGAGATGGTGCCCGGCACCGGCCTGCTTGCGGCCTGCGTGCCCGGCACATTCGAATCCTGGATGCTGCTGCTGCGCGACTACGGCACCATGAAGCTGCGCGACGTGCTGGAGCCCGCTATCGCCTACGCGCGCGACGGCTACCCGCTGGTCGAGCGTGCATCGGCCACCATCAAGACCGTCGAACAACTGTTCCGGAAATACTGGACCACATCGGCCGACGTCTATTTGCCTGGTGGCGAGGTGCCGAAGCCCGGCACCATCTTCACCAACAGGAAGCTCGCGGAAACTTACACACGCATCCTGACCGAGGCGGAGAGCGCAGGCCACGACCGCGTGGCGCAGATCGAGCGCGCGCGGCAGGCCTGGTCGAAGGGCTTCGTCGCCGAGGCGATCGACAAGTTCTGCCGCACCCAGGAGGTGATGGACGTCTCCGGCTCGCCGCATCGCGGCGTGCTGTCGGCCGACGACATGGCGCGCTGGCAGCCAACCATCGAGGCGCCCCTCACCTACGACTACGGCCGCTACACCGTGCAGAAGGCCGGGGTCTGGAGCCAGGGTCCGGTGATGCTGCAGCAGCTCGCGCTGCTGAAGGGTTTCGAGCTCGACGGGCTCGATCCCGCAGGCCCCGACTTCATCCATCTGCAGATCGAAGCCGCCAAGCTCGCCTATGCCGATCGCGAGACGTTCTATGGCGATCCGAAATTCACCGAGATCCCGATCGAGACGCTGCTGTCCGATGCCTATAACAACGAACGGCGCAAGCTGATCACAAAAGACAAGGCGTCGCTCGACTTCCGCCCCGGCTCGGTCGAGGGCTTCGGCGGCGTCGTGAAGTTGCGACACGCCGAAGGACATCGCGAAGCGGTCGGCGCCATGGGCGCGGGCGAGCCGACCGTCGGCCGGTTCGGCGAAGTGCGCGGCGATACCGTGCATTTCGACATCATCGACACGGCCGGCAACATGATCTCGGCGACGCCGTCCGGCGGCTGGCTGCAGTCCTCGCCGGTGATTCCCGAGATCGGCTTCTGCCTCGGCAGCCGCGCCCAGATGTTCTGGCTCGAGGAGAACCACCCTGCCTCGCTCGCGCCGGGCAAGCGGCCGCGCACCACACTCTCGCCGACCATGGCGCTGCGCGACGGCGAACCGTATCTCTCCTGGGGCTCGCCGGGCGGCGATCAGCAGGACCAGTGGATCACGCAGTTCTTCCTGCGTCATGTGCACGCCAGGCTCAATCTGCAGGAGGCCATCGACGCGCCGGCCTGGCACTCCGAGCATTTTCCGATCTCGTTCTGGCCGCGCACCTCGCGGCCCGGCGTCCTGGTGCTGGAAAACCGCGTGCCGAAATCGACCATCGACGAATTGAAACGCCGCGGCCATGTGGTTGAGATTGGTCCCGATTGGTCGGAAGGCCGCCTCACCGCGGCCTCGAAGGTCGGTGCCCGCCGCCGCGCCGCCGCCAATCCGCGCGGCATGCAGGGATACGCCGCAGGCCGCTAGACACGAAGGTTTGAGATGACCTGGTCGATCATCGCCCGCGACAGCGCCACCGGCCAGCTCGGCATCGCCGTCGCGACGCGGTTCTTCGCGGTCGGCGCGCTGGTGCCGCACATCGCACCCGGGATCGGCGCGGTGGCGACGCAGGCGCTGGTCAATCCTTATTACGGCATCGACGGCCTCGCGCTGCTGCGCGGCGGCAACAGCCCGCATGAGGTGATCGCGGCGCTGATTGCGCCCGACAGCGGCCGCGAAAGCCGGCAGGTCCATGTCATGGACGCCAGGGGCCGCATCGCGGCGCATTCCGGCAAGGACTGCATCGACTGGTTCGGCCATATCGCCGGCGACGGGTTCTCGATCGCCGGCAACATGCTGGCCGGCCCCGCGGTGCTCGACGAGACCGCGCGCGTTTATGCCGAGAACGAGAGGCTGCCGTTCGCGGAGCGGCTGATCAAGGCGATGTTCGCCGGCGAAGCGGCCGGCGGCGACAAGCGCGGCAAGCAATCGGCGGCGCTTCTGATCCACGGCGCGGAGGAATGGCCATTGCTCGCCCTGCGCGTCGACGACCACGCCGATCCCCTGCGCGAGCTGGAGCGGCTGGAGGCCGTCAGCCGCGAGCACTGGGCGCCATTCCGGAGCTTCATGCCGACCCGCGACAACCCGGCCGGAACCAGCGATCGCGCCACCATAGACGCCGGCATCGCGGCGGCAACCACGAGCCGTAAATGACAGCAGGCCCGCTGATCGAGATCGAAGGCCTGCGCGTCACCTTCCAGGGCGATGACGGCCGCACCACGCATGCCGTCGACAGCGTCGATCTCTCCGTCGCCAAGGGCGCCACGCTCGGCCTGGTCGGCGAGTCCGGCTGCGGCAAGAGCGTGACCTCGCTCGCGATCATGGGGCTGTTGCCGAAGCAATCCGCCGCGGTGTCCGGCGCGATCCGCTTCGACGGCTTCGACCTGCTCGAGGTGCCGGACGAGACGTTGCGCGACCTGCGCGGCGATCGCCTCGCGATGATCTTCCAGGAGCCGATGACCTCGCTCAATCCGAGCTTTACCATCGGCGACCAGATCACGGAGACGATTCTGCGCCACCGCGGCGGCTCCCGGCGCGCGGCGCGCGAACGCACCATCGAGCTGCTGCGCCGCGTGCATATTCCCTCGCCCGAGAAACGCATCGACGAGTTTCCGCACAAGCTGTCCGGCGGCATGCGCCAGCGCGTGATGATCGCGATGGCGCTGGCCTGCGATCCGCAGCTTCTGATCGCCGACGAGCCGACCACCGCGCTCGACGTCACCTTGCAGGCCCAGATCCTCGATCTGATGCGGGAGCTGAAGGCTGCGAGCGGCGCCGCGATCATCCTGATCACCCACGATCTCGGCGTCGTCGCCGAAGTCTGCGACGAGGTCGCGGTGATGTATGCCGGCGAAATCGTCGAGCGCGCGCCGGTCGACGAGCTGTTCGCCAATCCGCAGCATCCCTACACGGTCGGACTGCTCGGCTCGATCCCGCGGCTCGATCGCCGCACCAGCCATCTCGCCTCCATCGAGGGCATGGTGCCGAACATGGCGAACCCGCCCGCCGGCTGCCGCTTCGCCGCGCGCTGTCCGTTCGTCGAGGATGCCTGCACCAAATCGCCGCCGCCGCTCGCGCTGCTGAGCCCAACCCACGCCTCGCGCTGCCTCCGCGCGCCGCTGGAGCGGCTGGTGTCATGACCGCGCTGCTCGAGGTCGAAGGGCTGGTCAAGCATTTCGTCGCCGAACGCTCGCTGTTCGGCCGGCCGACCGCCCATGTGAAGGCGGTCGATGGCGTCAGCTTCACGGTCGAGGCCGGCAAGACGCTGGCGCTGGTTGGCGAATCCGGCTGCGGCAAATCCACCGTCAGTCGGCTGGTGCTGCGGCTGATCGAGCCGGATGCCGGCCGTATCCGCTTCGGGGGCCGCGACCTCGGCACGCTCAATGCCGAGCAGTTGCGCGCATTCCGCCGCGACGCGCAGCTGATCTTTCAGGACCCCTACGCCTCGCTCAACCCGCGCATGACGGTGAGCCAGATCCTGACCGAGCCGCTGGCACTGCACAATCTCGTCCCGGCCGCGGACCGCCGCGAGCGGGTCGAGCAGCTGTTGCGCCTGGTCGGGCTCGAGCCGCGGTTCGCGCGGCGCTATCCACATGAATTCTCCGGCGGCCAGCGCCAGCGCATCGCGATTGCCCGCGCGCTCGCGGTCGAGCCGAAGCTGATCATCTGCGACGAGCCGGTGTCGGCGCTCGACGTCTCGATCCGTTCCCAGATCCTGAATTTGCTGCGCGACCTGCAGGATCGCCTGAAGCTCGCCTACATCTTCGTCTCGCACGATCTCGCCGTAGTGAAGCACATCGCCGATCGCGTCGCCGTGATGAATCTCGGCACCATCGTCGAGACCGCGGATGCCCAAGCGCTGTTCGCCGCGCCGCGCCATCCCTATAGCCGCGCGCTGCTGTCGGCGATCCCGGTGCCGAAGCCGCGTGCGAAGCGCAGCCGCATCGTGCTGGAGGGCGAACTGCCGAGCGCGCTCAATCCGCCCTCCGGCTGCCGCTTCCATACCCGCTGTCCCTATGTGATCGCGCGCTGCCGCAGCGAGGTTCCGCAATTGCGCGAAGATGGCACCGGTTATGCATCGGCCTGTCACCGGACGGGCGAGCTGCCCGACGCGGAGGCGATCGTGCCCTCCGATGGCGGGTTCTCGCCGACACTGGAAAAGCTGGTGGCGGCGTTCAATGCGGCGGAAGCCTCGGGACAGCCCGGGGTTATTTCACAGGGAACAGAGGCGTAGGGAACAAGGGGTTGGCGATGAGATTTTGGCGCTTGGCGGTCCTGATGGCGGCCCTCGTGACCTGGTGCGGAACGAGCGCGCGTGCCGAGACGACACTCCGCATCGGGCTCGCCGAGGACCCGGACATCCTCGATCCTTCAATCGGACGCACCTATGTCGGCCGCATCGTCTTTTCAGCCTTCTGCGACAAGCTGTTCGACATCGACGAGAAGCTGAACATCGTTCCGCAACTCGCGCTGTCCTACGAGAACTCGGCCGACGGCAAGGAGATGACGATCAAGCTCCGGCCGGGCGTCAAGTTCCACGACGGTGAGCCGTTCGACGCCGAAGCCGCCAAATTCTCGCTGGAGCGCCATCTGACGCTGCCGACCTCGTTTCGCAAACCGGAATTGGCTGCGCTCGACCACGTCGACGTCGTTGATCCCCTGACCATCAAGCTGGTGCTCAAGACGCCCTACTCGCCGCTGATCGCCCAGTTGACCGACCGCGCCGGCATGATGGTTTCGCCGAAGGCGGTGAAGGAAGCGGGCGACAAATTCGGCCTGCATCCAGTCTGCGCCGGACCCTACAAGTTCGTCGAACGCGTGCAGCAGGACCGCATGGTGTTCGAGAAATTCGGGGATTACTGGAACAAGGACAACGTCTTCATCGATCGCATCGTGTTCCTTCCTATCGTCGATGCCACGGTGCGGCTCGCCAATCTGAAATCCGGCGGGCTCGACCTGATCGAGCGCGTGCTCGCCACCGATATCAAGGACGTCCGAAGTGACAAGCGGCTCGTGCTGTCGACCGCACCTGAACTCGGCTATCTCGGCCTCACCATCAACATCGGCAACGACAAGAGCAAGGGGCCGCTCAGCCAGTCGGAAAAGGTGCGCCAGGCGCTCGATCTGTCGATTGACCGCGAGGCGCTCAACCAGGTCGTCTTCAACGGCGAGTTCACGCCGGGCAATCAGTGGGTCAGCCCGACACACCCTTACTATCAGAAGGCGTTTCCGGTTCGGGGACGCGACATTGCCAAGGCCAAGGCGCTGCTGAAGGAGGCCGGTGTCACGCTGCCCGTCGCCATCGACTACATGGTCCCCAAAGGCGCCGAGAACGAAGCCGTAGCCCAGGTCGTGCAGTCGATGGCGGCCGAAGCCGGCTTTGACATCAAGATCCGCGTGGTCGAATTCGCGACGACTTTCAAGCAGGCCCAGGCCGGCGAATTTCAGGTGTTTCAGATCAACTGGAGCGGCCGGATCGATCCCGACGGCAATTCCTATGTCTTCCTGCACACCAAGGCGCCGCAGAACGATGGCGGCTATTCTAACGCGGAAGCCGACAAGCTGATGGAAGATGCACGGCTGATCAACGATCCCGCCCAGCGCAAGGCAATCTACGAGAAGATGACCAGGATCGTGCTCAATGACGAGCCGATCATCTATCTCTATCACCGCACACTCCTGATCGCGCATTCCACAAAAGTCGCGGGTTACCGGCAGATGCCGGACGGATTGGTGCGCGTGGTCGGGCTGAAATTGAAATGATCGCCACAGCGCAGGACACGCGGGGCCGACAATGCTGAACTTCCTCGCCAAGCGGCTGGTTCAGCTGGTCCCGACGCTGTTCTTCGTCTCGCTCCTGATCTTCTCGCTGCAACATTTGCTGCCCGGCGATCCGGCACTCGTCATGGCCGGCGAGGAGCGCGATCCGGCCGTCATCGAACAGATCCGCCAGCAATACCATTTGGATCAACCGATCCCGGTGCAATACGCCTATTGGGTCAAGGGCGTGCTCACGGGCGACCTCGGCGAGTCACTGCGCAACAAGATGCCGGTGTCGAGCCTGATCGCGCAGAAGCTGCCGGTTACGATGCAAATCGCCGGCATGGCGATCGTGGTCGCCTTCCTGATCGGCATTCCCGCCGGCATCATCTCGGCGGTGAAAATCGGCACCGCGTGGGACTATGGCGCCAATTTGTTCGCGCTGTGGGGTATCTCGACGCCGAATTTCTGGCTCGGCATCATGCTGATCTTCCTGTTCTCCGTCGAACTTGGCTGGCTGCCGGCCTCCGGCTACGTGCCGCTCAGCGAAAACTGGCGCGCGAGCCTCGCCGCATCGGTCATGCCGGCCTTCGTGCTCGGCAATGCGATCGCGGCGATCCTGATGCGGCATACGCGAAGCGCGATGCTGCAGGTGCTGGAGAGCGACTATGTCCGCACCGCGCGCGCCAAGGGCCTGTCCGAGCGCACCGTGATCCTCAAGCATGCGATGCGCAACGCGCTGACGCCGATCATCACGCTCGGCGCGCTCGAGCTCGGCACGCTGCTGTCGGGCGCGGTGCTCACTGAGCAGATCTTCTCGATCCCGGGCTTCGGCAAGCTGATCGTCGATGCCGTGTTCAACCGCGACTATGCGGTCGTGCAGGGCGTGGTGCTGACCACGGCGACGATCTACATCACGCTCAACCTGATCGCCGACATCGCCTACATCCTCGTCAACCCGCGGCTGAGGGGTTGATCGGATGACCGACGCTGCACTCAGCCCCCTCGCTCCGCTTGCCGCCGCCGAAACGCTCGAGAGCCCGGCGCGGCGCGCCTGGCGGCGGCTGATCCGGCGCAAGGGTGCCGTGCTCGGGCTCACCGTGATCGCGCTCTTCATCCTGCTCGCCGTGTTCGCGCCGTTGATCGTGCCCTATGATCCGGTCGCGACGAGCTGGTCGCTGGTACGCAAGGCGCCGTCGGCGCAGCACTGGCTCGGCACCGACGAGCTCGGCCGCGACGTGTTCGCCCGCGTCGTGTTCGGCGCTCGCGCCTCGCTGCTTGCCGGCGTCATCTCGGTCGGCATCGCGCTTGCGGTCGGCGTGCCGCTCGGCCTCGTCGCCGGCTATCGCGGCGGTTTCATCGACGCGCTGATCAGCCGCATCACCGATGCAATGCTGGCCTGCCCGTTCCTGATCCTGGCGATCGCACTCGCAGCGTTCCTCGGCCCGAGTCTTAGCAATGCCATGATCGCGATCGGCGTCTCGGCGACCCCGATCTTCATCCGCCTGACCCGCGGCCAGGTGATGAGCGTCAAGGTCGAGGACTACGTCGAGGCGGCGCGCGCCATGGGCAATCCGCGCTGGCGCATCGCGCTGGTCCACATCCTGCCCAACATCCTGCCGGCGCTGCTTGTGCAGGCGACGCTGTCGATCGCGGCCGCGATCATCGCCGAGGCCGCGCTGTCGTTCCTCGGCCTCGGCCAGCAGCCGCCGGCGCCGTCCTGGGGCAGCATGCTCAACGCCGCGCAACGCTTCCTGACCAGCGCGCCATGGATGGCAGTCTGGCCTGGGCTTGCGATCTTCCTGGTCGTGTTGTCGTTCAATCTGGTCGGCGACGGCCTGCGCGACGCGCTCGATCCGAAGGCGCGGTAGTGGATTCGTGCCACAGCGAGCGCCTGTGCTCTCTCCGTCACCCCCGCGCAAAGGCTCGCCTTTGTCGCTGGAGGAGCGCGCATCTTGCGCGCGTCTCGAAGGGTCGACGGCCACCGACCGGGCCGTTCATCCTTCGAGACGCGCTACGCGCTCCTCAGAGCCTGACTGAAAAATGGGTGAGTGATCTCAGTGGGGTGTGATTCCATCGGATTTGCAAAGATTCGAGGGAGAGCACGATGCCCTGGACCAAGATCACTCGGGAGCAATATCGGCGGGACGATCTGCGTTATGCAAGCGATATGACCGATGCGGAGTGGGCGGTGATCAGACGCCTGTTGCCGCGAGCGAACCGGCGCGGCCGGCCGCGTAAGACGGAGCTGCGTCGTGTGATCGAAGCGATCCTCTATATCGTTTCGACCGGCTGCCAGTGGCGGGCGTTGCCGCAGGAGTTCCCGCCCTATTCGACGGTGCAGGGCTATTTTTATAGATGGCGGGATACAGGCCGGTGGCAGAGGATTGTCAGCGTGCTTGTCCGCCGGGCGCGAAAAAAGCTTGGACGGACACCGAAGCCGACGGCAGCCGTGATCGACAGTCAAAGTGCGCCAACCACGCAAGCTGGCGGACCGCGCGGCTACGATGCAGGCAAGCGCATCTACGGCCGCAAGCGGCACATCGTGACGGATACCAATGGCCTCCTCCTCGGGGTTCATGTTCATCCGGCCAACGTTCAGGACTGCCATGGCGCCGTACCGCTGCTGAAGAACGTGCGGATGAACTTCCCCCGGCTGCGCCACGTCTTTGCCGACCGGATCTACCGCGGAAATCAACTCCTCGACGCGCTCTCAGACTGCGGTCCATGGACTGTCGAGATCGTCGAGCGGCCCCAAGGCGTCAAAGGCTTCCAGCTTCTGCCGAGGCGGTGGGTGGTTGAACGCACATTCGCTTGGTTCGGCAGATGCCGCCGCCTCGCCAAGGACTTCGAGGCGACGGTGGCAACCGAAGCTGCCTGGCTGCTGATTGCACACATCAGGCTCCTGACCCGCAGACTCGCGGCTGCAGCTAAGGTTGGGTGATTTATGAGTCAGACTCTCAGGATGACGGGACACCAAGTTCTCGTCATTGCGAGCGAAGCGAAGCAATCCACCATCACCGAGCATGCGGAACTATGGATTGCTTCGTCGCTTCGCTCCTCGCAATGACGGCGGAAGCTAAATCACCACTTCCCTGAGCACCCTGCGGCAATCCATCTCGTATTCGAGATCGACGACCGGCGGGCGACAGAAGTGCCAGGTCAGGCCGGAGCGGGTGGCGCCGCGGCGGACCAGCTCGTCGACGAGCACGGGATGGATGTCGTGCACGGTGTAGGCCTGCACCGCCGTCGTCTCCTGCCAGCCGAAGCTGAACTCCGCAAGACGGCGTTCCATCTCGCCGGCGGTGAAGCGGACCTTCTCCCGCCACGCGCCGGGACTGAGATCGCGATAGCAGACGATGCGGTCGGGATAGCTGGCGGTGCCGCCGCGGGCCTCCGCGCCGCCGGCGATCACGAAAGACGGCGACGTCGTCGTGCTCGGCCGCGTGAACGAGAACGCATGGAACGACGGCTCGGCCGGCGGATCGATCTCGGGACAGACGTTGCTGCGCGCCACCGGATTGATGGTGCCGTCGAACAGGCCCCATTCGGCGAGCGTCTTGACGTAGTGCTGGTTGAAGGCACGGAAGCCGTCCTCGGTGAAGGCGGCCGGCGAACGCAATTCGCAGGCGCAGAACGCGGTCAGCGGCCGGCCGGCGTCGCGGATGTAGGTCGCGATCCGCGCAAAACCTTCCGCGAGCGGCAGCAGGCGATCGAAGCGCACCCGCTCGATCTCATAGCCCGCGTTCGCCTGCGCGCCGCTTGAATATTGGAACACGGCCGGAATGAACCGGTAGTTGCCCGCCGCAAACTCGCTCGCCATGCCTGTTTCCTCCGGATTTCCTTGAGGTGAGTGCTTTCTGCCCGCCCTCGGCAAAGGCTATCACGAGACAAAGAAAAGGCGGCAGTGGCTTTCGCCAGTGCCGCCTTCCCCGCGAGCATGAGCTTGGAGGGCTCAGGTCGGTTTCAGCGCGCCGCCGCGACGGTCGAGCTCGTAGTCGGCGATCTGCTTGGCGCGATCGGAATGGGCCGCGGCCTGGTGGTCGGTCGCGATCACCGTGTAGACCATCGGCAGCACGAACAGCGTGAACAGCGTGCCGATCGTCATACCGGCTACGACCACGAGCCCGATCGAGAAGCGGCTGGCAGCGCCGGCGCCCGAGGCCGTGAGCAGCGGCAGCAGGCCGGTGACCATGGCCGCCGTCGTCATCAGGATCGGACGCAGGCGGATCCGGGCGGCCATCTCGATGGCCGCGCGGCGGTCCAGTCCCTCGTTGAGCTGCAACTCGTTGGCGAACTCCACCATCAGGATGCCGTGCTTGGTGATCAATCCGACCAACGTCAGCAGGCCCACCTGGGTGTAGATGTTCATGGTGGCGACGCCGAAGAACAGCGGGATCAGGGCGCCGACGATCGCCATCGGCACCGAGATCATGATCACGAACGGATCCCGCAGGCTCTCGAACTGCGCCGCCAGCACCAGGAAGATGATGATGATGGCGAACGCGAAGGTGACCAGCAGCTGGTTGCCTTCGTGGACGTATTGCCGGGAGTCGGCCAGGAAGTCGTAGCTGAAGCCGGACGGCAGCTTCTTGGCTTCACCCTGCAGGAACTCCACCGCCTGGCCCATCGAGACGCCGGGCATCGGCACCGCCTGGAAGGTCGACGAGTTGAGCTGGTTGTAGTGTGTCAGCGCGTTCGGATCGACGCCGGTCTCGACCGAAACCACGGTGGACAGCCGCACCAGCTGCCCGGTCGCGGTCGGGACGTAGTAATCGTTGAATGCCTCAGGCGCGAGCCGGCTGGCGCGCGGCACCTGCGGGATCACCTGGTAGGAGCGTCCTTCCAGATTGAAGCGGTTGACATAGTTGCCGCCCAGCAGCGTCGCCAGGGCGCCGCCGATCGACTGCATGGTGATGCCGAGGTCGCTCGCCTTCGAGCGGTCGACCTTCACCCGGACCACCGGCTGGTTGAAGTCAAGGTCGCTGTCGGTGACGATGAACAGGCCGCTCTTACGCGCCGCATCCTTCAGCTTGCTCATCTGGTCGAACACCTGCTGGAATCCGGCCGTCGAAGAGATCACCATCTGTACCGGCAGACCGCCGGGGCCGCCGGGCAGCGGCGGCAGACTGAACGCGAACGCGCTGATGCCCTCGATCTTGGACAGCTCGGCCTGAACCAGCGGCTGCAGCGCCTGCGCGCTGCGCTTGCGCTCATCCCACGGCTTGAGCAGCATGCCCGCGAAGCCGCCCTGCGGACCGGTGATGCCGTTCAGGATGAACCGCAGGTCGGTCTCGGGAAACTTCTGGAACTCCTTGTCCATCTTGTCGCCGTAGAAATCGATGTAGTCGATGTTGGCGTATTTCGGCGCCTTGGTCACCGCGAACACGATGCCCTGGTCCTCCTGCGGCGCCAGCTCCTTCTGGATGTGCATATAGAGGAAGCCGACCAGACCGAGGATGGTCACGGCGAACAGCGCCGTGATCGGGCGGTAGTCGAGCGAACGGTCGAGCTGACGGCCATAGGCCCGCGTCAACGCGCCGAACACGCGATTGACCACCTTGGCGAAACGCCCCTCCTCCGCGCTCTTGAGGAACACCGAGCACATCATAGGCGACAGCGTCAGCGCGATCACGCCCGACACGATCACCGAGCCCGCCAGCGTGAAGGCGAATTCGCGGAACAGCGTGCCGGTCACGCCGCCGAGGAAGCCGATCGGCGCGTACACCGCCGCCAGCGTGATCGTCATGGAGACGACGGGACCGACGATCTCCCGGGCACCCTTTAGCGATGCCTGCACCGGTGGCAGGCCCTCCTCGAGATGTCGATGGATGTTCTCCACGACCACGATCGCGTCGTCGACCACGAGGCCGATCGCCAGCACCATCGCCAGCAGCGTCAGCAGGTTGAAGCTGAAGCCGGCGGCCAGCATCAGGATGCAGACGCCAATCAGCGACAGCGGGATGGTGACGACGGGAATGATCACCGACCGCAGCGAGGCCAGGAACAGGAAGATGACGACGACGACGATCAGGACCGCTTCAGTGAGCGTCTTCTCGACCTCATCGATCGACGATTGAATGAACTTCGTGGAATCGTAGGCCACCTTCATCTTCATCGACGGCGGCAGGTTGCGCTCGAGGTCGGGGAACAGCGCGCGCACGCCCTTCACCAGGGTCAGCGGGTTGCCCTGCGGCGTCGCTTTGATGCCGATGAAGATCGCATGCTCGCCGTTGAAGGCGACGCTGGCGTCCGTGCTCTGCGCCGCGAGCTCCACCGTCGCGATGTCCTCGATGCGCACGAAGCCGCCGTCCTTCGCCTTCACGATCATCCGCTTGAACTGGTCGATGTTCTGAAGGTCGGTATTGGCCGAGACGTTGGAGACGATGAAGAAGCCCTTGGTCTGGCCGGCGGCCGCCTGGAAGTTGTTGGCGGCGATCGCGGCGGCGACGTCGTTGGGCGATACGCCGCGTCCGGCCATGCGGGTCGGATCGAGCCAGACGCGCATCGCGAAGGTCTGGCCGCCGAGGATGTCGGCCGAGGCGACGCCATCGACCGTCGAGAGCACCGGCTGCACGACGCGGGTCAGATAGTCGGAGATCGACGATCCGGTCAGCTCCTCGCTGGAGAAGCCGAGATACATCACGGCGATGGTGTCACCGGTCGCCTTGGTCACGACGGGATCGAAGGCTTCCTTCGGGATCAGGTATTTGACCGAGTTGACCTTGGCGAGCACCTCGGTGAGCGCCTGGTTCGGATCGTGATTGAGCTTGACGTAGACCTGAATCGTCGAGGTGCCGAGCACCGAGTTCGACGTCATGTAATCGACGCCTTCGGCCGACGCGACGGCCTGCTCGATCGGCGTGGTGATGAAGCCGTTGATCAGCTCGGGCGACGCACCGGGATATGACGTGGTGATCGTCACGACGGTGTTCGAAAGATTCGGATATTGCCGGATCGGCAAAACCATCGCCGCGCGCAGGCCGATCAGCAGGATCAGCAGACTGACGACGACCGACAGCACCGGGCGCTTGATGAAAATATCAGTGAAGGCCATCGCCAACTCGATTCGTGTTCTGCCGGCTTGCGGCAAGATGTGGCGGAGGGCCGATGGCCCTCCGAGTTCGATGAATGAAGATCAGTAGCGCGGCGGTTCGGCCGGAACCGGCGGCGGCGGATCGGTCGAGATCGCAACCGGCATGCCCGACTGCAGCTTGATCTGGCCGACTGCGACGACCTTGTCCCCCGCCTTCAGACCCTTGAGGATCTCGACACGGCCCTCGACGCGGTTGCCGGTCTTCACGAAGGTGCGGTCCGCGGTCAGGATGGTCTTGCCGTCGTCGCCCTTCTTCTCGGTGATCAGGAACACCGAGTCGCCGTACAGCGTGTAGTCGACCGCGGTTTCGGGAATGGTCACGACTGGCGGCTTCCCGGGCAGCACGATCGTGGTGGTCGCGAACATGCCGGGCTTGAGGATGCTGTCCGGATTCTGGATCGTGGCCTGCACCCGGATGTTGCGGGTGTCGGTCGCGATCTGCGGCTCGATGGTCGTGATCTTGCCCTCGAAGGTGCGGCCCGGATAGGCGTCGACCGAGACCCGTACGGCCTGGCCGACCTTGATCTGAGAGCTCTGCTTCTCGGTGACGGTCAGGTTGGCGTACAGCACCGACAGATCGGTCAGCGACACGATCTGCGTGCCGGCCGTCAGATACTGGCCGACTTCGACCTGGCGCACGCCGAGATCGCCTTCGAACGGTGCGCGCACCAGCTTCTGCGAGATCAGCGCTTCGGTCTTGGCAATGCCCGCCTTGGCCTGGTCGTAAGCCGCCTGCGCCGTATCGACGGTCGACTGCGGACCGAACTGGCGCGACGCGAGTTGCTTGGCGCGGTCGAGCTGCAGCTCGCCCACGGTCGCCTGCGCCTTGTAGTTGGCGAGGTCGCCCTGCTCCGGTGCGTCGAACAACTGCACCAGCGGCGTACCGGCCTTTACGTGGCTGCCGGCGGTGAACTGGATCTCGGTGATGCGGCCCGGCACGTCGGTCGTGACGTTGACCTGGTGCACGGCGACGAGATCGCCGACAGCGGTCAGCAGGTTCGGAATCACCTCAGTCTTCGCCTCGACGGCCGACACGTTCGCCGGCGGCGGCTTATTGTTGGCAAAGAACTGCGCGATCATGTGGCTGCGGAAGGCGTTGAAGCCGACCAGCGCACCGACGAGCAGGGCCAGCAACAGGCCTACGATGATCAACCAGCGCACCATGCGGACGGGACGCTTGGCTTGCTTCTCCTTGATCGGTTGCCCCGAGATGTGGCTTTCGGTCTGAATATTCATGTCATGCACTTTCTGCAGTTACCGACGGTCCTGCGATCGGCGACGGCTGGCGGCCCAAATGAGTTGAAATTGCGGCTTCGGTAAGTCCGATGCCGCGAAGGATGAATTGGCAAAGCTGCCGCTCGGCCGCAGCGGCATCGCCGTAGGGGAGACATGGTGTCGCAGGCAGCTGGGTCAGCGCACCCATCAGCACGGTATGGTGCGCAAACCAGAACAGGTTGAGCGGCTCGTCGCCGATCTTCGTGGCCTCGCCGGCGGCGATCGCCCGCTCGAGCGAGGCGGCGAAGGTCGGGCCGATCAGCTTGCCGACCTTGTCATAGAGCAGGCGCGCGAACTCGCCGTCGTCGAGATGGCTCGTCACCATCAGCCGCATCCGCTGCGTCTCTTCCTGGTCCGGCGCATCACGCAACTGCATGAAGTGATCGACCATGCCTTGCACCAGCTCGACCAGGGTCGCGGTCGAGGGCTCCTGGCCGAGCAGATGCGCGAGATCGGGATCCGCCTCGCACTCCTCGGCAAGGATCTCGGCATAGAGCGCCGCCTTGGACGGGAAGTGCTTGAACAGCAGCCCTTCCGAAATGGCAGCCGCGGCCGCCACGCTCTTTGTCGTGGTGCCGGCAAAGCCGCTGCGGGCGAAACACCGCTTGGCGGCGCTCAGGATCAACTGACGCCGCAAGTCACTCGTCATGCGTAAGGTAGACATTTGGGTCGTGAGTAATCACTCACTTTACCAAAAGTCAAGGTTCTATTGCACCGCGAAAGCCACTTTAAATAGGAGTGTGGCCGATCGACCCTCTGATGCGGTTCACGAGGTAGGTGCCGTCGCGGCTGGACAGCACGCGCTCCAGATTGGCCCCGTCGATCTTCGCGCTGGCGAACCGCGGCCCCGCCGTAACGTCTTGCAAAGACGAGGCAAAAGCCTCGACCTCAGCCATCGTGCTGATCGCCCGGCTATCCCCGATTCCGCAGGCTTTGGCAACACCCACGAGGTCGGCGGTTCCGCCGGTGTGGCTGGCCTGGCCGCCGGTTTCGCCGTAAGCCTCATTGTCCAGCACAATGATCGAGAGATTTTTGGGCTGCTGCAGGCCGACAGTGGCGAGGCTTCCCATCCCCATCAGCATCTCGCCGTCGCCGGTGATCACGACGACCGGCAGCGTCGGCTGGGCCAGCGCGAGGCCGAGCCCGATCATCACGGCGCCGCCCATGCCACCCCAGAGATAAAAGTTGCGGTCGTGGTCGCCGGCAGCGGCGATGTCATAGGTCGAGGCGCCGAGGCCGCCGACGGCGAACGCGCCCTTGCGATCTTTCAGCAGTTCGGAAACGACGGCACGGCGGTCGAGGAGATTGGCTTTGCTCATTTGGTGAAGACCTTTGCCCCGATCAGGCGCTGCGACAGCAGGACGGCGGTGGGCGTGCAGGCGTTAAAGGCCTGCGCTGCGCCGGCCTCGACGACTTCGCGGACTTCTTCAGGGTGCGAGGCGCGCAGCACCTTGATCCCGGACAGTTCGAGTATCCCTTGCGTGTTCGAGCCCATCGGCACCTGCCAGGGATTGAACTCGCCCCATTCGCCGCGCATCGTCACCAGCGTCAGGAACGGCAAGCGGAAGATCTGCACCAGCGACAGCATGTTGATGCAATTGCCGACCCCGCTCGACTGCATCAGCAGCACGCCGCGCTGACCGCCGGCCCAGGCGCCCGCGAGCAGCGCCACGCCCTCTTCCTCGGTGGTCAGCGCGATGCCGCGCATCGAGGACGACCCCAGCACCCGCTCGATCAACTCTGAATGGCCGGCGTCGGGCACGTAGGGCACCTGACGCACCTCGAAGCGCTGCAATATCGAGAAGATCTCCTCGGGCCAGGAGGCCGCAGTGTCGGCACGGGCATGCATTGGCGTTTCCGGTCTTGTTGTTTGGTCGCGACTGTAGAGGGGCGCGCGCGCTTCATCAAAGCGCAAAACCGCATATGGCTCTGCGATTTGCTCGCACCACGCGACGCCCCGGCGCGCTGTTCCCGGCCCCAGCAAATTGTGTTGCGCGGCCGCCGCCCGCGGCTTACGATAGTTGCAAATGAAACTAATTGGGTTGGATGCGCCATGAACGGACACGCGCGCGAGCTGGCTGACGGCTTCGACCTCGAGAAGCTGACGCCGGAGTTCTATGCCGACCCCTACCCGACCTATCGCGCGTTGCGCGAGAGCGCGCCGGTCAAGCGGCTGCCGAACGGCTGCTATTTTCTCACCCGCTACGACGACCTCATCGCCGCCTACAAGAACACCAAGGCATTCTCCTCCGACAAGAAGAAGGAGTTCTTGCCGAAATACGGCAACTCGCTGCTCTACGAGCATCACACGACCAGCCTCGTCTTCAACGATCCGCCGGCGCATACCCGCGTGCGGCGGCTGATCATGGGCGCATTGTCGCCGCGGGCGATCGCCGGCATGGAGCCTGACCTGATCGCGCTGGTCGACAGCCTGCTCGACCGGATCGAGACCCGCGACCGCTTCGAGCTGATCGGCGACTTCGCCTCGGCCATTCCGGTCGAGGTGATCGGCAATCTGCTCGATGTGCCGCACGACGAACGCGAGCCGCTGCGTGACTGGTCGCTGGCGATCCTGGGCGCGCTGGAGCCGGTGATCGGCAGGGAGGCGTTCGACCGCGGCAACAATGCGGTGAAGGATTTCCTCGCCCATCTCGAAACGCTGGTTGAACGCCGCCGCAAGAAGCCGGGCAACCCCGAACGCGACGTGCTGACAAGGCTGATCCAGGGTGAGGACAATGGCGAGCGGCTGACCGCGAAGGAATTGCTGCACAACTGCATCTTCCTGCTCAACGCCGGCCACGAAACCACGACCAATCTGATCGGCAACGGGCTGGTGACGCTCAGCCAAAATCCGGATCAGAAGCAACGGCTGATCGCGCAACCCGAGCTGATCAAGACCGCGGTCGAGGAGATGCTGCGCTACGAAAGCTCGAACCAGCTCGGCAACCGCATGATCGTGGAAGAGACCGAGCTCGGCGGCATCAAGCTGCCGGCGGGCACGCTGGTCACGCTGTGCATCGGCGCGGCCAACCGCGACCCCGCGCAATTCCCCAACCCCGAAGCTTTCGACGTCGCGCGCACGCCGAACCGCCACCTCGCCTTCGGCACCGGCGCGCATCAATGCGCCGGCATGGCGCTGGCGCGCCTCGAAGGCGCCATCGCGATCTCGCGGTTCCTCAAACGCTTCCCGAACTACGCGCTCGACGGCGAGCCGGTGCGCGGCGGGCGGGTGCGCTTCCGCGGCTTCCTCAGCGTGCCCTGCAGCATCAGCGCATAAATTGTCCCCTGCGAATTCGGCCGGCGACACACTTCCCTGTGGAGGAACTGATGCCCAAATCAACTGCAGGCACGATTTGATGTAATCTCTCGTGCGCTGCAGCGGGAGTGACGCATGATGAATGCATCGGTCACTGATTTCCTCGCAACCGAGGCGCAGTTCGGCACTTACAATTACGAGCCGATCGGGGTCGTGCTGTCCCGCGGCGAAGGCGTCTGGGTCTGGGATACCGATGGCAACCGGTACCTCGACTGTCTCTCCGCCTATTCGGCGGTGAGCCAGGGCCACTGCCATCCTAAGATCCTCGCAGCCATGATCGAGCAGGCGCAGCGGCTGACGCTGACCTCGCGCGCCTTCCACAACGACCAGCTTGCTCCCTTCTACCGCGAGCTCGCAGAGCTGACCGGCTCGCACAAGGTGCTGCCGATGAACAGCGGCGCTGAAGCGGTGGAGAGCGCGATCAAGTCGGTGCGCAAATGGGCCTATGAGGTCAAGGGCGTGCCGGACGGGCAGGCCGAGATCATCGTCTGCGCCAATAATTTCCACGGACGCACGCTCGGCATCGTCGGCTTCTCGACCGACCCCGGCTCGCGCGATCATTTCGGCCCGTTCGCGCCGGGCTTCAAGATCATCCCGTTCGGCGATGCCGCCGCGCTCGAGCAGGCGATCACGCCGAACACCGCGGCCTTCCTGGTCGAGCCGATCCAGGGCGAAGCCGGCGTCGTGATTCCTCCGCCAGGCTATTTCGCCCGCGTGCGCGAGCTGTGCACCACGCATAATGTGATGCTTGTGCTCGACGAGATTCAGACCGGGCTCGGCCGCACCGGCAAGCTGCTCGCCGAGCAGCACGAAGGGATCGAGGCCGACGTGACGCTGCTCGGCAAGGCGCTGTCGGGCGGCTTCTATCCGGTGTCGGCGGTGCTTTCCAACAACGCCGTGCTCGGCACGCTGCGGCCCGGCCAGCACGGCTCGACCTTCGGCGGCAATCCGCTTGCCTGCGCGGTGGCGCGGGCGGCGCTGCGCGTGCTGATCGACGAGGGAATGATCGAGAACGCCGCGCAACAGGGCGCCCGCTTTCTCGCCGGATTGCAGGACATCCGCGCCAACGTGATCCGCGAGGTGCGCGGGCGCGGGCTGATGTTGGCGATCGAGCTGCATCCCGAAGCCGGCGGCGCCCGTCGCTATTGCCTGGCGCTGCAGGCGCGCGGCATCCTCGCCAAGGACACCCATGAGCACACCATCCGGATCGCTCCGCCGCTGGTGATCACGGCCGATCAGGTCGACTGGGCGACGGAGCGGATCGCGGCGACCCTCACGCAGGACGTTTCCTGACGGTTCCCCTCGCCGGAAGACCGTAACGCCGGCCGTAGCCACAACGAACGAATCCGATGTCGGTGCGTTAAAGTACTGCGGGCGACTGTTGAACGGAGAGCTAAGCTCATGCTTTCCCGCAGCGCTTTGTTTGTTGTCATTTCGATTGGCAGCTCGATGCTCGTGCCGCACGGCGGCGCGTCCGCCCAGCCACACGGAAAGGGTCCACCGGCGGCAAGGCCGGCTGCACCGGCCGCAATGGCGCGTCCCGCCGCGCCGATGGTACACGCCGCCCCTCCCGCAATGGCCAGGCCGCCCGCAATGGCACGGCCGGCAGCACCCGCGTTCCACGCCCCGCAGCGACCGGCGATGGCGCCGCGCCCGGCCCCGCATTTCGCCGCCCCGTCGGTGCGCCAGGCCCCCCATATCGCCGCGCCGCGTGTCGCAACGCCACGCCCCGAATTCCGTCGAGGAGCACCGCAGCGCCAGGCTCCGCATATCGCGGCGCCATCACGCCCGAGTCCACCTTCGCGCTTGAGCGAGCGGCCGTCGCCGACGGAGCGCGTTCAACAGCGCGCGCAGCAGCATCAACAGATGATCCAGCAACGCCAGCAGGCGGCGCAGCAGCGGCAGCGTGACGCGCTCTCGCGCCAGACCACCGAGCGGCAGACCCGGATCGATCGCCTGCAGCAACGCGTGCAGCAATTGCAGTCGCAAAAGGTCCAAGGTGCACGCGCGCAACGCGTCCATGACCGTGCCCTGCAGGCGCAGAGCCGTCTGTTGCAACGCGAGCAGCGTGCGCAGCAGGCCGACGTTGCCCGCCAGCAGAGATTGGCGCCGGCAGCAACGGTTGGAGCCGCGGTCGCGACCACAGCCGCGACGCAGGCGGCGCAGCGCGAGCGGTTTGCCGCGCACTTCCGCGAGCAGGCAGGCGCGCAAGGCCAGGCAGGGCTTGCGGCGCGCCAAGGCGGCTGGGCGCCCCGACATGCCTGGCGACGCGGCAGCCACGCGGCCTTCGTGGCGTGGCTTGGGCCGCTGTTCTGGCCCTACGCCTATTCGGACATCTTTGACTACACGTTCTGGTCCTATGCCTACGAGCCCGGCTATTGGGCCTACGCCTATGACGACTTCGTCGACACCGTGTTCTGGGACACCAACAGTCCCTACTCCGCCTATGCCAGCATCAATCCTGGCGACTATCCGGCGACCGCGGGCCGCGATCGGTCCCGTCAGCGCACCGACACGAGCCCGCAGGCAGTCAAGCAGCTCTGCGGCGAACCGGACAAGGGCGTCACGGCCTGGCCGCTTGCCGACATCGCGCGGGCGGTACGGCCGGACCAGCAGCAGCGCGCCCTGCTCGACGAGTTGAAGACATCAGCGGCAAAGGCCGCCGATATCTTCAAGGACTCCTGTTCGGACAGCTATGCCATGACGCCCACCGGCCGCTTGCGGTCGATGCAAAACCGCATCAGCGCGACGCTCGAGGCGATCAAGATCGTGCGGCCTGCGCTGGAGAATTTCTACAGCTCGCTCAGCGACGAGCAACAGGCCCGCTTCAATGCGCTCGGTCCACACGTTGGCGAGCGTTCGCCGCAGCAGGAGGCGACCGCGCAAGCCGGCAATTGCGGCGATTCGAAATCCGACCTGGCGCACCTGCCGATCAACCGCATCGCGGCCTCGCTTCATCCGGCGGGCAAGCAGAAGGAGGCGCTCGACCGCCTGAGCGACGCGACCACAAGAGCCATCGCGGACCTGCAGGCGGCCTGCCCGAACGACGTGCCGCTGACGCCGGTCGGCCGGCTGGAGGCGATGCAGCACCGGCTCGAAGCCATGCAGAAGGCCGCGAAGCTGATCGAGCCTGCACTGGACGAGTTCTATACGATGCTGAGCAGCGAGCAGAAAGCCCGCTTCAACACGCTGCAGCGAGTCGCGAGCCCCTGAGACGGCCGGACGGCGCTCTGGATCGCCGGGCGCGCCACAGAATGCCAGTCCCCCATCTTGCCTTTGCGGCCGGCGCGCAGCAATGTCTGGTATCGGCATCCCGATGCAATGCCGAATGACGGGGCGGGAATGAAGCGCGGCTGGATGAGCACTGGCGAGCTACGCGAGCGCTGGGGCGATTCCTTGTTGACGGTGCTCACTGTCCTGCTCCTGGTCATGATTTTCGTGGTGGCGCCGTTGCAGGCGTTGGGGCTGTTCGAGTTCCAGATTTTTGAGCTCCTGCTCGCGCTGGTCCTGGTCGGCGGCGTCTTCCTGATGTCAGGCAGCACGCTGGCGGTCGTCACGATGCTGGTCGCGCTCGTCATGATCGTCACGGGCGGGATCCTGAGACTACGCTCACCTTCAATTTTCGATCTCAACCTGTTCGCCGCATCCTGGCTGCTCGTCGGCCTCACCATGGCCGTGACGGTGGCGCGCGCGACGTTCGCGCCAGGCCGCGTCACCTATCACCGTGTGATCGGCGCGGTCCTGCTCTATCTCACGGTCGCCGTGATCTTCGCGGCGCTCTACACCTTTGTCGGCACGCTGAGGCCCGACGCATTTCCCGGCATGAAGGTGGAAGACAGCCCGACATTGGCGAGCCGCGTCCTCTATTTCAGCTTCGCCACGCTCACGACGACAGGTTATGGCGACGTCGCTCCGTTGCATCCGATCGCGCGGAGCCTGTGCAATCTCGAGGCGATCTTCGGCCAGCTCTATCCGGCAACGCTGCTGGCGCGGCTCGTCACGCTTGAGATCGAGCACCGCAACGAGGAGTCCTGATGGGGCGGGAAGCATGCAGCGCCGTGCCCACCTGACGGCGTACTAGACCACCGTCCGGTGCCGCTCGATGCAGGTTCGCAGCACTTCGTCCAGCGGACGGCCCCACCAGTCATTCGAAAAGATCTCAATCTCCGAATAGCCGTCAAAGCCCTGCGCCTCGACGGCGGCGCGCACCGATCTGATGTCGATGACGCCGTCACCCATCATGCCGCGGTCGTTGAGGATGTCCTTGGTCGGCACCAGCCAGTCGCAGACATGGAACGCGAGCAGGCGATCCTGGCCGGCGCGCGCGATCTGGCGCATCAGCTCCGGATCCCACCAGATGTGATAGACGTCGAGCGCGACGCCGATCGCGCCGGTTCTGCCGGGATCGAGTGCGTCGCAGATATCGAGCGCATGCCTTGTGGTGTTCACGCAGGCGCGGTCGGCGGCATAGGCCGGATGCAGCGGCTCGATCGCGAGCGGCAGCTTTGCTTGTTTCGCATAGTCCAGCATCTCGGCGATGCCGTCATGCACCTGCGATCGTGCCAACGCAATATCCTTCGACGCTGCGCTGCCCGGCCGCGAATATTGCGGCAGGCCGCCGACCACCAGCACGATGCAGGAGGCGCCGAGCGCGGCCGCCTCGTCGACCGCACGACGATTGTCGTCGCGCGCTTCGCTGCGATGCGCGCCATCTGCCGTGAACATGCCGCCGCGGCAATAGCCCGACAGATCGAGCCCGGCATCCTTGACCGCACGGACGGCGCGATCGAGGCCGACGGCTGCAACCTGGTCGCGCCAGGGATCGATGGCGCGGATGCCATGGCGCGCGCAGGCCTCGACGATGGCGAGAAGATCGCCCTGCTTGCGGACGGTCGCCGTGTTCAGCGACAGCCAGCGGTGGTCGTTGGAAAAGTCGCGCATCAGGCGTCGATGCCGCGCGTGGCCAGGATCGTCGCCATCCGGCGCGTTGCGAGCTCCGGATTGGCGAGCAGACCAGCCTTGTCGGCGAGCCGGAACAGCTCTGCAAGATGCAAGGTCGAGCGCGCGCTCTCCTGCCCGCCGACCATCGTAAAATGATCCTGGTGCCCGTTGAGATAGGCCATGAACACGATGCCGGTCTTGTAGAAGCGCGTCGGCGCCTTGAAGATGTGGCGCGACAGCGGCACCGTCGGTCCAAGCACATCGTGGAAGCTGGCCTCATCGCCGGCCGCGAGCCGCGACAGCGCGTAGGACGCCGCCGGTGCGATCGCATCGAAAATGCCGAGCAGCGCGTGGGAAAATCCCTTGTCGTCGCCGGCGATCAGTTCGGCATAGTTGAAGTCGTCGCCGGTGTACATCTTGACCCGCGGATCGAGCCGGCGCCGCATGTCGATCTCACGCTGCTTGTCGAGCAGCGAGACCTTGACGCCATCGACCTTGGCCGCATTGGCGTTGATGATCGCAACCGCCGTATCCATCGCCTTGTCGAGATCGGCCGTGCCCCAGTAACCTGATAGCGCCGGATCGAACATGTCGCCGAGCCAATGGATGATCACGGGCTCACGAACCTGCGACAGCACGCGGTCGTAGACCCTGGCGTAGTCGTCAGCGCTCTTGCCGAGCTTTGCCAATGCGCGCGAGGCCATCAGGATGATGCGGCCGCCGGCTTTCTCCACCGCCGCGATCTGCTCCTCATAGGCGTGGATCACATTGTCGATCGACCTGGCGTGCTCAACCGCGAGATGGTCGGTGCCGGCGCCGGAGAACACCAGCGCATTGCCCCTGGCCTTGGCCGCCTTCACCGAGCGCTGGATCAGTTCGAGCGAGGTCGGCCAATCCAGCCCCATGCCGCGCTGCGCGGTGTCCATGGCTTCGGCGACGCCGAGGCCGAGGTCCCAGACGTGCTCACGAAACGCGATCGTCCTGTCCCAGTCGATCGCCGCGGCCAGCCAGGGATCAACGTCGGCGCGCGGATCGGCCACCACATGCGCGGCCGAGAATGCCACGCGGTTCAGCGTACCCTCGAGCTTCGCCGGAAAGGGCCGCGACGCCGCCAGGCGATAGGTCTCGAGGGCGCCATCGGCGGTCGGCAGCTTCAGCGACTGAGATGATATCGGCCGGACTGGCTTGTTCATGGCAAGGTCCCTTCTCAGACTGATATCGGGGCGACGTCGATCCAGCGCCGCTCCTTCCAGCTCCTCAGCGCGCATTCGGCGAGCTGCACGCCCTTGGCGCCTTCGAGCAGGGTGTATTTGTAGGGCGCGTCCTCGCAGACATGGCGGATGAACATCTCCCACTGTTCCTTGAAGCCGTTGTCGTAGACGACGTTCTCAGGCAGCTTCTGCCAGTCGGCATAGAAATCATGCATCCGCTTCTCGTCCGGATTCCACACCGGCCGCGGCGTCGCCTGGCGTGCCTGGATCACGCAGTCGGTCAGGCCCGCCACCGCCGAGCCATGGGTGCCGTCGACCTGGAAGGTGACGAGGTCGTCGCGGTAGACACGCGTCACCCAGCTCATGTTGATGTGCGCAATGACGCCATCCTTCAGGCGGAAGGTAGCGTAGGCGGAATCATCGGCGGTCGCCTGGTATTTCTTGCCCTTCTCGTCATAGCGCTCGGGGATGTCAGTCGTGCCGAGGCAGGTCACGCTCTCGACTTCGCCGAACAGATTGTCGAGCACGTAGCGCCAGTGGCAGACCATGTCGAGGATGATGCCGCCGCCGTCCTCGGCGCGGTAGTTCCACGACGGCCGCTGCGCTTCCTGCCAGCCGCCCTCGAACACCCAATAGCCGAACTCGCCGCGCACCGAGAGCATGCGGCCGAAGAAGCCGGAGTCGCGCAGGAAAGCGAGCTTCTTCAGGCCCGGCAGGAACAGCTTGTCCTGCACGGTGCCGTGCTTGAGGCCCCTGGCATTGGCGAGCTTCACCACCGCAACGGCCTCCTCGAGGTTGGTCGCGATCGGCTTCTCGCAATAGACATGCTTGCCGGCGTTGATCGCCTTGGTCAGCAGCGAGGGCCGCGCCTGCGTGGTCGCGGCGTCGAAGAACACGGTGTCGCCGTTGTCCGCGAGCGCACGATCGAGATCGGTGGTGTGGCGTTCGATGTTGTAGCGTTTTGCCAACGCGCCGACCTTCTCGGCGTCGCGGCCGACCAGGATCGGATCGGGCATGACGCGGTCGCCGTTCGCGAGCTGCACACCGCCCTGCTCGCGGATCGCGACGATCGAGCGGATCAGATGCTGGTTGAGCCCCATTCGGCCGGTGACGCCGTTCATGATCAGGCCGAGGCGTTTGGTCGTCATACTGCTTGCTCCTGCGAAACGCGTGGTGTTGGCCGCTTGAGCGGCTGCATGGTGGACCAGTCCGGATGGATCGAACTGGCAAAGCCCGGTGCGACGGCGATCGATCCGGTCAGCAGATCGCCGTCATGGATCGCGAGGCGGACCTTGCCGCGCTCGCGCGTGTAGAGATCGGGATGCGCGGTGAGGAAGGCGTCGGCCTCGTCAACCGGGGTGTCGGCAAAGCCATCGACATAATGATGTCCGTTGCGCTCAGCATGGGTGACGCCGATCAGCGCCCCGAGCGCGAGGTCCTGCTGCACGCCGAGCCCGGCCTGGCAGGTCAGGTCCTCGCCGCTGATGAAATACCCGCCGCTCTCAGCGTTCCACGCCGCCGCGCGGGTGGCGTTGATGATGGACTTGTAGATGCCCTTGCAGGATTTTGAGGAGATGCCGCGATAGCCGAGCGCGCGGGCCTGCGGGAATGCATCATAGCAATCGTCGGCCTCGTCGATGATGAAGCCGTGCGCCGCCAGCTTCCCGAGCGGCGAGGCTCTTGTGATATCGCGCGGCATCGGCTGCTCGATATAGAGCAGGTTTGCCCTGATCGGCTGCAGCGCCGCGTCATGGTCGAGCCGGTCGACCAGCGCGTTCAGCGCGGCAAGGTCGGCATATTGCTCGTTGGCGTCGAGCGTGATCCTGGTTGCGTAAGGCAGCTTTGCGAGCTCGCCGCCGATCCGCGCCAGCCGCGCCGCGTCATGTGCAGGATCGCCGTTCAGCTTGAGCTTGAAATAGCGCGCACCGGCATTCTCGTTGCGGTCAGCGACGCCGCCCTCGCCTTCAACCTTGTCGTCCATTCCGACCGTGTGCCTGACGGCGACACGCTCGAGCCGTTTGCGTGTTGAAAGGAACCGCGCGATCGCGCCGTCGTCGAGATCCGGCGTCAGCCGCGCGTCGATGCCGGCGATATTGCCGGCCATGCCGTCGAAGAAGTTCGCGCCGGCGGCGCGCAGCAGCGCATCCAGGATCGCCTTGTCGATCTCGGCCGGGCCAAAGCCGGCGGCAAGCGGCGGAATGTCTTCAGCTGCGCAGGCCGCAACCTGCGGGCCGATACGTTCGGCGTGGAGGCCAAACGCGGTCTCAAGACCCTTGTTCGCCAGATAGAGCCCGCGCGCGATCGCAAGCGAGCGGCGAAGCCCGTCGAGCGACTGCGCTTCGGTGAGATGCGGCCGCTTGTCGAACCATCTCGGCGCCAGCATCTCGGCGCTGGCGCCGGTGGCGCGGCCCTTGCCTTCCACCTCGATCTCGACCCGCACGAACATCTGCGTCGATGCGGTGATCGTCACCGCGCCGAAGCGGAACGGCCGGGCGAACACCAGCGGCCGTTCGAAGAAGGCGATATCGTTGACTTTGAGGCGAAGCGGCATTGACGGCTCGGGTGTTAGTCCAGCGACCCCTGTGAGAAGAAATGCTTCCGGATCCGCTGCACCAGTTCGTTGAAGACAGGATCGGACATCGTCTCGAGCGAGCGCGGCCGTGGCATCGGCACGTCGTAGATCGCGGCGATCGCGCCGGGCCGCTCGGTCATCACGAGCACGCGGTCGGCGAGGAACACGGCTTCCGGGATCGAGTGCGTGATCAACAGGACCGTCTTGCCGGTCTCGCGCTGGATCCGCATCAATTCGACATTCATCCGCTCGCGCGTCATGGCGTCGAGCGCGCCGAACGGCTCGTCCATCAGCATGATCTTGGGGTCGTGCACCAGGGCGCGACAGATCGAGGCGCGCTGCTGCATGCCGCCGGACAGCTGCCAGGGCAGCTTCTTCTCGAAACCTTCGAGGCCGACCAGCTTCAGCAGATCCTTGGCGCGCGCGAGATACTTGTCCCGCGGCAGCTGCTTCATGTCGATCGGCAACATCACGTTGGAGAGGATGTTGCGCCACGGCAGCAGCAGCGCGTTCTGGAACACGATGCCGACATTGCCGTGCGGCCTGGTCACCGGCTCGCCGTCGACCAGCACCTCGCCGGTCGTCGGCGGCAGCAGGCCCGAGATCATCTTGAGCAGCGTGGACTTGCCGCAGCCGGAGGGCCCGACCACGACAAAGAACTCGCCGTCGTTGATGGTGAAGTCGAGCGGCCGCAGCGACGGCACATCGCCGTCGCGTGACCGGTAGGTCTTCGAGACGCCGGAGAGTTTGATACCCGGCGTGGCATCCGCGGCGCGGTCCGACACCAGGCGCAGATGCGCGGCGGGCTGAACATCGGCTGGTTTGGTTGCAGGATTCATTCTGTCGAATCCACTGGGATGTAGAATGCTGTCATTCCGGGATGGTCCGAAGGACCAGACCCGGAATCCCGAGATTCCGGGTTCGATGCTTCGCATCGCCCCGGAATGACGGTGTTTGTTGCGCTCACGAGTCACCCTTCGGCAGATAGTCGTTGGTGTAGAACGCCTTCGGATTGGCCTTGGCCTTGGCGTCGAGGCCGCCATACTCGACCATCAAATTGACCGACTCGGTCATGTTCTGGTCGGTGACCTGGAACGGCCGCTTGGTCCTGGTCTCCGGCGTACGATAGAGCGGGATCGTCAGCTCGAAGCCTTGCGTCAACGTGTCGATCTTGCCGCCCTTCGGGTTGGCGTCGAGGATCGACTGCGCAGCGGCCTTGGGGTCCTTCTCCGCGGCTTCCACCGCCTTTGTCGTCGCCGACATGAAGCGGCGGACCAGGTCGGCATTGGCCTTCACATAGTCGGAGTTCGCGATGATGCCCGACGACACCATGTTGATGCCGTAGTCGGCGAACTTGATCGGATAGACGTCCTTGCCGGTGGCGTCCTTGATCTTCATCGACTGGTCCATGACGTAGCCGAGCAGCAGGTCGGCCTGGCCGTTGATCACGGCGTTGAGCTTGGTCTGGCCGTCGCCGGCGACGGTGTTGAAATCGCTTTCCTTCAGACCGGTCTTCTTCAGGAACAGCGGCCAGATCTGCGTCATCGAATCCGCCGGCGTGATCGCGACCGTCTTGCCCTTGATGTCCTCCGGCTTCCTGATGTTCTTGTCGGCAAGGCTCATCGCCGACATCGGGCTGGTCTGCAGCAGCACGCCGGTGGCAATCACCGGCGCACCCTTCACGGCCGCGCGCATCATCGTCGGCACGTCGACATAGCCGAAATCGGCGGTCTTGGCGGCCACCGCCTGCGTGGTCGCGGCCGAGCCGCGGCCTTCCTGGATCTCGAGGTCGATGCCCTCAGTGGCATAGATGCCCTTGGCCTTGCCGTAATAGAACGGCGCGTGCTCGCCGTAGACGTACCAGTTCAGCATCAGCACGACCTTGTCGGCCGCAGATGCAGGGGCCACCGCAAGCGCGGTCCAGGCCAGTGCGGCAATGACAGCAGTGATCAATCGCATCACGTTCTCTCCCTGTTTTTCGTCATTGCGAGGAGCGAGAGCGACGAAGCAATCCATTTCTCAGCTTGTGGCGCGATGGATTGCTTCGCTTCGCTCGCAATGACGGCTTCCCTTTTCGCTAGGTGGCTCTGCGATATCCCTATGAAGCAAAAATGATGTCGTCGCGCTGGCTGACGTGCCAGGGGATCACCAGCCGCTCGATGCGGTCGACGATCCAGAACAGGATGACGCCGAGCAGCGCGAGGATCACCAGCGCGGCGAACATCGTCGGCAGGTCGAAGGTGCCGATCGAGCGCTGCATCACATAGCCGATGCCGGAATTGGAGCCGACGAACTCGCCGACGACGGCGCCGACCACGGCGAGCGTCACCGAGACTTTCAGGCCGGAGAAGATCGCGGGCATCGCGTGCGGCAGGTTGACCGCACGGAACACCTGGAAGCGGTTGCCCTGCATCGCGCGCGCCAGATCGACCATATCAGGGTCGACCGACTTGAAGCCCTGCACCGCCGACACCACCACGGGGAAGAAGCCGAGCAGGAACGCGGAGATCACCTTGGGGATGATGCCGAAGCCGAACCACACCACGAACAGCGGCGCGATCGCGATCTTCGGCACGGATTGGGAGAACACCAGCAGCGGATAGACGTAGCTCTCGATCGTCTTCGAGCCCGCGATCAGCATCGCAACGGGAATGCCGAACAGCGCCGAGAGCAGGAAGCCGCAGATCGTTGCATAGGTGGTCGGCCAGGACTGCCGCAGCAGTTCCGGCCAGTCGCTCCACAGCACCGCGACGACGTCGCCGGGCGAGGGAATTTGGTAGGCGGGAATATGGAACAAGCGGATCGCGAGGTCCCAGGCCGCCACGATGACGACCAAAAACAGGAACGGACGTACCCACGCCGCATTCAGCACCTTCGACAGGCCCGAAGGGCTCTTTGCCTCCGCCACGTCACGCTCCCTTTGCACTCTCTCTGTTCGTTCAGAAATTAACCCGTTGGATAAATACTGTCCAGCCCCAAGCGCGCGGCAAAATCGCGCCGAAATACGCAACTTTCGTCAGGCGAGAATTTTTGTCGGATGAGACTTCGTAGCCCGGATGAAGCGCAGCGAAATCCGGGACCGCTATCCGCGGATGCAACTCCCCGGATTGCGCGGAGCCTGTCATCGGGCGCGCGTTCGCGCGACCCGTTGGCTCAATCCGGGCCACGGATCACCGCAATGATCGCAAGACCTCACACCACGCGATGTTCCGCCGCGCGCAGCACCGGCATCGCGCCACCGAACGCTGCCGTGGATTTGCCGGTCAGCGCCGCCAACACCAGCGCGGTCATATGCTCGAGGCGCTCGTCGCGGGCGTCCTTCTTCAAGAGGTCGCGGCCGAAGATCACGCTCAGCGTGGCGCTGTTGGAGAGATAGAAGAATGCGAGCCCGGCGATCGAGATGTAGAGCTGCACCGGATCGACCGCGACGCGGAAATCGCCGCTCTCGACCCCGCGCGTCACCACGGTGCGGATCATCTCGACAAAGGGCGAGTGCATCGACTTGACCTTGGTCGAACGCTTCAGGTGTTTTGCCTTGGCGAGGTTTTCGGTGTTCAGCAGCGCCAGGAACTCGGGGTTGCGCAGAAAATAGTTCCACGTGAAGTCGATCAGGCGCCCGATTGCCTCGGGCGGATCGAGATGCTCGAGATCGAGGGTGCGTTCCTCGGCACGGATCTTCTCATAGGCGCCTTCCAGCACCTCGAGATAGAGATCCTCCTTGTTGCCGACGTGGTAGTACAGCATGCGCTTGTTGGCGTCGGCATTGGCCGCGATGCGATCGACCCGCGCCCCGGCGAGGCCATGGGCGGCGAATTCCTGCTTGGCCGCCTCGAGAATCCGCAGCCGCATCCCCTGGGGGTCGCGCTGCCATCTCTGAATTCGCTTTGCCTTGGCCAAATCGATCGCCCGTGATGCTGAATTGATGAATGTAGCATGACGCGCGACGTTTGAGAACGAATGTTGTCGTGACGGCCATGCGGGAATATTTCTCGCAGACGCGGCATGCAGCGTTCTCCCTGCCATTCCCGGATGCACGCTGTCATGACGACGCGCGCATGAAACGCGGCCTAGTCCGGTTTTCCTTGCGAAGGCTGCACCAGCAGCGTCGGCACGCCGCAGGTGCCGTTGCGCACGGTCATCACGCGCGTGCCGGGCTTGCGGCCGGTACGAACCTCGGAGACGTCGACGCCAGCGGCGATCAGCCGCGCACGTGAGGCATCGATATCGGCGACGCGCCAGCAGATGCCGCGCAGCCGGTCCGGCGCGTCCGTCTCCGATTTGCCCGGCCGGTGCGTGACCTCGACCACGAGGTCGCCGCAGCGGAAGAACATCAGCCGGCCCCACTCCGGATGCGACCGGTCGAGCGCCATGTCGAGCCCGAGCCGCGCGCCATAGAGCGCGGCGGCGCGTTCCGGGTCGGCGGTCGAAACCACCACATGATCCATCGCGGTGATCGATGCGGTCGTGGTACGCACCGACAACGGCCGCTCCTGCTCGCGTTCCAGGAAGAACATGCGCACGCCGCGCGTCGCATCGGTCGCGGCCCGCGTACGCTTCCACGACAGCACGGCGCCGCTGGTCTCGTCGCGGCTTTCGACTTCAGTGACGGGTTCGGGCTTCAGCGTCAGCCGGTCGAGCCGGCGGTGTGTCCTGGCGATGTCGCTGGTGCGGAAGCAGAGGCTCGCAAGCCCCTCACCTTGCGTAACGAGCGCGCTGCGGATGCGCTGGGCTGCGTCATCGTCGCCGAGCGGCGCCACCAATTCCAGCGTGGTGTTGTCGAGCGTGAACAGCGTGCGGTCCGCGCCGCCGCCGCGGTAGCGCCAGGACGGCGTCCGCGCGAACAGCGTCTCGTAGGCGGCGCCGGCAGCAGCGATGTCACTGGTCAGGACGACGATGTGATCGAGACCGGTAATCATGGCTGCAACCTCCCCGAATCTGCCGTCATTGTGTTTCTCCCTTAACCCAACCCGGAACCACGGAATGCCGCCGGCCGTTATGCCGCATGCCAGAACGGCCCGGCGCAGCCATCATCTCTACCTGTAAACCAGGCAGGGTTGCGAATATTTTCAGCGATATCGGCCGATCAGCAATGCTAGTCTGGAACCGCCGGCCGGGACCACACCAAGCCACGACGGAAAGCGAATGCAGGCCCTCTTCATCGGACAGACCTATATCGACGTCACCTTCATCACAGATCACATGCCCGTCGGCGACGAAAAGCACGTCGCCGACGCCTATGCGGTGTCGTTCGGCGGCAACGCCGTGACCGCAGCATTCTGCTGCGCCAAGCTCGGCGTCCCGCCGGACCTGATCGCCACCATGGCCAATGACTGGCTCGGACGGATGTTCTGGGACATGGCCGACAGGTACGGCATCTCGTTCCACCCCCGCAAGGTCAACTCCTCCTCGCTGTCCTTCATCATGCCGAACGACGGCAAGCGCGCCATCGTCCGCTGCCGCGACGACCAGCACATCCACCCCTTTCCGCTGCTGAACATCAAGGGCTGCCGCGCGCTGCACATCGACGGACACCAGCCGGACGCCGCGATCCATTATGCGAAGCTGTGCCGCGAGGACGGCATCCTGACCTCGCTCGACGGCGGCGGCCTGCGCACCAACACCCACGAGCTGCTCGCATTCATCGACATTGCGATCGTCGCCGAACGCCTGTGCGAGCAGATGGACAAGACGCCGGAGCAGATGCTCGACTATCTCAAGAGCCGCGGCTGCAAGGTCGGCGGCGTCACCATGGGCGAGCGCGGCCTGCTCTGGTATGACGAGGCCGGCACAGTGCGCACGCTGCCGGCCTTCCCGATCCCGCGCGCGCGTGTGATCGATACCAACGGCGCCGGCGACGTCTTCCACGGCGCCTACATCTACTCCTACCTTTCAAACCCGAGCAAAGGCTGGCATGAGCACTTCAAGTTCGCGCGCGCAGCCTCGACCTTCAAGATCCAGAAGCTCGGCAACGAGGCCGGCCTGCCGACGCTGGCGGATATCGCGGCGGTCAAGCAGGAGTTTCGCGCCGAGGCTTGATATCGGTGAACGGGGCTAGTCATGAGGCACGTCTTCGTCGCCGGCAGCATCAATATGGACGTGGTGGCGACCGCCGAGCGCCATCCGCGGATCGGCGAAACCGTCGCCGGCGAGGCCGTGCTCTATTTTCCCGGAGGCAAGGGCGCCAACCAGGCGGTGGCTTCGGCCAAGCTCGGCGTAGCGACCACGCTGATCGGCCGGCTCGGCACCGATGCGTTCGGCAAGGAGCTGCGAGCGTTCCTTGCCGCGCAAGGCGTCGATCTCACCTCGGTCAAGACCACGCACGGCACGCATTCCGGCACGGCGATCATCACGCTTGCCAATGCCGACAACACGATTGTCGTCGTGCCAGGCGCCAACGGGCTCGTTGACGCTCATGATGTCAAGGTCCCCTCACTTATGAAGGGTGACGTCGCGGTCAGCCAGTTCGAGATCCCGCTGCCGGCGATCGCTGCCTTCTTCCGGCGCGCCCGCGCCGTCGGCGCCACCACGATCCTCAATCCGGCACCGGCAAAACAGGCCGACAAGGCTCTGCTCGATCTCGTCGACATCCTCGTTCTGAACGAGACCGAACTCGGCTACCTGACTGGCACGGGGCTGCGCGACAGCGACACGCCGGAGCGCTTCTCCGAGGCGGCCCGGGCGTTGGGGCAAGGCAGGATCGTCTGCGTCACGCTCGGAAAGCGCGGCGTGCTGGCGCTGGTCGACAACCAGCCGCTGCTCGTGCCGGGACGCGAGGTCAAGGCCGTCGACACCACAGGCGCCGGCGATTGCTTCGTCGGCGCCCTCGCCTCACAGCTCGCCATCGGCAAGCCGCTCGGCGACGCGCTGGCCTACGCCAACGCCGCCGCCTCGATTTGCGTGCAACGGATGGGAGCCGCGCCGTCGATGCCGACGGCGGATGAGGTGGAGGACGCTCTCTCCCCAAGTCGTCCCGGCGAAGGCCGGGACCCATAACCACCGGCCACAGTTTGGGGGCACACGCGTGGCAACTGCGTTCGTCTCCGCCAACGACTGCCGCGGAGTATGGGTCCCGGCTTTCGCCGGGACGACGCTTGCTTACATTTGCGCCAGCGCACTCTTCAGATCAAAGCTCGCATCCGCCGCCTGCTCCGGCGTAATCGAGCCGCCGGCGCCGAGCAGCCGGCGGCCGAACATGTGATCGCCGGCGCGATTGATCGATTCGATGCCGAGCAGCTTGTCGCCGCGATAGCAGAACGCCGAGAACGCGCCCTGCGCGCGGTCGCCGCGCACTACGACGCGGTCGTAGCCGGTGGTGAGACCCGCCATCTGCAGCTTGTCGGGGCCCTGGTCGCTCCAGAACCACGGCAGACCGTCATAGACCTCGGTCTTGCCGGTCAGCCGCGACGCCACGCAGCGCGCATGGTCGGTCGCATTCTGCACCGACTCCAGCCGCAGCGACCCGCCGAAGCGTTTGCTGGTGTAGAGCGCGCAATCGCCGATCGCGGAGACATTCGGATCGGCGGTCAACAGATGCTCGTCGACGATGATGCCGGATGCCACCGGCAGCCCGGCCTCCGCCGCAAGCTCGACATTCGGCAGCACGCCGACACCGACCACGACGAGATCGGCCGGGATATGCGTGCCGTTGCTCAGGCTGACACCGGTAACCTTGCCGCCATCGGCCTCGATCGCCGTGACCTGCACCCCGAGGTGAATCCGGATGCCGGCCGCGCTGTGGCGGGATTGCGAGAACTCGGAAATCTCCGCGGTCACCGCCCGCGCCATCACGCGGGAGGCAAGCTCGACCACGTCGACCTCGAGGCCCTTGGCCCGGGCAGTGGCGGCGAATTCGAGCCCGATGAAGCCCGCACCAATCACGACGACGCGCATGCCGGGCGCGATCAAGTCGCGCAGCGCCTGGCTCTCATCCAGAATGCGCAGGTAGCGGACTGCGTCGAGCTTGGCGTTGGGGATATCCAGCAGCCGGTTCCGCGCGCCGGTTGCGAACACCAGGTGTCCGTAATCGAGCGACGCGCCGGAGGCGAGCGCCACCTTCCGCGCATTGCGGTCGATCGCATGGGCGCGATCGGTGATCAGCTCGATCTTGTTGTCCTGGTAGAACTTGTCGGGCCGGAACATCAGGCTCTCGGGCCCGCCGGTCCCTTTCAGATAGGCCTTCGACAGCGGCGGCCGCTGATACGGCAAATGGCCTTCGTCATTGATCAGGGCGATGCGCTCGGCGAAGCCGGCCTGGCGCAGCGACGCCGCGAGCTGGAAGCCGGCGTGTCCGGCGCCGACGATGATGACCGAGCCTGTCATCGGAACAACCCAAATACGCGCGAGCAGGAGCGACCCATGCCGTTTCCTCTTGTCGATGTTAGCTTGCTTGCCCCGTCCCCACAGCGCTCGTGTCTGCGTACCGAAGGCGCGTGCCATTTGGCCTCATGGCTCGCACCGATGCAAGGGGGTCCCAGGCGATTCTGGGCGCGCCCGCGGCCCCCGGGCGCCGGGCCGGATTGCCACGGCTCCCGCCAAGGCCTTAAATGTCCGGAACCAACAAGCCCAAGGTCTTCAATATGCCAGCACCCGCCCCCTCCGCCACCGACCCCGCTTTGCTCCGCATCGACGGCGCCATCGCGACCATCACACTGAACCGGCCGGCCGCGTTCAACGCGATCGACATGACGATTGCCAAGAAGCTCGAGCAGCTCAGCGCCGAGGTCGAAGCCAACAAGGACGTTCGCGTACTGGTCATCGAGGGCGAAGGCCGCGCCTTCTGCGCCGGCGGCGATCTGCAGACCATCGGCGCAGCGACCGAAGCCAACAATGTCGCCCCCGTGGTCGGCGAGATGCTTCACCACTACCATGCCTTCATCGAGACGGTCCGGCGGATGCCGAAGATCGTGCTATCCAGCGTGCATGGTTCGGCGGCCGGAGCCGGCATGGGCCTCGCGTTCGTGACCGACCTGTGTATCGCCGCAGAGGATGCCCGCTTCACGCCCGCCTATGCCAAGATCGGCGTATCGCCGGATGGCGGCAGCACGGTCGGCATCGTCGGCACGGTCGGTACCCGCCGCGCGCTGCAGATTTTCCTGGCCGAGGATGGGTTCACCGCGCAGCAAGCCTATGAATGGGGTCTCGTCGTCAAGACCGTCCCCGCGGCCGAGCTGAAGGCGGCGACGCGGCAGCTCGCCGAGCGTCTGGCGCAAAATCCGCCCGCCGCGATCGCGGGGACCAAATCACTGGTCTATCAGGCCGCCACCACGCCGACCAAGCAGCAGCTCGACGCCGAGGAACACAAGATCATCACGGCGATGCATACCGATGATTTCCGCGTCGCCGTGAAGAAGTTCACCAGCAAGTCGAAGTAGAGGTTTGGCTAGTTCGGGCAAATGTACCCCGTGCCGCCGGGTGCCTTGAAGCAGCCGACCGATTCCGGGATCACCTGCTTGGGCAGCCACAGCACGACCTTCGGAAAATAGATCGTGAAGCAGATCGTGACCAGGAACACGACATAGATCGGCAACGCCGCCCGCAACGCTTTTGCAAAACTGATGCCGACGAATTTCGAGGCCATCAGCAGCACGAGCCCGTAGGGCGGCGTGATCAGGCCGAACGCCAGCGTTGCGATCAGCACCACGCCCATGTGCACGCCGTTGATGTCGCCGGCCTGGGTCAAGGCGTTGACCAGCGGCATGAAGATGATGATGGTCGGCACCGGCTCGATGAAGTCGCCGACCACGGTGAACAGCAACACCATCAAGAGCATGATGAGGTGCGGGTCGTTACCGGCGATCGAGGTGATCCAGTCGGCGATGTAGATCGCGCCGCGCAGATAGGCCAGCATCCAGCCGAACGCGTTCGCCGCGCCGATCGTGATCAGCGGCAGCGAGAAGATCAGGCCGGCGAGGCAGAAATCATACGGGATCTTCTTCAGGTGCCCGCGGTTCAGCGCCGGGATCACCACGACGATGATGTAGGCGACCGCGACCACGCCGGCCTCGGTCGGCGTGAACCAGCCGGTCAGGATGCCGCCCAGCAGGATCACCGGGATCATCATCGGCAGCGCCGCGTCACCGGCGGCGAACGCAACCTGGCGCAGCGGCGCACGCGGCTTGCGCAGGCCCGAGGGACCGAAGAAGTAGCAGTAGATCATCAGCCCGAAGCCGATCATCAGTCCGGGGACCACACCGGCCATGAACAGCCCGGCGATCGAGACATTGCCGACCGCGCCATAGACGACCGCCGTGATGCTCGGCGGCACCAGCGCTGCGATCGTCGACGCCGAGGCGATGATCGCGGCGATGAAGGCCGGCTCGTACCCTTCCCGCCGCATCGGCCCACCGAGCGCCCGGCTCATGACCGCGACGTCGGCGGTGGTCGAGCCGGACATCTCCGAGAAGAACATGCTGAAGACGACGACGACCTGCGACAGCCCGCCCCTGATATGGCCGACCAGCGAGACCGAGAGATTGGCGATGCGGACCACGACATTTGCGGAGCTCATGAGCTCGCCGACCAGCAGGAAGAACGGGATCGCAAGCAGCGCCTCGGAATCGACGCCGTCGAAGACCTTCTGGATGATCGCCGCCAGCGAGACGTCTGATAGCACTGCGCCGACGAACACGCCAGCCATCAGCGAGAACGGCACGGGCACGCCGAGATAGCCGAAGAACAGGAAGCAGAACGACATCAGCGCAAGCACGACCGGTGCGATCACGGCTGCACTCCCGTCGTCGCGCGGGTATCGATCGCAGGAATCGGAAGGTGGTCATCCGGCGGCTCCGGATGGTCGAAGCCATTGCGGATCCCATTGACGAGCTGCTCGATCGTGAACAGGCCGATCAGGATGCCGGACAGCGGGATCACCGCATAGAGCGAGGCGATCGGCGTACCGGACGGCAGGCGGAAGCTGCCGAAGCCTCGGAGGTAATTTTGATAGCCGTACCAGACCAGGCAGAAGGCGACACCCAGCACCACCAGACGGATGACGATCTCGACGATCAGCCGCGACCTGCCATGCAGCGCTTCGGAGATCGCGGTGAGATAGAGATGGTCGTTGCGCCGTGTCGCGACCGCGGCCCCGATGAAGATCGCGTAGATGAACAGCGTCGAGGTCACCTCCTGCAGCCACAGCCAGGGATGACCGATGGTGCGGGTGACGATATCGGCGGTCACCGACAGCGAGAAGCCGAAGCACAGCAGGCCGCACAGCATCATCAGGATCAGCTCGAGCCGGTCGAGCGCCCGCCATTTCAGATGCCGCTGCCGTTGCAGCACCAGTGTGTCGGCGATGGCCATCGAATGCTCCGTCCTCGTATGTCGTCCCGGCGAAGGCCGGGACCCATAACCACCGGCGCCTGATGCTTTGAGAAAGAACGGCGGCCCGGTGCTTCAATGGACGAGCCGCGGCGTATGGGTCCCGGCCTTCGCCGGGACGACGCAGGAAGTGGGCTAGTGGCTCGTCACAGTGATTTTGACGGTTTGATACCGAGCCAGCTTAGGATCGGCAAGTTCTCTGGCGGCACGAGGATTTCGATGCTTCTGGGGATATCGGCTCGACGGCGAATGAGGCCGTTACGTTCGAGCGTGACGATCATCTGATGGACTGAGGGCGGGCTAACACCGAAGTGACGCTGCATGTCGGCTTCGGCGGGGGGCCGTCCGAACATGTGCGAGTAGGTATAGATGAAAGCCAGATAATGGCCCTGCTTCTCGGTAAAGCGTGCGCCTGATTTTTGACTCATGGATCGATTCGTCCGGAGCCTCCGACAGGGAGGCGAACGATGAATGTACGGTACCGGGTTGAATTGAGCCAAGCCGAGCGAGAGGAACTGACGGCGATGCTGAGCGGCGGCAAGCATGCCGCTCGCAAACTCAAGCGGGCCCAGATTTTGCTGGCGGCCGACATCGGCAGCCGCGACGAGGAGATTGTCCGGACCGTCAGAGTAAGCGCCTCCACCGTCTATCGGACCAAACGCCGCTTGGTGGAAGGCAATCTCGATCGGGCCTTGAGTGAGGAGCCGCGTCCCGGTGCGGAGCGCAAGCTGACCGGCAAGGAGGAAGCCCTGCTGGTGGCGACCGCATGCGCCAAGCCGCCCGCTGGCCGGAGGCGCTGGACGCTGGCGCTGCTGGCCGACGTGATGGTCAAGCTCACCGATCATGACAGCCTGTCGGGCGAGACCGTGCGCCGCCGGCTGGCCGATAATGACCTCAAGCCGTGGCGCAGGGACATGTGGTGCATTCCCCATGTCGATGGCGAATACGTCGCCCGCATGGAAGATGTGCTCGATCTCTACGCTGAAGCGCCTGATCCCGAGCGGCCGCTGGTCTGCTTCGACGAAACCCCCGTCCAGCTCATCGGCGAAGTGCGCCAGCCGATCCCACCCGAGCCGGGAAAGCGCGAGCGTTACGATTACGAGTACCGCCGCAACGGCACCGTCAATCTCTTTGTCGCCCTCGATCCGCATCGGGCCTGGCGTAACGTCAAAGTCACCGAACGGCGCACCGCCGTGGATTATGCTCACTGCATGCGCGAACTCGTCGATGTCCATTACCCCAAGGCCGCCTGCATCCGTGTCGTGCAGGACAATCTGTCGATCCATGCCCCCGGCGCCCTCTACCAGGCCTTTGCCCCCGCCGAGGCCCGCCGCATCCTGCGCCGCCTCGAGTTCCACTACACCCCGAAACACGCCAGTTGGCTCAATATGGTCGAGATCGAGATCGGCGTGCTCCAAGGGCAGTATCTCGGCCGCCGGATCGACGATCCAAAACGCCTTAGAAACGAGATCGCAGCATGGGAGCGGCAGCGAAACAAAACTCGCGCCCGTATCAACTGGATGTTCACAACGGACAAAGCTCGCACCAAACTGGGGCGCGCCTATCCAGGCATACCCAAAGAGTCAAAATCACTGTGACGAGCTACTAGTTGACCGCGCGGATCAAATTCTTAATCTTCTCCGCATGCGGCCCGAGATCCTTGGCGAGCTTGTCGAGATAGGGATCGGCGATCGCGGTAAAGCTCTTCTTGTCCACATCCCCGACCACCTTGACGCCGAATGACTTCAGTTTTGCAGCCGCATTCTTCTCCAGTTCGAACGCCTTCGCCGGCTCCTTGGCGCTCACCTCCGCGGCCGCTGTCGTCACCCAGGCCTTCTGCTCGGCTGAAAGGCTCTGCCACAGCCTGTCGCTGATGAACAACAGCGCATTGTTGGCCTCATGCTCGGTCATCGAGAGCACCGGCGCGACTTCGTAGTGCTTATTGACGAGGTAAACATTCACGCTGTTTTCCGCCGCCTCGACGACGCCGGTCTGCAGCGACGTGTACACGCTGCCGAACGGCATATGGACGGTTTGCGCGGCGTAAGCCGGGAAGATCGTGTCTTCCGTAGCCGTCGCCTGAACGCGAATCTTTACACCCTTGAGGTCGCTGACGTTGTGGATTTCCTTCCTGGCGTAGATGCTTCTAACGCCTTGGCTGCCCGTCGCGATGACATGAAGGCCTTGCGACGTGTCGTCGATCATCGCCTTGATCGCGTCAATCACCTTCTGATCGGCAAGGGCCTTCACCACATGGTTGGCGTCGCGGAACAGGAAATGCAGCGACATCACACCGGCCTGCGGCGAGATAGTCGCGGTGTTCGCCGACGAGATGATGGCGAATTCAATGTCTCCGGATTTCACGAGCTGCAGCAGCTGCGGCTCCTGTCCGAGCTGCGCTCCCGGATACTGGTCGACGATCATGGTCCCCTTGCTCAACTCCTTGAGCTTGGCGGAGAACATGTCGTAGGCCACGCTGTATCCGGTGTTGAGCTGCTGATCGTGCGCGAAGCGGTAGTGCTTGACTTCCTGCGCGCCGGCGCCCGCGGAAAGCAGCAGCGCTGCCGCGGCCATGGCAATCCCGACGATCCTGGCTGAATAGCCCATCGCGACGTTCCCCCTGTTTTTAATTGAGGGGGATCATCCCACCAGTCGCGCAGGATTGTCAATAAAACAGAGGCAATCAGCTCGTCGTAGGCGACAACGAGCACCACATCGCAGAAATTATCGACAATTCAGCAGATGCGCCGAACTTTGCAAGCTACTTCCCCTTGGCGCGCATGAAGTCGAAATCGCAGCCCTCATCGGCCTGCAGGATGGTGTCGTTGAAGAGATGCGCGTAGCCGCGCTTGGCCCAATCGGGCGAACCGGCCGGCGCGAGCGCGTCGCGGCGCTTCTGCAATTCGGCCTCGTCGACCAACAGATCGATGCTGCGCTTGGCGACATCGAGCCGGATCATGTCGCCGTTCCGCACCAGCCCGAGCGGACCGCCGACCGCGGATTCCGGCGTGATGTGCAGCACGATGGTGCCGAACGCGGTGCCGCTCATCCGCGCATCGGAGATGCGGACCATGTCCTTCACGCCGGCGCGCGCGAGTTTCTTCGGGATCGGCAGGTAACCCGCCTCCGGCATGCCCGGCGCGCCCTTCGGGCCGGCATTGCGCAACACCAGCACGTCGTCGTCGGTCACATCGAGCGCGGGATCGTCGACCCGCAGCGTCATGTCCTCGACCGATTCGAACACCACGGCGCGGCCGGTGTGCTGCAATAGTTTCGGGCTCGCCGCCGACTGCTTGATCACGGCGCCGCGCGGCGCGAGATTGCCGTGCAGGATCGCCATCGCGCCTTCGGATTTGATCGGGTTCGCCTTGGAGCGGATCGCGTCCTGCCCCGGCACATCCTCGGCATTGGCGACGACCTCGCGCAAGGTCTGGCCGGTGATGGTTTTGGCATCGAGATCGATCAGGTCGCCGAGCTGCGCCATCAGCTTCGGCACGCCACCGGCGTGATGGAAATGCTCCATGTAGTGTTCGCCCGACGGCTTGAGGTCGACCAGCACGGGGACCTCGCGGCCGAGCTTGTCGAACGCCTCGAGGTCGATCTTGTGCGGCGAGCGGTTGGCGATCGCCGTGAGATGGATCAGGCCGTTGGTCGAGCCGCCGATCGCCTGCATGACGACCTGGGCGTTGCGGAACGAGGACGGCGTCAGGATCTCGCTCGGCTTCGGTCCCTTGGTCTTCGCCATCTCGGCGGCGACGCGGCCGCTGGCCTCGGCGGAACGGAAGCGTTCAGCATGGGGCGCCGGGATCGTCGCGCTCATCGGCAGCGACAGGCCGAGCGCCTCGGTGATGCAGGCCATGGTGGAGGCAGTGCCCATCACCATGCAGGTGCCGACCGAGGGCGCGAGGCGGCCGTTCACCGCCTCGATCTCGTTGTCGTCGATCTCGCCGGCGCGATACTTGCCCCACAGCCGGCGGCAGTCCGTGCAGGCGCCGAGCACCTCGCCCTTGTGATGGCCGACGACCATGGGCCCGACCGGAATCACCACCGTCGGCAGATCGGCGCTGATCGCGGCCATGATCTGCGCCGGCAAGGTCTTGTCGCAACCGCCGATCACGATCACCGCATCCATCGGCTGGGCGCGGATCATTTCCTCGGTATCCATCGCCATCAGGTTGCGCAGATACATCGAGGTCGGGTGCGCAAAGCTCTCCGCGATCGAGATGGTCGGGAACACGAACGGCATCGCGCCCGACAGCATCACGCCGCGCTTCACGGCCTCGATGATCTGCGGCACGTTGCCGTGGCAGGGATTGTAGTCGCTGTAGGTGTTGGTGATGCCGACGATCGGGCGATTGAGCGCATCGTCAGAATAGCCCATCGCCTTGATGAACGCCTTGCGCAGGAACAGCGAGAAGCCGGCGTCACCATAGCTTGTCAGTCCCTTGCGAAGTCCGTCGGCCATTTTCTTCTCGTCCCGTGGTTGTTCGGCCGCACTTAAGGAGCGGCAGGAATTATTGTCAATATGAGATAATCCGGTCGCGGCGGGTGGCTGGTCTGCGGCAAAATCGCCCCATTATTGACAATAACCGTGGCGCTATGCTGACCTCAGGCACCGATCCAAAGCCGAGAGCGCATGACAGCCGAGCCCACATTGCCCGAACTCCAGGCCCCCTCGCGCGAGGAGGAACAAGCGGAGGTGATCCGCCGGCTGGAGGAGGACATCATCTTCGGCCGCTTCGCGCCCGGTTTGCGCCTGGTCGAGGATAACCTGATGCAGCGCTACGGCGCGAGCCGGCATTTCGTCCGCCAGGCCCTGTTCCAGCTCGAGCGCCAGGGCATCGTGCTGCGCGAGAAGAATGTCGGCGCCACGGTGCGGTTCTATTCGGCCGAGGAAGTGCGGCAGATCTATGAGGTGCGCGAGATGCTGACGCGGCAGGCCGCGCTGATGATCGCCCTGCCCGCGCCGCAAAGCCTGATCGACCAGTTGAGCGAGCTGCAACGGCACTACTGCATCAAGGCCGAGGCGCAGGACATGCGCGGCATTCACGAGACCAACGATGCGTTCCACCTCGCGCTGTTCTCCGCCTGCGGCAATCCTTACCTCGTCCGCTCGCTGCAGGACTACATGAACCTGACGCTGCCGATGCGCGCCAAGAATCTCGCCGACAGCGAGGGCCTTGCATTGTCGCGCCGCCAGCACGAATTGATGATCGAGCTCTTGAAGGGCCGCGACAGCTGGGCGCTGGCGCAGCTTTGCGTCGATCACATGCAGTACAGCAAGGCGGATTATCTCGTCCGCATCTCCAACGACAAAAAGCCGCAATAGCGCGATACGCGGCGGCCTGCTCGTGAAGGAGACGGCGATGCGCTATGTGGCTATATTCCTTGGATCGTTCACCGTGCAGCTTGCGCTCGGCGGCGTCGGCGAAGCGGCCGATCCGCGCGCGACGCAGCTCACCTACGAGCCCTGGACCAAGACGTGCCTGACAGAGGCGAGCTGCTTCGTCGGCGCCGCCGCGCGCGGTCAGTGCTCGCCATCGGGCGGCACACTCAGCGTCTCGCCGCAGAGTAGCAAGCGCGCGATCGTGAGCGCCAATGTCGGAACGCGGACCATGCTGGAAGGCACGATCAGCCTCCGCATCGATCAGGACGAGCCGATCCAGATCGCGAGGCCGCATTGCTACACGCTCGGCTGCGGCGGCACGCTCGAGGCCGACGGCGAAATGATCGAGCGGCTGAAGCACGCGCAGACGATCGCTGTCGAAGCCAAGAACCTCACCGGGCAGACCATAAGCCTCGCCTTTCCCCTCACGCACTTCGCCGAGACCTTTGACGGGCCCGGCAGCCCGCCCAAGACATCCGGGCAAGGTTCGAAGGAGGCGCAGCAGCACACCGAATCCGTGAAGCAACTGCCGCAATGCGAGGATTGATCACTTCTTCCAGTCGATCACCCTCTCCTTGTCGCCGTCGAACTCCATGCTGCAGAACGCGCCGCCCTGGTAATAGTCGCCGACCGGATCCGGCGGCAGCTTGGCCTGCTCGGCCATCGCGTGCTCGCGGAAATCCTCAGCCCTTCCGGTCGGACGATAGCCGAGATCGTAGGCGCGGTGATTGTCCCACCACGAGCGCTCATTGTAGGACGCGCCGTACAGCACCTCGAAATGGATGTCGGGATGCTCGAGCCCGATGCGGCAGAGCTGGACGAGGTCTTCCGGCTTGAGCCAGATCGAGAGCCTGCGGTGGTCGAACGGCGCCTCGCCGAAATTGCCGATCCGGAGGCACGTGACCTTGATCCCGTGCTTGTCGGCATAGAGCGCGCCGACGCCTTCGCCGAACACCTTGCTCACACCGTAGCGACTGTCCGGCCGCGCGGTGACGTCGGTGCCGATGCGGTGATGACGCGGATAAAACCCGACCGCGTGGTTGGATGAGGCGAAGATCACGCGCTTGACGCCCTTTTTGCGCGCCGCCTCGAACAGATTGTAGCAGCCGACGATGTTGGACTGCAGGATCGCGTCCCAGGGGCCTTCGACCGAATAGCCGCCGAAATGCAGGATGCCGTCGACGCCCTCGCAGATCGCCTCGACCTGCGCAAGGTCGGCGAGATCGGCCGCCTTGAACTTTTCGTTGCTGCCGAGATCGGAGGGCTGCTTGATATCGCTCAGCAGGAGATCCGGATAGATCGGCGGCAACAGCTTGCGCAGGCTCGTTCCGATTCCCCCCGATGCGCCGGTCATCAATATGCGTGGCATGCCGTCCCTCTTCTTTCCTGATTGCTGCGATCGAATTGCGGTCGCAGGCCGACAATGATAGCAAACCAGGCGCTCAAGGAAACACCATCGAAACACAACAACGAGAACAGCAAATGTCCGATGTTCATTCCGCCGGCTGGCGTCCCGCGACCTGCTATCCCGATCCCGCGATCCACGCGCTCGACCCGCGCTTCGAGAAATACTGGCTGAAACTCTCCGCCGTCGAACGCATCGCGACCGGCCTGCGCTGGGCCGAAGGTCCGGTGTGGTTCGGCGACGGCCGCTATCTGTTGTGCAGCGACATCCCGAACCAGCGCATCCTCAAATGGGAGGAAGAGACCGGCGCGGTCAGCATCTTCCGCAAGCCGTCGAACTTCGCCAACGGCAACACCCGCGATCGCCAGGGCCGGCTGATCACCTGCGAGCATGGCGGCCGCCGCGTGGTGCGCACCGAATATGACGGATCGATTACGGTGCTGATCGATTCCTTCGGCGGCAAGCGGCTGAACTCGCCGAACGACGTCGTGGTGAAATCCGACGGCTCGATCTGGTTCACCGATCCGATCTTCGGCCTGCTCGGCAACTACGAAGGCTACAAGGCCGATCCCGAGATCGAGCCCAACGTCTACCGGCTCGATCCCGCAACCCGCGAGGCCACCATCGTCGCCGAGGGCGTGCTGGGACCGAACGGGCTGTGCTTCTCGCCAGACGAGAAGATCCTCTACGTCGTGGAATCCCGCGGCGAGCCGAACCGCAAGATCCTCGCCTATGACGTCGCAGCCGACGGCAAGACGATCTCCAACAAGCGCGTCTTCATCGACGCCGGCCCGGGCACGCCCGACGGCATGCGCTGCGACATCGACGGCAATCTGTGGTGCGGCTGGGGCATGGGTGATCCCGAACTCGACGGCGTCGTCGTGTTCGCGCCCGACGGCGTCATGATCGGCCGCATCGCGCTGCCGGAGCGCTGCGCCAACCTCTGCTTCGGCGGCGTCAAGCGCAACCGCCTGTTCATGGCGGCGAGCCAGTCGATCTATGCGCTCTACGTCAACACCCAAGGCGCGCTCGGCGGCTAGCCCGGCCGTCATTGCGAGGAGCGAAGCGACGAAGCAATCCATCTGTCCGCCCGTGAGGAGAGATGGATTGCTTCGCTTCGCTCGCAATGACGGCGAGACTGCAACCTTCATCTTCGCAAGATTCGCACTCTTCAAGACCTTGCGCCCCCAAAATGGCTGACGCCGGAGCAGTTGCCTGCCCCGGCGCCAAAAGTCGCGTCTCTCGTGGCTCGGCTTACGCGGCGTTGTAGCCGGCGACCGCCTTGGCCTCGAGATATTCTTCCAGACCGTAACGGCCCCACTCGCGGCCATTGCCGGACTGCTTGTAGCCACCGAACGGCGCGGTGCGCTCGTTCGGCACGCCCTGCAGGTTGACGTTGCCGGCGCGGATCTGGCGGCCGACGCGGCGCGCGGTTTCCACGGTGTCGGCGGAGACGTAACCGGCGAGACCATACGGCGTGTCGTTGGCGATCTTCACCGCGTCGGCTTCGTCCTTGGCGCCGAGGATGGTCAGCACCGGTCCGAAGATCTCTTCGCGGGCGATCGTCATGTCATTGGTGACGTCGGCGAAGATGGTCGGACGGACATAGAAGCCCTTGTTGACGCCCTCGGGCAGGCCCGGGCCGCCGGCGACGAGCGTTGCGCCCTCGTCGATGCCCTTCTGGATCAGCGCCTGGATCTTGTCCCACTGGCCGCGGTTGACCACCGGACCGATCGTCGTGCCGTCGGCACGCGGATCGCCGGCCTTGGTCTTGTCGGCGACGCCCTTCGCGATGGCGGCCACTTCCTTCATCTTGGAGAGCGGCACGATCATGCGCGACGGCGCGTTGCAGGACTGGCCCGAGTTGTTGAACATGTGCATCACGCCGCCGGTCACCGCCTTGGTCAGGTCGGCACCGTCGAGGATCACGTTCGGCGACTTGCCGCCGAGCTCCTGGCTGACGCGCTTCACGGTCGGGGCCGCACGCTTGGCGACGTCGACGCCGGCGCGGGTCGAACCGGTGAACGAGATCATGTCGATGTCCGGGTGCTCGCTCATCGCCGCACCTACCTCCGGGCCGAGGCCGTTGAGCAGGTTGAACACGCCCTTCGGCACGCCGGCTTCATGGAGGATTTCCGCGAAGATCAGCGCCGAGGTCGGGGTGAACTCCGACGGCTTCAGGATCATGGTGCAACCGGCGGCAAGCGCGGGCGCGACCTTGCAGGCGATCTGGTTCAGCGGCCAGTTCCAGGGGGTGATCATGCCGACGACGCCGACCGGCTCGCGCACGATCACGGCGGTGCCCATGGTCTCCTCGAACTCGTACTTCTTCAGCACTTCGAGGGTGTTCATGAGGTGGCCAAGGCCGGCGCCGGCCTGCAGCTTCTCGGCCATCGGCAGCGGCGCGCCCATCTCGTCGGAGACGGCCGCGCCGATCTCCTTCATGCGGCCCTTGTAGACCTCGACGATCTTGGTGAGCAGCGCAACGCGCTCCTCGCGGCTGGTCCGGGAAAAGGTCTCGAAGGCGCGCTTGGCGGCGGCGACTGCCTTGTCGACATCGGCCTTGGAGCCGAGCGCAATCTCATACATCGCTTCTTCGGTCGCGGGATTGACGACCGGGGTGGACTTGCCTTTGACGACGGGATCGACCCAGGCGCCGTCGATGTAGAATTGCATGCGATTGACCATCGGAAACCTCTTGTACGGGGCGTATGGAATGGGGAACGAAAGCGTTCGGCAGGCATCCTTGCACGAAAGCCCGGCGAATTGAACCCGCCATATGCGGGACGCGGCTCGTTCGCGCGAACAGCATATAATGTCGCTATCGCGCAGGTGGCAAGGTTGGTCTCGTCGCCCCGGCGAAGGCCGGGGCCCATAACCACCGCCGGCAATTGGTAAAGGGTGCTGTTAGAACGAGTCGCGTTTACTTGCTGCCAGTTGTGGAAATGGGTCCCGGCCTTCGCCGGGACGACGATGTGGAGCCTGCAATGGCTCACACCGCCATCTTGCGATGCCGCACCGGGGCGCCGACCGAGACGCTCTCCGCCGCGTCGATGATGGCATTGGCGTCGATGCCGTAGTGGCGGAAGAGGTCGCCGATCGTGCCGGTCTGGCCGAAATGCTCGACACCGAGCGCCTCGACGCGGTGGCCGCGCACGCTGCCGAGCCAGCCGAGCGTTGCCGGATGGCCGTCGATCACGGTCACAATGCCGCAGTCGCGGCCGAGCGGCGCCAGCATGCGCTCGATATGACTCAAATGCTGCGCGCCGCGGCGGTCACGGCGCAAATTCCGCGCGGCGGACCAACCCGCATAGAGCCGGTCGGCGGAGGTGACCGCCAGCAGACCGACGTCGCGGTGGCTCTCGCCGATCAGGCCGACCGCCTCGATCGCCTCCGGCGCGACGGTGCCGGTATACGCAATGACGATGTCGCAGTTCGGGCCCGGCTTGCGGATCCAATAGGCGCCGTCGGTGATGTCGCGCTGCAGGTCCGGGGTCATGATCCGTTGCGGCTGCTCCAGCGTACGGGTCGAGAGTCGCAAGTAAACCGAACCACCCTCGGCACCCTCGCGCTGCATGTGGCCAAAGCCCCAGCCCATGATCACGGCAAGTTCATCGACGAAGGCCGGATCGAACGAGGCGAGCCCGTCCTGCCCGATCCCGATCAAGGGCGTCTTGATCGACTGATGCGCGCCGCCTTCCGGCGCCAGCGAGATGCCCGACGGCGTCGCCGCCACCATGAAGCGGGCATCCTGGTAACAGGCATAGTTCAGCGCATCGAGGCCGCGTTCGATGAAGGGATCGTACAGCGTGCCGACCGGCAAGAGCCGCGCGCCGTTGATCTGGTGCGACAGGCCGAGCGCCGACAGCATGATGAACAGATTCATCTCGGCGATGCCGAGCTCGAGATGCTGTCCCTTCGGCGAATATTCCCAGGTGTAGGCCGACGGGATCTTCTCCTGCCGGAACAGGTCGTGGTTCTCCGCCTTCGCGAACAGGCCGCGGCGGTTGACCCAGGCGCCGAGGTTGGTCGACACGGTGACATCGGGCGATGCGGTGACGATGCGCGAGGCGAGTTCGCTATCGCCGCGCGCCAGCTCGTGCAGCACGAGACCAAAACCCTGTTGCGTCGACATCTGCGCCGAGGCCTTGAAGGCCAGCCGTTCCGGCACGTCGATTTCTGGCGCCGACAGGCGGCGGCGCCCCTCGCGGTTGAACGGCGCCTCGGCCAGGAAGGCCTCGAGCTTCGCAGGCTCCTGCGAAAGGCCCTCGAACTTGTCCCACTCGTGGCCGGGGCGGATATTCTGCGCGGCGCGCCATTTCTCCATCTGGGCGACCGTCATCAGGCCGGCGTGGTTGTCCTTGTGGCCCTGCATCGGCAGGCCGACACCCTTGATGGTATAGGCGATGAAGCAGACCGGCCGATCATGGTCGATCGCCTCGAAGGCCTCGATCATGCTCGCCATGTCGTGGCCGCCGAGATTCGACATCAGCGCCAGCAACTCGTCGTCGCTGCGGCGCTCGATCAGCGCCGACACCTCGCCCTGGTCGCCGATGTCGTCGCGCAGATGCTTGCGGAACGCGGCGCCGCCCTGGAAGCAGAGCGCGGCGTACATCTGGTTCGGGCAGTTGTCGATCCAGCGCCGCAGCGCTTCGCCGCCGGGCTCGGCGAACGCCTCGAGCATCAGCTTGCCGTACTTCACGATCACCACGTCCCAGCCGAAGTTGCGGAACATGGTCTCGAACTTGGCCCACAATCCCTCGCGCACCACGGCGTCGAGCGACTGCCTGTTGTAGTCGACCACCCACCATGTGTTGCGCAGGCCGTGCTTCCAGCCTTCGAGCAGCGCCTCGAAGATGTTGCCCTCGTCCATCTCGGCGTCGCCGACCAGCGCGATCATGCGGCCCTCCGGCCGGTCCTGCAGCCAGCCGTGCGCCTTGACGTAATCCTGCACCAGCGAGGCGAACAGCGTCTGCGCGACGCCGAGGCCGACCGAGCCGGTCGAGAAGTCGACGTCGTCGCTGTCCTTGGTGCGCGAGGGGTAGGACTGCGCGCCCTTGTAGCCGCGAAAATTCTCCAGCTTGTCGCGGGTCTGGTGGCCGAACAGATACTGGATGGCGTGGAACACCGGGCTCGCATGCGGCTTCACCGCGACGCGGTCCTGCGGGCGCAACACCGAGAAATAAAGCGCCGACATGATGTTGGCGAGCGAGGCCGACGAGGCCTGGTGGCCGCCGACCTTCAACCCGTCGGTAGAGGGCCGCACATGGTTGGCGTGATGGATGGTCCACGACGACAGCCACAGCACCTTGCGGGCCAGGGCGGACAGCATGTCGAGGCGTTCAGGCGCGATTTCCATGGCAATGCTCCGGGCGATATGCCGGAATGTTACTGCCGCAGGCGGCGGCGAAAATCTCAATTCCACGCGACAGCACAGGAAAAATTGGGATAAATTCCCACGATCCCACTTCAACTGACGAGTTCATCCCAATGCCTGCCCTCGATGCCATCGACCGCAAGATCCTGAGTCTGCTCCAGACCGACAGCCGCATGACCATGCAGGAACTCGCCGACAAGGTCGGGCTGTCGGTGTCGCCTTGCCACCGCAGGGTCAAGCTGCTCGAGGAGCGCGGCGTGATCTCTCGCTACATCGCAACCGTCGACCAGAAGTCGATCGGGCTGCACGTCTCCGTCTTCATCTCGATCAAGCTGGCGCGGCAGAAGGAGGAAGACCTCAACCGCTTCGCGCGCGCGATCTCGAAATGGGACGAGGTGCTCGAATGCTATCTGATGACCGGCAACCGCGACTATCTGCTGCGCGTCGTCGCCGCCGACCTTTCCTCCTATGAGGCATTCCTGAAGAACAAGCTGACCCGGCTCGACGGCATCGCCTCGATCGAGTCGAGCTTTGCGCTGAGCCAGGTGAAGTATTCGACGGCGTTGCCGGTGTGAGGGCGTTGGTTGGTCACTCGAATGACGCCAACCCCACAGTGTGGTCCCGGCGAAGGCCGGGACCCATACGCCGCAGCAGTTGTTGTGAGAGGGACTCGCCGTTGCAGCATCGCTTAACAATTTGCATTTGGGGTTATGGGTCCCTGCTTTCGCAGGGACGGCACTGAGTGTGTGAATCGTCCGAGCTTTGCATCTCGTTCCCTTTTTGCAAAAGAGGCTTGCGCCGTCGGGCAACTCAGTGATTGGCGCTGGCGCCCTGCCCGGCTGGACGGCCTCGCCGCGACAACCAGGCTACGGCGCGATCCATATCCCAATCACGATGATGGCCAGTGATACGGCAATGACCAGCATATCGGTGGTGAGCCAATCGGGCATTCCGTTTGATGGCTGCTCGCTCATGTCCGCGACTCCTTCTGTTCGCGTCGAGCCGATATGCTGGAGCGGACCGGCGCGAACGAGGATGAACTGGTTCACATAAAGCTAGGAAAAAGCGGCAAATTCCGCGTGTTTTAACGCGCTCAAGTTGCGCCACACGGTCGATCTGCCGCGCAGGTTTCTGAACATGTTCGACAACGCCGCCGCTTCGGCACAGTCACCATCGTCGTCGTTCAACGCGCTGCGAGAGGCGGCTGAACGTCACCGGATTGTCGGCGCAACCCGGCGCCGACCTGCCGCGCACGCGACAGGCCGCACACGGCCGACGAAGCAGCCGAGGTAGTGGAGTCGCCGTCCCGTCCCGATCCTCACAGCACCTTGCGCTGTGCGAGGTTCTTCATCAGCGCACCGACGCCGAAGGTCCAGGGCTCGCATTCGTCGCTATTGCGCATCCGGTTGACCAGCTTGCCGAGCTGTGGTGCGGCGATGGTCACGATGTCGTCGCGCTTGTGGGTAAAACCCTCACCCTTGGCATCGCGATCCTTGACCGGCGCGAACATCGTGCCGAGGAACAGCGCAAATCCATCAGGATATTGATGCACGGGGCCGATGGTCTGGGCGACCAGATCGGTCGGGTCGCGGCTGATCTTGCTGATCGAGGAATGGCCCTCGAGCACGAAGCCGTCTGCGCCAGTCACGGTCAGGCCGACATCCATCTTCCTGACATCGTCGAGCGAGAAGGTCTGGTCGAACAGCCGGAGCAGCGGGCCGATCGCGCAGGAAGCGTTGTTGTCCTTGGCCTTCGACAGCAACAGCGCCGAGCGCCCCTCGAAGTCGCGCAGATTGACGTCGTTGCCCAGCGCGGCGCCGACGATCTTGCCGGCGGCGGAGACAACAAGCACGACCTCCGGCTCCGGATTATTCCAGGTCGACTTCGGATGCAGCCCGGCATCCATGCCTGATCCGACCGAGGACAGCGTCGGCGCCTTGGTGAACACTTCGGCGTCGGGACCGATGCCGACCTCGAGATACTGGCTCCAGGCATTCTGATCGATCAGCACCTGCTTCAGTTTCATCGCCTGCTCGGAGCCGGGCTTCAGCTTGGAGAGATCGTCGCCGACCAGGCGCACCACTTCCTTGCGGATCGCGTCCGCCGAGGACGGATTGCCGCGCGCCCGCTCCTCGATCACGCGCTCCAGCATCGAGATCGCGAAGGTGACGCCGGCGGCCTTCAGCACCTGGAGATCGACCGGCGCCAGCAGGTGCGGCCTGGCCTTGTCGCGGCTGTCGGGCGGGGTGTTGGCGAGGATCGCCTCGAAATCGCCGATCCGCTCGCCGCCCGTGGCGCGCAGCGCGGCCGCGGGATCGCTTTCCTCGCAGAGCGCGCTCACCGTCGGGAACCGCGCCGTGACATCGAACACACCGTCTGCCCGCACCGCGACGACGGCCGGCCCGCCGGCCTGCGGCAACCAGACCCGCCCGACCAGCGTGCCGGCGGTGCCGTCCTCCGGCAGGACGTCTTTTGGCGTGAGCGAAATCATCGGCACATCTCCCTTTTTGGTTTTGTCGGCTTGTTAGCACAGTCCGCCCGGCGGCGTGAAACAGCGGTCACGGCATTGTCATAGAGGGGTAACATCGCCCGTCAATGCTGCCCGTCCGATCCATCTAACACACTGAAAGACGGACCTTCATGACGACCTCCGCCCTCACCGACGAAGCCTCCCGGGATGAAGCCTTGCGCGCCCGCATCCATCAGGAGATGGCCGACAGCCTCGACGAGGAACTCGAGCTCGAGCTCGACGACGTGAGGCTCGACGAGCTCGACCATGACGGCGCCGCCGGCAGGCTGTCGATCGACCGCAAGTTCTATTTCCGCGAATTGCTGCGGCTGCAGGGCGAGTTGGTCAAGCTGCAGGACTGGGTGCAGCACGAGAAGAAGAAGGTCGTCGTGCTGTTCGAGGGCCGCGATTCCGCCGGCAAGGGCGGCGTGATCAAGCGCATCACCCAGCGGCTCAACCCGCGGGTCTGCCGTATCGCGGCGCTGCCGGCGCCGAACGAGCGCGAGCGCACGCAATGGTACTTCCAGCGCTATGTCTCGCATCTGCCGGCCGGCGGCGAGATCGTGCTGTTCGACCGCAGCTGGTACAACCGCGCCGGCGTCGAGAAGGTGATGGGGTTCTGCAGCGACGAGCAGTATGAGGAATTCTTCAACTCGGTGCCGGAATTCGAGCGCATGCTGATCCGCTCCGGCACCGTCCTCCTGAAATACTGGTTCTCGATCACCGACGAGGAACAGGCGTTCCGCTTCTCGATGCGGATCCAGGATCCGCTGAAGCAGTGGAAGCTGAGCCCGATGGACGTCGAGGCGCGGACCCGCTGGGAGCTCTACACCAAGGCGAAGGAAACGATGCTGGAACGCACGCACCTGCAGGACTCGCCGTGGTGGATCGTCGATGCAGTCGACAAGAAGCGCGCCCGGCTCAACTGCATCTCGCATCTCTTGAGCCTGATCCCCTATCAGGCGGTCACCCACCAGCCGGTGGTGCTGCCGCCGCGGGTGCGCAACCCGGACTATCACCGCGGCCCGATCCCGCAGGAGATGTACGTGCCGGGACGATATTGATTCTGGGCACGAGCACGCTCTGTCCTCCCCCGCTTACGGCTAGCGTGTCTACACGGTTTTGGGGCGCGACAGATTGACTCGGTGCAGCAAGAAGTGGCGTCTCTGCAGCATGTTGTATGATTCTCTCACTGGCGCTTTGATTCGAAGGAGCGCCAGCGATGCAGCCGGATTTGTCTTTGGGTGAGTTCGGGGACGTTCGTCTCGACAAAAGGGGGCGACGCTTCTCCGGGCTATGCTTTGCACGCGCAGCGTCTGCTTGCGCCAGATGGCCCGGGGCGATTGGGCTGCCAATATGGCGTTCTGGCGGTTTGTGAACAACCCCCAAGTCACGATCGATAAATTGATTGAGGGCTGGAGCACGCAGACGCGGACTGCGGTCAGCGGGCGTCATGTGCTGGCGATCCAGGATACGAGCGAGGTCAAGTTCCAGACCCAGGCGGGACGGCGGCGCGGGCTGGGCAAAGTCGGCAAGGGCAATGCTCGCGGCGTGCTGTTGCATGCGATGATGGCGGTGGATGCCGACAGCGGGGTCTGTCTTGGCCTTACTGGCGGCAACGTTTGGACGCGCAAAGGCAAGGTAAAAATCCCGCATGAGCGGCGCGCCTTGGCCGACAAGGAGTCGGCGCGCTGGGTGACGGCCGCCGAGCAAGGCCGCGACGTCCTGGCAGATGCCCGCATGATCACCGTCGTCAACGACCGCGAGGGGGATTTCTTTGCTCACTGGGCGCTGACGCCAGCTGAGAATGTCCATCTTCTGTCGCGTGCCATGCACGACCATGCGCTGGTCGATGGCGACACACTTTATCAGGCGGTCGAGCGGAGCCGCTTCTGCGACAACGCGGTGATCGATCTGCCGCAGCGAATGGATCGGCGCGGCCGGCAGGCCCATCTCTCGATGCGCTTCGGAACCGTCGTGCTCAAGCGGCCGCAGAGGCCCGGCGTCACCGACTTGGCGGAGGGCATCAAACTCAGCTTCGTAGAAGTGGTCGAGTTGCATCCGCCGAGAGGTGCGGAGCCCATTCGCTGGCTGCTCCTGACCACTCATCCGGTCGCCACCGTTAAAGACGCCTGGCAGATCGTCTCCTGGTACCGCCAGCGCTGGATCATTGAGCAACTCTTTCGCTCGCTGAAGAGCCAGGGTTTGCGCATCGAGGATAGTCAGATCGAGAGCGCCGAAGGCCTGATCAAGCTCGTGGCGGTCGCCACCAGAGCGGCATGTATCGTCATTCAACTCGTTCAGGCCCGCAACAGTGGCGAAGAATTGCCGGCTGAATTTGTCTTCACCGCAGAAGAGATCGAGACGCTCAGGGCCATCAACAAAACCATGAAAGGTCGCACCGAGCTTCAGAAAAACCACCATCGCCCCAACACTCTTGCTTGGGCGGCATGGATCATCGCAAAACTCGGCGGATGGACCGGCTACGCCTCCCACCGTCCACCTGGACCAATCACCTTCCACACCGGAATGGCCCGCTTCCAAATCCTCGCAAATGGCCCGACAAACGTGTAGATGCACTAGCCGCTTACGGGGGAGGATCACTAAATCGCGATTGTAGATTGTGAGGCAGCTCACTGGTCCTTTTGCGCCCTCCCTTTAAACCAGAGGTTGCTCGCAATTCGCGGGCTAGAAGGAGGCGTACGCTATGTTGAAAGAACATCTTGAAAGCAAAAGCTCGGCGACCGACCAGCCAGAAAGCTATAAGGGTGTTGCGACACATGCCATCCAAACCCTTGACCTCAGTTGGAGCGCGCCTATTCGTTACGGCGATTGCAAGCTGTCCGGCTTCTTGAACGGCACCCTGAACAACGGCCCCACTCTCAGGCTTCGTTCTGACGGAACAGCAGAATTGCTGGCAAAATTTTTCTCGACCGACGACGGTGATGTTTGGGTTATCGATCGTCTCGTTCTTTTGGACATTCACGGGACGGTGCTTTTTCAGTTTCCACACCTTTCAAGTCCAGAAACCCAGACAGACAACCAAGTGCTCGATTGGGTAGCCGAACTGAGCTTCCCCGCCGTTTTCTTTTCTTCGGTCACAGGGGCGAACATGACCTATCGTTGCTAACCCCTAGGGGCGCGGTTCGCGGCTTATTCGACCTCCCCCACAAGCGGGAGAGGTGAAGTCCGGCACGTAGGCGACCGCGCCCTCGCCTTGCCTACCAATGGTGCAGGCGCGCGCACTTGCTGGCACCGGATACCGACGCTAGGCTTCCCCCGATCTGGTGCAGGGAGGCCCGCTTGACTCAATCCGACGACATCAAAATCTCCGAAGATCGCCGCGACGCGCTGCGCTATGCGCTCGGGATCGGCAGCGGCGCGGCGCTCGCGGCCGCGATGGCAACGCCGGCCTCGGCGCAGACGCCAGCCGACAACACGCTGGATCGCATCCGGGCCAACAAGGTGCTGCGGATCGCGGTGCTGCCGGGCGAGCTGCCCTATTTCAACAAGGACCTCGCCTCGGGCACCTGGTCCGGCTTCTCGATCGAGATGGCCAACGACCTGGTCAAACTGCTCGACGTCAAGCTGGAATATGTCGAGTCGACCTACGGCAATTCAATCCTTGATCTGCAGGCCAACAAGATCGACCTCGGCTTCGCGCTCAACCCGACGCCGCAGCGCGCGCTGGTGGTCGATTTCACCAATCTGGTGTTCCCGCATCCGTTCGGCGCGATGCTGAGGAAGGGGCTGGAAGCCAAGACCTGGGCCGACATCAACAAGCCCGAGGTCAAGATCGCGGTCGACGTCGGCTCGGCCAACGAGGCGGTGGCGCGCCGCTTTGCGCCGAACGCCACCATCAAGTCGCTGAAGTCGCGCGACGAGGTGATGCTGGAAATGTCGTCGGGTCGCGTCGATTGCGTGGTCAACGCGCTGGTGCTCGGGCTGACCGCGATCGCCAAGAACCCGAACCTCGGCACCTACAAGATCCTGGCCTCGCCATCGGTGACGATCGCGAGCGGCACGGCGGTACGGCGCGAAGCCGACAAGCGCTGGCGCGATTTTCTCTCGGTGTGGATCGACTACAACCGCGGCATCGGCCAGATGCGCGAATGGTTCGTCAAGGGCCTCGGCCTTGCCGGCGTCAAGCCCGAGGATGTACCGGTGGAGTTGAGTATCTGAGGCGATTGCCGAGACGGCAGTGATCCCCCTCTCCCGCTTGCGGGGAGGGCCGGGGTGGGGGTGTCGCCACAAGCGACACCCTATGTATGGAGAGAGCCCCCACCCGGATCGCACCTAACGATGCGATCCGACCTCCCCCGCAAGCGGGAGAGGTCAGGCAACTCACACCTTGTCGTAGGTCAGCCCGCGCTCCAACCGCCTCGCCACCAGCGTCGACGGCAACAGGATCGCAAAATAGATCAGCGCCACGATGGTGTAGACCTCGAGCGGCCGGTAGGTGTCGGCGTTGATCAAGGTCGCGTTGTAGACGAGATCGGGTACCGCGATGATCGAGACCAGCGAGGTGTTCTTGAGCTGCGTGACCGACTGGTTGACATAGGGCGCCATCATCGGCTTCAGCGCCTGCGGCAGGATCACGAGCCGCATCAGGCGCCAGCCGCGGAAGCCGAGCGCCTTCGCCGCGTCCCACTGCCCGACCGGCACGCTCTCGATCGAGCCGCGCACGATCTCGGCGTAGAATGCGCCGCCATAGAGCGACAGCACGCTGACGGCGGCGACATGCGCCGGGATGTTGACGCCGATCACGACCGGAAACGCGTAGTAGAACCAGATGATCTGCACCAGCAGCGGCGTGCAGCGGAACAATTCGATATAGGCGATCAGGAGCCAGTCGATCACGGGAATGCGCCGCAGCCGCAGCATGCCGACGATCAGGCCGATCAGGGTCCCGAGGATGATGGTGCCGATCGTGTAGGCGATGGTCCAGCCGAGCCCGAGCCAGAACAGATGGCTGTACTTGGCAAGGATGCCGAAATCCCAGACGTAGTTCATCCTGCCCCTCGGTTGCCGCGCGCTTGATCGCCAAGCATTGCAGGCGGTCTCGCGCGAGTCACGCGATATACCGGGCGGGCGAAAATGCCCGCACCTCGAACGGCGGCGCATCGCCCGCGATCATCGCCGCAATTGCGGCGCCCGTTCCGGGGCCAGTGGTGAAGCCGATATGCTGGTTGCCGAAGGCGAGCCAGAGCCCGCGATGTCGCGGCGCCTCGCCGATCATCGGCAGGCTGTCGGGCAGCGTCGGCCGCGCGCCGCGCCAGCGCTCGCCGAGCGCATCGCCAAATTCAACCACGCTGCGCGCCATCGGCACCACCGCCTCGAGCTGCGAAAAATTCGACGGCGCGTCGCGCGCGGTGAGCTCGACGCCGCTGGTGACGCGAACGCCCTGCTCCATCGGCGTCATCAGAAAGCCGCCCTCCGCATCATGGATCGGCCGCAGCAATTTGCGTGCCGGGTTCGGCACGAAATGCTGATGATAGCCGCGCTCGAACGCCAGCGGCACGCGATAGCCGAGCGGCTGCAGCAGCTCGGCCGACCACGGCCCGAGCGCGACCACGACATGGCGCGCGGCGATCTCGCCGTCGGCGAGCTGCACGCGCCAGCCGTCGCCGTGCGGCTCGATCCGCCGGATTCCGGATTGCCTGATCGTGCCCCCGCCAGCGGCGAACATCTGCGCGTAGGCCTTGACCACTGCGCCGGGTGAATCGACCGATGCCGTCTGCGTGTGCAGCAGGCCGACGCTATAGGCAGGAATGATGTTGGGCTCGAGCGCGGAGATCGCCTGGCGATCAAGCACCTCGCTCCTGATGCCGAACTCGGCGAGCGCTGCCTGCTCGGCCTGGGCGGCGGCGAGCCCGTCGCTGCGCCAGGCCTTGAGCCAGCCGGTCTCGCGGATGCGATGGCTGGCGCCGGCCTGCACGATCCAGTCGCGATGCAGCTTCAGCGAGGTCCCGATCAGGCCGTGCAGCGCGGCGGCGCGCGGTTTGGTCTGCCACGGCGTTGCCGCCGCGAGGAAGCGCATCACCCAGCCGGCATTGGCGAGCGCCCACGCAATGTTCCAGCGCAACGCCGGATGCGCGTTGGTCAGATATTTCGGCAGGTTCTTCAGCAGCGACGGCGTATTGAGCGGCAGGATCGAGCCCGAGGAGATGATGCCGGCATTGCCGTAGGAGGTTTCGCTGCCGGGCTCGCGGCGATCGACGACGACGACGGAGAGCCCGCGCTGTTGCGCGGCGAGGGCCGCCGAGACGCCGACCATACCGGCACCGAGCACCGCAACATCGACCTGCTCTGTTGGTTCGCCCTCGCTCATGGCGTCACATCAAGGTCAGCCCGCCATCGACCGGCAGCGTCGCGCCAGTGACGTGGCATGCTTCCGGCGACAGCAGGAAGGCGACGACGGCCGCGACCTCGTCGGCCTCGGCCAGCCGCTGCATCGGATTGGCCTTTGCGACGCTCTCCCAGGTCGCGGTATCAAGCGCGCCGAACAGACCGGGATCCTTGCGGGTGTAGCCCGGCATCACGGCGTTGGCGGTGGCGCCTGACGCGGCGAGCTCGATCGCGAGCGACTTCACCAGCACCTCGAGCGCGGCCTTCGCGGCGGCCGATCCCGGATAGGTGGCGCCGGGCACGAAGCGATGCGGCCCGAAGCTCGACACCGCGACGACGCGGCCTTGCGCGCTGCGCGTGAGGTCGGACAGCGCCGCCGCCGCGATTTCATGGAAGGCCGCAGCCATCACCGCGAAGGCGCGCTCCAGCGCCTCGCGCGGCAGGCTTAAGAATTCGCGCCGGTCGGCAAAGCCCGCGGCGTGCACGATGCTGTCGATCGGCCCGAACGCGGCCCGCGTTGCCGCGACCAGCGCGGTGCCGGCGCCGGCCTTGGCGAGATCGCCGGTGCTCACCTCGACCTTCGCGCCCTTGCTGCGGCATTCCTCCGCGACCGAATTCAGCCGCGCGAGGCCAGCGGCCTCGACGCCCTGTCCGTGCAGCATCAGGGATTGAGCGGGGCCGGCGAGCCGGCGCGCGACTGCGGCGCCGATGCCGGAGCCGCCTCCCGTGATGATCGAAATTCGCATGAGGTACGTGCTGTCAGTGCGATACGAGACAGCGAACTATAGATTCGGCGTCACGAAATGCAAACCGCGCCCCTGGCCATCAGTTTAGCGCCAGGTTCAACGCCAAATCAGCGCCACGGCTCGACCAGGATCTTGGTGTGCGCCTCGGGATTGGCGAGATCGGCAAACGCCTGCGCGACGCCGTCGATGCCGACGCGGCCAGTGACCAGCGATGCGGCATCGACCTGGCCTTCCGCGATCAGGCGCAGCGAATAGGCGAATTCCTCGGGCGTGTAGCCGAGCACATATTGGACGTTGAGCTCCTTGATGATGCCGAGCATCGGCTCGGACTTGTCGGTCTCCATGCAGACGCCGACCACGACGACACGGGCGCTGCGCGGGGCGCCCTCGAACACCTGCTGCAGCACGCCGGGCACGCCGACGCATTCGAAGATCAGCGCAGGCTTCAGCGGCGGCAGCAGCGCCTGCATCGGCGGACGCGCCGCCTTCTCCGCATCGGTCATCTGGGCGTGCTCGGCCCAGCTCGCATAGGGCTGCGTCCTGGCGGGATCGACCACCACATCGGCGCCCATCTTCTCGGCGAGCAGGCGCCGCGCCGGCGAATAATCCGCAGCAACGATCGGTCCGAGCCCCCTGATCTTCAGCGCCGCGATCACCGCCAGCCCGACCGGTCCGCAGCCGATCACCAACGGCACCTCGCCGCCCTGGATGTTGGCCATCGCCACCGCATGCACGCCGACCGCAAGCGGTTCGGTGAGCGCGGCGTGCTCGGCCGCAAGCCCGTTCGGCACTTCGAGCAGCAGCGGCTCGCTGAGCAGCATCTGCTCGGCATAGCCGCCGAGATAATCGTTGGAATAGCCGATGCCCTTCGGGCCCTCCGGCGTCAGCAGCGCCGGCAGCGAGCACACTTTCGTCCCGGGCTTCAGCTTGCGCGTCGTGTTCGGGCCGTAGTCGAGGACCTCGCAGCAGAACTCATGGCCGAACACGACGTCGCGCGACAGATCCATCGGCGTGCGACCGGGCAGGAACTTGCTCAGCTCCACCATGCGGTGGGCATGCTTGCGTGCGTGCAGATCGGAACCGCAGATGCCGCAGGCGAGCGATTTGACCAGCACCTGGCCGGCGCCGGGCTTCGGCTCGGGCACCCGGTCGACGACAATCTCGCCGTTCCTGAAGATCGCTGCGCGCATATTCCCTCCCGCGTGGGTTTTGTCCCACTCATTTTGATGCGTATTTCGTCTCGCGAAATGCTGTCGCGGATCAAGTCCGGGACAAGCTTTCGCCGCAGGAGGCTATAGCACGGAGGGTCACCACGTATAGCGCATAACGCCCTTGCCGGCGTAAGACTGTGTCACGTTGGAGAATTCGCCCTCGAAGGTCGCGGCGGCCGACCAGCCGTTGCGCCACTTCAGCTCGGCGGAGGCCGTGGTCAGCGCCGAGTCGCTGGCCTGCGCCGCGCCGTTGACCACGAAGGCCGCGCCGGGCAGCGTCTGGAACACCGCACCAACGGCGCGGTCCGGATTGAAGTCATGCGCCCAGGCAACGCGGCCGCGCAGCGTGAAGATGCCGCCGTCAATAACGAACGATTTGTCGGAGCGCAGACCGAGTTCGCTCCGGACGTCGGTGACGCTCTTCGCGGCATAATTCAGCGCGAAGGTGCCGCCGCCGGAAACGACGCTCTCCGCATAGGCCGGCAGCTCGAAGCTCGTGAACTGTGCCGCCGCGTAAGGCGTCAGCCCGACCCACGGCGTGGCAGTGCGATAGCCGCCCTCGAGCCGGCCCGACCAGGCATTGGCATTGAAGCTGGCGCGCAGGTGATCGGCGCCGGCCGCGGTGACGATGCGATCGGTGGTGACATCCTGCCAGCCATAGGCGAGCGCCGCGCTCAAGTACGCGGCGCCGACGCTGTGGCGAACGAATGCGCCGGCCTGGAACAGATCGGAGCGACCCCAGCCGAGACCGTTGACGCTGAAGCTGGTGGCGCCGCCGGCGAGCGCAAAGCCGGCGATGGTGTTCGGCGAGAAGCGGTAGTCGGCGCCAACCGCGGTGCCATAGAGGCTGCTGCTGGTGTTATTCGAGCCCAGCACCGCATTGCCGCTGGTGGTCTGCGAGCCGCCATAGCCCGTCGCCCACACGCTCCAGCGCTGCTCGAAATCGACCAGCCGCGGCGGCGCCTTGGTGTAGATCGCGGCCAGCGCATCGCGCGGTTCGGTCTGGCGCGCCGCATAGGCGAGCGGGGTGCTCTCCTCGGCGAACGGCGTCGCCCCCGCGCCGCCGCCAAACCCACCATCGCGCCCGACAACAAATGGATCGGTCAGCAGACCGAGGAACAGGCCCATCGCGTTGAACGTCGCCTGCTGCGAGCCGGTCGCGCCCTCGCCCGAGACCTGCGTCAGGCCGTTCGGCGACAGCCCGGCGAACACCGCGTTGATACCGCCATTGGCGCTGAAGAAGTTCTGCACCGTGGCGGCGACGTTCTGCTGATTGACGTTCAGCTTCGACTTGGCGCCGTAATCGAGCGTGAAGTTCAGATAGGCGTTGCTCGCGTCATAGCCGAGCGTCGCGACGAGGTTCGACGGCAGCCCGGTTGAATCGATACCGGCGAACGTGCCGTTGCGGCCGCCGGCCGCCGACAGGATGGTGTATTGCTTGGCGATCGTACTGCCGGCGGCGACGCTGACGCCGACCGATCCGGCCAGCGTCGCACTGCCGCTCACCTTGGCCAAGGTGGACGCCGTCGAATTGAGCCCGACGAGGTACAGTGCCCCCGACTGGAAGGCGAGGTTGCCCGCCACGTTCAGGGATGTGCCTAGTGTCGCGTTGCCGGGCATCAGGATGCCGCCGCTTGCAATCGTCGTGTTGCCGACGGTGCCGATGCCGGACAGCGCGCCACCGGCATTCACCGTGGTGAGGCTCGACGAGGCGATCGAGCCGTCGACCTGAAGAATGCCGCCGTTGACGACGGTGGTGCCGGTGTAGGTATTGGTGCCCGACAGGGTCAGCGTGCCGCTGCCGATCTTCTCGAAATTGGCGGGACCGGTGCGGCCGCCGCCGAAGCAGCCACAGATATGGAATGGGTTCAACGGATCGAAGTCGGCAAGCACGCCGCTGAGCGTCGTCGAGAGATTATTGCTGCCAACGGCGAGGGTGTTGCCTGAGCCGATATAATAGAAGCCGGAGCCTGCGATCGAACCCGCGGTGATGCGCCCGTCGCCGTTCAGCCCCGTGCTGAGCGAGAAATCGACCAGTCCGGTGCCGTTGGTGATGAACTGTGCGTTGCCGCCGGTCGCGTTGTTGAAGAACTTAATGGTACTGCCGGCTTCAGTGGTAATGGTGGCGTCGCCCGTGGTAGCGAACGCCGTGAAGATGTGTTGGCTGCCGGCCTGGTTGTCGATAATCGCATTGCCCGCGGTGGCATAGGCATCGAACTGGAGAACGCCGCCAGCCCGATTGACGATCGTCGCGTTGGCCGCGGTCGGCGCCTCTACCGGGTTGATACCGACAGATCCGAAATAGAGCACGCCGCTGTTGTCGAAACTGGCGTTCGCCGCCGTGCTGTTCTGAAAAAAGGCGACCTGACCGCCCGCGAGCGTAACGATGGTTGCCGAAGCCGCAGATGAGGACTCGAAAAACTGCGTCGAGCCGCCATTGGTGCCATTGGTGATGGTTGCCTGCCCTGCATTGGTGTGGCCCAGAAACACCGCGGCGCCGCCGTTGGAGTTGTCGATCACGGCCTTGGCGGCCGTGCTGGTGTCGGAGCCGCCGGGAGGACCAAACGCGTCGCCGAACACCACAGTGCCGCCGTTGGTGTTGGTGAACCTGGCGTTGCCGGCAGAACTGGTGTCGCGGAACACTGTGAGCGCACCATTGGTGTTGCTCACGGTGGCATTGCCAGCGGTGCTGCTGTCGCGAAACTCCGTGATGCCGAAATTCTGGTTGACGATCGTCGCCGTCGACGCCGTGGTGGAATTGTAGAACGTCGTGGTGGCGATCCCGTTGAAGCCGTCGTTGACGATCTTGGTGATGCCCGCGGTGTTGGCATTCACGACGTCGAACTTGCCGTCGACGGCGACCTCGCCGACGATCGAAGCGGTGTGGCTGGCGTCGCCGAGTTGCAATGTCGCGCAATCGCAGATCGTGGTGCCGCCGGTGTAGGTGTTGGTGCCGAGCAGCACCACGCGGCCGAGGCCGCCTGAATTATCCAGCACGGTCAGCTTGCCGGGGCCGTTGCCGTCGGCGATGTTGCCGGCGATCGTGAGCGTGACGCCATTGGCATCGATCGCGCTGCCGATGGCCGACGTATTGATCTTGAAGTTGTTGGCGAAGGTCAGGTTGCTGAGGCCGTCGGCCTGAAACGAGGCATTGTCGAGCGTGACGGTGCCTGACCCGACCGAACTGTTGTTGCTGACGACAACGGTCGTATCGACCACCAGCGTGCCGCCGGAATAGGTGTTGGCGCCGGAGAGCTACACATTGGAGAATCCGGACGCGGACGCGTCGATCAGGCGCAGAACCCCGGCGCCGACGCCGTCGGCGATCACGCCCTGGAGATTGACCTGGGCGCCGTTCGCATCGACCGTGCCGCCGGCCGTATTGACCGCGATGTTGTTGGCGAAGGCGACGCTCGAGACCGTCGGCGACTGCATCTGGAACGTGCCGCCATTGAGCGTGATGGTGCCGGTGCCGACCGAATCCGCATTCGTCACCTGCACGGTTCCGGCGGAGATCAGCGTGCCGCCGGAATAGGCATTGGTGCCCGCGAGCGCCAGCGTGCTGTTGCCGAGCTGCTGCACCATCGCCGGACCGCCAATGCCGTCGGTGAGGTTGGCGTTGATCGTGATGGTCTGGCCGTTGTTGGCCTGGTTGATCAGCCCGCCGGTCGGCCCGGACAGGCTGAAGCCAACCGGGTTGCCATTGATCGTGTAGGATTGCGAATTGGCGGTGAAGGTCCAGGACCCCGGCAGCATCAAGCCGGGCCCGATGGTGACCGTCGCCGATCCCGATGAATCGAAAATGGCCGACTGGTTCGGGAGGATCGGCGGCGCGCCGGCCGACGTGGTCGACCAGTTGGTCGGGAGTTCGTAGACATCGGTGCTCGTCGAGCTGCCCGTGCCGCCCCAGGTGTAGCTCTGCGCTCGTGCCGAACCGGTCGGCAACGCGATTGCGCTGGTCAGGGCGCAGAGTGCCAAGGCCATCGCAGCGCGAGACGACCGATCGCCTGACAGGAAAAAGAACGAACCAAAATGCACGTACCCGACCCCCAAACGCTCTGCGGCGCTCTTGGGGCTAGGGTTAGCACGCGGCGAACCGTGAGGTTGCCGATCGTTTCCGAAATCCGGTGATTCAGCGACCCGACATCAAAGATTCCGGCCCGACTGTTGTACCCGCGCAACGCTACTTGATGCCGGCTTCGCAACCAACGCACGATTTCGTCCGGACGCTCAGGCGTTCGGCGACGGCTCGCTGGCCACGGTCAGCAGCTGCGACCGTCGGACGCGCTCACGGTGCGCAGTGTAGAGGCCTGAGGCGACGATGAAGCCGGCGCCGAGAATGGTCCAACGGTCAGGCACTTCGCCGAAGATCATGAAGCCGAGGATGCTGACCCACAGCAGCTGCGTGTAGGAGAACGGCGCCAGCACCGAGGCATCGCCATAGCGGAACGCCAGCACCACGATCCACTGTCCGACGGTGGACGCAACGCCGATCAGGATGCCGAACATGATGTCGTGCCAGCTCGGCGTGACCCAGACGAACGGCACCAGCGCGCTGACGATGGCGACGCCGACGATCGACGAATAGGTCATCACGGTGATCGGGCGCTCGCTGCCGCTCATCATGCGCGTCAGGATCAACGTGGCCGCCCACGCCAGCGCCGAGACGATCGGAAAGATCGCGGCGGGATGGAAGGCACTGGTGCCCGGCCGCAGGATGATGAACACGCCGGCGAGGCCGACCGCGGTCGCGATCCAGCGTCGCATGCCGACCCTCTCACCGAGGAAGGCGATCGACAGCGCGGTGACGAACAGCGGCGAGACGAAGCTGGTGGCGGAGGCTTCGGCGATCGGCAGGAAGCCGAGCCCCGTGATGAAGATCAGCGAGGAGCCGAGCAGCGCGGCGCCGCGCAGCACGTGCAGGCCGGGACGGCTGCTGCGCAGCGCGAACAGCGGCGAGCCTGGCAGCATCGCCGGCGTCATGATCATCGCAAACACCAGGAAGCGGATCCAGGCGATCTCGATCGAGGGCAGCGTGGAGGAGAGATATTTTGCCGTGACGTCGGAGGTGCCCAGGAACACGGTCGACAGCAGGATCAGCGCGATGCCCTTGAACGGCCGGTCGGTGCGGGCGGGCGCCTTGCTTGTCGCTGCGGGCGCGGTCTTTGCGGGCAATGAAAGGGGAACGCTGTCCAGCCTGGCGGCCACGGCTGCGGGGGGCGGTGTCACGGCAATCTCGAAGGCAAAATAAAGGGAATCTGCTCCTCGTACAAAACGCCAATTCCGCCGCGAGAACAATGCCCGAAAACGGGACTCCGATATGCGCCAGCGCGCGCGACCGCCCGCCGCAGGCCGTGTGCCGCCGCAACTGCAACAGTTTGTTAAGAACTGTGTGGAGCGGAACGCGCTCAGAGCATCGGCAGCGAGCGTGGCTTCGGCCCGCGCGAGAACGCGGCATCGAGCGCGGCGAGTTCATCGCCGCTCAGCTTCAGAGTTCCCGCAGCCGCATTCTCCGCCGCGTGTTCCGCGTTCGACGCCTTCGGAATCGCGAGCACCGACGGCAGCCGCGTGAGGAAGCTCAGCGCCACCTGGCGCGGCGTTGCCTTGTGCGCCTGCGCGATCGATTGCAGCACCGCGCCGGCCCTGCTCGACGGCGAGGGAAAATCATTGTGACCGAACGGCGAGTAGGCGACGACGGCGACGCCGTGCTGCTCGCACCAGGGAATCACGGCGTGCTCGATGGCGCGCTCCTGCAGATGGTAGAGCACCTGGTTGCACGCGATCTTGCCTTCGCCCGCGACATCGAGCAGTTCGTCGAGATCCTCGGTGTCGAAATTGCTGACGCCCCAAGACCGGATCTTGCCCGCGGCGATCAATTCGTCGAACGCCGCGACCGTCTCGGCAAGCGGAGTGGTTCCGCGCCAGTGCAACAAATAGCAATCGAGGCGATCGGTCTTCAGCCGCTTCAGCGAGCGCTCGCAGGCGGTGATGGTGCCGCGCCGCGAGGCATTGCTCGGCAAGACTTTCGAGACCAGGAACAGCTCGTCGCGCCGGCCTGACGTCGCATCCGCGATCACAAACTCGGCGTCGCCATACATCTCGGCGGTGTCGATATGCGTCATACCGGCATCGATGCCGCGCTTCAGCGCAGCGACGGCCGCCTTGCGGTCACCGCGATCGAGATACCAGGTGCCCTGCCCGATCACCGAGACCTGCGGGCCGTTTCTGCCGAATTTTTTTGTCTGCACGATCGCCTCGTCTCGCGTGTTCCCTTGTGGCTCCGCGCAGGACGATAAAGCATACGGACGACCATGTCTCCACATCGTCGTCCCGGCGAAGGCCGGGACCCATACTCCGCAGCAGTCGTTGTTGGCGGGACTCGTCATTTCCACCCGTGTGCCACAACAGATATTCGTGGTTATGGGTCCCGGCCTTCGCCGGGACGACAGCTGTATTGTGACGCGCGCCCTCGCGTCTCTCGACGCGCATCAAACGTTGAGGTTCATCCACACCGCCTTCGGTTCCGTAAAATTGTCCAGCGAGGCAGTGCCGTGCTCGCGGCCGAGGCCGGAGTCACGCTCGCCGCCCCACGGCAACCGCACATCGGTGTAGCCATAGGTATTGATCCACACCGTGCCGGCGCGGGCCCTTTTGGCGAAGCGCTGCACGCGGCCCATATCGGCACTCCAGACGCCGGCGGCGAGGCTGTACGCCGTGCCGTTGGCGATGCGCAGCGCATCGGCCTCGTCCTTGAACTTGATCACGCTGACGACGGGGCCAAAGATCTCCTCCTGCGAGATACGCATCTCGTGCGCGACGTTGGCGAACACCGCGGGACTGATGAAATAGCCGCGGTCACCGACCCGCGCGCCGCCGGTGGCCAGCAGCGCGCCCTCATGTTTGCCGATCTCGACATAATCGAGGATCGAGCGCATCTGCTTCTCGGAGATGACGGGCCCGAGCGCGGTGGCGCGATCGGCCGGATCGCCGATCCGCAACGCCTCGGCGCGGGCGACCAGACGCTCGACCACCTCGTCATAGGCATTCTCCTGCACCAGCACGCGCGAGCCGGCCGAGCAGACCTGCCCGGCGTTGAAGAAGATGCCGGCAGCCGCGGCCTTGGCAGCGGCTTCGAGATTGGCATCGTCGAAGATCACATTGGCGGACTTGCCGCCGAGCTCGAGCGAGACCCGTTTGAAGTTGCCGGCGGCGCCCTTCATGATGCCGCGGCCGACGCCGGGCGAGCCGGTGAACGTCACCTTGTCGACATCGGGATGATTGACCAGCGCGTCGCCGACGACGCGACCGGGCCCGGTCACGATGTTGAGCACGCCCTTCGGCAAACCGGCCTCGAGCGCGAGCTCGCCGATGCGCAGCGCCGACAACGAGGTCAGCTCGGCCGGCTTCATCACCACCGTGCAGCCGCAGGCGAGCGCCGGCGCGAGCTTCCACATGCCGATCATCAGCGGGAAATTCCACGGCACGATCGCGGCGACCACGCCGACCGGCTCGCGCACCGTATAGGTCAGCGCGTCGTCGCGCGCCGAGACCACATCGCCGCTGATCTTGTCGGCCCAGCCGGCGTAATAGGTCAGCGTGTCGATGGCGGCCGGAAAATCCTGGCGCAGCACACCCGCAATCGGCTTGCCGGCATCGAGGCTTTCGAGCGCGACAATCTCGTCGGCATGCTGCTTCAGCAGTTCAGCCCATCGGAGCAGAATGTGGCCACGTTCAGCCGCGCGCATGGTGCGCCACGGCCCCTCGAAGGCGCGGCGGGCAGCCGCCACGGCACGATCGACATCGGCCTCATTGCCTTCGGCAATCGTAGCGATCACCTGCTCGGTGGCGGGATTGAGCGACTTGAAGGTATTTCCGGACAACGAACGGACGCGGGCGCCGTCGATCAGCAGCAGTTCGTCCCTGATGGTCGGGGCGCGGCGGGCGTCACGCTCATAGTCATATGCAACGGACATCATATTTCCTCCTGGTGTTGTCACTCAACCTAGGAGGCTTCGATCAGCAGTAAATATGATATCTTGTGCCGATTGGCATGCCAAGGATATGAAGTCAACTTCATAAGTGGTGACCACGATGCTGCAGATCGAGATCGAGACCGTCTGGCGCTTTCGGAAAGAGGACAGCCCGCAGACCGCGGTCGTGATGCTCGGCATCCTCAACGAGATCCGGAAGACCGGAAAGATCACCAGCGCCGCCAGCGATGCGCAGCTGTCCTATCGCCATGTCTGGAACCTGATCGAGCAATGGACCGAGTTCTTCGGCGTGCCGCTGGTTGAAACCCACCGCGGCAAGGGCTCGAAGCTGACGCCATTCGGCGAGAAGCTGGTGTGGGCCGGCGAGCGCATGCAGGCGCGGCTCGGGCTGCAGCTCGAGAACCTCGCGCAGGAACTGGTCACCGAGATCAAGCCATTTCTCGAGCAGCGACCGTCGGTGATCCGGGTCCATGCCAGCCACGGCTTTGCGGTATCCAAGCTGCGCGAATTCCTTGATCGCGCGGGCGGCGTCGGCGTCGATCTGCGCTATGTCAGCAACCAGAACTCGCTGGTCTCGCTGGCGCAGGGCGCCTGCGATCTCTCCGGCGTGCACCTGCCGCGCGGCGAATTGCGCGCGCAGGGCATCAAGGCCTGCCGCGAATGGCTCGATCCGCGCGAGGACCGCGTCATCAATTTCGTGACCCGCGAGATGGGCCTGATGGTCAAGCGCGGCAACCCGCTGAAGATCACGACGCTGAAGGACCTCGTCGAGCGCAAGGCCCGTTTCGTCAACCGCGACCACGATTCCGGCACGCGGCTGCTATTCGATCAATTGCTGAGGCTGCATAAGATCCCGGAAGGGCGGATCAACGGCGCCCAGCATATGGAATTCACCCATGCGGCGGTCGCCGCCTATGTCGCGAGCGGCATGGCGGATGCGAGTTTTGGTGTCGAGGCCGCGGCGCGGCAGTTCGGGCTCGATTTCATCCGCCTGCTCACGGAAGATTATTTCTTCGTGTGCAAGCGCGCCTTCCTCGAGACCGAGCCGATGCAGCGCGTGCTCGACATCATGAAGAGCAGCGAGTTCCACAAGGCGGTGGGGGCCCTTCCCGGTTATGTCGCCTCCAACACCGGCGCCGTCAGCGGGGTGAAGGAGTTTCTCGAGAAGCTGCATTCCGACCGCTGATCAGCCAGACCCGGCAACGGCCGACCTGATGGCCATCGATCCTTCGGGACTCGCGCCAAGTGCGATAACGATGGTCGACAGTCAGGAAGATAGCTAGCCGAGCCCGCTGATGTCGGCGACCAGCACCGAGCCAGTCACCGATTCCGTGATGTAGAGGCGGTCGCGGTCGGCGCCGCCGATGGCGACATTGGTGCAGCTCGGCCCGGCGCAGGACTTGATCCGCGCGATGCACTCGCCGTTCGGCGCAAACACGAAGACATGGCCGAGCGAGGCGTGCGCGACGAACAGCCGACCGGCGACGTCCATCGTCATGCCGTCGGGTCCGCTCGGGCCGAATAGCGAGCAGAAGCGGCCGACCTTGGAGACGCTGCCGTCCTTCATGAACGGCGCGCGCCAGACCGCATTGTCGCGCGTCATCGCGACGAACAGCACCGCCTCGTGCGGATCGAGCACCAGGCCGTTCGGGCTGATGCCGGTGTCGATCAGGCAGTCGAGCGCTCCGTTCACCCGCAGCCGATAGACGCGGCCGGTCGGATCGTGCAGCCCGGTCTGGCCCTGATCGGTGAAATAGATGTCGCCGTTCGAGGCGATGTGCAGGTCGTTGCAGCCGCGGAACGATTCCGAGTTGCGCGAGCGCAGCAGCGGCGTGACCTCGCCGGACCTGGCGTCGAGCTCCATCAAGCCGTGCCGATAATCGGCGATCAGGATGCGGCCCATCGCATCGATCTTCAGCCCGTTCGGCCAGCCGTCATACTCGGCAACCTGCGACCACGACTTGTCCGGCGCGATCCTGAAGATGCGGCCAAACGGAATGTCGACGATGTAGAGATTGCCGTCGGCATCGAACGACGGTCCCTCGATGAAGCAGTCGGTCACCGCGCCCGGGCGGTTGGCGTCGGCCCATTCGCTCGCCACCCTGCGGCGGAATTCCGCCGGCACGACGGAGAAGATTTCAGTCGCGATCAGTTTCGGCGGCGTTTCCAGGAACATCATTGTTGGTTCACCCGTTGGCGGAACGGGGCTAACCATAGAGAAGATTGCTGGCGCCGTCGAATACCCCAAAGCCCACCACGTCATTGCGAGCGAAGCGAAGCAATCCATACCTCCATGCGTGGCAAGATGGATTGCTTCGTCACTTCGTTCCTCGCAATGACGGTTGGACAGCCGTCCTGTGCTTACGACGTTTTCCTATTCGGCCGGCTGCGCCGGGCCATAGGCTTCCGAGATCATGTAGCCGGACAGCGTGCCGTACGCCGCGGTCCACGCGGCGGCGACGTCAGGCGTCCAGGCTTCGCCGAGCCCCTTCTCCAGCGTCCACAACAACGCGCCGCCGACCACCGGATAATGCTCGGGCTTGGCGCCGTAGCTGACATGCCGCTTGGCCAGCGCACTCGCGGCCGGCAGGATCGTGTCGAGATTGCTCAGCCCATTCACGACGACGGCAAGCGTCGTCATCAATTTCTTGCGCTGCTCCTTCATGTCGACCGGAAACATCGCCTTCACGGCGGGCGCGACTTCGAACAAGCGATCGTAGAAAATGACCGCGGCCTGCTCCGAGATCGGCGCGACCTTGCCAAAGCTGTCCTGAACCAGCTTGATTTGAGCCGGATTCATCTCAATTCTCCTCGGTCATGAAATGAGTGCTGCAACGATTTTTCAAAACGCGAGCATTGGTAACCGAAGCCGGCGCTTCGGTTCAAAGCGGAAACGCTTGCCGTCGACGTGATCATCACGCCGCCTCGACGAAGCTGTGGCGCTCATAGAGGAATTCGAGCACGCGCTGCCGGCACTTCAAGTAGCCCTGGTTGGTCGCGAGCTCGAGCCGCTTGCGCGGCCGCGCCAACGGCACCTCGAGCACCTCGCCGATCCGCGCGCTCGGACCGTTGGTCATCATCACGATGCGGTCCGACAGCAGCACCGCCTCGTCGACGTCGTGGGTGATCATCAGGATGGTGTTGCCGAGCTTCTGGTGCAGCGCCATCACCGAATCCTGCAGATGCGCGCGGGTCAGCGCGTCGAGCGCGCCGAACGGCTCGTCCAGCAGCAGCACCTTCGGCTCCATCGCGAGCGCACGCGCGATGCCGACGCGCTGCTTCATGCCGCCCGAGATCTCGCTCGGCCGCTTATCCTTGGCATGCGCCATTTGCACCAGGCTGAGATTGTGCATAACCCAGGCGTCGCGCTCGGCCTTGCTCTTGGTCCTTGCAAACACCTTGTCGACGCCGAGCTTGACGTTCTCGTAGACGGTGAGCCACGGCAGCAGGCTGTGGTTCTGGAACACCACGGCCCGATCCGGCCCCGGCGAATTGACCTCGCGGTTCTCCAGCAGCACGCCGCCATTGGTGGCGCCGGTGAGGCCGGCGACGATGTTGAGCAGGGTCGACTTGCCGCAGCCGGAGTGACCGATGATCGAGACGTATTCGCCCTTCTCGATCGTCAGGTTGATGTCCTTCAGCACCTCCGTGGTGGCGTTGCCGCGGGTGAAGGTCTTGTCGATGTGATCGAGCTTCAGATAGGCCTGCATGACTTCCTCCTCAGTTCGCCGCCGTGCCGCGGGTCACCACTTTGCCGAGGCCCGCAATGAGCCGGTCGAGCACGAAGCCGATGATGCCGACATAGAACAGCGCCAGGATGATTTCGCTGATATGCGAGGAATTCCACGCATCCCAGATGAAGAAGCCGATGCCGACGCCGCCGATCAGCATTTCCGCGGCGACGATCGCGAGCCAGGACAGGCCGATGCCGATGCGCAGGCCGGTGAACATGTAGGGCGCGGCCGCCGGGATCATGATCTTGGTGAAGAACTCCAGCGGATTGAGCTGCACGACCGCCGCGACGTTGCGGTAGTCCTGCGGGATGTTGCGGATGCCGACCGCGGTGTTGATGATGATCGGCCACACCGAGGTGATGAAGATCACGAAGATCGCCGAGGGCTGGCCATCGCGGAATGCGGCCAGCGACAGCGGCAGCCAAGCGAGCGGCGGGATGGTACGCAGCACCTGGAACAGCGGATCGAGCCCGCGCATCGCCCAGACCGACTGTCCGACCAGCGTGCCGAGCGCGATGCCCGCAATCGCCGCCAGCGAATAGCCGTAGGCGACGCGCTGCAGGCTGGCGGAGAGATGCCAGAACAGGCCCTTGTCGATGCCGCCATTGTCGAAGAACGGATCGAGGATCAGCTCCTTGGTATCTTTGAACACTTTCGACGGCGGCGGCAGGCTGGAGCCGGCGCGCCGGCAGATCAGCTCCCACACCACCAGCAGCAGCGCGACCACGATCAGCGGCGGGACCACGCGCGCCGCGGTCTCCTTCGCCATCCTGGCGTAGATCTCGGCGCGCGGCGCGCGCTTCGGCGTCATGGTCACGACCGGCGCGGCGGCAGCGGCCGTCGGGATCGCGACCGCCGACACTTCGGTCTTCATGGCAGGCATCGACATTGAACGAAAATCTCCATGGTCAAAAAAAGGAGAGCCGCACTGCTCGCGCGGCTCGCTCAAATCAGACGTCAACACGCTTGATGGACAACGACTTCAGATAGGCCGCGGGATCGGCGGGATCGAACACCTTGCCGTCGAAGAAGGTCTCCTTGCCGCGCGAGGTCGAGGCCGGAATGTCGGACACGCCAAGCTCCTTGGCGGCCTCTTTCCAGAGATCCTCGCGGTTCACCTTGGCGATCAGCGCCTTGGTGTCGAAGCCTGCCTCGTACTTGCCCCAACGGATGTCTTCCGTGAGGAACCAGAGGTCGTGGCTCTGATAGGGATAGGAGGCGTTGTCGCTCCAGAACCGCATCTGCTGCGGCGAATTCTCGATCACGCGGCCGGTGCCGTAGTCGAACTTGCCCTTCATGCGGTCGGTGATGTCCTCGACCGGGCAGTTGATCCACTGCCGCTTGGCGCAGATCGCCGCGGTCTCCGCGCGGTTCTCCGCCTTCTCGCACCACTGCTGGGCTTCCATGACAGCCATCAGCAGCGCCTTCGCGGCCTTCGGGTTCTTGTCGACCCAGGCGGCGCGCAGGCCGAACGATTTCTCCGGATGCTTGTCCCAGAGCTCGCCGGTCGTGATCGCGGTATAGCCGATCTCCTGATGTATCAGTTGCAGATTCCACGGCTCGCAGACGCAGAAGCAGTCCATCGTGCCGACCTTCATGTTGGCCACCATCTGCGGCGGCGGCACCACGATGGTCTCGATGTCCTTGTCGGGATCGATGCCGCCAGCGGCGAGCCAGTAGCGGATCCACAGATCATGCGTGCCGCCCGGGAAAGTCATCGCGGCCTTCACCGCCTTGCCGGAGGCCTTCTTCTTCTCCAGCGCCGCCTTGAACGGCGCGGTGTCGATGCCGACCTTGAGATCGGCATATTCCTTGGCGACCGAGATGCACTGGCCGTTCAAATTGAGCCGCGCCATGATGTACATCGGCGTCGGCTGATTGTTCTGCGTTACCTTGCCGGCCGAGATCAGATACGGCATCGGGGTCAGGATATGCGCGCCGTCGATACCGTTGCCCTCGGAGCCGAGCACGAGGTTGTCGCGCGTGGTGCCCCACGAGGCCTGCTTCTGCACCTCGACATCGGGCATGCCGTATTTGGCGAAGATGCCCTTCTCCTTGGCGACGAACAGCGGCGAGGCATCGGTCAGCGCAATGAAGCCGAGCTTGGCGCCCTTCACCTCGGGACCGGCGCCCTGCGCGAACGCGCCTGCGGGAAAGTTGAGCTTGGCCGCGGCGAGCAGCGCGGCGGCGCCGCTGGTTGCCTTCAGGAGCTGACGGCGGCTGAGGCCGCGGCTTGGCGGCTTGTCGGTGGGCTTGGTCATCGGTCGTCCTTTGCGTCGTTGCGTTGCGGTGTTGCGTCAGTGCGTCGAGCGCCGTCCTCCGGATGGCGACGCGCGCAGGGCGCAAAAGGGGCGTGCACCGGGAAGGCCCCAGTCTGGCGGCGTCAGAAATCCGATGGGGTAGCCTCGAGGGACGGCTTCAATGGCGTCGGCTAATGATGATTCAAGCCTTGTGCCAATCTACCGCAGTGCAAAAATCGATTTTGATGCAAAGCCTTGCGCAACATGTCGCAGCCCGCGCGAATTTTCCGCGCGCTGCCAAAACTTGCGATTCGCCCAATCCTTGTGCGGCGCACAAGAATTGGGCAGAAGCGTTCGGAAACCGATCAGGCGTCTTCGGTGACCTTGGCGCCGAGCGGCGCGGGCGCCATTCCGCCGCCGGGCTTCACATGGAATTCGTAGGTCATCAGGCTCCACGGCCCATCCGAACGCTGGCCATCGGGCATGACAGGATCGGTGCGGCGCTCGACCTTGGCGATCAATTCATCCTTCACGCCGAACACGACGTCGGAATCGATGTACTTGTCGCCCTCGACGAAGACATGCGTGATCAGCGGCTCGTAGCCCTTGGCGTTGACCAGGAAGTGCACATGCGCCGGCCGCATCGGGTGACGGTTGGTCTGCGTGATCATCTGCCCCACCGGGCCGTCGGTCGGGATCGGATAGCTGCACGGCACGATAGTGCGGAAGAAGAAGCGGCCGTCGGCATCGGTGATGAAGCGCGCCCGCGACGACGGACCTTCGGTGGCATAGCTCGGCTTCTGCGAATCATAGAATCCGTCATCGTCCGCGTGCCAGATATCGACCGGCACATTGGCCAGCGGCTTGCCGCCGAGGTCGGTGACGCGGCTCTGCACGAACATGCGCTCGCCCGGCAGGCTTGCCGAGATGTCGGTGCCGTGCGGCGTCACCTTGTGCTCGCCGACATAGAACGGGCCGAGCACGGTGGTCTCGGTCGCGCCATCGCGATCGCGATGGTTGACCGCATCGACGAGCATCGACACGCCGAGCACGTCGGACAACAGGATGAACTCCTGGCGAATGTCGGTGCACTTCTGCCCGGTGCGGGTCAGGAAGCCGATCGCCTGGTCCCATTCCTCGAAGGTGAGATCGGTCCTGCGCACATAATCGTGCAGCGACTTCACCAATTCCTGCAGCAGGAACTTGGCCCGTGGATCGGGTGTCTGGTCGAAGCTGCGGATGACGGCGGCGGTGAGCTCGGTTTCGTTGAACTGGGTCATCTCGGCGTTTCCCTTGACGGATACCTTGGCAGATACTTTGGGCCCCTTCGGGGGCGCGATTGCAGGGGCGACGGTACACCACCAGCTCAATGCCGGTAAGCGGCAGCGGATTGGTGCAGCAGACACTTTTCGGCTATCAAGGCTGCCTTGCAAGCCGGAGAAACGCCTGATGCTAGCCCCCACGCCTGCCTCGCCCGAATCCGCGGGAATGTCGACCACTGCCCTCAACCGCCTCGAAGCGCATCTGAAGAGCCGCTACATCGATGCCGGCCGTTTTCCCGGCACGCAGGTCCTGATCTATCGCCGCGGCAAGATCGTGCATTCCACGGTCCAGGGCTTTGCCGATCTCGAGCGCAAGGCGCCGGTCAAGGACGACACCATCTTCCGCATCTATTCGATGACCAAGCCGATCACATCAGTCGCCTTCATGATGCTGGTCGAGGAAGGCAAGGTCGCGCTCGACGAGCCGGTCGCGAAATATATTCCGGAATGGAAGAACCTCGGCGTATTCGTCGCCGGCACCGCGCCCGCCTTCCTGACCCGCCCACCGACGCGGCCGATGCAGATCGTCGACCTCTTGCGCCACACCTCGGGCCTCACTTACGGCTTCCAGCAGCGCTCGAATGTCGACGCGGCCTATCGCGAGAAGAAGATCGGCGAGGTCATCAAGGCCGGCACGCTCGACGGCATGATCGAGGACCTGGCGAAGATCCCGCTGGAGTTCTCGCCGGGCGAAGCCTGGAACTACTCGGTCTCGACCGACGTGCTCGGTTATCTCGTCGGCAAGATCTCCGGCCAGCCGTTCGAGCAATTCCTGAAGGAGCGCATCTTCAAGCCGCTCGGCATGAACGACACGGATTTCTTCGTGCCGGCCGACAAGGCGCATCGGTTTGCCGCCTGCTATTCCGCCGATCCGCAGGGCGGCTTCAACCCGCTCGCCGCCGAGCGCAAGGGCACACTGACGCTGCAGGACGATCCGACCACCAGCTCGTTCCTGGCGCCGCCTTCGCTGATCTCGGGCGGCGGCGGACTGTGCTCGACCGCGGCCGACTACCTGACCTTCTGCCGGACGCTGCTCAATGGCGGCGAGCTCGGCGGCGTCAGGCTGCTCGGCCCGAAGACGCTGAAGCTGATGACCTCGAACCATCTGCCCGGCGGCGTCGACCTGCCGGCGATGTCGCGCTCGATGTTCGCCGAAGCCGCCTATAACGGCATCGGCTTCGGCCTCGGCTTCGCCGTCACCATGCACCCGTCGCAGACGCTGATCGCCGGCAGTCCAGGCGAATTCAACTGGGGCGGCGCCGCGACGACGTCGTTCTTCATCGACCCGGCCGAGGAGCTGATCACGATCTTCATGACCCAGGTGCTGCCGTCGAGCGCCTATCCGCTGCGGCGCGAGCTGCGCACCATGGTCTACGCCGCGATCACCGAGAGCAATCTCTGACACGACGTCATTGCGCGGCGCACACTCCTCGTTCGAGCATGATCCTTTCGGAAAACCGCTTCACACTTTTCCGGATCTTGCTTTGGGCGCCGCGGAACCTTTCTGATATAAAACTATTTCCTTTGGCGAATTTTTCCCGCCTCCCCTAAGCTCGCAGCGAATGGGCACCGACCCGGGGACTTCGTGCCGAAACTGACATTGCCAGTCCGTCTCGCGCTTCTGGTCGCGGGAACGATGTTGCCGCTGATCATCTTCGCGGTCGGGATCGTCTTCCACAATTATCAGCGGGATCGTCAGGCGGCCACGCAGCGCGTGCTGGAGACGGCGCGCAGCATCCGTCTGCTGCTCGATGCGGAAATGCAGCGCATGACCGGCGGGCTGCAGGTGCTGGCCCTGACCAACTCGCTGCGCAACAGCGACTTCGACAACTTCCGCCGCGTCGCGGTCGGTTTCATCGACCAGTACGGCAAGGAAGGCGTGGTGCTGGTGGCAGACCGCGCCGGACGCCAGGTGTTCTCCTCGCTGACGCCGGACACCGCGAGCCTGCCGCCGCGCAACAATCTCGAGATCCTCGAGAAGGTGTTCGCGACGCGGCAGCCGCAATACTCCAACCTGTTCTTCGGCGCGGTGAAGCAGCGGCTGATCATCACCGTCGAGGTACCGGTGATGCGCGACGGTGAGGTGCTCTACGACATCTCCTTCAGCCCGCCGATCGAGGTGTTCCAGGCCATCATCGAGAAGCAGCGCCTCAACCAGGACTGGACCATCTCGATCTTCGACAGCGACGGCGTCAACCTCGCGCGGGTGCCAAATCCGCAGGCGACCATCGGCCAGCGCGCCTCGCCATCGCTGTTTGCCGAGATGTTCCGCCGCGGCGAGGCGACGCTGCCGACCGTGTCGCTGGAGGGCGTGGCGCTGATCACCGGTTTCACCAGGTCGCGCGTCACCGGCTGGACCGTCGCCGCGGGGATCGCCGAGAACTCGCTGGTGGCGCCGCTGTGGCGCTCGCTGGCGATCACCAGCGTGATCGGCGGCATCCTGCTGCTGGTCGGGCTCGGCTTTGCGGTGCGGATGGCAACCACGATCGCGCGCGGCGAGATGCTGCACGACCTGCTGATCGAAGAGCTCAACCACCGCGTCAAGAACACGCTGGCGATCCTGCAATCGATCGCCACGCAGACCTTCCGCAGCGCAAGCCGCACCGAGCGCGACAAGTTCGAGGGGCGGCTCGGCGCGCTGGCGGAGGCGCACAATCTGCTCTCCACCGACAAATGGCAGGGCTCCGACTTCCAGGACGTCGTCAGCCGCGTGCTGCGGCCCTACCTCTTGAACACGTCCGAGCGGGTCAGGATGTTCGGCCCCCGCGTGCCGCTGTCGCCCCGGCTTGCCTTGGTGCTGTCAATGATCCTCCATGAGATGGCGACCAACGCCGCCAAATATGGCGCACTGTCCAACGACACCGGCACGGTGACGCTGGACTGGGAAATCCTCAACGAGAGCCCCGGACCGAAGCTGCGCATGATCTGGACCGAAACCGGCGGCCCACAGGTCACCGCGCCGGTCCAGCGTGGCTTCGGCTCCCGGCTGATCGAGCGCAGCGCCCGCGACCAGCTAGGTGGCGAGGCCACCGTGGATTTCCTGCCCCACGGCGTCGTCTACACCGTGACCAGCACTCTCGAAATCGACGGCTGACCCGACAGGAGTGGCCGATCCTGCGACATCTTGGCACGCAAGTTGCTATGATTGGCGGGTTCGGCCGGCCAGAAACAGGGGGAAGTCATGTCGACCATCGCAGCGGAAGCGACAGTTGCGCGCAAGCCGCTTTACACATCACTGTTCGTGCAGGTGCTCGTCGCGCTGCTGCTCGGCATCGTCATCGGCATGGCCGCGCCCGATTTCGCGATCGGGTTGAAGATCTTCAGCGATGCCTTCCTGAAGCTGATCTCGATGATCGTGGCGCCGATCGTGTTCTGCGTCGTCGTGCACGGCATTGCGGGTGCCGGCGACCTCAAGAAGGTCGGCCGGGTCGGCGTCAAGGCGCTGGTCTATTTCGAGGCGATGACGACGGTTGCGCTCGTGGTCGGCCTGCTGCTCGCCTATCTGTTCGGCCCCGGCCACGGCATGAACATCGACACCTCGACGCTGGATGCCAAGGCGCTCGGCAACTATGCCAACAACGCGCAGAAGCTGAAGGGCGAAGGCATCGGCAGCTTCCTGCTCAACATCATTCCGACCACCTCGTTCGACGCGCTGTCGCGCAACGACGTGCTGCAGGTTTTGTTCTTCGCCATCATCTTCGGCGTCAGCCTGGCGCTGGTCGGCGGCGAGAAGGGCGAGAAAATCTCCTCCTTCATCGACGCGGTCTCGACCGTGCTGTTCCGCGCCATGGGCCTGATCGTGCGCTTCGCGCCGATCGGCGTGCTCGGCGCCGTCGCCTATACGGTCGGCAAATACGGCGTCGGCTCGCTGAAGCAGCTGCTCTCGCTGGTCGCGCTGTTCTACGTGTCGGTCGCGATCTTCGTGCTCGGCGTGCTCGGCGCCGTGATGGCACTCGCCGGCATCAACATCCTCAAATTCCTCGGCTACCTGCGCGAGGAGCTGATGATCGTGGTCGCCACGGCATCGTCCGACGCGGTGCTGCCGCAGGTGATGCGCAAGCTGGAGCGTTTCGGCGTCAAGGATTCGGTGGTCGGCCTCGTGATCCCGACCGGCTATTCCTTCAACCTCGATGCCTTCTCGATCTACCTGACGCTCGCGGTCGTGTTCATCGCGCAGGCGACCAACACGCCGCTGTCGTTCGGCGACCTGATGCTGGTGCTCGGCGTGTCGCTGATCACCTCGAAAGGTGCGCACGGCGTGCCCGGCTCGGCGATCGTCATCCTGGCGGCGACGCTCAACGCCGTGCCGAGCATCCCGGCGATTGGCCTCGTGCTGGTGCTCTCGGTCGACTGGTTCATCGGCATGGCGCGCGCAGTCGGCAATTTGATCGGCAACTGCGTCGCCACCGTCGTGGTCGCGGCATGGGAAGGCGACCTCGACCGCGACAAGGCCCGTCGCGTGCTCGAAGGCGCCGAGGCGGTTGACGTGACCGCGGGCTGAGCCGCGCGTCCCAAGCCGAGCGGCGTCCCGCGCGTGGCGCGGGGCGCTGACTTACTTGATCAGCCTCAAATACGGCGGCAGTTGCCGGGCCGTCGATTGTTCCAGCACGGGCTCATCCGAAGCGATCATGTCACAGAGGGCCTTCAGCTCGGAATCCGTCACCTTGTGGAGCTCCATCCGAAGCTCGAGGATGGCGAGAGACAACAGCCGTGCCGTCTCCGTGTTCGCCCGGTCGGTCAGGAACGCCTGACATTCCTCCAGCGTTGCAAGCAGCGCCAGCAACCGTTCTTCCGTGTTTGCGACCGCCATATCTTCAACTCCCGAAGCCGCGAGGTAGAGTCGAGGCGTTCCCCTCTTTCGCTTCATTGGCCCCTCCCGCCAGAGTTCGCCGGCTTGTCGTAGGCACACATTTGTTCCAGATGATTGAGAACTTTTGGGCAATTGTCCAGCAACATTCCGAAAGCCTGACTTGGACTTACGTCAAACTCTTGCAAATCGGATGATTCAGTCAAGCACTCGCCGGCCACCTCTCGACCTCAGGCTGCACTAGCTGGGGTTGCATCCGTGCAACGACGCTCGTACAATATAGCGGCCCGTAGAACTACGGGCGCTGTGCATTGACGCCTATTATGCATGTGCGCAAAATCTGTGTCGATCAAACTCGCGCTAGTTGTGGTTTGGTCAATATTTTGCCAAATGTAGAGGGCGGGGTGTCGACAGACACCTTGGCGCGGTCGACTTCAGGTAGTCGACCGAGTCGGTACTAGGGTGTTTCCTTGCGCGTTTGCGTTTGGATACCATCCCGCGATCTTCCTGGATTTCGTGGTTCAGACGAACTGGCGATCCACTCGAGCTTAACGCGGTACATCATGAACGTGTCCCTGACCCAGCCGGGCCAGGGATTCTCGATTTGAAGGACGGGTCACAAGAATGAACAGATCAGCAGCAAAGAAGATGAAGCAGCGCAGTGCCGGCAAGCCGGACATTGAGTTGGGCAAGCGGATTCGCCTGCGCCGTGTCGAGCAAAAGATCTCGCAGGCCGAACTCGGCGACAAGCTTGGCGTCAGCTTCCAGCAGGTTCAAAAGTACGAGAAGGGCGTCAACCGTGTCGGCGCTGCCCGCCTTCAACAGATCGCGACCGCGCTGGATGTGCCGGTCACCTTCTTCTACGACGGCGACAATAAGGCCCGCGAAGTCGAGAGCCTGCTGTTCCTCGACAGCGCGTTCAGCCTCCGGTTGCTGCGCGCCTACAGCAAGATCAAGGATCAGACGGTGCAACGTCAGCTGGTGTCGCTGATGGAATCGATCGCCGCCAACGAAGACTGAGCGCGGATCGGGTCGCGTCGCCGCGAACGCGATCCCACCACACCGCAACGGCCGGTCACCGGCCGCTGCGGCTGCACACGCCGGTCGGGCCAGGAAGACGTCGAAGCGCTGCCATCGCCGATGGTAGCGCTTTTTCTTGAGGCGCGGCTGTCTTTCAAGATTTTGTGATCCAGGCGGATAGCTTCAGTACCCGCCGGATGCGCGGTCATGAAGCGGCGACGAGCATCGCGTCATGATCCCGCCGCTCCACGTGAGCATGATCTTCGCGCAGGTAGCCGCGCATGCGCGCCGCTCTTTTCAGCTCGCGCTTCGACTGCCGATCTCGCGCAGCGCATGCGCGCGCAATGCGTCGCTATTCTGTCGCGCGGCCAATTGTCGCCCGCACATCAGGCGACCTCATAACTCCCGCATTTCCTCAGTTGAACCGGCGCCGCCAGAACCAAGTGCACGAGCTTGTCTTTTTTGTCGCAGCAACGAAGTGGCCCGCATGGACGTTCTCAGGCTTCAACCAAGGAGATCTCGATGAATATCAAGCTTGCCGTTATTGGACTCGCCGCGCTTGGAAGCGCAGCGTTGATGTCCGGCGCGGCATCCGCGATGCCCAACGGGCTTCCGCAAGCCGGTCACATCGCGGGCGAAACGTCCAATGTCGACAAGGTGCGCCAGGTCTGCGATCGCTGGGGCCGCTGCTATTGGCGACCGGGCGCATACGGCTACTACGGACCGCGCCATCACGGATGGCATCATCGTCCGCAATTCCACCATCGCCCGCATCATTACGGGCACCGCCCTCATCACGGCGGACATCATGGTGGCCATCACGGCGGCGGACATCACGGCGGACACCATCGCTAATCATCAGCGAGGGGGCTTCGGCCCCCTCACCCTTCCGCGCTAGAGCGCTGCCAGCACCGCCTTCGCGACATCGGTCGTGCCGTTGCTGCCACCGAACTCAAACGGCTTGATGCCGTCGGCGTAGACCTTGTCGACCGCGCGCTCGATCCGCTCGCCGGCCTCGGCGGCGCTTTCGAGTCCATGCTTGTCGGCGAGCCAGTCCAGCATCATCGCGGCCGACAGGATCATCGCGGTCGGATTGGCCATGCCCTGCCCCATGATGTCGGGCGCCGTGCCATGACACGGCTGAAACACCGCGTAGCGGTCGCCGATGTCGGCTGACGGCGCCATGCCCATGCCGCCGATCAGACCGGCGGTGAGATCGGACAGGATGTCGCCGAACATGTTCTCGGTCACCATGACGTCGAAGTCCCACGGACGCTTCACCAGCGCAGCCGCGGCCGCATCGATGTAGAGGTGGTCAGCCCTGACGTCGGGATGACGCCTCGCAGTCTCGTCGAAGATGTTCCGGAAGAATGCGAACGCCTTGAACACGTTCGCCTTGTCGACGCAGGTCAGCCCGCCATTGACCTTGCCGCGCGCCTTGCGGCGTTCGGCGAGCCGGAACGAGAACTCGAACAGCCGCTCGGAGGTGTGGCGCGTGATCACCATCGTCTCGCGCGCCTCGCTGTCGGTGACGACGCCCTTGCCCATCGAGGCGAACAGGCCCTCGGTCGATTCCCTGATCACGACGAGGTCGATACCCCGCTGGTCGGCGCCGACGATCGTGCTCGATACGCCGGGGATCAACCGCGCGGGCCGCACGCCGGCGTAGAGATCGAAGATCATGCGCAACTCGATCTGCGGCGCGATCTCGGTGTTGTCGGGGTAGCGCACCGACGGCAGGCCGCAGGCTCCGAGCAGGATCGCGTCGGCCTCCTCGCACAGCCGGATCGTGCTCTCCGGCATCGACTTGCCGGTTTCCTTGTAATGGCCCGCGCCGGCCGGCGCCTCGGTGAAGCGAAATTTGAGACCGGCCGACGCCTCGATCTTGCGCAGCACGTCGAGCGCCGGCGCCATCACCTCGGGGCCGATGCCATCGCCACCGAGGACGGCGATGTGGAGTGCGTTGTTGGCCGACATGAGGACTCCCGAAAGATGATCGTCATTCCGGGGCGATGCGGAGCATCGAACCCGGAATCTCGAGATTCCGGGTTCACGCTTCGCGTGCCCCGGAATGACGGAAGGGAGACTACGGCGTCAGCACCGCGCGGCCGACCAGCTGGCCCTTCTGCAGGTTGGTCAGCGCCTCGTTCGCCTTTGCCAGCGGCATCGGCGTGACCGGGATCGCCGGAATCTTCTTGGTCCGCACGAGGTCGAGCAGCTCCTGGGTCTCGCGCAGATTGCCGACATAGCTGCCCTGGATGGTGACCGCCTTGATCGGGATCAGCGGCAGCGCCCAGGGCGCGCCGCCGCCGAACAGGCCGACGATCACGAGCTTGCCGCCCTTGGTCAGGCAGTCGAAGCCGAGCTGCGAGGTCTGGGCGTTGCCGACCAGATCGATCGCGGCACGGATCGGCTGGCCGGCCTTCTTGACAAGCTGTTCCAGCGCGTCGGGCGCCTTGCCGTCGACGGTCGCGAGCGCGCCGGCGGCTTCGGCCGCCTCACGCTTCCTGGCGTCGATATCGACCACGATCGCACCCTTGCCGCCCATCGCCTTCAACAGTGAGAGCGCCATCAGCCCGAGACCGCCGGCGCCGAAGATCACGATCGGTGTGTCGAGATCCTTCTCGACCTTCTTCAGCGCGCTGTAGGTCGTGACACCGGAGCAGGCATAGGGCGCGGCCGTGACGGGATCGAGCCCCTTGAGGTTGAGCAGATACTTCGGATGCGGCACCGTCATGTGGTCGGCGTAGCCGCCGTCGCAATAGACACCGAGCGCATTCGGCTTGATCGCGCACATGTTCTCGTCGCCGCCGAGGCAGGTCGGGCATTTGCCGCAGCCGAGCCAGGGATAGGCCAGAGCGATATCGCCGACCTTGAGGCCGCCCTTGTCGGCGTCCCTGACGTCGGGCCCGAAGGCCACGATCTCGCCGACCGTCTCATGGCCCATCGTGCGCGGCAGCGAGACGCCGCGATCCTTCAGGGACAGCGGCTTGCGGCCGTGGCCGAGATCATAGCCGCCCTCCCAGATATGCAGGTCGCTGTGGCAGACGCCGGCGGCCTTGACCTTGATCAGCACCTGCGTGCCCGACGGCTGTGGCGTCGGCTGATCGACCTCCTTCAAGGGGGCGTTGAAATCGACGACCTGGAAACTCTTCATCGCTGTTCTCCCGTAGCTTGTTCTTGCGGCGGACCTTGCCACGCCTGCCCGTCCGGGACAAACGCGGTGTCGGCCTCCGGATATTTAGATCAGGGGATGATGGCAAGCCGCGAACTGGCCGGGCGCAACCACGCGCAGTTCCGGCACTTCGCTGGCGCAGCGCGCGTCGGCCCGCGGGCAACGGGTGCGGAAGCGGCAGCCGGAGGGCGGCGCGATCGGCGACGGCGGCTCGCCGACCGGCACGCTCTGGGTCGGGCGGACATCCGGATCCGGCACCGGGATCGCCTCGATCAGCAGCGCGGTATAGGGATGCGCCGGCCGTGCAAACAACTGCTCCGACGGGCCGACCTCGCAGAGCCGGCCGAGATACATCACCGCGACGCGATCTGAGACTGCCTTCACCACGGCGAGGTCGTGGGCGATGAACAGCAGGGTCAGGCCGTAGCGCGCCTTCATCTCCTCCAGCAGATTGAGGATCTGGGCGCGGATCGAGACATCGAGCGCGGACACCGGCTCGTCGCAGATCACGAATTCCGGATTGAGCACCAGCGAGCGGGCGATGCAGATGCGCTGGCATTGTCCGCCGGAGAATTCATGCGGCAGGCGTCCGCTCACCAGCGCCGGATCGAGGCCGACCGCCGACAGCACGTCACTGACGCGCCGCCGGCGTTCCTCGGGATCCTTGACGCCCGCGATCACCAGCGGCTCGGCGACGATGTCGCCGATCCGCCGCCGCGGATTGAGCGAGGCAATCGGGTCCTGGAAGATCAGCTGCACGCGCCGGCGCATCTTGCGCAGTGGCTCGCCCTTCAGTGTGGTGAGATCGTGCCCATCGAACAGCACCTTGCCGGAGACGGCCTGGCGCAATTGCAGCACCGCGCGGCCAAGGGTGGACTTGCCGCAGCCGGATTCGCCGACCAGCCCCAGCGTCTCGCCGCGCGCGATCTCGAGACTGACATCGGAGACGGCATGGATGGTCTTGCCTCCCACCGAATATTCGACGACGAGGTTTTCCACCTTCATCAGCGGATCGGGTGCTGCCTGCAGCATCATGCGCGGACCCCCGCGGTGATCGGATGGAAGCAGGCGTAGAGATGCTCCGGCGTTTCGGCCCGGCTGAGCTGCGGCTTCTCCGCGCCGCAGCGCTCCGCGGAATAGCGGCAGCGCGGCGAGAACGAGCAGCCCTTGAGCGGCCGGGTCGGATCGGGCGGCCGCCCCGAAATCGCCGGCAGCGGCGTATGCGGCGCGACGTCGAGCTTCGGCAGCGCGGCGAGCAGCGCCTCGGTGTAGGGCATCCGCATCTGCTTGAACAAGGCAGGCGTCGGCGCGCGTTCGACGACGCGTCCGGCATACATCACCGCGACCTCGTCGGTGCGGCCGGCGACCACGCCGAGGTCATGCGTGATGATGATCATCGCCATGTGACGGCGCTGCTGCTCGCGCGCCAGGAGATCGAGGATCTGCGCCTGGATCGTGACGTCGAGCGCGGTGGTCGGCTCGTCCGCGATCAGGAGCTGTGGCTCGCAGGACAGTGCCACCGCAATCGCGACGCGCTGGCGCATGCCACCGGAGAGCTGGTGCGGATATTGCGCGAGGCGCTGCTCGGGCGCGGGAATGCCGACCGCCGCCAACAGTTCGATGCTGCGCTGCCGGGCCTCGGCGAGATCGAGCTCGAGATGTTCCACAATGGTCTCGATCAGCTGGGTGCCGATGGTCAGCACCGGATTGAGCGAGGTCATCGGGTCCTGGAACACGACCGCGAGCGAGCGGCCGCGCAGCTTGCGCAATTTCTCGGCCGGCAGTTTCGTCAGATCCTGCCCGTCGAACATCACGCGGCCGGACAGTTTCGCCTTCTTGGGCAGCAGCTGCAGGATCGCGCGCGACAGCATGGTCTTGCCGCACCCGGACTCGCCGACGATGCCGAGCGTCCTGCCGGCGCCGACGGCGAGATCGACATGATCCACCGCCCGCAGATTGCCGCGCGGCGTCGGCAGGTCGACCACCGCATTCTCGACCGAAAGTAGCGTCCGGCTCATAGCGCCCCCTGCCTGGGATCGGTCAGCGCACGCATCGTATCGCCGATCAGGTTGAACGAGAGCACGGTCAGGAACATCGCGATCGCCGGAATGAAGGCGAGCCGCGGCGCCACCTCGAGGCTCTCACGCCCCTCCCCGATCATGCTGCCCCAGCTCGAGATCGGCGGCGGCACGCCGAGGCCGAGGAACGACAGCGAGCCCTCGACCACGATGGTGACGGCGACGCCGAGCAGGAAGAAGGCGAGCAGCGGCAGCATCACATTGGGCAGCAGCTCGCGCAGCAGGATGCGCGCATGCGTGGCGCCGAGTGCCTGCGCCGCGATGACGAATTCGCGCCGCGCCAGCGACAAGGTCGCCGCCCGCGCCACCCGCATGAAGGCTGGAATGCCGAGCACGCCGAGGATGCAGGTCAGATTGAAGATCGACTGGCCGAGATAGGCGGTGACCGCAAGCGCCAGGATCAGCGGCGGGAACGCCAGCAGCACGTCCATGCTGCCGACCACGAAGGATTCGAAACGGCCGCGGAAATAGCCCGCGAGCATGCCGAGCGCGCCGCCGATGGTGACACCGATCATCGGTGCGCAGAGGCCGACGATCAGCGAGATGCGCGCGCCATAGATCAACCGCGACAACTCGTCACGGCCGAGACCGTCGGTGCCGAGCCAATGCTCGGCGGAGATCGGCGCCCGCCGCTCCAGCATGTCCATGTCGGTCGGGCTCGGCAGCGGCAGCAGGTCGGCAAAGATCGCGACCGCGAACACCAGCGTCATCCAGCCGATCGCGATCCAGAACAGCATGCCGAGCCCGCGGCGGCGCCGGGCGGGCGTCGCATCGGCCTCTTCCTCGAGGCTGAGCTCAAGCGTGGCCATGGCGGATCCTCGGATCGAGAAGGGCGTAGAGCATGTCGACGATGAAATTCATGATCACGAAGCCCGCGGCAACCAGCAGCACCACGCCCTGCAGGATGATCAGATCGCGGGTATAGATCGCGCCGACCAGGAGGCGGCCGATCCCCGGCAAGGCGAAGATCGACTCGACGATGACGGCGCCACCGATCAGGCGGCCGATATTGATGCCGGTGATGGTGACGAGCGTCAGCGACGACGGCTTCAGTGCGTGCACGAACAGGATGCGCGACGGCTTGAGGCCCTTCGCCTTGGCGAGCGCGATGTAGTCCTCCTGCAGCGCCGCGATCATGTCGGAGCGCAGCACGCGCATGATGCCCGGCCATTCCGCAAGCCCGAGCGTCAACGCCGGCAGCACCATGAAGCGCAGATTGGCGACCGGGTTCTCGGTGAACGGCACGTAGCCAGTCGCCGGCAGCAGGCGCAGCTCGACCGCAAACAGATAGATCAGCAGGATCGCGGACAGGAAGGTCGGCACCGACAGCATGCCGAAGGCCGAGCCGGTCATGAAGCGGTCGAACGCGCTGCCCGCCTTGGCCGCGCAGGCGATCGCCAGCGGCACGCCGATCGCGAGCCCGATCAGCTCGGCCAGGATCATCAGCTCGAACGAGACCGGGACGCGGTCGCTGACAGCCTGCAGCACCGTCTGCCCGGTGCGGAAGGATCGTCCGAAATCACCCTGCAGGATGTGCCACAGCCAGCCGAGGTAGCGCAGCCAGATCGGCTGATCGAGCCCCATATCGTGACGCAGGGCCGCGACGTTCTCCGGCGTCGCCTGGTCGCCGAGGATCACATAGGCCAGATCGCCGGGCAACAGCGAGGCGATCACGAAAGTCAGGACCGAGACCGCGATCAGCACCGGTACCAGGTACAGGAGCCTGCGCGCGACGAAGAACAGCATGAAAGGCTATTCCTTCCAGGCGTCGGAGACGTCGAGCACCCCGTTGAACATCTTCGGCACGCCCTTCACCTTCGCGCTCGAGATTGCGTAGTAGGTGTTCTGGAAAGTCCAGAACCAGATTGCTTCCTTGTTGATCAAGCGGCTGATCGCGCAATAGTCCTCGGTGCGCTGGGCGACGTCGGCCGTGGTCCGCGCATGCTCCAGCAACCGGTCCAGCTCTGGATTGGAGTAGTTCGCGAGCGCCACCGGGCTGCCGGTGTGGAAATTGGCGTACATCTGCGGATCGGGATCGGCGAGATCGACGATGCGCCACGGCGTGAGCTGGAACTGGCGCATGAAGGCGCGCGGCGGAATGGTTGCCTGATCGACCTGCTCGATCTCCATGTTGGCGCCGATGCGCTTCCAGAATTGCTGCAGCACCTGGCCGCCGGTGCGGCCGCGCGGCGTCGCCGTGACCAGCATCTTGAATTCGACCGGCTTGCCGTAATCCTTGATCAACGCCTTGGCCTTTTCGACATCGTAGGGCAGCGCGCCGTCATCCTTGCACTTCACCCAGGACCCGTCGCCGTAGGGATTGCTGGCCGGTCGCGCCAGACCATTGGTAATCGCCTGCGACATCTTCGTGCGGTCGAGCGCCATCACCAGCGCCTGACGCACGCGCACGTCGTCGAACGGCGGGACCTTGGTGTTGAAGGCAGCGACTGCAGCCCCCGAGCCTTCATAGGTATGCACGGTCAGGCTCGTGTCCTTGCGCGCCCTGATGATGTTGTCGGCATCGGCTTCGTCGTCCCAGATGATGTCGGCCTCGCCCGATTGCAGCGAGGCAAAGCGCGACTGTGCATCCGGCAAGGGCTTCAGGACGATGCGGTCGAGATACGGCTTGCCCTTGTTCCAGTAGTCCGGGTTCTTCTCGAGCACCATGCGGTCGCCGGCGGTCCAGGACTTCAGGATGTAGGGACCGGTGCCGACCGGGTTGCGGTTGTAGTCGTCGCCCTTGGTCTTCCATGCGGTCGGCGACTGCATGACGTTGTTGGAGCTTTGAATGGTCTGCGTCGCCGGGAAGTTCACGGCCGGGTCGCTGAAATTATAGACCACCGTCAGGTCGTCGACCGGGTTCACGCTGATGATGTTCGTGATGTAGAAGGCGCAACGGCATTTGTTGGCGGGATCCTTCTGGCGGTCGAAATTCTCCTTCACCGCCTGCGCGTTGAATGGCATGCCGTCATGGAATTTGACACCTGGCCGCAGCTTGATGGTCCAGGTCTTGAAGTCTTCCGAATGCTCCCATGACAGCGCGAGCTTCGGCTTCACCTCGCCCTTGTCGTCGAGTGTGGTCAGCGTGTCGAAGATTGCGGCCGCCGCGGTATTGGCTGAGGTGTCGTAGACGCCGACCTTGAGCGGGTCGAAGCCGGGAATGTCGAGTTCCTGGCCAACGTTGAGCGTGCCGCCCAGCTTCTGCGCATTGGCCGATGCAGCGAATGCCGCGGCACTGAATCCCGCCACAAGAAATATGCGCGCAACGGCGTGCGCGCGCCCGACCAGCTTCATCAATGCTCCCTCCCAGGTGGGCGACGTCCGGTGTTCCGGATCGTCGTCTGTTGGGCGGCAGATTGTCCGGAATCGCCGCGCGCGACAAGACCGTAATGCGGATGAAAAGCCGCAGGCTTAATGACGCGCCGTCTTTGCCGGTTGCGCGGCGAAGCCTGCGATCTGATCCTCGGAGAGCCCGATCTCCTTCAGATAGGACAGCGTGTGCTCGCCCAGCGTCGACATCCGCTTGCGCGCACCGACCGCAGCGCCAGACATGCGGAACGGCAGATTGAGCACCTTGAAGCTGCCGCCGCCGTCCGCAACCTCGGCCAGCGCGCCGCGATGGGCGATTTGCGGATCGGCGAGTGCCTCGCGCACGGTGCGATAGGCCGATGACGGCACGCCATACTCGTTGAGCGCGGCAAGGCAGGCCTGCGTGCTGACCGAGCGCGACCACGCCTCCACGCCCTCCATCAGGCCCGCCCAGTTCTCCCGCCGATCGGCATATTTGGCGAAGCGCGGATCGGAAACCCAATCGGGACGACCGATCACCTGCATCAGGTTCTGGAACGTCTTCTCGCTGGCGATCGCCACCATCACGTAGCCGTCGGTGGTCTCGATCGGGCCGAACATCGGGCGCTGGGTTTGCTTCACCTCGAATTGCGACCATTGCAACTCGTTCAGGGTCAGGCTCAGCATCGATTCCAGCATCGAGACGTCGATGTGCTGGCCCTTGCCGCTGGCGGCGCGCTGGTAGAGCGCCGCCGAGATCGCACCGAAGGCGTAGACGCCGGTCAGCACATCGGCGTGGTAGATGCCGCAATAGTCCGGCCGGCTGCGGCCCGGTTGGTAGGCGAGATGCGCCATCTCGTAGCCCGAGGCGGCATGGATCACCGGCGCATAGGCCGGCAATTCCGCCGACGGGCCGGTCTGGCCGTAGCCGGAGATCGAGCAAAAGATCAGCTTCGGATTGATGTCGCGGATAGAGGCATAGTCGAGCTTCAGCCGCCGCATCACGCCGGGACGGAAATTCTCCACCAGCACGTCGGCGGTGGCGATCAGCCGGCGCACGGCTTCGACGCCGGCCGGCGACTTCAGGTCGAGCACCAGGCTGTTCTTGCCTATATTGAGCTGGCCGAACGCCGTCGAGCAATTGTTGCGCACCGGCGGCCGCGTCCGCATCGTCTCGCCCTCGGCGGGCTCGATCTTGATCACCTCCGCGCCCATGTCGGCGAGCATCCGCGTGCAATGAGGTCCGGCGATCGTGGTCGAAAAATCGAGCACGCGAAGGCCGTCGAAGCTCCGTGTCAAATTCCCCTCATCGTCAGCGGCTATGGTCGTCGGCAAGGCTTCCTCCACCTTCGTCATTGGTTGTTCGGCGTCGCGTGACCCTAAAGTGAGCCGCCCTGGCAGGAAAGCGTCTCGTCCAGACCGGGAGCGCGGGCCGTCTTGCATTTTACTCAAAGGCAGATTGGACCCGATCTTGCATAGCCATGTCACGGGCTGGAACGAGGGCGCTTGTTGAAGGTCTTATTCGTCACGACGGAGATGGACGATTTCGTCCGCGTGGGCGGGCTCGCCGCCGTTTCCGCCGCCCTTCCACGGGCGCTCCGCCCGTGGAGCGACGTCAGGATCATGCTTCCCGGCTACCGGGATGTGGTCGAACAGTTCACGCATATTGAAATCGTTGGGCAATGCCGAGCGCTCGCCGAGATGCCGGCCTGCACGCTCGGGCTTGCGTCGACCAGGGACGGACTTCCGGTCTATGTGCTGCTGTGCCCGCAACTCTACGAGAGGCCGGGCAATCCCTATGGCGATGAGTCCGGCCGCGACTGGCCCGACAACGACATACGCTTCGGCCGCTTTGCCTCCGCCGCTGCCGAACTTGCAGCCGGGATGCTGGACAAGAATTGGGCAGCGGACCTCGTACACGCCAACGATTGGCAGGCGGCGCTCACACCGGCCTACCTCGCCTGGCGCAACGCGCGGATTCCGTCGATCCTCACCATCCACAATCTCGCCTATCAGGGCCTGTTTCCGAAGGACTCGCTGCGGCGGATCGGCGCACCGGAAAGCTCATTCCACATCGACGGGCTGGAGTTCTACGACAAGCTCTCCTTCCTCAAGGGCGGCCTCGTCTACGCCTCGCATCTGACTACGGTCAGCGCGACCTACGCCAGGGAGATCACAACCGCGGAGCTCGGCTGCGGTCTGGAAGGCCTGCTCCGCGTGCGCTCCGACGCCGACCAGCTGACCGGCATCCTGAACGGCATCGACGAGAGTTGGGATCCGCGCCATTGCGCGCAGCTCGCACAGCCGTTCGGCTCCGGCGACTGGAAGGGCAAGCAGGCCAACGCCGACTATGTCCGCCGCCAGTTCGGCCTTGCGGTCTCGCGCGGGCCGATCTTTGGCCTCGTCGCCCGCCTCGTGCATCAGAAAGGCGTCGACCTCGTGCTGTCGGCCGCCGACGAGATCGTCAGGGACGGCGGACAGATCGTCGTCACCGGCAGCGGCGAGCCGGCCATCGAGGATGCGCTGGTGGCCGCGCATCGCCGCCGGCCCGATGCGATCGGCGTGATCATCGGCTTCAACGATGGGCAGGCGCGCCGAATCTTCGCCGGCAGCGATTTCACCCTGATGCCGTCGCGCTTCGAGCCCTGCGGCCTCAGCCAGATGTATGCGCAGCGCTTCGGCTCGCTGCCGATCGGCCACCAGACCGGCGGGCTTGCGGAAACCATCGCCGACGGCGAGACCGGCTTCCTGTTCGCGCAGCCGTCGGCGGAATCCTTCCTCGGCGGCGTCAGGCGCGCCTTCGACGCCTACCGCGCCAAGGACCGGCTCAACGCCATGCGCTCCAGCGCGATGGCCAAGTCCTACAGCTGGGACCTGTCGGCCGCCTGCTACGGAGCGCTGTACAAAAGGCTGATCATGCCGCGCGTGATGGCGTAGGCGGCTCGCCTCGCGGGCTTGTGAAGCCGGGCGGCTGTGGGATCCCACCGGCCCGGTAACAATCGGGTCATTGCACCGAACCTTTCAGGCAATCACGTCGCCACACGGCTGGACGACGACGCATGCGTGAAATTGCGAATGATGACTTTTGGCCAAACGCGATTGCGATGGAGGAACATCATGGACGTCAACGAAGAGCGCCTCAATTCATTCATGGGAAAGATGATCGGCGATGTCGGCGCGGCGATGAATGCCTCGTTGATGCTGCTGGGCGACAAGCTCGGGCTGTACAGGGCCCTCGCGCAGGGCGGGCCGATGAATGCCGCGGCCTTGGCCAAGGCAACGGGAACGGCCGAGCGCTACATCCAGGAGTGGCTGTCGGCGCAGGCGGCCTCCGGCTACATCGAGTACGACAAGGCATCCGGAAAATTCTCGATGCTGCCCGAGCAGGCGCTCGCGCTGGCCGACGAGGACAGCCCGGTCTTCCTCGGCGCCGTCGGAAGCCTGGTCGGCGCGACCTTTCTCGATGAGCCAAAAATTACCGACGCCTTCAAGACCGGCAAAGGCGTCGGCTGGAACAGGCGCAGCGAGTGCCTGTTCTGCGGCACCGCCCGCTTCTTCCGCACCAGCTACAAGCACTATCTGGTGCAGGAATGGCTGCCGGCGCTCGAGGGCGTCGTCGACAAGCTGAAGAAAGGCGCCGTCGTCGCCGACGTCGGCTGCGGGCACGGCGTCTCGACGCGATTGATGGCGGAGGCGTTTCCAAAATCAACCTTCTACGGCTTCGATTATCACGAGGGCTCGATCGAGGCGGCGCGGAAGTCCGCGCGGGAGGCGGGATTGTCGGACCGCGTTCATTTCGAAACGCATTCCGCCAAGACATTCCCGGCCAAGGGCTATGACCTGGTGTGCTTCTTCGACTGCCTGCACGACATGGGCGATCCGGTCGGCGCCCTCAAGCATACCCGCTCCACCCTCGCCGACGACGGCACCTGCATGCTGATCGAGCCGTTCGCCAACGACCGGCTGGAGGACAACCTCAATCCGATCGGGCGCGTCTACTACGCCGCCTCGACGATGATCTGCACGCCGGCGTCGCTGGACCAGGAGGTCGGGCTCGCGCTCGGCGCGCAGGCCGGAGAGGCAAGACTGCGCGAGGTGGCGCGCCAGGGCGGCTTCTCGCGGTTCCGCCGCGCCGCGGAAACGCCGTTCAACCTGATCCTGGAAGCTCGCCCGTAAGACGGGCAACCGCACAATGCGATTGGGCGGCGACATCACGCCGCCGCCCAACGCTGCAATGCTGATCTCACGCCCCGGCCGCTCGTTGTGGCCTGCGTCCTCGACGCCCCGCTACCAGTCCTGTTGCGATTGCCAGAAGTACTGGCCGCCGCGCCGGCGCGGATTGGCCGCTTGCGGATTACCGTAAATCTGGGGATTGCCGTACTGAGGATTGCTGTATTGGGGACTGCCATACGGAGTACCGTATTGGGTGCCCGATTGGGGATTCCAGCTGCGCTGATAGAAGAAGCCGAAACCGTCGTCGTCTCTGCTCGCAACCATGTCGTCGGTCATCATGGGCCGGGTCGGCTTGCGCGTGATGAAACCGCCCTGAGGCTGGTTGCTCAGAACGGCGACGAATTCGGTGCGATAGTTGGTCTCGGCGCTCAATGGCTCGTCCGAGATGATGATCGAAGAGCGCGCAACGGCGGTCGGCGCGATGCGATCCAGCACATCCTGCGGGATGGTGATGCGGTCGAGCGCGTTCCTGGCGCTGTCGCCGTCGTCGATCGACACCTCGGTCCAGCGCAGACCGCCCGCGTCGTTGCGTGCCATCGCCGTGTAGATGTGCGTGCCGATCGGTTTGTCCGGATCGCGAATCGTGACTGGAACCTCGATGCTCGAGTCGAACACTTCGCCGCCATCAGCCCACGGCTTGTGGGTGTTGCGCCGAACGTAAAGCTTCTGCGTCGCGCGGCTGATGTAGACGGACACCGGCTCCAGCGCGAGCTTCGCCTCGGTCGCCGCCTTCTGGGTATCGGCTTTCCTGGTCTCGGCCGCCTTGGTGGCGTCCTTGGCGGCGGCTGCGGCGTCGAGCTTCGGCTTGGCGTCGCCCTGGGCGGCCTCGAACTGCGTGGTCGCTTCCGCGGCCTTGGCCACCGCCTTCTGCTTCAGATCCTCGGCGCGCGCCTTGGCCTGGTCGGTCTTGGCCGCGGCGAGCGTCTTGTCGGCCAACGCAACCGCAGCATCGGCACGGGTCTTGATCTGTTGCAATTTGCGCAGCGACGCCGGTGTGAACAGTGCGGCCTCCTTGGTCGCGGCTATCGAAGCCTTCTTCGCCTCGTCGGCTGCCTTGGCGGCATCCGCGGCCTCGCGGCTGAGCTTCTCGGCGCGCGCCGGAGCTGCCGCAATGGCTTGCGCGTTCGGCACGAACAGTGCCGGATGGGTGAAATCGACCGGGGCCGGGTCGTTCGGCGCGATGATCACCCGCATCCCGATCCGGGTCTTGTCGAACAGCTTCTCGGCAAAATCGTAGGGCATCCGGACGCAGCCGTGCGAGGCCGCATATCCCGGCAGCGGCCCGCCATGCAGCGCGATGCCGTTCCAGGTGATGCGCTGCATGTTGGGCATCCAGGCATCGTCATACAGGGTCGAGTGGTGGTCCTTGTCCTTCTCGATCAGCGCAAAGACGCCGGCCGGCGTCTCGCGTCCCTTGACGCCGCTCGAGACCGGCGCACGGTAGATCCAGCCCTCGGCGTCGTAGAGCGTCACCTTCTGGGCCTTGATCGACACGATCGCCATGATCGGCTCGCCAGCGGTGCGCGGCGCGGTCGCCTCGACGGCTGCCGCGGGACGCTGCTCTTTCGCCGCGACGCCACCGGTCAGTGACGCAAGTGTGACCATCGCTGCGAAAGTCACAAAGGCGGGTTGGCCCCAACGCCGCATCGCTCCTGTGGTTTGCGCCGTCGTCGTTCGATGTACCATGCCGCTCCTCGGTACCATGCCGCTCCTCGGTCGAAATGCCTGCTCGCGCTCCGTCAATCCCGTACCAGACCGCGATTTTGGATTGATTAATCGCCGCCACGGTCCAACGCGCGAACTCGCTCCTGGGGACCATCGGACTCGTTCCAGCAGCAAATCACTTATGTATTCACTCATATATGACGGCACATGCAGGAGAAAGGGTGCCGCGCAGCAAAACCGACCGGTAGCCGTATCCCAGTCTGGTCGGTGGCGGCCAATGGTGCCGCGGTTGCGCCCTGCCATCATGCCGTCCGCCGCGTCTCCGGCATCACCAGCCAGATCACGAACAGCCCGAATGCGGCGATCCCGGCGAGGCCCATGAAGGCCGTGCTGCTGCCGAGCTTGTCGCTGACATAGCCGGCCAGCACCGTACTGAGCGACGCGCCAATGCCGACCGCGGTGCCGACAATGCCCTGCGCCAGGTTGAAATGGCCGCTGCCGAAGGCGATGTCGGCCACGATCAGCGGCACCATTACGCTGAAGATCGCCGCGGTGATGCCGTCGAAAATCTGCACCATGACCAGCACATAAGGGTCACGCACCGTCGCGAACAACAGGCCGCGGATCGCCAGCGCGGCGAATGCGATCAACAACAGCGGCCGCCGCCCCCAGGCCTGGGCCTTGCGGCCGACCGACGGCGAGGACAGCGCGACGATCGCCTGCGGCACAATGATGCAGGCAGCGATCAGGACCGGCGCCCATTGGCTCGACCGTGTCGTCACCACGCCCGCCATCAAGGGCAGCATCGCGGCATTGGCGAGCTGGAACAGCATCATCGCGCCGGCAAAGATCAGGAGCGGCCGCTGCCGCACCAGACGGACGACGCTGGTGGCGCGCTTGTCGGGGACTTCCCGTTTCACCTCGCCATGGGCCTGCGCGATGTCGATCTCGCGCTCGCGGATCCGGGCCAGCGACAACAGCGTCGGGATCGCCAGGATGAAGGTGACGAGGAACACCGAGCGGCTCGACAGCAGATAGCCGCAGGCGCCCATCAGTGCTGCGGCCGAGCCGCTGCCGAGCGAGGCGAAGCGCGCATTGCGGCCGAGCCGCTCGCCGATCGCAAGCGGCCCGACCAGGCCGAGGCTGATCGCGGCGATCGCCGGACCGAGCACGCAGCTCGCGAGCGCGTGCAGCGTCGCGGCGAGCGTCACCACGGGAAAGATCGGCCAGAGCGCATAGGCCAGCGCGCTGGCGCCGATCGCGGCCACCGCACAGCCCGCAACGACCCGCTCCGAGCGCGCCGCATCGACGATCGCTCCGCCGGGCATCTGGCCCAAGAGGCCGATAATGCCGCCGATCGAGAGCACGAAGCCGATCTCGACCTGGGTCCATTTCTGCGTCGTCAGGTAGACCGCGACGAACGGGCCGAAGCCGGTCTGCACGTCGGCCAGGAAGAAGATGAACCAGTCGAGCCCGCGCTGGCTTTCCCGCGACGGCCCGCGCGGTTCCTCCGGAGTGGGTTGATCGGGGACAATTGACACAACGTTGGTGCTGCCGGCTGATCGCTCGCCACGATCGTCGCCAACCGTCTCTAAAGAAGAGTTCGGACGCGCGACCAGCTCTACCCCCCTAATGTTCGTAATCCCATGGATGCAGGCTTCCCGCCGCGCCCAGCACGATCAGCGGCGTATCTTCCTTGTACTCGGGCGCAGCGCTCACCTGCTGCTTGTTGAGGTCCAGCGTGATGCTGTCGCTCTTGCTGGAAACACCGGCGAAACGCAGCGCGTTCCAATCGACCACGATCTTGCGGCTGCCGACGCCGAGGAAGCCGCCGAAATCGATCACTGCGGCGCGGACCTTGCCGTCGCGGTCGACAATGACGTCGACGATACGGCCCATGTTCTCATTGGCGGAACTGCGAACGTCGCGCCCGAGAATGCCGTGCGCATCGCGAGCACCGATCACGGTCACCGACGGCGGCGGCGACGGTTCCTTGGACGGTTCCTTTGAGGGCTCCTTCGCCTGCTCCTTCGGCGTCGCAGAGGCTGCTGGCGGCGCCTGGGCTGCCGGCGGCGCAGGAGTTGCTGGCGGCGCCTGCACGGCCGGCGGCGATGGTGCAGGCGCCGGCGCTTCGTCGTCGGCGGCCCGGACACCCGCGCATGCCAGCAGCGCCGCTGCGACCAGCATCATCATCATCCTCGGACGCATGTTACTCTCCCCGCGATTTCCCGGCGCACGCATGCCGCGCGACGACGCTCAATGCGTCAGCACGATAGACACCTGGATCTGGCCGCGCGTGCGCAACACTTCGAGCGACACCTCGTCGTCATGGCGGCGCAGCCTCAGATCGACGCTGGAAGCGCCGAGTCTAAGGTCGCGCAGCACCACGTCGTTGAGGAACTCCGGCAGCCGCGGATCGCGCAACCTAATCTCGCCGCGCGCGGTGTCGAACTCGAGGCCGAGCGCCGCCTCCAGCAGCGTGAACGGCGTCGCGCTCGCCCAGGCCTGCGGTGCACAGGCCACGGGATAGAGCACCGGGCCGCGCCGGCGCTCGCGGCGGAAGCCGCAGAACAATTCCGGCAGCCGCCGCAGTTCCATATAGCTCGCGGCGTCGAACAGGCCCTTGAACAGATGCGCGACCGAATGCTTGAGGCCGTAGCGGGCAAATCCGAGCGCGATCAGCGCATTGTCATGCGGCCAGATCGAGCCGTCGTGATAGGACATCGGGTTGTAGCGCACTTCGCCCGCGGCGACGGTGCGGATGCCCCAGCCCGAAAAGAACTTCTGGCTCATCAGGTCGGCGGCGACCCGTCGCGCGCGGTCTTCCCGCACCATGCCGGAAAACAATGTCTGGCCGGCATTCGACGTGCGCACCTTGCACGGCTGCTTGGCGCCGTCGAGCGCGACCGCATAGGTGCCGAGCTCCTCGCACCAAAATGCTTCCTCGAACCGCTCGCGCAGCCGCTCGGCCTCGGCTTCCAGCTTCGCAGCCTTGTCGGCAAAGCCGAGCTTGCGCGCCGCGCGCGCGGCAAGCTGCTTGCCGGCAAATACGTAGCCCTGCACTTCCGCGAGCGCGATATTGCCCTCGGCAAGCGTTCCGTCGGCGTGGAAGATGGCGTCGAACGAATCCTTCCAGCCTTGATTGCGCAGCCCCTCCTCGGTGGCGCGCTGATATTCGACGAAGCCGTCACCGTCGGGATCGCCCGGGCCGTCGATCCATTGCAAGCCGGCCTCGACCGCGGGCCACAGCTCGCGCAGCGTCTCCAAATCGCCGGTGCGCTCCAGATAGAGCCCGGCGAGCAGCACGAACAGCGGAGTCGAATCGACGCTGCCATAATAATGCGCGAACGGCACCTCACGAAGCGCGGCCATCTCGCCGCCGCGCATCTCGTGCAGGATCTTGCCTGGCGCGGCATCGGCCAGCGGATCGACCGCCTTGGCCTGGAACAGCGCGAGCCGCTTCAGCACGCCCTTGGCGATCCGTGGATCGACCCACAGCATCTGCAACGCGGTGATCAGCCCGTCGCGGCCGAACGTCGTCGAATACCAGGGAATGCCGGCATAGGGGTAACGGCCCTGCGGCGTCTCGGTCATCAGCATGTTGAGGTCGGCCATCGCCTGACACAGCACCTCGTTGAAGATGTTGTTCGAGGTCTCGATGCTGGCTGCGCCGGCCGACGACGTCCGCATCTCGCGGCGATGCGCCAGTAGGCCGCGGAAGAACGGCACCGGCTTCTGCATGATCGGCTTGTTGCAGGAGACCGCGACGAACAGCGACGTGACCTGCCCCGGCTCGAGATCGAAATGATAGGTCGCCGCGTTGACCGACAGCCGCGTCGGCCGCGGATCGAAATGCAGCGCGGTGATCCGCGTCTGCTCGTCGAGGCCGCAATATTCCAGCACCACGTCGGTCGGGCCGAGCAGCTTGCTCGAGCCGATGCCCCGCCGCGGCCGGCGCTCGCCGCGCACTTCGAACAGATCGGCAAAGTCATTGTCGAACAGCAGCGTGAGATCGAAGCTTGCGGCATGATCGCCGTGATTCTGCAGGCCGATGCGCTGATAGGCCGTGCCGCGCCACAGAAAGATCGAGCGCACGATATGCAGCGTGTCCTTCGGCAGCGTGAGGCGGTCGTCGCGATAGACGTCGGAATTGGTAAGGTCGACCGTCAGCGCCGAATTGTCGTCGCGCATGTTGGAGCCGAGCAGGAGCGGCTGCACGTCCTCCAGCACCATTTCCAGCCGCGCCAGGTAGCGGGTGTCGGCGTTGAACAGGCCGTCCGGCCCGCCGGCCGAGGCGCCGATGTCGCCATGGCTGTCGAGCACGATGAAGGTGTCGTCATGCTTGAGCGAGCGCCGCGGCCGCGCCGCGGGCCCGGTCATCGGAATGTAGAACGGCGATTCGGCGACGTGCTCCGTGATGCGAGCGGTGATGATCTGCGTAACGACGTCAGCTGCCATCTGAACCTCTGGCGACTTTGCTTGGCCCGTATCCTGGTTCGAACGAACGCACCGGAACGCACAAACGCACTTGACGACGCGGGGTCAGGCCGCGCTGGTGGAAAGTCGGCCCATTTCACGCGCGACCAGGTCGCGGTAGGGGCCCCTTCCCTTCACGAGGATATCGGGCGGACCGTCCTCGACGATCCGGCCACCCTGCAGCACAAGCACGCGGTCGAAGCTGCGCAACGTCGCGAGGCGGTGCGCGATCGCGACCACGGTACGCCCGCGCATCAGCCGCGACAACGCCTCGCGGATCGCCTCCTCGGAGTCGGCATCGAGCGCCGCGGTGGCCTCATCGAGCAGCAGGATCGGCGCATCCTTCAGGAAGGCGCGCGCGATCGCGATGCGCTGGCGCTGGCCGCCGGAGACCTTGACGCCGCGATCGCCGACGATGGTGTTCATGCCCTCGGGCAAAGTTTCGATGAAGTCGCAGCGCGCCGCGATCGCCGCCCGCAGCACCTCGTCGTCGGTGGCGTCCGGCCGGCCGTAGCGGATGTTCTCCAGGATCGAACGGTGGAACAGCGAGATATCCTGCGGCACCACCGAGATTGCGGCGCGCAGGCTTTGCTGCGTGACGCGCGAGATGTCCTGGCCGTCGACGGTGATGTTGCCCTGCTCGACGTCGTAGAAGCGCTGCAGAAGGGTAAACAGTGTTGACTTGCCGCCGCCGGAGTGGCCGACCAGGCCGACCCGCTGGCCGGGCTGGATGCGCAGGCTGAAGCGCTCGAACACCTGCAGGCCGCCGGGATAGCGGAACGAGACGTTGTTGAAGGCGATCGCGGCGCCGCTCTTCACCAGCGCCTCGGCCTCCGGATGGTCCTTCAGCTCGTGCGGCTGCAGCAGCGTCGCCAGCGCCTCAGTCAGCCGCGCGACATGCTGGGTGACGTCGACCAGCGCGACCGCGAGATCGCGGGTGGCGCTGAGGATCGAGATGCCGAGCGTGCAGACCAGCACGACATCGCCGGTGGTCGCCGCGCCCTGCTGCCAGAGACTGAGCGCCCAGGCCAGCATCGCGATGGTCAGGATGACGGTCACGCCGGCGTGAATGAGACGAAGCTTCTCGAGGTAGCGCAGGGAACGGCCACGCGCGACGAGTTCCCGATTGACGGTCGCATCGAAGCGTTCGTGCTCATAGCCGAGGCCGCAGAACGCGCGTACCAGCGGCAGGTTGTTGATGACGTCGACCATTTCGCCGTCCACGGCGGCCGCCCTGTTGGCGAAATCGTCATGCAGCGGCCGGCCGGCGGCGGCGATGCGGAACATGGCCACCACCATGGTTCCGGCGATCAGGATCAGCACTGCTGACATTGTCACGCTGACTGTTCCAACCAGGGCGATCGCCGCGAAGGTCGCGATGCAGGGCGGCAACACGTTCCATACGAACATATTCTCGACGGTGAACACCGCGTTCGAGGTCGCCGTGATCCGGCTGGTCAGCATGCCCGGCAGCCGGTCCGTGAAATAGCTCGGCGCGTGGCCGGTGAGATGGCGGAACATGTCGCGGCGAAGATCGCCGGTGACGCTGACAAAGGTGTAGCTCGCGGTCCAGCTCGCGATCCGCCACAGGAAGTTGTCGGCTGCAATCAGTGACATGAGCAGAGCGAATGCCAGCCATACGCCGTTCGCGGCCGACGGCCCTGCCGACAGCGCATCGACCAGATTCTTCACGCCGTATTGCGTGCCTACCGAGCAGGCAACCGCCGCAACAACGGCTGACAAAATCACAACATGCGACGGCAGACGCCGGCGCAGATAGCGCAACACAAAGGGAAACGGACGATGCGCGTATCCTGACAGATGGTCCATGACGTCCTGCAAAGCTGTTGAAGGTGAACGAGAAAATTCTAGTCGAAGCTCTCGCGCACGATGACGTGAAGGGCGGCGGTGGGATTCCTTGATGCAGCCATCACTGCGCAACAATTTTGCAACGCTGGCATAGGCAAAACCGTGTTGGAGCGTGATGGCATCAGCAAGACCACAGTGTGATGGAAGAAAGAAGCGGCAGATCTCCCACATCTAAGGAACCTCGCACGTGCGAGAACGTTCCCGTCTTTGGCATGTCGGTGCCATCTGAGGGCTGAGGGTAGTTCATTCCACATTACAAACAGGAGACGGAGAGATGCGCATCGCGCAGGTTGCCCCGCTGACGGAGGCTGTTCCCCCCAAGCTCTACGGCGGCACCGAACGGGTCGTGCACTGGCTGACCGAAGAACTTGTAACACTTGGACATGACGTGACGTTGTTCGCCAGTGGCGATTCTCAAACCTCCGCGAAGCTCGATGCGACCTGGCCGAAGGCACTGCGGCTCGACGGCTCGGTCCGCGATCCCAATGCGCTCCACATGGTGATGCTGGAACGCGTGCGGCAGAAGGCCGACGACGAGGAGTTCGACTTCCTGCACTGCCATCTCGACTATTATCCGTGGTCGCTGTTCGCGCGGCAGCCGACGCCGTTCGTCACCACCTTGCACGGACGGCTCGACCTGCCGGAGCATCAGCCGGTCTTCAACACCTTCTCGAAGATTCCGGTGATCTCGATCTCCAACGCGCAGCGGCGGCCGGTGCCGCAGGCGCATTGGGTGCGCACCATCCATCACGGCCTACCGGAGAATCTGCTGACGCCGCAACCGGCGAAGCCGTCCTATCTCGCGGTACTCGGGCGCATCGCGCCGGAGAAAGGCGTCGATCGCGCGATCAAGATCGCAACCCGCTGCGGCATTCCGCTGAGGATCGCGGCTAAGGTCGATCGTGCCGACCAGGAATATTACGATGAGTTGATCAAGCCGCTGATCACCAGCAACCCGTTGGTCGAGTTCATCGGCGAAATCAGCGACCGCGAGAAGCCGGATTTCCTCAGCGGCGCGATCGGGCTCCTGGTTCCGATCGACTGGCCGGAGCCGTTCGGCCTCGTGATGATCGAAGCGATGGCCTGCGGCACGCCCGTCATCGCCTATAACCGCGGCTCGGTGCCGGAGATCATCGAGGATGGCCTGACCGGCTTCATCGTCGAGGACGAGATCAGTGCGATCTCCTCCGTCGGCCGCCTAGGAACGCTCAATCGCGACGCGATCCGCAAGCAGTTCGAGACCCGCTTCACCGCGCGGCGCATGGCGCTCGACTATCTCGCCGCCTTCCGCGGCCTGATGGAAGCCGAGCCGCGCTTCAAGCTGGTGGCCAGCGCAGAGTAGCAGTTGCAGCGGCCGATCGAATGATCCGGCGGGCCGGCCGGCACCATCCGTGCCGGTCCGTCGGGTCGTTCGATTGTCAATAATACCGTCGTGAGCGGCGGCAACTCTCACGCAGCAAAACACTACGCATGCCCGCGTCGCACGATTGCTGCGACGCACCAGCGTTGACAGGTTTCCCCATCAGTTCGGCTGATATCGCCTTTGCGAATGCCGAATTACGTGCTCTTATGCGCCGCGCTTGAGCAAAAAATAATAAGCGAGCGGACGGAGCAACCGTGCCGTGATCGCGCAGGGGGAACGCCATGACAGGGGACCGCAAGCCGTCGGCCATTAATAATGCCGCACCGACCAGAGCCTCACAAAACAAGCTGAACCGCCGCAAATTCCTCGCCAAGACCGGCGGCGTGCTGGCGGCAGGCGCGTTCGGCGCCGTTCCGCTGCGCGGCTGGGCGGCCGATCCGATCAACATCGGCGCGCTCTATCCGACCACCGGCAGCATGGCGCAGATCGGCGTCGGCTGCGTGGCTGCGGCCAAGCTCGCGGTCGACATGGTCAACGAGGCCGGCGGCATCAAGTCGCTCGGCGGCGCCAAGCTCAACCTCATCGTCTCGGACGTGCAGAGCGACACCACGGTGACGCGCACCGAGACCGACCGCCTGATCACGGGCAACAAGCTGTCGGCGATCCACGGCTGCTATGCCAGCGCGCTGACCTTGATCGCGAGCGAAGTCTGCGAACGGGCGAAGGTCCCGATCATCACCGGATCGAGCTCCGATCAGCTCAACAAGGGACGCACCTACACCTTCACGCCGTTCGCGCGCGCTTCGCAGTTTGCCAAGGCGCAGCTGCAGATGGCCAAGCTGGTCAGCGAGCAGGCCAAGGTCGCCGTAATCTTCGAGAACACCGCGTTCGGCACCTCGACCTCGAACGGGCTGAAGGAGCTGGCGCCGGGCGAAGGCGTCGAGATCGTGATGTTCGAGCCCTACTCGGCCGGCTTCACCGACGCGAGCCCGCTGATCAACAAGGTCAAGGCCTCCGGCGCCAACACGCTGTTCTCGCTGTCCTATCTCAACGACCTCATCCTGATCGTGCGCACCGTAAAGCAGGTCGGGCTCAACATCGCGATCAACGGCGGCTCCGGCGGCTTCGTGATGCCGGACTTCTACAAGAATGTCGGCAATGCCGCCGAGGGGCTGCAGGGCGTTGCGCACTGGAACCACGACGTCAGCGACGACGCGCAGAAGGTGAATGTCGAATTCAAGAAGCGCACCGGCGAGTTCGCGTTCGAATATGCCGGCGGCCTGGTCGCGCAGACCTTCATGCTGGCCGACGCGCTGGAGCGCGCCGCCTCCGCCGATCCCAAGAAGGTGCGCGAGGCGCTCTCGACGCTCGATGTTTCCTCGGGCTTTGCTGCGATGGCGCCGGGCGGCAAGGTGAAGTTCGGGCCGGACGGCAAGAACGTCTACGGCCGCCCGGTCGGCGTGCAGTGGCAAAACACCGATCTCGTCAGCGTCTTCCCGAAGGAAGACGCCCGCGCCCCGCTGATGAAGACCTGAACCGCGGTCGCATCGCATGTGGGAGACACTGGCCCAGGCCGTGATCAACGGCCTGCTCATTGGCGGCATCTACGCGCTTGTCAGCATCGGCGTCACGCTGATCTTCGGCGTGGTCAAGATCGTCAACTTCGCCCAGGGCGAGTTCGTGATGATCGGGATGTATATCTCGTTCTTCCTCGCCACCCAGTTCGGCATCGATCCACTGGTCTCGCTCGTGGTCTCGATGCCGGTGCTGTTCCTCGCCGGCGTCCTGATCCAGCATTTCCTGATCCGCAGGGTGCTGGGGCCGAACGACATGCCGCAGATCTTCCTGACCTTCGCGCTGTCGCTGTTGCTGCTCAATCTCTCGCTGATGTTGTTCAGCGCCAATTACCGCACAGTCCACACGTCCTATTCGGATGCGGCGTGGCATATCGGCGGGCTGTACATCCCGGTGGCGAAACTGATCGCCTTCGCGGTCGCGATGGCGCTAAGCGGGCTGCTGTGGGTATTTCTGCACACCACCGATCTCGGCCGCGCGATGCGCGCCGCATCGCAGAACCGCGACGTCGCGATGCTGATGGGGATCAATCCGAACCGCGTGTTCGCGGTCGCGTTCGGCACCGCGCTGGCGCTCGCGGGCGCCGCCGGCTCGCTGCTGATGCCGTTCTATTCAGCCTATCCATTCGTCGGCCAGGTGTTCGTGCTGATGGCGTTCGTCGCGGTCGTGATGGGCACGCTCGGCAATGTGATGGGCGCGCTGATCGCAAGCCTGATGATGGGCGTCGCGGAATCGCTCGGCATCCAGTTCGTCGGCGCCGATTCCGGCTTGATCGTGGTGTTCGCGCTGCTGCTGCTGACGCTCGCGTTCAGGCCGAGCGGGCTCGGCGCCAGGAGGGGCCGGTGATGCAGACGTCCAGCAACTTCAAATGGCTGTGGCTCGCGATCGGGGCGGTCGTCATGCTCGCCTTGCCCCAGCTCGTCACCTCATCGTTCGCGATCGACATCTTCATCCGCATCCTGCTGTTCTCCTTCATCGGCGTCGCCTGGAACCTGATGGGCGGCTACGCCAAGCAGCTGTCGCTCGGCCACGCCGCCTATTTCGGGCTCGGCGCCTACACCTCCACCATCATGCAGGTGAACTACGGCATCTCGCCCTGGATCGGGATGATCGCGGGCGGCGTGGTCGCGATGCTCGCAAGCCTGCCGATCGGCTGGCTCTGCTTCCGCCTGCGCGGTCCCTATTTCACCATCGCCACCATCGCGACCGCCCAGGTGCTGATGCTGATCTTCCTCAAGTTCCGCGACTTCGCCTGGGGCGCCGAAGGCACCACGATCCCGAACCTCGGCAGTGCGCCGTTGATGATGCAGTTCGAGGAAAAGTCGTCGTACTATTACGTCGTGCTCGGCCTGCTCGTGGTCGGGCTGTGGATCACCCACAGAATCGAGAAATCCTGGATCGGCTACTATCTCGTCGCGATCGGCGAGGATGAGGACGCCGCCGAGGCGGTCGGTGTCAACGCGCCGAAGGTCAAGCGCGACATCTACATGATCAGCGCGTTCCTGACCGCGCTCGCCGGCACCTTCTACACGCAATACATCTACTTCATCGATCCCGCGACCGCGTTCAGCTTCAACGTCTCGATCGAGGCGGCGCTGGTGTCGATCGTCGGCGGCATCGGCACGCTGTGGGGACCGGTGATCGGCACCGTGCTGCTGGAGACCACGTCGGCGCTGCTGCAAAGCTGGCTCGGCAGCTCGGTCGGCGGCATCCAGCTCACGGTCTACAGCCTGATCCTGATGGCTGTCATCCTGTGGCGGCCGACCGGACTGATCGGGTTCGCGACCGACATCTATCACCGCACCGCCCGGCGCAAGCCGGCGCGCGCCTGAGGTCGTCGCGATGGCAGAAGCACTCGTCATCAAGGGTCTCAGCAAGCGCTTTGGCGGCCTGCGCGCCGTGCAGGACGTCAGCTTCACGGTGCAGGAGAACGAGACGGTCGCGCTCATCGGGCCGAACGGCGCCGGCAAGACCACGAGCTTTCATTTGATCACGGGATTTCATCGGCCGGATTCCGGCTCGGTGCTCGCCTTCGGTCACGAGATCGTGGGGCTCAAGCCGCATGATGTCTGCTCGCTGGGCCTTGCCCGCACCTTCCAGTTGGCAAAGCCGTTCGGCGCGATGACCGTGCTCGCCAATGTGATGACCGGCGCGTTCCTGCGCGACCGGCATATGGCGGCCGCGCGCAACAAGGCGCTCGAGGCGATCGAGTTCGTCGGCCTCTCCGTCAAAGAGCAGACCCCGGCCAAGGACCTCACCACCATCGACCAGCGCCGGCTGGAAATGGCCCGCGCGCTGGCAACGCAGCCAAAGATCCTGCTGCTCGACGAGGTGATGGCCGGACTCAACCCGGCCGAGATCGACCAGGCGGTGGCGCTGGTGAAGAAGCTCTCCGCCAGCGGCCTCACCATCGTGATCGTCGAGCATGTGATGCGCGCGATCATGGCGGTGGCTCGCCACATCGTGGTGCTCGACCACGGCCAGAAGATCGCCGAGGGCGCGCCGAAGGAGATCGTGGAGAATCCGGAAGTGATCCGCGCCTATCTCGGCTCCTATGTGCATCCGCCGGCGCAGGGAGACGCCCATGCTTGAGCTCTCGCGCGTCAGCGCCAGCTACGGCTCGGTCCCTGCCATCACCGATGTCAGCATCTCCATTGGCGAGGGCGAAGCCGTCGGACTGTTAGGTGCCAACGGTGCCGGCAAGAGCACGACGCTGCGCGCCGTCTCCGGCCTCGTCAAGCTGTTCGGCGGCAAGGTCACGTTCGACGGCGTCGACCTCGCCACGCTGCCGCCCTACCGGATCCCCGAGCTCGGCATCGCGCATGTGCCGGAAGGCCGCCAGGTGTTCCCGGAAATGACGGTGCAGGAGAATCTCGAGATCGGCGCCTACACGCCGAAGGCCAAGGCGGATCGCGCGCGCACGATGGAGCTCGTTTACAGTATCTTCCCGCGGCTCGCCGACCGCAGGAAACAGTTCGCCGGCACCATGAGCGGCGGCGAGCAGCAGATGCTCGCGGTCGGCCGCGGCCTGATGCTGAAGCCGCGCCTGTTGATGCTGGACGAGCCCTCGCTGGGCCTCGCGCCTGTGATGACCGACGTCACCTTCGAGAAGATCGGCGAGATCCACAAGATGGGCACCGCGATCCTGCTGGTCGAGCAGAATGTCAGCCGCGCGCTGTCGCTGGTGCAGCGGGCCTACGTGCTGGAAAGCGGCAATGTGATCATGCAAGGCAGCAGCGCCGAGCTCGCGGGCAACAAGCAGGTGCAGGCGGCGTATCTCGGGATTTGAGATACTTGCCAACTCAGTGCGTAAGTTAAGTGCCACGTCATTCCGGGATGGTCCGAAGGACCAGACCCGGAATCTCGAGATTCCGGGTTCGATGCTTCGCATCGCCCCGGAATGACTTCGTCACGTCACCGCCGTCCGCTTCGGCTCGACGATCTCGAACATCCGCGGGAATTCGTCCATCAGCGCCATCAATTCATCGAGCCGCTGCAGCTCGCCGGATGTCTTGATCCTGCCGGCATCGACGGCGTCCGGGAAAGTGGTCAGCTTGGCGATGACCTCGTCCAGCACGCTGCGCGCCAGCGTGAAGCTCGCCTGCGCATCGGCCGCCTGCGCACCCCTAACGTAGGTCAGGGCTGAATTCTCGAGATTGAGCACGAAGGTCTCGCCGGTATCGGTAAAGCTCCAGTTCAGCACGATGCGCTTGCCTTCGGCCTTGGGGCCGTTGAGGCGGATGCCGAGCACGTCCCAAAGCTGCTCGGTGCGCAGCGCAGCCAGCGTCTCGCGCGGCATCGGCGAGCGCGGCGGCGTCTTCGGCATGCCCTGCCGCAGCTCCTGCGCACCGAACAGATAGGCGTTGCGCCAGGTCGAGCTTTCCGCGGCATAGCCGAGCTGCTCGAACGTGTCGGCGAGGAGCGAGCGCGCGGCCTGATTATCAGGCTCGGCGAACACGAGATGGCTGACGGCCTGCGCCACGAAACGGAATTCGCCCTTGGCAAAATCCGCCGCGGCGCGTTTCAGGATCGCGTCGGCGCCGCCCATATACTCCACATATTTCTTGCCGGCCTCGACCGGCGGCAGCGGATCGAGGTTGACCGGATTGGCATCGTACCAGCCGAGATATTTCTGGTAGATCGCCTTCACATTGTGCCTGATGTGGCCGTAATAGCCGCGGCCGTGCCAGGCGCCCTCCAGGCTCTGCGGCAGGCGGATCGTCTCGGCGATCTCGGCTGCATTGAGCCCATGGTTCATCAGACGGATGGTCTGGTCGTGCGCGTATTTGTAGAGGTCGCGCTGCTCGCGGATCATGCTGTCGATCCGCTCCCGCCCCCACACCGGCCAGTGGTGCTGGCCGCACATCGCTTCCGCCTTGCCGCCCCACATCTGCAACGCCTCGCCGAGATATTTCGACCAGGCCAGCGCATCGCGCACATCCGCGCCGCGGAACGGCAGCAGATTGTGGAAATTGTGCGTGCAGTTCTCCGCAAGATTCAGGAGCTTGTAGCGCGGGATGAAGAAATGCATCTCCGCCGGCGCCTCGCTGTTCGGCGCCATCTGGAATTCGAACTCGACGCCGTCGATCACGCGCTTGTCGCCGGTCGCGATGATCAAATCGGTCGGCCGCAGCAGCGCCACGCCGCCCGCCGCCATAGTCTTGCCGAGGCCGCAGTCGACATGGCCGCGCACGCCCTTGGCGAGGAACGGCCCGAACTGGTATTGCGCACGGCGCAGCATCGCCGGCCCCGCGATGATGTTCTCGGAGACCGCATGCTCCATGAAGAGGTTCGGCGCGATGATCGGCACGCCCGTCGCCAGCATAGCGTCGTCGAGCACACCGCGGGCGCCGCCCCAATGGTCGGTGTGGGTGTGGGTGAAGATGACGGCGGCGACCGGCCGCTTGCCGCGGTGCCGGAAGTACAATTCCATCGCGGCGCGCGCGCCCTCGATCGAGGTCAGCGTGTCGACCACGATGACGGCCGTGTCGCCCTCGATCAGGGTCATGTTGGCGATGTCGAGGCCGCGCACCTGGTAGACACCCGGCACCACCTCGAACAGGCCGTGATGCATGTTGAGCCGCGACTGCCGCCACAGGCTCGGATCGACGGTCGCGGGCGCTTTCTCCTCGGACAGGAATCCGTAGGGCTCGAGACTCCAGACCGCCCTGCCCTGGGCCGAGGTGACGCGTGCGTTCTCGATGGTGCCGAGAAAGCCGCGCGCGGCGTCGTCGAAGTCCCTGGTGTCGGCGAACGGCAGCGCCTTCAGCGTCGCCGCGTGCTGCGCGATGACCGGCGCGGATGCCGCCTTCGGACTTTCGTGCGACGTTTCGCTTGCGGTTGTCTGGGCCATACTCAAGCACTCCCTCGATTGGCGGAAATCGGTTCCGATCGCGCTTCCCTCAGCGGAATTGCACGCCCTCGAACTGGCCGCTACGGCGCCAGCCGTCGATATATTTGAAGTAGGCCAGCGCGCCCGAGGGATGGCCGACACTGAGCTTGGCCGCGGGACCGGGCTCACGGCCCTCATTGTTGTAGTAGCCGGGCGTGCAATCCGGCCCGCCGATCATCCGGCCGACGCCAGTCAGCAGCAGTTCGACCCAGCGATCCTCGGCTTCCTTGCTGACCTCGATTTCCATGAAGCCGTTGTCCTGCGCGTGGCCGACCATCAGCGCGATGGTGCGCGCCGCTTCGGTCAGATTGTGTGGCACGTTGGAGATCAGATTGGCGCCCTGGGTCGGCTGCACGAAGAACACGTTGGGGAAGCCGTGCACGTGGATGCCGTGCTTGGTACGCATGCCCTCGGCCCAGTGCTCCGATAGCTTGATGCCGTCGCGGCCGGTCAGATCGAAGCCCGCGCGCCGCTTGTACTCGGTACCGACCTCAAAGCCGGACGCATAGATGATGCAGTCGAGCTGATACTCCTTGCCCGCAACGACGATTCCGTTCTCGGTGATCTCCTCGACGCCCTTGCCGTCGGTATCGACCAGATGGGTGCCCGGCGTATTGAACGCCTGCAGATAGGCGTCGTGGAAGCATGGCCGCTTGCAGAGCTGGCCGTACCAGGCCTTGAGATTCCTGGCAGTGTCGGCATCGCGGACGATGGTGTCGACCCGGTTGCGGATTTCCTCCATCTTCTCGAAGTCAGAATCCTCGAACGCGGCCCGCATGTTCTCCACGCTTCGCTGCTCGCGCGGCAGCAGCATGATCTTGGCGCGGATCCGCTTCGACAGGTCGGTCCAGCCGTCCTGCACCAGATCCTCCTCGGCCGATCCGCCGGCCTGGTTGGCGGTGAAATTCTCCAGCCAGCGCTGTTGCCAGCCCGGCGTCGCGATCTCGGCAAACCAGTCGGGATCGATCGGCTCGTTGCCGCGCACATCGACCGACGATGGCGTACGCTGGAATACGTAGAGCTCCTTGCAGGCGCGCGCGAGGTGCGGAATGCATTGCACCGAGGTCGCGCCGGTGCCGATGATGCCGACGCGCTTGTCGGCCAGCTTCTCCATCAGCGCGCCCTTGGGGTCACCGCCGGTGTAGTCGTAATCCCAGCGGCTGGTGTGGAACGAGTGGCCCTTGAAGCGCTCGATGCCGGGTATGCCGGGCAGTTTCGGCACGTGCAGCGGGCCTGTGCCGATGCCGACATATTGCGCGGTAAACGCGTCGCCCCGCGTGGTGCGGATGATCCAGCGCGATTGCGCGGCGTCCCAATCGAGGCTCGTGACCTCGGTGTGGAACAGCGCGTTGTCGTAGAGACTGAATTGCCGGCCGATCCGCTGGCAATGCGCGAGGATCTCGGGCGCATGCGCGTATTTCTCGGACGGCATGTGGCCGGTCTCTTCCAGCAGCGGCATGTAGACCATCGACGCCGTATCGCATTGCGCGCCGGGATATCGGTTCCAGTACCAGGTGCCGCCGAAATCGCCGCCCTTCTCGACAATGCGGACGTCCTTGATCCCGGCCTCGGTCAGCCGCGCCGCGGTGGCGAGCCCGGCGAAGCCGCCGCCGATAAAGGCGAAGGTGACGTGATCGGTCTTCGGCGCGCGCTCAACGACCGGCGTGTAGGGATCGTCGAGATAATGCGCGAGCTGGCCCTTGATCTGGAGATACTGGTCATTGCCGTCAGGACGCAGCCGCTTGTTGCGCTCCTCCTGATACTTCAGGCGCAGCCTCTCCTTGTCGATCGCGGCGGGCTTTGCGTCTCGGGCTTGCTCGGTCATCGTCATCGGGAGTCGCCTCGCTTCAGCGGTTCCTTGTCCTTATTCCCGGCAGATAAACCGATACCGACACGATTTGCAAATCCATTCCGATATATTGACAAATCAGGCCATCTGCGACCAATATTCCGTATGATAGCATCTTCCCCTGCCGAGACTCAGGCGGACCCGTCCTTTGCGACCACCCTGGCGCATGGGCTCGATGTACTGGCGGCGTTTCGCCGTCATCCCGGCTCGCTGTCGAACGCCGAACTCGCGTTGCATACCGGCCTGTCGCGGCCGACGGTGTCGCGGCTGACCTACACGCTCGAGCAGCTCGGCTATCTCAGGCGCGACACCAAGGGCCGCTTCGTGCTCGGGCTGGGCGCGCTCGCCGCCGCCTATCCTGTGTTGTCCGCGCTGAAGGTGCGCCAGCTGGCACGTCCGCTGATGCGCGACTTCGCGACCTATGCCGGCGGCACGGTGTCGATCGCGATGCCGTTCGGGATCGACTTCATCTATGTCGAGACGTTGCGCACGATGGATACCGCGCCGCACGTGCCCGACGTCGGCTTTGTCAGCACGCTGGCGCCGACCGCGGTCGGGCGCGCACTGCTGTCGCTGTTCACCGAGGACGAACTCGGCGCCTATGTCGCGCGCGTCAAGGCCGAGCGCCCCGACGAATTCGATTACGTGCAGAAGCGCACCTTGCCCGACATCGAATTGTGCCGCGAGCGCGGCTTTGCCGTCTCGCTCGGCGAATGGCGGCGCGAGATCTTCGGCGTCGCCGCCCCGCTCTATCGGACGCCGACCGGCGAATGCCTGTCGGTCAATTGCGGCGTCCCCTCCTTCCGCTTCAGCGCCGAGCAGATCGAGCGCGAATGCGGCCCGCGCATCCTCGGACTAGCCCGCAGCATCCGCGCGCTGGTGGAGGAAGGCTAGCCCGAGAACCGGCGGCCGCCGCTTCACCTCGCCCCGCGTGCGGGGAGAGGTCGGAACGCATCGTTAGATGGGTTCCGGGTGAGGGGGAGCCTCCGCAAACGCAACTATCACTGTATTCGCGGAAGCAGCCCCTCACCCCAACCTCTCCCCGCGAAGAGCGGGGCGAGGGAGCCCAGCCCCTTCGCCACTCGACGCGACAATACCACGCTCTACTCATGCGATGCCGGCCCGCTGTCGCGATAGGCCCAGAGGCATTCGCGCGGCAACGCGACCTGTGCCTCGACGCCGACCTGATGGCGCGCGGCGGTGCCGAGCTCGATCGCTTCCAGCCGTTTGCCGAACAGCTCGATGCCGTAGGCGGTCTGGGTGCCCTGATATCTGCGGTCGAGCACCTTTGCCGAGAACGTGTTGGCGCCGTCGGGCCGGCCGATCGCGATGTTCTCGGGCCGCAGCGCGATCCGCACTTTCTCGTCGGGCTTGAGCGCCTGGCACAGCGCGACCTCCCCCTGCCGGCCGTCACCGAAATCGACCACCCCATAGCGGCCATTGCATGTGACGAGCGTGCCCGCGAGCTCGTTGGTTGCGCCGGTGAAATTGGCGACGAACAGATCAGCCGGACGGTTGTAGATCACGTCGGGCGTGTCCATCTGCAGCAGCTTGCCGTCGCGCATCACCCCGATCCGGTCGCCGAGCACGACCGCCTCGGCCTGGTCATGGGTGACGTAGAGCGCGGTCATCCCGGTCTGCTTGAGGATGACGCGAAGGTCGTCGCGCAGCCGCAGACGCAGTTTGGCATCGAGGTTCGACAGCGGCTCGTCGAGCAGGAGGAGTTGCGGCCGGTACACCATGCTGCGCGCCAGCGCGACGCGCTGCATCTGGCCGCCCGACAGCGCCACCACCGGCCGGTCGGCATAGTCGGACAGTCCGACCAGCGCCAGCGCCTCCTCGACCATGCGGGCAGCATCGGTGCGCCCGATCTTGCGGTGCTTCAGCGGATAGATCACGTTCTGCCGCACCGTCATATGCGGCCACACCGCATAGGACTGGAACACCATGCCGAGATCGCGCGAACGCGGCGGCACGAGGATGCCGCTTGCCGGCGAGGAGACCACCCGCCCGGAAATGCTGATCTCGCCACCGGTCGGATGCTCGAGCCCGGCGACGCAGCGCAGCGTCGTGGTCTTGCCGCAGCCGGACGGCCCCAGCAGCACCACGATCTCGCCGGCCGGCACGCCAAAGCTGACGCCGTCGATGGCCGGGCGGCCGATCGAGAACTGCTTCCTGAGATCGGTGACTTCGAGCGTCGCCGTCATCGCTGCACCATCAGCCTATTGCCGGTAGCCAAACGTCTTGTCCCAGTCCGCGACCCACGCCGCGTGCAGCTTCACATACTCGTCGAACTTCGGATACCAGAGCTTGACCACCTTTGGATCGAACCCCTCCGGATATGCCGGCGGCGCCTTCAGGGATGTGAGATTGCCAAGCTCCTTGATCATGAAGGTCTGTCCTTCCTTGGACAGACACCAGTTCAGGAACAGCTTTGCTGCATTGGGATGGGCCGCCGTCTTCGGAATGCCGGTCGCGTAGGGATTGACCGGAGCGCCTTCGGGCGGAAAGAAGATCTCGATCGGCGCGCCGTCCTTCTTCTTTTGGTAGATCACGTTGTAGAGCAGCGGCGCGATCGCGATCTCGCCGCGCACCAGCGCATCGGCCGTCGGCGCGCCGGAGGGATACAGCACCGGATGGGTCGCGGCCTGCTTTGCCCAATAGTCCTCGCCGAGCGCCTGGCGCTCGAACATGATCCGCGTCCAGGTGGTGCCGCCGGACTGCGCGAACACCTGCCCGATCAATTTGTCATACTGCGGCTTGGTCAGGTCCATCCAGGATTTCGGCGGGTCCTTCACCAGCTCGGTGTTGTAGGCGATCGACCAGGCGATCGTCGCGCGCGGCCAGTATTTCGGCGAGATCAGCGCGTGCGGATCGTAATCGGCCGCGTTCGGCGGCGCGTAATCCTGGAACAGGTCTTCCAGCGGCTGCATCAGCGCGCGGTCGGAATGGTCGACGACGTCGGCGATCAGCTTGCCGGCCGCGGCCTCAGTCTTCACGCGGGTGATCAGCTGGCCGCCGGGCGCCCGGACCATCTCGACCTTGATCTCGGGAAAGCGCTTATTGAAGGCCTTGATGACCTGCTGCTCGATCTCGGCGAAGTTCGCGGTGTAGTAGACGAGCTTGCCTTCGGACTTGGCCGCCGCGATCAACTCCGCCGAGCCGAACTCCTGCGCCTGTGCCGCAGGCGCCAATGCAAGCGTCGCCACGCTTGCCAAGGCCAGTGTGGTGAAGGTTCGTCTATCCATCGCAATCCTCCCCTTATTCGTTGTTATCCGGTCCGCGCCACGTTGCCCTGCGCCGATCCGCGCGACAGCCAGTTGGCGCCGCCGATCAGGACACCGAGCAGCACGGTCTGCACCAGGCTGAAGGCCGCGGTCTTGCCGATATTGCCGCCCTCATAATAGTCGAGCAGCAGCACCGACATCACCATGGTGTTGCTGGTGTAGAGGAACAGCGACGAGCCGAGCTCGCGGATCGCCAGCACGAACAGCAGCGTCATCGACGCCAGCACCCCCGGCCGCGCCAGCGGCAACACGATCGTCCTGATGGTGCCGAGCATGCCCTTGCCGCAGACCCAGGCCGCCTCCTCGAGCTCGCGGTGGATCTGCAGGAACGAGGTCGACAGCGCCTTCACGGTGTCCGGCATGAAGCGCGCAATGAAGGCCAGCGCGAGAATCCAGATCGTGCCGTAGAGCCCGCCCGGCACGCCGATCCAGGCCCAGAGATAGGCGACGCCGACCACCAGCCCGGGGATCGCGACCGGCAGGGTCGAGATCAGGTCGATGGCGCCGCGTCCGCTGACGCGGGTGCGATGGATGGTGTAGCCGATCGCAAAGGCGAGCCCGCCGCCGACAACAGCCGTGATGACGCCGACCTCGACCGCATTGTAGATCGAGCGCATCGTCAACGGATTGTCGAAGATGCTCTCGAAATGCGTCAGCGAATATTGCCGCATGTCGAACAGGCTCGCGACGTCGCGGATGAACATGAACTTGCGGAACGCCGCGACGATCAGCGCCAGCGACGGCAGCACCACGACGATGAGGAGGTAGACGATCCCGATCGCGAAGGTGAGCCAGCGCCATGGGCCGAGATCGAGGCTGCGCGGCCGGAACGCCTTGCCCGCGACCGTGGTATAGCTGCGTCCGCTCAGCAATTTCTGCTGCAGATAGACCAGGAGCCCCGTGACCACCATCAGGATGATCGCGACCGCAGCCGCGGTGTTGTAGAGCGGCGGCGACCAGTTGGTGAGCTTGAAGATGTAAGTGGTGAGCACGTTCAGGTTGGTCGGCGCGCCGAGCACGGCGGGGATGCCGTAGATGCCGAGCATCACGATGAAGGACAGCAGCATGCCCGAGACGATCGCCGGCATGATCAGCGGGAACGTCACCGTGAACAGGGTCGCGACCGGGCTCGCGCCGGAGATCTCCGCGGCCTCCTCCAGGCTCGGGTCCATGTTGCGCAGCGCCGACGAGGTGAACATGTAGACATATGGCGCGTAGTAGATGCCGAACACGAACACCAGGCCCCACATCGAATAGAGATCGACGCGCAGGTCGGAGCCCATCCACTTGAACATCGTGTTGATCAAGCCGGTCTTCGGCGAACCGAGAATCGCCCAGGCCACCCCCGCGACCAGCGGCGGCGCGAACAGCGGCAGGATGCTCGCCGCGGCGATGAAGCCCTTGAACGGCGTGTTGGTGCGCACCACGATCCAGGAGAACAACAGCCCGATCGCGACCGCGATCACCGTGCCGCCGCCGCAGGCAATCAGCGTGTTGAGCAGCGCTTCGGCGACGTTCGGATTGGCCAGCACGGCGAGGAAATTGGCGATCGACAAATGGCTCAGGCTGAGACGGATGCCGTCGACCACCGGATTGGTGTCGGTGAGCGCGCCGAGCAGCAGCATGAAGACGGGATAGATGACCAGGAAGGTCAGGATCGCCAGCAATGCCGCGACCCAGAGGCCGGTGAACGCGCGGCGGCGAGTCCCCTCGCTGGCGCTTCGCATGGCTTCGCTGCGCCGGTCGGCCTGTCCGTGCAATGCGCGTTCCCTCTTGCGGCCCGATCTGACGCCGGGCCTGCTTGTATACCAAGGGTAGTCGATCGCGACTGTGACGCAAGCTATCCGAAAGTCGCTTCGGCGCGATTCTGTGACGCACCGCGGGAACACGAAATCGATTGATCGCGTTCGCACGCTGCTCCACCGCCGTCGTCCCGGCGACGGCCGGGACCCATACTCCGCGGCGGATGTCTTGAACGGGACTCGTCGTTCCAGCACGCCCAACAAGCAGCATCGGTGGCTATGGGTCCCGGCCTGCGCCGGGACGACGATGCGGGTGGGGCGGAATTCGAGATGTCAAAACAGCCACTCGGTGTCATCACCCGCGAAAGCGAAAGCGGGTGATCCATCACTGACACCTCACTCCAAGGCATGGACGGCCTCCCGAATCGGACCAATCCAGCCAATGTTGATGTGTCAGCTATGTCTCCGAACACCCGTCAGTGATCTGTCCGGGCTGAACATCGAGCCGGGCGATGACAGATGTGGATGGGACGCAGTTGCGTCGCCACAGGCTGCCGGGACGCCGGCCCGGAACGATCCGGGCCGGCGTCGGCATCCTAGGCAAGGTAATTGCCTTCGAGCGCCGGCATGATGTCGAGCACTTCGAAATAGTGGTCCCAGAACCTCGTCTCGCGCAGGTGGTCGCAGAACCACGCCCAGGCCGAGAGGTCATCGGTCTCGCAGATCATGACGTCGGTCGCCCTGGTCGAGAAGGCCTCTGGCTCGAACCAGCGCACCTTCAGCTCCGGGCGACGCCGGAGCAAGGGAATGACCTCCTCGTGCAGGAAGGCGAGACGCTGCTCGGTCTTCAGATCGAGCCAGTGCCGCGTGGTCTTGACCATGACGAAGATATGAAACCTGTGCGGATCGTCCTCGTGCTCGGGAAGCACGGGAGACGAGGTCGTTTGCAGTGTCACCATTGATCGGTTCTCCTTTCACGGCCATAATGTGAGTAATTGCTCATATTCCACAACTCGCGTTTTGGGAGATATCCGTCATGCCGCCGAAGCGGCGCATAAAGGCCCGGAAACAGCCGCTTCAACAGCGTTCGCGGGAAACCGTGGCGGTGATTCTGGAAGCGGCGGCTCGCGTTTTGGAAGCGCGCGGGCTCGAGGGCTACAACACCAATGCGGTCGCCGAGCGCGGCGGGATCAGCGTCGGCTCGGTGTACCAGTACTTCCCGAACAAGGACGCGCTGACGCTGGCTTTGATCACGAGGTTCGAGGACGCGCTGCTGGCGAAAGTGCGGGATGCGGTCGCGGCATCCGAGGGCAAGAGCCTGACGGTATCGCTCAGCCTGATCGTTCGGGCCCAGCTCGAGGCGCATGCCGAGCGCGCCGGGCTCAATCGCATTCTGGAGGCCGAGGAGGATCGCCTGCGCCCGGCGTCATTGGGCACGTCAGCGACCGGCGAATTGAAGGAACTGGTCGCCGCCCTGCTGGCGCGGCATCGTCGTGAGATCGCAAGGCCAGTCGACGATGACGCCATCGAGGATCTGATCGTGATCAGCCGCGCCATGGTCGACCACGCGCTTCAAAACGACCTCTCGCAGGCTGCGGCCACCCGGCGGGTACTGCGCGCCATCGAGGGATATCTGGTCCGCGGCCGGACTTTTGACGCTTCCGGCAAGGCCGCTTCGCATATGCATCATGCAATGGCGCGGCTGGGGAACGGGATGCCGGCGTAGTACATGGCGGTCGCGGAGACATTTCAGGCATGCTCGAGAAGACCCCGACCACCGCGGCAACGGCGCCGATCACCGATGGGTTGCCTTGGGAACGCCGCCGCTGGGCGGTGGCCGCGATCTTCACGGCGCTGGCGATGGCCTCGCTCGATACCGCGATCGCCAATATCGCGCTGCCGGCGATCGCGAGCGATCTGCATGTCAGCCCTGCGGAAGTGGTCTGGGTCGTCAACGTCTATCAGATCGCGCTGGTCGCGACGCTGCTGCCGCTCGGCGCGCTCGGCGAGATCGTCGGCCACCAGCGAATCTATCTCGGCGGCCTGCTGCTGTTCACATTGGCGTCACTCGGCTGTGCCCTGGCGTGGTCGCTGCCGAGTCTGCTGGTTGCGCGCACCTTGCAGGGGCTCGGCGCCAGCGGCCTGATGAGCGTCAACACAGCGCTGGTGCGCTTCGTCTATCCGAGCCGGATGCACGGCCGCGGCTTCGGCCACAATGCGCTCGTGGTCGCGACCGCCTTCACGCTGGGGCCGACCATCGCCTCCGGAATCCTCGCGCTCGGCCCATGGCCCTGGCTGTTCGCCGTCAATATTCCGTTCGGCGTCGTCGCGTTGCTGATCGGCATGAAGACGCTGCCGACGACGCCGCGCGCCACCCACGCCTTCGATTTCGCCGGCGCGGCGCTGGCCTGCGCCTGTCTCGGCCTCTTCATCATCGGCATCGGCAGCGCCGCGCACAAGGCCGCGCCGGCGCTTGTCATCGCCGAGCTTGTCGGCGCCGTCCTGTTCGGATGGATCCTGACCCGGCGGCATGCCGACCATCCGGCGCCGATGCTGCCGATCGACCTGTTCCGGCGGCCGATCTTCGCGCTATCCGCCGCGACCGCCGTCTGCTCGTTCGCTGTGCAGGGCCTCGCCTTCGTATCGCTGCCGTTCTACTTCGAGGACATATTGCACCGCTCGCAGGTCGAGACCGGCTTCTTCATGACGCCCTGGCCGCTGGTGGTCGCCTTCATGGCGCCGATCGGCGGCCGGCTGTCGGACCGCTATCCGGCCGGCATCCTCGGCGGCATCGGCATGCTGCTGCTCGGACTTGGCATGGTGCTGCTCGCGACCCTGCCGACCGAGCCCAGCGTCGCCAACATCGTCTGGCGCACGATGATCTGCGGCATCGGCTTCGGTTTCTTCCAGACCCCGAACATGAAGGCGATCATGTCGAGCGCGCCGTCGCATCGCAGCGGCAGCGCCAGCGGCATCGTCGCGACCGCGCGGCTGACCGGGCAGACCACCGGCGCCGCCCTCGCCGCGCTCTGCTTCGCGCTGGCCGACCGCGAGGGCGCCACCGTGGCGCTGGCGCTGGGTGCCGGATTTGCCGCGCTCGGCAGCGTCATGAGCTTCCTGCGTTTGGCCGTCGCTTCACCGCAAAAGTCATGACAGGTATGCGGCGCGCACAGTCCGCGGCCAAACACCACAGCATCAACTTTCTTTCGCGCTGCGAGCGCATTTTCTTGATTTGAACCGTTCCAGTTTCAAGGCCAACATCGCGCTGCAGTCCGGTCGGAGGATCGGACCATTCAGGGGATCGCGATGGCAAACCTCAAAATTAACGGCAAGACAATTACTGTAGACGTCGAGGACGATACGCCACTGTTGTGGGCTATCAGAGAGAACGTCGGACTGACGGGGACCAAATACGGCTGCGGCATCGCCCAATGCGGCGCCTGCACCGTGCATATCGACGGCGTCGCGATGCGCTCCTGCGGCGTCACGGTGAGCGAAGCGGCCGGCAAGGAAATCACCACGATCGAGGGTCTCGCGGCGGGCGGCGTGATGCACAAGGTGCAGCTCGCCTGGATCGCCAGCGACGTGCCGCAATGCGGCTATTGCCAGAGCGGCATGATCATGGCCGTCGCGGCGCTCTTGAAGGACAATCCGAAGCCGACCGACGACGACATCAACGACGCCATCACCAATATCTGCCGCTGCGGCACCTTCCAGCAGGTGCGCGAGGCGATCCATGCTGCCGCGAACGCATAAGGACGCAGCGATGAACCAGCACGTCATGCCAAAACTGAATCGCCGCGCCTTTGTGATCGGCACCGCAACCGCCGGCGCCGGCCTCGCGCTCGGCCTCGACCTGCCGTTCGGCGGCCCCGCCGTGGTGCGCGCGGCCGACGGCGCGCCTGAAGTCAACGCCTGGGTCGTGATCCGGCCCGACGACACCGTGGTGATCCGCATCGCCCGCTCCGAAATGGGCCAGGGCACGCTCACCGGCCTCGCCCAGCTCGTCGCCGAAGAACTGGAATGCGACTGGTCGAAGGTCACGACAGAATATCCGACGCCCGGCCAGAGCGTCGCCCGCAAGCGCGCCTGGGGCGACTTCTCGACCGGTGGCAGCCGCGGCATCCGCACCTCGCAGGATTATGTCCGCAAGGGCGGCGCCACCGCGCGCGTTATGCTGATCCAGGCGGCAGCCAACGAGTGGAAGGTGCCGGCCTCGGAATGCAAGGCCGTCAACAGTGTCATCACCCACACGCCCTCGGGCAAGACGACGACCTACGGCAAGGTCGCGGAAGCCGCGGCCAGGCTCGAGCCGCCGGCCGACGTCAAGCTGAAGGACCCGAAGGACTGGACCATCGCCGGCAAGGGCCTGAAGCGGCTCGACACCGTCGACAAGACCACCGGCAAGATGGTCTACGGCATCGACATCAAGCTGCCGGGCATGCTGAACGCCGCGATCAAGGATTGCCCGGTGTTCGGCGGCAAGGTGAAGAGCTTTGACGAGGCCAAGGTCGCCGGCATGAAAGGCGTCAAGAAGGTGGTGCAGGTCGGCGACAGCGCGGTTGCCGTCGTCGCCGACACCTGGTGGCACGCCAAGACCGCGCTGGATGCGCTACCGATCGTCTGGGACGAAGGCCCCAACGCCAAGGTCTCCAGCGAGACGATCGCGACATGGCTCGCCGAAGGCCTCGACAATGCGCAGCCGGCCTATGTCGGCAACCAGAACGGCGACGCCAAGGCGGCGATCGCCAGCGCTGCCAAGAAGGTCGAGGCGGTCTACAGCTATCCCTACCAGAACCACGCCACGATGGAGCCGATGAACGCCACCGTGCTCTATACGTCTGACAAATGCGAGGTCTGGTGCGGCACGCAGAATGGCGAGGCGGCGTTCGCGGCGGCGCTGGAGGCCTCCGGCCTGCCGGCGGAGAAGGTCGACGTGCACAAGCTGATGCTCGGCGGCGGCTTCGGCCGGCGCGGCATGACCGACTATGTGCGGCAGGCGGTGGCGATCGCCAAGCAGATGCCGGGCACGCCGATCAAGCTGCTGTGGTCGCGCGAAGAGGACATGCAGCACGGCAAGTATCACCCGATCACGCAGTGCAAGCTGACCGGTGCGTTCGATGCCGACAACAACCTGGTCGCGCTGCACTACCGGCTGTCGGGTCAATCCATCCTGTTCTCGGTGCGCCCGGAAGCGCTGCAGAACGGCATGGACCCCGCCGCGTTCCAGGGCGTCGCGCAAGCCGGCGAGGCCGCGATCGGCTATTCGGTGCCTAACCTGCTGGTCGAGCATTCGATGCGCAACCCGCACGTTCCACCGGGCTTCTGGCGCGGCGTCAACGTCAATCACAACGCGATCTACATGGAATGCTTCATGGACGAGCTGGCGCTGGCGGTCGGGCAGGACCCGCTCGAATTCCGCCGCAAGCTGATGGGCAAGCACCCCAAGCATCTCGCCGTGCTCAACGCCGTGGCCGAGAAGATCGGCTGGGGCACGCCGGCGCCGCAGGGCGTCTATCGCGGCATCGCGCAGGTAATGGGCTATGGCAGCTATGTTGCCGGCGCCGCCGAGATCTCGGTGACCGACGGCAGCAAGATCAAGGTGCATCGCATCGTCGCCTCCACCGATCCCGGCTATGTCGTCAACCCGGCGCAAGTCGAGCGGCAGATCGCGGGCTCCTTCGTCTACGGCCTCAGCGCGCTGTTCTACGGCGGCTGCACCGTGAAGGACGGCCGCATCGAGCAGACCAATTTCGACACCTACAACTCGATGCGCATCAACGAGATGCCGAAGGTGGAATCGGTGATGGTGCCGAGCGGCGGATTCTGGGGCGGCGTCGGCGAGCCGACCATCGGCGTTGCGGCGCCGGCGGTGCTCAACGCCTATTTCGCCGCGACGGGAAAGCGCATCCGCAGCTTCCCGCTGCGCAACCAGAACATCAGCTTCGCCTGATCAAACCGGAAGCGGCGGCCCCGACCGGCCGCCGCCTCCTTTTTTCGGATTCTCGTGCATGGCCGTCACGCGTCATCAGACGCGCAGGGATGTGATCCGTGGCGCCGCTGCCGTCGCAGCGGCCGCCTTGGCGCGTCCGGCGTTGGCGCAGGCGGCGCCGCGCATCGCGGTGATCGGCGGCGGCTTCGGCGGCGCGGCCTGCGCGCGGGCGCTGCGGCGGCTCGACACCAAGCTTCAGGTTACGCTGATCGAGCCGAACAGGACTTTCACCGCCTGCCCCTTCAGCAACGAGGTGATTGCAGGTCTGCGCGAGCTTGCCGCGCAGCAATTCACCTATGACAAGGTTGGGGCCGACGGCATCACGATTGCCGCACAGGCGGCGACGAAGGTCGACGCGCAGGCGCGCAGCATCGCGCTCGCTGATGGGACAACGCTGTCCTATGACCGGCTGGTGCTGGCCCCCGGCATCGACATGCGCTTCGACGCCCTCTCCGGCTATGACGAGGCAGCGGCCGAGAAGATGCCGCACGCCTGGAAGGCCGGCGAGCAAACCATGCTGTTGCGCAAGCAGCTTGAAGCCATGGACGATGGCGGCCTCGTCGTGATCGCAGTGCCGGCTGCGCCGCTGCGCTGTCCGCCCGCGCCTTACGAGCGCGCCAGCCTGATCGCGCATTATCTGAAGGCGAACAAGCCGAAGTCGAAGATCCTGGTGCTCGACGCCAAGGACAATTACTCGCAGCAGAAGCTGTTCGAGAAGGCCTGGACGGAGCTCTATCCCGGCATGATCGAACGGATCGCGCTGTCGCAGGGCGGACGGGTGACGTCGGTCGATCCGGCGACCAACGAGATCGTCACCGACTTCGGCAACTACACCGCCGCGGTCGCCAATGTGATCCCGCCGCAAAGGGCCGGCCGCATCGCTGACATCGCCGGCGCCGCCGACCACACCGGCTGGTGCCCGATCGATCCCGTCACATTTGCTTCAAAGCTCGTGCCCAACATCCACGTCATCGGTGATGCCGCGATCGCCGGCGGCATCCCGAAATCCGCCTCCGCGGCGGCAGCGCAAGGCCGCGCCTGCGCGGCCGCGATCGTGAGCGCGCTTGCCGGCAAGGCGCCGGAGACGCCGCGGCTGGATGGTGCCTGCTACAACACGGTCGCGCCGGGCTACGCCTTCTCGCTGAAGGGCATCTATCAGCCGAAGGAAGATCAGTACGCCGAAGCGGAGGTCACCACGAGCCCGGTCGATGCGCCGCGCGAGCTGCGCCAGCGCGAGGCCGATCAGGCGCTCGACTGGTTCAAGAGGATCACGGGAGATGCCTTTGGCTAGGCTCGCCCTCACAATGCTTCTCGCCGCGGGACTGTTCGCGGCCTGCTGGCCCGTCGGCGCCGAGGAGCTGCGGAATTACACCGTCGTGGGCGATGCGATTCCGGCCTCGCTGACGGGAACCAGGGGCGATGTGGCGCGCGGCCGCGCCCTGATCGTCGAGCGTTCCTCCACTTGCATCCTCTGTCACAGCGGCCCATTTCCCGAGCAGGCGTTCCAGGGCGACCTCGCGCCGAACCTTGCCGGAAGCGGCAGCCGCTGGTCGGAAGGACAGTTGCGGCTCCGCCTGGTCGATGCGTCGCATCTCAACGCGGCGACGATCATGCCGTCCTACTATCGGGTCGAAGGGCTCGTGCGGGTCGGTACCTCTTGGCGCGGCAAGCCGATCCTGTCGGCGGAGCAGATCGAGGATCTCGTGGCTTACTTGACGACACTGCGGAACTAGGACCAATCAATCGATGGCGAATTCGGACCACACCACACGCCGGACGTTTCTGAGCCTGACTGGCGGCGCCGCCGCGCTGGTGATCGTGCGCCCCGTGGACGCGACGCCGGCGATGCTGTCCGCCGCGATCCGCAATGTCGTCGGCGAGGCCGATGTGCACACCGGCAAGGTCAAGCTCGACATTCCGCCGCTGGTCGAGAACGGCAACACGGTGCCGATGACGGTCAGCGTCACCAGCCCGATGACGGCGGACGAGTATGTGAAGAGCATCCACGTCTTCAACGAGAAGAACCCGCAGCCGAACATCGGCAATTTCCATCTCGGGCCGCGCGCCGGGCGCGCCCAGGTGTCAACCCGCATCCGCCTCGCTGACAGCCAGAAGGTCACCGCCATCGCGCGGCTGTCCGACGACACGTTCTGGTCTGCAACTGCCGACGTCGTGGTGACGCTCGCTGCCTGCACCGAGGAGGCGATCTGATGCCGTCGGCCCTGATCAATGTCCCGGCCAAGGCCAAGCGCGGCAGCGTCATCGAGATCAAGACGCTGATGTCGCACATCATGGAGACCGGCTACCGCCACACGGCCTCGGGCAGCGTGGTGCCGCGCGACATCATCACGAGCTTCACTTGCCGCTTCAACGGCAAGGAAGTGTTCCGCGCCGATCTTTATCCTGCGATCGCGGCCAATCCGTTCATCACCTTCTTCACCACGGTGACCGAGAGCGGCAAGTTCGAATTCGAATGGATCGGCGACAAAGGGTTTTCGGAGACCGCGCAGGCTTCGATCACGGTCGAATGAGGATTGCGGTCTGCATCGCGCTGCTGACGGCGATGGCGGGCGTCGCGCTCGCGACCGAGATCCCGCGATCCGAACGCCGCTCCGGCTACAGCTTCATGAGCGCCGACAGCAAGGCGATGCAGGACGAGGACACCGCCAATCCCGGCATGCTGTCCGTGCTCGACGGCGAGGCCTTGTGGACGCGCAAGGCCGGTACCGCAAACAAGGCCTGCGCCGACTGCCACAACGACGCCCGCGTCAGCATGAATGGCGTCGCGGCGCACTATCCGGCCTTCGACAAGGCGCTAGGCAAGCCGGTCGACCTCGAGGGACGGATCAACCTCTGCCAGAGCAATCACCAGCAGGCCTCGCCTTTCGCCTATGAAAGCCGCGAGCTGCTGGCGCTGACCGCTTATGTCGCACGGCAATCGCGCGGCATGCCGATTACGGCCGGCGACGATCCGGAGCTCGCGCCGTTCGTCGAACGGGGCCACGCGCTGTTCATGCAACGGCAGGGCCAGCTCAATCTCGGCTGCACCAATTGCCACGATGATAATTGGGACAAGAAGCTCGCGGGCAGCGCGATCACGCAAGGCCAGCCGACCGGCTATCCGCTGTACCGGCTGGAATGGCAGGCGCTCGGATCGTTGCAGCGGCGGCTGCGCGCCTGCATCACCGGTATCCGCGCGCAGGCTTATGATTACGGCTCGCCGGAGCTGGTCGAGCTCGAGCTCTATCTGATGACGCGGGCACGCGGCATGCCGGTCGAGACGCCGGCGGTCAGGCCTTGACTACACAGCTCCATCCGCGTCATTGCGAGGAGCGGAGCGGCGAAGCAATCCATCCCTCCGCGCGCTGGGTAGCAATGGATTGCTTCGCTTCGCTCGCAATGACGGCGAGATGCGTGCCGAGCTTCAGCGCTCGGCGAACGCCTTCTCGACCACGAATTGCGCGGATTCGCCGTGATTGCCTTCGACGAAGCCGCGGCCGTTCAGCAGCGTGCGGGTGTCGGCGACCAGCGCCGGCGAGCCGCAGATCATGACGCGGTCATGCGCGGCATCGAGCGCCGGCAGGCCGATGTCGGTGAACAGCTTGCCCGAGGTGATGAGGTCGGTGATGCGGCCGCGGTTATGGAACGGATCGCGCGTCACGGTCGGGTAGTAGATCAGCTGGTCGCGTACCAATTCGCCGATCAGTTCGTCCTGCGGCAGCTTCTCGGTGATCATCTCGCCATAGGCGAGCTCCTTGACGCGGCGGCAGCCGTGCAGCAGCACGACCTTCTCGAACCGGTCGTAGGTCTCGGGATCCTTGATCACGCTGAGGAACGGCGCGAGGCCGGTGCCGGTGCCGATCAGATAGAGGTTGCGACCATCCTCGAGGTTGTCGATGACCAGCGTGCCGGTCGCCTTGCGGCTGACGATGATCTCGTCGCCTTCCTTGAGGTGCTGGAGGCGTGAGGTCAGCGGGCCGTCCGGAACCTTGATCGAGAAGAACTCCAGCGTGTCCTCGTAATTCGCGCTGGCGACGCTGTAGGCCCGCAGCAGCGGCTTCTCGCCGACCTTGAGCCCGATCATGGTGAACTCGCCGTTGCGGAAGCGGAACGACGGGTTGCGCGTGGTCTTGAAGGAGAACAGCGTGTCGGTCCAGTGGTGAACGCTGAGGACGCTTTCCTGGTTGAAATTGCTCATCGTCAGTTTCCTTGACGCGCGGGCCGGATTGGCGGCAAAATCATTTGTACACGATCGTTCGTACACAAATGAATAATCCAGCTTGATCCGGCCGTCAAGCCACGGGCACAATGGCCGGCGAAGGCGTTGAACCAAAAGGAAAAACCATGGCGCACGCTGCACCCCAGGCGGCCGGTCCGAGCAAGCTGGTGATCCGCAATATCGGGCTGATGCTGTCGGGGGCCCTGGAAAAGCCGATCCTGGATGCCGACACCATCGTCGCCGAGAACGGCAAGATCACTGCGATCGGCCGCCTCAAGGATGTCGACACCGAAGGCGCCACCACCATCGTCGATGCCAATGGCACGACGGTCGCGCCCGGCCTGATCGACAGCCACGTCCACCCCGTCGCCGGCGACTGGACGCCGCGGCAGAACCAGATCAACTGGATCGACAGCTATCTGCATGGCGGCGTCACCACCATGATCTCCGCCGGCGAGGTGCACATGCCCGGGCGTCCGCGCGACGTCGTCGGGTTGAAGGCGATGGCGATCTTCGCACAGCGCGCGTTCTGGACGCTGCGACCGGGCGGCGTGAAGGTGCATGCCGGCGCGCCCGTGATCGAATGCGAGATGGTGGAGGACGACTTCAAGGAGATGGCCGCCGCCGGCGTCAAGCTGCTCGGCGAGGTCGGGCTCGGCGGCGTCAAGGACGGACCGACCGCGCGCAAGATGGTCGGCTGGGCGCGCAAATACGGCATTCAAAGCACGATCCACACCGGCGGCCCGTCGATCCCGGGCTCCGGCCTGATCGACAAGGACGTGGTGCTGGAGGCCGACACCGACGTGGTCGGTCATATCAATGGCGGCCACACCGCCCTGCCCGACGACCAGATCCGCTGCATCTGCGAGGGCTGCAAGCGCGGACTCGAGCTGGTGCATAACGGCAATGAGCGCTCGGCGCTGTTCACGCTGCGCACCGCGCGCGAGATGGGCGATTTGCACCGCGTCATCCTCGGCACCGACGCGCCGGCCGGCTCCGGCGTGCAGCCGCTCGGCATCTTGCGGATGGTCTCGCTGTTGTCCTCGCTCGGCGAGCTCCCGGCCGAGCTGGCGTTCTGTCTGGCGACCGGCAACACCGCGCGGATGCGCGAGCTCGATTGCGGCCTGATCGAGGTCGGCCGCTCGGCCGATTTCGTGCTGATGGACAAGGCACAGCATTCGCCGGGCAAGAACATCCTGGAGAGCGTTCAGCTCGGCGATCTCCCGGGCATCGGCATGACCATCATCGACGGCATCGTCCGCACCCAGCGCAGCCGCAACACGCCGCCCGCGGGCAAGGTGCCGGAGGTGGTGGCGAAGTGACGTGCACCAAGGCCGTTGCGCGGAGGTGACGGGGTGAACAGCGGTGCAACGTATCCGTTGCCGTCCCGGCCGTCGCCAGGACGGCGCCGAGCGTTTGGTGCCACTCGTCAGTCATACATTCACTTGCTCTCAGGCTGATCGTGCTGGATCGCTTGCTCAACCCCTTGAGCGGGCTGCCAGATCGCGCGCCCGGCGGCGCGCGGCTTTGCCGCGCCGCCTGCGTAACCGAACCTTGTTTTCACCTGTCACCATTGCGGTGTATCCTGCGCAAGCGAACCTTAGCCGGCGGCACTCGCAAGAGGCATTTTCGATCCGGATAGTTCTTGCTGCTGCGTGCCGCCATGCCGTGTTGATCTACACCAGGCAATCAGGAGGCAGCCGATGACGATGAGGCCAGATCCTACGTTCCATGCCTCGCCGAAGCTCGCGATGGAAGCGCCGGCCGAGAGCTTTGCCTACACCGTGCTGCTCAGTCCGGATTTCTCGAAGCCGGACGCACTCGCGGTGATCGACGTCAAGCCCGGCTCCCCAACCTACAGCAAGATCGTCCATACGGTGACGATGCCCAACAAGGGCGACGAGTTCCACCATTTCGGCTGGAACGCCTGCTCGTCGGCGCTGTCCCCGCTGGCCGGACACGCCTTCCTCGAGCGTCGCTATCTCATCATCCCCGGCATGCGATCCTCCCGGATCTATATCGTCGACACCAAGCCGGATCCGACGCAAGCGAAGATCCACAAGATCATCGAGCCCGAGGAGATCTTCAAGAAGACCGGCTACTCGCGACCGCACACCATCCACTGCGGGCCGGAAGGCATCTATGTCAGCACGCTCGGCGGGAGCGGCAAGGACGGCACCGACGGGCCGCCCGGCATCTTCATCATGGACTGCGAGACATTCGAGGTCCTCGGCCGGTGGGAGATCGATCGTGGGCCGCAGACCAAGCATTATGACTTCTGGTGGAATCTGCCGCGCGACTACATGGTGAGCAGCGAGTGGGCCTTGCCGCCGCAGTTCGAGAACGGCATCGTGCCGGAAGACCTGCTGTCGAACAAATACGGCCATCGGCTGCATTTCTGGGACCTGCGCGCCCGACGCAATGTCCAGACCATCGACCTCGGCGCCAATCATCAGATGGCGCTGGAGGTGCGTCCGGCGCACGATCCGGTTCGCGAACACGGCTTCGTTGGCGTCGTCGTCGATACCACGAACCTCGAGGGTTCGATCTGGACCTGGTGGCGCGAGGGCGGCAAGTTTCACATCGAGAAGACGGTGACGATCCCGCCCGAGCCTGCATCGAAGGACCAACTGCCGCCGCTGTTGCAGGGTTTCGGCGCCGTACCTCCGCTGGTGACCGATATCGACTTGTCGATGGATGACAAGTTTCTCTATGTCGCCTGCTGGGGCACCGGCGAGATGCGCCAATACGACGTCAGCGATCCGCGCAAGCCGAAGCTCGCCGGATCGGTCCGCATCGGCGGCATCGTTCATCGCGCGCCTCACCCGAACGGACAGGCCTTTGCCGGCGGGCCGCAGATGGTCGAGATCAGCCGCGACGGCAAGCGGGTGTACTGGACCAATTCGCTCTACTCGACCTGGGACGACCAGTTCTATCCGCAAGGCATTCCCGGCGCCGAGGTGATGGCGAATGCAAGCCCGGGCGGAGGGCTCGAACTGGCGAAGGACTACTGGGTCAGCTTCCCCGACGGCTACCGGGCGCACCAGATCCGGCTCGATGGCGGTGACTGCTCCACCGACTCGTTCTGCTATCCGTCGGTCTAGAGCGTTTTCGAGCGAAGTGGGTACCGGTTCGCGTGAAGAAAACGCGTCAAAACAAGAATCCAGAGCCCGTTCCGATTCGATCGGAACGGAAAGGGCCCTGACGTGAGCCCGGCCGACTGGACTCCGGCCTGGCTGTGGCTGGCGGTCATTGCGAGCGGCCTCTACCACGGAATCAACCCGGGCATGGGCTGGCCGCTTGCGGTTGCCGCAGGGTTGATGCAGAAAAGTTCGCGTGCGCTGGTGACCGCGCTTGGCCCGCTCGCGATCGGTCATTTGCTGGCGATGCTGCTGGTGATCCTTCCGTTCGCGCTCTTGATCACCCTCGTCGAATGGCAGCGCACGATCCGGATCGGCGCGAGCCTGCTCGTCATCCTGTTCGGCGTCTATCGGCTGATCGACCGACGCCATCCGCGCGCCCTGGCGCGGATACCGCCGACGCAACTCGCTTTGTGGTCGTTCGCCGTGGCGATCGCGCATGGCGCGGCGCTGATGCTGGTGCCGATCTATCTGGGGCTGTGCCGCGAGGCTGAAGCGGACCAAGGCCATGCGGCCGCCAACAGCCTGATCGATACCAGCCTCACGATGGCCGTACTGGTCTCGATCGTCCATGCCGGCGCGATGATCGCCGCCGGCGGATGCCTGGCGTGGCTGGTCTACCGCTACCTTGGCCTCAAATTCGTATCCCGGAGCTGGTTCAATCTGGACACGGTTTGGGCGCTCAGCCTGGTGCTGGTGGGTGTCGTTGCGCTGGTGCTTGGTCTTGCAACGTAGTCCGGACGCGGCACCCTGCCCGTAGGTAAGACGCTGGAGATCGCACGAAGCAGTAGCGGCGACCCGTCACCCTGAGGTGCACGCGCAAGCGTGCCTCGAAGGTTGAACGGCCCACGGCAGAAGTCGGGGCCGTCGACCCTTCGAGACGCCACGCTGCGCGCGGCTCCTCAGGGTGACGGGGATAGATAATGTCACCGCAGCCTGCCGAGCAGCGCGATCAGCGTCTCGCGCTCCTTGGCGTCCAGCGGCGCCAGCGTTTCCCTGGAGATCACCAGCGCATTGGGTGCGGCCTTGTCGGCCATCTGCTGGCCGGCGCGCGTCAGACTCACCAGCAGGCGGCGGCCGTCGTCGGGATCCGGCGAGGTCTCGGTCAGGCCGCGCGCGGTCAGGCGATCGATCACGCCCTTGATGGTCGCAACGTCCATCGAGGTCAGCCGCCCGAGCTGGTTCTGCGAGCAGGCGCCGACCTCCGACAGCTTCGACAGCGCTGCCCACTGCGTCGGCGTCAGATTGATGCCGATCTCGCGGGCGAAGATCACGGCGTGGCGCTGCGACACCTGGCGCAGGATGAAGCCGATCTGCTCGTCCAGCACATATCCCGGCTTCGTCGCCTTCCCGTTTCGCTTCGGTGCCGCACTCCTCGCCATTGTCCACTCCGCCCTTACAGCGACAGATGCGCGTCCCGGATATCCGGACGCGCATCGAGCTCCGCCATGGTGCCGCCGAAACAGATCCGGCCGCGCTCGATGATATAGGCGCGATCCGAGATCAGCCGGGCGAAATGCAAATTCTGCTCGGAGACGACGATGCTAACGCCCTCTTTCTTCATCGCCAGGATCGCATCGACCATCTGCTCGACGATTTTCGGCGACAGCCCCTCCGAGGGCTCATCGAGCAGCACCAGCGACGGATTGCCCATCAGCGTGCGCGCGATCGTCAGCATCTGCTGCTCGCCGCCGCTCATGCGCCCGCCGGGCCGGCCGCGCATCTCGCCGAGGTTCGGGAACAGCTTGAACAGTTTTTCGCGATCCCATTGCGGCGCGCCTGCCCGCCTCGGCTGGCGGCCGACCTCGAGATTCTCCTCGACCGTCAGATCCGTGAAGATGCGCCGCTCCTCCGGGACATAGCCGAGCCCGCCCCGCACGATCGCATGCGTCGGCAAATCGGAGACGTCCCGGCCCTCGAACATCACGCGGCCGGAGCGGTTCGCGACCAGGCCGACGATGGAGCGGAACGTGGTCGATTTGCCGGCGCCGTTGCGCCCGAGCAAGGCGACCACCTCGCCCTCGCCGACCTCGAGTGCGATGTCGAACAGGATATGCGCCGGGCCGTAGAAGCTGTTGAGATCCTTTACCGTCAGCTTCATGCCGATGCTCCCTCGCGGTGCCGCGCATCGTAGACGAGGCCCTCGCCGAGATAGATCGCCCGCACCTGGGCATTGCCGCGCACCTCTTCGGGCGAGCCTTCGGCGATCAGGAGGCCGCGGTTCAGCACCAGGATGCGGTCGGCATGCTCGAACACCACGTCCATGTCGTGCTCGGTGAACAGCACGCCGATCGACTGCTCGCGCGCGATCCGAGCCGTCAGCCGCATCAGCTCGACGCGCTCGCGCGGCGCCATGCCGGCGGTCGGCTCGTCCATCAGGAGCAGCTTCGGCTGGTTGGCGAGCGCGATCGCAAGCTCGAGCCGCTTGACGTCGCCATAGGCGAGCTCGCCGCAGGGCCGCTCCGCATAGGCACCCATGCCGACCAGATCGAGCAGCCGCCCGGCCTCGTCGCGGGCGTGGCGGGCGGTGGAGGCCCACAGGTTGAACAATTGCCCGCTATGCGAGACCAGCGCGACCTGCACGTTTTCGCGTACCGTCATGGTGGGGAATGTCGCCGCGATCTGGAAGGTGCGGCCGACGCCCATGCGCCAGATCACGCGCGGCTTCTTGCCCGTGGTCTCCGCGCCCAGCACGCGAATGCGGCCGCTGTCGGGAATATTCTGGCCGTTGAGCATGTCGAAGCAGGTGCTCTTGCCCGCGCCGTTCGGCCCGATCAGCGCCAAAATCTCGCCGGCACGCAGTTCGAAGGAGACGCCGCGCACGGCATGCACGCCGCCATAGGATTTGGTCAGCCCCTCGACCGACAGCAATGTGGGAACCATGCTCATTCGGCGCTCTCGATGCGGGAGGTCAGCAAGGGCGATACCGACGACGAGGATTTGCGCCGGCGATGCATGAAGGCTTCCAGCGTGCCGACGATGCCCTTCGGGAACGCGACCACGATCAGCACCACGAACGCGCCGAGCACGAGTTTTGACCAATCGGTCTGGCTGACCAGCCAGATGTTGAGCGCCTTGTAGACGATGGCGCCGACCACCGCGCCCGACACCGTCTCGACACCGCCGAGCAGCACCATGACCAGCGCATCGACCGACAGCGAGATGCCCATATTGTCGGGGAACACGCTGCCCTTGAGATAGGCGAACAGCGCGCCGGCAAGGCCGGCGACCGTGCCCGCAATGACGAAGGCGGTCCACTGGATGCGCTTGCCGTCGATGCCGATGGCTTCGCTGCGCAGCGGCGAATCGCGCGTCGCGCGCAGCGCGAAGCCGAACGGCGAGAACACGATGATGCGGAGGATCACCACCGCGAGCGCGGCGATGCCGAGCGACAGCCAGTAGAAATGCGACGGGCTCGCCGCCCAGCTCGCAGGCCAGACCCCGAGGATGCCGTTGTCGCCGCCGGTGACCGACACCCACTGGAACGCGATCGACCAGACGATCTGGGCAAAGGCCAGGGTCAGCATCGCGAAATAGACCCCGGCGAGCTGCACCGCGAAGAAGCCGAATACGGCGGCGCCGAGGAGCCCGAGCAGCGGCCCGAGCAGCAGGCAGGCAATCATCGGCAGGCCGGCCATCTTGGCGAGCAGCGCCACGCCATAGGCGCCGAGGCCGAAATAGGCGGCGTGGCCGAACGAGGCGAGCCCGCCGACCGACATCAGGAAGTGCAGGCTGACCGCGAAGATCACGAAGATCGCGATCTCCGAGCCGACCGTGAGCAAATAATTGCCGGCGACGAACGGCAGCGCGGCGGCGAGGACCAGCACGGCAATCGCGGCGAACCGCTCGTTCATCGTCAGCGGACGCCACGGATTGACGGTCAGCCCCGGCGTGCGCCGTGCCAGTGCCTCCGGCTTGCCGAACAGCCCCCACGGCCGGACGATCAGCACCACCGCCATCACCAGGAACACCAGGATGATGGAGATCTTCGGGAAGATCAGGATGCCGAAGGCGTTGAGCTCCGAGACCAGCACCGCCGCGACGAAGGCGCCGATGATGCTGCCGAGGCCGCCGATCACGACCACGACGAAGACCTCGACGATGACGCGCAGATCCATCGCGTGATTGACCGCATCGCGCGGAATCTGCAGCGCGCCGCCGAGCGCGGCGAGGAAGACGCCGAGCGCGAACACGCTGGTGAACAGCCATTTCTGATTGACGCCGAGCGCGGCCACCATGTCGCGGTCCTGCGTCGCCGCGCGCACCAGCACACCCCAGCGGGTGCGCTGGAACAACAGCCAGAGCACGCCGAGCACGACCGGCCCGAGCACGATCAGGAACAGATCATAGGTTGGAATATTCTGGCCGAAGAAATCGAGCGCGCCCTTGAAGCCGGGCGCGCGGCGGCCGACCAGATCGTCCGGGCCCCAGATCAGCACCACGAGATCCTCGACCATCAGCGTCAGGCCGAAGGTCGCGAGCAACTGGAACAGCTCCGGCGAATGGTAGATCCGGCGCAGCAGCACCATCTCGACCAGCACGCCGATCGCAGCAACCGCCAGCGCGGCAACGACGATGCCGCCCCAGAAGCCGAGCGCACCGGAAAAGCGCTCGGTCAGGGTAAAGGCGACATAGGCGCCGAGCATGTAGAACGCGCCATGCGCGAAGTTCACGATCCGCGTCACGCCGAAGATGATCGACAGACCCGAAGCGACCAGGAACAGCGACGCCGCGCTGGCAAGACCGGTCAGGAACTGGACGACGTAGAAAGCCATGGGCGGTCCGCGTTGGAGTTTCCGTTCACCTCGCCCCGCCTGCGGGGAGAGGCCGAAACTCAAGCGCCAGCTTGAGTTTCGGGTGAGGGGGACTCTCCGCGCACTCGTTCGCGGAGATAGCCCCTCACCCCACCCCTCTCCCCGTAAGAACGGGGAGAGGGAGAAGTTCAAGTCTCTCCCCGCAAGAGCGGGGCGAGGGAGAAGAAAAAAATCAATCCTTCGGCCGCAGCTTCTCGATCTCGGCATCGCTGGGCAGATAGTCCGCCCCCTTGCGATAGGCGGTGTCGACCATGATGCCCTTGCCGTCCTTCAGCGCGGTCTTGCCGGTGAAGGCGCCCAGCGTCGACTGGTGATCGATCTTGCGGAAGGTGATCTCGCCGAATGGCGACGGCATCGAGATGCCTTCCGCCGCCGCGATCAGCTTCTCCGGATCACTCGAGCCGGCCTTGGCAAGGATCGCCGCCGCCGCCTTGATGGTCTGGTAGCCGACGATCGAGCCGAGCCGCGGATAGTCGTTGTACTTGGCCTGGTAGGCCTTCAGGAACGCGTCATGTTCCGGCGTCTTGATCGCGTACCAGGGATAGCCGGTGACGATCCAGCCTTCCGGCGTCTCGTCCTTCAGCGGATCGAGGTATTCCGGCTCGCCGGTCAGGAAGCTCACCACGGTGCGGCCCTTGAACAGGCCGCGGGTGTTGCCTTCGCGCACGAGCTTGACGAGGTCGGCGCCGAAGGTGACGTTGAGGATCGCTTCCGGGTTCGCCGCGGCAACCGCCTGCACCACCGGACCTGCGTCGATCTTGCCCTGCGGCGGCCACTGCTCGTCGACCCACTGGATATCGGGCCGCTTCGCCGACAACAGCTTCTTGAACACCGCGACCGCCGACTGGCCGTATTCATAGTTCGGCGCGATCGTCGCCCAGCGTTTTGCGGGCAGTTTTGCGGCTTCTTCTACCAGCATCGCGGCCTGCATGTAGTTGGAGGGACGCAGGCGGAACGTGTAGCGGTTGCCCTTCGACCAGGTGATGGCGTCGGTCAGCGGCTCTGCCGCCAGAAAGAACACCTTCTTCTGGTTGGCGAAGTCAGAAACGGCAAGGCCGATATTGGAGAGGAACGTGCCGGTGAGCATCGCGACGTTCTCGCTCGACACCAGCTCGTTCGCCGCGGTCTGGGCATCCGCCGGCTTGCCGCCGTCGTCCTTGGAAATGACCACGAGCTTCTTGCCGCCGATGCCGCCGGCGGCATTGATCTCCTCCACCGCGAGCTGCCAGCCCTTGCGATAGGGCTCGGTGAATGCCGGCAGCAAGGAATAAGAGTTGATCTCGCCGATCTTGATTTCGCTCTGCGCCATGGCCTGCGTTGTCATGGCACTCGTTGCCATGGTCGCGACCGCGATCGCCAATCCCGCCCCTACGAAATAACCACGCATCCCGTCCTCCAGTTTTTCTTCAAAGAGATTATCGCAATCCGTCTTCGCCCTTGATCTCGCCGACCGTCAGCCCGCCGACGCGCGGCAGCGGCCGTCCGCTGTCGGTTACCGCGACCGCGACCATGATCTCGTTGGCCCGCGGCGCGTCGTTGATCTGCACTTCCATGCCGTCGAAATGGCTGCGCACGAAAGCCGCGTCCTTGTGCCCGAGCGGAATATCCAGCGTGGTGCCGGGCCCCGAGCGCTTTTTCGACGAGGGGATCAGCGCCGCGCCTTTCGAAAGCACCTTGCGCACCGGCGCACCCATCTTCGGATGCAGGATCGCCGCCGCATGTTCGAGCTCGCCATTCTCGCCGACGGCGGCGGCCTTGCCGTAGCTGTGCGCCTTGGCGCCGTCGATGCCGAGCGCGGCGACGGCCCGCTTCGAGAGCAGTTCGCCGAGTTCCTCGCCGATCGCGATCAGCGGCGACAGATCCTCGACATAGCGGCCGGCAAAGGGGTTTTCGATCACGGCGATCGCGGCAGCACGCCTTGTCGGCGGTGCGATGGTCTTGCCCATCTCCAGATGGGTCTCCTCGACCACGGTGACGATCTTGCGAATGACGGCGCTCATCTTGCCTCGCTCCCGGTCATGCCCGCAGCATGTGTTCTGTCGTTCTTCTCAGTAACGCGTGCGACGCCGGCGCCCCAATCCCAGTTGCACCGACAAGCCGCGTTTCGCCCAGTAGACGCAATGCCGCGCCTTCGATCAATCCCGACATCAGGAGGTCACGCGCCCGCGCCGCCCCCGCCTCGAGCGCCTGCTCGATCTCGCGTCCCGAGAGCCGCCCGACATCGCGGGTCACCAGCCGCGCGCCAAGGTCGCTGTCGGGCTGCAATTCGCTCGCCGGACAGCGCAGGATCGCGGGGTGATCCGGCAGATCGACCGCATTGGCGATCACGGTCGCCGCAGCATCCGCCTGCGACGCCGTCCGCGCCAGCACGGTGACGGCATCGGCAATGCCCAGCGAAAAGCTGCGGCCGTGGCGGCCGCTGGTCGCGATGCCGCGAACCGGCATATCGGCATCGACCGTCATGGTGCGCATCACGCCGTGACGGTCGGGCCGATCCATCAGACCGACAGTGAATCGTTCGCCGTCGCCGAGATGCAGGGCAATGTCGCCGCCATTGTTGACATAGGCACGGTCGAGCGGCGCGGCCTCAAGCATCGCGCCCAAAATTTCCTCGGCGACCGACCCCGCGACCGCTGCCATCGGCGTGATGAAGCAATCGGCGGCAAACGGCGCGACCGCCGCATGCATGCGCCGCGCGACCACGCCCTTCAGCACGCAAAGACGGGGATCCGCCGCACTGCGCAGCTCGGCCAGCTCCGCGCAGAGTTCGTCAAGCAAACCGGTGAAGCGCGCCGCAGCGGCCTGATAGGCGGTACGAATGTCAGCGTCTCTGCCCTTGGCCTCGACGATCAAATCAATGGGGCCGTCCTGCAAATACAGCCGCTTGCCGTCAGGAAGGAGCGCGATTTGCGGGAGCCTCTTCATGCGCGCCGCCCGGGAAGATACGGCATCGACCGGACCTCGGCGCTATCCCGCAGTGAGGATAGCGGCCGGACGTAATCCATATGGCCGCCGAGCGCCGCGTAGTCCGACAGCTTCATCGTGAACTCGATCGGCGCCACCAGCGCCGGCGTCGGCACGTAGCCGAAGGCGCCGGCCGGCATCTGCGTGACATCGACCATGAAGGTGATGCCGCCGCCGGGCCAGACATAGACCGGCGCGCCGCCGCTGGTCACCCGTGTCAGCGCGTCCTTCACCGAGCGCGTCAGCCGCACCGGATTATCGGTGACGCCGGCGCGCAGCGATCCGCCCGCGCCGCCCATGAACAGCACGGTGCACAGCGCCGGCTCGCAATTCTCCTGGATGCGCTCGACCGAAAATCTGAGGTTCGCCGGCATCTCGGTCTCGACCGGCTTCAGCGCCTCGTCGAGCACGTAATAGGACGCATGCTCGCCGGTGGTCGAGACCATCAGCATGGTGAGCCCGGGCCGCGCCTCCTTCGCATTGAAGGGGCCGAGGATCGACAGCGGATCGGAGATGTTGGTGCCACCCCATCCGGTGCCGGGATCGGCGACCTGGAAATAGCGGCCCGGCGTCGAACGCCGGCCCTTCATCTTGATCCCGGTGTCGGCGATGTCGAGCAGCTTGCCGGCTTGGTGCTCGCTGAGCACGCCGGTGATGTGGTCGTCGACCACCACGACCTCGTCGACCTTGCCGTGCCATTGTTTGGCGAACATGCCGATGGTCGCCGAGCCGCATCCGACCCGCATGCGCTCTTCTGCCACACCATTGACGATCGGCGGCCTGCCGGCCTGCACCACGACGGTGGCGCCGCCGTCGATCGTCAGTTCGACAGCCTTGCAGTTGGAGAGATCCATCAGCGTGTCGCAGGTGACGCGGCCCTCCTTCTTGGAGCCGCCGGTCAGATGATGCACCCCGCCGAGCGAGAGCATCTGCGAGCCATATTCGCTGGTCGTGACATGGCCGACCGCCTCGCCGTCCGCGCGCACGGTCGCGGTTTCCGGGCCGAGATAGCGGTCGGTGTCGATCTTCACCTTGACGCCGCAATACGAGAAAATGCCTTCGGTCACCACGGTGACCATGTCGACGCCGTCGACTTCCGACGACACGATGAAGGGCGCAGGCTTGTAGTCCGGATAGGTGGTTCCGGCGCCGATCGCGGTGACGAACAGTTCGGGCTGGCGGACGATCTTGCCGTCCCAGTCGCCACTCGCCTGGAACGGAACCAGCTTGCCGCCGTGCGACATGGTGCGCTCCAGCACGACGTGCGGATCGACGCGCACCAGCGTGCCGTCATGATTGGCATAGCGGTCGCAGGCGCCAGCCGCGCCCGGCTTGATGTAACACATCACCGGACAGGCATCGCAGCGGATCTTGTCGCCGGCGGCGACGGTCATTGTGTCAGCCATCGTGACCAAGCCTGGACTTGTGGCGGCGGTCGATCATACTGCGCTTCCGCCTCCCATGCATATCGTTCGTATACGAATGATCCTGCGCGCGAGCCCGGGAGCTGTCAAGCGGCCTTTGCAATCAAACCCTGCCCTTCGCTTGCGCACCCTGTTCATAAAGCGGGCACGCACTGCAGCGCGGCATACCGCCGCTTGCACGTTTGTATACAAACGTTATCCTCGTCGGCGATCCGACGCTGGCGTTGCAGCGCAAAACATCAGGGAGAACCGGTGCAATGCGCCTGACCGTGAACGGCAGGAATCATGATGTCGACGCCGCTCCCGACACCGCATTGCTTTACGTGCTGCGCAACGACCTCGAATTGAACGGACCGAAATACGGCTGCGGACTCGGCGAGTGCGGCGCCTGCGCGGTGCTGATCGACGGCGTCGCTGCGCGTGCCTGCGTGATTCCGATCGAGGGCTGCGCCGGCCGCAACATCGTCACGCTCGAAGGTCTCGGCAGCCGCGAGCACCCCGATCCCGTGCAGGATGCCTTCATCCACGAACAAGCCGCGCAGTGCGGCTATTGCCTCAATGGCATGATCATCACCACCAAGGCCTTGCTGACGCGCAATCCCAATCCGTCTGAGCATGAGGTGCTGGAGGCGCTGCGCTACAACCTCTGCCGCTGCGGCGCGCATATCGAGATCATCCGCGCGGCGATGCGTGCGGCCGGCCACGCGCTCGAGGCGCGCGATTGATGGTGGACGCACGGGCTCCTGAGCAACGCCAGCGCGGCTCGCTGTCGGTCGTCCGCCCTGCGGTGCTGGGCGCCGAAGATGAGTTCGAGACCTTCATCACCATCACGGCCGACGGCACGGTCAATGCCTATAACGGCCATGTCGATCTCGGCACCGGCATCCGCACCGCGCTCGGTCAGATCGTTGCCGAAGAGCTCGACGTCTCCTTTGCCCGCGTCGTCGTGATCCTCGGCGACACCGCCGTGGTGCCGAACCAGGGCCCGACGATCGCAAGCGAAACCATCCAGATCACCGCCGTTCCCCTGCGCAAGGCCGCCGCGCAAGCGCGGCATTTTTTGCTTGCGCGCGCCGCCGAGCGATTGGAGCTAGCTGTCGACGAGCTCACGATCGAGGACGGGCTGATCCGCGGCCACGACAACCGCAGCGTCAGCTATGGCGAGCTGATCGCGGACGAGATCATCCGGCTCGATCTTGCCGATGATGTTCCGGTCAAGGCCGTGAGCGCCTATTCGGTCGTCGGCAAGTCCGTGCCGCGCGTCGATCTGCCGGCGAAGGCCACCGGCGAGCTCGTCTACGTTCACGATGTGCGCGTGCCCGGCATGCTGCACGGTCGCGTGGTCCGCCCCCCTTACGCCGGCGTCGATGCCGGCCCGTTCGTCGGCACCAGCCTGATTGCGGTCGATGAAGCTTCGGTGCGCGATATTCCAGGCCTCGTCGCGGTGGTGCGGATCGGCGATTTCGTCGGCGTCGTTGCCGAGCGCGAGGAGAATGCGATCAAGGCCGCCGCGCAGCTCAAGGTGAGCTGGAAGCCGGGACCGGCGCTGACCGATCTTGCCGACGTGGAGAAGGCGCTGCGCGCCAATCCCTCGACGCCGCGCCAGCTGATCGACAAGGGCGACGTCGACGCCGCGCTCAAGGCCGCCGCCAAGCCGATGCAGCGGACTTATCTCTGGCCCTACCAGATGCACGGCTCGATCGGCCCGTCGTGCGCGGTCTCCGATTACAGCGAGGGCGCGATCCGGGTCTGGTCCGGCACCCAGAACCCGCACATCCTGCGCGGCGACCTCGCGCTGCTGATCCAGCGGCCGGAATCCGAGATCGACGTGATCCGGATGGAGGCGGCCGGCTGCTACGGCCGCAACTGCGCCGACGATGTTTCCGCCGATGCGCTATTGCTGTCGCGCGCGGTCGGCCGTCCTGTGCGCGTGCAGCTCACCCGCGAGCAGGAGCATGCCTGGGAGCCGAAGGGCACCGCGCAGCTGATGGACGTCAATGGCGGGCTCAACGCCGACGGCAGCGTCGCCGCTTACGATTTTGCCACGCGCTATCCCTCGAACGGCGCGCCGACATTGGCACTGCTGCTCACAGGGCGGATCGCGCCTGAAGCCGCGGTGTTCGAGATGGGCGACCGCACCGCGATCCCGCCCTACGACTACGAGAACATGCGCGTGATCGCCAACGACATGCCGCCGATCGTGCGCGCGTCATGGTTTCGCGGCGTCTCGGCGCTGCCGAACACCTTTGCGCATGAATCCTACATCGACGAGCTTGCGGCGGAGGCGAAGGTCGATCCGATCGAGTACCGGCTGCGCTATCTGAAGGACCAACGCGCGATCGATCTCGTCAATGCCGTTGCCGAGCGCGCCGGCTGGACGCCGCGCCCGGTGTGGAAAGAACCCGAGGCGGACGGCGATATCGTGCGCGGCCGCGGCTTTGCTTATGCGCTGTACGTGCACAGCAAGTTTCCCGGTTACGGCGCAGCATGGTCGGCGTGGATCGCCGATGTCGCCGTCAACAAGGCGACCGGCGATGTCAGCGTGACCCGCGTCGTCGCCGGCCAGGATTCCGGATTGATGATCAATCCGGAGGGCGTGCGGCACCAGATCGAAGGCAACGTGATCCAGTCGACCAGCCGCGCGCTGATGGAGGAAGTGTCCTTCGAGCGCGGCGCGGTGGCGGCGCGGGAATGGGGCGCCTACCCCATCATCAAGTTTCCTGAGCTGCCGAAGATCGATGTGTTGATGCTGCCGCGGCGGGATCAACCGCCGCTCGGCGTCGGCGAGTCCGCCTCGGTGCCGAGCGCCGCTGCGATCGCCAACGCGATCTATGACGCGACCGGCATCCGCTTCCGCGAATTGCCGTTCACACCGGAACGCATTTTGAAGGGATTGCGCGGCGAGCAACCGGTCGCGCCCGCCCCGCTCCCGCCGCCTGCGCAGACGGCCGACCTCAACAGATGGCAGAATCCCTTTGCAAAGCGCGGCGGCGTGCTCGCCGGCATTGCCGCACTCTGCGCAGCGGCGATCGGCATCGGCGCGGCCGTGCTGCCCTGGCGCGCGATCGCGCCGATCGCCCGGCCCGACGCCTCGGTCTATTCCGCTGCGACGATCGCCCGTGGCAAGGAGCTTGCAGCGCTCGGCGCCTGCGCCGTCTGCCATACGTCGGAGCATGGCGTTCCGAACGCCGGCGGTCGGCCGCTGGAGACGCCGTTCGGCACCATCTTCACCACCAACATCACGCCCGACGTCGACACCGGCATCGGCGCCTGGTCCTATCCCGCCTTCGAGCGCGCGATGCGCGAGGGCATTCATCGCGACGGGCGCCATCTCTATCCGGCGTTTCCATACACGCACTTCGCCAGGACCAGTGACGCCGACCTGCAGGCGCTCTATGCCTATCTGATGGCGCAGGCGCCGGAGCGCGCCGAAACGCCGGCCAACGCGCTCGTCTTTCCGTTCAACCTGCGGCCGCTGCTCGCCGGATGGAATGCGCTGTTCCATCAGGCGCAGGCGTTCCAGCCCGATCCATCGAAGTCAGCGATATGGAATCGCGGCGCCTATCTGATCGAAGGGTTCGGCCATTGCAGCGCCTGCCACTCGCCGCGCAATGCGCTCGGCGCCGAACGGCAGCGCGCCTATCTCGCTGGCGGCTTCGCCGAGGGCTGGGAGGCGCCGGCGCTGACGTCGCTGTCGAAGGCGCCGATCCCCTGGAGCGAGGACGAGCTCTACGCCTATTTGCGCACCGGCGAGTCGCGCCTGCACGGCGTTGCCGCAGGGCCGATGGCGCCGGTCGTGCAGGAGCTCGCCGCGCTGCCCGACCAGGACATCCGCGCGATGGCGGTCTACCTCGCCTCGTTCAACCAGGGCACCAATCGGTCGGCGCACGATGCCATGGCCGCCAAGCTCGAAGCCGGCACCGTCGTCACCACCGCCGCCTCGGCGGGGGCGCGGATCTATCAAGGCGCCTGCGCGGTCTGCCATGAGGTCGGCGGCCCGCCGCTGTTCGGCAGCCGGCCGTCGCTGGCGCTGAACAGCAACCTGCACAGCGACGCGCCCGATAACCTGATCCAGGTGATCCTGCACGGCATCGCCAAGCCGGCCGTGACCGATCTGGGCTACATGCCGGCCTTCAAGGACAGCATGAGCGACGGCCAGGTCGCCGAGCTTGTCACCTTCCTGCGGCGGCAATTCGCCCCTGATAAGCCGGCCTGGGCCGATGTCGCCGCCACCGTCGGCCGTATACGGCAGACCATAGCGCGCTGACCTGCCATGTTCCGCCCGATACCCACTGGGCGGGCGGCGCCCGGCAGGCTAAGGTTCCCGCATGACCGTGACAGATATCGCGACCCGGACCTACAACCACGGCTGGCGGCTCGACCCGATCGTGCGCAGCCTGCTGGACACCGATTTCTACAAGCTGTTGATGCAGCAGATGATCCGGGAATGCTATCCGGACACCCGCACGACCTTTTCGGTGATCAACCGCTCGACCCATATCCGGCTCGCCGAGGTCATCGACGAGGCCGAGCTGCGCGCCCAGCTCGACCACGCCCGCACCATCCGCTTCACCAAGAAGGAGCTGATCTGGCTCGCGGGCAACACGTTCTACGGCAAGACCCAGATGTTCTCGCCCGACTTCATCAACTGGCTGTCGAACTTCCGGCTGCCCGAATACGAGCTGCACAAGGTCGACGGCCAATACGAGCTCCATTTCCACGGGCCGTGGACCCACACCACGATGTGGGAGATCCCGGCGCTCGCGATCCTCAACGAGCTGCGCTCACGCGCGGCGACCAAGACCTACGGCCGCTTCGCGCTCGATGTTCTCTATGCGCGCGCCAAGGCAAAGCTGTGGGCCAAGGTCGAGCGGCTGCGCAAGCTGGACGGCTTGCGGCTGTCCGATTTCGGCACACGCCGCCGCCATGGCTTCCTCTGGCAGCGCTGGTGCGTCGAGGCGGTCAAGGAAGGCCTCGGCCCCTCCTTCACCGGAACGTCGAACGTGCTGCTCGCGATGGACAACGACCTCGAGGCGATCGGCACCAACGCGCATGAGCTGCCGATGGTCGCCGCCGCGCTCGCCAATGACGACGAGGCGCTGCGCTGGGCGCCCTATCGCATCCTCGATCAGTGGCGCCACACCTATGGCGGCAACCTCTTGATCGCGCTGCCCGATGCCTTCGGCACCAAGCCGTTCCTGCGCGACGCGCCCGATTGGGTCGCCGACTGGACCGGCTTTCGTCCCGACAGCGCGCCGCCGATCACGGCCGGCGAAGAGATCATCAAATGGTGGAAGCAGAAGGGCCGCGATCCCAAGGAGAAGCTGCTGGTGTTCTCCGACGCGATGGATGTCGGCTCGATCGAGGAGACGTTCCACCATTTCAAGGGACGCGTGCGCGTCAGCTTCGGCTGGGGCACCAACCTCACCAACGATTTCGTCGGCTGCGCGCCCGATGGCACCGCCGAGCTCGACCCGATCTCGATCGTCTGCAAGGTGACGTCGGTCGACGGACGCCCGGCCGTCAAGCTCTCCGACAATCCGGAGAAGGCGACCGGCATCCCGTCCGAGGTCGAGCGCTATTTGCGTGTGTTCGGCAATGTCGGCCGTGTTCGCACCGCAGTTCACGTCTAACAAAGCGTTTTCAAGCGAAGTGGACACCGGTTCGCGTGAAGAAAACGCGTCAAACAAAAGACTCCTCGCCAACCCACCACTCCCATCGACTGACCTGACGAGCTTCGCATGCCCGCACCCAAGCCGCCTGCCTTCGAAACCCTGAGCCTGCACGCCGGCCAGCGCCCCGATCCCACAACCGGCGCGCGCGCGGTTCCGATCTATCAGACCACGTCCTACGTGTTCCAGGATGCCGATCATGCCGCGGCGCTGTTCAATCTGGAGCGCGCCGGCCACATCTACACCCGCATCTCGAACCCGACGACCGCGGTACTGGAAGAGCGGATCGCCGCGCTCGAATGCGGCGTCGGCGCGATCTGCACCGCCAGCGGCATGGCCGCGATGCATCTTGCGATCGCAACCCTGCTCAATGCCGGCGACCACATCGTCGCCTCCGCCTCGCTCTACGGCGGCACCATCAATCTGCTGGCGCACACGCTGCCGCGGTTCGGCATCACCACGACCTTCGTGAAGCCGCGTGCGCTCGACGAATTCCGTGCCGCGATCAAGCCGAACACCCGGCTCGTGATCGGCGAGACCATCGGCAATCCCGGGCTCGAGGTGCTCGATATCCCGGCGGTCGCGGAGATCGCGCATAATGCGAAGATTCCGCTGCTGATCGACAATACCTTTGCGACGCCCTATCTCAGCCAGCCGATCGAGCTCGGCGCCGACATCGCGATGAACTCGGCGACCAAGTGGATGGGCGGCCACGGCATCGCGATCGGCGGCGTCATCGTCGATGGCGGCCGGTTCGACTGGCGCGCCTCCGGTAAATTCCCGCAGCTCACCGAGCCCTATGCCGGCTATCACGGCATCGTCTTCGACGAGCAGTTCGGCAAGGCCGCCTTCATCATGCGCGCCCGCACCGAGGGCCTGCGCGATTTCGGCGCCTGCCTGTCGCCGACCAACGCGTTCCAGCTCTTGCAGGGCATCGAGACGCTCGGCGTTCGCATGGACCGCCATGTCAGCAACACCCATGCGGTGCTGGACGCCCTCACCGCGAACAAGGCGGTCGACTGGGTGCTGCATCCCTCGCTGGAGACGCATCCGGATTACGCGCTGGCGAAGAAGCTGTTGCCGCGCGGCGCCGGCTCGATCGTCAGCTTCGGCATCAAGGGCGGCCGCACCGCCGGCAAGAAGTTCATCGAGTCCCTGAAGCTGATCAGCCATCTCGCCAATGTCGGCGACGCCAAGACGCTGGTGATCCATCCCGCCAGCACCACGCACCAGCAGATGGATGCCGAGCAGCTCAAGGCCGCCGGCATCGGCGAGGAGCTGGTGCGGCTGTCGGTCGGCATCGAAACCGCGCAGGATATCATCGACGATCTCGGCCAGGCGCTCCGCGCCTCGCAAAGGACTTGAGCGCCATGCAGCTTTCCGTGAACGGATCAGACACCTTCATCGCGACCGGCGGCAAGCCGTTCGATCCGTCGCTGCCGGCGGTGGTGATGATCCACGGCGCCGGCTTCGATTCCTCGACCTGGGCGCTGCACAGCCGCTGGTTCGCCCATCACGGTTTTTCCGTGCTGGCACCCGACCTGCCCGGCCACGGCCGCTCCGCCGGCAAGCCGCTCCCGACCATCGCCGAGATGGCCGACTGGATCGCGGCGCTGATCACGGCCGCCGGCGCGTCGAAGGCCCGATTGATCGGCCATTCGATGGGCTCGCTGATCGCGATCGAGACCTCGGCGCGGCATCCCGACAAGGTCTCCGGCCTCGCGCTGATCGGCACCGCCGCGACCATGACGGTCGGCCCCGATCTGTTGAAGGCCGCCGAGGCCAATGACGTCGCCGCGATTGACATGGTCTCGATCTGGGGCCTCGGCTTCAAGGCCGAGCTCGGCGGCAGCCTCGCGCCGGGCCTGTGGATGCACCAGGGCGCGCAGCGGGTGCTGCAGGAGGCGAAGCCGGGCGTGCTGTACAACGACCTCAACGCCTGCAACGCCTACCAGAACGCGCTCACGGCGGCGGCCGCGGTCAAGGTGCCCGCCACCTTCATCCTCGGCGAGCGCGACATGATGACCCCGGCCAAAGCCGGCAAGACACTCGCCGCCGCGACGCCGAATGCGCGCACCGTGGTGCTCGCGGGCGCCGGCCACATGATGATGGTCGAGACGCCCGACGAACTGCTGGCAGCGCTGCAGTAGCGGCAACGCGGGCTCCGCTTCCCGCCACCATCCAAAATATCGAAAACAACCCCATGCAAAGGAGCCACGCGGCCGCCGACACTCGGACAAGCAACCTTGACACGTCGGGCAACTCAATATAATATTCTATTATTCCGAACATTTGCAAACGCGCCTGCGCAACGTCAACTTGACCGCACTAGACACGTGCGGCGTGCCCTCGCGTGTCGTACGGCCCGCTTCAGCGAGGGCAGTAGAGGTTTCCCGCAGGGCTGCTTGCCACGATTCGGCCTCGCATGCGCAAGCCTTCGGGCCATTTCCACGGTCTCAGGCTTCTTGCTCGGCCATGGAGTTGCGACCTTCCACCTTGAAGCGGGTGCACCGATTGCGGTCCCGAGCGCGATTGAGCTTTGCCAACAGCACAGCCTTCTCAAACTCAGGATATGCCATCAGGAACCTGCTTGATGACCCGAGTGGTTGGCGCGTCAGCCAGGAATGAGGTTGGGCTATCGGGGGCGACGAGGTCGAACCCGCGAGCCTTGAGCATCGCAGACGTCTGCAGCCGAAGCAGTCTTCAGACAGGAAGATACAATATTCTTATGAATTAACAATGGCTTGCGCCAAGATCCAGTATCGCATCTCTGAGAAATAGATACACATTCAGCCGAATGCAAAGCGCGATTTAGTTGTCTAGATTTCGCTTTGCATATCCAGATGGACATTGATGGATTTATCGGTCCGTACGGAGGTTCAGTCCCTGACCTAGAGGCTCGTCGATTTATACGATCCGTCTGCGGTCTAGGTCTTGCGCTGCGGCTCTTTCAAGTAAACTCGAACTATCCGCTCTATCCTCCCAAGTATGGCTACTTCGTCCATCGCAAGAACGACAAAGGAAATTGGCGCGCAGAGCGCAAATTGGAACTGGATGATCGAATAAATTGGGGGCTCGAAAAACTCGAGCTGGGCGACTTGGTCAACACGCCAGACAAGCGCGCTCAATGGTGCCCGCGTATCCTGGACGAAATGTCTCAAGTCATCGCGGCGGGCAAGCGTGCTGAGCCGATAATGCTTGCGTCGCAATGGTATTTCGCGCTCTCAATCGCGACGGACGCATATGCTCGTCCTTCAGCACAACAATTGGCCGGTCGCGCTGAACAGAAAACGCCCGAGGAATTGCTGGCGAAACTGCAATAGCAACACCCGATGCCCTCCTCCCTTCTCGCCTTGTGAGAGAAGCTGGCGCGAAGCGCCGGATGAGGGGTTCTCTCCGCAGAGGAGTTCGCGGAGACACCGCTTCGCTGCGGGATGCACCCTCTCCCACATCCGCCTTCGCCAAGGCTACGGCGGACATGAGGGGAGAGGGTGCATCCCGCACGCGGCGAGAGCAATCACTGCTTCGCCGGCTTCCTCCCGATCGGATGGATCTCGATCGCGCGCAGGCGGCCGAGGCGGAGCACGTCCATCGACAGGGTCCGGTCGATCCGGCTGTGGTCGAGCGCGCGGATCAGATCGTCGACGCCGTTGATCTCGATGCCGTCGAGTCTGATCACGACGTCGCCGGGCAGCAGCGCCGCGCGCGCGGCCGGGCTGCCCGGCTCGATCTGCATCAGGAGCGCGCCCATCTTGTTGTCGACCCCGGCCAGCACCGCGTGCCGCCGCGGCACAGGCGCGGTCTGCCCGGCGACGCCGATATAGGCGCGGCGGACATAGCCGTGGCGGATGATCTCGGACAGCACGAACTGCGCGGTGTTAGAGGCGACCGCAAAGCAGATGCCCTGCGCGCCGTTGATGATTGCGGTGTTGATGCCGATCACCTCGCCCTTCGACGACACCAGCGGTCCGCCGGAATTGCCGGGGTTGAGCGCGGCATCGGTCTGGATCACGTCCTCGATGGTCCGCCCGCTCACCGAGCGGATCGAGCGGCCGAGCGCCGAGACCACGCCGGCGGTGACGGTCGATTCGAAGCCGAGCGGATTGCCGATCGCGACCACCAGCTGGCCGCGCCGCAGCGTCTTGGAGTTGCCGAGCGACGCGTAAGGCAGATCGCGCGCACCATCGGCCCGCAGCAAGGCGAGATCGGTGTCGGGATCGACGCCGAGCACATGAGCGTCGGTGACGAAGCCCTCGGTGTCGCGCAGCCGGATCTCCTTCGACGATCCGACCACGTGGCTGTTGGTCAGCACGAACCCGTCGGGCGAGATCACGATGCCCGAGCCGAGGCCGCCGCGCTCGCGCGCATTGCGCACCTTCGGCCCGGTTTCGACCCGGACCACGGCCGGGCCGACGCGGTCGGTGACGTCGATCACGGCATTCGAATAGGCATCCAGCAAGGCCCGGTCGTTATCCCGGGCAGCATCGGCCGTTCGCGGTGACGGCGTGTCACCGGCGGTATCTGAGGTAATATCCAGCATGGCGAGAGTCCTTTGGTCTCCTCAGATGGTGACCGGCTCCCCGCGCCGCAAGTGGTTACGCCCTGCACCTGCCCGGATGGCTAGGGCTGCGTCTCTGACGCGCGATTGACTCAGTGTCATTCCGGGGCTCGCGAAGCGAGAACCCGGAATCTCGATGCACGACCTCTGGATTCCCCGATGCGCGATTGCGCATCTGAGGTTCGCGACTTCGTCGCGCCCCGGAATGACGGAATGGACTGTCAAGTCACGGACACAACGCTAGGTCGCCCGCCGCAGCGTGCCGCCGCGCGCCCTGACCGGATCGAGCAGCGACCAGTCGCCCTCCGGCAGCACATGGCCTTTCGGGAACGGCGCGCGCAGCTCGAGGCCGAGCGAGCGCAGCACGCGGTCGTCGCGGTAGTAGCATTGCAGCACCACGCGGACGAGCGTCGCCGCGGCAGCACCGCCACGGCTACGAAACTCCCGCGCCACCGCATCGCGCCCGGCATCGTCGAGCTCGGCGAGCGGCTTGCCCGCGAGATCAGCCAGATGATCCAGCGCCTGCGCGACCAGCGCGGTGTCGCGGCCGAGCGTCGCCAGCATGTCGGCCTGGATCGCGGCGTCGTCCGCACCCGGCACCTTGTACTCGTCACTTTCGGGAACGATCATCGCGGCGACGGTGCGCAGATCGGCGCGCTGGGCTGCGGTCAGTTGTTTTGCATCGGACATGGACGGTCTCAGTCGAACAGGTTGGCGAGGCGCTGCTTCATCTGGTCGGCGATGTAGAGCGCAAGGGCCTGGATGGTGGAGGTCGGGTTCACGCCGCCCGAGGTGACGAAGATGCTGCCGTCGACGATGAAGAGGTTCTTCACGTCGTGCGAGCGGCCCCATTCGTTGACCACGGAGCGCGCCGGATCGGTGCCCATCCGCGCGGTGCCGAGCAGATGCCAGCCGCCCCACGGGATCGGATCGTTGATGCAGATGTCGGTGGCGCCGGCGGCCTCGAGAATCTCCCGGCCGCGCGCCAGCCCGTGATCCATCATCTTCCGGCTGTTCGCGCTGATCGTGTAGTCGATCTTCGGCGCCGGGATGCCGTGGCTGTCCTTCAACACGGGATCGAGCGTGACGCGGTTGTGCTCCTCCGGCAGATCCTCGCAGATCGCCGATACCGCGAGACGATGGCCGTTGAGCTTGCGGAACACGCGGTGATGATCCTTGCCCCAGGGCAGGATGCCCTTCTGCTCGCTCGCGACCGCCTCGAACACCGGCCCGGCGCCGCGGCCGAACTGGATGCCGTAGCCGCGGACGAAGCCGCGCGACAGATCGGTGTCGTAGAACTCCTTGCTCCACAGGCAGGTCGGCGGCGCGCGGTTGCTGTCGGTCGGCTCCTTCACGAAGCCGTAGATCTGCGCGTAGGGGTGGAACATCAGGTTCTTGCCGACCAGGCCCGACGAGTTGGCGAGGCCATTCGGGAATTTGCCTGACACCGAATTGAGCAGCAGCCGCGGCGTGCCGACACCGTTGCAGGCGATGATGACGACTTCGGCCGGCTGAAACTGCTCGACGCCGTCCTTGTCGTAATAGACGACGCCGGAGGCCATGCCGTGCTCGTTGGTCAGGATCTCGCGTACCCGGCAATGGGTCTTGAGCTCGACCCCGGCGCGGACCGCGTGCGGCCAGTAGGTGATGTCGGTCGAGGCCTTGGCACCCTGCGCGCAGGCCGGCGTGCAGTGGCCGAGATTGATGCAGCGCGCCCTGCCCTCGTAATCCATCGTCGCCACGGTCGTGTCCGACGGCCACCAGTGCCAGCCGAGCTTGTTCATGGCCTTGCCGATCAGCGGGCCGGATAGCCCGAGCGGCTGCTGCGGCATCGGCGGGTGGCTCAGCGGCGACAGCGGATCGCCCGACAGGCCCGAGACGCCCATCATCCGATCGTTCTCCTCGAAGAACGGGGTGAGCGCGTCGTAGTCGATCGGCCAGTCATCGGCGACGCCGTCGAGCGTCTTCACCTTGAAGTCGGACGGATGCAGCCGCGGCCAGTGCGCGGTGTACATCACCGTCGAGCCGCCGACGGCGTTGAAGTTGACGACCTTGATCGGCGAATTGTCGTCGTTGATCGGATAGTCCTCGGGCCGCTTGCGGACGTTCGGGCTGGACGACCACTCGCCGTAGAACTTCGCCTCCCAGTCGCGCCCGGTGCTCGGATATTCGGCCGGATTCATCCAGCCGCCCTGATCGAGGCAAAGGATATGCATCTTGGTATCGGCGAGGCTCCAGGCCACCGCGGCGCCGGACGCGCCCGCGCCGATGATCAGGACGTCAACGGGATCGTTCTTCATTCTTGTTCCTTGATCTCAGATGACCCGTCATTCCGGGATGGTCCGAAGGACCAGATCCGGAATCTCGAGATTCCGGGTTCGATGCTCTGCATCGCCCCGGAATGACAACGCCACAACTTCAATTGACGATTCTCACCGGCAAGCTTCGTATACCGCGGATGAAATTGGAATAGAGCCTTTGCGGCGGACCCATCAGCTCAAAACGCAGATCGCGCGCCAGAACCTCCTCCCAGAGGATGCGCAGCTGCTGCTCGGCGAGGCGATCGCCGACGCAGCGGTGGACGCCGGCGCCGAAGGCGAGATGCTGGCGCGGCTTGGCGCGGTCGATGATGAATTCATCGGCACGCTCGATCTTGTCCTCGTCGCGGTTGCCGGAGATGTACCACATCACGACCTTGTCGCCCTTCTTGATCCGGCGGCCGGCAAGCTCGACGTCGTTGCGTGCGGTGCGGCGCATGTGCAGCACCGGCGTGTGGTAGCGGATGGTCTCGGACACCAGGTTCGGGATCAGCTCCGGCCTCGCGCGGACCAGCTCGAACTGCTCCGGGTTCTCGTACAGCGCCATCAGCCCGGCCGACATTGAGTTGCGCGTGGTGTCGTTGCCGCCGACGATCAACAGCCCGATCGTGCCGATGAACTCGCGCGGCTCCAGATTCCGCGTCGCCTCCGAATGCGCCAGCATCGAGATCAGATCGAAGGTCGGCGGCGCATCGGCCCGCGCGTCCCACAGCTTGCGGAAATATTCTCCCATCTTGACCAGCTCGGCGGTACGTTCAGCCTCCGAACGCACCACCGCGTCGGGGGATTCGACGTTGGCGATCGCAACATCCGACCACCAGGTCAGCTTGGCGCGGTCTTCAGGGGGGAAATCGAACAGCGTCGCCAGCATCATGTTGGTGAGGTCGACCGAGACCCGCTCGGCCCAGTCGAAGGTCTCGTTGCGCGGCAGCGCATCGAGCACGGCTGAGGTGCGCTTGCGGATCAGGGCGTCGAAATTGGCAAGGTTCGACGGCGCTACGATCGGCGCCACCGTGCGGCGCTGCGCGGTATGGCCGGGCGGGTCCATCCGGATGAAGCTCGGCCGCTCCTGCCCCTTCGGCTGGTCCGTGACCTGGATACCGCCAAGCTCGGAGGCCGACGAATAGTTCTGGTGATCCAGCTCGACCGCGAAGATGTCGTCATAGCGCGTCACCGACCAGTAGGGGCCGTAGGCCGACGCCTCGCAATAATGCACGGGATCGTCACGGCGGAGCTGCGCGAACAGCGGCCGCCAGGTGTCATCCTGGTAAAGCCGGGGATTGCTGACGTCTATGGACGTCGGCCTGCGCAGCGCCTCTCCCATCGCTTCACTCCCGTTAGGTTCCGTCGCCGCTTGGCGGGCGATCGTCGTGTCGGGCCGACGATAGAGGGAATCCCGCGGCCGAGTAAAGCCGCGGGGCGGACAGTCCGCCGCGCGGAATGCGCGCGGGCCGACGCACCCGGCAAATCCCGATAGCTGCTCCGCTCCGCGATGTTTGTCGGCAGCAGGAAGACCGGTTAGCCTTGCGGGCAATCAATCCATCGGGGAGCAACGACAGGTGGCCGAATTGCGCCAGGACAACACCGCCCAGACGGCTGCGCTGGACTACGACGTCATCATCATCGGCGCCGGCCTGTCCGGCATGTACCAGCTCCACCGGCTGCGCGAGCTTGGGCTCAGCGCGCGCGTGTTCGAGGCCGGCACCGGCGTCGGCGGCACCTGGTACTGGAACCGCTATCCCGGCGCACGTTTCGATTCCGAGAGCTATTCGTACGGCTACTCGTTCTCGAAGGAGCTGCTCGAGGAATGGGAGTGGTCGGAGCATTTCGCCGGCCAGCCCGAGACCTTGCGCTACTGCAACTATGTCGCCGACAAGTTCGACCTGCGCCGCGACATCCAGTTCGAGAGCCGCGTCGCGTCCGCGATCTACCAGGACGACACGCGAAGCTGGCAGGTCACACTCGAAAGCGGCGCGCAGCACTCCTGCCGCTTCCTGATCACCGCGATCGGCCCGTTGTCGACGCCGACCCTGCCGCGCATCGAGGGCCGCGACGATTTCAGGGGCCAATCGTTCCACACCGCGCGCTGGCCGAAGGAGAAGGTGGATTTCACCGGCAAGCGCGTCGCCGTGATCGGCACCGGCGCGACCGGCATCCAGACCATCCAGACCATCGCCGGCGAGGTCGGGCATCTCACCGTGTTCCAGCGCACCGCCAACTGGGCGGCGCCGCTGCACAACGGCAAGATCGACGCCGAGACGCAAGCCAGGATCAAGGCCGGCTATCCCGAGATCTTCGCGCGCTGCAAGGAGACCTTCGCCTGCTTCGTGCATACGCCCGATCCGCGCGGCGCGTTCGAGGTGAGCGAGGCGGAGCGCGAGGCGTTCTACGAGAAGCTCTATGGCGAGCGCGGCTTTGGCATCTGGCAAGGCAACTTCAAGGATATCCTGATCGACCGCGCGGCGAATGCGACGATCAGCGATTTCGTCGCGCGCAAGATCCGCGAGCGCGTGAAGAACCAGGCGGTCGCCGAGATGCTGATCCCGAAGAACCACGGCTTCGGCACGCGGCGGCTGCCGCTCGAGACCTTCTATTACGAGGTCTACAACCGCGACAATGTCGAGCTGGTCGATATCAAGGAGACGCCGATCGAGCGGATCACGCCCGAGGGCATCCGGACGACCGACAAGGACTACGCCTTCGACATCATCATCTACGCCACCGGCTTCGATGCCATCACCGGCAGCTTCGACAAGATCGATTTCCGCGGCGCGCACGGTGCGCGGCTGAAGGAGAAATGGACGCACGGCCCGGAAACCTATCTCGGGCTGATGGTCGACGGCTTCCCCAACATGATGATGCTGATGGGCCCGCACACCGCGCTCGGCAACATCCCGCGCAGCATCGAATACAGCGTGGATTGGGTCACCGGGCTGATCCGCTTTGCGCAGGAGAGAGGCCTGACCTTCCTCGACGCCACGCCCGAAGGCACCGCCGACTGGACCGAGCATGTCAAGGCGCTCGGCGTCGGCCTGCTCTCAAACGAGGTCGATTCCTGGATGACCGGCATCAACCGCAACGTCGAGGGCAAGCAAACCCGCATCGTCGCCCGCTACAGCGGCAGCGCCCCGGCATATCGCGCGCGATGCGACGAGGTGGCGGCGAAGGGGTATGCGGAGTTGCGGTTGGGGTAACTCTCTCAATGACGCGAGACGCCCGCCCACCCGCCGCCGTCGTCCCGGCGAAAGCCGGGACCCATAACCACAGGGTTGGGTTGTTGAAGGAGGCTATGGCCCCAGCACCGTGCAAATGACCATCGGTGGTTATGGGTCCCGGCCTTCGCCGGGACGACACCGAGTTTGATGCACGATCTAACTCGCCCTACGCCACCCTACCACGCATCGATGCACGGCCGCTTGCGGTGGGTCCGCGGCTCAGCTTTCGGCACCGAGCGCAGGCCGGCCATGATCCAGTGCCGGGTGTCGGCGGGATCGATCACCTCGTCGATCTCGAGCACCGAGGCGATCGAGACCGCCTTGCCGTTGGCGTAGAGCTCGGCGACCTTGGTCTGGAAATACTTCTCGCGCTCGACCGGGTCCTCGATCGCCTCCATCTCCTTGCGGAAGCCGAGGCGGACATAGCCTTCGAGACCCATGCCGCCGAACTCGCCGGTCGGCCACGCCACCGTGAAGAACGAGGCGTGGAAGCCGCCGCCGATCATCGACTGTGCGCCGAGGCCATAGCCCTTGCGCAGCACGATGCCGAACAGCGGCACCGTGATGCTCGCGCCGGTGACGAACATCCGCGCGACGTGGCGCACGATCGCGGTCTTCTCTGCCTCGGGGCCGACCATGAAGCCCGGCGTGTCGCAGAGCGAGACGATCGGAATGTCGAAGGCGTCGCACAGCTGCATGAAGCGCGCGGCCTTGTCGCCGGCAGGTGCGTCGATCGCCCCGCCGAGATGCTTTGGATTGTTGGCGATCAGGCCGAACGGCTTGCCCTCGATGCGGATGAAGGCGGTGATCATGCCGACGCCGAAATCGCGCCGGATCTCCAGCACCGAGCCTTCGTCGGCGATCAGGTCGATCACGTTGCGGATGTCGTAGACCCGCAGGCGATTTTCCGGGATCGCACGGCGCAGCAGCCGCTGGTCCGGCGCCTTCCAGTCCTGCACCGCGCCCTGGAAGTAGGACAGATATTTCTGTGCCACCGTGGTCGCCTCGGCCTCGTCCTCGACCAGGATGTCGATCACGCCGTTCGGCGACTGGAACGAGACCGGGCCGACCTCGGCCGGATGGTAGACGCCGAGCCCGCCGCCCTCGATCATCGCCGGACCGCCCATGCCGATCGACGCATTTTTGGTGGCGATGATGACATCGCAGACGCCGAGCATCGCGGCATTGCCGGCGAAGCAATAGCCGGAGACCACGCCGACCACGGGCACCAGTCCGGAGAGTTTTGCGAACTGCACGAAGGACGGGCCGTCGAGGCCGGTCATGCCGAGCCGGTCGGTATCGCCGGGACGACCGCCGCCGCCCTCGGCGTAGAACACCAGCGGCATGCGCCACTGCTCGGCGAGGCCGAGCATGCGGTCGATCTTCTTGTGGTTCATATGGCCCTGGGTGCCGGCGAGCACGGTGTAGTCGTACGAGATCACCATGCAGCGCGCGCCGTCGGCGCCGAAATCCTTGGCGTTGACGGTGGCGACGCCTGATATCAGGCCGTCGGCCGGCGTGTTCTTGATGAGATCTTCGACCTTGCGGCGGCGGCGCTGCGCCGCGATCGCGAGCGACCCGTATTCGACGAACGAGCCCTCATCGACCAGTTGCGCGATGTTCTCGCGCGCGGTGCGCTGGTTGGTCTTGCGGCGGCGCTCGACCGAGGCCGGGCGGTTCTCGTCCAGTGTGATCGCCTTACGCGCGATCAGCTCGGCGAGGTCAGGCCGGATGTGATCGAGATCGATCGCGGCCTCTTCCGCCGCGTGATGGCCGTCGACCTCGGCAGGCTCGAGGAACAGGATCGGCTCGCCATGCATCAGGGTGACACCGATGCCGCCCGCGATCCTGGTCACCCGGCCGCCATGTGGTGCGGTGACGAGATGCTCCATCTTCATCGATTCCAGCACCGCGATCTGCTGGCCGGGCCGAACCAGATCGCCCTCCGCGACCTCGATCGCCACGATCGTGCCCTGCAGCGGCGCGGGCACCGGGAGCGATCCCTCGGGGGCGGCTTCGACAGCAACGGCCTTGGTCGCAGCCGCCTCGCTCACCTCGATCAATGGTGCGGCGAGATCCTGCGCCGCGCCGACCAGCGCCGCAACATGGGTGTCGATGAAATTGGTGCTGATCTTGTTCCGGCCAAAGCTCTGGTGCGCCAGGATGGCGCCGAGGAACGGGATGTTGGTGGCGACGCCGCCGATCCGAAATTCGCGCAAGGCGCGCGATGCCTTGTGCACCACGTCGGTCCACTTTGGGCTCGGCGAATGCACGATGACTTTTGCCAGCAGCGAGTCGAACGCGGCAGAGGTCCGGTAACCGGAATAGCCGAACGTATCGACGCGAACGCCGGGGCCGGACGGCAGGTCGAACACACTGAGCGTGCCGCCGGTTGGCTTTGTGATGCCCTTCTCGTCCATCACCTCCATGTTGACGCGAAGCTGCATCGCATAGCCGCGCGGCAGCGGCACGGTGGCCTGCGCCAGCCCAAGCGAAGCGAGCGTGGCGCCGGCGGCGACCGCGAGCTGCGCGCGCACGAGGTCGACGCCGAGCACCTCCTCGGTGACGGTGTGCTCGACCTGCAGTCGCGGATTGGCCTCGATGAAGGCGAAGGCACCCTCACCTTCGCCGGCTTCGTCATCGACCAGGAATTCGAAGGTGCCGAGGTTGTCGTAGCGCGCAGCCGTGGCAAGCTGCTTCGCCGCCTCGATGATGCGCGCGCGCATTCCCTCGCTCAGCGACGGGCTCGGCGCCACCTCGATGAGCTTCTGGTTGCGGCGCTGGATGGTGCATTCGCGCTCCCAGAGATGGCTGATGACGCCGTGACGGTCGCCGATGATCTGCACCTCGATATGGCGCGCCTTGCGGATCAGCCGTTCGACATAAACCGCGTCGTTGCCGAACGCCGCCTTGGCCTCCGACTGGCAGCGCGCATAGGCCTCGTCGAGCCTGGCGGCATCCTCGACCACCCGCATGCCGCGCCCACCGCCGCCGGCGATCGCCTTGATCATCACGGCGGCGCCGGCGCCGAGCGCGGCGAAGAACGCCTTTGCCTCGTCGAGACTGGTCGCGCCTGATGTGCCGGCAATGATCGGGACGCCGCATTTTTTCGCCAGCGCCTTTGCCTTGGCCTTGTCGCCGAACAGATCGAGCGCCTCTGGCGACGGGCCGACGAAGGTGATCTTCTCCTCGGCACAGCGCCGCGCCAATTGGGTGTTCTCGCTGAGGAAGCCGTAGCCTGGATGCAACGCGTCGCAGCCCGCGGCCTTGGCCGCCGCAACCACCGCCTCAATGTCGAGATAGGCCCGCGCGCCGCGGCCGGGAATCTCGCGCGCCTCGTCGGCGGCGCGGACATGCAGAGAGGCGGCATCGTCGGCGGGATAGATCGCGACCGTGGCGAGGCCGCTGTCGGCAGCGGCACGGGCAATCCGGATCGCGATCTCACCGCGGTTGGCAATCAGCAATTTCTTGAAGGACATGATCGGTTCCGTAAGTTTGCTACCTCGCCCCGCCTGCGGGGAGAGGTCGAAATTTGCGCGCAGCGCGAATTTCGGGTGAGGGGGACTCTCCGCGAGCACGCCTGCGGAGACTCCCCCTCACCCGAAGCCTACGCTTCGCTTCGGCTTCGACCTCTCCCCGCAAGCGGGGCGAGATGAAGAGCGCGCGGCAACCCGTACACATTTGCACTAGCGATCCTTCATGGTCGGATCGAGCACGACACGCAAGGATTCCCCGAGCGCATTGAACGCCAGGGAGACGACGAGAATGGCAAGGCCCGGCGCATACATCTGCTCCGGGGCGATTTCCATGTATTGATAGGCGCGCGCCAGCATGGCGCCCCAGCTCGGGTCCGGCGGCTGGATGCCGAGGCCGAGGAACGACAGGCTGGCTTCGGCCAAGAGGGCAGCGGCGAGCAAGAGCGTCACTTGCACGATGACCGGCTGCAGCGTGTTCGGCAGCACGTGCCGCCACAGCACATGCCATGTCGGCGCGCCGAAGCCTCTGGAGGCGTCGACATAGAGCTCCTGCCGCACGATCAGCGTGCGGGCGCGGACGATGCGCGCCAGCGCCGGAAACATCGTGATGCCGACCGCGATCATGCCGTTGGTCAGCCCGATGCCGAGCGCGCCGGTGACCGCGATCGCCAGCACGATGGCGGGGAACGACAGGAAGGTGTCGATGATGCGGCTGATGATGTCGTCGATCCAGCCGCCGAAATAGCCGGCGATGAGGCCGACCGGCAGCCCGATCAGGACCGCAACGCCGACCGCAAGCAGGCTGGCGTAGACGGTGGCCGGCGCGCCGTAGATCAAGCGCGAGAAGATGTCGCGGCCGAGGTCGTCGGTGCCGAGCAGATGGGCCGGCCCCGGCGGCGCCAGCATGTTGTTGACGTCCTGCGCGGTCGGCGCATAGGGCGCGATCCAGGGCGCGCCGATTGCGACGACGACGAGCACCACGAGCACCAGGATCGACAGCGCGGCGCGGAGGTCGCCGGCGAGCCAGCGCGCAAAGCGCCGCAGTCGCGTCGGCCGCGCCGGTGCCTTCAGGGGTGCAAGCGCCACCTCGGTCATTGCTCGATCCTCGGATCGACCGCGGCGCAGAGCAAATCGGTGATCAGGTTCACCGCGATCACAACCACCACCATGGTGAAGACGACGCCTTGCACGATCGGGAAATCGCGCTGGATCGCGCCGCGCACGATCAGGCTGCCCAGGCCGGGAATGGCGAACACCGCCTCGATCACCACGGTCGCCGCCAGCATGCGGTTGACCAAAAGGCTGATGATGGTGAGCAGATTGACGCCGACATTCTTCAGGCCGTGCTGCCAGAGGATGCGGGACATCGACAGCCCCTTGGCATGCAGCGTGCGGACATATTGCGACGACAGCACCTCCAGCAGCGCCCCGCGCAGCTGGCGCGCGACCTCGGCCATACCGTAGGCCGCGATCGCGATGCCAGGCAGCAGCGCATGCCTGATCGCATCGACCGGCGAGGCGCTGAAGGATTTTGCGCCGGTCGCCGGCAGCCAGTTCAGCTTCAGCGAGAATTCCGCCACCAGGATCATCGCGAGCCAGAAGCCGGGCACCGCGACGCCGAGCGACGCCAGCATGCTGATCAGCTTGTCGATCCAGCCGTTCGGCTTGATCGCGGCCATCACGCCCATCGGGATGCCGGTGACCAGCGCCAGCGCCAGCGCGATCACGACGATCAGCAGCGTGTTCGGAAACGCGCGCCCGATCGAGTCCGCGACCTTCTCGCCGGTCAATAGCGATTGCGAGAGATCGCCTTGCGCGACATTGCCGAGCCAGGCGCCGTATTGCACCAGGAACGGGCGGTCGAGGCCGTAGATCTTCCTGATCTCGGTGATCCGCGCGTCGGTCGCGTTGTCGCCCGCCAGCGTCACGGCGATGTCGCCGGGCACCAGCTTGAGCAGCGCGAACACCATGAAGGTCGCGAGCAGGATCACGGGCAGCGCCTGCACGAGGCGGCTGCCGACGACCTTGACCGGTGACCGCCGCGCCATCGCCTAACTCCCGAGCCAGACGTCGTCGTATTTCGGCTTGCCAAGCAGGTTCGGCCGATAGCCCTGCACCTTCTTGTTCATGGCGACCAGCTCGAACTGGAACGCCAGCGGCGCGACAAAGGCGTTCTCCATCACCAGCCGCTGCACGGTGGAAAACGCCTTGCGCCTGGTGTCGATGTCCTCCGAGGCGCGCGATTCCTTGATCGCGGCCTCGAGCTCGGCCGGCACCGGCGCGCGGCCGCCATTGTAATAGGCGTCCTTGGTGAACATCAGCGAATAGGTCAGGCTCGGGTCGGGCCGGCCGGTCCAGGCCGAGAGCAGCCCTGCCCCCTTCTTCTCCGGACCGAAGAAGGCCGCGGAAGCTTCCGCGATCGGGGCGTTGACGAAGCGCACGCCGATGCCGGCCTTGCGCAATTGCTCGATCAGGATCTCCTGACGCTGCACCGAATCCTGGTCCGGATAGCCGCCGAGCTCGATCTGGGTACCCTCCTTGAAGCCGGCCTCGGCGAGCAGCTTGCGCGCTCGGTCGGGATCATAAGGATAGAGTTTTGCGACCTCCGCGTCGTATGCCCAATGCGCCTTCGGCAGGTTCATGTAGGCGGGCTCCGCAAGACCTGCGAGCGCGGCCTTGACGAAGGACTCGCGATCGATCGCGAAGTTGAGCGCCTGACGGACCTTGAGATTGTCGAACGGCGGCTTGGCCCAGTTGAGGAAGATCTGAAGCACGTACAGCGTCGGGCCATGCACCACCTTGACGCTCGAGGCGCGCTCGATGATCACCTTCTGCCGCGGCGGCAGCTGGTAGATCAGATCGTTCTGCCCGGCGGTGACCGAGCGGGCGCCGGTGGTGAGCTCGGGAATGATCGAGATCTCGATGGCGTCAGGAAGCGGCCGCTCCGGCTTCCAGTATTTCTCGTTGCGCTTGACCACGATCTTCTCGCCGTCGGCCCAGCTGACGAACGAATAGGCGCCGGCGCCGACCGGCTTGCGCGTCACGACGCCGCCCTCGGCCGCCTTCAGCGCCGTCGGCGACACCATCATGCCCGCGCGGTCGGAGAGAATCCCGGGCAGCGCGGTATCGGGTGTCTTCAGCTTCAACGTCACCTGCTGCGGGCCAGTGACCTCGACCGCGGCGACCGAGAGCAGGTCGGCCTTGATGTTCGACTTCGCATCGCTGCGGTTGCGCTCGAGATTGAACTTGACCGCTTCCGCATCGAGCGGCGTGCCGTCATGGAAGGTGACGCCGGCGCGGATGTTGAGCACCAGCGTGGTGGGGTCGGTGAACTTCCAGCTTTCGGCAAGGCCGGGCTTCGGCTTCAGCGTGTCGAATTCCCATTCGGTCAACGTATCGTACATCGTGAACAGGAAGGCGTGGTCGGAGCCGGCGCCGCCGGTCGCCGGATCGAGGCTCGACGGATTGGCCGGCGCCGAGATGCGCAAGGTGCCGCCCTTCTTCGGCGCGCCTTCCGCAAACGCACGGCCGCTGAGCGTGGTGCTGGCCAATGCACCCGAGATCAGCGCCATGGCCTCGCGTCGTGTCGTCATTGTCATGGCGTCGTCTCCGGTTGTGAGTTCGGCGAAAAATTCGGGCGGTCGGCGAAATGGCAGGCCACCCAGTGATCGGGCTTCAGCTCGCGCCACTCCGGCACGCGTTCGGTGCAGAGCGGCTGCGCGTGCGGGCAGCGGGTGCGGAAGCGGCAGCCCGAGGGCGGATCGATCGGGCTCGGCACCTCGCCCTGCAGGACGATGCGGCTCTCCTGCCGCATCGTGGACGGCAGCGGCCGCGGCTCGGCCGACAGCAGCGCGATCGTGTAGGGATGCAGCGGCCGCTCGGCGACCTCCTCGGTCGGCCCGAGCTCGACGAACTGGCCGAGATACATCACCGCGACGCGCTCGCTGATATGCGAGACCACGGCGAGATCATGGGTGATGAAGACGTAGGTCAACCCGAGGTCGCGCTGCAGATCGGCAAACAGATTGAGCACGTCGCCGCGGATCGACATGTCGAGCGCGGCCACCACTTCGTCGCAGACGATCAGTTTTGGTTTGAGCGTCAGCGCGCGGGCGATCACGACGCGCTGCTTCTGGCCGCCGGACAGCTGGTGCGGGTAGCGCGCGCCGAACTCCTGCGGCAGGCCGACGCGCTCCAGCGCCTCCCGCGCCTGCCCCTCACGCTCGGCGCGGCTGCCGACACGTGCGAGCTCCAGCGGCTCTAGCACCGAGGCCAGAATGGTCATGCGCGGATTCAGCGCGGCGTTCGGGTCCTGGAAGATGATCTGGTAGTCGCGGCGATGGTTTTGAAACTCCCGGCGTGGCAGCGCCGTTGGATCGATGCCGTCATGCAGGATGGCGCCGGCGCTGGGATTGAGCAGGAACACCAGCGCGCGGCCGATCGTGGTCTTGCCCGATCCGGACTCCCCGATGATGCCGAAGGTCTCGCCGCGGCGGACGTCGAAATTGACGCCGTCGACCGCCTTCACGGTGGCGCGGCGGTCCGAGGTCTGGAAGCGGACCTGAAGGTCGCGCACCGAGACGATGGCATCGCGGCGGGGCTCGGCACCGGCTGTGGTCATTGCGTCGCGACCTTCGCAGCAGCCGGCGCGCCAGGCGGATGCAGCGCGCCCGGCAGATTGAGCTCGGCAAAGCGCCAGCAACGCACCCTTCTGCCGCCGCCGGCGTCCTGCAGCTTCTGCTCGGCCTCGCAACCTTTGGCAGCATGCGCGCAGCGGGCCCGGAAGCGGCAGCCATTCGGCATCTCCGCGATCGACGGCACCCGGCCCGGGATCGACGGCAGCCGGCCGTGGCGCGGGCTCAAATGCGGCAGCGAGCGCAACAGTCCGGACGTGTAGGGATGCAGCGGCCGCACCAGCGCCTCGTCGACCGTGGCGTCCTCGATCACCTCGCCGGCATACATCGTGATCATCCGCGTGCAGGTCTCGGCGACGACGCCGAGATCGTGGGTGATCAGCATCAGCGCGGTCTTCGAGGTCTCGCTGATGTCGCGCAGCAGCTCGAGGATCTGCGCCTGCACGGTGACGTCGAGCGCGGTGGTCGGCTCGTCCGCGATCAGAAGCTGCGGCCCGCAAATCAAACTCGCCGCGATCATCACGCGCTGGCGCATGCCGCCGGACAGCTGGTGCGGATAGTCGTCGATCCGCCGCTCGGGCGAGGCGATGCCGACGCGGCGGAGCATCTCCAGCGTTTTGGCGCGCGCCTCCTCATGGGAAACGTCGGTATGGACGCGCAGCGTCTCGGCGATCTGGTGGCCGACGGTGAAGACCGGGTCGAGCGCGCTCATCGGCTCCTGGAAGATCATCGCGATCCGCTTGCCCCGGATCGCGCGCATCTGCCGCGCGCTGCAGGAAGCGAGATCGACGCCGTCGAACAGGATCTTGCCGTCGAGGCCGGCAAAATTGCCCGGCAACAGCCGCAGGATCGACAGGCCGGTGATGGTCTTGCCGCAGCCGCTCTCGCCGACGATGCCGACGCGCTCGCCGGGCGCGATGTCGAAGTCGATGCGGCGCGTCGCCTGCCAGACGCCCTGCGCAGTCTTAAAGCGGATGCCGAGCCCGCGCACGGACAGCAGCGGCCGCGCGACCTCGCGCGCCCCCTCCGCCCTGCGCTGTGCCGGCTGGCCTGCCTCCATCAGCCCGCCGCCCGCTTCTTCTCTTTCACCAGCTGCTCCTCCATCAGCATCTCGGTGCCGATGATGCCCTCGCGGGTGAGCTCATCGAGCTCGGCGTCGGAAAGCCCGAGCATGCCGCCGAGGATCTCGCGGTTGTGCTCGCCGAGCGTCGGCGGCACCGAGCGGATCGCGAACGGCGCATCGCTCTCGCGAAACGGCATCGATGGCTGCGGATGCCGTCCGATGAACGCGCGGTCGACATGCTGGATGAAGCCGCGCGCGTGGAGCTGCGGATCCTCCAGGAGATCGATCGGCAGCCGCGCCACGCCGGAGGCAACGCCGGCAGATTGCAGCGCGGTCATCGCCGCATCGGCATCGCGCACCGCGGTCCAAGCCGTGATCGCAGCCTCGATCTCGGCCTCGATGGCGCGGCGGCCCGCGGCCGTCTTGAGTGCCGCGTCCGCTGCCCAATCCTCGCGGCCGAGCAGCCGGGCGAGCTTCGGCCACATCGCGGCGTCGGACGCCGCGACGACGATCCAGTTGTCTTCTCCGGCGCAGCGAAAGCAGCCATGCGGCACGAAATCGGGATGGCGGTTGCCGTATTTGGTCGGCGGCTCGCAACTGGTCGAATGCGCCACGATCCAGGGCGCGGCGAACGGCATCATGCATTCGATCTGGGCGAGATCGATGAACTGCCCCTGTCCCGTCAGTTTGGCGTGGATCAGCGCGGTCAGCACCGCAGCGGCGCCGTTGAGCCCGCCGACGGCGTCGCCGAACGCGGTATGGCTCATGACCGGCGGACCATCGGGATCGCCGACCACGCTGGGCAGGCCGGAGCCCTGCTCCAGCGTCGAGCCGTAAGCGCGGCAGTCGCGATGCACGCTGCCGGCACCGAACGCCGACATCGACATCATCACCAGCTTGGGATTGATCTTGCTGAGCACGTCGTAGCCGAGGCCGAGCTTGGGCAGCACCTCGACCGAATAATTGTCGACCACGAGGTCGGCATCGGCGAGCAGGCGCTTGGCCAATTCAAGCCCCTTCGACCGGGTCAGATCGAGCGTGATGCCGCGCTTGTTGCGGTTCATGATGCAGTAGCGCACCGACTTCTCGTACATCTGCTCCAGCACATAGGCCGGACGGCGGTCGACGCCGCGCCACCAGTCCGGATACTGGGTCGCCTCGATCTTGATGACGTCGGCGCCGAGATCGGCGAGCGTGCGGGTGCAGATCGGCCCGGCCCAGCCCATCGAAAAGTCGACGACGCGGATGCCCTCGAGCGGCAAGCGATCGGTTGCAGCGGGCTTGGGCGCCGGCACGCGCGGCGCAGCCTCGCGCCTCGCCTGCTGCTCGCCGAGATCAGGCACCCGGCCGCCGCGCAGCGGCGGCGTTGCGGTCAGCCGCTGCATCGTGCCGGCGGAAAAGCCGGTCTCGTCACCGATGGTGATCGGGACGATGGCGCCACGCGCACGCTTCTCCTCATCGGCGATGAGATCCGCGACCTCCGGCACCGGCACGATCGGAATCTTGCGCTTGAGCCCTTCGGCGAACCATTCCTGCGCGGTGCGCTGCTTCAGCTTCGGCAGGATCTTGGCTTCGATCTCGGCGACATGGCGCAGCCGGTCGACCCCCATGACCAGTGTCGGATCGTCGCGCAGCTCGTTGAGCCCGAGCATCTCGCAGAACGCGCGCCACTGCGCCGGGGTCACCGTGGTGACGCCGAGCCAGCCCTGCTTGGTCTCGTAGATGCCGACCGGAAAGGTCGGCCAGAACCGGTTGACGCCGATCCGCCGCATGATGTCGCCGCGCTGGAATGCCTCGAACATGATGTATTCGGTGACGGCGATAGAGGCCTCGAACAGGCTGAGATGGTTTTCGCGCCCGCGCCCGTCCTGCATGCGCCCGAGCACCGACGATGCGGCGGCGATGAAACCCCACAGCCCGCCCAGAATCCCGATCTGGAAATCCGGCGCATGCATCGGCGGCCCCTGCTCCGGACCGACCAGCTTCACCAGCCCGGTCAGCGCGCGGATCGTGGAGTCGGTCGCCACGAAATTGGCGTAGGGACCGCGATCGCCAAACCAGGCGAGGTCGAGATGGATCAGGCCCGGATTACTCTGCTTGATCGCGTCGAGATCGATCTCGGGACAATCCGCCGCAGCGATGCCGCGCCCGTCGAGCAGGATGTCGCAGCCGGCAATCAGCTCCCGCAAGCGCGATACCGCACCCGCATCGCGCGTGTCGAGGACGACACTCGACTTGTTGAAGTTGAGGAACGCAAACCACGCGCTCCGGCCTTTGGGCGTCAGCGGCGCGGTGCGGCGAAGCGGATCGCCGTGCGGCGGCTCGACCTTCTGCACATCGGCGCCGAAATCGGCAAACAGCCGCGCGCAATAGCTCGTCGCCGCAGCACTTCCGATCTCGACAATCCGCAGATGCGATAACGCGCCCATCAGGCTTCCTCGCGACACATGACCAGCCGGTGACAGCGACTGATTCAGTCTTCTTGTTGGGTGAACTTGAAGCCGCGGCGACTGTGTGATGCAAGTGGAATTTTCTTCCGCTTGACGGAATTAGCGAGCGTATGACCGAAGTTGCTGCTCAGCGCGAAGCGAAGATTGTGCAGCTAATTGCAGGTGAGCTGCGCTTCGAACCAGTGTTGCACTGAGTTCGACAATCGCGGCCATGCGCGCAAGACATGCGCGTATGTGGCCGCGCTCGCGCGGGTGATGCCGCGCAGTTCCTGCTCAATGGCGGGGAGATCAACACCGAGGCACCGGCCGGCCTTGGCGACGCTGCGACCATCGACCACAAGCTCAGAGATCAGCGACGCATTGCCGCGTGCGAACAGCAGATCGAGCGGATCGGCATCGAGAATCTGATCACGCTCGAGGCGGTCGAGATCGATGCTGACGAAATCGGCCGGCGCACCGACCGCGAGCTCGCCGGTGCCCGGCGCGCCGGTGGCGCGGCGGCCGTTGCGGATCGCGAGCGTGAAGAATTCCTGAGCAGTCCATGTACGCTTGAAGCCGAGACCACCGTGCATCATCTGCACCAGCCGCATCTCGCGCAGCACGTCGTCATCCTCATCGAGCGCGAGGCCATCGACGCCGACCGCGATTGCACAGCCGCAGCCGTGCGCCGCCGCGATCGGTGCCAGCCCCGAGCGCAGATGCAGGTTGGAGGAGAAGTTGGTGACAATGCGCGCGCCCGACGCCGCGATCATCTCGAGCTCGTCGGGCCGCGCGTGGATGCAATGCGCGAGCGTCAGCCGCTCCGAGAGGAAGCCGATATCGCGGAGATAGCGCACGATGCCGCCGGGAAAATGCTGGTCGGCCCAGGTGCGCTGGTAGGTGGTCTCGAGCAGATGCATGTGGATGCGGCGGCCGGTCCGCGCCGAGTTCTCCGCGACCGCCTCCAGCAGCGGCTTCGAGCACCACTGCACCCCGGCCGGGCCAAGCTGCACATCAACCTTCGGCCCGCCGATCGCAGCCGCGATGGCGTCGGTCAGCTCGATATAGGCCTGCGGCGACATCGGGGCGCGCACGAACAGCTGTTCGATCGTCTTGCGGTCATCGGCCGGAAGACCTGACAGCACCGCTTCGCTGTCGCCATAGACGATCGGGTTCTGGTCGCGCACCGCGATCGCAAAGGCGATGCGGATGCCGACATCGCCGGCGGCGCGCGCGATCGCCCTGGCTTCATCGACGAGCGGCAAGGTGCCACTCGGGCGGGTGTAGTGCACCATCATCGCCGCACAGCCGGCCTGCGCCGCGCGTCCCAGCGCTGAGGCCGCGGTGAGATAGGGATCGACGGGCGTGCCGACCACCGTGCGCAGGATCCAGCTCTCCAGCGGCATGCCGACCGCGCCGAAGCTCGAGGCGCGCGGGCGGGCGTGGTCGTGGGCGTCGACGAAGGCCGGGAAGGACAAGGGAACGCGGGCCTGTCGCCGGGCGCGCGGCTTCGGAAATATCGGTGATGACGCCGCCGTCGTGACGGAGCACGACGTCGTTGCGGATGTCGTGGTCAGAACCGCAGAACAGACGGGTTGCCGTGACGTCCATCGGTCCCTCCGCCGTCATTGCGAGCCACCCGGTCGGCGCGAAGCGCCGCCGAATGACAGGCTCCGCGAAGCAATCCATGCCCCCGCATGCGGAAAGATGGATTGCTTCGCCGCTTCGCTCCTCGCAATGACGAACTGCGTCAATTCGCCGTATACACCAGCTCCCGCTCCGCGCGCGGCGGCAGGAATTCCCGCGAAAACACTTCGGCCGGGGCCGGCGTGCGGGTGAGCTGGTAGCCTTCGACGATGAAGCCGATGGCGCGCGCCATGCGGTCGTCCTTGACGTCGCCGATGCCGATGTCCTTCATCTCCGGCGAGACGATCAGCTTCTCGAAGGAATATTGCAGCCGGCGTTTCTCGACATCGACATTGATCAGATTGTCATAGTTCAGCGCCGCCTTCATGGCCGCGTTCTGGTCCTTGGCGACCGCGATCGCGCCCTTGTTGATGGCGCGCACCAGACCGGCCACCGCCTTCGGGTTCGAGGCGATCAGCTTGCGCGAGACCATCACGCCGTTGGAATAGAGGTCGAGCCCGTAATCGCCGAACGAGAACCATTTGAAGTCCTTGTCGGGGTCCTGGCGGTTCAGCACCAGGTTGAAATAGCTCGTGATGTTGAACACCAGCGCGGCGTCGATGTCGCCCTTGATCAGCATCGGCTCCTGCAGGTTCGGCGCCATGTTGGAGACCTTGATCTTCTCGCCATCGAGCCCGTTCTTGTGCACGAACACCGGCAACAGCCGCGTGGTCGGCGTCCCCTGCGCGCCGCCGAGCGTGTGGCCCTCGAAATCCTTGATCGTCTTGATGCCGCTCGAGTTCTTGGCGACGATCGCGAATGGCGGCTGGTTCCACATCATGTAGACCATGACCGGCGCATCCTGCGGCTTGGTCGCGGCGTTCTGGATGATCGCATTGACGTCGCCGAAGCCGGCGTCATAGGCGCCCGACATGATGCGCGTCACGGTCGCGCCGGAGCCTTCGCCCTGGTCGATCACGACGTTGAGGCCCTCTTCCTTGAAGTAGCCGTTGTCCTTGGCGTAGAAGAACGCGGCGTCCGAGCCTTGCGTCTTCCAGCCCAGCGTGAACTTGATGGTGGTGTCCTCGGCGCGCGCGGGACCGGCGACCAGGGCCAATCCCAACAGCGCGGCGCTTACTTTTCTCAGCATCGAGATCTCCTTAAGCTTCATTGCTTGACGGTCGACGAAGTGTCTCAAGTGGCGATGACATTGTCCTTGCGTGTCGCCCAGCCGGTGACCTGGCCCTCGATCAGCGAGAACAGGACGTAGAGCGCGACGCCGAGACCGGCGAGCACGAACAGCCCGGCGAACACCAGCGGCACGTTGAAATTGGAGGACGCGGTCATCATGACGTTGCCGATGCCGCGGTTTGAGGCGACGGTTTCCGACAGCACCGCGCCGACGAAGGCGTAGGAGACCGCGACCTTCAGCGAGGCGAAGAAGAACGGCATCGTCCTCGGCAGGCCGACGTTCCAGAGGATGTCGAACTTGCTGGCGCCGAGCGCCTTCAGCACGTCCTCGAGCTCGGGCTCGGTGGTGGCAAGGCCGGTGGCGATGTTGACGACGATCGGGAAGAAGCAGATCGACAGCGAGGTCAACACCGCCGGCACGGTGCCGGAGCCGAACCACAGCACGAAGATCGGCACCACGGCGACCTTCGGGATCGACGAGAAGCCGACCAGCAGCGGATAACAGGTGTCGTAGGCGGTTTTTGACACCCCGATCACGGCACCGAGCGCGACGCCGAGCGCCACGCCGAGCACGAAGCCGATCATGGTGGTGACCAGGGTCTGCACGATGTGCGGCCACAGGATCGGGAATTTCTCGAACAGCGTGACGAAGATTTGCGACGGCCGCGGCAACACGAGGTCCGACATCCCCGTCATCAGGCAGAACAATTCCCAGGCGACGAAGAACAGCACGATCAGGGCGGCGGACCAGGCCTTCTGCCTGATGTCTGACACGGACATGGTCAGGCTCCCTCGCGCGCCGCGCTGCGCGCATCGACGATGAAGGCGCGGAGCTTCTGGTTGAGCGCGACGAAGTCGGGCTCAAAGGTCATCGCCACGGTGCGCGGACGGGCGAAGTCGACCCTGGAGTCGTCGAGGATGCGGCCGGGCCGCGCGCTCATCACGCAGATACGGCTGGCGAGGAAGCCGGCCTCGCGCAGATCATGGGTGACCAGCAGCACGGTCGGCCTGTGGGTCATCCAGAGCTGCTGAAGGATTCCCCACAGCTCCTCGCGGGTGAACTGGTCGAGCGCGCCGAACGGCTCGTCGAGCAGCAGCATGCGCGGCTCGTGGATCAGCGCGCGGCACAGATTGGCGCGCTGGAGCATGCCGCCGGAGAGCTGCCACGGATAGCGGCCGCCGAACCCCTTCAGCCCGACCTGCTCGAGCAACGCATTGGCCTTGTCGCGGAACTCGGTCTTGCGCAGCTTGCGGAACTGCGAGCGGAACGGCTCGACGATCTTTAGCGGCAGCATGATGTTCTTTTCGATCGTCATCCACGGCAGCATGGTCGGGTTCTGGAACGCCATGCCGACCCGCACCGCGCGCGCCGCGACCTCGCGGCCGCCGACGATGACGACGCCGGTGGTCGGCCGCGCCAGGCCGGAAACCAGCCGCAGGATGGTGGACTTGCCGCAGCCGGACGGGCCGACCAGCGCGACGAACTCGCCGTCGGCGATCCGCAGCGTGGTTGTCGACAGTGCCGGCACGGCGCGGGCGCCGCGGCCGAAGGTCACGGAGGCGTCCGACAGCTCGATCGCGGTCGGCGCGGATCCGGCGGCCATCGGCTCGCCGGCAAATTCGGAGTTTGGTTGCATGCGCATCACGAGCAAAGTGCATGCAAGCCGGATGCCAGCGGCCGTAGCGTTGAAAATCAAGGAGATCGCGCGTTCCGCGCCTCAAAGGCCGGATTCCTTTTGGGCAATCCGCGGCTCAAACTGCATGCAATTCGAGCGCCCGATTGCTCTGGCGGTATGATAAAGAGGCGTTCGAAGCACCTTCGAGAGGGATTCGCGGCAATGGCGGGGCGCGCCGACAGCAGCAAGACGGCTGAATCGTCAGACAAGGTCAGCGTGATCTGCCGCGCGCTGCGGCGCGCGATCATCGAGCAGGCGCTGGAGCCCGGCGCCAAGCTGCCCGAGGATTCGCTCGGCGAGCGCTTCGGCGTCAGCCGCACCATCGCACGGCATGCGCTCGGTCAATTGGCGGCCGAAGGCCTGGTCGAGCTGCGCCGCAACCGCATCGCCGTGGTGGCGACGCCGAGCTGGCAGGAGGCGCGCGATGCCTTCGATATTCGCATCGAGCTCGAGCGGCTGGTGGTGCGGCAGCTCGCGGGCAAGCTGACCAAGGCGCAGATCGCCGAGCTGAATGCCCATGTCGACGCCGAGGATCGCGCCCGCGACGGCACCGACGCGGTGTCGATCCGGCTCGCCACCGAATTCCACATCCTGCTCGCCCACATGACGAACAGCCCGATCCTGGTGCGCTATGTCAGCGAGGTCGCCTACCGCTGCTGCCTGACGCTGTCGCTGTACAGCCGGCCGCATTCGTCGGAATGCGCGATCAACGAGCACCGCGCGATCATCGCCGCGCTGGCGAAAGGCGACGTCGACAAGGTGATGGGGCTGATGCACAGCCATCTGGATTCCGTGGCGACCCGTGCGCTGGTCGCGCCGAGCCCGCAGCGCGGCCGCGATCTGCTGGATATTCTGGCCCCCTATGCCGACGAGGCAAGCGGCGAAAAGGTGGTGAAGCTGACGAAGGCGGCGCGGCGCTGATGCTCTTACCTCGCCCCGCCTGCGGGGAGAGGTCGGATCGCATCGCAGATGCGATCCGGGTGAGGGGGTACAGGTCTATCCGCGGCCGATACTCGCGGATGCAGCCCCTCACCCCGACCCTCTCCCCGCAAGAGCGGGGCGAGGGAGAAGTGGCACCGCTTCCTACGCCTCGATCCCCCGCTGCATCAAAATCCGCTCGGCGCTGTCGTTCCAGACGTCCATCTTGACGATCTGCCCGCCCCGCACCACGAAGCGGTCGACATAGCGGTTGCCTTCGAACGGCGTGCCGTCGGTCCATTCGCCGTAGAGCGTGCCGACGCTATAGACGACGGTCTCGTCCGTGCCGGGGCAGACATCGAAGCGGTCCATCTTCTTCTTCACCCAGCGATAGCGCTTCGCGTTGAAGCCGGTCGGCCCGCGCGGATGGTCGAATTTGCGCCCGCCGGTGAAGGTGATCACCGTGCCCGGCTTCATATAGGCCGCAGCCGCATCCGGATCGGGGATCATCGACGCCGTCAAATAGGCCTCGACGATCTCGGCATCGGACATCGGGCGGGCATCGGCTTTGGCGGGTGCGGACATGGCGGGTCTCCGGGGATAATCAGGACTCTACAATCTGGTCATCAAAGTGTATGCATATTTTTTAGACAATCGAACCATAAAACTGCACACAATCTGGTGCTGCCGGATCCTCGCCCCTCCGCTAGGCTGAAACCATCCTGATGTTTGCTCGCCGATGATCGCGAAACCTGCCTTCGACCTCGTCTTCCGCAATGCCGTGACGCGCAGCTCCGCCGCCGCGGTCGATATCGGCATCGCCGGCGGCAGGATCGCCGCGATCGCGCCGCGCCTCGTGTGCGAGGCGGTCGACGTCGACCTCAACGGCCGGCTGGCGTTGCCCGGCTTCGTCGACACCCATATCCATCTCGACAAGGCCTGCCTGCTCGGCCGCTGCGGCCACGATCACGCCAGCCTCGGCGAGGCGATCCGCGCGGTATCGGCGATGAAGCGCGACTTCACGATCGAGGATGTCCATGCGCGCGGCTCAAAAGTGATCGAGCGCGCAATCACGGCGGGCACCACGCGGATGCGGACGCATGTCGAGATCGACCCGAGGATCGGGCTGCGCGGCTTCGAGGCGGTCAAGGCCTTGAAACGCGACTATGCCTGGGCGCTCGACCTCTCGCTCTGCGCCTTTCCGCAAGAGGGCCTGACCAACGATCCCGGCGCCGACGAGCTCTTGGTCGCGGCGCTCAACGACGGTGCCGAGGCGGTCGGCGGCTGCCCCTATGTCGACAGCGATCCGAACGCGCATATCGCGCGCATCTTCGACCTCGCGCAGGAGTTCGACGTCGATGTCGACCTGCATCTCGATTTCGACCTCGATCCCTCCTGGTGGCACATGGAGGAGGTCTGCCGGCAGACCGAGCGGCGCAACTATCATGGGCGCGTCGCGATCGGGCACGCCACCAAACTCTCCGCGCTGCCGCCTGATCGGTTGAAGAAAGCCGGCGCTCGGCTCGCCGAGGCCGGTGTCGCGGTCACCGTGCTGCCGGCGACCGATCTCTATCTGATGGGCCGCGACGCCACCCACAACGCGCCGCGTGGGCTGACCGCCGCGCACCGGCTCGTCGCCGATGGCGTGCTGTGCTCGGTCGCGACCAACAATGTGCAAAATCCCTTCACGCCGTTCGGCGATGCTTCGCTGCTGCGGATGGCCAATCTCTACGCCAATGCGGCGCATGCCGGGATCGGCGAGTTCGACGCCTGCCTCGATCTCGTCACCGACCTGCCGGCGCGGCTGATGAACCTGAAGGATTACGGCATCACGGTCGGCAATCCCGCCGACATCGTCGTGCTCGACACCGACAGTGGAACCAACGCCATCGCCGAGCTGCCCGACGTGCTGATGGGCTTCAAGCGCGGCCGCAAGACCTTCGAACGGCAGCGGCCGACGCTGTTCCGGCCTGACACCGAGATGTTTGTCCCGTCATCCTGAGGCGCGAGCTCTTGCGAGCCTCGAAGGATGCACGGCCCCGTGAGATCCACACGGAGAGAGCCGGCCCGTCGACCCTTCGAGACGCGCGCAAGAGCGCGCTCCTCAGGGTGACGGTGAACGAAGAGGCGAGTGCCGCCTTGCCAATACGCATTGTCGCCTTGCCCTGGCGCGAATTGACGCGTCCGCCGATCCGTTGTTGGTATCCCGCCAACAGCAACAAACAACCGGGCAGGAAACCATGAGCAAATCCACCACAATCAAAAGCGTCGAGACGCTCGCCTGCGATGCCGGCTGGCGGAATTATCACTTCGTCAAGGTGACGACGACGGACGGGCTGGTCGGCTGGAGCGAATATGACGAGGGCTTCGGCGCGCCCGGCGTGACGGCGGCGATCGAGCGGCTGTCGGCGCGGGTGGTCGGCAAGAACGCGTTCGAGCACGAGCGGATCCATGTCGAGCTGTTCGCCGCGACGCGCCCTGCCGCCGGCGGCGTGGTGGCGCTGGCGCTCGGGGCGATCGAGAACGCGCTGCTCGACGTCAAGGCCAAGGCGCTCGGCGTGCCCTGCTACGACCTGCTCGGCGGCAAGATCCGCGACCGCGTGCGGGTCTACTGGTCGCATTGCGCGACCTGGCGCATCAATCATCCCGACTGGTACAAGCCGGCGATCACTGATCTCGACGGCGTCAAGGCGATCGGGGCCGAAGTGCGCGAGAAGAAATTCACGGCGATGAAGACCAACATCTTCGTCTATACCGACGGCAAGCCGCAAGGCTGGCGCCCCGGCTTCGGCTCGCCGTTCCAGCCCGAGATCAATATCGACCGCACCGTGCTGCGCAATCTCTGCATGCACCTGGAGGCGATCCGCGACGGCGCGGGGCCGGATGTCGATCTCCTGCTCGACCTCAACTTCAACGCCAAGACCGAGGGCTATCTCAAGATCCTGCGCGCGATCGAGAAGATGGACATGTTCTGGGTCGAGATCGACACCTTCAACCCGCAGGCGCTCGGCTACATCCGCCGCCAGAGCCCGCACCCGGTCTCATCCTGCGAGACGCTGCTCGGCCTGCGCGAATTCCTGCCCTATTTCACCGAGCAGGCGATGGATGTCGCGATCATCGACACGCCGTGGAACGGGGTCTGGCAGTCGATGAAGATCGCCGCCGCCGCCGACCATTTCGAGGTCAACGTCGCGCCGCATAATTTCTACGGCCACCTCTGCACCATGATGAACGCGCATTTCTGCGCCGCAGTGCCGAACCTGCGCATCATGGAGACGGACATCGATCGCCTGGCCTGGGACCACGCGCTGTTCACCCACGTGCCTGAATTCGTCGACGGCCATCTGGTGATCCCGGATCGCCCGGGCTGGGGCACCGAGCCGAACGAGGAAGGCCTGCGCGCGCACCCGCCGAAGAACAAGGGCGGGCTGCTGAATTATGGATTGAAGAAGTAGGCGTTTGTTGCGCCGGCCCACACCCCATCGTCGTCCCGGCGAAGGCCGGGACCCATAACCACCGCTGCCTGGTGTGTAAGGGATTATCGCCCCAGCAGAGCAAAACAATGCGCAGTTGGGGTAATGAGTCCCGGCCCCCCGTGCGCAATTGCGCACTAGGCCGGGACGACGCATGACCCAACTCAACGGCCCTCAATTATCCTCGCGCACCGCCGTGAACGCGCTGTCGATCACGTCGCCGATCGGCTGCCAGGCATTGCCGTCGAACTGCACCAGCCGCATCTGCTTGATCGGGCGGAAGTCCTTCGGTCCGGTGTTGATCACGATCCCGGGCAGCGCGATCGGGCTCTGGTAATCCTTCAGCGACGCGGCCTGCCGCATGATGTTCTCGCGCGACAGATCGTCGCCGCACTGGCGCAGCACCTGCATCAGCGTATCGGCGGCGGCGTAGCCGAACACGGCGTAGATGTCGTCCTTATCGCCGTCGGGATAATACTTGTCCATGAAGGCGAGCCACGCCTTGATCTGCGGATCGTCCTTCCAGGAGGCATCGCCGGCATCCTTGAGGAACGAGGTCGAGATCACGCCGAGCGAATTCTGCAGGCCTGCCGGCCGCAAGGCGCTGGCGATCGAGGCCGACGCATTGTCGAGGATGAACACCGGATGCCAGTCGAGGTCCGCGGCGACGCGGATCGCGCGCGCCGCGATCGCCGGCGCGCCGTCGAACACCAGGATGTCGGCGCCGGAGTACTTCAAAATTCCGATCTGGTTCTGGATCGCGGTCTCCGATGCATCGAAGGCGAGATCGGCGACGATCATGCCGGCGGTGTCGCCGAGCCCCTCCTGCAATCCCTTGAACAGGTCGCGGCCGAACTGGTCATTCTGCCAGAGCACCGCGATCTTGCGCGAGGGATAGGCGGCCTGGATGTAATTGGCGTAGATCCGCCCCTCGGCGCGGAAGGTCGGCTGCCAGCCCATGGTCCAGGGAAAGGTCGCAGGATGCGCCCATGCCTCGTCGCCGGAAGCGACGAACAGCTGCGGGACCTTGTTCTCGTTGAGGTACTTCCGGACCGCGAGGTTGCTCGGCGTGCCGAACGAGCCGAACATCAACAGCACATCCTGCTTCTCGACGAGATCGCGGGTCTGCTCCATCGCGATCTTCGGATTGGAGCTGTCATCGACCGAGACGAACCTGACCTTGCGGCCGTTGATGCCGCCATGCTCGTTGACCATGTCGAAATAGGCCGCCTCCGCCCGCCCGATGGTCGCGAACGCGGCGAGCGGCCCGGTATAGGGCATGACGTTGCCGATGCGGATCTCGTTGCCGGCCGCCGCCGTCTGCGCCAGCTGCGCGCGCAACGGCGCCGCCGCGAGGACAGCTGCGAGGACGAGGGATATCGAAAGCGCAGTTTGTCTTTTTGTTTGCATCAACATCGCCACAAACGCGCCGGCACCAGGCCGGCGCTCCTCCCGAGCGAGCGGAGTTTATCGCCCAAGCCAATGCCGGAAAAATGAAATGTTGATGGCGGAGGCAGGCCTTCTTTCACCTCCCCCGCAAGCGCAGGGCAATCGCATATGGCAGCGAAAAGCTTGGCGGCGCTATTTCCACATCGTCATGGCCGGGCTTGTCCCGGCCATCCACGTCTTTTTCGCGCGGAAACCAAGACGTGGATGCCCGGCACAAGGCCGGGCATGACGAGTCTGTGGAGGGATCGAGCGCACATGCGATAGCCCTGCCCGCAAGCGGGAGAGGGAGTGCAGTTCCGACTTGACGATCAGCGCAATGTTATATCGAGCCAGCCCAGCGGGTTGACCGCGACGCGGTCGCCGCTGTCGACCAGGACGGTCGTGGTTTCGGCCTCAATGATCGCGGGACCGGCCAGCGCTTGGCCCGGCCCGAGATCGTCGAGCGCGTAGACCGGCACCTCGCGCCAGGCACCGAACCAGGCCTGCCGCTTGCCGCGCGGCGCGCAGGGCGCAGCCGAGCTGGCCTTTCCGGCATCACTGCTGCCGCGCGCCACCTTGCCGACGGCGGCAACGCGGGCGTTGACGAACACCACCTCCTGCCCGCGCGAGGCATAGGTGTAGAGCTCCTCGTGGCGGCGATGGAAGCGCTCCTCGATCTGCGCCACCAGGTCGGCGGCGCCGAGATCGAGCTCGCCGAGCGGCACGTCGATCTCGAACACCTGCTCGCCGTAGCGCATCTCGGCCGAGCGCTCGATGCCGATATCGCCCTTGAACCAGTCGCGCAGCCGCCCCGCCGCCTGCTCTTCCAGCCCGGCGAACAAGGCGCGAACCTCGTCGGCGGAAATCCGGCCGGTGCCGTAATGGGTGCGGCTGACCTCGTAGCGCAGATCGCTGGTCAGCATGCCCCAGGCCGAAAGCACAGAGGCGACCGTCGGCACGATGATGCGCTTGATCTCGAGCTCGCGCGCGACCTCGGCGGCGTGCATGCCGGCGGCGCCGCCGAAGCTGAGCAGCGCGAATTTGCGCGGATCGACGCCGCGGCGCAAGGTCATCAGGCGGATGCCGTCGGCCATCTTCAGATTGATCATCTTGTAGATGCCGGCGGCGGCCTCGATCCGCGACAGCTCGAGCGCTGCGGCGATCCGGTCCACCGCGGCTTCCGACGCCGCACGGTCGAGCGGCCGCGCGCCGCCCATGAAGGCGGCGGCGTCGAGATAACCGAGCACGACATTGGCATCGGTGACGGTGGCAGCCGTGCCGCCATTGCCGTAGCAGGCCGGGCCCGGCACCGAGCCCGCGCTCTCCGGCCCGACCCGCAGCGTGCGGCCGCCGTCGACGCTCGCGATCGAGCCGCCGCCGGCGGCGATGCTGGCGATGTCGAGGCTGCGCAGCGCGATGCGCTGGCCGGCGAGCATGCCATCCGCCGACAGCGAGGCCTGGCCATCTGCGATCAGCGAGATGTCGGTCGAGGTGCCGCCCATGTCGAACGGCACGAGATCGGGGATCCCGAGCATCTCGGCGCAGCGGCGGCTGCCGGAGATGCCCCCGGCCGGCCCCGACAGCACCGTGCCCGCGGCGAGCCGCGAGGCTTCCTCCACCGGCGCCATGCCGCCATGCGACAGCACGACGAACAACGAGCCCTTGAAGCCCGCCTCATGCAGGCTACGCTCCAGATTGGTGAGATAGCGTCGCACCGTCGGCGCGACGTAGGCGTTCACGATTGTGGTCGACACACGCTCATATTCCTTGATCTGCGGCAGTACGTCGCTCGAGCGCGACACGCTGACGTCGGGCAGCTCCTTCGCCAGCTGCTCGACGGCGGCAAGCTCATGCGCCGGGTTGAGATAGGCATGCAGAAAGCAGACCGCGACGGAATTCGCACCCGAACGTTTCACTTCCGCGATGACGTCGCCGAGCGCGGCGGCATCGAGCGCAACCGCAGCGCTGCCGTCGGCCTTCAGCCGCTCGCGCGCGCCAAAGCGGCGCTCGCGCGGCACCAGCGGCTCGGGCGGCGGCGTGCGCAGATCGTAGCGGTCCGGCTTCAACCCCTCGCGCATCTCGACGACGTCGCGATGACCTTCGGTGGTCAGCAGCGCAACTTTGGCGCCCTTGCGCTCGAGCAGCGCATTGGTCGCAACCGTCGTGCCGTGCACCAGGCGATCGGTCGCGGCGAGCATCGCCGCGCGCGTCACGCCGAGGCGGCGCGCCAGCTCTTCCAGTCCCGCCATCACGCCGATCGACTGATCGGCCGGCGTGGACGGCGATTTCGCGAACACGGTGCGCCCGCTTTGATCCGTCGCAACCAGGTCGGTGTAAGTGCCGCCGACGTCGACCCCAATCGTATACATCGCTGCCCTACACCGCTTTCGAAACCAAACCTTGCGCAAGATCGCGCGCCCGCGCTTCCGCCGAGCGCTTCTCGGGTGGACCCCAGCCGCCGCCGCCGGAGGACCGGATCTCGAGGCAGTCGCCGGGGCGCAGCTCGATGCCGACTTCCTTCGTCTTCAACACGCGCGGCGCGCGGCCTTCCGAGAGCAGCCGGTAATGATGCGGCTCGCCGTCCTTGCCGCCGAGCATGCCGCAGGGACCATGGCGCGCGCCGTCGCCGGCGGTGTTGCCCTTGGCCGGCTTCTGCGTCTCCAGCACCATGTCGAGCGCGACGCCAAGCCCGCCGCGATGCTGGCCGTCGCCGCCGGAGTCCGGCCGGAATTCGTGCTGGCGGAAATGCAGGGGGAAGCGCACCTCGGCCACCTCGATGCTGCCGAATTTGAGACCGCCGACCGAGTGCCATTCGCCGATCGACGAATAACCGTCGCCGCCCGGCGAGGCGCCGCCGCCGGGCCGAGCCTGGAACATGTGCCAGATGAAATTGCGTCCGTTGCGCGGGTCCTCGCCCTGGATCGCGATGCGGAAGCGGCGCCCCCACCCGCCCATGACGCGATCTGGACAGGACGCCGACATCGCCTTGATGATGGCTTCAACGATCTCGTTGGAGGGATGGCTGGTGCACAAGGTGACGGGACGGCCGGGATCGGCCCAGACAATCGTGCCCTGCTTCGCCACCACCTTCAGCGGCCGCAGCGCGCCGGTGTTCTTCGGAATGTCGGCGTCGATCAGATAGGCAAAGGCCATCGCGACCGCTGCCTGCATGTTGGCGTGTGACGAATTGACGAAACTGGTCGACTGCGGATCGGAGCCGGTGAGATCGACCTCGATGTCGCTGCCCTTCTTGGTCACCTTGGCGGCGATCTTGATGTCGGTGCGGCCGTGGCCGTCATCGTCGAGCAGAGCTTCGCCGTAGAACACGCCGTCCTTCCAGGCGGACACCACGGCGCGGGTCTGCTGCTCGGTCGCATCGAGAATGGCCTCGATCGCGGCTTCGACCGTATCCGCGCCGAACTCGCTGAACAGTTTTGCGACACGGCGCTCGCCGAGATGCGCAGCGCCCAGCATCGCCGCGAGGTCGCCGCGGAATTCCCTGGGGTTGCGGATGTTCAAAGCCAGCAGGTCGAGCAGATCCTCGCGCGGCTTGCCGGCCTCGTAGAGCTTGATCGGCGGAATGCGGATGCCTTCCTGATAGATCTCGGTGGCGGCTGGATTGTAGGCGCCGTGGGTGGCGCCGCCGATATCGCTCTGATGCGCGCGCACGATGGTCCAGAGCAGCCGCTTGCCACCGTCGAACACCGGCACGAAGGCAGTGAGATCGGGCAGATGGCTGCCGCCCTGGTAGGGATCGTTGAGCAGGATGACGTCGCCGGGCGCGACATCCTTGAAGCGCTCCTCGACCGCCAGCGTCGCCCAGGGCAAGGCGCCGACATGAACCGGAATGTGGTCGGCCTGCGCGATCAGCCGCCCGTTGGTGTCGCAGATCGCCAGCGAGAAATCGCGGCTGGAATTGAGGATCTGCGAATACGAGGTGCGAAGCATGGCTTCGCCCATCTCCTTCACGATCGACGACAGGCGGTGCTGGACGACGGAGCGGGTGATCGGATCGATCTTGGCGGACATTTTGGCCTTCTTGGCGCGAGGACTTGCGCAGGGAGGATCGTGGAACCGGTCGATCGAAACCGGAATTCCTTCTTATAGCCAGTGGCTTGCGGATCGCAAATCGGCTGGTCCGGCCAAAACGGATCATTCCGGCGATCAGCAAGTCGTGATCGACAAGAATCTGCCTGACGAAGGAATAGAACTCACGCTGCTGCGTCCCACCCATGCAAGCCGGCCCAAGCCCGTAACCGCTCGGGCCTCCCCGACAACTCCCAGGGTGAACGCAAATGCTTCCTCGATTCCTTAAGTCCGGCCTCGCGCCGCTCGCCGGCGCCGCCCTGCTTGCTTTTGCAGCTGCGGCGGCTGCTTTCGCGCATGACGACCATCATCCGGTCCAGACCGGGCAGACGGCCGAAGAGAGCGCCTTCCTTGCTGAAAACGATACCGCGATGACCAAGATGATGAATGACATGGCGGCCAAGCCGAGCGGCGACATCGACCGCGACTTCGTCGCGATGATGCAGCCGCATCATCAGGGCGCGATCGACATGGCCGTGATCGAGCTCCGCTACGGCAAGAACGAGCAGCTGCGCCGGATCGCGCAGGAAATCATCGTCGAGCAGCAGCAGGAGATCGACGCCATGAAGCTCGCGATCGGAGATCCGGTTACGGCGTCCGCGCCCGCCCCAACACAGCAGACCCCGGCGCCTGCCGCTCACGATCATATGAACATGTCCCACGGAATGAAGAACTAGGAGCCTCAAACGATGAACCGTCAAATCCTCAAGAGCCTGCTGGCCACGACCGTGCTGGCGATGTCGAGCTCCGCTTTCGCCGGACAGGCGCCGGGCGCTGCGTCCGCGCCCGACATTCCGGTCAGCCATCACGATCGCGTCTACGCCGCCGAGCAGTTCTCCAACACGGTGTCGGTCACCGACCCGGCCGACAACAAGCTGCTCGGCGTGATCCGGCTCGGCGACCCGCAGCCGGGCAATTTCAGCCCGCTCTACAAGGGCCAGGTGCTGGTCCACGGCATGGGCTATTCGCCCGACCACCGCACCCTCGCGGTGGTCTCGATCGGTTCGAACTCGGTGAGCTTCATCGACACGGCAACCAACGCGGTCAAGCACGTCACCTATATCGGGCGGTCACCGCACGAGGCGTTCTTCACGCCCGACGGCAAGGAAGTATGGGTCACCGTGCGCGGCGAGAATTACATCTCGGTCATCGACGCGCAGAGCTTCAAGGAAACGACGCGCATCGAGGTGCCCGCGGGACCCGGCATGCAGATCTTCTCGCCCGACGGCAAGTACGGCTACATCTGTTCGTCGTTCAATCCGGAAACCGACGTGGTCTCGGTGGCAGACCATCAGATCGTCGCGAAGGTGAAGCAGGAAAGCCCGTTCTGCCCGAACATCGCGGCCTCGCCCGATGGCGACCAGGTCTGGTTCACGCTGAAGGATGTCGGCAGGACGCAGGTGTTCAACGCCAAGCCGCCGTTCAACCTGATCAAGACCATCGACAGCGGCCCGATCACCAACCACGTCAATTTCGCCAGGACCTCAAAGGGGACCTTCGCCTATGTGACCATCGGCGGCACCAACGAGGTCAAGGTGTTCCGAACCGACGATTTCTCGCAAGTCGCGACCATTCCCGTCGGCAATCTGCCGCACGGCGTCTGGCCGTCCGGCGACGGCACGCGGGTCTATGTCGGTCTCGAAAATGCCGACGCGCTGGCCGCGATCGACACCGCGACCAACAAGGTGATCGCCAACATCCCGATCGGCCAGGCGCCGCAGGCGATCGTCTATGTGCCGAACGCCGCGCCAAATCCGGAAGATCGCCAGAACCTGCAAGCCCTCGGCGTCGCCGGCCAGGCCGCTCACCTCGCGCTCGCACCGAAAAAGCAAGCCAAGGGCGAGAAGCCGCCGACCAGCGTATCGCTGTTCGATCAAGGCCTGATCCAGGTGCTGCAGGCTTCCGTGACCGGGCTCGAGCCGAAGCAGCGCTACGTGCTGGGATTGGCCGAACACGCTGACGGTGGCGGCATGGTGGAGCCGCTGGCAGCCTTCATGACCAATCCGGCCGGCTCCGCGATCGTCAACGCGGCCGGTCCGATCCGGCAGATCGTGCAGAGCGCGGCCAGGGCGGAGCGACGCTACCTCGTCATCGCAGCCGGCGAGCCGGCGAAACTCGGCGCGGTCGTGCAGGTACAAGCGCCATGAGCGACATGCTGCACCTGGTCGAGCCGCTGATACCCGCCTTGCGGCGTTATGCGCGGGCCCTGGTCCGCGATCACGCCGCGGCCGACGACCTGGTGCAGGACTGCCTGGAACGCGCCGTCATCCACTGGGAGCAGCGGCGGTCGGACAATCCGCGCCCGTGGCTGTTCGCGATCCTGCATAATCTCGCCATCAACCAGTTTCGCCGCGCAACGGTGCGCGGCGTTCATGTCGCGATCGACGAAACCAACGAGGATGCATTCGGCCAGGAAGCGGCGCAGGAGCACAAGGTAATGTATCGCGATGTCATGGCGAAGCTCACCAGGCTTCCGCATGACCAGCGTGCGGTGCTGCTGCTCGTCGGCGTTGAGGATTTGTCCTACGCCGATGCCGCGAAGGTGCTTGGGGTGCCCATTGGCACGGTGATGTCACGCCTCGCGCGCGCCCGCGAGCGGCTGCATCACGAACTGGAGGGGACTCCCGGCGACCGGGATCATAATGTCGTGCAATTGCGGAACAAGACATGAGCAACCGACCCATTACAGAAGACGATCTGCACGCCTACGTCGATCGCGCGCTCGAGCCGGAACGCGAGGCCGAGGTCCGTGCCTATCTGGACAAGCATCCGGACGTGGCCAAGCGCATCGCCGCCTACTCCGATGAGCGTAACCTCTTGCGATCGGCGCTGCTGCCGATCGCCGAGGAGCCGCTGCCGCCGCGGCTCAACCTCGCCAGGATGATCGAGAGCCCGCGCCGCCGCCCCTCGTCGTTGCGCTGGGCCATCGCAGCGATGCTGATGCTCTCGATCGGCGGTCTCGGTGGATGGATGATCCGCGGCGCGACACAGACACCGGTCGGCGGGATTGTGGCGCTCGCCGAGGAGGCCAGCGATTCCTACAGAGTGTACGCCTCCGATCGCACGCGGCCGGTCGAGCTGCGCGACAGCACCGAGCTTGTGCAATGGGTCTCCAACCGGTTGCATCAACCGGTGAAGCTGCCGGATCTCACCAAGTCGGGATATCGCTTGATGGGCGGACGGGTAGTGCCGACCGCACATGGTCCTGCGGCCATGTTCATGTACGACGACGATCGCGGCGAGCGGCTTGTGGTTCTCACCCGCCCGATGACGTCAGACCAGAACGCGCCGATGGCCGCGCATTCGGGTGGCGATGTCGCGGGCTTCTCGTGGGCTGACGGCGGTACGGGCTACTCCCTGGTGGGGCCGCGCGGGGGCGATTCCCTGCGGCCGCTTGCCAACGAGATTCGCAAGCAGGCACAGACGATCTGATCGGAACGGCGCGCTAAAGCATGATCCGGAAAAGTGCGAAGCGGTTTTCCGAAAAGATCATGCTCAAACAAAGAGCCAAGGCGCGATGACGATTCAACCCAATCTCATCGCGCTTTAGGGCCTGGTGTAGACCAGGAACAGCACGGTCCCGATCACCAGCGCGCCGGCGATGAACAGCAGCACCGCAGGCAACCCGAACAGCGCCGCGACGCCGGCGGTGCTCGATTGCAGCAGCGCTGCGCCAAGGAAGAACGCGAGATTGACCGAGGACAGCGCCTTGCCGGTGTTCTGTGCGGCGACAAGCTGCCGCGTCATGCCGTAGATCAGCGGCTGCGCCGACGTCGCGAGCCCGATCAGGATCAACAGCACCAGGTCATATTGCGTCGGCATCACGGTAACCCCGAAGAGATTCGAGACCGGGAAATGCGGCGCACCGGCCGCCATCAAGACGAGCAGCAGCGCGGCGATGGCGTGCGTCACCGCCACCATGGCACGGCGGTGCCCGAACTTGCGATCGAAAGCGCCGATGCAGGCTGGGCCGACGATCATCGCCAGCGTGAACAGGCCGAGCACATTGCCGGCCTCGATCCGGCTCAGCCCTTTCTCGTCCATCAGCCACGGGCCGCCCCACAAGCCGCGCAAGGTCAGCGACGCGCCGAGCGACACCAGCGACAGCGCGATCAGACCACGCAGGCCACGCGACATGCCGAGCCGCAGCACCTCGGCCATCTGGTGCAGCGGCGAGGAATCATCCGCATGCGCCGCCGGCTGCCGCGGCACCAGCGCGAACACCGCGATCAGCACGACAATGCCGAAGCCGGCCGAAACCCAGAAACCGGCGCGCCAGCCGAACTGATCGACCACGAACGCCAGCGGGCTTGCCGACAGCAGCATGCCGATATTGCCGATCGAGAGGATCAGGCCGGACCACAGGCCGAACTTCGCCGCCGACATCTGCTTGGCCGCGAGCGTCATCGGGCACATCAGCATGCCCGAAGTGGCGACGCCGAGCATGAGCTGGCCGAGCACAAAGCTCGCAGGCCCCGTCGCCAGCGCCGAGACCAGCGTTCCGATCACGGTACCGGCGAGCAGGCTCAGCGACACCGGCCGCACGCCGAAACGATCCATCGCGGCGCCGACCGGGATTTGCGAGGCGGCAAAGGAGAAATGATAGATCGAGGTGAGGCTCGCGAGCGCCTGCGGCGAGGTGCCGAAATCCGACGCCATCAGATCGAGGCTGATCGCCGGGATGGTCCGCAGCAGCGTCGACAGCATGTGGCCGGAGGCCAATGCCAGAAGTGCAAGCACCAGGGCGCGGAACCCGATCCCCGCCTCTTCCTTCGTCACCACGCCGTCCACGAATCGCCTCTTCCCCGAGCGGTTTGGCGACGGGCGTAACATTATTGGGCGGAGGGTGCCAATCAGTTAGCCTTCTCCCCGTTCTTCACGGGGTCGAGACGAGCGAAGCTCGTTCTTAGAGGGCTGGGTGAGGGGCTGCACCCGCGAACACGGTGACAATTGGATGTGCGGAGGCTCCCCCTCACCCGGAACGCATCTAACGATGCGTTCCGACCTCTCCCCGCACGCGGGGCGAGGTGACTTCACTGCTTATGGAACACCAGCGTGCGCAGCTCGATGCTCTCGCGCGGCGCGGCATCCGCCGGCGTGGTCGGATCGACGAACGCCGTATGCGGCCCGAACCGCGTGCGACCGTCGGTCGCCGAGTCGTAGCATTTCAGCAGGATCGCCTCGTCCGGCGTCATCTCGGGAATGTAGAACCAGCGGTGGTTCGGATTGTACTTCACCGAGTAGGTCTCGCCGCTGCGATTGGGATAGATCAGGTCGGAGGCGGTCAGATCCTCCGGCGCGACCGTGGTGCCGTCGGCCATCGCCAGCGGTGAATCCCGCAGGGGACCGCGGATCGGGCGCCACAGATTGATCACCTGGACGCGGCCCTTGACCAGCTGCTCGGCCTCGTCGGGCAGGTGCTCGAACACCCGGTTGCGGCCGGAGACGGCGGTCTGGTCGACATGGACGCGGGTCGCCGGCTGGCGCGGACCACCGCCGCGGATGTCAGCCGCGCCCTCGACGCGCTTGCGCACGGTGTGATCGAAGATGACAACGCGATCCGCCTTCAGCGTCGCCTTCAGGAAGGCTTCGACGGCGGGATAGTAGACGTTGCGGACTTCGTTCTCGTCGTAATAGTCCTTGACGCTGGTCGGATGCTTGACCAGCGCAAAGCCCTCGCGATCGAGCGAGAAGCTGTCGGCGATCAAACGCCCGTCAAATATCGGAACATTGTGGGCTTCGGGCAGCGCGGTGGATTTGGGTTCGCCGGGCGGCGGATCGAAGGCGTAGGTCCGGGGCTTGCCCGGCGTCGGCGCGAGATAATTCAGTTCAGCGGTCACAAACGGCAGCGACTCGATGCGAGTTTGTTGAAGGCCCATGGTGATCTCCCGGACTCGATTGTTCGTGCTTTTGATCTTGGCGGCGCCGGGCGGGGTGGCAAGGTCGTGGCGAAAATAGCAACGTTGCGGTTTTGGAATGTGCCAAACGGGGAAAATCCTTGCCGCGCGGCAGCCGGCGGACGAATGGATGTTTTGAATCACGGGTTCGTTAGCGGTGCAATAGTGCGGAGCTGAATCGCTTCCGCGCAGACGGTCCAAATCTCCCGCCTGCTGGGCCGCCGCAGGTGCGCCGGCAAAATATCGAAAACAACCCCATGCAAAGGACCTCGCGGCTGCCGGCCTTCGACAGGGCAGCTTGACACGTCGGGCAAATCAGGGATACATTTCCAATATTCCGAAATCGTGCGAGCACCGCCGTCCTGGCGAAAGCCAGGACGACGCTGAATGTTTGGTGTCGCTTGCAAATTGCCTACAGTCCCGCGCCCTTCCCGACGGCCGCACCAAACGAGCGGTCGACGATGTCGGCGGCGTTGATCTTCTGCCGGATCAGGCCCCAGCGGTCGTAGAGGTCGATGGTCTTCTGCTCGTCGGCGACCACGCTGTCGTCGATCGGCGCGATGCGGATCTTGGCCCGCGTCAGCCAGTTCACCGCCACCGCGGGCGGGATGTTCATCAGCCTGCCCCAGGTCGCGGCGTAGCCCTCGACATTGTTCTGCGACCATGCGCGCGCGGCCGCCAACCGCCGCACGAAATCCTCGAGCTCGGCGCGCTTGGCCTTGATCGCATCCGGTGTCGCGACCTGGAAGCCGAGGCCGGGCGTGATGCCGTCAGCCGTGATGACGCGGCGCGACTTGAACAGCACCTCTTCCTGGCTCACATACGGCTCCCAGGTCGACCAGGCGTCGACCGCGCCCTGCGTGTAGGCGACCTTGGCATCCGACGGCGCGAGGAACACGATCTGCACGTCGTTCGCCTGCCAGCCTTTCGATTCCAGCGCCGCCAGGATCAGCTGATGGCCGATCGAACCGCGGCCGGTCGCGATCTTCTTGCCGCGCAAATCGTCAAAGCTCTTGATCGCAGAGCTTTCCGGCACCAGGACCGCGAGCCCGTCGCGCGACTGCCGCACCGCCACGATCGCCTTGACCGGAATTTTGGCGGCCGCCGCGAAGGTGAACGGCGCGTCGCCGACCAGCCCGGTATCGATCGCGCCTGCGCCCAGGGCCTCCAGCAGCGGCGCGGCTGCGGCGAACTCCTTCCACTCGATCTTGTAGGGAACGTCCTTGAGCACACCGGCCGCTTCCATCACGGCCTGCGAATTGCCCTTCTGGTCGCCGACGCGCAGCGTGGTCTGCGCGAAGGCCGCGTCGACGGCGACGAGCGCAAGCACTGCCGCAACAATGAGACGGATCATTCGGCGGCAATCCCCCGCTGCTGGTCGCGCGCTTCGATCAGCTTGCGGGTCAGCGGGATCAGCGCCCGGCCATAATCGATCGCATCGACCAGCGGGTCGAAGCCGCGGATCAGGAAGTGGCTGACGCCGAGATCGTAATAATCGCCGAATACCTCGGCGACCTGCTCGGGTGTGCCGACCAGCGCGGTGGTATTGCTGTTGGCGCCCGTCAGTTTGGCGATCTCGGTCCACAGCCGCTTGTCGATGCGCGTACCCTGATCGGCGAGCGCCAGCAGCCGCTTGGCGCCGTCGGTCGCGTGGTTGGGACGGCGATAGCCGGTCTGGTCCTGCAGCGCGGTGGCGCGCTCGAGGATATGTTCCGCCTTCTTCCACGCCTTCTCTTCGGTGTCGGCGAGGATCGGCCGCACCGACAGACTGAAGCGCGGCGTCGGCCTTCCGTGCCTGGCCGCGGCGGCGCGCACCCGCGCGGTGACGTCGCGCACCTGCGCGTAGGACTCGCCCCACAGCGCGAAAGTATCGGCGTGCTTGCCCGCGACCTCGACCGCGGCGTCCGAGCCGCCGCCGACGAAGGTGTAGATGCCGCCATTCTGCAACGGCTTCACCTGCGAGAAGCCGTTCTCGACGTTGTAATACTTGCCGCTGTAGTTGAACGGCTTCTCGCTGGTCCACTCCAGCCGCACCACGTCGAGGAATTCGCTGGTGCGGGCGTAGCGCTCGTCCTTGTCGTCGAGCGTGTTGCCGTCCTGGCGCAGCTCGATGGCGTTGCCGCCCGTGATGACGTGCAGCGAGACGCGGCCGCCGTAGAACTGATCCAGCGTCGCGAGCTGGCGCGCCAGCAGCGTCGGCGCGGTGAAGCCCGGTCGCTGCGCGATCATCACCTTGAGCTGCTTGGTGATGGTCAGGACATGCTGCGCGACCTGCAACGCATCCGGCGTGGTGGAATGGAACGCCAGCAGCGCGCGATCGAATCCGGCGAGCTCATGCGCCTTGGCCACCGTCTCGATATAGGGCGGATCGAGCACCGGGCCTGAGCGGACGATGGTCTCGGAGGCATTGTTGTTGGTGATGAAGCCGATGAACTCGACCGGCATGACGGGAACTCCGTTGTTGTTGGCTGTTGTTTTCAGACGCCCAGCGCGGAGCGTCCGGCGGAGACACGGGTGGCATCGTCTTGCGGGGTATGGACGCGGCCGCACAGCACGTCACGGTAATGCCGCTCCAGCGGATTGGTTCGCGACAGACCGTGATTGCTGGTCAGCGACAAGGCATCCTCCACCACTGCCGCGGCGTTATTTGTCACCGTCAGCTTGATGATGTTAGACTCGATCGCGGACAGCGGGAAGCCGTTATCGAAATCGGTCGCGAAGCTGTCGATCAGGCGGGCATTGACCGCAAGCCGCGCCTCGATCGCACCGACGACCTCCTGCATCCGTGGCAAGGTCGCGAGCGGCGCGCCGAGATTGGCGGGCACCCGCTCCTTCAGGAATTTGACCAGCCAGTCGCGGGCCGCGCGGGCGATGCCGTCATAGATCGCGGCGACGAAGATCGCATGCACGGTCGCCTGGGTGACGTCAGGAACCTTCCAGTCGTCGGGCGTGCGCACGTCGATCTCGTAATCCAGCGGAAACACGACGTCGTCGAAGATCACGGTGTGGCTGCCGCTGGCGCGCAGGCCGAGATGGTCCCAGGTCTCCTCGATCCGCGTTCCCGGCAGACCGGCGGGAACCAGAAACAAGCCGACACGGGTCTCCGGCTCATCGGTCTTCGCCCAGACCGAATACCATTTCAGGATCGGCGCGCCGGTCGAATAGATCTTCTTGCCGGTCAGCCGCCAGCCGGTCTCGGTGCGGCGCGCCGTCGTCGCCGGCAGGCCACCGCGCGCGGGCGAGCCGAGTTCGGGCTCGACGCGCAATGCATTGATCAGCGCCACGCCCTCGACCGTCTCCTTGGCGAGCTTGCGCGACAGCCGGCCCGGCCAACGCGTGCTGCGCGCCATCACCAGATGCTGGATGTAATGCATCGACAGCACCAGCGCGGTCGACGGATCGGCCTTGCCGATGATGCCGAGCACGCGCGTGGCGTCGCGGGCGCCCGCTCCGCCGCCGCCGAGCGCCGCCGGCACGGTCAGCGCCAGCAGGCCCTCGCGCGACAGATCGGCGAAATTCTCGAACGGAAAACTGGCGTCGCGGTCGTGCGCCGGCGCACGCGCTGCAAACACGTCGGCGAGCCGCAACGCGCGCGCGATGTGCTCCGGCTCGTCCGCCGGATGCAGCTCCCTCGCCGCAGACGTCACCATGTCGCCTCCAGTCCGAGCAGGCCGAGAATCTGCTTGCGCAGCTCAGCCAGATAAGGATCGCCGCGATGCCGCGGATACGGCCTGGCGACAGCGATGTCCGCCTTGATCCGCGCCGGCCGATCGGAGAGCACGATGACGCGGTTGGCGAGCACCAGCGCCTCCTCGACGTCATGGGTGACCAACAGCGTGGTGAAGCCTTTGCGCTGCCACAGCGCGACGAGTTCTGACTGCATGGCGATCCGCGTCAGCGAATCGAGCTTGCCGAGCGGCTCATCGAGCACCAGGATCTTCGGATCGTTGACCAGCGCGCGCGCCAGCGCCACGCGCTGCGCCATGCCGCCGGACAGCTGGTGCGGATAAGCGTTGCGGAACGAGGACAGGCCGACCAGCTCGATGACGTCATCGACGCGGTGGCGCTGCGCCTTCAGAATGCCCTGCGCTTCGAGGCCAAGCGCAACATTGTCCCACACCGTGCGCCACGGAAACAGCGTCGGGTCCTGGAACACGACAACCCGCGACGGATGCGGTCCGGCGATGCGGACTTCATCCTCGCGCAGCGTGCCCGCGCGCGGCTTCTCCAGCCCGGCCACCAGCCGCAGCAAGGTCGACTTGCCGCAGCCGGACGGGCCGAGCAGCGCCACGAACTCGCCCGGCGCGATCGCGAGATTGACATTGTCGAGCACTGGCAGCGTGGCGCCATCGATATCGAAGGCGTGGCTGACACCTTCGATATCGAGCTCGGCGCCGACCGCCGGGTAGGTGATCGCTTCTGCGGCGGACTGCACTACCATTTCACGACGCCCTTCTGCCAGACCAGCAGGCGGTCGCGGGTGCGGAACAAGAGCGTGATCGCGCCGGAGCAGAGCAGCGACATCACGATCAGCGCCGCATACATGTTGGCGTAGGCCGCCCAGCCCTGCGCCCATTGCAGGTACCAGCCGAGCCCTGCCTTGACGCCGATCATCTCGGCGACGACGAGCACCGCAAAGGACGAGCCGAGCCCCATGAACAGGCCGACGAACACGTGTGGCAGCGCGGCGGGGATCGCCACCTTCAGCACCAGGAACGACGGTTTCGCGCCGAGCGTGCGCGCGACGTCGTAATAGGCGCTACTGACGCTCGCCACGCCCGACCAGGTCAGGACCGTCACCGGAAAGCCGGTGGCGAGCGCGATCAGGAAGGTCGAGGCGCTCCAGCTCGACGGAAAAGTGAAGAAAGCGATCGGCAGCCAGGCGGTGGCCGGCAGCGGACCGATGAAGCGCAGCACCGGATGCACCCAATAGCCGATTTTCTGCGACCAGCCGATCGAGACACCGGTGATAAAGCCGACGGTTGCGCCGATGATGTAGCCGCCGAGCTGCAGCTTGATCGAGGCGAACACGCTGTCGAGCAGTTTCGGCAGATCGTCGGTATAGACCTCGAGGATCGACTGCGGCGGAGGGAAGAACGGCAGCGGCAGCCAGGCGAACTTTGCGGTGGCCACCTCCCACAACGTCACGAAGGCGCCGAACGCCACCAGCCATGGCGCGCGCTTGCGCAACGCCTGCCCGGCGCCGCCGAGATAATCCGCGCTGAATGTGCCGAACAGGATGAACGCGGCGATGACGATCGCGCCGATGCCGAGCGATCCGGTCCGCGACCAGTCGCCGACATCGGGCCAATAAAGGCAGGAGAGGCCAAAGGCGAGCCAGACGAGGCTCGCCGCAAGGCCGACACCGTAGCTGCCGGAGAGGTTCGAGAACGTGACCGCCGCGCGCGGCGCGGCCGCGGCCGTCGTGTCAGACACTGAATACGTCGACATAGATCCGCTCCGCGAATTTGGCCGTGTCGGTGCTCTGCTTGAACACCTGCACCGTCTTGAGGTCGTCGGCGTAGCCCTTCAACTCGCGCTTGAGCACCTCGCCGGTCGGATGATGGTGATGGGTGTGATAGCGCGCCATTGCCTCGAGATCGGCGAGGCTCGCCGCCTTCGGCGCATAGGGCTGGAACGACTTCGCCGCCTTGTCCGGGTTCTGCGAGGTGAACATCGCGGCGTCGAGCAGCGCCTGCGTGATGGCGCGCGCGACTTGAGGCTCCTCGCGCACCAGGCTGCCGCGCAGGCCGACGATGCAGCAGCTCTTGTCGCGATATTCGCCGTCGAGGTTGGAGGCGACCTCCTTGTACTGCGCATCCTTCAGCCAGAGATAGGCCAGCGGGTCCGACGACAGGAAGGCCTGCACCTCGCCCTTCTCGACCGCGACGTTCAGGAGATTGCCGGGATAGGCGCGCCAGTCGACGTCCTTGATCGGGTCGATGCCGAGCTTGGCCAGCTGGATTGAGAAGAAATTCTTGTCGGGACCTGCGAGATCGCCGACCGCGACGATCTTGCCCTTGAGATCGGCGAGCTTGTCGACCCCGGAATTGGTGCGGGTCAGGACGCGCATGCAGCCGCCATGGGTGCCGGCGGCGATCTTGACGTCAAAGCCCTGCTCCAGCGGCTTCAGCCAGCGCAGCGCCATGCCGAGACCGGCGTCGCTCTTGCCGGTGGCGATCGCCTCCAGCAGCTGGTCGGTCGAGCCCGAATAGTTGATCAGCTCGACGTCGAGATTCTGCTTCTGGAAGAAGCCGTGGTCGATCGCGACCGGCAGCGGCGCAAGGCAGACCGCGCCGGCGTTCCAGGACAGCTTCAGCTTGCGCGGCGCGCCGGTCAAAGCCGGTGCATCGGATGCGGTCTTGCAGACCGGGAATTCGGAGAAGTCGATCGCCGGCGTGATCGCCCGTGGCGCGAAGGCCTGCGCACTATACGCCCCGATCGGCGCGGCAAAGGCCGCGGCGGCGCCCGCACGCAGCAATGTGCGGCGATCCATCACCGTCTTCTTGTTATCCGTCGACATCTTCACTCCTGCATTTCGGCAAGGCTCCGCCCCGCGCGCAAAACGTCTCCGTTTGAACGCCCCGTCGTTCGAAGCACATGGTTCAGAAAAAAGCGGATTTCTCCGGCGCGATTGCACTCAAAGCAACATGCAAATGATGCGGCGCGACAAGATCATCGTCAATGAAATGGAATTTCGAATGTTGTCGGCGCCACAGCTGAACTCTCCACGATCGCATCGCGCGGCGATGAAAGGATTTTCACGATCGTCCCAGACGGAGATGCGGCGCGATCACCCGTGACTGCATCAAATCTAGGCGTTTTGCGGCCGCATGCGCGATGTCTTCTACGCGCGGCCTGCTTGACGAGATCATCCTTGCCGCGCAGCCGGCGAACTCAGATTTCCGTTTCGTTGACGGCGAACGGCTTGCTCATAGACTTGATCGAACGCTGCCGCGCGTTCCGCGGCGCAGCGAATGAATCAGGAAGAAAATTCATATGCGCAAACTGACCCGCTCGGGCCCTGCCTATTCTCTCACCCGCCGCACGGCGGCAGCGCTGATCACGGCCGTGATCACGCTGTCGACATCGGCTGCGGCGCTCGCGGCCGACGCGATCGTGCTGCGCGTCGGCGACCAGAAGGGCGGCAACCGCTCGCTGCTGGAGATTTCCGGCCTCGCCAAGGATCTGCCCTACAAGATCGAGTGGTCGGAATTCCCCGCCGCAGCCCCGATCCTGGAAGCGATCAACGCCGGCGCGCTCGACGTCGGCTACACCGGCGATCTGTCCTTCCTCACGGTCTTTGCGTCGGGCGCGCCGATCAAGGCGATCGGCGGCACGCGCTCCGATGCGCGGACGCAGGCGATCCTGGTGCGCGGGGATTCGCCAATCAAGACGGCAGCCGATTTGAAGGGCAAGCGCCTCGCCGGCACGCGGGGCGGCTGGGGCCAATTCCTGATCAATGCGACGCTGGAAAAAGCCGGCAGCAGGATCGAGGACGCAACCTTCGCCCCGCTCGGCCCGGTCGACGCCAAGATCGCGCTGCTCGCCGGCTCGATCGACGCCTGGGCGGTGTGGGAGCCGTATATCTCCTACGCCACGCTGAAGGACAGGGCGCGCGTCGTCGCTGATGGCGAAGGGCTGACGCCGACCATCACCTTCATCGTCGCCTCCGACAACGCGATCGCAACCAAGCGCGCGGCGGTGCAGGACCTGGTGCAGCGGCTCAACAAGGCGCGGCTTTGGTCGCTCGACCATCTCGCCGAGTACGCCAGGAACACGGCCGAGCTCACAAAACTACCGGAGGACGTGCTGCTCGCCGCCTACACCGCGCAGAAGACGAGCCCGATCGCGATCGACGAGGCCGTGGTGAAGGAGGTGCAGGCCGCCTCCGATCGCGCCACGCGCTACGGTATCTTCGGCAAGACGCTGGATGTCGGCAAGGCTGTCGACCGCAGTTTTACGGCGAGCGCGAGCTTGAACTAGCGGCGCGCGTGAACCGGGCACGCTCTTTCCTCACCTCCCCTTGCAAAGGGGAGGTCGGATTGCACAGCAATCCGGGTGGGGATCCTGCTCCGCAGACGCCGGCGTCCGTGGAGGGCAACCCCCACCCCGCCCTCCCCCTTTCAGGGGGAGGGAGCCTAAGCGGCAGTGCTCACCTCACGGAGCATCAAGCCGCGCACCACCATGGAGACCTCCGATGTCCGGTCCGCTCCATCTCGCACTGATTGTCACAGCACACCTGCTCTGCATGACCTTGTTGGTCGCGCTGTCGGTTTGATAGCGTCCTCTCCGGGCCAGCCCCAGGGAGAACAACAATGAACCTATCAATGAAGGACCGCGTTGCCGTGGTTACCGGCGGCAGCAAGGGCATCGGGATCGCGGTGGCGCGGCGGTTTGCCGAATCCGGCGCCAGGGTCGCGATCCTCGCCCGCGGCGCGGCCGATCTCGCTGCGGCGCGCGAAGCGCTTGCCAGGGACGGCCTTGTGGTACGCGATTATGTCTGCGACGTCGCGAAGGCTTCCGATATCACCAAGGCTCACGACCAGATCGTTGCCGATCTCGGCAAGGTCGACGTGCTCGTCAACAACGCCGGCACGGCACGCACGCTGGCGTTCGAGAGCATCAGCGACGAGGCCTGGCAGGAGGACCTCGACCTGAAGCTGTTCGCCGCGATCCGCTTCAGCCGGCTGGTGTGGCCGGGCATGAAGCAGCGCAAATGGGGCCGCATCATCAATGTGCTCAACACCTTTGCGAAAGCGCCGGCCGGCAATTCCGCGCCGACCTCGGTGTCGCGTGCGGCCGGCATGGCGCTGACCAAGGTCATGGCCAATGAAGGCGGCGAGCACAACATCCTGGTGAACGCGCTGCTGGTCGGCCTGATCATGAGCGATCAATGGGTCAAGCGGCATGCTGCCCAGGCGCCGAACACGGATTTCGGGGAATTCGCCAAGGGCCTTGCCAAGGGCACCCCGCTCGGCCGCATCGGCACGGCGGAGGAGTTCGCCAACCTCGCCTGCTTCCTGGCCTCGGAGCAAGGCTCCTACATCACCGGCACCGCCATCAATGTCGATGGTGGCCGGTCGCCGGTAGTCTAGAGCCCCGGTCCCGGTTCAACCCGGTCCGGAGCTCCAGATTCTGCTTTGGCGCGTTTTCTTCACGCGAACCGGTGTCCACTCGCTGGAAAACGCGGGCTGGCAACCAACGGCAGGAAGCGACGGCTCAAAAGCAAAAGGCCTCCGTCACCGGAGGCCTTTCATCTTAAACCGCGTCCTTGGCGGCCTTGACCGGCCGTGCGCGGACGATCTTCCGGGCCGGCTTGGCCTTGAACATCATCTCTTCGCCGGTGAAGGGGTTGGTGCCCTTGCGCGCCTTGGTCGCAGGCTTCTTGACCACAACGAACTTCGCGAAGCCGGGGACGAGGAACACCCCGGCCTTCTTCAGCTCCTTGTGGCCGACATCGACAAGCGAGTCCAAAACGTTCTTGACGTCGCGCTTGGAGAGTTCGGTGGTGGTCGCGATCTTCTCGATCACTTGCGACTTCGACAGTTGGGTAGCCATGGTTGCTCCATTGATTCTGGAGTGGGCACGATATGGCGGAAAACGCCGAGAAAAACAGTGTTTTCTGCACTCCCCACCACAATATCGCTGTGGACAGCCGCCGAATCAGGGTTTTTTCCAGTGTTTTTTCAAGTCAAGGCGCTTCCGACCCCTAAAATTACAGGGTTTGCGCGGCTTCGGCGCTCCCGAAACGTCCCTTCGAGAGAATCACCAGACGCAACTCGCGCGGCCCAAACTGCGACAATGCGGCGCCCGATCCGGGTTGCGAAGCGTCGCAATGCGCCACTTCAGGTTTCGGAAACGATCCTCCAAAAGGCCGAGGCATTAGAAAATGACTCGGGTTCCCATTCCATCGTAACATCGCAAAGGGGCGCCACGACCGATCCGGCTGGTCGCCCGATGCAAGCCTTTATGTAAGTACCGGAGACCCGCGTATGGATTTGAGCCGCCTCGAGATCAACCGCCGCACGGCCCTTCTGACCTCGGCCGCGATTGCGGCCAATGTCATCAATCCGATGCGGGCCTTCGCGCAGGAGGCCCCGCGCAAGGGCGGCGTGTTCAACGTCCATTACGGCGCCGAGCAGCGCCAGCTCAACCCGAGCATCCAGGCCTCGACCGGCGTCTACATCATCGGCGGCAAGATCCAGGAGAATCTGGTCGACCTCGACGCCAACGGCCAGCCGGTCGGCGTGCTCGCCGAGAGCTGGGAGGCAACGCCGGACGGCAAGACCGTCACCTTCAAGCTGCGCAAGGGCATAACCTGGCACGACGGCAAGCCGTTCACCTCTGATGACGTCGCTTTCACCGCGATGAACATGTGGAAGAAGATCCTCAACTATGGATCGACGCTGCAGCTGTTCCTCACATCGGTCGATACGCCCGATCCGCAGACCGCGATCTTCCGCTACGAGCGGCCGATGCCGCTCAACCTGTTGCTCCGGGCCCTGCCCGACCTCGGCTACGTCTCCGCCAAGCATCTCTACGAGAGCGGCGACATCAGGCAGAACCCGACCAATCTGGCGCCGGTCGGCACCGGCCCATTCAAATTCGTCAAATACGAGCGCGGGCAATACATCATCGCCGACCGCAACCCTGACTATTGGCGGCCGAACGCGCCCTATCTCGACCGCATCGTCTGGAAGGTGATCACCGATCGCGCCGCCGCGGCCGCCCAGATGGAGGCCGGCGAGCTGCACTACAGCCCGTTCTCGGGCCTGACGATCTCGGACATGGCGCGGCTCGGCAAGGACAAGCGCTTCATCGTCCAGACCAAGGGCAATGAGGGCAACGCCCGCACCAACACCATCGAGTTCAACTTCCGCCGCAAGGAACTGGCGGACATCCGGGTCCGCCGCGCCATCGCGCACGCGATCAACGTGCCGTTCTTCATTGACAATTTCCTGGGCGATTTCGCCAAGCTCGGCACCGGCCCGATCCCGTCGACCTCGACCGACTTCTATCCCGGGCCGAACACGCCGCAATACCCCTATGACAAGGCCAAGGCGATCGCGCTACTCGACGAGGCCGGCTTCAAAGCCTCCAGCGGCAACCGCTTCTCGCTGAGACTCCTGCCGGCACCGTGGGGCGAGGACATCTCGCTGTGGTCGACCTTCATCCAGCAGTCGCTGGGAGAAGTCGGCATCCAGGTCGACATCGTACGCAACGACGGCGGCGGCTTCCTCAAGCAGGTCTATGACGAGCACGCCTTCGATCTCGCGACCGGCTGGCACCAGTATCGCAACGACCCCGCGGTCTCGACCACGGTATGGTACCGCTCCGGCCAGCCCAAGGGCGCGCCGTGGACCAACCAATGGGGCTGGGAGGACAAGACCGTCGACAAGACCATCGACGATGCCGCCACCGAAGTCGATCCGGCCAAGCGCAAGGCGCTCTATGCCGATTTCGTCAAGGAGGTGAACACCGAGCTGCCGGTCTGGATGCCGATCGAGCAGATCTTCGTCACCGTGATCACGGCCAAGGCGCGCAACCACTCCAACACGCCGCGCTGGGGCTCGACGAGCTGGCACGATCTTTGGCTGAGCGCATGATGCCACATCTGCGCTAGGCGTGGCGCCCTCTTCTCTCTCGCCCCGCTCTTGCGGGGAGAGGGTCGGGGTGAGGGGCTCGCTCCACGATATTGCTCCATCGATAGACCTGTACCCCCTCACCCGGATCGCATCTGGCGATGCGATCCGACCTCTCCCCGCAAGCGCAGGGGTGTCCGGGGAATGATTCACTGTGTCGCGGTGCATGCTCGGCAGGACCGAGGCAAATCGGTCTTTTCTGGTTGTCGAGACACAGAGGGCCGAGCATGCGATATCGCGGTAGCATTTTTGGAAGGCTGCTTGAACCGATCAATCGACGGCAGTTTCAGACGGTTGTGGATCGTCTGGACGGGGATGCCTACGACAAGTCGTTCAGGAGCTGGGATCATCTGGTGGCGCTGATCTATGCCCAGCTTAGCGGCAACAGCAGTCTGCGCGGGGTGGTGACTGGCTTCAACGCCAATTCGCAGCATCACTATCACTTGGGAACCGGCAAGCTGTCGCGCTCGACGTTGTCCGATGCCAATGCCCGCCGTCCGATCGGCATTTTCGCGCAAACCTTTGCGGCGCTGTCGGCGATGGCGCGTCGCCAGCTGCGGAGTGAAGGCATGGAGATGGTGCGTCTGATCGACGCCAGTCCGATCCCGCTCGGCAAGGTCTGCAGTTGGGCGACGTGGAACGGCCGCATCCGCGGCATGAAGCTGCATGTCGTCTACGACCCAAGGAGCGATGTCCCGACCTGCGTCGAGATGACGGCCGCGAACGTCAATGACATCGAGATCGGCCGACAGACCCCAATCCAGCCCGCCACCACCTATGTGTTTGACAAGGGCTATTGCCGTTTCGACTGGTGGCAGAAGATCAATGATAGCAAGGCTTTGTTCGTTACCCGGGCGAAGACGAGCATCCGTCTTCGCTCGCTCAGGCATCGCGCCATCCGCAAGCGTAACGGGGATGGCTTCGAAATCCTTGCCGATGACGAGGTGAAGCTCACCAGCAAGGGCGATTCGCGCCTTCCAATCCCGCTCCGCCGCATCAAGATCAGACGCGAGAAAGGCGGCAAGATCACACTCCTGACCAACGACCTTGCCCGTAGCGCCGTCGAGATCGCCGCCCTCTACAAGAGCCGATGGCAAATCGAGCTGCTGTTCCGCTGGATCAAGCAGCATCTCGATATTCGCAAGTTCCTCGGCGCCAACGACAACGCGATCCGCCTTCAGGTGCTCGCTGCGATGATTGCCTACCTGCTGCTGCGCATCGCCGCTCACACCAACTGCATCAAAATGCTCCCGCTCAGGTTCGCCGAACTCGTCGGCCAGCTCCTGCTCACGCGTCGATCCCTCGCTGCCATCGACAAACCTCCGCCCATCAACCCCGGCCGTCGGAAATCAACCATCTCACCTGACCAGATGGAGCTCCGCTATGCCTGAATTTCCCCGGACACCCCTGCCGCAAGCGGGGCGAGGTAAGAAGGGGCCGGTGCCCACCCCGAACCGGTGTCCACATCGTTCGAAAACGCTATAGATAAAATATGCGTATCCTGAGCCTTGCGGGGCGGCGGCTCGCCGCCTCGATCCCGACCCTGTTCCTGATCCTGATCGGCGTGTTCCTGCTGCTGCAGCTCGCGCCGGGCGACACCGTCGATGCGCTGATGGCGCAGATGGGCGGCGGCGACGCCGCGACCGCCGAGGCGCTGCGCAAATTCTACGGGCTGAACCTCTCGGTTCCGGCGCAGCTCGGGAACTATCTGTGGCACCTGGTCCGGCTCGACCTCGGCTTCTCCTCGATCTACGGCAAGCCGGTGGCGACCGTGATCCTGGAACGGCTGCCGCCGACCATCCTATTGATGACGGCGTCGCTGTCATTCGCGTTCTTCTTTGGCCTCGTGTTCGGCGTGATCGCCGCGCGCGGCGTCAACCGCTGGCCGGACACGATGATCTCCACCCTCGGCCTGATCTTCTACGCCACGCCGTCGTTCTGGTTCGGGCTGATGGCGATCGTGGTGTTCTCGGTCTATCTGCAGTGGCTGCCGCCGGGCGGCTTCGAGGATATCGGCAACGTCCAGACCGGAATCTGGCGCATGCTGGATATCGCGGCGCATCTGGTGCTGCCGACGCTGACGCTCGGGCTGATCTTCCTCGCGATCTATTTGCGCATCATGCGCGCCTCGATGCTTGAGGTCCTGAACCTCGATTTCGTCCGCACCGCCCGCGCCAAGGGGATGGACGAGACCCATGTCATCACCCGCCATGTGCTGCGCAACGCGCTGCTGCCGATGGTGACGCTGATCGGATTGCAGGCCGGCACCATGCTCGGCGGCTCGGTCGTGGTGGAGAGCGTGTTCTCGCTGCCCGGCCTCGGCCGTCTCGCTTATGAGTCGGTGGTGCAGCGCGACCTCAACACCCTGCTCGGCATCGTCTTCGTGTCCGCGCTGCTCGTCATATCCGTGAACTTCGTCGTCGATCTGCTCTACGCGCGGCTCGATCCGCGCATCGCGGCGGAGGGCTGACGATGGATGCCGTGAAGCGCTACTTCCGCAGCCCGGCCGCGGTGATCGGCCTGATCCTGCTGCTGCTTGTCATCGCGATGGCAATCAGCGCGGGTCTCCTCTATCCGCGCGATCCGCTCGCTTTGGCGGGCCGGCCGCTGATCTGGCCGTTCTCCAACCCGCGCTTCCTGCTCGGCACCGACAATTCCGGCCGCGACATCGCCGCCCAGATCTTCTACGGCGCGCGGATCTCGCTGCTGATCGGCGGCGTCGCCACCTTGATCGCGATCCTGATCGGCATCCTGGTCGGCGCCTTCGCCGGCTATTACGGCGGCTGGGTCGACAATGTGCTGATGCGGATCACCGAGGCGTTCCAGACGCTGCCGAACTTCGTGCTGCTGCTGGTCCTGGTCGCGGTGTTCGGCTCGACCCTGACCACGGTGACCATTGCGGTCGGCGTGGTGTCATGGCCGGCGCCGGCGCGGCTGACTCGCGCCGAGTTCCTGTCGCTGCGCAACCGCGAATTCGTGCAGGCCGGCAAGACGCTCGGCATGAAGGACGTCCAGCTCATCCTCGGCGAAATCCTGCCCAACGCGCTGCCGCCCGTCATCGTCTATGCCAGCGTGGTGATGGCGGTCGCGATCCTGCTGGAAAGCGCGCTCGCCTTCCTGCGTCTGTCCGATCCCAACGTCGCCTCCTGGGGCAATCTGATCGGGCTCGGCCGCGACGTGCTCCGGGTGCAATGGTACGTCTCGGCGATCCCCGGCATTGCGATCCTCGTCACCGTGCTCGCGGTGTCGCTGGTCGGCCAGGGCCTCAACGATGCGCTCAATCCGAGGCTGAAGAGCCGATGAGCGACACGGTCCTTTCGCTCAACGCCCTGACGGTGCGCCTGCCCAAGGGCGCCGACCGGCCGCATGCGCTGTCCGACGTTTCGCTTTCAATTGCGTCGAACGAGATCCTCTGCGTGGTCGGCGAGTCCGGCTCCGGCAAATCGATGATGGCGAACGCCATCATGCGGCTGCTGCCGAACGAGGTGACGATCGAACGGGGCCGGATGATGTTCGACGGCCGCGACCTCTGCGCCGCCGACAGCGCCGAGATGCGCGGTGTGCGCGGCGCCGGCATCGCGATGATCTTCCAGGAGCCGATGACCGCGCTCAATCCGCTGCGCACGATCGGCGACCAGATCGGCGAGATGTTTGCGATCCACACCGCTCTCTCGAAGGCCGAGATCAATGCTCGTGTGCTGGCGCTGCTCGAGGACGTCCGCATCCCCGACCCCAAGGCTGCCGCAAAAGCTTACCCGCACGAGCTGTCCGGCGGCCAGCGCCAGCGCGCGATGATCGCGATGGCACTCGCGCTCGACCCCAAGCTCCTGATCGCGGACGAGCCGACCACCGCGCTCGACGTGACGACACAAGCACAGATCCTGAAGCTGATCCGCGATTTGCAGCAGCGCAAGAAGACCGCGGTGCTGTTCATCACCCATGATTTCGGCGTGGTCGCCGAGATCGCCGACCGCGTCGTGGTGATGCAGCATGGCGCGATCGTCGAGCACGGCACGGCCGACAAGGTGCTGAACGATCCGCAGCATGCCTACACGAAGCAGCTGATCGCAGCCGTTCCGCCGCTGAAGGCGCCGCCGCCGCGCATCCTTTCCGGCAAGGACATCCTGACCATCGACGGCGTCTCCAAGACCTACCGCACCGGCGGCTTCCTCGGCCGCGGCGCGCGGATCACGGAGGCCGTCAAGAACGTGTCGCTGCACCTGCCGCGCGGCGCGACGCTCGGCATCGTCGGCGAATCCGGTTCGGGCAAATCGACGCTCGCGCGCTGCATCGTGCGGCTGATCGATCCGGACATCGGGTCGATCGTGCTCGACGGCAAGGACTGGGCAAAGCTCGGCCGCGACGATATCAGGCGCGAGACCCGCCACATCCAGATGGTGTTCCAGGATCCGTTCGCCTCGCTCAATCCGCGCCGCAAGGCGGCCGAGTTGGTGGCGCAGGGACCGATCGTGCACGGCACCGACCGCGCCACCGCGATCGCGGAAGCGCGAAAGCTGTTCGAGCTGGTCGGCCTCGATCCGTCCGCGGGTGACCGCTACCCGCACGAATTCTCCGGCGGCCAGCGCCAGCGCATCGGGCTCGCCCGGGCACTCGCGTTGAAGCCGGATGTGCTGGTTGCCGACGAGCCGGTCTCGGCGCTCGACGTCTCGGTGCAGGCGCAGGTCTTGAAGCTGCTCGCCGGGCTGCGCCAGCAGCTTGGCCTCTCCATCATCTTCATCACCCACGATCTGCGCGTCGCCGCCCAGATCTGCGATCTCGTCGCCGTCATGAAGGACGGCGCCGTGGTCGAGCAAGGGCTGACCGCCGAGGTGTTCGGCAAGCCGCGGCATCCCTATGCGCAGGCGCTGCTGTCAGCGATCCCCGGCGGCGCGTTTGCGCGCGAGCACGGCACCGCAACCGTGTAGCCGGGCACGCGCGGCCCTACTCCGCCGCTTGTGGCTTGGGCTCCTCGCGCAGCCGGAAGCGCTTCAGCAATCCGGATACCGTGTCGCGGAAGCCGCCATATTCCAGCTCTGAATAGGGCAGCATCGCAGCGCCGGACCAGCCCTGGCTGCGCATCTCGATCGCCTTGCGCTGCGCGAGCTGGCGAACCTCGTCCCAGGCAAGGTTGTCAAAGAAGTCGGTATAGGACTCCGAGAACTTCCCGTCCCGGTCGATCGAGAAGCCGACGCAGGACACGATCGGCAGGCAATACATCCCCGTCACCGGGGTGTTGAGCGGCACCGGCATGAGCGGCATCACATGCGAGCCGCGCGCATCGCCGCCCACGAAGTGCGCCTTGGTGAACGGCGAGATGATTTCTTCGGGCGCCGCGAAAATGCCCTGGTTCCTGACGACCGCGACCGGATCATCCTTGCCGGTGTACTTGCCTGCGATGGAGTGAAGGCGCTGCGCCGACACGGCGACGGCGACCTCGCCATAGGTTTTCGAGACGATGCGATCAATGCCGAAGCGCTCGTTGTCGCGAAGCAGCGCCGCAATGTGATAGCCGTCCGCGGGCGCATCGAGTTCGATCACGCTGTCGCCGGCCGTGTTGTCCATATCGATGATATGGAAACGGAAGCCCTTGATCATCGGGGGCAGCATCAGCCCGGCGCAATACATGGGATCGGCAAAAGCCAGATAGAGCGGCAGGTTGTAGGCGCCGGGGCCGCACTTGTCTGCGGCGAACACCATGAAGGACTCCGCGGGTCTCGCGCCCGAGAGGCTGTGGTCGAAGCTGAGCTCGGCGACAGCCGGGCCCGCGCCGCGAACGTTTCCGGACGGGGCGTCGACGAGAAGATCCTGGCCGGCGCCGTAGAGCCCGGAGGTCTTCGCGACCGCAGTGGCCGCGAGAAACGTCTTCCAGGCGAATTGGTGGACTTCGGAGCTCCCTTCGCCCCGCGTGTGCGTCATGATGATCGCAATATCGTCGCCGGTATGGCGCACGAAACCGTCGATCAGGAGACCGTTTTCGATCGCCTTCGCGACCTCCCCTTCGACAGTCGCCATCATGCGCGCAGATGGTTTCGTGTGGCCCCCGACGGAGCCAATGTCAGCCTTGATGACCGAAATGGTGAGTTTCATGAGCATCCCTCCGACCGCAGCGCAGCGCCTTCGCCTCGGCGCTCGCTGCGCCGGGGGCGACGGCGCGCTCATTTGCAAAAAAGAACGTCGTGTGGTGCGACAGGTTCCCTGCGCATATTGCTTGCGGAACTATGGCCCCTCCGTCACCGCGTGTCGATACGGGCTATCGACGCATCTGGAATAGCTCGCCCTGCCCGATGGGGTTACCACCCGCCCTATGAAGCGCGGTTGAGAAAGATCGGCAGGCCCCGCTTGTTGGAATAGAGAGGACGGTAGCGCTCGGTGTTGTACGCGCTTGCGACGTCCAATTTGCGTGGCCCGAGCTTGGCGTCGGGGATCGGCACGAGGTCGTAGCGGCCCTCGACCAGGGCCGACATGAGGCCGGTTTTGCCTTCCAGGATCGCATCGTAAGCCATGTTGCCGAACGTCAGCGCCACAAGCTTGTCGATGAAGTCCGGATCGCCTGACCGCAGGTCGTAGGTGAGGTCAGAGACGATGGTCTCCTCGCCGGTGCGCCGCTTGATCTCGTCGGCGAATGCTTCGGCCACGCTCGCCTTCCTGCGGTGACCGTAGGCGTCAGGCTCGCCGAATTCCTGCACCTTGTAGCCCTCCCACTCGGCGCCCTCGCTGAGCACGATCAGCGCGTAGTTGCTTGGGTTGCCGTGCTTGTCATCGAGGAGAAGCTGGATCAGCTTGTCGAGATTGACCTTGTACTCCGGTATGGCGCATCGGATCGAGGTTGCGTATGCGGTATAGAGTGCCGTAAAGCCGGCATCGCGACCAAAGACGCGGAAAATGCCGATTCGCTCGTGCGAGCCGACGGTGGTGCGCTGGCGCTGGATGGCATCGCTGGCACGGGTGATCGCGGTCGAGAAGCCGATGCAGTATTCGGTGTTGCGAACGTCGTTGTCCATCGTCTTCGGGATCGCAATGATCTTGACGCCTCGCCTGTTGAGCTTGTCCGCGTAGCTGAGCGTATCGTCGCCGCCGATGGCGATCAGATGCTCGATACCGAGCCCCGCGAGGTTCGCGAGCACCTCGTTGGTGAGGTCCCACGTCGTGGTTGCGATGCCACCCTTGGTGCTCTGGGAAGCCGGAAAGTCGCGGCCCGCGAGATGATCGGGCAACTTCTTCATTTTGGAGGGATTGGTGCGGCTCGAGTGCAGCACGGTGCCGCCGCGCCGGTCGATGACGCGCGTATTTTCGCGGTTCAGCGGGATGATGTAATGGGACTTGCTCGACGGGTCGTTGAGGTTCAGGTGCGTGAGGGCCTCCCAGCCTCGGCGGAGACCGACAACCTCGATGTCGTCCTCGCTGCCGCGATAGGTCACGCTCTTGATCACCGCGTTAAGGCCGGGGACGTCACCGCCTCCCGTGAGAATACCAATGCGCTTCCTCGCCATGCCCACCTCCCAGGGTTGCTATCTGGCAATAACGCCTGCGTCGCGTCGGGGTTTCCACAACGCTATCCGCCAACGGCGGAATCCTCGTGATCGCGGCACCCACCCGAATCTGCTTGGGCCCCAATCTTCCAGCGACGTCCTCTGACCAGTCCCCAACTCGGGCGGCTTGCCCCTCCATGCCTCTCGCGTGCATGGCGCGACGTTGCTCCGCGCCTACCGCGAACGGCGCGAGGCGAGGAAATACTCCGCCCATCGCAGCAACTCGAAACGATCGCCCTTGACCAACTCCTGTGCATCGCGGCGCCGGTAGAGCAGCAGCATCCAGGGCGCGAGCTTGCGGAGCACGCCGTGCGCCATGTACTGCACCGGCTCGGAGAACGGCAGCGCCAGCTCGCTTTCCGGCACGCCTTGGACCGCGCGCGCCAATTCGCGGCCGAGCGGGATCGTCAGCGCGACGGCACGGCCGTTGCAGCCGGTCCAGCCATAGGCGTTCGGTCCCAACCGGTGCATGCGCGGCAGGAAATCCGCCGTCATCCCGACATAGCCGTTCCAGACATAGTCGAAGGAGACCTCGCCAATCTGCGGCCACAGGCGCTGCAACCGCTCGGTCACCCGCGCCTTCAGCCGCCCGGTCTTGTCGCCCGGACCGAGCACGGCACCGCCGGTGACGAGGCGATTGCGGGCATCGTAGCGCGCGAAATACAGCTCGCCATGGGTGTCCGACATCGCCTGCCGGCCGGGGATGATGGTCTTGCGCACATTGTCCGACAGCGGCTGCGTCGCCATCTGCCAGGACAGCACCGGCATCACCTCGGTTGCAATCTCAGGCACCAGCGATTTCGCGAACTCGCCGCTATAGGCATTGGTCGCGACCACCAGCGCGCGGCCGGAGATTTCACCCTTTTCCGTCTTCACCACCCAGCGATCGCCGCGGCGCTCGAAACTCGTCGCAGGCGAGCGGGCATAAATCCGCGAGCCGAGGCCGAGCACGGTCCGCGCAAGGCCGCGCGCCAGCGCCAGCGGATTGACGTGACCGCCGGTCCTGTTCCAGAAGCCGCCGTACCAGGCATCCGAGCCGAGCATGTCCCGGGTGTGATCGCGCGACAGCAATTCGACCGGCGCGCCAAATTTCGACCATTGCCGCACCCGCCGCTCGGCGATCTTGATACGGCCCGGCGAATGCACCGGCTGCACCCAGCCGGCCTGCTCCTGCTCGGCCTCGATGTTGTAGCGCCTGACGACGTCGAACAGATCAGCGGCACTGTCACGCAGCATCGCGACGAAGCGCTCGCCGGCCGCGCCGTGCCTCGCGATGATGTCATCCGGATCGGGGCGCGACAGCGTCGGGATCACCTGGCCGTTGTTGCGCCCCGAGGCGCCCCACCCCGGTTCGGCGGCCTCGACGATCGCGACGTCGACATTGGCCTCGCGCAGATGCAGTGCGGTCGATAGACCCGTGAAGCCGCCGCCGATGATGACGACGTCGGCCTGCTGCGCGCCAGTCAGTTCGGGACAATCGGGGCCGGAGGGCGTCACTGCTGCCCAGAGCGAATTGGGCCAGCGCACGGCATTGCTGTTCATCATGATCCTTCCTTGCGGCCGCCCGGTCATTCTGGTTACTTTACTCTACTCTCCTATTCCAGCCGGGAAGACAACAAGTGGCACTCAAGAACGTCATCGGAATCGATCACGCCGTGGTCATGGTGAAGGACCTCGACAAGGCGGCCGAGAACTACAAGCGGCTCGGCTTCACCGTGTCGCCGCGCGGCACCCATAGCGCGCATATGGGATCGGGCAATTACACCATCATGTTCGACCCCGATTATATGGAATTGCTCGGCGTGCTGACCCCGACCGAACACAACGCTCCGGCGCGCGCCTTCCTCGAGAAGCGCGGCGAGGGCATCGAACGCATCGCGTTCACCGCGGTGGATTCCGCTGCTGGCGCCGAGGAGATTCGCGCGCGCGGCTATGCGCCGATCGGGCCGACCGATTTCGAACGCCCGGTGACCTTGCCGAACGGCACGATCTCCGCGGCGAAATTCCGCACCTTCCAGTGGCCGACCGCGGAGGCGCCCGGCGGCGTCCGCATCTTCGCCTGCCAGCACAAGACCCGCGAGACGGTGTGGATTCCCGAATTGATGACGCACGCCAATGGGGCAAAACGCCTCAAGCAGGTGCTGATCGTCTCGCCCGATCCCGCAGCCGATGCCGCGCATCTCTCCAGGATGATCGACGTCGCCGTCAGGAACGACGCCGACGGTGCGGTTGCGGTGCCGTCCGGCGGCAACCGCGCCGACTTCGTGTTCCTGACCAGGGATCAGCTCGGCAAACGTTATCCCGGCGTATCGCTGGATGGCCTGTCCGACCGCGGCGGCGCCGGCCTCGTGATCGCGGCCGACCTTGCCGCGAGCGAGAAAGCGCTGGGCTCAGCCGGCGTGAAGAGCGGCAACAGCATCACCGTGCCGCCGGCTTCCGGCAACGGCACCCTGCTCGCTTTCGTCAAGGCATAGCTGCCATACCATGCGCGGCGCAGCGTTATGCAACGGCGCCGCGCATGTGGGACTAGGCACAGAAAGTTGAGGCGCTAGTATCTCTCCCAAACAAGAACCGTCCAGGGAGAGAAACATGTCGCATCACCTGATCTCGCGCCGGCAGATGCTGGCCGGCACCGCGGCCGCCGGCGCGGTTGGACTGACCGGATTTCCGGCCCGCGCCGACGTCAACTGGAAGAAATATTCCGGCACCACGCTCGAGGTGATTCTCGCCAAGGGGCCGCGCGGCGACAATCTGCAAAAATACATCAAGGAATTTACCGAGCTCACCGGCATCAAGGTCGAGTCGGAGCAGATCCCCGAGCAGCAGCAGCGCCAGAAATGCGTGATCGAGCTGTCCTCGGGCAAGCCGAGCTTCGACGTCGTGCACCTCAGCTATCACGTGCAGAAGCGGCAGTTCGAGAAGGCCGGCTGGCTCGCCGACATGTCGGGCTTTCTGAAGGATCCGAGCATGACGCCGCCGCACCTCGTCGAGAGCGATTTCTCGGCGGCCGGGCTGCAATATGCCCGCAACGACAAGGGCCAGATGCTGTCGCTGCCATGGTCGGTCGACTATTTCATCCTCTACTACAACAAGGAGCTGTTCCAGAAGAAGGGCGTCGAGGTCCCGAAGACGCTCGAGGAGATGGCAATCGCGGCCGAGAAGCTGACCGATCCGAAGGAAGGCATCTACGGCTTTGTCGGCCGTGGCCTGCGCAACGCCAACATGGCGATGTGGACCAACTTCTATCTGAACTATGGCGGCGAATTCCTCGATGCCAAAGGCAACATCCTGACCGACGGCCCCGAGGCGATCGAAGCCACCAAGCTCTATCAGCGCCTGCTGACAAAATGCGCGCCTCCCGGCGTCGCCGGCTTCAACTGGATGGAGTCGATGGCGTCCTTCACGCAGGGCAGGTCCGCGATGTGGATCGACGCCGACGGCTGGGCGCCGCCGCTGGAAGATCCCGCCGCCTCGCGCGTCGTCGGCAAGGTCGGCTACACGCTGGTACCCGCCGGTCCCAAGGGCAAGTTCTCCTCGACCTATGGCGACGGCGTCGGCATCGCGGCGGCGAGCAAGAACAAGGAAGCCGCCTATCTGCTCTGCCAATGGGTGGTCTCGCGCGGACAGGGCGCGCGCCTGCTGCAGGCCGGCGGCGGCGTGCCGTTCCGCAACTCCATCGTCGACGATGCCGAAGTCGCCAAGGGCGTGAAGACCAAGGAATGGCTGCAGTCGGTGGTTGACTCCGCCAAGATCTCCAAGCTCGGCCTGCCCGTCATCATCCCGGTCGCCGAATTCCGCGACATCGTCGGCGCCGCGCTGACCGCGACGCTGTCGGGCGCCGATCCGGCCACCGAGCTGAAAAAGGCGCACGAGCAATTCCGCCCCATCCTGGAGCGTAGCGAAAAAGCGTGAGCGTGGTGACACAGACTGAGCCGGCGGCGGCCAGCAAAGCGTTTTCAAGCGAAGTGGGTACCGGTTCGCGTGAAGAAAACGCGTCAAAGCAAGAGTCCAGAGCCGCAGGCTCTGGAGAGGCCGCCCCGGCGCGTGAATGGCGTCCGCCGTCCTATTGGCCGTTCGTGATCCCGGCGCTCGTCGTGGTGCTGGCGGTGATCATCTTTCCGTGGGTCTTCACGATCTGGATGAGCCTGCAGGAATGGAAGGTCGGCTCGCCGACCGTGTTCGTGGGGCTCGCGAACTATCTGCGGCTGCCGACCGATCCGCGCTTCGTCGAGGCGGTCGGGCACACGCTGTCCTATACAGCGCTGTCAGTGCTGTTGCCGCTGGTGTTCGGCACGCTGGCGGCGGTGGTATTCCATCAGAAATTCGCCGCGCGCGGTTTCCTGCGCGGCATCTTCATCATGCCGATGATGGCCACGCCGGTGGCGATCGCGCTGGTGTGGACCATGATGTTCCACCCGCAGCTTGGCGTCTTGAACTATCTGCTGTCGCTGGTCGGGCTGCCGCCGCAGCTCTGGGTGTTCAACCCGGCGACGGTGATCCCCTCGCTGGTGCTGGTCGAGACCTGGCAATGGACGCCGCTGGTGATGCTGATCGTGCTCGGCGGCCTCGCCGCGATCCCGACCGAACCCTACGAGAGCGCGCAGATCGACGGTGCCAATTTCTGGCAGGTGTTCCGCTTCATCACGCTGCCCTTGATCATGCCGTTCCTGTTCATCGCCGGCATGATCCGCATGATCGACGCGGTGAAAAGCTTCGACATCATCTTCGCGATCACGCAAGGAGGGCCGGGCTCGGCGTCGGAGACCATCAACGTCTATCTCTACAGCGTCGCCTTCGTCTATTACGACCTCGGCTACGGCTCGGCGATCGCGGTGGTGTTCTTCCTCCTGATCGTGGCGCTGGCGGCACTGCTGCTTTACTTGCGCAAGCGCCTGCTGTGGACATCTGAACTCGGGGGCGAGGCATGAACCCGCGCCAGATTCTCGGGCGGATCGGGCTTTGGCTGTCGGTGTTCGTCATCGTCTCGCCGGCGATCCTGTTCTTCCTCTGGATGGCCTCGCTGTCGCTCAAATTCGAGATCGACAACGCCTCCTATCCGCCGGTGTTCTTTCCGGAGCATATCGCCTGGAAGAACTATGCCGACGTGTTCGCGTCCAACCGGTTCCTGACCTATTTCAGCAACAGCCTTGTGGTCACCGGCTGCGCCACGGGGCTTGCGATGCTGGTCGGCGTGCCCGCCGGCTACGGCATCGCGCGGATGGCGGCGCATAAATCGGCGATCGTGATCCTGATCGCGCGCATCACGCCGGGCCTGTCGTATCTGATCCCGTTGTTCCTGCTGTTCCAGTGGCTCGGCCTGCTCGGCACGCTGGTGCCGCAGATCATCATCCATCTCGTGGTCACGGTGCCGATCGTGATCTGGATCATGATCGGCTATTTCGAGACCACGCCGCTGGAGCTGGAGGAAGCTGCGCTGATCGACGGCGCGACGCGCTGGCAGGTGTTCCGCCATGTCGCGCTGCCGATCGCAAAGCCCGGCCTTGCGGTTGCCTTCATCCTCGCGGTGATCTTCTCCTGGAATAATTTCGTGTTCGGCATCGTGCTGGCCGGGCGTGAGACCCGCACGCTGCCGGTCGCGGTCTACAACATGATCTCGTTCGACCAGCTGAGCTGGGGCCCGCTCGCCGCCGCCGCCTTGATCGTGACGGCGCCGGTGCTGCTGCTCACCGTGATGGCGCAGCGGCAGATCGTGGCGGGACTGACGGCGGGTGCGGTGAAAGGCGGCTAGTCCCCGAGCGCCTCCAGCACGGCAGCTGAATCGGTGACCCAACCAAAGATGCCGCCCTGGGCCTTGATCATCTTCAGACCCATCTCGTGGAATTCCGGGAAGTAGGACGCGCAGCCGTCGGAGATCACGACGCAGCGGTAGCCGCGATCGTTGGCCTCGCGCACCGTGGTGTTGACGCAGACCTCGGTGGTGACGCCGCAGACCAAGAGATTCTCGATGCCGTATTTCTGCAGGATGTCACCGAATTCGGTGGCGTAGAACGCGCCCTTGCCGGGCTTGTCGATCACGATCTCGCTGTCGAGCGGATAGAGCTCGGGAATGATGTCATGCCCCGCCTCGCCGCGGATCAGGATTCGTCCCATCGGTCCGGGATCGCCGATCCGAAGCGACGGCGCGCCGCGCTCGACCTTCGCCGGCGGCGCGTCCGAGAGATCGGGCAGATGGCCCTCGCGGGTGTGGACCACGAGCAGCCCGGCGTCGCGCACCGCCGCGAGCACCGCGGCGATCGGCTGCACCGCGCGGGCAAGCCGGCTGACGTCATTGCCGAGCGTCTCGCCGAAGCCCCCTCGCTCCATGAAATCGCGCTGCATGTCGATGATGACGAGCGCGGTCCTGCTCCAGTCGAGCGTGATCGGCGCCGGCTCCGCCGCGATCGTCCCGCTTGAATTCGCCATGACGCACGCCCCGAATGCGAGAAAACCCGCATTTGATTAAGCAAACCGCGTGCCATTGCGCAATGATGCGGCGCATCGCGGCGATCCCGATCAGCATGTGACCGTACGCTGCATTTGCGCATTCTGCGATCTTGCTGGCATGATCGTTGCTAACTGGGAGCCCGACCGAACGAAGACCATCGTTCGCGAAATGACAGCCCATTTCAAACAGGCGGGAGGACAGGCATGAATGGACTTGGCGGTCTCAACAAATCACCAAATGGCGTGGTGATCGGACTGGTGCAGCTGCAGTTGCCTGTGGTTGCGACAAGGTCCGACCTGGCACGGCAGACGGAGCGCATCGTATGGATGGTCGGCAAGGCGCGGCGCAACCTCGGAACCATGGACCTCGTCGTGTTCCCCGAATACTCGCTGCACGGCCTCTCGATGGATACCAACCCGGAGATCATGTGCCGGCTCGACGGGCCTGAAGTCGCGGCTTTCAAGCGGGCCTGCATCGAGAACAAGATCTGGGGCTGCTTCTCCATCATGGAGTTCAACCCGCATGGTAATCCCTATAATTCAGGGCTGATCATCGACGATCACGGCGATATCAAGCTGTACTACCGCAAATTCCATCCCTGGATTCCGGTCGAGCCGTGGGAGCCCGGCAACATCGGCATTCCCGTGATCGATGGACCGAAAGGCGCGAAGATCGCGCTGATCATCTGCCATGACGGCATGTTCCCGGAAATGGCCCGCGAATGCGCTTACAAGGGCGCGGAGATCATGATCCGCACCGCAGGCTACACCGCGCCGATCCGCGACAGCTGGCGCTTCACCAACCAGGCCAACGCGTTCCAGAACCTGATGGTGACGGCCAATGTCTGCATGTGCGGCTCGGACGGGTCGTTCGACTCGATGGGCGAAGGCATGATCGTCAATTTCGACGGCAGCATCATCGCGCACGGGACCACGGGGCGGGCCGACGAGATCATCACCGCCGAGGTGCGGCCCGACCTCGTGCGCGAGGCGCGGATCAACTGGGGCGTCGAGAACAACATCTATCAGCTCTGGCACCGCGGCTATGTCGCGGTGAAGGGCGGTGCGATGGATTGCCCCTACACGTTCATGCAGGACATGGTGTCCGGCCGCTTCCGCCTGCCTTGGGAAGATCAGGTCAAGATCACCGACGGCACGTCCTGCGGCTTTCCCGCACCGACACGGATGTTCGGCAAGACCGCGAAGGCCGCCGAGTAGCCGGCCCTTTGATGTGAGCATGATCTCTTCGGAAAACCGCTCCACACTTTTCCGGATCATGCTCTACTTGAAGAAGTGCACGAGGCCGATGCTCAAGCCCAGCAGCAGCATCAACGACAGCGTGACGGCGGCCGTCACCCGGCCGCCGACGGTCGAGAGCACGCGGACATCGACGCCGAGCCCGAGCGCTGCCATCGAGACGACGGTGAGGATCGCCGCCGTCTTGGTCACCGGCGCGATCGCGATATCGGGCACGAGTTGGAACGAGCGCAACGCGGCCAGCACCAGGAAGCCGATGATGAACCAGGGCACCAGCTTGAACGGGCTGATCGAGGCGGCCTTCGAGGTGCCCTCCCTGGCGGCGCCGGCCTTGCGCCGCCGCGCCACCAGCAGCGAGAGGCCGATCACGATCGGGCCCAGCATCAACACCCGCACCAGCTTGACCAGCGTGCCGATCTGGGTGCTGACGATGCCCGCCGGCACGGTCGCTGCCAGCACCTGCGGCACGGCATAGACGGTGAGGCCGGCGAGGATGCCGTATTGCGTCGCCGTCAGCTTCAGAAGCGGGATCAAGAGCGGCAGGCCGAGCACCATCAGCACGCCGAGAATGGCGGTGAACGAGATCGACGAGGCGATGTCGTCGCCATCGGCCTCGATCACCGGCGCCACCGCCGCGATCGCCGAGTTGCCGCAGATCGAATTGCCGCAGGCGATCAGGATCGCGAGTTTGGTCTTGAGCCCCAGCATCCGGCTGAGGCCATAGCTCACCGCCAGCATGATCACGACGGTCACCGCGATGGCGCCGATCAGCAGCCCGCCCGACGCCACGATCGCGGCAAAGCTGATGGAGGCGCCGAGCAGCATCACCGCGACCTCAAGCAGCTGCTTGGCGCTGAAGGCAATGCCCGAGCGCCAGCGCGCCGACGGCTCCCAGGCGGTGCGCACCGCCATGCCGAGCAGGATCGCGACGACGAGGGCCTCGATATAGGGATGGTCGAAAACGCGCTCCTCGGCGGCCTGGATGCCGAGCGAGATGACCGTGACGACCCCGCAGAGCAGAATCCCCGGAATGAGCTGGAATATGCGCCGCAGCGCCCCCTGCTTCTGCCCCTGGTCTTGTTCTTGTTCCGGCACAAAATCCTCTTTTCGGAGAAGATTTTATGCGCCATGGCACCCCTCTTGGCTAATATATTTTCGGACTGCCCCGATAGAGAGAAGTTATGTCCCTCAACCTGCATCTGCTCCGCCTGTTCGCGGCCGTGGCGAGAACCGGAAGTTTCTCCCGCGCCGCCGACCTCCTGCACATCAGCCAGCCGGCGATCTCCAAGGGCGTGCGGGATTTCGAGCTGCAGGTCGGCTGCCGGCTGCTCGACCGCACGCCGAAGGGGGTGCGGCCGACCCGGGAGGGCGCGGCGCTGGCGCGGCATGCCGAGACGCTGTTCGCGGCCGAACGCGCCGCCGAGGACGAATTGCAGGCGCTGCGCAATCTCGACAGCGGCTCGCTGCGGATCGGCGCCAGCACCACGATCGCGACCTACATGATCCCGGAATATCTCGGCGTGTTCCACCGCGCCTTTCCCGGCATCGATCTGCATGTCGTCAGCGCCAACACCAGCGACATCGCCGCGCTGATGCTGGGACACGAGATCGAGATCGCGCTGGTCGAGGGGCCGGTCGAGGACGAGAATTTGATCAGCGAAGCCTGGCGCACCGACGTGATGGCGCTGATTGCGGGTCCGGATCATCGCTTCGCAGCGGTCCAGGGGCCGATCGACATCCGGTCGCTGAACGACGAGATCCTGATCGTGCGGGAACCCGGCTCAGGCACGCGCGAGGTCGTCGCGCAGGCGCTGGCGGCCCACCACGTCGAGCCGCAGCGGACGCTCGAGATCGGCAGCACCGAGGCGATCAAGCAGGCGGTGGCATCAGGCGTCGGCGTCGCCATCGTGTCGATCGCAACGATCGACGATCAAGTGAAGCTCGGAAAGCTGAAGGTGATCCCGATCAAGGGCATCCATATCGAGCGCACGCTCTGGCAACTGAAATCGCCCGGCCGGCTCGAGGTGCCAGCGGCGGTCGCGTTCGAGGGGATCATCCGGGAGGCGCAAAGGGCCAGGACGGCGCCGCGCGGACCTGCGGCTAGAGCGCGGCGAACAGACCCTGCGCCCAGGCAACGGCATGCTCGAAACTGAACACGCCGGGCTCGAAATAGACGGCCCGTGCCAGCACGATGCCGATCACCAGCACCCAGAACACGCTGGTGCCCGCGGTCTTCAGCCATTTCGACACGCCCTCGCTCGCGATCGAAGGATCGACCGCGGGGACCGGCTCGCCGAAGGGATCGAATGCGGATTGGCTCATCGTCGTGACCATCAGGAATATCCTGACAATGTCGCGACGACGGGGGCGGAAGCAAGGGTAGTGGAATGCCTTTTGCGGCGGTTACTTGGAAGGACGTTTTCCGGCCAGAAAGCCGGGGAGCATTTCCTTCTCGGCGTCGCCTGTAGCCATCAACTATCGGTCACGCGCTGCGGCGCCACGCGTGGCAGCGTGATGCGCATGCGTGTCCCCATGCCCGGTGCACTGTCGAGATGGAGCTCTCCACCCAGCCGGTTCGTGACGATGTTATGAACGATGTGCAGACCAAGCCCGATACGGCCGATATCGCGGCGCGTGGTGAAGAATGGATCGAAGGCTTGCCGCAGCACGTCGTGATCCATCCCGCAACCGTTGTCGGCGAACAGGATCTCGACCTGGTCCGCGCCTGAGGCGCGGAGCCGGATCGCGATGATGCCGCCCTTGCCATCCGGAAACGCATGCGCCACCGAATTGACGAACAGGTTGGTCAGCACCTGGCCATAAGGGCCGGGATAGCTGTTCATGGCAAGACCGGGCGGGCAATCGACCTCAAGCGCCAGGTTGTTCTTCGGCAAGGCCGGACGCAGGCTCGAGAGAACCTGCTCGGTCGCCGCGCCGAGATCGAACTGGCTCCGGTCGAAATAGCTGCGATCGACGGCCACCTGCTTGAACGATTGCACCAGGTCTGCCGCGCGCTTGAGGTTGCCGACAAGCAGCGACGAGGCGCTTTCGACGACCTCGATGAAATCGCTCAGGCTGGATCGCTTCAGCTTGCCGCGCGCAGCCTCGGCAGCGAAGTCGGCGCATTTCTGCTCCAGCACCGAGGCGACGGTGAGACTGGTGCCGACCGGACTGTTGATCTCGTGCGCGACGCCGGCCACCAGCCGGCCCAGCGCCGCGAGCTTTTCCGCCTCGATCAGCGACGCCTGGGTCTCCTGCAGATGGTGCAACGCCTTCTCGGCTGCATCGCGCGCGGCGCGGATCTCGCGTTCGCTGCGCTTGCGATCGGTGATCTCTTCGGCCGCAACGTTGACGCCGACGATGCTGCCGTTCGGTTCGCGCTGCGGATGCCAATGCGTGATCCAGCATCGCTCGTCATTGTGGCCGGGGCGCTGGCCGTAAACCTCCACGTCGGTGACGGGCTCTCCGGTCTCCATGATCGAGCGAACGATACCCTCGACGGCCGAAGCCAGCGCGGGCACGCAATCATGCACCGTGCGCCCGAGGTGACCTTCGACCGAAATGCCGCAGATCTCGGTGAGCCGCTGGTTGATCTGAAGGTAACGGCAATCCGGTGAGAGATAGGCGAGCCCGATCGGTGCAGTGTCATAGATCAGCTGCAGCGCCGGTTGTTTTGGGAACTGAACGTCCTGGACGACGGACGACCTCATGTCCACTACCCCCCGTTGCACCAAGTCTAGCGCTTCACGCCCGGCCCGCAAATAGGCCAGCTGAGCCGGAAACGGTGGTCTGATCTGTCCGGATCAGGCATGGGTCGGGCCGGCAGCGGCCCCTGACCAGTGCCTGCGGCGTGCTGACGCAACGTGGGCAGCGAGCGCCCCTCGGCGCAGGCCTGCGAAGCGCGCAATTTCAGCTATTCACTGCAACGTGCGGACGAAAATTCTCGACGACGCGCAGCAGCACCCGCGCGCCGATGTCGGCATCGGCGAGTTCGACATGCTCGGCCGGATTGTGGCTGATCCCGCCGCGGCAGCGCAGAAAGATCATGCCGATATCGGCGACATCCACCATCGCCATCCCGTCATGCCCCGCCCCGCTCGGCAGCTCGAACGCGGCATAGCCCTCGGCCGCGACGGCCTCGGCGATCTGCGCCTTGAGCCACGGCGCGCAGGGCACGCTGCGGTTCTCGTGGGTGACGTCGATCTGCAAGGCGAGGTCGCGGCGTTTTGCGATCGCCTCGATCTGCCGCACGATGTCGGCGACGGCGCGCTTGCGATGCATGTCGTTCTGCGAGCGGATATCCATGGTGAAGGACACCTTGCCCGGGATCACATTGGTGGCGCCCGGCATCGCGTTGACATAGCCGACGGTGCCGACGAGGCCTTGTTCGTCGGACCTGCAAAACTGCTCGATCGCAACGATGCATTCGGCAGCACCCGCCAGCGCATCGCGCCGCAGCTTCATCGGCACCGTGCCGGCATGGCCGGCGACGCCGGTGAGACTGGCGGCAAGCCGGGTCGCGCCCGAAATCGCGCTGACGACGCCGACCGGCAGCGCCTTCTCTTCCAGCACGGGACCCTGCTCGATGTGCAGCTCGACATACCCGAGCAGCTCGCGGCGGGCGCGCGCCGCCTTGCCGATATGATCGGGATCGAGCCCGAAGGCGACCAGCGCATCGCGCATCGAGATGCCGGCGCGATCGCGCGTGTTGACCACGCTCTCGTCGAACGTGCCGGCCACCGCGCGGCTGCCGAGCAGGGTCGAGGCGAAGCGCACGCCCTCCTCATCAGCAAAGCCGACGATCTCGATCGCGAACGGCAGCCGCTTGCCGCGCCGGTTCAGATCGGCGACGCAGGCGATCGCAGTGATGACGCCGAGCGGGCCGTCCCATCTGCCGGCGTCGCGCACGGTGTCGTAATGCGAGCCGAGCATCAGCGCCGGCAGCCCCGGCCGCTCGCCCTCGTAGCGGCCGCAGACATTGCCGATCGCATCGAGATGCGCGCTCATGCCGGCCTCGCGCATCCAGGACAGGATGAGATCGGCCGCCTTGCGATGCTCGTCGGTGAGGAAGATTCGCGCCAGATGCTCCGGCGTCTCGGAGATCGTCGCGAGCTGATCGATCCGCGCCACGATCTCTTCGCCAAGGGAAGACGATTTCGAGGACGGTTTTGTCTCGCTCATGCTGTTTCCCATCAGTCCAACGTGGCCGGCGGAGCCCGCTTCACTCGTAGCAGGCCCGATCCGATTCACCAGCCGGCAATTGGCGCCTCGTGCACCGGCCCCGACCGGGCTCGCACCGGCTGTCCGGCGGTTAGCGACTGCTTAACGGCATTGCATACAACAGCGATCGATCGCTCATAAAATAGGCAAACCGGTCTCAATCAGCTTCCGAGCTATCTGGGAGCAATCATCATTCCAACGTATATTCAAATGCTTACTGAGAACTGATTGCCAAACATGCTCTGGCATGAAGCTTGCGACACTTCCCCCAAGCTCCGCCGCCAGGCGGCTGCGACAAGGACAGGCGGGCCGGACCCGCTGGAGGGAGCAGGCGATGATTTCAAGAAGGCATTTATTGCAGGGCAGCGCCGCACTGGCGCTCGGCGGCACGCTTGGCATTCGTGGCGCGGCGGCAGCGGAAACCACGATCGGCTTCATCTATGTCGGGTCGCGCGACGACTACGGCTACAACCAGGCCCACGCGCAAGGAGCCGCGGCGGTGAAGAAGCTTCCCGGCATCAAGGTCGTCGAGGAAGAAAAGGTGCCGGAGACCGATGCAGTCGAGAAGACCATCGAGTCCATGATCAATCTCGACGGCGCCACGCTCATGTTCCCGACCTCGTTCGGCTACTACAACCCGCACGTCCTCAAGATGGCGGGCAAGTTTCCAAAACTGCGCTTCGAGCACTGCGGCGGCCTGTGGTCCGACAAGGACCCGAAGAACGCCGGCAGCTATTTCGGCTATATCGACGAGGCGCAATACATCTCCGGCATCGTGGCCGGCTATTCGACCAAGAGCGGCAAGCTCGGCTTCGTCGCCGCCAAGCCGATCCCGCAGGTGCTGCGCAACATCAACGCGTTCACGCTCGGCGCCCGGCTCGCCAATCCGAAGGCGACCACGCAGGTGATCTTCACCGGCGACTGGTCGATGCCGGTCAAGGAAGCCGAGGCTACCAACAGCCTGATCGACCAGGGCGTCGACGTGCTGACCTGCCATGTCGACGGACCGAAGACGATGGTCGAGAACGCCGCGCGCCGCGGCGCTCTCGTATGCGGCTATCACGTCAACCAGTCGCCGCTGGCGCCGAAGGCCTATCTCACCGGCGCCGAGTGGAATTGGGAGGCGCTCTATCCGAAATTCGTCAAGATGATCACCGCCGGCGAAGCGATCCCGAACTTCTATCGCGGCGGCCTCAAGGAAGAGATCGTCAAGGCGTCGCCCTATGGCGAGATGGTGTCCGCCGAGGCGCGCAAGCACGCCGACGACGTCAAGGCCAAGTTCATGGCCGGCGAGTTTACGATCTTCAAGGGCCCGCTCGTCGACAACAAGGGCAAGACGGTGATCGCGTCCGGCACCGATCGCGGCCAGCAGGATCCCGAGCTCGAGAAGATGGACTATCTCGTCGAGGGCGTGATCGGAGCCACCGCGTGACGACGGAAACGGCGGAATCGGTGGAGGCGGCCGGCATCGCTCCGGCCGCCGATCCCGGATTCCTCCAGCGCCACGGCGCGAGCATCGAATACATCCTGATCCCGGCCGCGGCGCTGGTCGGCGCGCTCGCGGTGTTCGGCGGCTTTGTCGCGCTCTACGGCAAGAACCCGCTCGATCTGTATTTCTACATGTATTACGGCGCGTTCGGCACCGCCTTCTCCTGGCAGAACACGCTGACCCGCGCCGCGCCGCTGATCCTGACCGCGCTGTGCACGGCGCTGCCGGCACAGCTCGGCATGGTGATCATCGGTGGCGAAGGCGCCCTTCTGATCGGTGCACTGTCGGCGACCGCGGCGGCGCTGGCGCTGCAGGGCGCGGCGCCGATCGTGGTGCAGATCGCCATGGTGATCGCGGGCATGATCGGCGGCGGCCTCTGGATCACGCTGTCGGGCGGCCTGCGGCAATATCGCGGGGTCAACGAGACGATCTCGAGCCTGCTGCTGGTCTATATCGCGCTTGCGATTCTGAACCATCTGGTCGAGGGGCCGATGCGCGATCCGGCGAGCCTCAACAAGCCGTCGACGCGCGAGATCGGCGCCGCCAACATGATCGGCACCATTCCCGGCACCGACGTGCATTGGGGCCTGGTGTTCGGCCTCGTCGCCGCCATCGCCGCCTACATCCTGATCTATCACACCACCTTCGGCTTCGCCGCGCGCGTCGCCGGAGGCAACATCCGCGCCGCCAAGATCGTCGGCCTCAGTGTCGGCAAACTGATCCTGACCGTGTGCTTCCTCGCCGGCAGCTGTGCCGGGCTGGCCGGCATGATCGAGGTCGCGGCCGTGCAGGGCCGCACCAACGCCAACCTCGCGGCGGGCTACGGCTTCACCGGAATCCTGGTCGCGTTCCTGGCGCGGCAGAATCCGCTGGCGATCATTCCGGTGGCGATCCTGCTCGGCGGCATCTCGGCCTCCGGCGGCCTGTTGCAGCGGCGCCTCGGCCTGCCCGATGCCTCCGTGCTGGTGCTGCAAGGCATCATCTTCGTGTTCGTGCTGGCCAGCGACGCGCTCTACGGGCGCATCGGCTTCCTGAAGGGAAAGTCCTGACATGGCGGACGCATCGCTCGGCCTCTGGACCGTCCCGCTCGCCGTGTTCGGCGGCGCCATCCGCGTCTCGACGCCGTTCCTGTTCGTCAGCCTCGGCGAGTGCATCACCGAGCGAAGTGGCCGCATCAATCTCGGCCTCGAGGGCACGCTGGTGATGGGCGCGATGAGCGCCTACGGCATCTCCTATCTGTCGGGCTCGCCGTGGCTCGGGGTGCTCGCGGCCGGCATCACCGGCGCGTTGTTCGGCGCGCTGCATGCCGGCATCTGCTCGCTGCCGCGCGTCAACGACATCGCGGTCGGCATCGCGCTGATGCTGCTCGGCACGGGGCTCGCGTTCTTCCTCGGCAAGCCGCTGATCGAGCCGACGGCGGCCCGGCTGCCGGCGATCGATTTCGGCTGGTGGAGCGACATCCCGCAGGTCCGCGCGGCGCTGCGCATCAACGTGCTGTTCCTGATCGGCGTCGCGATCGCGCCGCTGCTCTATTGGGCCTTCAGGACCACGCGCTGGGGCCTCTTGATCCGCACCGCCGGCGAGAGCGCCGATGCGGCGCGCGCGATGGGCCATTCGGTGCTCTTGATCCGGTTGCGCGCCACCATGGTCGGCGGTTTCCTCGCCGGCATCGGCGGCTCGTTCCTGTCGCTGTTCTATCCCGGCAGCTGGAACGAGGGCCTTTCCTCGGGACAGGGCATCACGGCGGTGGCGCTGGTGATCTTCGCGCGCTGGGACCCGATGCTGTGCCTGTGGGCCTCGCTCGCCTTCGGCGGCGCCGCCGCGCTCGGGCCCGCGCTGCAATCGGTCGGCATCACCTCCGGCTATCATTTGTTCAACGCCGCGCCCTACATCTTGACGCTCGCAATCATGATCATCACCTGCTCGCCGAAGCGCATGCTGACCGGCGCACCCGCCGAATTGTCCATCACCCGATAGCATCTCGCGAGATCATTCCATGCCCGAGCGCTTCATCAAGTCCGAGCCCTACGCCTGGCCCTACAATGGCGATCTGCGGCCGCAGAATACCGCGCTCATCATCATCGACATGCAGACTGATTTCTGCGGCGTCGGCGGCTATGTCGACAAGATGGGCTACGACCTCTCGCTGACCCGGGCGCCGATCGAGCCGATCAGGAAGCTGCTCGCGGTGATGCGCGCGCAGGGCTTTCACATCATCCATACGCGGGAGGGGCACCGGCCTGATCTGGCCGACCTGCCCGCCAACAAACGCTGGCGCTCGCGCCAGATCGGCGCCGGCATCGGCGACCCCGGCCCCTGCGGCCGCATCCTGGTGCGCGGCGAACCCGGCTGGGAGATCATTCCCGACCTCGCGCCGCTGCCGGGCGAACCTGTTATCGACAAGCCCGGAAAAGGCTCGTTCTGCGCCACCGACCTCGAACTGATGCTGCGGCTGCGCGGCATCGAGAACATCGTGCTGACCGGCATCACCACCGATGTCTGCGTTCACACCACGATGCGCGAGGCCAACGATCGCGGCTTCGAATGCGTGCTGGTCGAGGACTGTTGCGGCGCGACCGACAAGGGCAATCACGACCACGCGCTGAAGATGATCAAGATGCAGGGCGGCGTGTTCGGCGCGGTGACCAAATCCGCCGACCTGATCGGGGCGCTGTCGTGATCATCGGCGAGCCGCCCGCACCATCAGGCGCGTTCGGCGTCGACGCCATCGCCATGACGATGCGGTTCGGCGATTTTACAGCGCTCGACAATGTCGAGCTCAAGGTGCGTCCCGGCTCGTTCCACGCGCTGCTCGGTGAGAATGGCGCGGGCAAGAGCACGCTCGTCAAATGCATCATGGGCTATTACCACGCCACCGAAGGCGACATCCTCGTCGGCGGCCGCCAGCAGGCCATTGCCAATCCGAAGGACGCGCATGCGCTCGGGCTCGGCATGGTCTACCAGCACTTTACCCTAGTGCCGGCGATGACGGTCGCCGAGAATTTGGTGCTGGCGCGCGACGACGTGCCTGCCGTGGTCGACTGGCGCAAGGAGAAGAAGGAGCTGGAGGCCTTCCTGGCGCGGATGCCGTTCAAGGTGCCGCTCGATGCAAAGGTCTCCGACATCTCCGCCGGCGAACGGCAGAAATGCGAGATCCTCAAGCAGCTGTACCTGAAGCGCCGCTTCCTGATCCTGGACGAGCCGACCTCGGTGCTGACGCCGGGCGAAGCCGACGAGGTGCTCGGCATGCTGCGCGCGATGGTGGTCGCGGGCGAGCTCACCGTCCTGATGATCACGCACAAGTTCCGCGAGGTGATGGCCTTTGCCGACGAGGTGACCATCCTGCGTCGCGGCAAGCTTGCCGGCAGCGGCCGGGTCGCCGAGCTGACGCCGGACGAGATGGCCCGCACCATGATCGGCGCCGAGCAGCTGACGGTGCAGCCGCCGCGCACCGGCGAGACCGGAGTGGCCCGGCTCGAACTCGACAGGCTCACCGCGCTTGACGATGCCGGCGCGATCGCCGTGCACGGCGTGTCGCTGACCGTGAAGAGTGGCGAGATCGTCGGCATCGCCGGCGTCTCCGGCAACGGCCAGCGCCAGCTCGTGGAGGTCCTGGCCGGCCAGCGCGAGGCCGAGAGCGGCGTGATCCGCGTCCAGGGCGAGACCTATGCGGCGAGCCGCGCGGAGATGCGGCGCCACAGGATGTCGCTGTTGCCGGAAGAGCCGCTGAAGAACGCCTGCGTCGGCGGCATGAGCGTCGCCGACAACATCGCATTCCGCGAGTTCGATCGCGCCCCGTTCGCGCGCGGCGGCTGGTGGCTGAACCGTGCCGCCTTCCGCAACGACGCCGAGCGCAAGATCAACCGCTACAAGATCAAGACCCGCACGCCGGAGACGCCGATCGCGGCGCTGTCGGGCGGCAATGTGCAGCGCGCGGTGCTGGCGCGCGAGCTTTCGGGCGACGTCGAGGTGCTGATCGCCGCCAATCCCTGCTTCGGGCTCGACTTCGCGGCGGTGGCGCAGATCCACGCCGAGATCATGGCCGCCCGCAACCGGGGCGCGGCGGTGCTGTTGGTCAGCGAGGACCTCGACGAGCTGCTGGAGCTGTCGGACCGGCTGGTCGTGATGTTCCACGGCGCGTTCGTGCATGAGGCCCGCGCCAGCGAGGCCGATCTCACCGAGATCGGCCGGCACATGGCAGGGCACTAGAGCGGATCACGGATCAGCTGCGCGCCGGCGCCGCCGCGCGCTGCCGTGCCGGCGCGCCGCGCAGGAACGCCCGGCCGAAATCATCGACCGCGGGTGCCAGGATCGCCCGATCGCGCGGCAGCGCGTCCGGCATCTCGTCACGGATGAACGCCAGCAGCTTCTCGCGGATCTCGCAACGCAGGTCCCAGGATTGCGGTGCATTCCGTGCACTGATCAGCGCGCGCAGCTCGATGGTGCGCGGGTGGGTGTCGATCACCTGCAGATTGACCACCGCGCCGTCCCAGAGCCGCGACTCCTTCGCCGCCTGCTCCAGCCTTTTGCGGATCGCCGGCACGTCGGCGCTATAATCAACATGCAGCGCAATCGCACCGATCAGGGATTGCGCGTCGCGCGTCCAGTTCTGGAACGGGCGCTCGATGAAATAGGACAGCGGTACCACCATGCGCCGCCAGTCCCACAGCCGGATCACGACATAGGTTGAGGCGATATCCTCGACCCAGCCCCATTCGTTTTCGATGATGACCGCGTCCTCGATCCGGATCGGCTGGGTGACGGCGATCTGCACGCCGGCGATCAGATTGCTCAGCAACGGCCTTGCGGCAAGACCGACGATCAGGCCGGCGGCGCCGGCGGAGGCGAACAGGCTGACGCCGTATTGCCTGACCGAGTCGAACGTCATCAGCGCGGTGGAGACCGCGATGATGACGATCAGCGTGTCGGTGACCCGCTTGAAGACGCGCACCTGGGTGACGTGCTTGCGTGCCAGGAAATTCTCGGCAACGTCGAGGCGAAATTTATCGAGATATCTAGCCGACGCCATGTCGACGGCGCGGATCGAGATCCAGCCGATCAGCGCGATGACGGCGACGCCGAAGAAATGGCTGAGTGTCAGCCGCAGCAGATCGTTGAGCGGCGCCAATGGCAACACCAGCGCGACGGCGGCAAGACACAGCGCCAGCCGTGACGGACCGGCTGTCCGGTCAAGCAGCATCGGCGCGACGGAATTCTTTGGTCCCACCATGCGATGGACGATGCGTTGCGCGATGGAGTGAACGATGAGCGCAACGGCGATCGCAGCCGTGATCAGGACGAGGCCGACCACCCAATCCGGAACCCAGCGAAATGTGTGTTCCAATCCGGTTACGATCTCCTGGACGTCTTGCATGAAACCCGCCTGCTCCCGCATTGCAGGCTGCTAACGCGTGGAATCCGGGATCGCTTCTGACGTCTGTGCAACGCAGCAATTCACCCGATGCAATTCGAATGCGCAGGATGTTGCGTCAATTCGGCTGGAGTGGCACCGGCGCTAGCCGATCTCAAACGCTTCCGCGGCGAGATGCTTCATATTGGCGTGCCAATGCTCGGCGATCTGAAGCCGGGTCGGCGCCCAGACGTGCTCGTGCTTCTGGATGTAGTCGAGAAAGCGCATCAGCGCGGCGGCGCGGCCGGGACGCCCGACGACGCGGCAATGCAGACCGATCGACATCATCTTCGGTGAGGTTGCGCCCTCGGCATAGAGCACGTCGAAACTGTCCTTCAGGTAGGTGTAGAACTCCTCGCCGCCGCCGAAGCCCTGCGCGTTGATGAAGCGCATGTCGTTGGCATCGAGCGTATAGGGGATCACGAGATGCGGCTCGGTGCCGGCTGCCTTGATCCAGTACGGCAGATCGTCGGCATAGGAATCGCAGAGATAGCGCAGGCCGCCCGCCTCCATTAGAAGCCGCAGCGTGTTGATCGAGGAGCGGCCGGTGTACCAGCCGAGCGGCCGCGCGCCGGTCGCCTCGGCATGCACGGCAATGGCGCGGGCGATCTCCTCGCGCTCCTCGTCCTCCGACATGTCCTTGTGCTCGACCCAGCGCAGGCTGTGGCTCGCGATGTCCCAGCCCGCCTCCTGCATCGCGGCGACGACGTCCGGATTGCGCTTCAGCGCCATCGCGACGCCGAACACCGTGGCCGGCAGCTTCCGCTCGGTGAATATCCGCCACAGCCGCCAGAAGCCGGCGCGCGCGCCATATTCGAACATCGTCTCGATATTGGCGTGCCGCCGGCCGACCCAGGGCTGCGCGCCGAGCACGTCGGACAGAAACGCTTCCGAGGCGCGATCACCGTGCAGGATGTTGTTCTCCCCGCCCTCCTCGAAATTGACCACGAATTGCACGGCGATGCGCGCCGCGTCGGGCCATTTCGGATCGGGCGGATTGCGGCCGTAGCCGCGGAGATCGCGCGGATAGCGGGCCTCGGTCACATCAGATTTCCTCGAAGCGGATGTTCTGCGCGCCCTTCCACAACACGGTCTTGCCGAAGGCGGTGAGGTTCTCCAGCCCCGAGGTCAGCGTGATGAAGTGATTGCCGGCGAGCTGGCCCATCTTGCTGGCGAAGTGCACGCCGCCATAGGCGAGCAGGATCTCGGTCTCGCTGATGCCGCCCGGATAGAGGATGATCTGGCCCGGCGCCGGATAGCTGGTGTGGTTCTCGTAGGACACGCCGAAGTCGAGATCGCCGAGCGGCATCCAGACGCCCTCGCCGCTCCAGCGCACGTGGATCGCCTGGCTCTCGAACGGCATCGCCTTGCGGAACGCGGCGACCGTCTTCGGCGCGAGCTGCTCCTCGAAACGGGCATCAAAGGTGAACTCGCCGGCGCGGACAATCAGTTTGCTCATCGATCTCTCGTGGGTGCGCAAAGAAGTGATGTCCCAACCATTGCCGCCGGCCCGGGCCGGACGCAAGGCCGATTCCGGCCCCGGAAGCCGGTTTTTCGCCGCGCGGCGGCCTCCAACGCAGATTTGAGCAGAGTTGCATTGCGCCGCGCCTTCCCGTTTGCGAGCCTGCGAGGGTACGTCGAACAGGGTGACCTTGATGACAACAAGCAGTCTGCACGGACATGTGGCGCTGGTGACCGGCGGATCGCGCGGCATCGGCGCGGCGATCGTCAAGATGCTGGCGGATGCCGGCGCAGCCGTCGCCATCAATTATCGCGAGCGCTCGGCCGAGGCGGAGACGCTAGCGAAGGGCATCATTGCCGCCGGCGGCCGCGCCGTCGCGATCGCCGCCGACGTCTCGGAAGCTGCCGCCGTCACCGCGCTGGTCGAGCGCGCCAAATCCGAGCTCGGCCCGGTCGACATCCTCGTCAACAATGCCGGCATCGCGATCGTCAGGGGTGTCGACGACCTCACCGAAGAGGATTTCGACCGCACCATCACGGTCAATCTCAAATCGGCGTTTCTCTGCACACAGGCGGTGCTGCCGATGATGCGCACCCGGAAATGGGGCCGCATCGTCAACATCTCCTCCGGCGCGGCGCGCGGCGCCGGCTCGATCGGGCCGCACTACAATGCATCCAAGGCGGCGATGGAGGGGATGACCCGCGGCTATGCCGCGCGCCTCGTCAAGGAGGGCATCACCGTCAACGCCGTCGCGCCCTCGCTGATCGAGACCGACATGATGAGGGGACAGAGCGAGCTGGTCAGCCGCATCCCGGTCGGCCGTTTCGGCACCGCCGAGGAGGTCGCGCAAGCCGTGATGCTGCTGGTCAACAATCCCTACATGACCGGACAGACCATCGCGATGAGCGGCGGCATGGCGTTCAACTAGGCACGTACCCATAAGCCCAGCGGCATCATGCGATGAAGCTTACGTCCGCTTTGTCCTTATAGCGGTCATTTTGTGCAGCATCGGAATATGTCGCGATGGGCCAACTCCGGACTCTTGCATCGCAAGTGTCCCGCAAAATGACGGGCCAATTCAAATGTCCGTCCGGAGTGGTGCCTGCTACTTGCAGCCGCGGCAAATCGTAAGCTTGCCCTTTAGTTTGTCATCGTCCCCGGGATCGACCGATTGCTGCCGAGAGACACGATCCGCTTCTTGATCGAGCTTGGGCTGCTTTGCCCGGTGTGACCTGACGGGTCGCGTCGTCCGGCTTGACGTGTCGTCGCCGATGCCGACGCTAAAACCATCGTAATCGGGGACCGGTCTAGCCGACGGCGGCGACCTGTCGATCACTTGTGCTGGCGAAGCGCTGCCTGACTCTACCGGCGTGTGTTCGACAGTGGCAGATCGCGGGGCAGTGGAGCGTGGCAAAGAATCTTCAGCGGCCCGGGGCGGTACCGAACTCTTAGCGGTCGCCGTCGGCGGCCAGACGCTGTTGGTTGCGCCCGGAGATGCCGATCTCTCATCCGGCGGCGGCGGCGCAAGCGAAAGCGGAGGGGAAAGCGAGGTCTGACATCTCGCGCTGTCTTGTGACCAAACTCCCGCCGCCAACAAACCAAGGGCCAACAGTGTTGCGTTCTTCATTACTCGTCCTGCAAATCACTTGGAATGAAAGCATTGATCGCGTGACTCCTATCGCCACGCTTCGGCAAGAATTTCCACATCTGACATGGCGATCAAAAATTGACGGAAGTTGGGAGCCATGGGCGGATACATGCGCGCTTCGGTCCACCCTCGTTACTGGCCCCACTGCCCACTTCGGGTCCAATCGCGACCGTTTGGCCCGGTCTCGGCAAGATCCGGTATGCACCTCACAGCGGACCGTTTGGCGGTCGGGTGCATTGATCGCGATGGGCCATCAGCGGTGGTTCAGCCTTGCCTCATCCCGGTAGCCCTCAAAACCAGGGCTCGACAGGCCTCCGGGCTACTAGGCTCCGGCCCAATTCGCGGGACCAACAACCCGGTGACGAAATACCCAAACCGGCATAGCATCCGCGCATTGGAGGCGATCATGTTCAACCCAACTCAAATTGTCATCCAAGCGTTTGTCGATCAACTCAAGGGTACATACGGCCAAATCTACGGAATCCTCGAGCCCGCCTATCCGGACATCATCGGTTTCGTTGGGCGCCTCGCGTTGGAGAATATTGCCAATAGCGATGCGGCCTACCACGACATGAACCACACCATCATGGTGACGTTGGTCGGACAGAACATTTTACTCGGCAAGCATACGAGCGAAGGCGGTGTCAGGCCGCGCGACTGGCTCCATTTCATGATTTCGCTCTTATGCCACGACATCGGCTATGTACGCGGGGTATGTCGAGGCGACCGGGACGGACTTTATGTTTGTAACGAAAACGGTGATCGCGTCCGGATATCTGCTGGAGCCACGGACGCATCCTTGACCCCCTATCATGTGACACGATCCAAGCTCTTCGTCCGCGAGCGTTTCGGCAAGGTGAGCCTGACCTCCATCGACACAAAGGAAATCGAGGCGAACATCGAGCACACGCGCTTTCCGGTACCGGGGGAAGAAGAACATACCAGTACGGCGGATTATCCCGGCCTGCTTCGTGCCGCGGATTTGATCGGCCAATTGGCCGACATTGACTATTTGCGGAAGACGTCAGCCTTGTTTGCCGAATTTCAGGAGACTGGCGCAAGCGAGAAACTCGGATATCAGACTCCCGATGATCTACGTGCAGCGTACCCTGCTTTCTTCTGGAAGGCCGTCTGCCCCTATATCGGCGACGCACTTCGATATCTGCGGGTCACGCAGGAAGGTAAGCAATGGATCGCCAACCTTTACGCGCACGTGTTCTCGGAGGAGCACAGGGGAGCGATTACTCGAGCATAGCCGGGTGGAAGAATAACTGGCTATGCCGTCTTGACCCGCTCGTTCGATTGCCTTACGGCTCACGCCATGAACCGCTCGATCCTGATCGCCAATCTCTGGTGGCTCGCCGACTGACAGGCGGGCCGAACGCGTTCATGCATTTCGGGGCCGCCGCATTGGGCGGCCTTTTTCTTTCACCTCATCCAGCCCGCCTGCGGTGTCCCCATTCAACCGAATGGAGATAAGCCGTGACCAAACCGATCATCCTCACCGGCGACCGCACCACCGGGCCGCTGCATCTCGGCCATTACGTCGGCTCGCTCAGAAGCCGCCTCGCGTTTCAGGACAGCCATGAGCAATACCTGCTGCTCGCCGACATGCAGGCGCTGACCGACAACGCGCACGACATCGGCAAGGTCCGCGGCAACGTCATCGAGGTCGCACTGGATTATCTCGCCGTCGGAATCGATCCCGAACGAACCTCGATCTGCCTGCAGTCGCAGCTTCCGGCGCTCGCCGAATTGTCGATGCTCTATCTCAACCTCGTCACCGTCGCGCGGCTGGAGCGCAATCCCACCATCAAGGACGAGATCCGCGCCCGCGGATTCGGACGCGACATCCCTGCGGGCTTCCTGTGCTACCCGGTGACGCAGGCCGCCGATATCACCGCGTTTCGGGCGACCGTCGTGCCGGTCGGCGAGGACCAGGCTCCCCTGATCGAGCAGACCAACGAGATCATCAGGCGTGTCAACGCGCTCGCCGGTCGTGCGCTCCTACAGGAGGCGGTGGCCGTCATACCGCGCGCGGGACGGCTGCTAGGCGTCGACGGGCGCGCGAAGATGAGCAAATCCGCCGGCAATGCGATTGCGCTCTCGGCCTCGCCCGGTGCCATCACGGCCGCGGTGCGCGCGATGTTCACCGATCCCGATCATCTGCGCGTCGGCGACCCCGGCAAGGTCGAGGGCAATGTCGTCTTCAGCTATCTCGACGCGTTCGACGACGATCACCACGCCGTCGAGGAATTGAAGGCACGCTATCGGCGCGGCGGTCTCGGCGACGCAGCCGTCAAGCGGCGGCTGGAGGACATCCTGCAAGCCCTGATCGCACCGATCCGGACCCGGCGCGCCGAACTGGCGGGCGATCGCGACCATGTCGCTGACGTGATCAGGCGCGGAACCTCGAAAGCCCGGGAGATCACCGAGCGCACCAAGCGCGATGTGATGGCGGGACTCGGCGTGTTCCAGCTCTGAATGCGCTGTCATCAAACCAAGGCAGGAACTGTGCTTGCCTGTAAGGGTTGTCCGCTTGGCGAAAACCGGATTTGGAGCTTGTCGTGATCGATCCGAAAACGCTTCTCGAACGCGCCGCGCAATTGACCGATCAGGCCAAAAGCGAGGAAGAAGCCGGCATCCGCGAGCGGCTGCTGCGCATGGCCGAGCATTACCGCGACCTGGCCGCGCATGAGGCCTGGGCGAACGAGAACCCGCCATCGGTCGGCGCGATCACCAGTGCGCTCAGCCCCCGCGCCCATTGACCTGTTCTTCGTCAGCTCACGCGAATGCGATAGCCCAGTGACTGCCGCGCACCCGGCGCGATGTGCATGAGGCCGGGCTTGCCGGCGAACTCGCCATCGAATTCGACAGGGCTGGCGAAACCGTACCACGGCTCGATGCAGAGGAACGCCGCGCCACCGACCTTCGACCAGATGCCAAGTTCGCGAAAGCCGCGCCACGACACCTCGATCGCAGGCCCCTGCGCAGCAGCAAAGCGGACCGATGCGCTCGCGACCTGATCGAGGATCATGGCGTCGTCGTCGAACAACTGCTCCGACAACGCCAGCACGCTGCCCTTGATCGGAGAGGGCTCGGCCTGCGGCCGCATCAGTCCCTCCGTCAGCCGCCGGATCGGCGCCGGCTCATCCTTCGCGAGGGTCAACGCGTACGCCTCCTTTGCCAATCCCGGAAACAGCGGCCAGTTGAAGGCAGGATGACCGCCGAGAGAGGCCGACAGCGTCTCGGCGCCGGTGTTGACGATGTCGAAGGCGACATCGAGATCGGCGCCATCAACGGAATAGGTGACCTCGAGCCTGAACGCGAAGGGATAGCGCGCACGCGTCTCCGTATCGTCGGTGAGCGCAAGCTTGCAGGATCGGGGCCCCTGCTCCACCCAGGCAAAGCGGCGATCCCGCGCGAAGCCGTGCTGCGTCATCGGATAGGTCTTGCCGTTGTGGCGCAGCGTATCGTTCTTCAAGCGGCCGACGATCGGGAACAGGATGGGCGCATGGCGCGGCCATTGCGGGCCGGCCTGCCACAACAGTTCGGTCCCGTCGGCATTTCTGAGCGACGACAATTCGGCGCCCTGCGCCAAAATAGTCGCGGCGATTCCATCGCCGCGCAGCGTGTGACTGTCGCTCATGCCTTGCCTCGCCGGGCCGCACTATGCCCCGACAGGAGATGTTCGAAGCCGGCGAGGCCGTCAACCCCAAAGCAATAGCGCCGCCCACGCGGGGCGGCCCACGCTCCGGGCCTAGCCGGTAATCTTGGAGAAATCGGGCTGGCGGCGCTCGGCAAAGGCGGCAAAGGCCTCGCGTGCTTCCGCACTCATCAGCCGTTCCTGGAAGATCTCGCCCTCGCGCGCCATTTGCGCGCTGATCCTGGCGGGGTCGCGCATCAGCGCCTTGGTGTGCTGGAGCGAGCCGAACGGCCGCTTCGCCAGCGCGTCCGCCGCCGCGCGTGCCTTGGCGCGCAGCTCCGCGAGCGGCACGACCGCGTTGGCGAGGCCGATCGAGACCGCGGTCTCCGCCTCGACCGGTTCGCCGAGCGCAAACATCGCATAGGCCCGCGCATAGCCGATGCGCTGCGGCAGCAGATAGGTCGACGCCGCCTCCGGCACCAGCGCCAGATTGACGAACGGCGTGATCAGCCGCGCAGTCGGCGCGAGGTAGACGAGGTCGCAATGCAGCAGCATAGTGGTGCCGATGCCGACCGCATTGCCCTGCACGGCGGCAACCAGCGGCCGCGTCGCCTTGGCAAGTCCGGCGAGGAAGCGCGTCACGTGGCGCTCGCCCTGCACGCCGCGCGACACCGCCGCGAAATCGGCGAGATCGTTGCCCGCGGTAAAGCTGTCGCCGTCGCCCTGCAGCAGCACGGCGCGGATCGCGGAATCGCCCTCCGCGCGCTCGAGCGCATCGGCCATCGCGCCATACATCGCGTTGGTGATCGCGTTCTTCTTGTCCGGGCGCGCCATCGTCACGGTGAGGACACCGCCGTCCAGCACTACGACCACTTCACTCATGCTTCACTCCTGTTGCTCGGTTCCTGCTTGACGCGTCTTCTTCACGCGAACCGGTAGCCACTTCGCTTGAAAACGCTCTAGCTGTCTTAGTCCTTCGGAAACTTGTCTTGCAGGCTGGTCAGCCAGCGCGACACCACGTCGATCTCCGCGTCCGAGAACCCGTCCATCAGACGGTTATTGATCGCCCTGGTCCGCGTTGCGGCGCGCTTGCCGAACTCCTGTCCCGCGGCGGTCAGGTGGAGCCGCTGGCTGCGGCCGTCCTCGCCATCGCGGCGGCGCTTCACGAGGCCTGCACGTTCCATCCGGTCGGCGAGCCCGCTCATCGCCGACGGCACGATGTCGAGCGCCTGCGAGACGTCGCCGATCAGCGCGCCGTCATTGCGCCCGAGAAAGAACAGCACGCCGGCCTGGGCCGACGTCAGATCGTGCGTGGCCGTCTCCTGCTCGATGGCGCGTTGCAACCGGCGATAGGCCACGGTCAGAAGAAAGATCAGCCGGTGTTCCGCTTTCATGCCGTCCGTTATATATTTCGCACGCGAAATATCAAGATACTTCGTGCACGAAATATCTGGTGCTGCAGCGAAGTCCGCTGGCTGGTTTTGCGGCGTGCTCGAAACCATGGTGTTCCCTCAAAAGCCCGGCCTGCATATCGACTGGAATGAGCTCCCGCCGACGGGTTGATTGCGACATTTTGATCCTGTTGCTGGATCGTCGCACTGCGGCCCAGCAGAAAATCCTTGATCGACATCGATCAAACGGGAAATCTTCCCACCCGAAAGCCGCCCGGTTGCGTTGCGGCACCGGCGGGGTCACGAGAGTGTCATGACGTTAGCGGCAAGTCCGGCCAAGGAGCGTGTTGTCCGCCCAAAGCGGCCGCGCCATCTAAGCGAAGCCATGCGCTGTGAGACCGCGTTTCGCCTGATCCTGTCCGAATGCCTCGAGGAAGTCGCCACCAATCACGAGGCCATAAGTTCCGGCGATTCCGCCGCGCTGCACCAGACCCGTATCGCGCTGACGCGGCTGAAGGCGGCGATCGCCTTCTATGGGCCGATGGTGGCGGACACCGAATGGACGCGACTGAAATCCGAGTTGAGATGGCTGAGCGCCCATCTCGGCGCCACGCGCGACCTCGACGTCGCGATCGAGAACAGCAAGGGCCTGCCTGAAGAAGGCATGCTCCAGACGGCGCGAACCGACGCGTTCGAGGCGCTCAAGGAGGCGTTGCAAAGCGATCGATACTGGCGATGGTTCGACGGCATGTGGGACTGGGTCGGCAGCGGCCCCTGGACCACGCGGCAGGACCCTCGCGCCGCGCAGCGGCGAGCCGTGCCGGTCGCGGTGTTTCACGCGCGGCGGCTGGCGCGGTGGCATGGCAAGCTGTGCCAGAAGAGTCGCGGGCTGCAAGGCATGGGCAAGAACAAGCGCCACCGCGTCCGTCTCGCCAGCAAGCGGCTGCGTTACGCGATCGAGTTCTCGGAGGGCGGTTTGCCCCCCGACGAATACGCGTCATGGCGGATCATCCTGAAGCATCTGCGCAAGGGACAGCAATTGCTCGGCGAATTGAACGATGACGAGGTGCGTCGCGGGCTGCTCGAGAGCGTCGATGCACCCGCGCAACGCGCCCACGAGCGCAAGGCCAAGCACCAGCGCGTGCACGAACGAAAGCGCAAGAGCCGGCTGCTGCGCCACGCCGCGGCGGTCTATCGAAAAATCTCCGACTGAACGCGCGTCAGCGCAACTCCGTCGGCGCGCGGATACCGCTCGCGTTGAGGACTGCGCCCAGGAATGATGTATAAAACATCACTTATTGCCCTTGTGCCATCATTACTTGATGTGCATAAATAACATTCAAATAGACGCGACTCTCAGATCGACGGCCATCAATCGATGATCACCGCGGCGCAGCTACGAGCGGCCAGAGCCTTGCTCGGCATCGACCAACGGCAGCTCGCCGAACTGTCCGGACTTTCGGTGCCAACCATCCAGCGGATGGAGGCGAGCGAAGGTACCATTCGCGGCAACGTCGACTCGCTCGTGAAACTGATCGATGCGCTCGGCGCAGCCGGCGTCGAGGTCATCAATGAGGGCGCCGTCAGCAACGGCGGCGGCCGCGGGGTGCGATTGAAGGCCGGATCGGGCTCACCGAAGGTGCAGACATGATCCCGGCGGTCACTCAGCAGATCTGGTGTGTAGCCGCCCTGCTGGGAACGACCGCTCTCGCGATTACAACGAGCAGATCGCGCCAATCGACAGCCATCGTCTACGGCGCGACTTTCGCGATTTCGCTGATCGCGCTGGCCGGGGCCATGATTTCGCTCATCTCCCGTACCAGCGCGACGGAACTGGCCCTGCCGATCGGGTTGCCCTGGCTGGGATCGCATTTCCGCCTCGATGCGCTCGCCGCATTCTTTCTCGTCGTGGTCAATCTCGGCGGTGCGGCCGCAAGTCTCTATGGCCTCGGTTACGGCAGCCACGAATCCGCGCCACAGCGCATCCTCCCCTTTTTCCCGGCGTTCCTGGCCGGCATGAATCTCGTCGTGCTCGCCGACGATGCGTTCACCTACCTCTTGTGCTGGGAATTCATGTCGCTCGCCTCGTGGGCGCTCGTCATGGCGCATCACCGTGACGCGGATAATGCCCGCGCAGGCTACGTCTATCTCGTGATGGCAAGCTTCGGAACGCTGGCTCTGTTGCTTGCCTTCGGCCTGCTGGCGGGAGCCGGCGGCAGCTACAGCTTTGCGGCCATCCGCGCTGCCCAGCACACTCCGTCCGAAGCCGCACTGGTGCTCGCGCTGATGCTGCTCGGCGCCGGGTCGAAAGCCGGCCTGATCCCGTTGCACGTGTGGCTGCCGCTGGCTCATCCCGCCGCGCCGAGCCATGTCTCGGCGCTGATGAGCGGCGTGATGACGAAGGTCGCGATCTACGGATTCATCCGGGTCGTGTTCGATCTGCTCGGGCCGCCAAGCTGGTCGGCGGGTGTCGCGGTTCTCATCCTCGGCGGCGCCACGGCCGTCATGGGGATCCTCTACGCGCTGATGGAGAAGGATCTCAAGCGCCTGCTCGCCTACAGCACGATCGAGAACATCGGCGTCATCTTCGCAAGCCTCGGCCTTGCGCTGGCATTTCAGGCGAACGGCCTTGGCCTCGCGGCCGCCCTCGCCTTCACGGCCGCATTGTTCCACGTGCTCAACCATTCGTTCTTCAAGAGCCTGTTGTTCTTCGGGGCCGGCGCGGTGCTGACGTCGACCGGCGAACGCGACATGGAGAAGCTGGGCGGCCTGATCCACCGCATGCCGCTCACGAGCTTCGTCTTTCTGGTCGGCTGCGTCGCGATCTCGGCGCTGCCGCCGTTCAACGGGTTCGTGTCGGAGTGGCTGATGTTTCAGGCCGTACTGCAGAGCCCCGACCTGCCGCAATGGCTGCTGAAGATCATGGTGCCCGCGATCGGCGCCTTGCTGGCGCTGGCCGCGGCGCTGGCCGCGGCATGCTTCGTCAAGGCCTTCGGCATCACGTTCCTCGGCCGCGCGCGGAGCCCGGCCGCGGAAGCCGCCGGCGAAGTCGATCGCTATTCGCTCGCCGCGATGTTCAGCCTTGCCGTGCTCTGCTTCCTCGCCGGCATTCTGCCCGGCCTGGTGATCGACGCGCTTTCGCCGGTTGCGCAGACCGTGATCGGCCACCGGATGCCGCTTCAGGCGGACGATCCCTGGCTCTCGATCGTTCCGATCGAGGAGAGCCGCAGTTCCTACAACGGATTGCTCGTCTTTGCTTTCATCACCGCCGCGGCGTCGCTCGCGGTGTACTTTATCCATCGCTTTGCGTCGCGCGCGATCCGGCGCGGACCGGCCTGGGGTTGCGGCTTCTCCGACCCGACACCGGCGGCGCAGTATTCCGGCGTGAGCTTTGTGCAGCCGATCCGCCGCGTCTTCGGCACGCTGGTTTTCCAAGCCCGCGAGCATGTCGACATGCCCGCGCCGGGCGAACTGCGGCCGGCCCGCCTCAGGGTCGATATGCACGACCTGGTCTGGGAGCGGCTCTACACACCCGTGACTGAACTCGTGTGGTTCTTCGCCGATCGGCTGAACCAGCTCCAGTTCCTGACCATCCGCCGCTACCTCAGCCTGGTGTTCGCAACCCTCGTCACATTGCTGCTGGCGCTCGCGATATGGTCGTGATCTCGGACATCCTCGTTCAGCTCGGCCAGATGGCGCTTGTGCTGCTGCTCGCGCCGCTGCTGACGGGCGTCGTGCGCAAGATCAAGGCGCGGCTGTTGCGGCGAAAAGGACCGTCGATCGTCCAGCCCTACCGCGACCTGCTGCGGCTGCTGCGCAAGGAGGTCGTGCTCGCCGAAAACGCGTCCTGGCTGTTCCGTGTCACGCCCTATGTGACGTTCGCGGCCATCTGGGTCGCGGCGGCGCTGGTCCCGACATTCGCGACCGGCCTGCAATTCAACTGGAGCGCCGACCTGATCGCGATCGTCGCCCTGCTCGGCAGCGCGCGCTTCTTCCTCGCGCTTGCCGGCATGGACGTCGGCACCAGCTTCGGCGGCATCGGCTCCAGCCGCGAGGTGATGATTGCCGCGCTCGCCGAGCCGGCCATGCTGTTGATGGTGTTCTGCGTCGCGCTGATTGCCGGCTCGACGCAGCTGTCGACGGTCGCGACCTTCATGGCGTCGTCGGAAGTCGGACTGCGCGTCTCTCTCGGCATGGCGATGATCGCCCTCATCATGGTGGCGCTCGCCGAAAACGCGCGCATCCCGGTCGACAACCCGGCGACGCATCTGGAGCTGACCATGGTGCACGAGGCGATGATCCTCGAATATTCCGGGCGTCACCTCGCCATGATCGAGTTCGGCGCCTTCCTCAAGCTGCTGCTCTACATCTCCCTGATCATCTGCGTGTTCTTCCCGTGGCAGATCACCACCGAAGGCGCGGGGCCGCTGTCCTATCTCGTCAGCGTCGCCGTCTACATCCTCAAGCTTGCGGTCGCGAGCTTCCTTCTTGCCGTGTTCGAGACCGCGACGGCCAAGATGCGGGTGTTCCGCGTCCCCGAATTCCTCGGCGCGGCGCTGATGCTCGGCCTGCTCGGCACGCTGCTTCGGTTCGTGTCACGGGGCTTCTGATGCACAACCTCGCCTTCGACATCGCCCATCTGCTCGCCGGCGGGCTCGTGCTGATCAGCTTCATGATGCTGTACCAGGATCGCCTGTATGCGCTGCTGAACATCTTCGCACTTCATGCCGTGGTGCTCGCAGCTTCCGTCGCCTGGCAGGCCTTCATCCAGAATGCGCCGCATCTCTACGTGACCGCGGCGATCGCACTGGTCTTCAAGGCGATCGTCATCCCGGTGGCGTTGCATCGGATCATCAAGCAGCTCGGCATTCATCGCGATATCGAGACCGCGGTGAGCATCGGTCCGACCATGCTTGCGGGCATGGGGCTCGTCGCCCTGTCCATGGTGCTGATGCTGCGCGTGACCGGCGCGGCTGATCCGCTGGCGCGGGAAGACCTTGCCTTCGCACTGTCGGTGGTGCTGCTGGGATTGCTCGTCATGGTGACGCGGCGCAACGCCGTCAGCCAGGTCGTCGGCTTCATGTCGCTGGAAAACGGCCTGGTGCTGGCCGCGACCGGCGCCAAGGGCATGCCGCTCGTCGTAGAGATCAGCGTCGCCTTCTCGATCCTGATCGCATTCATCGTGATCGGCGTGTTTTTGTTCCGCATTCGCGAGCGGTTCGACACCGTCGACGTCGGTGCGCTCGATGAATTCAGGGGGGAGCGCCAATGACTGCCGCGTCGGATGCCGTCACCTGGGTTTTGTTGATACCGATCACCGCCGCGGCGGTGCTGGCCGCGCTGCCCGGTTACCGGCTGACCGCGGGCCTCAATGTCGTGGCCAGTCTCGGCACCTTGCTGGCCGCGCTTTCGCTGCTCGTGGTCGAGCGCCCGCAACCCGGCCAGTACCTGCTGATCGACGATCTCAACATCGTATTCATCGTGCTCAACACCTTCGTGGGATTCACCACGAGCGTGTTCAGCGCAAGCTATATCGCCCATGAGCTCGAAACCGGACGGCTGACGCCGGGCTATCTGCGATTCTACCATGCCATGTATCAGGTGATGATGTTCGGCATGAACCTCGCATTCGTGTCGAACAATATCGGCCTGATCTGGGTCGCGGTCGAGGTCGCGACGCTCACCACCGTGCTGATGGTCGGCATCTACCGGACCCATGCGGCGCTGGAAGCGGCCTGGAAGTACTTCATCCTCGGCAGCGTCGGCATCGCGCTGGCGCTGTTCGGCACGATCCTGGTGTACATGGCCGCACTGCCGGTGGTCGGCGAGGGTCAGGATGCCATGGTGTGGACGGTGTTGATCAGCCGTGCGGCGACGTTCGACCCGGCATTGCTCAACGTCGCCTTCATCTTCCTGCTGCTCGGATACGGCACCAAGGTCGGCCTGGCGCCGCTGCACGCCTGGCTTCCGGATGCGCATGCCGAGGGCCCGACCCCGATCTCCGCCGTGCTCTCCGGCCTGCTGCTCAACGTCGCGCTCTACGCGGTGCTCCGCTTCAAGATCCTGCTCGCCGCCAATCCGGATGCGATATCGCCGGGCCCGCTGATGGTGACGATGGGGCTGACTTCGCTGTTGTTCGCGGCCTTCATGCTTTACCGCCGCCGCGACATCAAGCGGCTGTTCGCCTACTCTTCGATCGAGCATATGGGCATCATCGTGTTTGCGTTCGGCATGGGTGGCCCGCTCGCCAACTTTGCCGGCCTGCTGCACATGGTGATGCACAGCCTCACCAAGTCGGGAATCTTCTACGCGGTCGGCCACATTGCGCAGGTGAAGGGCACGCAGCGGATCGCCAACATTCGCGGCCTGACCGAGTCGCATCCGGCACTCGGCTGGAGTCTCGTGATCGGCGTGGTCGCGATCACCGGCCTGCCGCCGCTCGGTATCTTCATGAGCGAATTTCTCATCGTCAGCTCCACCTTCGCGCGCCAGCCGCTGCTCGCCATCCCGCTGGTGTTCGGCCTGCTGCTCGCCTTCGGCGCGCTGATCCTGCGCCTGACCAGCCTTGCGTTCGGCGAGCCGCGCGGCAATGCCGCGCCGGCGGATGCGTCCTATTTGCCGATGTTCGCGCATTTCGCACTGGTGCTGACTGCGGGCATCTACCTTCCGGGACCGCTGGTCGTCTGGTTCCAGCACGTCGCCAACCTGCTGGGTTAGCGCGAGGGAGAGCAGGATATGCCGAGGTTGATCGATCTGATCCGGGCGGGCCACAGGATCGAACGACATCATCCATGGCCGCGCGCCGTGGTCGACGGCGATACCTGGCGCGCCGCCGCTCACGCGCTTGCGGATGGCGGCCTGAGCCTGCTCGGGCTGTGGGGCGAGCCCTCGCGCGTGCACATGGCCGTCCTCGACGACCGCACGTCCGATATCGGCGTGATCAGCCTGGATTGTCCCGATCGCCAATTTCCTTCGGTTGCGGCCCATCATCCCCCGGCGCTTCGATTGGAGCGCACCCTGCACGACCTCTTCGGATTGCAGACGACAGACACACCGGATTCCCGTCCCTGGCTTGATCACGGCCGTTGGCAAACGCGCTTCCCGCTCGGCGAACATCGCGATGCATCGGCGGACGCAGCGCCTTATCAATTCCTTCCGGCCGAGGGGGACAGCCTGCATCAGATCGCAGTCGGTCCGGTGCATGCGGGCATCATCGAGCCCGGGCATTTCCGCTTTACCGCGAGCGGAGAGACGGTCGTCCGCCTCGAGCAGCGGCTCGGCTACACCCACAAGGGCGTCGAAGGGCTGATGACGGGCAGCACGATCGAGCAGGCCGCGCGGCTCGCCGGCCGGGTCTCCGGCGACAGCACGGTCGCCTATGGGCTGGCGTTCGCGCAAGCCGTCGAGGCCGCGCAGCGGATTGCCGTGCCGCCGCGCGCGCTGTTGCTGCGCGCACTGATGGCCGAGCTCGAGCGGCTGGCCAATCATCTCGGCGATATCGGTGCGATCTGCAACGATGCGTCATTTGCGCTGATGCAGGCGCATTGCGCCGTGCTGCGCGAATCCGTGCTGCGCGCGGCCGACGCTGCATTCGGCCACCGCCTGATGCGCGACCTTGTCGTGCCCGGCGGCGTCGCGCGCGATATCGCCGGCGATCGAGCCGACACGATCCGGGCCGCGCTCGACCAGATCCGCCGGCATTTCCCTGCGCTGGTCGAGCTCTATGACAACACCGCCTCGTTGCAGGACCGCACCGTCAGCACCGGCATCGTTGCTCCAACGCTCGCCCGGCAATTCGCCGCCGGAGGCTATGTCGGGCGCGCGAGCGGCCGCGATTATGACGCCCGACGCAAGCCCGGCTATCTCCCCTATGATGGCCTCCGCTTCGAAGTCCCCGTCCTCAGTGACGGCGACGTCAACGCCCGGGTCTGGATCCGGATCCGCGAGGTTGAGCAGAGTCTCGCGCTGGCGTACCAGATCCTGATCGGCCTCGAGGCCGGCCCGGTGCAAGTGCCACTGCACAATACGGCGGAGCCTTGCGAAGGCATGGCGCTCGTCGAAGGTTTCCGCGGCGACATCCTGGCCTGGCTGCGCCTGAACGGCGATCGGATCGAGCGATGCCATCTGCGCGATCCGTCGTGGTTTCAGTGGCCGCTGCTCGAGGCGGCCATCGAAGGCAACATCGTGGCGGACTTCCCACTCTGCAATAAGTCGTTCAACTGCTCCTATTCCGGGCAGGATCTCTGAGGGCTTGAGGCGATGCGCAAACTTCTGTTCCAGAGCCTGTTTCGCCAGCCATTGACGGAGCAGGCGCCGCGCCCGGACGACGCTGCGCTTGCGGAGCTCGCGGCCATGGTCGGCAGCACCGCACGACGACGCCTCGGCCGCAGCCTCTCGATCCGCGAGGTTGATGCAGGCTCCTGCAACGGATGCGAGCTGGAAATACACGCGTTAAGCAATGCGTATTACGACGTCGAACGATTTGGAATCCGGTTCGTCGCCTCGCCCCGTCACGCCGACGTGCTGCTCGTCACGGGTCCGGTCACCAAGAATATGCGCGAGGCGCTGGAGCGCACATACCGTGCGACGCCAGATCCCAAATGGGTCGTCGCTGCGGGCGATTGCGCCAGGGATGGCGGATGCTTCGCCGGCAGCTATGCCGTGGTTGGCGGAGTCTCCGTGGTTGTTCCGGTCGATCTCCATATTCCGGGTTGCCCGCCTTCGCCGATCGCCATCCTGCGGGGCCTCGTGACCTTGCTCGAGGCGGTCGACGCCGAGGTCGCGGCAAGGTGAAGGCACGGAAAGAAACGAGCACCTCCGCCCGCACCGTGGGCGAGGCGCGCTAGTGTCCCGAATCCGAAGTTCGCATCATTTGCCGCACCTTCGGAGCGAACTTCGGATTCGATAAGGACACTAGCAAACCTTTGATTCTAGTGTGCTTTATGAATGCGAAGTTCGTGAAAGTGGCTGCCGCGAAACACACGAACCTCGCATTCAGCACACTAGCCGCTGTCGCGCAGCACCAGCTCGAAGCCGAGATCGACACGGCGCTCGCCGCCGCGCTCCAGCGTCAGCGTCGCCGCGGTACGGCCGATCGCGTCGCCATGCACGCTGATCGTGCTCAGGGTCGGCGAGATCAGCTGGCCCATTTCGAGATCGCCGAGGCCGATCACGGCGACCGGCTGCGCCGATGCAGGCCCGTCGCGCAGCAGGCCGGCCTTGCGCAGCCCGGACATGAAGCCGATCGCATGCGCATCGTTGGCGGCGAACACCGCATCGACACCAGGCAGCCGTGCGTGCGCCGCCACGCTGCCGGAATCCTTGCGGTCTAGGATCAACCGGCGCGGCTCGGCAAGGCCGCCGGCCAGTGCCTCGTCCCTGAAGCCGAACCAGCGGCGCGTGCCGCGTGGATCGTCGCCGCCGATGAAGGCGAGCTGCTTGCGGCCCTGCGCGACCAGATGCTTCGCGACGGCGACACCAGCCTTGTAATTGTCGAAGCCCGCGACCGCGTCGATCGGGTTTGCCGGCAGATCCCAGGTCTCGACGATCGGGATGCGCGCATTGCGCAGCAGGCGGCTGCCCTCCTCGGTCGCCGGCGAGCCGACCATGATGATCGCCTCGGGCCGCCGCGACAGCAGCGCCGCCAGCATGCGGTCCTCGCGCTCCGCGTCATAGCGCGACTGCGCCAGGATCACGGAGAAGCCGAGCGGCTCGAGCTTGTCGGACAGGCCCTGCACCGTGTCGGCGAAGATCGAGTTGGCGATGGTCGGCACCAGCACGCCGACCGAATTGGTCCGCGCGCTCGCCAGCGCGCCCGCCACCAGGTTCGGGATATAGCCGAGGTCGCGCATCGCCTGCTCGACCCGCGCCCGGGTCTCCGGGGCGACCAGGTCGGGCATCCGCACCACCCGGCTCACCGTGATCGAGGAGACGCCGGCGCGCTTAGCCACCTCTGAAAGGGTGGGCGCGGCACCGGCCGGGCCGGTCCCGGGGGCGGTCAGTTCAGAGCTCATGGGCCGGAGCCTGCACGATTCCGGGTTGCCAAGCCATGATGTTAGCGCTAGCATCACCCAATGTTAGCGCTAACATGGAACAAAAAGGGAGAAGCGGCATGATTTCGGACGAACAGGCCCAGGCTTACAAGCGCGACGGGGTGATCGTGGTCCCCGAGGTGCTGAACCAGGAGACCTTAGGCAAGGTGCGCACGGTGCTCGCGCAGCTCGTGGCCGGCGCCGCCAGCGTGAGCGAGCACACCGACGTCTACGACCTCGAGCCGGGCCATTCGCCTGACAATCCGCGCGTCCGCCGCATCAAGGCGCCGCACAAGGTGCACCCGATCTTCGACGAGATCGTGCGCAGCCCCGCCGTGATCTCGATCCTCACCAAGCTGATCGGCCCCGGCCTTCGCCTGCACGGCTCCAAGCTCAACATGAAGTCGGCGCAATACGGCTCGCCGGTTGAGTGGCATCAGGACTGGGCATTCTATCCGCACACCAATGACGACATCCTCGCGATCGGCGTGCTGCTCGACGATTGCGATATCGAGAACGGTCCGATGCTGGTGACGCCGAGGTCGCACACCGGCGCCACGATGTGGGATCATCACGGCGAGGACGGCCACTTCGCAGGCCTGATCGATCCGGACCAGATTCAGGACGACATCAAGCGCGCGGTGCCCTGCATGGGCAAGGCCGGCAGCATGTCGTTCCATCACGTGCGCGCGCTGCACGGCTCGGCAACCAACACGTCGAATCGGCCGCGCAACCTGCTGCTCTATGAAGTGGCCGCGAGCGACGCCTGGCCGCTGATGGGCGTCAAGGACTTCGACGAATTCAACAGCCGCCTGCTGGCGGGGCCGCCGGTGGTCGCGCCGCGGCTCACCGACGTACCGGTGCGGATGCCACTGCCGCCGGCCAAGCGACAGGGATCGATCTACGAGACCCAGTCGGCGTCGAAGAAATCCTACTTCACGCGCGCCGCTTAAGACCGACCACAATGCCCGCGGCCAGGCCGCGGGCATTGCTGCTTTCACGAGCACGATCCGCCGCGACAAACGCGGAGATCGTGCCCGATCAAGACGACCATAAAAACCAAAACAACGGGGAAACGAATGACCGAGATGGCAAGAGATGGCGCTCGCACATCGCGCCTGCGTGTGATCCTGGCCGCAAGCATCGGCTCCGCGCTCGAATGGTACGACTTCTTCCTGTACGGCACCGCCGCCGCGCTGGTGTTCGGCGAATTGTTCTTTCCGAAGAGCGATCCGGTGGTCGGCACGCTGTTGTCGTTCCTGACCTTCGGCGTCGGCTTCGTGGTGCGGCCGTTCGGCGGCCTTTTGTTCGGCATCCTCGGCGATCGCTATGGCCGCAAGCCGGTGCTGGTCTCCACGCTCCTGATGATCGGCATCGGCACCACCGCGATCGGCTTCCTGCCGACTTATGGGCAGATCGGGATCTGGGCGCCGATCCTCCTGGTCGCGATGCGCGTCATCCAGGGCCTTGGCGCCGGCGCCGAATATGGCGGCGCCGTGATCTATCTGGTCGAGAACGCACCGCCGAAGCATCGCGGCTTCTGGGGCGGCTTCGCGCCGCTCGGCGTCTCCGTCGGCAACCTGCTTGCGGCCGGCGCCTTCGCGCTGGTGACCATGCTGCCGCGCGAGGATTTGATGAGCTGGGGCTGGCGCCTGCCCTTCCTGGCGAGCTTCCTGCTGATCGTGGTCGGCATCTTCGTCCGCATGCGCATCACCGAGACGCCGGTCTACACCGAGGCGGTGGTCGCGCGCGGCAAGGTCGAGAGCAATCCGGCGATGGAGGCATTGCGCCGGCACCCGCGCAACTTCTTCGTCGTGCTCGGCGCCCGCATGGCCGAGAACGGGCTCGGCTATTTCTTCCCGGTGTTTGGGCTGAGCTACGTGATCACCACGCTCGGCGTGCCGAAAGCCGAGGCGCTCAGCGCGCTGATGCTGGCATTCACGGTCGAACTGTTTGCGATCCTCGGCTTCGCGGCATTGTCGGACCGGATCGGACGGCGGCCGGTCTACATGTTCGGCGCGCTGGCCGGCGTGGCGCTCGCCTTCCCGTTCTTCTGGATGGTCGGCACCAAGGAGTGGATCATGATCGCGCTCGCCTTCATCCTGGCGCGCGCCGTGGTGACGGCGGCGATGTTCGGGCCGCAGGCGGCGTATTTCGCCGAGCTGTTCCCGCCGCAACGCCGCTTCGCGGGCTTTGCCTTCGCCCGCGAGCTCGGCTCGCTGCTGTCGGGTGGTCCGGCGCCGTTCGTCGCAACCGCACTGGTGGCGGCCTATGGCACCTGGTGGCCGGTCGCCTGCTACGCGATGTTCCTGTCCGCCTGCACCGTCGTTGCGATCTGGATCGGGCCCGAGACCTACCAGGAGAATATCGCCGCCGACGAAGGCGAACAGGCCGAGCTGCCCACGGCGATCCCGGCGCGGGCCTGACCGGTGGCGCAGCAACTGCGCGTCCTGCAGTCGCTCTGGGCGATGGAGCGACGGCTGGCCGATGAGGGCGAATGGCCGCTGCAAACCCAGCTCGCGATGATCCGCGATGCCGGGTTTGACGGCGCCGGCGTGCGCTTCATCGATCCTGTCTTTGCGCGCGAGGCGACGAGCTTCCTTCGCGCGCATGGCATGATCTGGCAGGCGCAATGCTACCCGAAGAGCGTCGGCGACCTGAAACCGGTGCTCGAGCTGGTCGCCCGGCTCGGCGCCGATCACGTCAATCTGCAGCCGGACGTTCGGCCGCGCCGGCTCGCGGATTGCATTCCCCTGCTCGAAGGCTGGCGGTGGCTTGCTGCCGAGGCCGGCATCGCCGTGCATGTCGAGACCCATCGCGACCGCATGACGACCGACCTGTTCTTCATGCTCGACCTGCTCGACTGCTTTCCCGATCTGCGGCTCACCGCCGATCTCTCGCATTATCTGGTCGGCCGCGAATTCGCCTGGCCGGTCGATGACGTCAACCACGCGATGATCCATCGCATCCTCGACAATGCCTGGGGCATCCACGGCCGCATCGCGAGCCGCGAGCAGGTGCAGGTCTCGCTCGGCTTTCCGCAGCACCAGGGCTGGGTGTCGCTGTTTATGGGCTGGTGGGACTACGGTATCCGCTCCTGGCGGAAACGTGCCGGTCCCGACGCGACCCTGACCTTCCTGTGCGAGCTCGGTCCCCCGCCCTATGCCATCACCGGGCCCGACGGCAGGGAACTGTCCGACCGCTGGCAGGATGCGCTGGTCATGAAGGACATGATCCGCGCGCTGTGGGATCGTATCGCGAACGAGCCGCAAGGCGCGCTCCCGCATTGATTCAAGCAGGCCGCGGCGGCATCCTGAACGCCCACAATCCGGAACGCCGCGAGGACTTGTGCGCGACCGCTGGGCTTATCCGCTTCGATGCCTCGCCGCCGTCTCGGCCATGGCAGCCTTCGCGCATACCAAGGCGGCCGCGGCAGAGTTCGCCCTGAATGTCGCGACCCTGCCGCGCGTCGCGACCATCGACCCGCGCTTTCAGTCCTACAACGTCGAGATGGTCGAGGTGACCGGCGGACGGTTCTGGAAGCCCTATGCAACCGCCGCCACGCGTCGGCGTGCAGAGACGGAGCGGTTCGCAGCTCGCACTCCGATCGACCTGCACGATGGCAGGCTGCGCAAGCTCGCCGCCGAGCTCTCCCCTGCCTATCTGCGCGTCAGCGGGACCTGGGCCAACAGCACGTTCTTTGCAGATTCCGAAACGCCACCGGCTGCACCGCCGGCCGGCTTCAACGGCGTGCTGACGCGACGGCAGTGGCGGGACGTGATCGAGTTCTCGCGTGCCGTCGACGCTCCGATCGTCACGTCCTTTGCGATCAGCGCGGGCGCGCGTGACGCCGAGGGGCAATGGAGCCCCGAGCAGGCCCGGCAACTTCTCGCTTTCACGCGATCGGCCGGCGGGCGTATCGCCGCAGCCGAGTTCATGAATGAGCCCGATCTGCCGACCATCGGCAGCGCCCCTAACCGCTACGATGCTGCGGCCTACGGCCGGGATTTTGCAGCGTTCCGCGCCTTCATGAAGGACACCGCGCCCGACGTGACGATCCTCGGCCCCGGCACGATCGGCACCGGCGCTGAGGCCCAAGCGCTTTTCGCCGCATCGGCAGCCGGCGTCGACGCGGTCTCCTATCATCACTATGGCGCGCTGTCGGCGCGATGCGGCGGTGATCGCAGGGCAAGGCATGCATTGTCGGACGAATGGCTGGCGCGAACCGGCGAGAGCCTCGCCCTCTACGAGACGCTGCGCGACCAGCTTGCGCCGGGCAAGCCGATCTGGCTGACCGAGACGGCCGAGACCGCATGCGGCGGCAATCGCCTGGCCGCAACCTTCGCCGACACGTTCCGTTACCTCGATCAACTCGGACGGCTGGCCAAGGTCGGCGTCCAGGTGGTGATACACAACACGCTTGCGGCGAGCGACTACGGGCTGCTGGACGAGCGAACTCATCTGCCGCGGCCGAACTATTGGGCTGCGCTGCTGTGGCGGCGGTTGATGGGCACCATTGTGCTCGATGCCGGTATCGCGGAGCGTCACGGCTTCCATGTCTATGCGCATTGCGCGCGCGACATGCCTGATGGAATAGCCCTGCTCGTCATCAACAATGACCGGCCGATGCGGCACAAGCTCACGCTGTCGGCCGCCTCGCAACGTTACACGCTCGCGAGCGAAAAGCCTGCCGACGGCAACGTTCAGCTCAATGGCGCGACGCTCTTGCTCGGGACCTCTGACCGTATCCCCGCCCTCAACAGCGACGCGGCTGTCGCCGGAACGATCGTCTTCGCACCCAGAACGATCACGTTCCTGATCGTCGCCGACGCCGGCAACGCCAATTGCCGGTAGCGGCCCGACGTCGCCTTACGCCGCGTCGCGGCTGGCGTCGGAGGATTCCGGCGGGCGCGCCACCAGATGGCCGAGCATGATGGCAGTCATCAGCCGCTCCATCTCGAGCCGCGCGGTGACATGCGACATGGTCGGCCGGCTACCGAGTGCGCGCTGGCTGACGTCGTCGATCGCCGTCAGTCCGCGCGGATAGAATTCGCGGAAGATCACACGTTCGGCCAGGCCATCGACCAGGCGGAAATTCAGCGTCTTGGCCAATTCGCTCAAGGCTTCGCCGACCAAGCGCTTGTTGCGTGACCCAAGCGTGGAGAGGCGGTTGCGCAGCACCACCCACTCGAATGCCGGCTGATCGTGTGTGCTGCGCTGGCGCCGCGCCTCCTCCACCATCTTCGAATAGTGGCTGATGCCGGTCACCTTGAACTCGTTCGGATCGACGGTGCCGAGCACGTCGAAATCGAGGAAGCTGTCGTTGAGCGGCGTGATCAACGTGTTCGCCAGCGAATGCGTCAACGTCGTCAGATAGGTGTCATGGCCGGGACAGTCGATGACGACGAAATCGTGCGACCGGCCGAGCCGCTCGACGATCTCGGCAAGCGCGCTGCGCCCGAGCGTCTCGACCTCGCCGCTCCTGCCGCTCACCGTCTCGAAGCACATATGCGCGGGAACGCCGAGATCCAGCGAGGTTTCCCGCGCCCAGTCCCGCCGGTTCTCGACGTAGTGCGTCAGCGACTTCTGCTTGTTATCGAGATCGATGGTGGCGACGCGCTGACCCGCCTTGATCAGCGCGATGGCGATATGCATGGCAATTGTCGACTTGCCCGAGCCGCCCTTGTTATTTCCGACAACTATTACTCGTGCGTTTGTCATGGGAATCCATACCGGACGCTTGAGTGAAAGCAGGACGAAACAGAATTTAATGAATGGATCGAATCTCCCTGATTCGATGAATCTCGACAAGATTCGCTGCTACATTGTCGTGATCGAAATCAAGAAGCTGCGACATCATTGTCACAGCTTCTTCGAGCACGTATCGTGAACGCAACTAGCGTCCCTGAAACACCGCGGCGCGGCGCTCAACGAACGACTTGATACCCTCGGCCGCATCTGATGTGTTGAGCACACGTTCGCGGATCTGCGGAATGATCGCGATTGCCGCCTGCTCGCCGGCTTCGATGAACTTGCGGCCCGCCTCCTTGGTCACCTGGATTCCAAGCGGCGCATTGCGCGCGATGATCTCCGCGAGCGCCATCGCGCGCTCGACCTGCTGGCCCGCCGGCACGACTTCCTGCACGAGACCGATCCGATGCGCCTCGGCGGCGGTGAACTCGTCGCACAGCAACAGGTGATACATCGCATCGCCCCACCCGGCGCGGCTGATATAGCGGAAATGCGCGCCCGCCAGCGGCGCGATGCCGCGCTTGGCTTCCATCTGGCAGAAGCGGCTGTCGTCCGCGGCGATCACGATATCGCCGGCCAGCATCATCTCGATGCCGACGGTGAACACGATACCCTGCACCGCCGTGACGATCGGCTTCCGGCAGCGCTTCGACAATCCGAACGGGTCGACGTTGCCCTCCGGCAGCGGCTTGCGCGTCGCCGTCGGACCGAAGAATTTCGGCATGTCGAGACCCGCGGTGAAACTGCCGCCGGCGGCGCAGAGCACCCCGACCCAGAGGCCGTCGTCATTGTCGAGCAGCGTCAGCGCGTCGGAAAGCTCAGCCATCATCTCCGGACTGAAGGCATTCTTCTTCGCGGGATTGTCGATGATGATCTTGAGGATGTGGTCGTGCCGCTCGTGGCGGACCCGCCCTTCGCTCGCGCTGCCGGACATCAGTTCCTCCCTGCTTTGTGACTGGATAATTTCTGGATGATGGTTGTCATCCAGATGCATGATGGTCATAATCCAGAAAGAGAGTCAAACAGGGGCGAGGCGAGATGGGCCATTCCCAGGCCGACAAGGCCAGGAGCCGTGAGCGTATTCTGAACGAGGCTGCGACGCAGATCCGCGACAAGGGCCTCGACGCGCTCAGCATCGGCGGCCTGATGCAGCAGGTGAAGCTGACCCATGGCGGTTTCTATGGGCACTTCGCCTCGCGTTCCGACCTGATCGCCGCGGCTCTGGAACAGGCGCTGCATGCAGGCGAAGCGTCGGCTCACGCGGCGCGCGATCCCGACAGGCCGGGCAATATCAACACACTGGTGCGGAGCTATCTCAGCCGCGCCCATCGCGACTCGCCCAAGTCGGGCTGCGCGATCGGCGCGCTGATCTCGGATGTCGGTCGCGCCGATGCGCAGTGCCGCGCGGTGATGGAGCCGCACATCGAATCCTTCATCGCCAAGGTCGCCGAGACGTTCGGCGACGATGACGACGGCAACGCAATCCTCGCGGTGAGTGCGATGGTCGGGGCGCTGGCGATCTCGCGCGTCCTCACCGACCAGAAGCGGTCCGATGCCGTCCTGCGCACCGTGCGCGACAGCATCATCGCGATGGCGTCCGACGAATGATTTCGCCCGCGCCGCGGGCACCTTGATGGAGCAAGCCATGAACGACCGATCCGCCCTCGAGCCGACCGCCGTACAAGGAAGCGTGCTGATTGCCGGCGTCGGCGCGTCGAACGGCCTCGGCGCCGCGATTGCGCGTCGCTTTGCCGCCGGCGGCTATCCCGTCGCGATCGCCGGCCGCAACGCCGACAAGCTCGCCGCGACAGCGGCCGAGCTGGCCGCAAGCGGCGCAACGGTCGCGCATGTGGTCGGCGACGCCTCCACGGCGGCCGACGTCGCGCGCTTCGTCGCGGCGGCCGAGCGGCTCGCACCGCTCGCGATGGCTGTGCACAATGCAGGCTCCAACCGGCCGGCACCGTTTCTGAAGGTCAGCGAGCAGCGCTTCGAGGAGCACTGGCGCGAACACGCGCTCGGCGGTTTCCAGCTGGCACAGGCCGCGATCCCTGCTTTGCTTGCGCGCGGCGGCGGCACGCTGGTCTTTACGGGCGCCAGCGGTTCGCTGCGCGGCAAGGCCAACTACTCACCGTTCGCCGCCGCCAAGGCCGCGCTGCGCGCGCTGGCGCAGAGCGTGGCGCGGGAATTCGGGCCGCAGGGCATCCATGTCGGCCATGTCGTGGTCGATGGCGGGATCGAGGGCGACCGCCTGCTGAGCATGCGTCCGCAATTGAAGGACGAGCGCGGGCCGGACGGCATGCTCAACATCGCGGCCATCGCCGACGCCTATTGGGTGCTGCATCACCAGCATCGCAGCGCCTGGACGCTGGAGCTCGACCTGCGGCCGTGGGCGGAGCAGTTCTGAACGCGCTGCGCCGCCCTCCCGCCCGTGAATATAGGTTGCGATCGGCCGGAATCTTGTCAGCTTATGCGGCAAGGTCCGTCGAGATCGCACCCTGTCCCGGGAGAAGGCCATGTCGCAGCCCACGCCGATCCTGCACCATTTCGATCAATCGCCGTTCTCCGAGAAGATCCGCATCATCTTCGGATTCAAGAAGCTCGCCTGGAGCTCGGTGCGGATCTCGCGGATCATGCCGCGGCCGGACCTGATGCCGATGACCGGCGGCTATCGCCGCACGCCGACGATGCAGATCGGCGCCGACATCTATTGTGACACCCAGATCATCATCCGCGAGCTGGAGCGGCGCTACCCGACGCCGACGCTGTTTCCGGCAGGCAATGCCGGCGTGCCCTGGGCGCTCGGCATGTGGGCCGACCGGCCGTTCTTCCAGAACACGGTCAACCTCGTGTTCGGCTTCGTCGGCGACAGGGTCCCGCGGGATTTCATCGAGGATCGCGAGAAGTTGCGCGGCGGCAAGTTCGACGTCGCCGCCATGACCGCGGCGCTGCCGCAGATGCGCGACCAGTTCCGCGCCAATATCGACTGGATCGAGGCGCAACTCGGCGACGGCCGGCCGTGGCTGTTCGGCGAGTTCAGCCTCGCGGACGTCAGCGCCTACATGAACGTGTGGTACGCGCGGCAGAGCCTCGCCACGATGGACGAGATCATGAATTCCTTTCCGCGCGTTGTGGCATGGGAGGAGCGCATCCGCGCCATCGGCCACGGCACGCGCACCGAGATGTCGTCGGCCGACGCGCTCGAGATCGCGGCGAAGGCGCGGCCGGAGTCGCCCGTGTTCGGCGACCCCAGCGACCCGAACGGTCGCAAGCCCGGCGACGTCGTTGCCGTGATGCCGGATGACTACGGCAAGATCCCGGTGCGTGGCGAGATCATCTCGCTGTCGGCGCAACACATCGCGATCCGCCGGTCGGATGAACGCGTCGGCGAGGTGGTGGTGCATTTCCCGCGCGCCGGCTTCCTGGTGGTCCCGGGCTGATTGGCGCAGGCTGCTCCGAAGCGGGCCTGGAAACGCTGCGTTTCGCGGCGTGACCTTGCCGGCCCCCTGAACCGGCAATAGTTCCCATCTATCTCCAACCCAAGGCTCCACAGCGCAGGCTTGCGGATCGATCCGCAGCAACCCGACCTTTCGGCCTGCGTGCGATGGGTGGCCCGTGGCGGATGCTCCGCCACGCCGACAACCGGACTGACCATGACGACCTCCGTCGAATTCGGGCTTGATACGTTTGGCGACGTCACCAACGACGCCGCCGGCACGCCGCTGCCTCATGCCCAGGTGATCCGCAACGTCGTCGACGAAGCGGTGCTGGCCGATCAGCTCGGGATCGATTTCATCGGGCTCGGCGAGCACCACCGCGCCGATTTTGCGATCTCCACGCCCGAGACCGTGCTGGCGGCAATCGCGGCACGCACCCAAAACATCCGCCTCGGCTCGGCGGTGACCGTGCTGAGCTCGGACGATCCGATCCGCGTCTTCCAGCGCTTCGCCACGGTCGACGCGGTCTCGAACGGCCGCGCTGAGGTGATCCTCGGCCGCGGCTCCTTCACCGAGTCGTTCCCGCTGTTCGGCTTCGACCTCAGGCAATACAACGAGCTGTTCGAGGAGAAGCTCGATCTGTTCACCGAATTGCTCAAGCAGGAGCCGGTGACCTGGCAGGGCAAGCTGCGGCCACCGCTCAAGAACCAGTCGGTCTATCCGCCGGTCGAGCACGGCCGGCTGAAGGCCTGGATCGGCGTCGGCGGCAGTCCCGAATCGGTGGTGCGCGCGGCGCATTACGACCTGCCGCTGATGCTTGCCATCATCGGCGGCGATCCCAAGCGCTTTGCACCTTATGTCGACCTGCACCAGCGGGCCTACCAGCAGTTCGGCCGCGAACCGAAGCCGATCGGCGTGCACTCGCCGGGATATGTCGCCGAGACGGACGCGCAGGCACGCGAGGAGCTGTGGCCGGACTACAAGGTCATGCGCGACCGTATCGGCAAGGAGCGCGGCTGGCCGCCGATGGGCCGCGACGAGTTCGTGGCCGAGGCCGAGCACGGCTCGCTCTATGTCGGCGCGCCGGAAACCGTTGCTCGCAAGATCGCGGCGACCGTCAAGGCGCTCGGCGCGGCGCGCTTCCAGCTGAAATACTCGGCGGGCCCGCTGCCGCACGACAAGCTGATGAAGAGCATCGAGCTCTATGGCCGCGAGGTGGCGCCGATGGTGCGCGAGATGCTGGCCGCGTGACGCGCCAGAACCGGCATGACAAAGCAAAACCCCCGGCGTTTTCGCGCCGGGGGCTCTGTTAGATCGCAATCAGATCAACCGGTATTACCAGTTGCGCTGAGCGCGGAGCAGCAACATGTAGGTGTTCTGGTCCTTCAGCTCGTAGATTGCGCCGGGCTTGCCGATCGTCGGGCTGCCGGGGAAGGCGACCGTACCGGCGAAGCTCTGGTCCAGACGGGTGTAGGTGAAGTCGGCCGAGAAGGTCAGGTTCTTCACCGGGGTCCACTGAGTCTGCGTGCCGAGCTGCGCGATGCTGTAGTCGGGGTTGCAGGACGTCAGAGCCGAACCAGCACCGAAGAAGTTGCTGAGCGAGCCACCCACGCCGTTGCCGGCCGGACCGCAGATGTAGCCCTTGGCCGTGCTGTTGTAGTTAACCTGGGCCCAGGCACCGTAGATGCTGGTGTTCCAGTTCGGATTCCAGTTGTGCACGTAGGCACCGCGGAAGCCGTAGGTCGTGATCAGCTGCTGCTGACCGCCGGTCACGAAGATCGAGTCCGGCGCGATGCCGAAGCCGATGCTCTGATAGGCGCCCGGAACGTTGGTTCCGCCGAAGATGGTGTTGCCACCAGCCGAACCGGCGAGGTCCTGGATGTTGTAGCGGGTTGCACCGTTGGTGTAGACACCCTGCAAGTTGATGGTGTCGCCAGGTCCGGTCGGGATGTTCTTGATCGACAAGGCCAACGCACCGGCCCAGCCCCACTTGTCGTCCGGATGACCGGTCAACTCGGTGCCGCCGTAGTAGGCCGCGTGGTTGTTATGCGCGGCGAACGATGCCTGGAACAGACCCCAGGCCTGATCGACGCGCAGCATCGCGACGAGATCCGGAGCGATCGTGCCGGCGTAGTCGCTGATACCGAACACGTTGGTGTTGCCGGGAACGCCGAAGGTGACCGGCGCGCCGAGGTTGACCACGCCAGCCTGATAGTAAGCCGTCTGGTCCTGAGCCGACAAAGACAGCGACACGCCGTTGCCGAACTGCGCGGTGTAGGTGAACTGGTTCACACCAGTGATCGTGCCGCCGCCGCCGACGAGACCGTCGTAGCTGTTGCCCGGGTAGTTGGCCCACGGAGCCGAGAACTGCGAGACCGCCTTACCGATGGTGAAGCCGGCGAACTGAATGAATGCGTAGTAGACACCGACCGTACCAGCGGCGACGTTACCAGAGCCGGCATTGTTCGGAGCCGCAGACGTACCGATCGGCGAGTAAACGGTCGAGCCGTTGCCCAGACCGGCATAGTTGTCTGTCGTCCAGGAGAACGTCGCATCGAAGAAGGTGCGGACCACGCCGTATTCGGTCGCGGTGCGCGTATCGATGTTCAGATCTTCACGCGAACGCCAGGTGTAGCCGTTGGTGAAGCGGTTGTTCGCACCACCAGCACCCGAGGTGTTGCCGGTGTGGTCCGAGTTGGTGTTCGCCAGAACGTCGACGCGCAGGTAGCCGCCCAGCTTGATACAAGTGTCGGTGCCCGGGATGTAGTAGAAACCGGGACCATACAGGGAGCAAACCTTCACGTACTCGACCGCTTTGGCCTTGACGGGAAGATCGGCCGCCTGAGCTCCGCCGACCGCGACGAGAGCCGCCGCCGAGCCGAGGATAAGGCTCTTAACCATCTTCATGTTAAACCTCCAAGTTGCTCTATCTCAGGGAAGGTTCCGGATCCGCCGGGTAAAACACCCTCAGGTTGGTTCCCTTGTCCCTTAAATCCCCGCTTAGTCGCTTCGCGTCTTCGGACACACCCGCATGAACGCGAGGGACTTAAGCGAACCACCTAGAACGGGACGACCTCGGGATGCCCCCCTCCGTCGTAGTTCCATATGAGACAGAAGGCCCCCGATCACGCAACAAAAGACCGCTCGGTTTGGGGCGAGTTGCGGCTGTTTTCGGGCAAATGTTGCACAAATATCACGGACTTTTGAATTGCGGCATTTCCGCAAGCCATTGAAACAAAATACGAATATTTCAGTTACCGCTATCGGGCACAAGATTGGGCAACACCACGCGGAACGGTGTGCAAAACGCGTAGTCCTACTGAGAAAGCGATTGCTGAAGCCGGCTTCGGCAGCGCTGATTCCGGTATCCGGGCACGACGTTTCGGCCCAAAACGCCGCGATTTGAACAACATAACCCGCCCTGAATATTGTCGACTCGCGCCTGGAAGGGCTTTCCGATGGCTCGGAGCAGGCCGAATGACGGCGGGCGGTTCGCCACGCATGTGCAGTAACGATGCTACATGTCACTGGGATGTCAGCACGCAGAATCGGTCGATTTGTTCTCCGCAGCTCCAGCGCGCTGAAATATCTCTACTGCGCGCGGCGCACCCGCAAGGCTCGTCTCCGACGGAGCCGCGTCGCCCTCACTCGTCCAAAATGTCCAGGAGATCCTCGATCCGCTCGAAAGGCGGCTCGTGTATGTTGTCCGAATAGAACACGCGATCGCCGTCGCGCTGGAGCGAACGTGCTCTGGATTTGGGCAGCCTCCCGGGAAGGAACGTCGCCGCGACGGCCTCCGGGCCGACATCGAGCCTCACGATCCCTCGCCGCTTGCAATCGATCCTGAGCCTCGCCGCGGCGAAGAAGTCCCGCCCCGCCGACGGCAGCCTGCCGAAGCGGCGCGAGGTCTCTTCCTCGAGATCCTCCAGATCGTCTTCGCTCCGGCACCTCGCGGCACGGCCATAGATTTCAAGCCGCACGGATTCCGATTGCACATAGCTCCTGGGCAGCAGATCCGCGAGCGGAAGGTTGAGATCGGGCACCCACATATCGGCGGACCGGTCGTTGGTCTTCTCCGAGGCTTGCTTCAGAAGGTGGCTGTAGAGCACCGGACCGAAAACCTGCACGTGGCCGGATTGCCGCTCCGAAAGCAGATCCCCGGCGCCTCTGAGGTCGAGATCCCGCTCGCTGATCGCAAAACCGGCGCCCGGTCTGCTGAACTCCTCCAGAGCGGCCAAACGCCTCCCGGATTGTTCCGAACTGGATTCGGTCAGCATGTATGCGAAGGCTCGTGTCCCGCCGCGTCCCACCCGGCCTCTGAGCTGGTGGAGCTGTGCCAGACCGAACTTTTCCGGCCAGCAGACCACGATGGTGTTCGCCCGGGGGATGTCGAGACCGCTTTCCACGATGTTGGTCGCCAGGAGGACGTCCGCCTCGCCTTCGACGAAGCTCATCATTCGATCGTCGATTTCGTCGACGGGTAGCTTGCCATGCAGGCAGACGATGCGGAGCTCCGGGGCCATCGACTGCACGCGCGCCAGCATCGGATCCAGATCCTGGATGCGCGGACAGATCAGAAAGCTTTGCCCGTGACGTCGCTGCTCGCGCAGCAATGCTGCGGCGATGGCGGCGTCCGAGAGCGGAGCGATCTTGGTCGCGACCGGAAGCCGATGAACGGGCGGGGATGCGATCACGCTCAGCTCCCTGAATCCCGCAAGGCCCGCCGCAAGTGTGCGCGGAATCGGCGTGGCACTCATCCACAGCGTATGGGCGCCCTTCGCCAGCCCTGAAAGCTTCGCCTTCTCGGCCGCGCCGAAGTGCTGCTCTTCGTCGACAATGACCAGGCTCAGCTTGGCGAACCTCACGTCCTTCGATGCGATCGCCTGCGTGCCGACCACGACCTTCATCTTGCCGCTTCGCAGGCCCTCCTTGGTCTCCTTCATCTCCGGAGCCGACGTCGCCCGCGACAGGCTTCCCACTTCGATGCCAAGCGGAGCAAACCGTTTGCGGAAGGTTGCAACGTGCTGCCTTGCCAGAACAGTCGTCGGCACGACGACGGCGACCTGCTTGCCCGACAGCGCAACGGCCGCCGCCGCGCGCAATGCCACCTCGGTCTTGCCAAACCCGACGTCGCCGCAGACGACCCGATCCATCGGATGACCGGACGCCAGATCATCGAGGACGTCGCGAATTGCCTTCGCCTGGTCGACGGTCGTGAAATACGGAAAGCGCGCGACGAACCGCTCATAGGCGGGACCGGGAGCGACCAGCTTGGGAGCGCGCCGGCGGCGCCGTTGCGCGATGTGTTTGGCAAGCGCCTTGGCGGCAGTCTGGATTTCCCGCTCCGCCTTGCCACGCCGCGTCCACCACGTACTGCCATCGGCCCTGTCCAATGCCAGCTTGCCGAGCTCCGCGGCATACGGCCAGATCAGCGCAAGATCGGCCGGCGGAACGAGGACGGCATCATCCCCCGCGAATGCCAGCCTGATCATCTCGCGCGATGATCCCTTCCCCATATCGAAGGTCTGCAAGCCATCGAGCACGGCCAGCCCGCGCTGCAGATGCACGACGACCGCGCCGCGCTCCGGCACGTCGGGATGATCGAAAGCCGAGCTCCAGGCTCGCGCCATGGGCTGCGGATGATGCGCCCTGCTGCCGAGCACGTCGGTCGCCGTCACGACGACGAGCGGCTTGCGCCCTGAGCCGATGAAGCCGGTGTCGAAGTCGGCCAGCAGCGCGCCTTCGCCGCCCCGCCCCTTCGCCGCCTCGTTCCAGTCGGCGAAGCGCTCCGCCTTGATCCCGCTCATTCGCTCCATCGCGCGCAGGTCATCTTCGACCGCCGCGACAAACAGCAGCCGCGATCCGGCGCGCTCGGTGTCGGCGACAAATGCGCGAAGAGCCTTCCGCGATGAGGCGACCTTCGAGAAATCAGGCGTGGCGGTGAAAGCTGCCTTTCGGGGCAGCGAGCTCATCCGTTTGGTCAGCCGTTTCCAGTCAGCGGGCCCCAGATACTCGCGCTCCGCCTCCCTGCGGCCGGCCGCCTCCTTGATCGTGCTCAGCCAGCTATCGGCGTGGCCCGAAACGCCGGCGTCCGCGATCCAGCGCGCGCGCTGACAATAATCCGGCAGCGCCGCCCGCTGTGCCCGCTTGCCTCCCAACGCGATCCGTTCGGACATCGGGTCGATGTGCAGTTCCTCCGCGTCGAACACGACGTCGTGCTCGTCCGGATCGACACCGGCGATTCTGCGGATCACGCCACCGGAATGCTCAATTCTGAACGGCCCCAGCGCGCCCGCGGGAAATACCTCGAACGTCATTCCGTGGAACAGAGCGCTGCCGGGATAATCCGCCTCTTCGTCGAGATCGTATCCCAGAGCTTCCAGACGATCCTTGAGTTCCTGCTCGGAATAGCCCGCCCCCACCTTCAGGCTGATGCTGAGGCGCGCCGAGCTGGCGGGCAACGGCAACCGCTCCATGATCGCCTCGGCCGTCGACACCAGGAAGACCGGCTTCTTGCTCCGGGCGAGGCGCCTCAACACCGAACTGCGCCGGCCGGCGATCTCTCGTGACGGCTCCAGCCCGTCAAAGGGCAAGGTATTCAGCCTCGGGAACACCAGCACCTCGAGCGAGGGATCGAGCGAATGCAGCACGCTGCCCAGACGCTCTGCCCTGTTCTCGCTTTCCGCAAGGAAAACGATGCCGTCCCGCCCGGACTTCTTCCATTGCTCGAGAAGATGAAGCGCCAGCATGCCAAGCGGTGAGGAAGACGAGATCCCGGAACGCGCCGATCCCTTGCTTTTCTTCTTCGCGCCAGCAGCAGCGCGGGCCTTCTTGGTATTCGCCACGTCAGATCCGTCGTTATGTCGTGATTACGATCGCCCGTTGACCTGGATCTCCGGGCGACTCGGGGCTTGTCGCCCGCCGCCATGGAAGCGAAAGCGGCACAGATTTCCAGCCAAGCCGGCCCAATCCGCCCGAAATGGCGGCGGGGCGGCCGGCAAAAAACGATTCCTCTCTTGAAATCAACGGCTTGCTTGCTGGCTGGGGCGGGAGGGATCGAACCTCCGAATGGCGGAATCAAAATCCGCTGCCTTACCGCTTGGCTACGCCCCAACGCGCCGATCGAAGGCCACGTCGGTCTATAGGGTGAGTCCCGCCATTTCAACAGGGCGGCGATCGAAAAGGCACGAAAGCCGCAGGATGATGACGGTACTCTTATTATAAGGCGACGCCGCGGTGGCCGAAACAGACCGTGCGATGTCCGTTCGGACTGTTGAGAGGGCGCCGGTTTCATGGGATGACAATTTGCAAACGCCTCGTCGGGAGTAACGCCATGACCTACCGTGCGCCGATCAACGATATCCTGCTGTCCCTCAATCACGGTGCGGGGCTCGCTGCCGCCGTGGAGGCCGGCCACTACGGCGATTTCGACGGCGACATCACCGCTGCGGTGCTGGAAGAAGCCGGCAAGTTCGCGTCCGATGTGCTGGCGCCGCTGAATCGTGTCGGCGACGAGCACGGCATCAAGCTCGACAACGGCAAGGTGACGACGGCGCCGGGCTGGCCCGACGCCTACCACCGCTGGACCGCCGCGGGCTGGAACGCGGTCTCAGGGCCGGAAGCATTCGGCGGCCAGGGCCTGCCGCTCGCGGTCAACGCCGCCTGCACCGAGATCTGGAGCGCGTCGAACGTCGCCTTCGGCCTCTGCCCGCTGCTGACGCTGTCGGCGATCGAGGCGCTCGATGCCCATGGCAGCGCCGAGCTGAAGAAGACCTATCTCGAGAAGCTGGTCACCGGCGAGTGGACCGGCACGATGCAGCTCACCGAGCCCAATGCCGGCTCCGACGTCGGCGCGCTGCGCACCCGCGCCGAACGCGCCCCCGACGGCACCTATCGCATCAAGGGCACCAAGATCTTCATCACCTATGGCGAGCACGACATGACCGACAACATCGTGCATTTCGTGCTTGCGCGATTGCCAGATGCTCCCTCGGGGACCAAGGGGATCTCGCTGTTCCTGGTGCCGAAATTTCTGGTCAACGCCGACGGCTCGCTCGGCGATCGCAACGACATCCATGCCTCTGGCGTCGAGCACAAGCTCGGCATGCACGCATCGCCGACCTGCACCATGACGATGGGCGATAAGGGTGGCGCGATCGGTTATCTGATCGGTGAGGAAAACCAGGGCATGCGCTGCATGTTCACGATGATGAACCAGGCCCGCCTCGGCGTCGGCCTCGAAGGCGTCGGCATTGCCGACCGCGCCTATCAGCAGGCGCTGGCCTATGCGCAGGAGCGCAGGCAAGGCAAGGCGATCGGCCACAAGAGCGACGGGATGGATCCGATCATCGTGCATCCCGACGTCAAGCGCATGCTGATGCAGATGCGCAGCATGACGGCGGCGGCGCGCACGATCTGCTACGCCACCGCGGTCGCGCTCGACGTTTCGGTGCGCGCCAGGGACGCCAAGGTGCGCGCCGAGGCCGCTGCCCGCGGCGCGCTGCTGACCCCGATCGCCAAGGCCTTCTCCACCGACATCGGCAACGAGGTCGCCTATCTCGGCGTGCAGATCCACGGCGGCATGGGCTTCATCGAGGAGACCGGCGCCGCGCAGCATTATCGCGACGCCCGCATCACCTCGATCTACGAGGGCACCAACGGCATCCAGTCGATCGACCTCGTCACCCGCAAGCTCGGCGCCAATGGCGGCGCCTCGGTCTGGGCGCTGCTGGACGAGCTCGCTGCCGTCATCAAGCAGGTCGAGACCTCCAACGATCCGGCGTTCGGCACCACGGGCGCCAAGCTGCGCGACGCCCACGCCGCGCTGGAGCGCACCAGCAAATGGCTGCTCGAGCGCCTCGCCTCGGCGCCGAACGAGGCACTGGCCGGCGCAACGCCCTATCTGCGGCTGTTCGCCGCAACGCTCGGCGGCTGCATGCTCGCCGGCGAAGCGCTGGCCGCCAAGGCGAACGGCGAAGCCGAGCCGCAGCGCTATGTCGCGCTGGCGCGCTTCTTCGCCGAGAACATCGCCGTGCAGGCGCCGTCGCTGGAAAAGACCGTGACCGAAAGCGCCGAGGCGGTGACCGGCGCGGATGCGGTGCTGGCGGGGTAGGACACTCTCAGCTATCTCGGCCGTCATTGCAATGTTCGTGGCATGCCGGTTTGACGCACAAGTTGCGCCTCACTCGCCGTCGTCCCTGCGAAAGTGTTCGGTCCCGTGTGATTGGCGAGGGCCTGGATTGGCGCCAGGTAGCCGAGGCATTTGAGGCGGGTCCGATTGTAGTCGTGGACGAACTTGGCGATGAAGGTGTCGCGGTCGGCGTGGTTGACAAAGGTACGGCGGGCGCTGCCCCGTTTGTGTTCGCGGCCAATGGCTTCGGCGATGCGCCGGTTGAAGCGTTCGACGAGGCCGTTGGTCTGCGGATGGTAGGGCTTGGTCAGGCGATGCTCGATTGCGCGCTGCTTGCAGAGCCGATCAAAGGGGTGGTCACCGGAAGGCTTCCCGACCGGTTTGTTCTTCTTGTCGACGGCGAAGCGGTCGGTGAACTCGGCTCCGTTGTCGGTGAGGATAGTGTGAACCTGGTGCGGAAAATCAGCCAGGAAGCGCTTAAGGAAACCGGTCGCGGTCGCTCCGTCCCGCTTGGAATGGACCTCGACAAAGACGTAGCGGGTGGCTCGGTCGATGGCGACAAAGGCATAGCTGGTGCGGCGCTGCAGTGCCGGCAGATACTTCACGTCGATATGGATGAAGCCGATACTGGCATTCTCGAAGACGCCGGCTTTGGGCTTGTCAGGCTTGGCAAGCCGGCTGATGCCGTTGCGCTGCAGGCAGCGGTGAATAGCACTACGGGACAGCTTGGCGTTGATGCATCGCCGCATCACCTCAACGATGTCGTCCAGCGGCAATTGGAGCGATGTCCGTAGTTCACAAACGGCCCTTTCTTCAACCGCGGAGAGGCTGGTCGTGAGGTTCTTCGGCCGGTGCGAGCGGTCTTCGACCGTCGTGCGGCTGCGCCAGCGATAAATCGTGGTCTCGCTGACCCCCAGTTCGGCCGCCAATTGGGCGACCGACTTCCGGCTGCGCTGGATGTAGGCACGTGTCTTCGGCGTCGTCGTGGCGTTCGCGTGCAAGCTCAGTTCCATGACACGAGGCGCTCCCTAACAAAGGCCACGCCTCGTTCTACACCGATTCCATCCAACCAATCTGCAGGGACCAAACACGAAAGCAGGGACCCATAACCACAGCCTTCCGTTGTTGAAACGAGCTGCCGCTCCAGCGTTGCAAACCAACCGGCACTTGTGGTTATGGGTCCCGGGTCGCGCTTCGCTTGCCCGGGACGGCATCGAGTTTTGCGCCGACCGCCGAATCATACGTTTCGTCAGCGATCCGCGCGAAACGCGCGAAATTCCTCCGGGCCGTCGAGCAAGTCACGCTTGCGCGCGGCCTGATCGAACTGGCTGGCGGAATGATCTGCCATTGCGTTGATGGCCGTGCCGGCCAAGTTCTGCGCACGTCGCCGTTGATCGTCGTGCCTCGACCGAATATCCCGATCCACGGCTCGCCGACGACAGACCTCATCGGAGAGACGTTCCTGGAGGCATCCGTTGCCTCGATAAGATCGCTGCGTCATCTTGCACGATCCTTCCAGCAGGATCGGTACGGGCTAGGTCTCCCGTGTGCCGCCTGCTTGCTGTGGAGATTGTGGTGATTGCCTTGGCGCCGAAGGTTTGGACGCCGGGAATTTGGGTTTCCGCGGAGGCGCCGCGATCAATCCATCCCGTATCGCTTGCTTGCGGGCAAGCTTGCGGGCTCGCCGCACGGCCTCGGATTTCTCTCGAGCCCTTTTTTCCGATGGCTTTTCGAACGATCTGCGGCGCTTCATCTCTCTAAAGACGCCCTCGCGCTGCAACCTCTTCTTTAGAACTCGAAGCGCCTGGTCGATGTTGTTGTCCCTGACAAGAACTTGCAACGGATCACCTCTCTCGCGGTACAACGCACTTTGAATGAACAAGACCAGAGCCCGCTCTATCAATGACAGAGCGGGCCGCACTGCCATTCCAGTACATCCGTGGAACGGCAGCCGACCGACAACGTCGCGGAAGCTTCAGCCGCGGTGCTACAAGCACGCGTCCTCGCTTTCATCCGACGATGTCTTTGGAAAAAGGTCCTGCGGGACCGATCTACAAGGCTCAAGGCCAGTCGATCCACCACAGCTATGCACTTATCTCGGCTATGCAAGGCACCAACCGCAGATCGTGAGAATCATATCCGACGGTTCAGCCACGGCGAGATCGTGGCTGAACGGCGATGGCGGCTTGACCGCGAACGCGAAAAGTGGTTCCCCAAAAATCTCCATCGTTGCCGAGTAGCAAATTCGCTCCAACAGGCGCAGAGTACGGCGCTGCCGGACGACTGTTGAGCGCCGGCACCTGAGAGCCTGGGCAGCTCCCGCCACCAAAGGGAGCCGAAGATGGCAACCCGCTTCTATTTCGATATCCGCAACGGCGAGCAACTCTATGCCGACAAACAGGGCATCGAGCTACGCGACGAGGAAACTGCCGCGCACGAAGCGATGCAGTCATTGCTCAGCATAGCCAAGGAGAACCTGCCTTTGGATAAACACAGGCTGCTGGCGTTTGAGGTCCGGACGGACGAAGGGCCGCTGTTTCAGGTCAGTCTCAGTCTGGGTATCACAAGGTGCTAACTGCCGCGCTGCGCAGCCAAACTCAAGAATCCAGCCGGCAACTGCGCCAAGCGATAGCCACCTCAAGCACGGGCCCGTCGCCGTCCCGGACCTCGATGGCAATCTGATGGAAATTGTGACCGCGAAAGGAATCCCGAATGACGTCGGCCAAGGCGCGCGCAGCCTCCTCCTGAACCGCACCGAAGTTGGACATCTCCATGCCCTCTTCGTCGATCGCCAGGCCGCCGCCGTCACGAAGATCGAAATAATAGCGCGTCATCGGCATGGTAATTTACCCCGGCTCTCGATTGTTCCTGCGAAGACCGGGGAATGTGGCCGGTGAGGACAGTGGCGCGCGAGCCGTCCGGGTGAGTCATGACCGCAAAAGCGAGAGAGTTCCTTGATTTCTGGATTGAAAACAGCGTCCACGCTGCCGAGCAATATGGAACGCCGGGTGCCTCGCAGGACGTTGCCGAGTTGGCGCGCCGGTGCATCGAGATGGCGGGACAGCAAGGCCTGACGGAACAGGATCTGCGTGATGCGGCCGGCGATATCACTGACTACATCAGGATCAGACTGAAGGCGGCGAACAGGAAGGAAGCCGATCGTCCCAAATAGTTCGGGCCACGGCCTGGCTTCGCGGCCTGAACTGGCGGCCGAGGCCGCGAAACAACAGGTCCGCTTCAGCAACGTATCAGCGACGGACTCGACGTGCGTGATTGCGCGGCTTAACGCACGATGCGCTTGACCCGTTTGGTTCTCTTGGCAGCCACAGATGCCGTGCCAGCGGGTGCAGAGCCAGCCTGCGCGGCGGCCGCCTCGGCGTCACGCGCTTCACGGAGAGCCCGCAGACGCACCATGTTCTTGCGCACGGCGATCGCATCGCGCTCGACTTCAGCGATTGCCTGCGCACCGGCCTCGGCGGCAAGCCGGTGGCGTTGGGCCTTGGCCAGGCGCTCGGCAGAGAGTTCTTCCGGCTTCTTGGCCATGAGCGAATGAGCCCTTTGAAAAGCAGCGAGACCCGCTCAACCCATCAGAGGATCGAGCGGGCCGCGGCTGTCATCCCAGTACATCCGTGGAATGACAGATCGATTCAAGCCAGCCGAAGATCTTCGGCGCTGGTCTTGCCACGCATCTTGTCGACCTTGAGTTCGAACGACAGCTTCTGGCCCTCGGCGAGACCGCCAAGTCCGGCCCGCTCGACAGCGCTGATGTGAACGAACACGTCATTCGTGCCATCATCGGGCTGAATGAAACCGAAGCCCTTCTGGCCGTTGAACCACTTCACAGTACCTGTAGGCATTTGTCTTCTCCAAAGCGGACGCACGTGAATTCGCGCTTGGTTCCGCATCATCCTTCAACCGACGATGTTCTTTGGAAAAGGGCCGCTTTGACCATTCAACAAGGCACAACGGCAAATCGAACGCTGCAAGCATACACACTTAATCCGCTAGGGCAAGCTCGGAAGCGCCGTCGATCGGGGCGAGCGGAGCTTCACCGAGCTGCCGTTCCGATAAACCGAACCATGTTTCACGTAAGGGCTTGCGCCGCCGCGCAACTCGGTGATCGGTGACGCGGACGCAAATCGCGATATTCAACCGCCCGAACTTTTCGCCTTGCGTGGAACTCGCTTGGCGCGCGTCTGAACACTTGCTTTTGCCGCTGCCGGTTCCGTCGGGCGCGTGATCGGAAACGTCTCCCGCATATGCGCTGCCAGCATTGCACAGTAATCGGTCGCGAAACGAGGCAACGGACGCCGCTTGTCCCATGAGATGGTCAGAGGCTCCTGCAACACGCGGCGCCTGTGCGTGAGACCAACAATCCTTAATTCGTAGCGCCAGCACTGAAGCTGGGAGGGAACGATCGCGACGCCGTGCCCCGCCTCGGCCAGTGCCAGCAAGGTGTGCGGACTGCGACTCTCGAACGTGATCTTCGGTTTCAGCCCCGCCATACGGCTTGCCGCATCGAAAGCACGCCGAAATCCGAACCCGCTGTCCAGCAGCAGCAACGGAAGTTCGGCGAGGTCAGCGATCTCGATTGTGCAACGGGGACCAAGCGGCATCGACGGATGACAAGCAGCCAGTAACTGTACGGAGCCAAGCGGAAGGCTGCCGAAGTGCTGCTCGTTCAGTCTGACGGCGTGCAGCAAATTTTGGCCGAGGTGAACTTCCCCGCGTTCCAGCATCGCCAATATCTCGCTGCCCGTCCCCTCCCTGATCCTGATCTCGACCCTGGGATATCGCTCCGCGTACCGGTGGAGAAAATCTGACAGCACGCTCTCGATGTGTTGCGGCGAGCCGGCGATCCTCAAGACCCCGGTATCTCCTTGGCGAAGCAGCTGAGCCTGCTCTTTCAGCGAATTGACGCTGTTGAGCAGCAGACGGCAGCCCGCAATCAACTGCTCGCCTTCGCCAGTCAATAGAAGCCGGCGCCCGACGCGGTCGAAGAGCTGCAAGCCGAGCTCCCGTTCGAGACCGATGATTTGCCTGGACAGGGCGGGTTGCGCGACACGCAACCGCAATGCGGCCTTTGAGACGGTGCCGAGCTCGGCCACCGTCAAGAACGTGAGGGCCTGTTGAAGGTTCATGCCCGCTTATACCATTCGAGCATAAGGTTCGTGAAAATATATGTATTGGACGTATTTCGAAGCCTCGTGAAGAGTCCTGTCAGGCTGCGGCTTGCCGCACAGGCACGGCACCGGAGGAGGCTCCCATGAATTCTGGAGGCAAGATGGCTCTGGTCATGTTGAGTTGTACCGCTATCGGCGCTCTTGGCAGCGAAGCGCTGCATGGCGAAGCCAGGCCGCCCGCCTATTTGATCGGCCAAATCGAGGTCACCGATCCCGATGGCTATGCCAGGGAATATCTCCCGAAGGCGAAGGAGATCATCAGGGCACATGGCGGCAAGTTGATTGCGGCTGCCGGCGCGGCGGCAACCGGGTCGCAGGTCGTTGCCGTCGATGGAGATCCACCCAAGCGCGTCGTCGTCTACATGTATCCGAGCATGGAGGCGCTTTGGGCCTGGCGACACGATCCGGCCTACGTGCAGGTTCGGGCCGTCGGCGAGAAATACGCGAGGTACCACACATTTGCAGTTGAGGGCTCTGTCGCCAATTAGCGCTGACCACGCCGTCGATCGCTGCGACCTGCAACGTGTGCCACCTAGTTGCGAAACACCAGGCACCGACCGCCGACTGCCTCCAACCGGGCGCACAGCTGGTTAGCTCGCTCACGGGTCGTCTCGGCGACCCGGAGCAGATACCAGGTGGCCGAGCCTGGCCCGGCCATGCGCGATCTCAGAACGAGCGGTGCGCGATCGCCGAGCACGGATGCAAATCGTTTCTGAAGTTGCTGGTAGTCGGCGAGTACGCGCGATTGCGACGGGCCGCCGGCCAATTGAAGTCCCCAGGGCCCCCACGCAGCTTGCTGCGCGATTGTCACGGACTCTCTTGGGCCCGCGGGAAGCGCCCGAACGAGCATGCCGCGCACGATGTCACCGCAGGCCATGGCCGCGTCGGTGTGGACCCGATCCTCAAGCGAACCCTGCGCCCATTCCTCGGCGGACCTGCCGGTGATGATCCTGACATAAGCGCGCGTTTCGCCTGGCAGGCTTCCACGTCCCGCCAACCAATCCTGAACCCGCCGTGGACCACCATTATAGGCGGCCGCCGCAAGGCCGAGATTGCCGAACTGCGCGCGCAGCTCGCGGAGCCAGCGCGCGGATTCCTGCAAGGCAGGCAATGGCTCGAACGGGTCGGCCAGACCGCGCCACCGCGCAGTACCGGGCATGAACTGGGCGATCCCCTGGGCACCGGCCGAACTGACCGAGTTGGGATCGAAATTGCTTTCCTGCCAGATCAGCCGGACGAAGAAATCCGGCGGCAAGTCGTTCTCTAAAGCAGCCTCCTCCAACGCCTTGCAGTACTGCTGCGGCCCATCGAGCTTTGGACGCAAAGGTGTCGGCGCCGGCGACGGAACGGATGACGATTGCTGATCGGACGCCAACCGATCGGCCTCAGCGTTGCGCACTGCGGCGTTGGTATCCGGACGAGACGTTTCCGTTTGCGATGTTTGTGCCTGCGCCAGCTCTGCGCGCTGCGCGGAGGGCGTTACCGCTGGATTGCCGGGAGGTTGGGCGTTTGCGACGGGGACGAACAGCAGCAGGCAAGCCGAGCCGATAGCCGCTGGCAAAATCGATCGATGAACCCGCCGCGGCCCGAAAATCGACTGCATAAAGCGATCATCAAATTGGATGCATTCGCAGAATCATATCATCGGTGCCGACCGGGCGGCCAGAAAATTTGCTGCCTAGCGGTTGGACAGGCTTCCAACGATCGATGCGCGGCGGGACAGTTCGATCCAGTTGCCATCGGGATCGAGGATCATGGAAATCCGCGCGAGCTCGCCGAGCGTCACCGGCGCAAGGCCTTCCCGCACGCCCTTGGCGCGCAACTCGTCATGCACGGCGTCGATGTCGGCGACCTGCAGCGTGATGTAGCGCCAGCCGCGCGCACCCCGAACCGGATCGATGGTTGCGGCGCGATCTTCCCTGAGCAGGATCAGACTGTCGCCGAGGCGAAACGCCGGACCATCAGACCATGACTGCTCGGTGAAGCCGAGGATGTCGCCGTAGAACCTGCGATGCGCGGCAAGGTCGCGCACCGCCATCGTGACGGCGATCTGGGTGATGCCGTCATGTCCGGGCGCAACCAGGCAAACGCTGTTGCCGTCGGGGTCGGCCATGCGTTGCGGTGCGTCGACGCCCGCGCGCGCAATGATCAGTTCGCGATAGCCGCTCGGCGCCACATCCGGCAGCGGCTCGACATGATGGTTGAGCTTGATGACCGAACCTTGCGCGTCGTGCCGGTACTGCTTCTGCCCGCGGCGGATCGGCTGCACATGATCGAAGCGAAGTCCGGCCTCCTGCTGCCAGAACCGCAGCATCGGTTCGAGATCGTTGAAGGAAAGGCCGACGTCGATCACGTTCTTTGCCAGTTGCATCTGCTCCCGCCTTCGGATGAAGTGCACCACGATGGATTAGCTATGCGAGGATCAAGTCACCAACGCAAGCACCACGATCACTGTCGCAGGTCGGCCGGTGCACCTGCCTGAAACAGTCAATCCAGTGAGGACCGATATGCAAGCAGGCCTCGTTCAGACCTTTCGCGCTTTTGCGTACAATAATGCCTGGGCCAATCACCGCCTGCTCACGGCCTGCGCCGGTCTCAGCCAGGCGGAGTTCGCCGCCGCGCGGACCGGGTTCTTCCCGAGCCTGCAGGCGACGCTCAACCACATTCATGTCATCGATCTCTTCTACATTGATGCGCTCGAGGGCGGCTGGCTCGGGCCGAAGGCGTGGGCCAACGAGGTGCCCTACCCGTCAGTCGCCGCGCTGAAAGACGCCCAGCGCGCGATCGATCAGCGGTTGATCGTGCACTGCGATGCGCTGACGGCTGAGCGGCTCGATGATGTGGTGAAGATCAATCGCGACACGAGCGTGCAGACCGAGCGGCGCGACCGCCTCTTGATGCATCTGTTTCAGCACCAGATTCATCATCGCGGCCAGGCCCATGCGATGCTCTCGGAGACCACGGTGAAGCCGCCGCAGCTCGACGAATTCTTCGCCGCCGGCGAAGCCCCGCTCCGGGCAGCCGAGTTCAGGGATCTCGGCTGGAGCGAAGCCACCGTGTGGGGCGGCTGATGGTTCCGCCCGCCATCGGCGATGCGGTTCCTGATCCGGAACGAGGTCTTGAAACCCGGCGCCTCCACGCTCACCTCTGGTAAAACGTGGGGAACTCTATCCGATGCCATTCGCCAATCACCGGGGCCAGCGTATCCATTACACTGTCGAGGGATCCGGGCCGCTGATCGTGCTGCAGCACGGTCTCTTGCTCGACGCCGCGAGCTGGAAACAATGCGGCGTGGTCGACGCGCTTGCCGATCGCTTTCGCGTCGTCTGCGTCGATTCGCTCGGACATGGCCTGAGCGACAAGCCCGCCGATCCGGCGCTCTATAATCAGGCGCAGCGTGCCGGCGACATCGTCGCCGTGATCGACGATCTCGGCGACGAGCGCGCCCACGTGGTGGGACATTCGATGGGCGGCTGGGTCGCGGTCGGTGTCGCCCGGTTTTTCCCGGCACGGCTGGCGTCGCTGGCGATCGGCGGCTGGGACTTTCTCACCGGACTGCCGCGCGGCAACGCCGGCCCGCTGACCTATGGTGCCTTCATCACCTTTGCCCGCCGCACGGTGCCGGAGCTCGCCGAATGGGTGACGCCGGATCTCGAAGGCGGCGTGCGCGCCTGCTTCAATGCGCTCGGACAGGTCGATGGCGCCAAGGACGCGGTGCTGTCCTCGCGCGTGCCGGTGCTGCTTTGGAACGGACAGGACGACGGGCCGCATGCGCCGATGCAGCGCTTCGCCGCGGAGAACGGCCTCGATGCGATGTCGGTGCCCGGCGATCACCTCGGCGCGCTGTTTCAGCACGGCGCCGCGATCGGCCGGGGCATCGGCTCGTTCGTCGGTCGCGGTTAGAGCGTTTAGGTAGAACAGCGCCCCCGACTCCGCTGTGCTCCCTCTCCCCGTTCTTCACCCGCTTGCGGGGCGAGGTGAAGCGTCCCGCGCTACGCCGGCTCCGGCATCCCTGCCAGCAACTTGTCGAGCGTGATCGGATAGTCGCGCACCCGCACGCCGGTCGCATTGTGGACCGCATTGGCGACCGCGGCGGCGACGCCGCAGATGCCGAGTTCGGCGACGCCCTTGGCCTTCATCGGCGATGAGATCGGATCGATCTCGTCGAGGAAGATCATCTCCTGATGCGGGATGTCGGCATGGACCGGCACCTCATAGGCAGCAAGGTCGTGATTGATGAACAGGCCATGACGCCTGTCGACGACGAGATCTTCCATCAGCGCCGCGCCGACACCCATGGTCATCGCGCCAATCACTTGGCTGCGCGCCGCCTTCGGATTGAGGATGCGGCCCGCCGCGCAGACCGCAAGCATCCGCCGCACCCGGATTTCAGCCGTGTCGGCGTCGACGCCGACCTCGACGAAATGCGCGCCGAAGGTCGACTGCTGGTAGGTTTTCGCGAGATCGCCGTATTCGATGGCATCCTCCGCCACGAGGTCGCCGCCGCCGGCGGCCTGCGCCAGCGGCACGCTGCGATTGCCGGAGCGGACCACGCCGTCGGCAAACACCGCCTCCTCGGAATTGAAGCCGAGCTTCTGCGTAATGGCCTCGCGCAGCTTGGTGCAGGCGGCATAGACGCCGGCGGTGGAATTGTTGCCGCCCCACTGCCCGCCCGAGCCGCAGGACACCGGGAAGTCGGAATCGCCGAGCCGCACCGCGACCTTCTCGAGCGGCACGCCCATCATCTCGGCCGCGGTCTGCGCGATGATGGTGTAGGAGCCGGTGCCGATGTCGGTCATGTCGGTCTCGACGGTCACGATGCCGTTCTGGTCGAGACGAACGCGTGCCGCCGACTTGGTCACGAGATTGTTGCGGAACGCCGCGGCGACGCCCATTCCCACCAGCCAGCGCCCGTCACGGACGGCGCCGGGTTTCGGATTGCGCTTGTCCCAGCCGAACCGCGCCGCGCCATCGCTCAGGCACTGCACCAGTTGCCGCTGCGAGAAGTGCCGCTCCGGATGCTCGGGGTCGACCTGGGTGTCGTTGCTGATGCGCAGCACGACCGGGTCGATGCCGAGCTTCTCGGCGAGTTCGTCGATCGCGATCTCGAGCGCCATCATGCCGGAGGCTTCTCCGGGCGCGCGCATCGCATTGCCCTCCGGCAGATCGAGCGCCGCAAGCCGCGTCGCCGTCATCCGGCTGGCGCCGGCATAAAGCAGCCGCGTCTGGCTCACCGCCATCTCGGGCTCGCCGTCCTTGACGTTGCCAGACCAGCTTTCGTGGCCGATCGCCGTGATCTTGCCGTCACGCTCGGCGCCGATGCGGATGCGCTGGATCGTCGCCGGACGGTGCGTCGTGTTGTTGAACATCAGCGGACGTTGCAGCGCGACCTTGACCGGCCGGCCGGCCGCGCGGGCGCCGAGCGCGGCGAGCAATACCTCGGCGCGCAGGAACAGCTTGCCGCCAAAGCCGCCGCCGATATAGGGCGACACCAGACGGACATTCTCCTTGGCGATGCCAAGCGTCTTCGCCATATCCTCAGCGCCCCAGGCGATCATCTGGTTGGAAGTCCAAACCGTGAGCTTGTCGCCGTCCCAGGCCGCGATCGAAGCATGCGGCTCCATCATCGCGTGGCCCTGATCGGGCGTGGTGTAGGTGGCATCGAGCTGCACGGGCGCACCAGCGAAGGCGGCGGCGAAATCGCCGACGGCGCTATCGGCCGGGCCGCCGAATGATGGGTGCGGCGTGACGCCCTTGTCCCGCTCCGCGGCGAGATCGAACTTGCCGTCGCCCTTGACGTAGTCGATCCGGACCAGTTGCGCCGCGGCCCGCGCCTGCTCGAAGGTCCCGGCGACGACGACGGCGACGGCCTGGTGATAATGCGCGATCTCCGGCCCGCCGAGCAGCGGCGCCGCATTGCGCTCTCCTTTGCCAAGCTTGCCGGCATTGTCCGCTGTGACGATGGCGAGCACGCCCGGCGCAGCCTTGGCCGCCTCGAGATCGATCGAACCGATCCGCCCCTTGCCGATCGCCGAACCGACCACGTAGCCATAGGCCTGGTTGGCCGCGACGTCGTGCCGCTCATAGGCGTAAGGCGCGGTGCCGGTGGTCTTCAGCGGCCCGTCGATCCGGCTGGTCGGGTGGCCAATCACCTTGAGCTGGTCGATCGGATTGAAGGTGGCAGGATGTTCAAATCGCATGATGTCAGGCCCTCTTCTTAAGCCCTGGATCTCAAGCCCTGGCCTCGCGCAGCACCGCCGCCAGCGTTCGCTCGGCGAGCGACAGCTTGTACGCATTGTCCTTGGTCGGCTTCGCATCGGCGAACAGGCGCGCGGTGACGGCCTTGGCGCCAGCAGGCAATTCCGCCTCCGCCGCCTCGACGCGCCACGGCTTGTGCGCCACGCCGCCGAGCGCGACGCGGCCGGTGCCGTCGCGCTGCACGATCGCGGCAACCGAGACCAGCGCAAAGGCATAAGAGGCGCGGTCGCGCACCTTGCGATAGGCCTGCGCGCCGCCGACCGGTTTCGGCAGCACCACCGCGGTGATCAGCTCGCCCGACACCAGGCTGGTTTCGATCTCGGGGCTGTCGCCGGGCAGACGATGCAGCTCGGCGATCGGGATGCTGCGCGTGGTGCCGTCGGGCCGCACCGTCTCGACGACGGCGTCGAGCGCGCGCATCGCCACCGCCATGTCGCTCGGATGGGTCGCGATGCAGGCGTCGCTCACACCGACCACCGCATGCTGGCGGCTGAAGCCGCCGATCGCGGCGCAGCCGCTGCCGGGCTTGCGCTTGTTGCAGGGCAGATTGGTATCGTAGAAATAAGGACAGCGCGTCCGCTGCAGCAGATTGCCCGCGGTCGTCGCCTTGTTGCGTAATTGGCCGGAGGCACCGGCGAGTAGCGCGCGCGACAGCACGCCGTAGTCGCGCCGCACGCGCATATCGGCGGCGAGATCGGTGTTGCGCACCAGCGCGCCGATCCGCAAGCCGCCGTCCGCGGTCTCCTCGATGCGGTCGAGCGCCAGGTCGTTGACGTCGATCAGATGCGCCGGCGTCTCGATCTCGAGCTTCATCAGGTCGAGCAGATTGGTGCCGCCGGCGATGAACTTGGCGTTCGCGGTGCCGGCGGCGGCTGCGGCCGCCGCGCCCGGCGAGGCGGCGCGCTCATAGCTGAATGATCTCATGCGCTCCTCCCGGCGACCTCGCTGATCGCCTCGGCGATGTTGGAATAGGCGCCGCAGCGGCAGATATTGCCGCTCATGCGCTCGCGGAGCTCGGCATTGGTCAGTCGCAGCGGCGCATTCAGATCCGCCGTTACATGGCTAGGGATGCCGGCCTTGACCTCGGCAAGCACTGCGACCGCCGAGCAGATCTGGCCCGGCGTGCAATAGCCGCATTGATAGCCATCATGCTCGACGAATGCCGCCTGCAGCGGATGCAGCCCGTCCGGCGTGCCGAGCCCCTCGATCGTCGTGATCTCGTCGCCCTGATGCATCACGGCGAGCGTCAGGCAGGAATTGATCCGCCGGCCGTCGACGATCACCGTGCAGGCGCCGCATTGGCCGTGGTCGCAGCCCTTCTTGGTGCCGGTCAGATGCAGGTGCTCGCGCAGGGCATCGAGCAGCGTGGTCCTGGTGTCGAGCTCGAGCTGGTGGGTTTCGCCGTTCACGTCAAAGGATACTCTCGTCATCACGGGCGCTCCGGTCGGGGCAGATTGGGCGGCCGCAGGCGGCGGCGCGATCGACGACGCCGCAAGCGAGGCGGCCCCAACAATCAACAGATGGCGCCGCGATAGTTCCAAACGTCCGGAGATCTGCATGCCGCCGCTCTCCTCAAGTCAGCCGCACGCGGAACCACGACAACGACGTGTCGAGGTCTGTTCGGCCTGTCAGTAAAGGGGGGAATGCCGCGAACAGCGGAATGTTTCTCGCGGGGAAGTTAAACTCGTCGCGAGCGCCACGGGCGCGGCGGGCGGGCAGCATCGGCGCCATCGTGGCGCGGGCGGAAGGCAGCATCGCCGTGCGCCTCCGCGCCTACGACCAACGTCCCCTGCCCGCAATCGCAAGATTTATCTGCATTGCGCCGTTCTCATGCTCGCCCACAGGGAAAAGCGGCCCGGAACACGCTGGAGCTCTTGGGGCTTGCACCGGATCATGTAGGATAGCGGGTACGACCTCCACCGGCGACGATGCCGGCCGACCCTGGGACCGCTCGATGACCGCGCATGTCATAGTGACCGACGAAGCCGCCACGCGCGTGATCCGGCTGCGCAGGCCCGAGAAGAAGAACGCGATCACCCAGGAGATGTTTCGCGCGATCAGCGACGCGATCGACAAGGCGCAGAACAATCCGAAGATCCGCTGCCTGATCATCACCGGCGGCTCCGGCGTGTTCACCGCGGGCAACGACATCGAGGACCTGCTCGCGCAGGGCACCTCGACCGGTGAGACGCCGCCGGCCTCTGACCTCGTCAAATTCCTGTATTCGCTGGCCCACAATGTGAAGCCGATCATCGCCGCCGTCGACGGCGTCGCGATGGGCATCGGCACCACCATGCTGTTTCACTGCGACTATGTGCTCGCCAGCAAGACCGCGCTGTTCTCGACGCCGTTCTCGAATTTCGGCCTGGTGCCGGAAGGCGCCTCGAGCCTGTTGATGCCGCGCATGATGGGCCACCAGCGTGCCTTCGCGATGCTGGTGATGGGCCGCACCATGTCGGCCGACGACGCCCGCGTCGCCGGCTTCGTCAATACCGTGGTGGCGCCGGGACATGCCGAGGTGGAGGCGCACAAGGTGGCGCGCGAGATCTGCGCGCTGCCGGCCGAGGCGGTGGCGATCTCGCGGCGCCTGATCCGGCTGCCGCCGGAGGACGTCACCCGCCGCATCGAGCAGGAGAACCATCTGTTCAGCGAACGGATGCGCTCCGAGGAAGCAGTCGAGGCGTTCAAGGCATTCATGGCTCGCCCGAAGGATTGAAACGAAGCGTCGCAAAATTGTAGTGGCGCGGCGCCATGATCCCGTGCTCCATGGACAGGTCATGAGACAGTCCCGCCTTTCCCCTCTCGCCGCGCTTTGCGCGTTCGGACTGGCCGCAGCAAGCCCCTGTCCGGCGCAGGCCGCGGAGCCGGTGGGCCTGCGCATTCTCGCGATCAACGATTTCCACGGCTATCTGCGGCCGCCGCCGGGCGGCATCCGCATCACCGACGCCGCTGACGCGACCAAAAAGATCATGGAGCCCGCCGGCGGCGCCGAGCGGATGGCCACCGTCGTCAAGCAGCTGCGCGAGGGCCACAAGAACAACATCTTCGTCGCGGCCGGCGACCTGATCGGCGCGAGCCCGTTCCTGTCGGCGATGTTTCATGACGAGCCGACCATCGAGTCGCTCTCGCTGATGGGGCTTGCGATCTCCTCGGTCGGCAATCACGAATTCGACGAGGGCAAGGACGAGCTGCTGCGGATGCAGAATGGCGGTTGCCATCCGATCGACAAATGCCAGGGGCCGCACCCGTTCACAGGAGCCAAATTCCGCTATCTCGCCGCCTCTACGATCGAGAAGGCGACCGGCAAGCCGGTGTTTCCGCCCTACGAGATCAAGCAATTCGACGGCATTGCAGTGGCCTTCATCGGGCTGACGCTGAAGAACACCCCGAACCTGGTGTCGCCGGCCGGCGTCGCGAGCCTCGACTTTCGCGACGAGGCCGAGACCGTCAATGCGCTGGTCCCCGAGCTGAAGGCAAAGGGCGTCGAGGCGATCGTGGTGCTGATCCACGAAGGCGGCTTTCCGACCGGCGACTATAATGAATGTCCAGGGATCTCCGGGCCGATCGTCGACATCGTCAAGAAGTTCGATCGCGCGGTCGACGTCGTGGTCTCCGGCCACACCCACCAGGCCTATGTCTGCGAGATCGACGGACGGCTCGTCACCTCCGGCGACAAATACGGCACCCTGGTCACCGCGATCGACCTTCAGCTTGATCCGAACAGCCATGACGTGATCAGCGCCAGGGCCGCCAACACCATCGTGCGGATCGCCGGCACGGCCAAGGATCCCGAGCAGAGCGCGCTGCTGGAATCCTACGACCGGCTGGCCGCGCCGATCGCGAGCCGCGCGGCAGGCTCGGTCACCGAAACGCTGTCGCGTACACCTGCCGAAACTGGCGAGAGCCCGCTCGGCGACATCGTCGCCGATGCACAGCTGCTTGCAACCAGCGCCGAGCCGAATGGCGGCGCGGTAATCGCCTTCACCAATCCCGGCGGCGTGCGCACCGACATCGTCAAGCGCGAGGACGGCGCGGTGACCTATGCCGATATCTTTGCAAGCCAGCCGTTCCGCAACCAGCTGGTGACGATGACGCTGACCGGCAAGCAGCTCAAGGACGCGCTGGAGCAGCAATGGGCCGATCCGAAGCGGCCGCGCGCCCTCCAGGTCTCGAAGGGGTTCTCCTATGCGTGGGATGCGAGCAAGCCCGATGGCGCGCGCATCATTGCCGCACGGATGTCGCTGGACGGCAAGCCGATCGACCCGGCCGCGAGCTACCGCGTCACCGTGAACAATTATCTCGCCGAGGGCGGCGACGGCTTCACGGTGTTCAAGCAAGGAACCGCGCAGCAGTTCGGCATCTACGACGTCGATGCGCTCTATGCCTACTTCAAGGCCAACAGCCCGGTGGGCCCGACGGCAGACAAGCGGATCGAGCGGATCAATTGAGCGAGGTCTAGGGGTGGCGTACGCAGCTCCTCACGTCATTACGAACGGAGCGAACCAATCCATTGTCTCCGAGCATGCGGCGGCATGGATTGCTTCGCTCCGCTGGCAATGACGCGGAAAACACCCCGGCTTTGGAAGGACGGGAACAGGGATGATGTCGGCCCTTTCCGGAACGCCGCTAACGGCCTAGATTAGGGCCTGCTCTTGCATGATCTTGGTCGGAAAACCGCTGCGCACTTTTCCGGATCATGCGTCCTCGCACGCGCATCGATTGCGCCGGGAATCTGCATGACACTGCTTCTGACGCATTCCGCCTGTCTCGACCACCTGACCCCTCCCGGACATCCCGAACGCCCCGACCGGCTGCGGGCGGTCGCCGAGGTGCTCGGCGAGGATCGCTTCAAGGCGCTGGTGCGCGATTCCGCGCCGGAAGGCGACCTCGACACCGTGCTGCTCTGTCACGGTGAGCACTATGTCGGCGAACTCCGCCACATCGCGCCGACCTCCGGCATGATCTATATCGACGGCGACACCTCGATGTCGCCGGGCACCTGGGAAGCGGTGATGCGCGGCGTCGGCGGCGCGGTGGCCGCCGCCGATGCGGTGATGGAGGGCAAGCATCAAAACGCGTTCGTCGCGGTGCGCCCGCCCGGGCACCACGCCGAGAAATCGACGCCGATGGGCTTCTGCTTCTTCGACAATGCCGCGATCGCTGCCCGCCACGCGCAGCGCAAATACGGCATCAAGCGCGCCGCAATCATCGATTTCGACGTCCATCACGGCAACGGCACGCAGGATATCTTCTGGGCCGACCCGACCGTGATGTATTGCTCGACGCACCAGATGCCGCTGTTCCCCGGCACTGGGGCCGCCGGCGAGCGTGGCGAGCACGACACTGTCGTCAACGCGCCGCTGGCGCCCGGCGACGGCGGCGCCAAGTTCCGCTCCGCTTTCGAGAACCTGATCCTGCCGCAGCTGGAGAAGTTCTCCCCCGAACTTATCGTCATTTCGGCGGGCTTCGACGCGCATCACCGCGATCCCTTGGCCTCGATCAACCTGACGGGCGAGGATTTCGGCTGGGTCACGCGCAAGCTGATGGATCTCGCCGACAAAAGCGCCGGCGGCCGCGTCGTCTCCGTCCTGGAAGGCGGCTACGACCTGCAGGGCCTGAAAGAGTCGGTGGCATCTCACGTCACCGCATTGATGGACGGGTAAATCCCCGCCACAATACGCCCGCAAAAATTCGATTGATTCTGCGCCGGGGCGAGCATGGCCTGCGACAGGTCATGTTTGGACGACAAGATCAGGTTGCGATCTGATCCACGCAATCGGGAACGCAAGAATGGCCGAGAATACCCAAGCCGACGTGAAGAAGCTCTCCTTTGAACGCGCGATCGAGGAACTCGAATCGATCGTCAAGCGGCTCGAGGACGGCAAGGTCCCGCTTGAGGAATCGGTCGCGATCTACGAGCGCGGCGAGGCGCTGAAGCGGCGCTGCGAGGAATTGCTGCGTCAGGCCGAAGCCCGCGTCGACAAGATCACCACCGACGCCTCGGGCCAGCCGACCGGCACCGAGCCGCTCGACGTGCAGTAGCGCTACCGACCACGTCGATCGTGCGGCGCGATGTCCGCCACGGCGGGCAATTGTTGCTGTGCATTTCCAGCCACCCGCAAACCTCCGGGGCTACCCGCGGGGTCGGGTACGGCTGCGAATCAGGCCGAGCCGGCCCGGCCGGCTGCCGCCAAATTAGGCAAATTGGAACCCAGCTCCCACCCGACTATTGAAAAGACTAGGTTTTTCGGCGCGCCGCATAGGAACCTTGCGGCCCCTATCGGGTTGGCTTTGGCGGCGGCTTTGGTGTAATGCTTCCAGTTCTATGGGCATTTGAGAGTGGCGGGCAGCCCGACTTTTCGGGCGGCATGCATCTCAAATGGTTCGACAAAACTGAACCGGGACGGGTGAAGAGCGACCAAGGTGATGCATATCACGTGGTCCAATCCGGAGTGAATCTAGGCTTACAACCAGGCACCGGCCTGCCGGGGCGGCACCCAGTGTCTGGCATTCGCTGCGCGGTGTGCGCGCCATCCCATCTCGCGTCGGGCGGTTCGTTCCGACAGGCAAAAATTGGAAATTCGCTGTGACCACATTTAGTAAGACGCCGCTTCTTGACACTATTCACACGCCGGATGACCTGCGCAAGCTGAAGGTCGAGCAGGTGCAGCAGGTTGCCGACGAGCTGCGCCAGGAAACCATCGACGCGGTGTCGGTGACCGGCGGCCATTTCGGCGCCGGCCTCGGCGTGGTCGAACTGACCACCGCCATCCACTACATCTTCGACACCCCGCGCGACCGCCTGATCTGGGACGTCGGCCACCAGGCCTACCCGCACAAGATCCTGACCGGACGCCGCGACCGCATCCGCACGCTACGCACCGGCGGCGGTCTCTCCGGCTTCACCAAGCGCACCGAAAGCGACTACGATCCGTTCGGCGCCGCGCACTCCTCGACCTCGATCTCGGCCGGCCTCGGCATGGCCGTGGCGCGCGATCTCTCCGGCGGCAAGAACAACGTTATCGCCGTGATCGGTGACGGCGCGATGTCGGCGGGCATGGCCTATGAGGCGATGAACAACGCCGGCGCGATGAACTCGCGCCTGATCGTGATCCTCAACGACAACGACATGTCGATCGCGCCGCCCGTCGGCGCGATGAGCGCCTATCTGTCGCGCCTCTACTCCGGCAAGACCTACCGCTCGCTGCGCGAGGCCGCCAAGCAGATCAACAAGCGCCTGCCGAAGATCCTCGCCAACCGCGCCAACCGCGTCGAGGAATATTCCCGCGGCTTCATGATGGACGGCGGCACGCTGTTCGAGGAACTCGGCTTCTACTATGTCGGCCCGATCGACGGTCACAATCTCGACCATCTGCTGCCGGTGCTGAAGAACGTCCGCGACATGGAGACCGGCCCGATCCTGGTTCACGTCGTGACCCAGAAGGGCAAGGGCTACGGCCCGGCCGAAGCCTCCGCCGACAAGTACCACGCCGTGGTCAAGTTCGACGTCGCGACCGGCACCCAGGCCAAGGCCAAGCCGAATGCGCCGGCCTACCAGAACGTGTTCGGCCAGAGCCTCGTCAAGGAAGCCGAGAAGGACGACAAGATCGTCGCCATCACCGCGGCGATGCCGTCAGGCACCGGCGTCGATATTTTCAACAAGGCGTTCCCGGACCGCACCTTCGACGTCGGCATTGCCGAACAGCACGCGGTGACCTTCGCCGCCGGCCTCGCCACCGAAGGCTACAAGCCGTTCTGCGCGATCTATTCGACCTTCCTGCAGCGCGGCTATGACCAAGTGGTCCATGACGTCGCGATCCAGAGCCTTCCGGTCCGCTTCGCGATCGACCGCGCCGGCCTGGTCGGCGCCGACGGCGCGACGCACGCGGGTTCGTTCGACAATGCGTATCTCGGCTGTCTGCCGAACATGGTGATCATGGCCGCCGCCGACGAGGCGGAACTGGTCCACATGGTGGCGACGCAGGTTGCGATCAACGATCGTCCGAGCGCGCTGCGCTATCCGCGCGGCGAAGGCCGCGGCATCGAGATGCCGGAAGTCGGCGTTGCCCTCGAGGTCGGCAAGGGCCGCATCATCCGTGAGGGCAAGAAGGTCGCGCTGCTGTCGTTCGGCACCCGTCTCGCCGAGTGCGAGAAGGCGGCCGACGAGCTCGCCGCGCACGGCCTTTCCGCCACGATCGCCGACGCGCGCTTCATGAAGCCGCTCGACGAAGAGATGATCATGAAGCTCGCCCGCGACCATGAGATCCTGATCACGATCGAGGAAGGCTCGATCGGCGGCTTTGGCTCGCATGTCATGCAGTTCCTGTCGGACAACGCCATGCTCGACAGCGGCATGCTCAAGTTCCGCTCGATGATCCTGCCCGACGTGTTCCTCGACCACGACACGCCGGCGGCGATGTATGCCCGCGCCGGTCTCGACGCCAAGAGCATCGTTGCCAAGGTGTTCGAAACCCTCGGCAAGGACTACAAGGCCGAGACCGTCAAGCTCGCCTGATCGCGACGGGCGGCGCTCACTGGAGCATTTTCGGTTCTGATTGAATCAGAACCGAAGCTCCAGGTTGTCGCTCGAAAACGCACCAGCCCCGGCAAGTCCATGAAGATCTATCTGGCAGGTCCTGACGTGTTCCTGCCGGATGCCGTGGAGATCGGCCGCCGCAAGGCGGAGGTTTGCGCCTATCACGGGCTGACCGGGCTGTATCCGCTCGACAACAGCATCGATCCCACCGCCGCCGGCGTCTCGCTCACCATCTTCAAGAGCAACGAGGCGATGATGGAGTCTGCCGACGCCATCATCGCCAACTTGACGCCGTTTCGCGGCCCCAGTGCCGACGCAGGCACGGTTTACGAACTCGGCTACATGGCGGGACGCGGCAAACTGTGCCTCGCCTATTCCAACGATCCCACGTCCTACGCCAATCGCGTGGCGCGGCTCAGCCAGGTCGTGCCGGCATCCGACGGACGCCTGATCGATGCGGAGGGGCTGACGGTGGAAGAGTTTGGATTGCCGGACAATCTGATGATGATGCACGCGCTCGACCTGCACGGCAGCCCGCTGGTGACCCCGCGCGAGCCGTCGGCCGACCTATGGCACGACCTCACCTCCTTCGAGGCCTGCGTGCGGCTCGCTGCCGCGCAGCGCCGGCAGGCGGCGAAGTGACCAGAGCGGGCGACAACGACAACGACGCATCCGCCGGCAAACGCATCGACGTGCTGCTGGTGGAACGCGGCCTGTTCGAAAGCCGGGCGCGAGCGCGCGCCGCCATCGACGCCGGCCTCGTCACCGCCGACGGCAGGCAGATCGCGAAGGCGTCCGAGATCGTCGCACCGGGCGCGGCACTCTCGGCCGAGCCGGCGCATCCCTATGTCTCGCGCGGCGGCGTCAAGCTCGCCGGCGCGCTCGAGCACTATCCGATTGACGTCGAGGGCCATGTCTGCCTCGATGTCGGCGCCTCGACCGGCGGCTTCACCGAAGTGCTGCTCGCCAACGGCGCAAGCCTCGTGTTCGCCATCGATGTCGGCCATGGCCAGCTGCACCCCTCGCTGCGGGGGCATCCGAAGATCGTCTCCATGGAGGCGACCGACATCAGGAGTTTCGAGGGCAAGCGCCTGCCGGCGCGGCCCGACATCGTGGTGATCGACGTCAGCTTCATTTCGCTGAAGCTGGTGCTGCCGGTGGCGCTGTCGCTGGCGGCAGCTCCGATGCATCTTTTGGCGCTGATCAAGCCGCAGTTCGAGGCGGCGCGCAAGCACTCCAAGCGCGGCGTGATCCGCAACGCGATGGTGCACCAGGAGATCTGCGACGACATCGCAGCCTTTGCCGCCTCGCAGGGCTGCACCGACATTCAGGTGTTCCCGTCATCGATCTCGGGCGGCGACGGCAATATCGAATTCTTCCTCGGCGCGCGCCGTGGCTGAGCTTCTTACCATCGACCATGTCGGCCACCGCGGCGACGGCGTCGCGATCGAGGGATCGCAATCGATCTTTGTACCTTATGCGCTGGCCGGCGAAACGGTCGAGGTCGACGACGTCCCGGGCAACCATCCCGACCGGCGGCGGTTGCTGTGGGTCGCGCAGGAAAGCCCCGAGCGCATCGCGCCGTTCTGTCCGCATTTCGGCGTGTGCGGCGGCTGCGCGATCCAGCACTGGAACGATGTGCCCTACCACGCCTGGAAGCGCAACATCGTGGTCGAGACGCTGGCGCAGGCGAAGATTGCGGCGGAAGTCGCAGCGCTGATCGATGCCCATGGCGCGGGCCGTCGCCGCATCACGCTGCACGGGCGCATTGGCAGCCACGAGGTCCTCAAGGTCGGCTACGCCGCGGCAGGTTCACACGATATCGTCCCGGTCGATCGCTGCCCGATCCTCGATCCTGCGCTCGACGGCGCGATCGAGGCGGCCTGGGCCACCGCCGAGCCGCTGATCGCGATCGGCAAGCCGCTCGACATCCAGGTCACCGCAACCGTCAACGGACTCGACATCGACGTGCGCGGTTCCGGCGCGCTGCCGACCAGCCTGATCACCAGTTTGTCGCGCGTTGCGGAGAAGCACCGGCTGGCGCGGCTGACACGCCACGGCGAGCTGGTGCTGCAGCGTGCCTCTCCCGAGATTGCGATCGGAAAGGCGAAGGTCGTGCTGCCGCCCGGCTCGTTCCTGCAGGCGACCGTCAAGGGCGAGGAGACGCTGGCCGCGCTGGTTCGCGAGCATTGCGGACGCGCCAAGCATATCGCCGACCTGTTTTGCGGCGTCGGTCCGTTTGCGCTGCGCCTCGCGGAGAAGGCGCGGATCGCCGCCTTCGACAGCGACACGGGTGCGATCACCGCGCTGCAGAAGGCCGCGCAATCGACGCCGGGGCTGAAGCCACTCAAGGCCGAGGCGCGCGACCTGTTCCGCCGTCCCCTGATGCCGCAGGAGTTGCGCGACTATGACGCCGTCGTGTTCGACCCGCCCCGCCAGGGCGCGCAGGCGCAGGTCACCCAGCTGGCGGCGAGCAAGGTGCCGGTGATCGTCGCGGTGTCCTGCAACGCCGCGACGTTTGCGCGCGACGCGAAAATCCTGATCGACGGCGGCTACAAGATCGCAGCCGTCACACCGGTCGATCAGTTCCGCCACACGGCGCATGTCGAGCTGGTGGCGCGGTTCGCGCGCTGACAGGACGGAGCGGCTATCGCTGAGCGCGGGCAGTCTCGCTATAGTCTGCGCTCCATGTCCGACGATCCGCTGCTCGCACGCATCATCCCCGTTATCGCCGCCGTATCGGGCGTCGCCGCCATCGTACTCGGCGGCTCGCGGGCGCGCGGCACGGCGCATGACACCTCCGACACCGATATCGGCCTCTACTATCGGGATGGCGCCGCGCCGGATATCGATCGGCTGCGCGAAGCTGTAACGGGTCTGGTCGACGACCCCGCCGCTGCGCATGTCACGCCGGTCGGCGAATGGGGACCGTGGATCGTCGGCGGTGCCTGGCTCACGATCGGCGGCCGCAAGGTCGACCTGCTCTACCGCAGCACCGATCAGGTCTCTGCTGTCATCGATGCTTGCCGGAACGGCGAGATCAGCATGCACTACCAGCCGGGCCATCCGCACGGCTTCTGCTCGGCGATCTGGATGGGCGAGGTCGCGCTGTGCCATCAGCTGCACGATCCCGACGGCCTCGTCGCGGCGCTGAAGGCGAGGACTGTGCCCTACCCGCCGGCCCTGCGCGATGCGCTGATCCGGCGCTTTCAATGGGAAGTCCTGTTCAGCATCGAGAATGCAGAGCTTGCTCTGCCGCGCGGCGACGGCACGCATGTCGCCGGCTGCGCCTATCGCGCGCTGGCCTGCCTCGCACAGGTGCTGTTTGCGCTGAACGGGCAATATCTGATCAACGAAAAGAGCGCACTGGCGCAGGCCGCGAATTTTCCGGTGACGGTTCGCGGCCTTGCTGGCCGCGCCGCAGAGGTCTGGCGGCAGATCGGTGCGACCGAGCATGCCGCCGCGTTGCAGATGCTGCGCGCGATAGAGAGTGAGCTCCAGAAGATCTGTAGGGCGAGTTAGAACCGTAGGATGGGTAGAGCGCAGCGAAACCCATCATTCGCGCCATAGACATGAATTGATGGGTTTCGCTGCGCTCTACCCATCCTACGAGGTCCACATGATCGCTACCGCCCCCAGCGGTCCTGCCAGATCTTCTCGCCGATCAGGCAATTGACCCGCGGCTCCTTCTCGGCGGTCCGCATGATGGGGCGCTCGGGGGTGCGGCCGGCAACTTCGAGCAGCAGCTTGGTGCGGATCGCCTCCTTGAACTTCTCACGATCCTTGATCGTCACCACGAAGGAGCCCGGTCCGCCGATCACGCAGTCCTCGTAGTAATAGTCGAGATTCTCGATATCCATCGTCGAGTAGGACGGTTCCTTCACCATGATCGGCAGACCGTTGATGACGATGCCCTTGTCGAGCGCCGCATCGCGCGCGGGCGTGATCGGCGTGCCGTTGTTGTTGGGCCCGTCGCCGGAAATATCGATCACGCGGCGCAGCCCGCGATGCGGATTCTCGTCGAACATCGGGATCGCGAAATAGATCGCGCCGGAGATCGAGGTGCGCGAGGCGCGGCGCACCGGCGTCTTCATGATCTCGGCGGCGACCGCATCGGCGGATTCAGGGCCGTCGATCACCCGCCAGGGGATGATGATCTTCTGATCGTTGGAGGCGGCCCATTCGAAATAGGTGATCGAGATCTTGCCGTTCGGACCGGCCTTCAGCGCCTGCAGGAAATCCTTGGAGACGATCGCCTGCGCATAGCCCTCGCGCTGGATCGCGAGCTCGTCCATGTCCATCGAATAGGAAACGTCGACCGCGATGATCAACTCGATGTCGACGCTCGGTGTGGATTCCTTTTCAGCCAGGCGATGGCCGGGTTGGGTTCCCGGGCCGGGCGCGGCAACACCGGCCACATCGCCGCAGGCCAACATGCCCGCGACAAGCACCGCTCCGATCGAGACATACCAGCGCATTGCGGCCCTCCCGTCGTATGAGTGTCATGGTGACACGCAATTCAGGCGGCGAAAAGCGCAGATATCAGCTGTCCTTCACATTCAGGTTAGACGTCCACACTCAAGTCAAACTTCGTTTGTCTCGAATGCGGCAACGCGCGCCGTGCCGTTGCCGCAATGACGCCGTGCAAATCGAACGGTTCCAAGGCGCGCCTGAAGACGGTATTCTTACGGGGCAATCGCGAGGGAGTGCGATGCCAGATACCGTCGTCAAGCCGAAAACCAGGACGAAGACCAAGGTCGAGCGGCCGCGCCTGCACAAGGTGATCCTGGTCAACGACGACTACACGCCGCGCGAATTCGTCGTCACCGTGCTGAAGGGTGAATTCCGCATGACCGACGACCAAGCATACAAGGTGATGCTGACGGCGCACCAGCGCGGCGTCTGCGTCGTCGCTGTCTTCACCAGGGACGTCGCCGAGACCAAGGCGACGCGCGCCACCGACGCCGGCCGCGCCAAGGGCTATCCGCTGCTGTTCACCACCGAGCCCGAGGAATAGCGCGCCAGCGCCAGATTGCCACAGGCCTTGCCGCGAATTTTAGCGATCGCGGCGACCGGTGCTTTAGGGATCGCATGGCATGAACGCGGCATGTCCGTCGCACTGCGCCAACAGCTTTCACTGCGGAAGACCCGCCCAGAAACCTCGTTCGGGCCGTTTCGCCCCCTGCCCGCTCTGCCCTGGCTCGTCATGGCGGCGGCGCTGCGGATCGTCGGTTTCGGCAGGCCCGGCCTGACGCTGCCCGCGCTGGTGCTGGCCGACATCTGCGTGCTGCTCGCCTTCTTCGCGACAGCGCGGGACTCGATCCAGGCTGCCGGAGGCCAATCGTCGCTCGGCGAATGGACCCTGGCCGAGCAGACCAGACTGTCGGCGTCGATCCTGTGGCGGATCATGCTCGTGATGATCGTGGCATCAGTCGGCACCGCCGCGGTCGGCTTCACGTCGTTTGCTCCGCATTTGATGTGGGGCCTCGACGGCATGGCCTTCGATCAGGACTCCGATCTCGGCCGGTTCTGGAGTGCGGCGATCGCAGCGCTGGTGTTGCTGATGATCGTCAATGCGGAAAGTAATGGCGGTCGCGTCGCGCTGTTTGCCGTCGTCAAGGACCTTGGCCGGCACGCGCTGTGGCTTGGCGCGGCGGTGCTCGTGCTGGGCACGATCAACGTTGCGCTGGGCTACGGGCAGGCGATTGTGCGCACCGCGATCTGGCACTTCTGGCAAATCTCGATGGTGGACCAGCCGCTCAAGAACCTTATCTACGTCGTCTTCATCTTCGGCTTCGCCATGCTGCGGCTGTGGATCACGCTGTCGATCCTGACCTTCGGCCTGAAGCAGTCTTACGCCCGCGGCGGCTAAGGCGCGATGAGATTAGGTTGAATCGTCATCGCGCCTTGGCTCTTTGTTTGAGCATGATCTTTTCGGAAAACCGCTTCGCACTTTTCCGGATCATGCTTTAGCTCGCAGCAGCGACCGGCGCCTCGTCGTACAGGCCGTAGACCCGTTCGGCCTTGGCAAATCCAGCGATCGGAAACTCGCCGAGATCGCTCCAGCCGCCGTCGCTGATGCCGGCGAAGCGCTCCGAGGCCACCACGGTGCGGCCAAGACGGCCGGCGATCTTCTCCAGCCGCGCGGCGAGATTGACCGCCGGACCGATGCAGGTGAAGTCGAGCCGGTTGCCGCCGCCAATATTGCCGTAGAGCACGCGCCCGAGATGCAACGCGAGGCCGAAGCGGAAGCGTTCGACGGCATCGCCATTGGCGAATTGCAGCGCCTCGACGCCGGCGCGGGACGCGCGCGCGGCCTCCAGCACGCGTGAGCAGACCTGCACCTCGTCGCCGAGATATTCGTCGACCGGGAACACCGCGAGCAGGCCGTCGCCCATGAATTTGAGCACCTCGCCGCCATGGTCGCGGATCGCGGTGACCTGGCAATCGAAGTAGAGGTTGAGGATTTCCACCACCGTCTCGGCCGGCAAGCGGTCCGACAGCGCGGTGAAGCCGCGCAGGTCCGACAGCCAGATCGCGGCATCCATCGTATCGGCATGGCCGCGCCGGATCTGGCCGCCCATGATGCGCTCGCCGGCACGGTTGCCGACATAGGTGTCGAGCAAGAGCGAGGCGGTGCGGCGCAGGGTGATGATCTCGATATAGCGCGCCAATGGCACGGTGATCGACCGGATCGCATCGAGCTGCTCCTCGGTGAAGCCACCCGGCTGCCTGGTGGTCCAGCTCGAGGCATTGACGAAGCCGTCGGTATAGACCAGCGGCACGGCGATGTAGTCGGTGACGCCTTCGGCCTGCAGGTCCACGACGATCGGAAACCGGGCGCTTGCGGGATCGTCGAGCCGCGCGCGTACTTCAACACCCTGCCTGAACACGGTCGACAGCGGGCTGACGGCAAATTCCGGGGAGTCCAGGATGTTGTGATCGACGGTGCCGGTTTCGACCTCGGCGCCGGGCTTCCAGAAGAAATGGCGGCCATAGATCTCCGGATGCAGCGTGCGCACGAAGACGCCGATGCGCCACAGCGGCAGGCCGGCCCGCACCAGGCGCTCGCAGCATTCCGCCATCATCTGCGGCGGGGTCGGCGCCGACCGCGCGCCGCCGATCATCCATTCGATGATGTCCCGAAGCTCCGACGCGTTCATGGCATTCCCCCAGGGCGGTCTGGCGACCGCCACTATATAAGGGATCAGCGCCCGGTCTGCCCGCGGTCGCGCAGAAAATGATCGGCCAGCACGCAGGCCATCATGGCCTCGCCGACCGGTACCGCCCGGATGCCGACGCAGGGGTCGTGGCGGCCCTTGGTCAGGATGTCGGTATCCGCGCCCTTGCGGTCCACGGTCCGGCGCGTGGTCAGGATCGAGGACGTCGGCTTGACCGCAAAGCGCACCACCACCGGCTGCCCGGTCGAGATGCCGCCGAGGACGCCGCCGGCATGGTTGGATAGGAAACGCGTTCCGTTGTTGCCGGTCCGCATCTCGTCGGCGTTCTCCTCGCCCGACAATTCGGCGGCGCCGAAGCCGGCGCCGATCTCGACGCCCTTGACCGCGTTGATGCTCATCATCGCCGCCGCCAGGTCGCTGTCGAGTTTGGCGTAGATCGGCGCGCCGAGGCCGGCTGGCACGCCCTCGGCGACGACCTCGATGACGGCGCCGATCGAGGAGCCGCTCTTCCTGATGCCGTCGAGATAGCTTTCGAAGAACGCCGCCTTGTCCTTGTCGGGACAGAAGAACGGGTTGTTCGCAATCTCGTCCCAGTCCCACTTCTCGCGGTCGATCTTGTGAGGCCCCATCTGCACCAGCGCGCCGCGCACCTTCACCTCGGGCAGCACCTTGCGCGCGATCGCACCGGCCGCGACGCGGGTCGCGGTCTCGCGCGCGGAGGAGCGTCCGCCGCCGCGATAGTCGCGCAGGCCGTATTTCGCTTCATAGGTGAAGTCGGCATGGCCGGGCCGGAACTTGTCCTTGATCTCGGAATAATCCTTCGAGCGCTGGTCGGTGTTCTCGATCAGCAGCGCGATCGGCGTGCCGGTCGTCACCTGCGCGCCGGTTACCGGATGCGCCATCACGCCGGACAGGATCTTGACCGCATCCGGCTCCTGGCGCTGGGTGGTGAAGCGCGACTGGCCGGGGCGGCGGCGGTCGAGGTCGTGCTGGATCTCCTCCGCGGTCAGGGGGATCAGCGGCGGGCAGCCGTCCACGACGCAGCCGATCGCGACTCCATGGCTCTCGCCGAAGGTCGTGACGCGGAACATATGACCGAAAGTATTGAAGGACATGGCGTGTCGTAACGCGCAGAGGCAGCGGGGTCAAACAGCCAAGCTGTCATTCCGGGGCGATGCGGAGCATCGAACCCGGAATCTCGAGATTCCCCGGGGCGCAATTGCGCCTCTGAGGTTCGCTTCGTGCCCCGGAATGACAGTGCGAGTTAACTATGCTTCCGCAGCCCCTGCTCACCGAATACGTAGACCGCCCCCTGCTCGATATAGAGTTCGGCGGCCGAGGCCGGCGTCTCGAAGCCGAGCGCCACCATCAGCGCCCGCGCCGTACCGCCATGGGCGACCGCGACCGTGTCCGACGTCACCGAGCGGTACCAGTCGGTCATCCGCACCTGCACGTCGACATAGCTCTCGCCGCCGGACGGCGACACCGTCCACTTCTCGGCCAGGCGGCGGGCATACAGCGCGGGGTCCGCAGCCTGCGCCTGCGCCAAGGTCGAGCCCTCCCACGTCCCGTAGCCGATCTCGCGCAGCCGCGCGTCGAGCGCGTAGTCGCCCGGCGGCAGGCCGAGCTCGGCGCGCACCAGCTCCATGGTGGCACGCGCCCGGATCAGCGGGCTTGCGACGAACGGCAGCGTCGCCTTGTCACGGCGGTCGCGCGCGAGGAGATCGCCGAGGATGCGCCCGGCATGCGCGGCCTGGGCGCGACCGCGCTCATTGAGGGCGATGTCCTGCACGCCCTGGAGCCGCCCTTCGGCGTTCCACGCGGTCTCGCCGTGGCGGATGTAATAGATCGTCGGTACCGGCATTCCCGTAACGGCTGGTCCCTGCTGCGCGAGAGGTCGGCCGCCTCAAGGCTTCCACGCTTCGAATTTTTTCGGCTCGGAGGTACACCAGCACTTCGGCTGGCGACAAGCCCAAATCGGCCGCAGCTTGGGCGGTATGCGCGCAGATCGGCGCAGACGGAATAGCCACGCCGCCAGGGTGTTATGTTGGACAAGGCGGCTATCGCCGAGACCATCGAAGACTGGGATGCATGACCGCGTTTCGTCAAAGTGTCGAAGCCATGATACCGGCGCTGCGTCGCTATGCGCGCGCGCTGGCGCGTGACACGGATATCGCCGACGATCTGGTGCAGGACACGCTGGTGCGGGCGCTGCGCTCGGAGCGGCTGTTTCTCGGCGGCGACGTCAGGAGCTGGCTCTACACGATCCTGACCAATCTGAACAAGAACCGCCGGCGCTCGCTGGCGCGGCGGCCGGCGTTCGTGCCGCTGCTCGATAACAATGCCGACGCCAGCGGCACCGAGGCCGAGGGACGCGACATCGAACGCGCGCTGTCGACGCTGGTCGAGGAACAACGCTCGGTGCTGCTGCTCGTCATGCTGGAGGGCATGAGCTACCGCGAGGTCGCCGATATCCAGGGCGTGCCGATCGGCACGGTGATGTCCCGCCTCGCCCGCGCACGCGCCCATGTCCGGGCCTCGATCGAGGGCCAGCGCCCGGCGCTCCGGCGGGTGAAATGATAATGTGCGCGATGGCCGGCGTTATGCATGAACGATTTTCGAACAAGATTTGGCAGAGACGACTGATATGACCGACTCGAACATTCCCGTCACCGAAGACGAGTTGCACGCTTACGTCGACAACGAGCTGCCAGCCGAACGCCGCGGCGATGTCGAGGCGTGGCTTGCCGCGCATCCCGACGACGCGGCGCGGGTGCAGTCATGGCGTGCGATGGCCGAGACACTGCATGCACGCTACGACACCGTGCTGGACGAGGCGGTGCCGAAACGGCTCGAGCTCGAGCGGCTGGTGCGCCAGCCGCGCCGCTGGGTCTATGGCGCGGTGGCGGCGACGGTCATGGCCTTCGTCGCCGGTGGCGGCGCCGGCTGGATCGCGCGCGGAGCGGCGGCGACGCCGTCGGCATTCCAGAGCTTCACGGTCGATGCACTCGATGCGCATCGGCTCTACGTGGTCGAGGTCCGGCATCCCGTCGAGGTGCCCGGCAGCGAGCGCGACCACCTGCAGCAATGGCTGACCAAGCGCTGCGGCTGGGACGTCCGCGCGCCGGAGCTGACCGGGCTGAAGCTGGTCGGCGGCCGCCTGCTGCCCGGACCGAGCGGCCCGGCGTCGTTCCTGATGTATGAGAGCACGTCGGGTGAGCGGTTCACGGTCTATACCGCCAAGGTGAAGACCGAGGCGACCCAGATGCGCTATGCCGTGCAGGGCAGCGACGGCGCGCTGTTCTGGGCCGATCGAGGCGTCGCCTATGTCGTCAGCGGCGGCACCGATCGCACGCGCCTGACCCAGGTCGCGCAGGCCGTCTACGATCAGATGGAGAAGAGCGGCGGGTGATCTTCCGTAATTTTACGGAAGATCAGGTCGTCGAAATTGCGTCATTTCGAGCAAGTGAATCCAGCCTCACTCAGCGTCCCAATTCCGACATCGAAAACTTCGATTCGCGTCATCGACGCGTCTCATTATCGCACCGGATGCTCACGCGAAGATGATCCGCGCCCGATCCGCCGATCGGCGCACGCGGCCTCGATTGGGGTTTTGTGTACCGCGCTGGTCCCCCTCTCGAGGCCGCACTCCTTTTCCGTCATCCGGTCTGCACGCCGCAGACCTCGGACGGCCCGTCATCCTTTGTGACGCGCTCACGATGCCCGCGTCTACCCCGATAGAGTCCGGGGTAGTGCAGTTTCGCGTCTTCGCGTCTTTTGGGGCGCGTTATCGGCAGTCAGCCGAGATCGCTACGCGGATTGTAGGGTTTTTGATCCCGCCATGTCTGCATCAATGCCTCAAGCTCGGCATCGTTCCCGTCGGGAAGGATGATGCGGGTCGTGACATAGAGGTCGCCGGTCGCGCCCGCCTTCGACAGCCCCTTGGCCTTGAGGCGGAAGGTACGACCGCTCGAGGTGTTCTTCGGGATCGACAGTTCGACCGCGCTGCCGAGCGTCGGCACGCGGACCTTGCCGCCCAGCACCGCCTCGTAGAGGGTGATGGGCAGGTCGATCCTGAGGTCGTTGCCGTCGACCTTGAAGAACGGGTGCGGTGCGATCGAGATCGTGATCAGGAGATCGCCGGGCGGATGGCCTTGCGCGGTCTCGCCCTGCCCCTTCAGCCGGATCTGCTGACCCGCAGCGACCCCGGGCGGAATCTTGACGTTGAGCTCGCGGCCGGTCGGCAGGCGGACGCGCTTGTCGCCGCCCCTGACCGATTCCTCCAGCGACACCGTCATAGCGACCGAAAGATCGAGGTCGACGCCGACCCCGCCGCCGTCAAACTCGAACGGACTGGCCCGGCCCGCGCGACTGCCGCCTCCGCGAGCCGCATTGCCAAACATGCTGTTGAGGATGTCCTCGAAGCTGCCGCCGCCCATGCCGCCGCCGGGCCCGGAGCGGAAACTATACTCGAAGCCGCCCGGACCGGCACGGCCGCCGGCACCGCTGCCGCCAGGGAAACCCTGGAAGCGCGGCTTGCCTTCGGCATCGATCTCGCCGCGGTCGAACTGCTTGCGCTTGTCCTCGTCGCCGACGATCTCGTTGGCCGTGTTGATCTCCGCAAAGCGGGCCGCCGCCTTCGGGTCGTTCTTGTTGTTATCAGGGTGATGCTTCTTGGCGAGCTTGCGATAGGCGCTCTTGATCGTCGCAGCGCTGGCGCTCCGCTGCACCCCCAAGACCTCATAGGGGTCGCGCATCCGTCACGTCTCCTTCACGGGAAAAATCAGTCCTGGCCGGGAACCCGTCCGGGCCCACTTTACCTTGATGTGGGGGCTCAGTGGCATTTTTGCAACTAGTCCGGCTTCGCCGGAATTCTCAGGATTTTCTCCAGGGCTTCAGGCTATGGATTTCCCACCGCCCTTGTCCAGCCTTGCATGCGGCGCCCTGCAGCCAGCTCTCGGTGGCTCCGTTGACGTAGCTGGCAAGGAAATCCCGGCACGTCTTGCCGTCCTCGCCCGAATAGGCCTGGGCCAGCGGCGTCACCGAGCCGCGCGCGCCGGTTTCAGGATTTTCCCAGGGCTGGCTGGAATCCTTGTCGCCCTTGGTCAGCACGTCGGAGGCGGCATTGCGGGCGAAGGCGAGATCGCTGTCGGTCGGCATCACCGCATTGATCTGGGTCGGCCTGATCGAGCCCGTCACATCCTTGTCGTCCAGCTTGGCGAAGGCGTCGCTGCGCGACAGGCTGCAGCCGCTTGCGCCGACGCCGATCAGGATCAATGTCACCACCGCGCCTGCGGGGTGGATCGCCGATAGGCCAACGCGCCCCCATGCCCTATATAGGGCTAGTAACGCGCTTTCAGACGCGGGCGGATGCAAATCGGGACTCCTGACATGACCGACACGACCTCCATCAAACACCCGACACCGTTAACATCGGGTGATTTCACCGCGGCGGAGGAGCCGTTCGCCCTGTTCGCCGAATGGTTTGCGGAGGCGATCAAGTCCGAGCCGAACGATCCGAACGCGATGGCGCTTGCGACCGTCGATCCCGACGGCCTGCCCGACGTGCGGATGGTGCTGATGAAGGGCTTCGATGCCGACGGCTTCGTGTTCTACAGCCACATTGCGAGCGCCAAGGGCCGCGAATTGGCCGCAAATCCCAAGGCTGCTTTACTCTTCCACTGGAAATCGCTGCGCCGCCAGGTGCGCATCCGCGGGCCGGTCACGCCGGTGACCGATGCCGAGGCCGACGCCTATTTCGCCACCAGGCCGAAGCAGGCGCAGATCGGCGCCTGGGCCAGCAAGCAGTCGCAGCCGCTGGAGAGCCGCTTCGCATTCGAGCAGGCGATCGCCAAGACCGGTGCGAAATACGTCATCGGCGAGGTGCCGCGGCCGCCGGGCTGGAGCGGCTGGCGGATCACGCCGCAGCGCTTCGAGTTCTGGCACGACCGCCCGTACCGCCTGCACGATCGCATCGAATTCCGCCGCGACGGCGCCGGCAGCGCCTGGTCGAAGGTGCGGCTCTATCCCTGAAAGCTGCGACCGTCATGGCCGGGCGAAAGCGCGAAGCGCATCTTCGTGTAAGATGACCCGGCCAGCGACGTCTTGATCCCAAGTCATCCCAAGTCGTTCGAAGGCGTGGATGCCCGGCACGCCGCCGCGCATGACGAAAACGAAAGAAACCGTCGATGCCCCACCCATCCAATGCGCCGCGGCGCACGCTGCTTCTGACCGGCGCAAGCCGCGGCATCGGCCATGCCACCGCGATCCGGTTCTCGTCCGCCGGCTGGCGCGTCATCACCCTGTCGCGGCATGCGTTTCCCGAGGTCTGCCCCTGGGGCGCCGGGCCGGAAGACCACATCGAGGTCGACCTCGGCAGCCATGACGACACCGTTCGCGCGATCTCTGAGATCCGCAGGCGGCTCGAGAACGATGAACTGCACGCGCTGGTCAACAACGCCGCGATCTCGCCGAAGGCTGCGGGCGGCGGCCGGCTCGGCACCATGGACACCGACATCGAGACTTGGACCCACGTTTTCCACGTCAACTTCTTCGCACCGATCATGATCGCGCGCGGGCTGATCGAGGAGTTGAAACACGCCAAGGGCGCGGTGGTGAACGTCACCTCGATCGCCGGCTCGCGCGTGCATCCGTTTGCCGGCGCGGCCTATGCGACGTCGAAGGCCGCGCTCGCGGCGCTGACGCGCGAGATGGCATCGGACTTCGGCCGCGTCGGCGTCCGCGTCAACGCGATTGCGCCGGGCGAGATCGATACCTCGATCCTATCGCCCGGCACCGAGAAGATCGTCGACCAGCAGATCCCGATGCATCGCCTCGGCACGCCGGACGAGGTCGCCAAGATCATCTACGTTCTCTGCACGGAGACCAGCTCTTACGTGAACGGTGCGGAGATCCACATCAACGGTGGTCAGCACGTCTGAGCTTGGGAAGAGCCGTATTTCGGGGAAGGAAGTTTTGAGGCGATCCCGGCCGCCGCCGCGGCCGTCATTGGGATTGCTTCACTTGCAGGCGTAACAACGCAAACGAGGCTTCTGCCTCCGAGGCTTCGGCCTCTAGTCTGCGTAGAACCGACGCGACTTCTTCTCGGGCTGCCGCAGCGCGACGTCGTTCAGCGCGCTGGAGCATTCGTCTTCGTCCTCGCCATCCAGCAACGCAGCGCCACAGTAACGGCAAAGTCTCGGCGAGATCGCCTGCACCTTGCCTGCTGCGCGGTCCTGTTGATAGCGCGCAAAGTCGATGACGTTACGCCGTGGCGTTATGATCTTCTCAACCATTGCTGTCCTCCGGCTTCGAGGCGGGCGTTATCGCAGACAAGTTTCGCCCAAACGTTCAGCGCAACGCTCAAATTTTAGCAGAGGAAATAAGGCAGGAAGCGCGTCCCAAAACGCGACGCGTGGAACCGGTCTACAGCCACTTCTTCCACTTGAAGATCCAGTACGGCACGACAGCCGCGATCAGCATCAGTACCAGTGCATACGGATAGCCGTGCGCCCATTCGAGTTCCGGCATCACCTTGAAATTCATGCCGTAGATCGAGGCGATCAGCGTCGGCGGCATCAAGACCACCGCCATCACCGAGAACAGCTTGATGATGTTGTTCTGTTCCAGATTGACCACGCCGAGCATGGCGTCGAGCACGAAGGTGATCTTGTTGGAGAGATAGGAGGCGTGGTCGGTCAGTGAGGCCACGTCACGCTGCATGGTCTTGAGCTGCTCGCGCATGTCCTTGGACCATTTCACGCCCTCGACCACCGCGGAGAGAAAGGTGACGAGGCGGCCGATCGAGACCAGGCTTTCGCGAACCTTCGAGGTCAGGTCGCCCTTGCGGCCGATCGCGATCAGAATCTGCGAATATTGCTTGGCGTGGCCGTGGCGCTCGCTCTCCGGCTCGAAGATGTCGTGGGACACCTGGTCGATATCGGCCCCGCAGCGCTCCAGAATGTCGGCGCAACGGTCGATCACCGCGTCCAGCAGTTCCATCAGCACCTGCTCCCCGGTGATGCTGGGGGAACAGGCGCGCGCCAGCTTGTTCTCGACCAGCGCGAACGGCTTCGGCAGGTCGTAGCGCACCGTCACCAGCCGATGACCGGTGAGGATGAAGGTCACCGCCGTGGTGCGCGGCATGTCGGTGTCGGACTGGCACATCAGCGTCGCGGTCATGTAGCGCGCGCTGTTCTCGATATAGAGGCGGCTGGAGATCTCGATCTCCTGCATGTCTTCCCGGGTCGGCACCGCGATCCCCGCGAGCTTCTCGACCGCCCGGTCCTCCTCAACGGTCGGATTCACCAGATCGACCCAGACCGCTCCCTCGGGCAGCGCGCCGAGGTCGGTCGCCGTGGCCTTCTTGAGCGAAAACTCGGACGGAACGAACACCGACAGCATCACGAACTCCACGAAACAGGGCTGGCAGGACCCGCCGACTTAGCGCGATTCTGGGGGGCGCTTCATGACCGGGGTATTAACCGGGCATCCATACTTGTGGCGGCCAAGCGGCAGCGACGTGACGCCGACTCGTCGACCGTTGCCTGTTTGCACAAAAACCAACCCGGCACCAGAACAGTTGCGGCAAAAAAGCCACAGACAGCGTCCCGCGATGCGGGAAAGGCATCTAGACTCTGGGAATAATGGCACGTTTCGGCAATAATGCCGGTAATGGAATCGTGGCGTTTGGGGCGTAATAGTGGCGCTTTCGGGCGCGGATTTTCGATTGGAATGTAATCATGTCGTCGCTCAAAGTTACCCTCGGGATCCTGGCCGCGGGCCTGATGTTGTCGGGCTGCATGCAGGCCACAACCTATGAGGCAACCAACACCGCGAACTTCAAGCCGCGTGACAAGGAACTCCTGGCCAAGACCACCTACGTCAAGACGCCGGTCGCTGAACCGTTCCGCCGCGCCATCGTCGAGTACCACCGCAAGGAAGCCCCCGGCTCGATCGTGGTCGATTCCGACAACCATTACCTCTATTACGTGCTGAACGACGGCAAGGCGATCCGCTACGGCATCACCGTCGGCGAGGAAGCCATGGCCTGGTCCGGCATCGCCAAGGTCGGCAGCATGACCGAATGGCCGGCTTGGCACCCGACCCCCGGCGAAATCTCGCGCCTTGGCGTCCCGACCTTCGTGGCCCCGGGCCCCGACAATCCGATGGGCTCGCGCGCGATGTATCTCTATTCGGGCGGCAAGGACACGCTGTTCCGCATCCACGGCACCAACCAGCCGGAATATATCGGCGCATCGATCTCCTCGGGCTGCATCCGCATGACCAACGAGGACGTCATCGACCTCTACAACCGCGTCAAGCTCGGTACCATCGTCGTGGTGCTGGAGCCGAAGCACGGCGACTCGCCCTACAAGCCGCAGATGGCGCTGCAGGGCGGCGGCGGCACGACCTACTGATCCAATCGCAATCGCGATCAAAAGCGCCGGCTTTGCCGGCGCTTTTTTGTTGGCTGCGGTTTGGTCTCGGCGCTGCGGTCGGGCGCGGCCGCATCATCTGATTTTGTGGCGTCCGGCTTGCCGGTGCCAGACTTGCCGTGGTCAGCTTTGGATGTGTCCGCTTTCGGCGCGTCGGATTTGGCGGCGACCTCGCGCGGCGGTGCCTCTTCGGGGCGCTCGGCCGGCAACAGCGGCGCGACCTGCGGCAGCGGGTCGTCCACGTTCCACTGGCAGATCCGGTAATTGTTACGACGCTCGATCAGGTCGAGATGGATGTGATCCTCGTGGTACCAGTCCGAGCCCGGGCCGAGCACTGTGGAGAAGCGGGCGCAGACCGAATGCCGCACGGTCTCGCGCAAGGTCCGCGGCACGCTGCGGTCGGTCAGCGAGATCGACTTGCCGTTGGCGAGACCGAGCGCGCGGACGTCGAGCGCATTGGCGCGGCCATGCTCGGAGAGCTGCGCTCCGGCGACCCGATTGCGGCCGCGGCATTCGAACGAGTCGAAATTGTCGAGATTGCTGATCCCGCCCCCGAGGTTCTGCGCGAGCGGCGCGATATCGGAGCGGACCCAGTCGGCGACCGCAGCAGCCATCTTGCAGCGGAGGATCGCGGCGGGCTTGACCGCGACCTTGCGCTTGTCCGCCAGCACGATCGCCTCGAGCCGCACCAGATCCTCGCCGCCGCAGCCCCCGGCGCCGTGGATATCCGGAATGCTCGGGGCGATCGCGATCTCCTCGGTCAGTGCCTGCCGGCAGGCCGAAAGCTGCGGCGCGGCGGGCTCGGCCGGCTTGGCGGCATCAGCGGGCTTGGCCGTCTCGCTGGGCCTGGCCGCTTCGGCAGGTGCGGCCGGAGACTGCGTCCCGGCCGCGGGCGGCTCGGGCTCGTTCGCCGCCGGCGCGTGAGCTGCCGCCGGCGCCTCAGCCGGGCGTGGCTTCGGCAGCGGCACCGCTGAGCGGCGGGCTGCCTTGTGCGGCCTTTGCGGCCGGGTGCCGAACAGATCGTCCCACGGAAAGCTGGGCGCGCGGCGGGCGGCCTCGGCGGGGCCTGCTTGCATGCCAAGGCAAAGCAGCACGGCGGCGGCGGTAACCATTGCCGCGCCCCCGCGACGAAACGCGCCAACAGGCCATTTTCGGCTTGCTTTCTCCGCGCTAAAGTTCATGTCAGTTCCATGATTTTACTGCCGGCCGTCCAAGATGCCGGCGGATCATGTGTGAGGATCGAGGAGGGATTCGCGTATGCTTGGTTTGATGCAAGATTGGCCCTTGCTGTGTCACAAGATTATTGAGCACGCCGCCAAATATCACGGCACACAGGAAGTCGTGACGCGGTCGGTCGAAGGCCCGATTCATCGCACCACCTACGCCCAGATCCACACCCGCGCACTGAAGGTCTCGCAGAGCCTGGAACGTGACGGCATCAAGCTCGGCGACCGCGTCGCCACCATAGCCTGGAACACCTGGCGCCACCTCGAGGTCTGGTACGGCATCATGGGGATCGGCGCGATCTGCCATACGGTCAATCCGCGCCTGTTTCCGGAGCAGATCGCCTGGATCGTCAACCACGCCCAGGACCGCATCGTCATCACCGACCTCACCTTCGTTCCGGTGCTGGAGAAGATCGCAGGCCAGCTGCCGAGCGTCGAGCGCTACGTGGTGCTGACCGACAAGGCGCACATGCCGCAGACCACGCTGAAGAACGCGGTCGCCTATGAGGACTGGATCGCGGCATCCGACGGCAAGTTCGAGTGGAAGACCTTCGACGAGAACACCGCGGCGGCGATGTGCTACACCTCCGGCACGACGGGCGATCCCAAGGGTGTACTTTATTCGCACCGCTCCAACGTGTTGCACGCGCTGATGGCCAATTCGAAGGACGCGCTCGGCACCTCCGCGTCGGACACAATGCTTCCGGTGGTCCCCTTGTTCCATGCCAACAGCTGGGGCATCGCCTTCTCCGCGCCGTCGATGGGCACCAAGCTCGTGATGCCGGGCCCGAAGCTCGACGGCGCCTCGGTGTACGAGTTGCTGTCGACCGAGAAGGTCACGCACACCGCCGGCGTGCCGACGGTGTGGCTGATGCTGCTGCAATACATGGCCGCCAACAACGTCAAGCTGCCGGATCTGCAGATGGTGATCTGCGGCGGGTCGGCGATGCCACGCTCGATGATCCAGGCGTTCCTCGACATGGGCAGCCAGGTGCGCCACGCCTGGGGCATGACCGAGATGAGCCCGCTCGGCACGCTGGCGACGTTGAAGCCACCGTTTACCGAGCGCACCGGCGAGGAGCGGCTCGACATCCTGCAGACCCAGGGCTATCCGCCGTTCGGCGTCGAGATGAAGATCACCGACGATGCCGGCAAGGAGCTGCCGTGGGACGGCAAGACCTTCGGCCGTCTCAAGGTTTCGGGCCCGGCGATCGCCAAGGCCTATTTCCGGGTCGACAGCAACATCCTCGACGATGCCGGCTATTTCGACACCGGCGACGTCTCGACGATGGACGAGCACGGCTACATGCGGATCACCGACCGCTCCAAGGACGTGATCAAGTCCGGCGGCGAATGGATCTCCTCGATCGATCTCGAGAACCTCGCGGTCGGCCATCCGGCGGTCGCGGAAGCCGCCGTGATCGGTGTCCATCACCCCAAATGGGATGAGCGGCCGCTGCTGATCGTGCAACTCAAGCAGGGCCAGAGTGCCACGCGCGAGGACATCCTGAAGTTCATGGACGGCAAGATCGCCAAATGGTGGATGCCCGACGACGTCGCCTTCGTCGACGGCATTCCCCACACCGCGACCGGCAAGATCCTGAAGACGGCGCTGCGCGACCAATTCAAGGATTACACGTTCCCGACCGCCGCGGCGTGAAAACAAACGCTCGTCATGCCCGGGCTTGACCCGGGCATCCACGACTTCATCGTGCGGCAAGACATGGATGGCCGGGTCATAGGCGAGCGCAAGCGACGCCGTCCTTCGGACGGCTATGCGCGGCCATGACGATTCGGGGTAAAGCCCAAATCCCTTGAATTCGCCGCAGGTCCGTGGTCTCACACGACTGATCGCGGCGGCCGAGGTCGCCAGAGGACATCTCAACCGGCAGATTTTTCGACGATGGCGCGCAGGTTTTCCGCTCCCTACCAGCAGGAGCCCGTGTCCGGTCTCGCCACCTGGTCGCGCAACCTCGCCATCTTCTCCGTCGTCGCGGTGGTGGTCTCGATCCTGATCGTCCGCTTCGGGTTCCTGGAGGTCAAGCCGGCGCTGGCGACCTTCTTCGGCGCGCTGGGCCTGGCCGGCCTGTCGATCCTGCTCGGGCTGGCCGCCTTTGCCGCGATCTGGCAGAACGGCACCCGCGGCATGGGCCGGATCCTGCTCGCGCTGCTGATCGACGCGGCGATCCTCGCCTACCCGGCCTACCTCATCTATCAGTACCGCAAGCTGCCGCGGATTTACGACGTCACCACCGACGCGATCGACCCGCCGAAATTCGAGGCGCTGGCGCGGCTGCGCACCGGGGAAGGCACCAATCCTGCCGCCTATGCCGGCCTCTATTCGGCCGAGCGGCAGCGCGCGGCCTATCCCGATATCGAAACCGTCGAGCTCGAAACCCCGGTCGACCGCGCCTATGAGCTGACGCTGCGGCTGGTGAACCGCCGCAAATGGCTCGTCATCGACGCGCGCGCGCCGCAGCCGCCGCGCCGCATCGGCCGCATCGAGGCGGTAGCGCGGACGCCGATCATGGGTTTCCGCGAGGACGTCTCGATCCGGGTCACGCCTGACGACGAGGACTCCCGCGTCGATATCCGCTCGGCGTCGCGCTATTTCGACACCGATCTCGGCAGCAACGCCGCCCGCGTCAAGAAGCTGATCGAAGACCTCAACAGCGCGGCCGAGAACGACAATGCCAAGCCGGCGAAGAAGGCGGCTCCTGTCGCGCCAAAGGCGCCGCCGGCGAAGACGGTGAAGAAGTGACGCGGTAGCGTCATTCCGGGGCATCGCGCAGCGATGAACCCGGAATCTCGAGATTCCGGGTCTGGTGCTTGGCACCATCCCGGAATGACGAACTAGGCCAATCGGTACGTCCCGCCGATCACGGGATCGCCGTCCGTCGCCACGACGCCGCGTGCGACCAGGTCCTCCAGATGCGCCAGCACCGAATAGCCGGCGGCATTGGCGAGCCGCGGATCGAGCCCGATATAGATCGCCCGCACCATGGTTGGAATGTCGGCCTCGCCCTTGCCGAGACGATGCAGGATCGATGCCTCGCGCGCCCGGCGATGCCGCGCCAGGAAGCGGACGTAGCGCGGGCCCTCCGGAATCTCCGGGCCGTGGCCGGAGAAATACAGCTGCTCGGGCCGCTGTTCCAGCCGCTCCAGCGAGGCCATGTAATCGATCATCGAGCCGTCCGGCGGCGCCACGATCGAGGTCGACCAGCCCATCACATGGTCGCCGACGAAATTGATGCTGCGCTCGGCCCAGGCGAACGCCAGATGGTTGGCGGTGTGGCCGGGGGTCGCGACCGCCTCCAGCGCAAAGCCCGCGCCCTCGATGACGTCGCCGTGCTTGACCTGCACATCGGGCCGGAAATCGCGGTCGGCGCCGGATTCCGGATTGTGCTTTTCGCTCTCGAAGCGCGGCCGCGAGGCGCGGTGCGGTCCCTCGGCATAGACCGGCGCGCCGGTCGCGGCCTTGATCCGCGGCGTGTTCGGCGAATGGTCCCGATGGGTATGGGTGACCAGGATATGCGTCACGGTCTCGCCCTTGACCGCGTCGAGCAGCGCCTTGGCATGCGCCTCGTCGTCGGGACCGGGATCGATGATCGCGACCTTCCCCTCGCCGACGATGTAGCTGACCGTGCCCGTGAAGGTGAACGGGCTCGGATTGTTGCAGAGGACACGGCGAACGCCGGGGCGGACCTGTTCGACCACGCCGGGCTTCAGCGGAAAGTCGCGGTTGAACGGGATGTCGTCGTTGTCGGCCATGGGGATTTTCTCTGCATCGTCATTCCGGGATGGCCCGCAGGGCCAGACCCGGAATCTCGAAAGAAGGGAAAGGAACGCGGCACGAGATTCCGGGTTCGCGCCGTCCAAGTCGGCTGTTGCCGACTTAGACATTTAAGATCTGCCGAACTCGGGTAAACCTGAGTTCGGTTGGCGCGCCCCGGAATGACGAGCAAGCGCCCTTACGAGAACGCCTGGATGCCGGTGATTGCGCGGCCGAGGATCAGCGCATGGACGTCGTGCGTGCCCTCATAGGTGTTGACCGTCTCGAGGTTCGCGGCGTGACGCATCACGTGATACTCGATCTGGATGCCGTTGCCGCCGTGCATGTCGCGCGCCATGCGGGCGATGTCGAGCGACTTGCCGCAATTGTTGCGCTTGACGATCGAGATCATCTCAGGGGCCATCTTGCCCTCGTCCATCAGGCGGCCGACGCGCAACGAGGCCTGCAGGCCGAGCGCGATCTCAGTCTCCATGTCGGCGAGCTTCTTCTGCACCAGCTGGGTGGCGGCGAGCGGCCGGCCAAACTGCTTGCGGTCGAGCGTGTATTGCCGCGCGCGGTGCATGCAGTCCTCGGCAGCGCCCAATGCGCCCCAGGAGATGCCGTAGCGGGCGCGGTTGAGGCAGCCGAACGGGCCCTTGAGGCCGGAGACGTTGGGCAGCAGCGCGCTTTCCGGCACCACCACATTGTCGAGCACGATCTCGCCGGTGATCGAGGCGCGCAGCGACAGCTTGCCGCCGACCTTCGGCGCCGACAGGCCCTTCATGCCCTTCTCGAGAATGAAGCCGCGGATCTGGTTGTCGTGCGCAGCCGACTTGGCCCACACCACGAACACGTCGGCGATCGGCGCGTTCGAGATCCACATCTTGGCGCCGTTGAGCTTGTAGCCGTCGGCGACCTTCTCGGCGCGGGTCTTCATGCCGCCGGGATCGGAACCGGCATCCGGCTCGGTCAGGCCGAAGCAGCCGACCCATTCGCCGGTCGCGAGCTTGGGCAGATATTTCTTGCGCTGGTTTTCGTCGCCATAGGCGTAGATCGGATACATCACCAGCGACGACTGCACCGAGTTCATCGAGCGATAGCCGCTATCGACGCGCTCGATCTCGCGCGCCACGAGGCCATAGGCCACGTAGCTCGCATTGGCGCAGCCATATTCCTCGGGCAGCGTCACGCCGATCAGGCCGAGCTCGCCCATTTCGTTGAAGATCTCGCGGTCGGTTTTCTCTTCCAGATAGGCCTTGGTGACCCGCGGCAGCAGCTTGTCCTGCGCGTAGGCCCGCGCAGTGTCGCGGATCAGGCGCTCGTCTTCGGTAAGCTGGTCGTCGAGCAGGAACGGATCATCCCACTGGAAGCTGGCGGCAGCCGGCTTGTCCTTGGCCTGGGGGCGCACGCTCATGAAACATCCTTTCGCATCGTCTATCGGAAATTGGCGGATAAATTAAAGCGCTATGCTGCGAAGCGCAATTGAATTGGGACCTTCGTCATTCCGGGGCGATGCGTCAGCATCGAACCCGGAATCTCGAGCTTCCGGGTTCGCGCTATCGCGCGCCCCGGAATGACAGTCCTAGGTCTCCAGCTTCTCGTTCGACACGATCTCGATGCCGAAACCTGACAATCCCTTGTAGTCATGCACCGACGAAGTCAGGTGCCGGATCGAGGTGACGCCGAGATCACGCAGGATCTGTGCGCCGACGCCGACCTCGCGCCACTGCCTGTGGCGATCGGCCTCCGCCGTCTTCTGCTCGCCAACCGGCTCGACCGGAACACCGGCGGCACCATCGCGCAGATATACCAGCACGCCGCGGCCGGCATCCTTGAAATGTCGCAGCACGGCTTCCATTCGCGCCGGCCCGGTGAACAGGTCTTTCACGATGTTCGGCTTGTGCAGCCGCGTCAGCACGTCCCGGCCGTCGCCGATGCCGTTATAGACGAAGGCGGCATGCATGATCTCGTCGAACGGCGAGCGATAGGCGTAGCCCTGCAGCGGGCCGATCGGGCTTTCGGTGGTGAAGGTCGCGACCCGTTCGATCAGCTTCTCGCGCGCCTGGCGATAGGCGATCATGTCCGCGATCGTGACATGCTTGAGCTTGTGGGCGGCGGCGAATTTGGCGACCTGCTCGCCCTTCATCACGGTTCCATCGTCGTTCATCAGCTCGCTGATGACGCCTACCGGCGGCAAGCCGGAGAGCCGGCACAGATCGACCGCCGCCTCGGTGTGGCCGGAGCGCAGCAGCACGCCGCCGTCGCGCGCGATCAGCGGGAAGATGTGGCCGGGACGCGCGAAATCATTGGCGCCGGCATTGGGATTGGCGAGCGCGCGGCAGCAGGAGGCGCGTTCCTCGGCCGAGATGCCGGTGCCACCATCGGGCTTGTAGTCGATCGAGACCGTGAAGGCGGTGGTGTGGTTGGACTCGTTGTGCGCCACCATCGGGTCGAGCCGCAGCCGGCGGGCATCCTCGGTGGTGATCGGCGCGCAGACGATGCCGGAGGTGTGGCGGATGATGAAAGCCATCTTCTCCGCCGTACAGAACGACGCCGCGACGATCAGATCGCCCTCGCCTTCCCGGTCGTCATCGTCGGTGACGACAACGAGTTCACCCTTCGCAAAGGCTTGCAGCACTTCCTGGATCGTATCGGCCATTGTCTTGACATCTCGCTATATGCAGGCAGTGGATTAGCCGGGTTCCGATGTCAGCGCCAGTATCATTATGCAACCCGCCATGCATCCGGCAGGGATACCAGGAGGGGAGATTTCACCTCTCCCAAAGGGAGAGGTCGGATCGCATCGCTCGATGCGATCCGGGTGAGGGGTTCAGCCCTCTCGTGGGACTCGAGCCTCTCACCCGCTGCGCAAATCGACCTCTCCCCGATGGGGAGAGATGATGGACAGCCTTGAGACCGGCGTTACGGCAGCACCTCGCGCCGGTCGCTGAGCTGGGCGTCCAGTTCGGCGCGCTTGTCGTCGAGCAGACCGGCGTCGGCCGCCTCGATCACGGAATAGAGCTCGCCGGCGTCGCTGAGCCGGGTCACCGTCACGTAGTCGGCGCCGGCGCTGTAGAGGTCGTCGACGCCGGTCAACAGGTCCGCGGTGGCAACGATCCGCGCGGTCGGATTGAGGGCGCGGACGTGGCGCACCAGCTTCTCATTGTCGGCGCCGACCAAGAGGAAATCCGGCACGCTCAGGATGATGATCTCGGCCTTGCCGATGCCGGCATGAACCAGGGTGTCGACATTGCTGATGTCGCCATAGATCACATGCATGCCGCGGTCGGACAGCGTGCGGAACACCAGCGGGTTGAAATCGATGACGCTGATCTGCTCGAGCAGCGACTGGTTCTGCCGCTCGATCTGGCTGATCAGCGCGCTCGCCGCGCGGAAAAAGCCGAGGATGACGATGCGCCGGATCTCGCCATGTCCGCCCTCGTGCCCGGCCTCGCCGCGGCCCTGGCCTTCCTGATCGAGGTCGCGCAGCCCGATCCGCTTCAACGGACCGATCAGGCCGCGCACGATCTGGTCGCTGCGCCCCATCGCGAAGGTCGAGAGCACCGCCAGCACGACGAAGGCGAACGAGGCCGCACTCGCGGTTTCGGTTCCGATGTGGTTGGCGGCGACGCCGGTCTGGATCACGACCAGCGAGAACTCGGAGATCTGCGCCAGGTTGATCGCCGGCAGCAGGCTGGCACGCAGGCCCTGCTTCATCAGATAGAGCGGCGTGAACGTCGTGATCAGGCGGCTCGCCACCGTGAAGGCCGCGATGACGAGCGCAAGCCAGATCACCGAGAGGCCCGGAATCGGGATCGTCATGCCGAGCGCGACAAAGAACAGCGTGATGAAGAAATCCCGCAGCGTCGTGACCTTGGCGGTGACGTCGAGCGCATAGGGAAAGGTCGAGATCGAGACGCCGGCGACCAGCGAGCCCATCTCGCGCGACAGATGCAGCCGCTCGGCGATCTCGCCGATCAGGAAGCACCAGGCGAGCGCGCCGAGCAGCACGAGCTCGGGCCGCCGCGCGATCTGGTGGAACAGCCGCGGCAGCACGTAGCGGCTCAGCACCAGCGCGGTCGCGACCAGCACCGCGACGCGGGCAATCGACAACAGCACGACGCTGATCTGCAGATCGTCGAGGCTCGGCTGCACCGCCAGGAACAGGATCGCGAAGATGTCCTGCAGCACCAACACGCCGAGCGTGATGCGGCCCGGCAGCGTATCCAGCTCGCGCTTCTCGTAGAGCACCTTGACGATGATCACGGTCGACGACAACGAGCAGGCGACGCAGAGATAGATCGCGTCGAACTTGCCGCCGCCGACCGCAAGCCCGATAGCGGCAAAGAACGCCACGCCGATCAGGCAGCCGCCGATCAGCTCGCCGGCTCCCGCGAACAGGATGACCTTGCCGGCACGGATGATCTTCTTGAGGTCGATTTCCAGCCCGATCATGAACAGCATGAAGATCAGGCCGAGCTCGGAGATGACGCTGATCGATTCCTGGGACTTGACCCAGCCCATGCCGAATGGACCAATGAAAAAGCCGGCGATAAGGTAGGCCAGTATCAGCGGTTGCCGGGAGAAGTGGGCGAGCAGCCCAATCCCCCAGGCAAACAGGATACAGAGCGTGATATCGGGAATCAGTTCATGCATGCGTCAAAGACTTCCTGTTGCCGCAACCTAGAGGGCCGGGCGTGAGGATCAACCGAGCAATGTGTCACATCCGCGCAGGCGGCATTTTTCTCGCAGTTTTGCTCTGCCTGCTCACCGTGCGCATGTCAGAGGCGCTAGCACAATCCTCGGCAAGTATTGAACAAAATTTCGCGAACTCGTTGACGACGGTGCCATCGGAGGGCCTCACCGCCTCCGGTGCATTCTACGTGCCGGTGTATTCCAGCGTGTCGATGAGCCAGGGCAAGCTCAGGGCCGATTTTTCGGTGACGCTCAGCGTGCACAACGCCTCCGAGACGAAGCCGCTGGTGCTGAAGCGGATCGCCTATTTCGACACATCAGGCAAGATGGTGGAGAGCTACCTTAAATCGCCGGTCGCGCTAAAACCGTTTGCGACCGTCGAGGTCGCGATCGCCACGACCGATACCCGCGGCGGCACCGGCGCGAATTTCGTGGTCGATTGGGCGGCCGCCGGCGAGATCGCGGAACCGGCGGTCGAGGCCTTGATGGTCGGCAGTGTCGGCGCAGGGCATTACGCCTTCATCAGCCAGGGCCGGCCGATCCGGCCGGTCGGCAAGAACTAACCTCATGGAAGGCCGCTTGCCGCGGCCTTCTCAACGATAACAACACGGAGCGAAACGTCCATGTCCACCTCAGCCCAGTTCGACTTTACACCGCTACTCGCGGCCGGCCTGCCTGCCCCGGCCGCACGCTGGACCGGGCTCGCCAAATACAGCTTCGTCGGCGGCAACAACGATCCCGACCAGGTCCCGGTCGACGGGCTGCTGGAGGCGGTCAACGCCGTGTTGAAGCGCGAGGGCAGGAATCTGGCGACCTACAATCTCGCGCACGGGCCGCAGGGCTATCTGCCGCTGCGCCAGTTCCTGACCGAGAAGCTGAAGCGCGACGCCGGGATTGCCTGCACGCCGGACGAGATCATGATCGTCTCCGGCTCGCTGCAGGCGCTCGATCTTGTCAATCACACCTTGCTCGCCAAGGGCGATACCGTGCTGATCGAGCAGGAAACCTATCAGGGCTCACTGAACCGGCTGACACGGCTCGGCGTCAATGCGGTCGGCATTCCCCTCGATGGCGAGGGCATCAGGATCGATGCGCTGGCTGCGGCACTCGCCGATCACAAGCGGCGCGGCATCACGCCGAAATACATCTACACCATCCCGACAGTGCAGAACCCGACCGGCTCGATCCTTCCCGAGAGCCGCCGCGCCGGGATGCTGAAGCTGTCAAGGGAATACGGCGTGCCGATCTTCGAGGACGATTGCTATGCCGATTTGATCTGGAACGGCGAACGGCCGCCCGCGATCTATGCGATGAGCAAGCATGGCGGCGTGATCCATATCGGCTCGTTCTCCAAATCGATCGCGCCTGCGCTACGGGTCGGCTTCATCGTCGCGCCCTGGGGGATCATGTCGCGAATGCTGCCGCTGAAGACCGACGCCGGCTCCGGCGCACTGGAGCAGATGGTGCTCGCGGAATATTGCGCACCGCATTTTTCGACCCATGTGCCGCGCCTGACCAAGGGCCTGCGCGCCAAGCTCGATACGCTGATGGAGGCGTTGAACGAGCAGTTCGGCACCGCGGCCGAATTCGAGGCGCCCAAGGGCGGCATCTTCCTCTGGGTCAAGCTGCCCGACAATGTCGACACGCTGAAGCTCTATCAGGCGGCGCTTGCCGCCGGCGTCTCGATCAATCCGGGACCGGAATGGTCGACCAGCAAGGCCCATTCCGGCAGCCGGCTCCGCCTCTGCTTCGCCAGCCCCTCGCACGAGCAGATCCGCGAGGGCGTTGCCGCGCTGGCCGAGGTGTGCCGCAAGGAGTTCGGCGTGCCGGCGCGCAGCAGCAATGTGGAGAAGCGCGGCTAGATCATGATGACTTTGCGCTGAAGCGAGTTGCGGACTCCGATTCACCTCGCCCCTGCGGGGAGAGGTCGGAACGCATCGTCAGATGCGTTCCGGGTGAGGGGGAGCCTCCGCAACCTCAGCTATCACCGGATATGCGGAGGCAGCCCCTCACCCCAACCCTCTCCCCGTAAGAACGGGGCGAGGGAGCGCAGCGCGCTTGCGGTCGCCATTCGATCTGATCTCATCATGCTCTACCGATCTGCGCGCCTACCTCACCGAGAACGGCGCCTGATAGGGCCGGCCGAACGGCACGCCGTTGACCACGGTCTGCACCGGCTTCAGCAGCAGATTGCCGTCGCGCTTGTTGTTGCGGGTATCGACGAAGGAGACCGGGCCTTCGACGAGATCCATGATCGCGACGTCGCCGGGCGCGCCACGCTGCAGCGTGCCGACCTTCGGGGTCCGGTTGATGATCCGCGCCGGCACCGAGGTCGCCATCGCCACCACCTGATCCAGCGACGAGCCCATCGCCAGGAACTTGCTCATCACGTTCGGCAGGAACGGAATGCCGGGCGAGTTGCCCGAGAAGACGTGGATGTCGGAGGAGATCGTATCGGGCGCGCAGCCGGCGGGGATCGCGACTTCGGCCACCGTGAAATCGAAGCTGCCGCCGCCATGGCCGACGTCGAACAGCACGCCGCGCTGCTTGGCCGCGAGCGCCGCCGGCAACAGCTTGCCCTCCTGGACGATATTGGTGAAAGCGCCGGACATGTTCGGCGCGCCGGAATAGGCGTGGGTCAGGATATCGCCCGGCCGCAGCAGATCGAGGATGTCGGACATCAGCTCCCTGGTCTCGACGCCGCCGATATGTACCATCATCCGCGCCGGCCAGCCGCACATCTCGCAGGCCTGGATGCCGCGCTTCAGCGGCTCGAGGCCGTGCTTGAAGATGACGTTTTCCGACATCCGCACCTTGACCCCGATCAGGAAGTCGGGGTTCTCGGCCAGCGCCATCGCGCAGGCTTCGACCTGGGCGTTGTCGATGTTGTAGAGCTCGGCCACCGGGAATGCCGACAGGCCGTTGTTGGCGATGTGGACGAAGGCGTAGATCCGCGCCCGCGATTGCGCGACGATGAAGCGCCGCAGCGCCGCGAGGTTGTTGACGCCGGCGTCGCCCGCCGAGACCACCGTCGTGGTGCCCTGGAATTGCACCAGCTCGTCGGCGGGAATGCCGATCGCCGATCCGTACGGGTAGACGTGGCAGTGCAGATCGACCAGACCCGGCATCACGAGCTTGCCCGACGCGTCAATGGTCCTGGCGGCGCGAGCAGCCGGGATCTCGTCTTCGATCGCCTCGATGATGCCCCAGCGGATGCCGATGTCGCGCTTGCCGCGCAGCGACTGGCTGGGATCGATGACATCGCCGTTCTTGATCACGAGGTCGAACTTGTCGTCCGGCCCCATCGCCGCAGCGGCCGGCCTCGCGATGGCTGCGGCAGCGGCCGATCCCGTCACTTTCAAAAAATCCCGGCGTGAAAATTCGCTCATGGCAACGTCCCCCCGAACATTGATTTTTATGGCGCGATGATGCGTCGGACGCAGCGGTTAGGCAAGGCCGGGAAAGCCGCCCGTGCGCTCGCTCATCGGTTGTGCGCACCAACACGCGACGGCAGCAGCGTTCGAGGCAGTTGCTGAACAAGCGTTCAGAAAACTCCTCTGGTTCCTGAGGAACGTTTCAATCTCCGCACGGTTTTCTCTTCACTTATTTGAGGAGGATGAGATGAAAAAGATTGGCTTTGTTCTCGCGGCGGTTGGTGCGCTTGCGGTGGCCGTTCCGTCGATCGCGAGCGCCGAGACGGTCGTGATCAGACATGGCGGTCATCATCACTGGGACCGCGGCTGGGGCGCACGCGCCGAAATGCGCCATGACCGTGGCTGGCATCGCGGTTGGCATCATGGCTGGCATCACGGCCATGACCGGACGGTGATCATCAAGCGTCATCACTACTAAGGACCGACACAACGGAAAATGGCTCCTCACGGAGCCATTTTCTTTTCTGCTTCCTCAGGGCCAGCGGCCTCAATCCCACGCCGGCGCAAACCCCGGATTGACGCAGCGCATGTCCTTGGGCAGCGCGGCAATCGCCTTGCGGTCCGCGTCGTCGAGCTTGACCTTCAGTGCGTCGAGATTTGCCTTTTGGCTTTCGGCGCGCGAGGCTTTCGGAATAGCCGCCACGCCATCCTGATCGAGCAGCCATTTCAGCGCCACCTGCGCCGCGGTCGCATCATGCTTGCTGCCGATTTTCGCCAGCGTCTCGTCGGTGGCGAAGCGGCCCTGGGCGAGCGGACAATAGGCCACCAGCGGGATCAATTTCGCGGCGAGATATTTGCGCACCGGCGTCTGGTCCAGCATCGCGTGATATTCGATCTGGTTGCAGGCGATCGGCGCCTTGATGTCCTCGACCACGGTCTTGAGCAGCGCGGTGGTGAAATTGGCGACGCCGATCGCACGAGTGCGGCCTTCCTCCTTCAGTTTCATCAGCGTCTCGAAGACGGCAGGCAGCTTCATGCTCCGCGACGGCCAGTGCACCAGATAGAGATCGACGTGATCGAGCCGCAGCTTCTTCAGGCTGGCGTCGAACGCTGTCCGGATCGCATCCGGCGCCAGGTTCTCGTGCCAGACCTTGGTGGTCACGTGCAGGTCCCTGCGCGCGACATTCGAGGCAGCGATCGCCGCCCCGATCGCCTCTTCATTGCCGTACATCTCGGCGGTGTCGATATGCCGATAGCCGAGCCCAAGCGCGCTCTCGACCGCCGCGCGGCAGGTATCGCCCTGCATGCGGAAGGTGCCGAGCCCGAGCTGCGGCAGGCTGATGCCCTGTGTCTGCAGATTTTCCATGGATAGCTCCTGACGCGTGGGACGCCGATGCCATCGACGACGTCACGCCAGCAAATCGTTTCGTGGGAATGAAATTGGCAGGACTGCCGACACGCAGTCTGCCCGCAAACCGGGCCCTCGGGCAAGACGCCGGCAATCAAGATGTCGCGACGGATCAGAGACGGCGCTAGATGTGCTGCGCCATGATCTGGCCGGGCCGCGCGTCCGGCCGCGGCTCGATATAGACCGACCAGAGGTCGTGGTTGTCGACGTCCTTCAGCGTCACCGTCATCACGCCGGTCTTGCCGTCGATGTCGACGCGGCCGAAGAATTGCAGCCCGAAGCACGGCGCGAGATTGTCGCCCTGCTCGGCCGAGCAGCCCTTCTGGTACATCGCCTTCGGGCCAAAGGTGTTGTCGAGCTCGCCCGGCGACCAGGTGCCGGCATGCAGCGGACCGGAGACGAACTCCCAGAACGGCTCGAACTCCTGGAACACCGCGCGGTTCGGATCATAGTGATGCGCGGCGGTGTAGTGCATGTCGGCGGTGAGCCACACCGTGTTGCGGACCCCGGCGCGCTTCATGAAGGACAACAGATCGGCGATCTCGTGCTCGCGCCGCGCGGGCGGCCCGTCGCCGAGCGCGACCGCATCGAGGCTGACGAGGCCGATCGGCAGATCCGCCGCGATCACCTTCCAGACAGCATCCGACGCCGCCAGCTCCCGCTTCAGCCAGGCGAGCTGGCTCTGGCCGAGGATGCAGGCGTGGTCCGGATCGCCCTGCTTGTTCCAGCTGGAATCGCGATAGGAGCGCATGTCGATGATGAAGACGTCGAGCAGTGGCCCGTAGGGAATCTTGCGGTAGACGCGGCCATCGCGCTCCGGCATCAGCCGCATGGGCATGAATTCGTGGAAGGCGCGGCGTGCCCGTGCCACCAGGCGCGAGCTGCCGTCCGCCTCATAGCCGGTCGCATCGGTGGTGCCGAGTGGCGACCAGTCGTCGGCCACCTCGTGGTCGTCCCACTGCGCGAACATCGGCACCTCGGCGTGGAAGGCGCGGAAACTCTCGTCGAGCCAGTTGTATTTGTAGTTGCCGCGAAACTGATCGAGGCTCTGCGCGACGACGGATTTCTCCTCGGTGACGATGTTGCGCCAGATCTCACCGTTTGGGAGTTTCTGCTCCGACGGCACCGTGCAATCGGCGTAGATGTGATCGCCGGAATGGATGAAGAAGTCCGGACGCTCGTCCAGCATGGTGCGGTAGCTGCGCAAGCCGCCGCGCGCGGGGTCGATGCCCCAGCCCTGCCCGACGACGTCGCCGGACCAGACGAACGAGACGGGACGCCGGTCGGCCGGCGCGGTTCGGAAATGGCCGACCCGGCTTTCGCCTGATGTGCCCTCGCGGTCCTCGAAGCGCACGCGATAGAACAGGTCCTGGCCCGGCGGCAGGCCGTCGAGCAGCAGCTTGGCGGTGAAGTCGCGCTCGGGCAGCGCATCGGCGGACACGGTGCGCAGGATGCTGGCGAAGCTTTCGACCGCGGCGCATTCGATGTGCATCCGCGCGGCGCGATCGGCGCGCGCCCAGATGACAGCGGAATCGCTTGCCACGTCGCCGGACTGGATGCCCGCAATCGCGGGCCGATCCGCGGCGCGGCTCAGATACGGTCTTGCCAGCGCGCCGAATCCCGCCAGCGCCGCGGTCGACGCCGAGCGCACCAGAAGCTGGCGCCGGGTGAGGCCTCGCCGCCTCGCGGAGTTCGCTGTCGGCATCGAATAACCTTCGTCGAATCGCAACGAAGGTTTTGCCTGCGCTCCTTGACTCCGGCCTTACGGTTTCTTGACTCTCCGCCGACGGTTTTGCGACGGCGGGATGACTCGGGGGCGGCTGCTGGGACGGCGGCCCCGGATATCGAGCGCTCAAGCACCAAACCCGTCATCCTGAGGAGGTCGCGAAGCGGCCGTCTCGAAGGATGAACGGCCCGTCCGTGGCCGATCCATCCTTCGAGGCTCGCTTCGCTCGCACCTCAGGATGACGGGTCAAGGATTGACGCACTTCGAGAAAGCAGAGGCGCGAGAGCGCCGCCTCACCGATGCCAGTTGCAGATGCCGCCGGTGCGGCACGGCCAGGTCTGGATCCGTGTGTCACGGGCCTCCGCATCGAGCGGGTTCGAGTGGCGGCGCGCGAGCTTGGCACGGGCGGGCACGCGCGCTTCCGCGCGCTTCTTCTCGTGCGGCGCGGTCACCCTGGTGGTCCGCACGGCTTTCTTCGGCGCGACTTTCGGCTCCTCGACCTGCGGCTCGACATTCGCATGCTGATCGGGGCCATGGTCGGTCTTCGCCTCGACCGGAACGGGCTCGAACTGCGCCGCCGGGCCAAGCGGCTTCGGCGACAACACTGCGCGTGAAAGATCGAGGCTGAAGAACTCGCTGGGGCGATGCTCGTCAGCCAACGCCACGCCGCCCAAAGCCAGGCACGCGGTACAAACGGTTGCAACAAAAGCGTTTTTCAGGACCATCAAACGGCCTCCTGAAATCACTCGAACAGACAGCCATCATGTAGGGGCTCGGGCGTACGAATCCAGCCACCGCTTGCAGGCAGGGTTGCCGGTCAACCAGGGCGGCTGTGGAAAGTTCCCCGGCCTTACTCCGCCGCCTGCGCCAGCGGCTGGCTGATCGCGCGCTCCAGCCGAGCGCATTCGGTGCGGTAGCGGGCGACGTTGCCCTCCTTGATGTGGCCATAACCACGCACGAGCTCCGCAGCCTTCGCCAGCGCCACGAGGCGCGGCAAGTCGAGCGGCTTCTTGCCGTCGAGGTGACGCAGGATCATCGCCGAATACTCGACCGGCAATGCGCGCTCCATCTTGCGCTCGGCGGTATAGCCGAAGATGTCGAAGGCGGTGCCGCGCAGGCCCTTCAGCCTTGCGAGCATGCCGAACGCCGTGAAGATCCACGGACCGAATTCACGCTTCTGCAGCCGCCCGGTGACGGGATCGCGCTGGGCCAGCAGCGGCGGCGCCAGCAAGACCTTCAAGCCGGAATTGCCTTGGAATTGTTCCCTCAAGGCCTTGCTGAACTCGCCGTCGGAATAGAGCCGCGCGACTTCGTATTCATCCTTGTAGGCCATCAGCTTGAACAGGCCCTTTGCGAAGGCCTCCGTCAGGTCCTGCGAGCCCGGCGCGGCCGCCGCCTCGGCGGTGCGGACGCGCGCTACATCGTCGAGATAGCGCCTGGCGTAGGCCGCGTCCTGATAGTCGGTGAGGAATTTGGCGCGGAACGCGATCGCCTCATCAAGCGTCTTCTTGGCCGGCGCGGCGCCGGCGCTCTTGAAGCGTGCGGCGCTGACCACGCGTTGCAGATCATGCGCGGCGAGCCGGCCCCACGAGAACGCGGTCTTGTTCATCTCGATGGCGGCGCCGTTGAGCTCGATCGCCTTCAGGATCGCTTCCAGCGACAGCGGGATCGCGCCGCGCTGAAAGGCAAAGCCGAGCATGAAGGCGTTGGTGGCGATGCTGTCGCCCATCAGCGCGGTGGCAAGCCCGGTGGCATCGAGGATATCGAGGTCGCCAGGCGTCACCGCGCCGTTTAGCGCATCGCGCATCGAGCTGGCTTCGAAGTCGATATCGGGATCGATCACGAAGCTCGCGGTCGGCAAGAGATCGGCGTTGACCACGGCGCGGGTGACGCCGCGCTCGGCGCGGCTCAGCGCCGGCACGCTGGTGGCGACGACGAGGTCGCAGCCGAGGATCAGGTTGGCATTGCCCGGTGCGATGCGCACCGTGGTCAGCATGTCGGAGGCGGGCGCGAGCCGGACATGGCTCATCACGGCGCCGTTCTTCTGCGACAGGCCGGTGAAGTCGAGCGTCGAACAGGCGAGCCCCTCGACATGCGCGGCCATGCCGAGCAGCGCGCCGATGGTGATCACACCGGTGCCGCCGATGCCGGTGATCAGGATGTTGTAGGGATTGCTCAACGCGGCCACAGGCGGCGTCGGCAAGTCGGCGAACAACGCCTTGGGATCGGCGGCAGCGCGGTCCGCCTTGCGCAGCTTGGGGTCCTGCACCATCACAAAGCTCGGGCAAAAGCCCTCGATGCAGGAGAAATCCTTGTTGCAGTTCGACTGGTCGATGCGGCGCTTGCGGCCGAGTTCGGTCTCCAGCGGCTGCACCGAGACGCAGTTCGACGCCACCGAGCAGTCGCCGCAACCCTCGCAGACGCGCTCATTGATGAAGACGCGCTTGGCCGGATCGGGGAACAGCCCGCGCTTGCGGCGACGGCGCTTCTCGGCGGCGCAGGTCTGGTCGTAGATCAGGACGGTGAGGCCCTCGATCTCGCGCAGGGTGCGCTGCACGGCATCGAGCTCGCGGCGATGATGAATGGTAGCGCCGGCCGGGAAATAATTGGCGGGATATTTGTCTGGATCGTCGGAGACGATCGCGAGCCGCTTGGTGCCCTCCGCCCAGACCTGGTGTGCGATCTGCGACACCGTAAAGCCGCCCTCGGCCGGCTGGCCGCCGGTCATCGCAACCGCATCGTTGTAGAGGATCTTGTAGGTGATGTTGACGCCGGCCGCGGCCGCTGCGCGCAGCGCCAGCAAGCCGGAATGGGTGTAGGTGCCGTCGCCGAGGTTCTGGAACACATGCTGTTCGCTGGTGAACGGCGCCTGCCCGATCCAGCTCACGCCCTCCGCGCCCATATGCGAGATGGTCTGGGTGTTGCGGTTCGGCACCGACAGCGCCATGCCGTGGCAGCCGATGCCAGCCATGGCGCGGCTGCCCTCGGGGATCTTGGTCGACGAGTTGTGTGGGCAGCCCGAGCAGAAATACGGCGTGCGCTGCAGCTTCGCGGTGCCCGTGCCCTCGGCGGGGCGATCGAACGCCTCGAGTTTTGCCAAACGCTGCTCCAGCAGCGGGCTGCGGTGACCGAGCCGGCGCAGCCGCGCCACCACGGCGGCGGCGACCATGGTCGGCGTCAGCTCGCCCTCGCTCGGCAGCAAGGGAGCGCCGCTCTCGTCGCGCTTGCCGACCACCGAGGGACGCTTGGAGGCGTCCATGTTGTAGAGGATGCGGACCAGCTGGTCCTCGATGAAGCCGCGCTTCTCCTCGACGACCAGCACATCCTGCAGGCCCTCGGCGAAGGCGCGCGCGCCGCGCGCTTCGAGCGGCCAGGTCAGCGCCACCTTGTAGATGCGCAGCCCGAGCGCCTGCGCATCGGCATCGGTGATGCCGAGATCGGCGAGCGCCTGGCGCAGATCTAGATAGGCCTTGCCGGTCGCCATGATGCCGAGCCGCGCCGGCTTCGAATCCAGCACGATGCGATCGAAGCGGTTGACGCGGGCGAAGGCCGCGACCGCCTCCATCTTGGGCCCGTGCAACCTGCGCTCGGCTTCGAGCGGCGGATCCGGCCAGCGGATCGAGAGCCCGTCCGGCGGCATCTCGAAATCGTCGGGCATGATGATCTTGATGCGATCGGGATCGCTGACGATCGAGGCCGAGCTTTCCACCGTCTCGGAGATCGCCTTGAAGCCGACCCAGCAGCCGGAATAGCGCGACAGCGCGAAGCCGAGGATGCCGAGGTCGAGATAATCCTGCAGCGTCGCCGGATTGACCACCGGCATCAGCGCCGAGGCGAACACCTGCTCGCTCTGATGCGCCAGGGTGGAGGATTGGCAGCCATGGTCGTCGCCGGCCAGCGCGATCACGCCGCCGTTCGGCGAGGTGCCGGCGGAATTGGCGTGCTTGAGCGCATCGAGCGAGCGGTCGACGCCTGGGCCCTTGCCGTACCAGATGCCGAACACGCCATCGACCTTGGCGCCGGGGAACATGCCGACCTGCTGGCTGCCCCACACCGCGGTCGCCGCCAGATCCTCGTTGAGGCCGGGGACGAAGGCGATGTCATGTTCCCTGAGGAAGGATTTCGCCCGCCACAGCGCGTGGTCGTACATGCCGAGCGGCGAACCGCGGTAACCGGAGATGAAACCGGCGGTGTTCAGCCCGTGCGCGCGGTCGCGTTCGCGCTGCAACATGGGCAATCGGACCAGCGCCTGGGTACCGGAGAGGAAGATTCGTTTCGTGTCCAACCGGTACTTGTCGTCCAGTCCAACTTCCATCAACGCCATCAGTTTCCCCGTCAGTCAGCCACGCCGGTCCGGACCGGTCTGATTATCTTCCGAAATGATCATGCATCAGCATGCACTGATTTTGTTATGCATGAACAGCCCCGTTCCATGGCCGCAGCACATATCTCATGTTGCGCATGCGAGGCCTTGTTGCGCTGCGAGGCCTTGTCGTTCTGCAAGGCCTTGCCGAACCCCGGCATCTTTGAAACGGTGGCGCGCAAAGGGAGACCAAGGATGATTACAGTCGAATCCGCATTCACGACGGAAATCGTGGAGAACGGCAATCTGCTGGTGGGTCCCTGGCGCAGCCCGAAGCAGATGCTGCAGGCCCAGACCTACGACTCCCACGCCTCGATTCACGACGATGCAACCGCGCAGAAGCTCGGCTTTCGCGGCGGCACGATCGAGGGACCGACCCATTTCAGCCAGTTCGCGCCGCTGTGCGAGCGGATCTGGGGCCGCGCCTGGTTCATCACTGGCTGCCTATCCGCGCATTACCGCAACCCGGTGTTCGAAGGCGAAGAGGTGCAGGCCCGGATCGAGAAGCCGAAGCCGGGCCAGACCGTTTGCACGATCGGGATGGTCAGGCGCGACGGCACCGAGATCCTGCGCGGCACCGCCTCGATCGATGGCAACGGCAGCGAGACGGCGCTCAGCCGCCGGCTCGGCGAATTGAAGCCGCTGACCGATCCCGTGATCCTCGCCGACATCAAGGTCGGCATGAAGACGCCGCGGCAGGCGATCAAGATGGATTTCGACCAGAACATGGGCGATCTCTATCCATTTTCGCTGGCCGAAAAGCTCAAGGTGATCACCGAGCCTTCGGATTATTATTCGCTGGAGCACAATCCCTGGGGCCGCGCCATCATCCCGATGGAGATGCTGAGCGTGCTGTTCCAGTACCGCGCGCGCGAGGACCGGCTGCCGGTCCGCGGCCCCGCCGTCGGGCTGTTCGCCGACCAGGAGATTCGTCTTCTGCGCGGGCCGCTCTTCCCCGGCGAGACCTATTGGGTCGAGCGCGAGGTCGTGGCGCTTTCCGGCAGCAAGCGCACCGAGAGCATGTGGGTGCGCTCGACCGTGTTCGATGCCGACAACGCGGTGGTCGGAACGATGCTGCTCAACGGCGCCAGCATGAAGGATTCCTACGCCAACTACGAAAGCGAGCACAAAGCCCTCTACGGCTGAAACAACAGCCGCCTCTTCCGCAAGCCGCCGAAACAAGGACAACAACAATGGCCCGCCTGCCCTATCTCGAAGCCGATCAGGTCGCCCCCGAATATCGCGACATGCTCAAGCGCAACACCAATCTGCACAAGCTGCTGGTGAACTCGCCGGACATGGCGCGCGCCTTCAACGGCGTCGGCGGCTATATCCGCTTCAAGAGCAAGCTCGATCCGCGCTTACGCGAACTCGCGATCCTGCAGGTCGGCTGGCTCGAGCAGTCGGAATACGAATTCACCCACCATGTGAAGATCGGCAAGGAGTTTGGCGTCACCGACGAGGATATAAAGGGCCTGATCGCGGAGACCAGTGGCCAGCCGTCGAAGCTCGAGCCGCTGGCAAAGGCGATCCTCAAGGGCGCCCGCGAGATGGTGCGCGAGCTCGCGATGTCGGAGGCGACCTTCGCCGAGATCAAGCAACATCTCTCCGACGAGCACATGACCGATCTCGTGCTGACGATCGCATTCTACTGCGCCGTGGTGCGGGTGCTCGCCACCATGCAGATCGACAACGAACCTTACTACAAGGAGGTACTGCAGCAGTACCCGCTACAGGGAGTGAAGTGAGATGCGCCTGCAAGATCGCGTCGCCATCGTCGTCGGTGCAGGCCAAAGCCCCGGCGAGGGCATCGGCAACGGCCGCGCCACCGCGCTGACCTTCGCGCGCGAAGGCGCCAGGGTGCTGTGCGTCGATTACAATCTGGCTTCGGCGCAGGAGACGGTCGACCTGATCGCGGCCAAGGGCGGGACTTCAGTCGCCTTCAAGGCCGACGTCACCAAAAATGCTGACATCAAGGCGATGGTGGCGGACACACATGGCCGCTGGGGCAGTGTCGACATCCTGCACAACAATGTCGGCGTCAGCCTCTCCGGCGGCGATGCCGAACTGCTTGATATCACCGAGGAGGCGTTCGACCGCTGCGTGGCGATCAATCTGAAGAGCTGCATCCTCGCCGCCAAGCATGTGATCCCGATCATGCGCGCGCAGCAGCGCGGCTCGATCATCAACATCTCGTCGATGGCCGCGATCACGACCTATCCCTACGTCGCCTACAAGGCGACCAAGTCGGCGATGATCGCCTTCACCGAACAGCTCGCCTACCAGAATGCGCAATATGGCATTCGCGCAAACGTGATCCTGCCGGGATTGATGAACACGCCGATGGCGGTGGACACCCGCGCCCGCGAATTCAAGAAGAGCCGCGCCGAGGTCGAGGCCGAGCGCGACAGCAAGGTGCCGCTGCGTCACAAGATGGGCACCGGCTGGGACGTCGCCAATGCCGCGCTGTTTCTCGCCTCCGATGAAGCAAACTTCGTGACCGGCGTCACGTTGCCGGTCGATGGCGGCGCAAGTGTGCGGCGCGGTTAATCGAGACGATTAACCTGTGTGACAATTTGGGATTAATCACTGTGACGAAATCACGCGTTATTGCGCCGCAATGATTCGAAAAAATTGAAGTATTCCAATGACACGGCGATGTGACGACGCGTCCACATAAATCGAAATCCTGACTCGTTGTGGTCGCACGAAATTCATCTGCGCTCTGTATCTCGCACGCCAAGAACTTCTGGAGTGCCTGGACCGATGAGCGAAGAATTCGAACTCAGACCCGATCAATGGGATGCGCTGAAAGCGCTGCGGGCTCCCGCAGCAAACCCTACCCGGCTGAACCGGTTTGCCGTCGAGAGCCTGATCACGCTCGGCTATGTTGCGGTGCGAGGAGACTCGTTTGAGCTGACGCCCGCGGGCCGCAAGGTGCTGGTCCGCGGTTCATCACAATTGCTGCTCGATATCGCAGCCTGATTCCGTTCGAAGCTGACACGAACGAGAGCTTCAGTTTTGATTGAATCAAAGCTGAAGCTCTCGTTTTTTTGTCTTGCCGCGTTTTCTTCACGCGAACCGGTATCCACTTCGCTCGAAAACGCTCTGCACACGCGGCATCATGCCGCGTGTGCTTTTCCAGGGATGGTCGTCTCGCCGTGCTGCGTCAGCGGCTTCATCCCGGTGAGGCTGCGCAGCAGCACGTAGAACACCGGCGTCAGGAACAGGCCGAACACCGTGACGCCGATCATGCCGGAGAACACCGCAACGCCCATCGCGCGCCGCATCTCCGAGCCCGCGCCGGTCGACAGCACCAGCGGCAGCACGCCCATGATGAAGGCCATCGACGTCATCAGGATCGGTCGCAGCCTTAAGCGACTCGCCTCGATCGCGGCACGGATCGGTGACCGCCCGGCGAATTCGAGCTCGCGCGCGAATTCGACGATCAGGATGGCGTTCTTGGCCGACAATCCGACCAGCACGATCAGGCCGATCTGGGTGAAGACGTTGTTGTCGCCCTTCGACAGCCAGACCCCGAACATCGCGGCCAATAGCCCCATCGGCACGATCATGATGATCGAGAGCGGCAGCGCCAGGCTTTCATAGAGCGCGGCGAGCACCAGGAACACCAAGAGGATCGCCAACGGAAACACCCAGATTCCGGAGTTGCCGGCGATGAACTCCTGATAGGTCAGGTCGGTCCATTCGAAGGCAAAGCCGGGCGGCAGCACTTCGGCCGCGATCCGCGTCGCCGCCTCCTGGGCCTGGCCGGAGGAATAGCCCGGCGCGGCAGCCGCGTTGATATCCGACGACAGGAAGCCGTTGTAGCGGATCGCGCGTTCCGGCCCCGCGCTCTGGCGGACCTTCAGCAAGGCCGACAGCGGCACCATGTCGCCCGACGACGAGCGCACCTTCAGCTGCCTGATGTCGTCGGCACGCGCGCGGAACGGCGCGTCGGCCTGCACATAGACCGAATAGGTGCGGCCGAATTTGTTGAAGTCGTTCACATAGTAGGAGCCGAGATAGATCTGCAGCGTGTTGAAGACCTCCGTGACGGGCACGCCGAGCTGGAGTGCCTTGGTGCGGTCGATATCGGCGAACAACTGCGGCACGTTGACCTGGAAGCTCGAGAACACGCCGGCAATTTCCGGCGCCTTCTGCATCGCCGCCATGAACGCCTTGGTCGCGTCGTTCAGTGCTTCATAGCCGAGGCCGGCACGGTCCTCGATCTGCAGCTTGAAGCCGCCGATGGTGCCGAGGCCGTTGACCGGCGGCGGCGGGAACATGGCGATGAAGGCGTCCTGGATGCCGGCATATTTCTTGTTGAGCGCCGCCGCGATCGCCGGACCGCTGAGCGAGGGATCCTTGCGCTCGTCGAACGGCTTCAAGGTCGAGAACACGATGCCGGCGTTGGAGGAGTTGGTGAAGCCGGAGATCGACAGGCCGGGGAACGCCACCGAGCTTTCGACGCCGGGCTGGGTCAGCGCGATGTCGCTCATCTTGCGGATCACTTCCTCGGTGCGGTCGAGCGTCGCGCCATCGGGCAGCCGCGCAAAGCCGACCAGATACTGCTTGTCCTGGCCCGGCACGAAGCCGCTCGGCACCTGCTTGAACAGCACGCCGGTCAGGCCGATCAGCAGCACATAGAGGCCGATCACCACGGCCTTGCCGTAGATCACCTTGGTGACGGTGCGGCCGTAGTTCTCGGAGGACTTGGTGAAGACCTTGTTGAAGCCGCGGAAGAACCAGCCGAGCGACCTTTCCATGATCCGGGTCAGCCAGTCCTTCGGCTCGTGATGTCCCTTCAGCAGCAGAGCCGACAGCGCCGGCGACAGCGTCAACGAATTGATCGCTGATATCACGGTCGAGATCGCAATCGTCAGCGCGAACTGCTTGTAGAACTGTCCGGTGAGGCCGGAGATGAAGGCGAGCGGCACGAACACCGCGATCAGGACCAGCGCGATCGCGATGATCGGGCCGGACACTTCGCGCATCGCCTGGTTGGTGGCATCGCGCGGCGACAGGCCGGATTCGATGTTGCGCTCGACGTTCTCCACCACGACGATGGCATCGTCGACCACGATGCCGATCGCCAGCACCAGGCCGAACAGGCTGAGCGCGTTGATTGAGAAGCCGAACACATGCATCACCGCGAAGGTGCCGACGATCGACACCGGGACCGCGATCAGCGGAATGATCGAGGCACGCCAGGTCTGCAGGAACAGGATCACCACCAGCACGACAAGCGCGATCGCCTCGAGCAGCGTATGGATGACAGCCTCGATCGACGAACGCACGAATTGCGTCGGATCGTAGACGATCTGGTAGGATACGCCTTCCGGCATGTTCTTCTTGATCTCGGCCATCGTGGCGCGGACATGGTCGGAGATCTCCAGCGCATTCGACCCCGGCGCCTGGAAGATCGGGATCGCGACCGCCTGCTTGTTGTCAAGCAGCGAGCGCAGGCCGTATTCGGAGGCGCCGAGCTCGACCCGCGCGACGTCGCGCAGCCGCACCACCTCGCCAGCCGAACCTGTCTTCACCACGATGTCGCCGAACTGCTCCTCGGTCGAGAGCCGTCCCTCGGCGTTGACGGAGAGCTGGAGGTCAATGCCCTTGACGCTGGGCGAGGAGCCGACCACACCGGCGGCAGCCTCGACGTTCTGGGCCTGGATCGCGCGTACGACGTCGCTCGCGGTCAGCGAATGCTCGGCGGCTTTCTGCGGATCGACCCAGACCCGCATTGAATAGTCGCCGGCGCCATAGAGCTGGACGTCGCCGACGCCGTCGATCCGCGCCAGCCGGTCCTTGACGTTGAGTACCGCGTAGTTGCGCAGATACGTCATATCATAGCGGTTGTTCGGCGACAGCAGATGCACGACCATGGTGAGGTCGGGCGAGCTCTTCTTGGTGATGATGCCGAGCTGCCGCACCACAGCCGGCAGGCGCGGCTCGGCCTGCTGCACGCGATTCTGCACCAGTTGGGTCGCCTTGTCGGGGTCGGTGCCGAGCCGGAACGTCACCGTCAGCGTCATCGCGCCGTCGGTGGTCGCCTGGCTCGACATGTAGAGCATGCCTTCGACGCCGTTGATCTGCTCCTCGATCGGGGTCGCGACCGTCTCGGCGATCACCTTCGGATTGGCGCCGGGATAGGTCGCGCGCACCACGACCGACGGCGGCACCACGTCGGGATATTCCGAGATCGGCATCGCCAGTAGCGAGATCAGCCCGGCCAGGAAGATCAGGATCGAAAGCACGCCGGCGAAGATCGGCCGGTCGATAAAGAATTTTGAGAGATTCATGGCTCCGCCCCCGCGTGCAGCGCCTAGCGCTGCACGACGTGCTGGTTGGTTTCAGTGGATGCCTGCTGCATGCCGCGCGCGCCCATTTCGGCGACTTCCATCTTCAGGAGTGCGCCGGGACGCACGCGCTGCAGGCCGTTGACGACGATGCGGTCGCCGGATTTCAGGCCGGCGGTGACGATCCGCAGGCCATCGACCGAGCCGCCAAGCGTGATGGAACGATAGACGGCGCGGCTGTCGTCGCCGACAAGCATCACGAACTTCTTGTCCTGGTCGGTGCCGACGGCGCGCTCGTCGATCAGCACTAGCGTCTGCTGCTTGGGCTGGCCCATGCGCACACGGGCGAATTGCCCCGGGATCAATCGGCCGTCATCGTTCTTGAACACGGCGCGGACTCGGATGGTGCCGCTCTGCCCGTTGACCTGGTTGTCGATGAGCTGGATGTGCCCCTTGGCGCTGAGGCCGCCCGACGTCACCATGTCGACCGGAATCTGGTCGAGATTGCCGCGCTTGCCGGAGGCATCCGCGATCGAGTTCAGCGCGCGCAGCACCACTTCCTCATCGGCATCGAAGCTCGCATAGATCGGATTGACCGAGACCAGCGAGGTCAGGACCGGTGACGAGGTGCCGGCGGCGACGAGATTGCCGACGGTGACCTCGATCCTGCCGACCCGGCCGTCGACCGGCGCCCGCACCTCGGTGTAGTCGAGATTGAGTTTGGCCGTCTGCAGCGCGGCCTCGGCGGCCTTGACGTTAGCGACTGCCTCGCGGTTGGCGTTGTCGCGCTGGTCGAAATCGCGCTTGGTCACGATGTTGTTGCCAACCAGCTGCGCGCCGCGCTCGACTTCGCTCGTGGTGAACACGACGCGGGCCTTGGCGGCCTCGAGCTGCGCCTGGGCGCGATCGACCTCGGCGGCGTAGGGCGCGGGGTCGATCTTGAACAGGATGTCGCCGGACTTCACCAGCGCGCCCTCGGTGAAGTTGGTCGAAAGGATCGCGCCCGCCACCCGCGGCCGGAGCTGAACCCGGTCGACGGCTTCGAGCCGGCCCGAGAAGTCATCGAACAGCGTGGTCGGCCGCGGCTGGATTACGGCAACGGTGACCGGGACCGCCGGCTCGGGGGCCGCGGCAGTCGCGGTCGCCTGTGCGGCATGGAAATAGTGGCCGGTCGCGATCGAACCGGCCACCGCGAGGGCGCCAAGGATCACGATACCGCCGACGACACGTCGGAAGCGGCCGGAACGGGGATTTTGGATTGACGAGGGCATTCACGCGCTCCACATCTGTAGTGTTCGCTACAGATGTGGAGCTGGACGCCGGTTCGCAAGATACTTATGTATCAAGCACTATGAATTTCTTATCTCATTCATGGGGAAATGGGAAGTCGCGGAAAAACATCACGTGCAACAAGAGGATAAGCCAGGGACCATCCGTCATAGAAACGGCACCCGGCTTACGGAGCAACGAAAAATGGGAATGGGACGCCCCCGCGCTTTCGACGCGGACGCCGCTTTGGACCAGGCCATGGATGTGTTCTGGCGCCATGGTTACGAGGGCGCGACGATCGCGCAGCTCACCGAGGCGATGAGCATCAATCCGCCGAGCCTCTACGCCGCCTTTGGCAGCAAGGAGGGTCTGCTGAAGGCCGCGCTCGACCGCTACACCGAGAAGCGCGACGCCTGGATGGAAAAGGTTTTGGGCGCCGCCACCGCCCGAGAGGTGGCCGAACGATTTCTGATGGAGCACGCGGACGCCCAGACCGATCCCGCCAACCCGCCCGGCTGCCTGCTGGTGCAGGGCGGCCTTGCCTGCGGCACCGGCTCGGAGAATGTTCCATTTGAACTGGCAGCGCGCCGCACCCGAACGGAGGACCAATTGCACGAGCGTTTTGTCCGCGCGAAGGCCGAACGCGACCTGGGCGAAAGCGCCGATCCGGCCACCCTTGCCCGCTATCTCTCCGCGGTGACATCAGGCATGTGCGTGATGGCTTCCTCGGGCGCCGACCGCAACGCGCTGCGCGAGATTGCAGCGGTGTCGCTGAAGGCGTTTGATGAGCAGGCGAAGGGTTAAAGCGGTTGAAGGGGTAGAGCGGTTCACGTCAAGCGCCTGCGGCCCCAACGACGTTGGGAGTGACCGGCGATGAAGCATTGGACCGGCTGGCTGCCGGGTCTCACCACGCTGCGTCGATATCAAGCGGCGTGGCTCCCACACGACATCGTCGCCGGGCTGGTGCTCGCGACCATGCTGGTCCCGGTCGGCATCGCCTATGCGGAGGCGTCCGGCCTGCCCGGCATCTACGGGCTCTATGCGACGATCATCCCGCTGCTCGTCTACGCGCTGTTCGGGCCGAGCCGCATCCTTGTCCTTGGGCCGGACTCGGCGCTTGCGGCCATCATCCTCGGCGTCGTCGCTCCGCTGTCTGGCGGCGATCCGATGCGTGCGGCAACCCTGGCCGCCATGATGGCGGTGGTCTCCGGGACGATATGCATCGTCGCGGGTATCGCGCGGCTGGGATTCCTGACCGAGCTTCTCTCCAAGCCGATCCGCTACGGCTACATGAACGGCATTGCCCTGACCGTGCTGATCAGCCAGCTGCCAAAGCTGTTCGGCTTTTCCATTGAAGGTGATGGACCTCTGCGCAGCCTCTGGGCGGTCATCGGAGCAATCGTCGACGGAAAGACGAATTGGGCGACCCTCGGGATCGGCCTTGCGACGCTGGCGGTGATCCTGCTGCTAGCCCGGAACAAGCGGTTGCCCGGCATTCTCATTGCCGTCGTCGCCGCGACGGTCGTCACCGGGGTTCTCGATCTCGGGGCCCGCTTCGGCGTGACGGTCCTGGGTTCGCTTCCCCAGGGCTTGCCGGGATTTGCCATTCCCCGGATCGGCTATGGCGACATCGTGCAGGTGCTGATCGGCGGCTGCGCCGTCGCGCTGGTGTCGTTCGCCGATACCAGCGTCCTGTCGCGCGCCTATGCAGGACGATTGGGCGATCGCGTTGATCCCAACCAGGAGATGGTGGGGCTCGGCGCGGCCAATCTGGCGGCCGGCTTCTTTCAGGGTTTTCCGATCAGCAGCAGCGGATCGCGAACGCCCGTTGCGGAAGCTGCCGGAGCGCGCACGCAATTGACCAGCGTCATCGGCGCGCTGGCCATCGCCTTCCTGCTGCTGATAGCGCCGAATTTGCTGCAGCACTTGCCCAACGCAGCATTGGCGGCCGTCGTCATCGCCGCTGCGCTCGGCCTGTTTGAGATCGGCGACCTCAGGCGAATCTACCGCATTCAGCAGTGGGAGTTTTGGCTATCGATGGTCTGCTTTGTCGGCGTGGCCGTGCTGGGCGTGATCCCCGGAATAGGCCTCGCCATCGTGCTCGCGATCGTCGAATTCCTGTGGGACGGCTGGCGGCCGCATTCCGCCGTGCTGGGCCGCGCCTCCGGCGTGAAGGGCTATCACGACATCACGCGATACCCGGACGCGCGCCAGATCCCCGGCTTGGTGCTGTTCCGGTGGGATGCGCCGCTGTTCTTTGCCAATGCCGAGTTCTTCAAGGAACGCGCGCTGGATGCCGTGGCGAAATCCCCGACGCCGGTGCGCTGGCTGGTGGTCACGGCCGAGCCGGTCACCAGCGTGGACGTGACCGCCGGCGACATTCTCGCCGAGCTCGACGAGGCATTGCATGCACAGAAGATCGAGCTGTGCTTTGCCGAGCTCAAGGATCCCGTCAAGGACAAGCTGAAGAAATTTGGCCTGCTGGCGCAACTTGGCGAAAACAACTTCTTCCCGACCATCGGCGTCGCCGTTGCGCGCTACCTCGAGATCAATGCTGACGTGACCTGGGAGGACTGGGAAGACCGCGTCGCCGAGGCCTAAAGCGCGATGGGTTCAATCGTCAGCGCGCTATAGCGCTTTTGTTTGAGCATGATCTCCGCGCAAACGCTTCGCGTTTGTCGCAGGGAAAACCGCTTCGCACTTTTCCGGATCATGCTTCCCAGCCGTCCGGGCGCATCACCACATCGTCTGTCGCGCGCGCTCCGGCCATTCCCGATCGTATTTTTCGCCGCCGACCGTGTGCTCGCTCATCTCGGCGAGGATCTGGCCCGGCGTCGGCAAGACCTTCGGATCGACCCGCTTGTCCGGATTCCAGAGATCGGAGCGCACGATCGCGCGCGCACACTGGAAATAGATCTCCTCCACATGCATCACGATCACCGTGCGCGGTGCCTTGCCTTCCATCATGAAGGAGGCGAGCAGCTCCGGCTCGGCCGTGACATAAGCGCGGCCGTTGACGCGCAGCGTGCTGCCTGAGCCCGGAATCAGGAACAGCAAGCCGACGCGAGGATCGCGAACGATGTTGCGCAGCGAATCGCAGCGATTGTTGCCGCGGCGATCCGGCATCATCAGCGTCTTCGCATCATGGATGCGCACGAAGCCCGGCAGGTCGCCGCGCGGCGAGCAATCGAGCCCTTCGGGGCCTGCGGTCGCAAGCGACACGAACGGCGACTTCTCGATGAGCACACGATAGAGCGGCGTCACGTGATCGGCGACCTTCACGGTCGACGCGTCGTTCGGGAAGCCGTAGATCGCCTCAAGCTGCTCGACCGTTTCGATCACCGACATTCGTGCCGTTCTCCTATGGTTGCTAGTCGTCCCAGCGTTCGCCCTTGATGATGCGGACAAGCTGTCGCGCATGATAGTCGGCGGTGCCGGAATTGACGATGGTGAAATCGGGCGTCGACGTGCCCTCGTCGACGGTGCGGGCCAGCCGCCGCTCGAGAAGGCCGTCGCTGCTGCGCGCCCGCATCGCGAGCCGCGCGGCCAGCACATCCGGCGGCGCCGTGACCAGCACCACGACAGCATTGGCATAGTTGCGGCGCGCCGCGGCGATCACGGTGCGCGAGACGTTCGCGATCACGGTGCGCCCGGCGCCGATATCGTCGTTGATCGACCGCGACAGCGCGTAGCGATGGCCGTGCGCTTCCCAGTGCATGGCGTAGTCGCCGGCGGCTACCGCGCGCTGGAAGCTCTCCGCGCTGACCTCCTCATTGTCCTCCGACGCCGAGGCCTGGCGGGTGATCAGCCGGCGCGGAAACACGACATCGCGATCATCGCCACAGGCCGCCTTGGCGAACCCCAGCAGCGTATCCTTGCCGGCGCCGCTCGGGCCGACCACCAGGATCAGCCGGCCGGGACCGATTCCGGCGCGCCGATCGGCGACGACGGATGCATCGGTCATGCGACCCTCCCTCCCTCGCGCCAGACGCTGCGCACGACAGGCAGATCGCGCGCAACGTGCACGCGGATCAGGTCGGCGCGCCGGCCGACCGCGATCTCGCCGCGGTCGGTGAGCCCGACCGCTTCGGCCGGCGTCTTGGTCACGGTGCGCACGGCGGAAGCGAGATCGATCGCCGGCACATGCCGCGGCAGCTGCAGCGCCGCCATCAAAAGGCTGGACGGGATGTAGTCCGACGACAGGATATCGAGCATGCCCTCATTGGCGAGATCGACGGCCGCGATGTTGCCGGAGTGCGAGCCGCCGCGCACCACATTCGGCGCGCCCATCAGGATGTCGATGCCGGCGGCGTGCAAGCCTCGCGCGGCTTCCATCGTGGTCGGGAACTCTGCCACCGCGACCTTGTCGTTGACGGCGTCGACCACGTTCTCATCCGTGGTGTCGTCATGGCTCGCCAGCGGGATCCGGTATTCATGCGCCAGCGCGACGATCGCGCGGGTGTTCGCCACCGCATATTCCTTCTGATAGGCGAAGCGCCGTGCGAACAGCACGTCGAGCTGGGCGTCGGTCATGCCGCCGCCCTTGCCGCGATAGTAGTCGCGCAGCTTGACCTCGTCGCGGAACTGGCGCTGGCCCGGCGTGTGGTCCATCAGCGACATCAGCCGCACGTCCGGCCGGTCGATCAGCTCCTTGGCCTCGGCGACCACGTCCGGCATCGGGACCTCGCAGCGCAGATGTAGGAAGTGATCGGCGCGCAGCAGATTCTCCTCGCGCGCCGCCGCGATCGCCGCCGCCAGCACGCCGGCGCGGCCGTCGACATCCTCGGCGCCGTCCTCGCGCCAGACCCGCAGCGAATCCAGCACCGTGGTGATGCCTGAGGTCGCGAGCTGCCCGTCATAGGATATCACGGCCGCGACCGGATTCCAGAACACCTTCGGCCGCGGCACATAGTGCATCTCGAGATGGTCGGTGTGCAGCTCGATCAGCCCGGGCATCAGGAGATCGCCGCCGGCATCCTCGGCGGCCTCGGGCGCCCTGCCCTCGTCGAACTCGGCGATCTTGCCATCAGCAATCGCGACCCAGCCCTGCTCGATCACGCGATCGGCGAGGACCAGCCGGGCGTTGCCGATGATGGTGTCTTGCTTGGCGGTCATTTCAAACGGTCCTTCAGGCAGCAGCCGCGAACGAGGTCACATCGACGATGCGGTCGGCAATCAGATGACGGATTTCGTCGTCATGGACAATGGCGACCATCGCGACGCCCTTGGTTTTCTTCTCCGCGATCAGCTCGACCACCACGGCGCGATTCGCCGCATCGAGCGAAGCGGTCGGCTCGTCCAGCAGCAGGATCGGCAGGTCCGAGATGAAGCCGCGCGCGATGTTGACGCGCTGCTGCTCGCCGCCGGAGAAGGTCGAGGGCGGCAAGGTCCACAGCCGCTCCGGAATGTTGAGCCGGCGCAGCAGCTGGCCGGCGCGCGCGCGGGCCTCCTCGCGCGCCACGCCGTTGACGATCAAAGGCTCGGCGACGACGTCGATCGTCGCCACCCGCGGCACGGCGCGCAGGAACTGGCTGACATAGCCGATGGTCGAGCGGCGGATGCTCAGCACCTGGCGCGGCTCGGCGGTGGCAAGGTCGACAACCATGCCGTGATGGCGGATGCCGATCCGGCCGCTGTCGCAGCGATAGTTGCCGAAGATCATCTTCAGGATGGAGGATTTTCCGGCGCCCGACGGGCCCGACAGCACCACGCACTCACCCGGATCGGCGTGGAACGAGACGCCGCGCACCACCGGCAGTTCGACGCCGCCCTGCAGATGCATGGTGAAGGTCTTCTCGGCGTTGGCAAGTTCGATCATCGCGGTCATTGGCACGCTCATGGCGGAAGAATCGAGGAAACGAGCAGCTGCGTATAGGGCTCACGCGGATCGTCGAGCACCTGGTCGGTGAGGCCGGTCTCGATGACGCGGCCGCCCTTCATCACCATCACGCGATGCGAAAGCAACCGCGCCACGGCGAGATCGTGGGTCACGACGATCGCGGCGAGCCCGAGCTCGCTGACGAGGTTGCGCATCAGGTCGAGCAGGCGGGCCTGCACCGAGACGTCGAGGCCGCCGGTCGGCTCGTCCATGAACACCAGCCGCGGCTCGGTGACGAGGTTGCGGGCGATCTGCAGCCGCTGCCGCATGCCGCCGGAATAGGTCTTTGGCGCATCGTCGATGCGGCCGGTATCGATCTCGACCCGCTCCAGCCAGGTCGACGCGGTGTCACGGATGCGGCCGTAATGATTCCAGCCGACCGCCATCAGCCGCTCGCCGACATTGGCGCCGGCCGAGACGCCCATGCGCAGCCCCTGCGCCGGGTCCTGGTGCACGAAGCCCCAGTCGGTGCGGAACAGGAAGCGCCGCTCGGCCTCGCCGAGTTCAGCGAGATCGCGCAGCACGCCGTCGCGCATCCGGTAGCACACCCGGCCCGCGCTCGGCGCGAGCTGCGCCGAGAGCAGCTGCAGCAGCGTCGACTTGCCCGAGCCGGACTCGCCGACGATCGCCAGCACCTCGCCGGGATAGAGCGCGAACGAGACGTCGCGGCAGGCGGCAAGCCGGCCGTAATTCTTGGCAAGCCCTTCGGCCACCAGCAACGGCTCGTCGTTGTCGAGGCTCGCGAGCTCAGACATGCGCCTTCTCCTTGTGCGGCGCCGCGCTCTCGGTGCCGTGATGGCCGGCGGCTTGGCGCTGCTCGCAGAAGTCCGTGTCGGAGCAGACGAACATCCGCCCGCCCTTGTCGTCGGTGACGATCTCGTCGAGATAGGAATTGTCGGCGCCGCACAGCGCGCAGGGCGCGTTGAAGCGGTAGCGCGTGAACGGGTGATCCTCGAAGTCCAGCGACACCACGGTGGTGTAGGGCGGGATCGCGTAGATGCGCTTCTCGCGGCCGGCGCCGAACAGTTGCAGCGCCGCGCAATTGTCCATCTTCGGATTGTCGAATTTCGGCGTCGGCGACGGGTCCATCACGTAGCGTGCGTTCACCTTCACCGGATAGGCGTAGGCGGTCGCGATATGGCCGAAGCGCGCGATGTCCTCGTAGAGCTTGACGTGCATCAGCCCGTATTCGGCGAGCGCGTGCATGCGCCGCGTCTCGGTCTCGCGCGGCTCGAGGAAGCGCAGCGGCTCGGGGATCGGCACCTGATAGACCAGCACCTGTCCGGCATGCAGCGACGCCTCGGGAATGCGGTGCCGGGTCTGGATCACGGTCGCGTCCGTGGTCGAGGTCGTGGTCGCGACACCCGCGGTCTTGCCGAAGAATTTGCGGATCGAGATCGCGTTGGTGGTGTCGTCCGAGCCCTGGTCGATCACCTTCAGCACGTCGTCGGGACCGAGGATCGCGGCGGTCACCTGCACGCCGCCGGTGCCCCAGCCATAGGGCATCGGCATCTCGCGGCTCGCAAACGGCACCTGATAGCCGGGGATCGCGATCGCCTTGAGGATCGCGCGGCGGATCATCCGCTTGGTCTGCTCGTCGAGATAGGCGAAATTGTACGTCGGCGCGTTCATTCCGCGGCCTCCTGCATTTCCACGGCCTCGTTGGCTTCCGCGAACTCCTGCCGCAGCTTGCGCAACAGGCCGAGCTCGGACTGGAAGTCGACATAGTGCGGCAGCTTGAGATGCTCGACAAAGCCGGTCGACTGGACATTGTCGGAGTGCGACATCACGAACTCCTCGTCCTGCGCTGGCGCCGCCGCCTCCTCGCCGAGCTCGCGCGCACGCAGCGCGCGATCGACCAGCGCCATCGACATGGTCTTGCGCTCGCTCTGCCCGAAGGCGAGGCCATAGCCGCGGGTGAAGCACGGCGCCTCGGTCGTCGAGCCCTTGAACTGGTTGACCATCTGGCACTCGGTCAATTCGATCGAGCCGAGCGGCACGGCAAAGCCCGCGTCCTCGGCGAAGAACTCGACCTCGACCTCGCCGAAGCGGATCTCGCCGGCGAAGGGGTGATTGCGGCCGTAGCCGCGCTGCGTCGAGTAGCCGAGCGCGAGCAGGAAGCCCTCATCGCCGCGCGCCAGATTCTGCAGCCGCAAATCGCGGTCGGCCGGAAAGCTCAACGGCTCGCGCGTGAGGTCGCCGACCGGCGTGTCGCAATCTGCCTGCGGCGAGGATTCGATCAGACCGTCACGGCCGAGAATGTCGGTCACCCGCGGCGTGGCGGCCTGCGAGGCCTCCGCGGTCGCCGGCTGCTCCGGCACAAAGCCTTCCGCGAGCTGCGGATCGAGCAGGCGATGGGTGTAGTCGAAGGTCGGCCCCAGGATCTGGCCGCCCGGAACGTCCTTGAAGGTCGAGGAGATCCGCCGCCGCACCTGCATCTCGCCGGTGTTGACCGGCTCGGTGGCGCCAAAGCGCGGCAGCGTGGCACGGAAGGCGCGGACCAGGAAGATCGCCTCGATCATGTCGCCGCGCGCCTGCTTGATCGCGAGCGCCGCGAGCTCGCGGTCGTAGAGCGAACCTTCGGTCATCACGCGATCGACGCCGAGCGCGAGTTGCTCGGAAATCTGTGCCAGCGTCACCTCGGGCACCTCGCGGTCGCCGCGCCGCTCATGCGCGAGCAGACGATGGGCGTTCTCGATGGCGCGCTCGCCTCCCTTGACGGCTACATACATCGCTCACACTCCGCTTGCGATCAGCCGCGTGGCGCGCGGGATCGCCACAATGGCATCGTCATGGACCAGCACGACATCGATGCCGCGCGGGAACAGGGCTTCGTTGATCGCAAGCCGCTGGAACAGGTCGCGCGGCTTGAGCATCGCCTGCAGCACGGCGCTGCCGTCGATGCCGGGTCCTTTCAGCTCGAAGGCCGGGCCCTGCGACAGGCTGTCGACCTGCAGGATCAGTGTAGTCGACCGGTCAGGATATTCGCTGCTGCCGAATGCGAAGCAATCGAGCGCCGGCAGGCTCGCGGCATCGCCGATCAAAGCGAAGCTCGCGATCGAGGAATCGGTGATCACCGGCGCGCTGGCATGGAACTTCAGCCAGCGGGCGACGTCAGGCGTCGCCGACATCGCGGCGTCGAGCCAGATCGGCGTGTCGTGATCGAACAGCGTCAGCGCGATCGCGGCCGAGCCGCGCATCATGCCGGCCGGTGTTCCGACATCAGCGGCGACGCGCTGCACGCTGCCCGGGCGCGCCATCGCATCCATCACGGAACGGAAAGTCGACTGCGCCGACAGCACCTTGTCGGCAAAGCCCGCGGGCATTTCGGCAATCGTCGTCATTGCATCATCCCTCACCGCGCACCATCGTGTAGAAATCGACCCGCGTCGCCGCGGTTTCCGCTGCTTTGCGGCCGCGTTCGGCGTTCATGGCGACGCGCAGCGGCGCGATCACCTTGGCCTCCACCTCGCCGGACAACTCCGCCGACTGCACCATGGCGTCGCACAGCGCGATCATCTGCGCCTTCCGCGCGTCGCGGCCGAGCGTGTAGCCGAAGCCGACCTCGCCGGTCGCAAGCCGCACCGCCGCGCGCGACACCGTCGCCTCGCCGAGATTGAATGGCGCACCGTCGCCGCCGATCCGCCCGCGCAGCATCACAAGGCCGTTTTCCGGCTCGCGCAGGTTCTCATGCGCGGGCACCGCGATCGCGGCCAGCCTGCCTGCGATGTCCGTAGCGGCGGCGTGCGCCAGCACCGTCATCGCGGCCTTGCGCTGGGCCTGTTTGCTGTTTGGTCCGGTCGAACTCATGGTCGAACTCATGGGCAAACCTTTGGGCAACCTTGCCTGCATCAAGTTGTCTATGATACTAGACAACTTGATAGCGGAGCGCCATGACTGTTTCGTGACAAACCAAAGATTTCTGGTATCACCGCGCCATGAGCATGCAGGAAAGTTCCGGCGTCGCCTTGTGGCGGCAGGTCGCCGACGGCATCGAGCGCGGCATCGCTGACGGTCGCTTCGCCGCCGGCGAAAAGCTGCCCGGCGAGATGGAGATCGCCGAGACGTACCGGGTCAACCGGCACACCGTGCGGCGGGCGCTCGCCGCATTGGCCGAGCGCGGCCTGGTGCGCGCGGAACGCGGTAGCGGCACCTATGTCGAAGCCCAGCGCCTCGCCTATCCCTTGCGCTCACGCACGCGATTTTCCGAGATCGTCGGCGCCGGCGGCCACGAGCCGCGCGGCCAGCTGATCGATGCGAGCAGCGATGTCGCCAACCGCGAGATCGCGCGCGAGCTCGGCCTGAAGATCGGTGCGCCGCTGATCCGGATCGAAGCGGTGCGGCTCGCCGACCGGACGCCGATCTGCGTCTCCACCACCTGGCTGTCGACCGAGCGGTTTCCCGATGCCGGCAGCGTGTTCGCCAACGTCCGCTCGATGACGAAGCTGCTCGGGCATTACGGCGTCAAGGACTACCACCGCGCCTCGACCCGGATCACCGCGGCGATCGTCGATGCGACCGACGCCGCGCGACTCGACCTGCCGCTGGGACGGCCGGTGCTGGTGGTCGACGCCACCGACGTCGACATGCTGGACCAGCCGCTGGTGACCAAGCGCTCGCGCTTCGCCGCCGAGCGCGTGGAGTTTCTGGTCGAGAACGGCTGACAATCCCCTTTGTAATCCGAACTAAACGGTCGAGCCCTGCAAGGCCCAATGTCTTGTTACACACGCCCAGGCCAGTATGAACGTTGGTCGTCGTCAGGTGCCCGATATTGCCTCGCTGCGCAACCACGGCTCATCCATGAGCCGATCGAGCACCCCAGGTAAAAGCGCGGTACGATCCACTGCCCTCCAGCGCGAGATCGACCAGCACGGTATCGCGCACTTGGCCCGCGCGTGTTTGCGGCTCCTTCAAGGACATGGCGGGCTCCGACTGGCGTGCGGCCACGTCGCGGCCGGCGAACGATAGACAAAGCGGCCATCAGCTCCTGCCGGGAAGCGGTTGCGGGAGTGGTTGCGGACGCTGGATTCCTGGCCGCCCAGGTCTCGGAGGCCGAGTGACCGGGCGGTGGCCTGGCCGGCGCCATCCGTGCCATCCCGCCGGACCACCCCAACCCATGCCGCGCCTTGAACCAAAACCACACCGATACCAACCGCCGCCGCGCCATCCCCTGCTGTACCAACAGTAGCGGTGGCCCCTCCAGGTGAATTGGACAGTTTCCGCGAGACGAAGCTCGTCGGCGGCCTGGCGCAGACCCAGCGGCGCAATGAGGCCGGCCTGCGAACGACCGCTGGTCGCCGTGTTCGCCACCGAAGCAATCCCAAGTGCTAGGCCCCATAGAAACAATTTGCGCATGATTTTCTCCCGGCTCCTGGCTGCGCGGAAGGGAAGCGACCGCGGAGCCGAACGCCGCAGCCAACCTCATCGCTGGCGATCCGCCCAAGGACCGATGCTGTTGCGCACTGATCCCCACGCAAGTCCGCAGCGTATTAGGCCGCCACAAGATCGGCGACTAGGCAGCCTTGGCCTGGGTTGCGGCTGCGAGCGCGTCGCGAAGGTGCTGCTCCTTCTTTTCATCGAGCGAGGTCGTCAGGACGATCCCTCCGGCATCCTTGATCGCATTGAGAACCTTGTCTGAGGTCATGGACTTGATCAGCAGGAACAGAACGGCATCTCCCGATTTCACCTTCGACGCGAGATCCTTCATGAACTGGTCTCTGATCCCGAAATCGGTCAGCGCACCGCTCAAAGCGCCTGCGCCGGCTCCGAGCGCCACGCCGAGAAGGGGATTCAGGAATACCATCCCCAAGAGCAGTCCCCAGAAGCTGCCACTGGCGGCGCCGGTCATGGTGGTGTTCACGAGCTGATTGAGCTTTACAGCGTCCCCGGTTTTGACTGCGATCACGGCATCGCTGATCGTGATCAGGTACTCGCTCTGAAGCTTGAGTATTTTTTGCCGAACTTCCTCTGCTTTGACTTCGGATGGGTACACGATCGCAACGAGATCTGACATTGAACACTCCCTGATGGCTCGAAGTGCTGCCCCTATTCCGCGCGTGATGCACGGCCGAAACTTAGCACAGACCCGAAAGTCTCTTGCCGCGCAATCATGCACGCAGCTTCACAATCCCGAGATGTTTTTAGCGCTCGGTGCAATTGAGTAAGCGACATTGTCGCATGTGTCTCGAACAAGGACTCGCCGCAAGCCTGTGTGCCGCGCCCTTCTGAGTTCGACCCGTGCGACCAAAAAGCCGTCGCGGGATCGGCCGGATGACAAATCCTCATCCCGTGCTGACTTCAGGGCGCCGCTGCTTTAGGTTGATTGGTTCAATTGTCGGTGCACTGCGAAGAGAGCACGCATGTCGACGGCGATCTCGGTCCTCGGTGGAGTTGGTTTGTTCCTGCTTGGCATGAGCGTCATGACCGCCGGCCTCAAGGGACTCGCCGGATCCAAATTGCGGACAGTCCTGAGCAAGGCAGCAGCGACCCCGCTATCCGGTGCGCTGTGGGGCGCCATCGTGACCTTGATCGTGCAATCGTCCAGCGCCACGACGATGACCACCATCGGTCTGGTAAGCGCGGGCGTGCTGACCTTTCCACAAGGGCTGGCCCTGGTGTTCGGTGCGAACGTCGGAACCACGGGAACCGGCTGGCTCGTTGCGCTGATCGGCGTTCGCGTCTCCCTCACGGCCGCGGCGCTCCCGATGATTTTCGTCGGCGCATTGATCAAGCTGTTGGGCGGTGGCCGTGTATCCGCAGCGGGAGCAGCCCTTGCGGGGTTCGCGCTGGTGCTGTTCGCGCTGACGACCCTGCAGCAGGGCATGGGAGGACTAGCCGAACGGTTGCACCCGGCGGACTTGCCGGCCGTTCTCGGCGCCACCTGGTGGGCCGGCTTGTACGGGGTGCTGGCGCTGGCCGTCGTCGGACTGGTGATGACCGCCGTGATGCAATCGTCGACCGCGGCTATCGCGGTGACGCTCTCGGCACACTATGCTGGAGCCATCGGCCTAGACCAGGCATGCGCACTGATCATTGGGCAGAACATCGGAACGGCGACCAGTTCCGCCATGGCGGCAATCGGCGCGAGCAGCACCGCGAAGCGATTGGCCTTGGCGTACATCCTGTTCAAGCTGATTGCGGCGGCTATTGCGCTGGTGCTCTTCCCCGTGACCATTCCCCTTCTGGTCCGCGCCTCAGACAGCATTGGTGGTGTAACGCTGCTTGCAGCCTATCACACCGCCTACAACGTCATCGGCGTCCTGGTGCTGCTGCCTGTGATCAATGGCTTTACCCGGTTCGTCGAGCGCATCCTGCCCGAACGAGGCTCACCGCTGACCAGGTGCCTGGATCCGGCAGCGCTCGCGACCCCGATCGCAACCGTCGAGGCAGTGCGACGCACGGTCGCGCGCGCGCTTGAAGCGATATGCGGATCATTGGCGACAGCACTGTCAACAGCGAGTCAGGACGCCTCCGTCCCGGCGAGACAGAACACAGTGCCAGGGGGGGAAGCTGCCTCTGCCCTGCGCCAGGCGCAGGAGTTCATGTCAGAAGTAAGTGGACCTCCTGAATCGCAGAATGAGCAGCGGCGGCTCACCAGCACGGTACATGCACTTGACCACGCGTCTCGCCTGGCCGAAACCTTCGGCGAGGAAATCGAACTCGGTCGGCTCCCCAGCGGCTCCCAGGACATGCGCGCGGTGGAACTCTGCGTGGAGGCCATGCGTAGCGCGGCATCGCTCGCCGCTGAAGTCGCTGTCGTGCCCGACGCTTCCGATTCCGCCAGAAAGATCAAGCCGAGAACAGCGCCGACGCGGTCGCACCACCCAGGGAAGGCACTCGCCACAGCCGGGACATCGACCGAGCAGGCCCTTGCGCATCTGGAACACTGCGCGAAAGCACTCGGCGAAGTGCGGAGAGACCACCGCAAGGCCACGCTCGACTCTGTGGCGGATGGAACGACGATCGCGGACGACGCAATCGCTCGCGTCGATACCGTACGGCGCCTTGAAACGCTCACGCATCACGCCTGGCGCTCCCTCGCGCATCTTCACGGTCGCAGCGCATAGTGCGGTACAAAACTCGAGGCGTCCCGCAAGAGCAGGGCGAGGCAAGGTTCTACACCACGGCACGCTGGCCGATGATCGCAAAGCGCAGCTTGCTCGAGATGAAGTCGATCGCGGCAACCGCGATCAGGATCATCAGGATCAGGAACGATACTTTCTGCCACTCCAGCACGCGGATCTGTTCGGCAAGCTGCAAGCCGATGCCGCCCGCGCCGACGATGCCGATGATGGTGGCCGAGCGGGTATTCGACTCGATGAAGTAGAGCAGCTGCCCGGCGATCACGGGCAGCACCTGCGGCAGCAGGCCGAAGCGGATCTCGTGCAGCGCGTTGCCGCCGGAGGCGCGGATGCCCTCGACCTGCTTGCGATCCGCGGCCTCGATCGCCTCCGAGAACAGCTTTCCGAACGCACCGAAGTCCGACACCATGATCGCGAGCACGCCCGCGAACGGGCCGAGGCCGACGACGTTGATCCAGACCAGCGCCCAGATCAGCGTATCGACGCCGCGGATCGAATCGAGGAAGCGGCGCACCGGAAAGCGGATCAGGTTCGAGGGGATGATGTTGCGCGCCGCCAGCAGGCTGACCGGCAGCGCCAGCAGCGCGGCAAGCGTGGTGCCGAGCACCGCGATCGACAGCGTCTCGCCGAGCGCCTGCATGTAGAGCGGGAACGACGAGCCCGGATTCGGCGGGAGCATCAGCATCGTGATCCAGCCGAGCTGGCCGAGGCCCGCGATCAGCCTGGACGGCGAGAAATCGAGATCGACCAGTCCGAACACGAAGATCGCGAGCGCCGCCGCGATCATGGCCGGCATCGCCAACCGTGCCGATGCGGGACGTTCGAAGACGTCGGGGTACTTCGCGCGCAGTTCCGCGGTGTCCGGCCTCGGCATCTGGCTCATCGACGGGTCTCCTTGCCGAACAGCCGGCCGCGCAGCCAGCCGGTCGAGATGTCGATGATGAAGACGGTGACGATGATGGTGATGAGGATGGCGCTGACGTCGGAATAGTAGAACTTGCGGATCGCGACCACCAGCTCCTGGCCGATGCCGCCGGCGCCGACGAAGCCCATCACCGACGCCTCGCGGACGTTGATCTCGAAGCGCAGCAGCGCATAGCTGGCATAGCCGGCCGAGACCTGCGGCAGCACGGCAAAGCGCATGCAGGACAGCCAGCTCGCGCCGGTGGAGCGGATGCCCTCGACCGGCTTCATGTCGGCATTCTCGACGATCTCGGCGAACAGCTTGCCGAGCGCCCCGGTGGTGTGGATCGCGATCGCCAGCACGCCGGCCATCGGCCCGAGGCCGAACGCGATCACGAAGATCAGCGCGAACACGATGCCGGGGACGGTGCGGGCGAATTCCAGCAGGCGGCGGATCGTGAAACGTACCCACGGGCCCGGCGACGTATTCTGGGCCGCGAAGAAATTGAGCGCGAAGGCGAGCACGGCACCCGTCAGCGTGCCGACATAGCTGATCAGGATCGTCTCGCCGAGCATCTTCAGCCACTTATGCCAACCCCAGAACCATTCGGCGGGATCGGTCCAGACCCGCGCGCCGGAATCCAGCGTCAGGATGCGATCGAAATAGCTGACGAAATTGCCGAAATAGGTGAACAGCGTGCGCAGGTTCACTTCCGCGCCGAACGCCGCGATCACCAGCACCGCACAGAATGCCGCCGTTGCCAGCGCGGCCTTCAACCGCTTGCGTGCGACGGACTTGCGGTAGGCGTCCCCCAGCGTCGCCAGTTGCTGCGCTGGAAGAATGGATACGGCGGTCGCCATCGACGCGTGCCAGTCCGGTTCGGAGTTGAGTGGAGAGAAAGGGCCGGGCTATACGCCCGACCCTCGTGACGTCAGGCGTGCGATCAGCTCGCCTTCTTTCGCAAACCGTCGACGAACTTGATCAGCTCGATGGTGCCGTCCCAATCCTTGGTGGTGGCGGGATGGAAGCCCTTCTTCTGACCGTCGGACAGACGGTCGAAGGCGGCCTTGTCCTTGGTCGGGGCGTCGAAGAAGGCCTTTGCGATCGCGGCCTTCAGGTCCTCCGGAAGATCGGTGTTGTACGCATAGGGGCCGTTGATGATCAGCGCCGACTTGTGGATGATGCGGAAATCATCCTTCTTCATCGCCGAGCCGTCGGCATTCTTCAGCATGCCCTTGGTCAGCATCTGGGCGAGCGTGGAATCATCCTCGTTGGTCCACTGGTTGGCGGCCACATCAACGGTTCCCTGCGACAGCGCCAGGACGGCGTTCTCGTGGCTGCCGGTGAACACGACCTTGCCGAAAAAGCCTTCGGCGTTCGCGATGCCCATCTTGTTGAGTTCGAAGCGCGGCACGTTGTTGCCGGACGTCGAGTTCGGATCGACCAGGCCGAGATTCTTGCCTTTCAGGTCCTCGACGGTCTTGTACGGGCTCGACGCCTTGACGAAGAACACCGAGTAATAGCCGGTCGAACCGTCGGCGTTCATATCGTTGGCGAACGCGTCGGTCTTGACGCCGGTCAGGCGCGCGCGAGAGAACGAGGCCGAGCCGTAGCTGGCGATCTGGATGTTGCCGGCGCGCTGGCCTTCGATGACGGCCGCGTAGTCGTTGGCGATGCGCAGTGTGACCTTCACGCCGAGCTCCTTCGACAGATACGCCACGAACGGCGTCCAGCGCTCGGTGACGCCGGAGGCGTTCTCGGCCGGCACCACCGCGAAGGTGAGCTCCGGATACTTTGCCTTCCAGTCCTGCGCGGAGGCCGAACCGGCAAATGCCAGCGCGGCGGCGCCAGCCAGAATGATGCGACGAGTGAACATGACTACCCCTCTTTTGTTGTAGTTGCACCTGTTGGCCGGGCAAAATGCCCGGCCTCCCAGATTGAAAAATGCGCGACGCTCAGGCCGCGGCTGCGGTGCCGAGTGCCGACGCAGTTGCACCGTCGGGCGCGGGCAGCGGTGCTGCGCCGATGACGTCATTGGCCTCGAGGTCATAGAGCTCGCGGGCGATATGGTCGGTGAGCGCCGCGGGGGCGCCATCGAACACCACGCGACCTGCGGCCATGCCGACCAGGCGGTCGCAATAGGTCCGCGCCAGGTCGAGCGAGTGCAGATTGCAAAGCACTGTGATGCCGAAATGCTTGTTGATGCGCAGCAGCGCGTCCATCACGATCTTGGTGTTGCGCGGATCGAGCGAGGCGATCGGCTCGTCGGCGAGAATGATGTCGGGCTCCTGCACCAGCGCGCGGGCGATCGCGACGCGTTGCTGCTGGCCGCCGGAGAGCTGGTCGGCGCGCTGTGCCGCCAGCTGGGCGATGTCGAATTGCTCGAGCGCCGACAGTGCGAGCGCCCTGTCCTGCTCCGGCCAGACCTGCGCCAGCGAGCGCCATGACGGAATCTGGGCCAGTCGGCCCATCAGCACGTTGGTCAGCACATCAAGGCGGCCGACCAGATTGAACTGCTGGAAGATCATCGCCGAGCGCGCGCGCCACCGCCGCAGTTCCTTGCCGCGCAACGCGGTGACGTCGGTGCCCTCGAACAGGATACGGCCGGAGGTCGGATCGGCGAGACGGTTGATCATCCGCAGCAGCGTCGACTTGCCGGCGCCGGAGCGGCCGATCACGCCGACAAAGCTGCCCGGCGCGATCGAAAAGGACGCGTTGTCGACTGCGGCTTTCGTGCCGAAACGGCACGTCAAACCTTCCACCACCAGCATGTAATGCTCCAACCGCGCCTCGTTGGGTCATCGCTATCCCCGGCGTTTTACAGTTATGTGACGACAGCGCTGCGGTGCGGCGATCGTCCACACCCCTCCCTTGTCGCTCCCTTGCCGTCATCGCAACGTCATGATGTTGTCATCAAGCATCCCGATGACGAGCGCGCATCCCCCGGAAGCCCAAGATTCTTGAAGATTTGCGGAGGCCCTGATGGCCGGAAAAACACTCTCGGTTGTGCCGACCGTCGACCCGACCGCGTCGGTCCGTGAGAGCAAGCTCGGCAAATATACCGAGGTCGGCGCGCGCACGATCCTGCTTGAAGTCAGCATGGATGACTATTCCTACGTCGTGAACGACAGCCAGATCACCTACACCTCGATCGGCAAGTTCTGCTCGATCGCGGCGATGACCCGCATCAACCCCGGCAACCACCCGATGCATCGCGCGACTCAAGCGCATTTCACCTACCGCGCCAGCGCGTATTTCCCCGGAGAGAGCGACGACACCGACTTCTTCAACTGGCGACGTGCGCATCACGTGCATATCGGCCATGATGTCTGGATCGGGCACGGTGCGATCCTGTTACCAGGACGGAACATCGGAACCGGCGCTGTCGTCGCCGCCGGCGCGATCGTGACCAAGGACGTTCCCGCCTACACCATCGTTGCCGGTAATCCGGCGCGGCCGGTGAAGCGGCGCTTCTCCGAGACGATCGCCGACCGCCTCGCCGCGCTCGCATGGTGGGACTGGGATCACGAGACGCTCCGCCGCGTCCTGCCCGACTTTCGCAAGCTCGCGGTCGAGGAATTCCTCGACAAGCATGAGGCCGAGGCCGTATCCCAATCGCAAGCCAAACAACGGAGCGCCGCATCGTGACGGACATTTTCATCGAGGGCGGGCGCACGCTGGTTGACGGCGCCCTGGTCGAGACCTCGCTGCGGACCGCAGGCCGCGACATCGGCGCGCTCGACGCCGAGCAGGGTCGCGCCGTGCTTCACATCGATGCCAGTGGCCTCCTGGTGCTGCCCGGCATCATCGACCTGCATGGCGATGCGTTCGAGCGGCAGATGATGCCGCGCCCCGGCGTCGACTTCCCGACCGACGTGGCGCTGATCGACAGCGACCGGCAGGCGATCGCCAACGGCATCACCACCGTGTTCCACGGCACGACCTGGTCGTGGGAGCCCGGCCTGCGCAGCGCGGAGAATGCGCGCAAGCTACTCGATGCGATCGAGGCGCTGCGGCCGCAGCTCGCCGCCGACACCCGCCTCCACCTGCGTCACGAGACCCACAATCTCGAGGCCGAGGCCGAGATCATTCAATGGCTCGGTGAAGGCCGCATCGACCTGTTCGCCTTCAACGACCATAGCAACGTCAAGCCGAAGAAGCGCAACCAGCTGGCCGAGCGCACCGGGCTCTCCGTCGAGGCCGTCAACGACATGCTCGACCGGATCGTGGCGCGCCGCCCCGAGGTGCCCGCCTCGATCGCGCGACTGGCCGCCGCCGCGCGCGCGGCCGATATCCGCATGCTCTCGCATGACGACAACAGCCCGGCGATGCGCCAGGAGTTTCGCGCGCTGGGCGCTGTGATCGCCGAATTCCCTGTCAACGAGGAGACCGCGCGCGACGCCGCGGCGGCGGGCGATTTCATCGTGTTCGGCGCGCCCAATGTGGTGCGCGGCGGCAGCCATACCGGCTGGACCAAGGCATCCGACATGATCGCACAGGGCCTCTGCTCGGTGCTGGCGTCGGACTATTACTATCCGGCGCAGCTGCTCGCGGCGTTCCGCCTCGCCGCCGACGGGATCCTGCCGCTCGCCAGGGCCTGGGACCTGATCTCGTCGGCGCCGGCCCGCGCGGCCGGGCTCGCCGATCGCGGCGTGCTCGCCGCGGGCCGCCGTGCCGACATCATCGTCGTCGACGACAAGGCGCCGCTGCGGCCGCGCATCATCGCCGTAATAGCGGCCGGACGGCTGGTGCATCTGGCGGACGCGAGCTGCCTCGTTCATTTACTCGCGCCGCGCAAGACGGTTGCGGCGGCGTAGCCCAGTCCCATGGCCAGCACTCCGCGCTACGCGATCTATTATGCGCCGTCACCCGACAGCGTCCTGCACCGCTTCGGTTCGACACTGCTCGGCTACGATGCGGTGTCGGGCGACGACCTGCCGTTTCCCGAAGGCGTCACGCCGGACTGGCGCGAGATCACCGAAGATCCGCGCAAGTATGGATTCCACGCCACGCTGAAAGCGCCCACCGCGCTCGCCGACGGTCGAAGCGAGGCCGAGCTTCTCGATGCCTGTGCCGCCTTCGCCGGCCGCGCGCGGCGCATTCCGGTGATCGAACCGGTGGTCGATGCGATCAGCGGCTTCATCGCGGTGATCCCGGCCAGCCGCTCGGATGATCTGCAGCAGCTTGCCGCCGATTGCGTCACCGAATTCGACGCGTTCCGCGCGCCGCTGACGCCGGAAGATCGCGCGCGCCGCAGGCCAGAGAAACTCACCGCGCGGCAGTGCGACTATCTTGACCGCTGGGGCTATCCCTACGTCATGGAGGAGTTCCGCTTCCACATGACGCTGACAGGGCGGCTGAGCGACGAGCGGCGCGGCCCGATCGTGGCGCAGCTGCGCTCACGGTTCGCGGCGGTCGACCTCGCGCGGCTCGCAATCGACCGCATCGCGCTGTTCAAGCAGACCGACAGCGCATCGCGCTTCCGCATCATCGGCAGCTGGCCGTTGCGGGCGTAGCGCGCGCTATTCCTCCGCCCGGGTGCGGGCGATGATCTCGGCGGCGCCCTTCTCCAGCAGCTCCATGCCCACGGCGCGGCCGAGTTCGCGCGGCCGGTCCGCGGGTCCGCGCCGCGTCACCTCGATGAAGCCGGCGCCGGCCTCGTCGAGCACGGAGGCGCGCAGCGTCATCTCGGCTCCCGCGAGCGTGGCGTGGCCCGCGATCGGCGAATTGCAATGACCGTTGAGCACCCACAGCACCTCGCGCTCGGCCTCGGCCGCAAGCCGCGACTGCACGTTGTCGATCCCGGCAAGCCGCGCACGCGTCGCCCAGTCGGTCTCGACGCATTCCACCGCGACAATGCCCTGGCCGACCGCCGGCAGCATCTCGCCGACCGAGAAATCATGCGCGATGCGCGCGGTCATGCCGATGCGCTCCAGGCCCGAGCGCGCCATCACCAGCGCATCCGCCGGCCCCACGTCGCCGCCGCCGGGCAGCCGCTGCTTGTCGCCGCGATCGAGCTTGGCCACGCGCGTGTCGGCGGCGCCGCGATAATGGATCACGGTCGCTTCCGGAAACAGCCGGCGCAGATAGGCGGCGCGGCGCACGGCGTTGGTGCCGATCATGAAGCCCTTGCCGCGCGCGGCGCGCAGCGTTTCCAGCGACAGGCCGGGACGCAGCACGAGGCTGTCATTGGCGGCATCGCGCGCCAGCATCGCGGCGATGACAAGACCCGGCGTCTCCTCGTTGCCCGGCACGTCCTTCAGCGAATGCATCGCCGCCTGCAAGGTGCCGGCACGCATGGCTTCGCGGATCTCGGCGACGAAGGCGCCGCCCTTGCCGCCATGACGCAACAGCTTGCTGGTCTGGTCCTGGTCGCCGCGGGTCTCGAACTTGACGATGTCGACGGCAAGGTCCGGCGCCGAAGCGCGCAGCAGGCGCGCGACCTCATCCGTCTGCGCGAGCGCCATCGCGCTCTTGCGCGTCCCAATCCGCAAAACCTGTCCCGACACGAAAGCTCCGCTACGCGTGATCATCAACGGTGGGGGATTAGAACAAAAAGCCAGTCAAAACAACGGTTTTTGCCCCTCTTTGGCGACGCTCAGACGAGCTCCTCGACAAGCTCCACCCCGGCCGCGCGCATCGCCGCGGTGGCGATGGCAAGCGAACCGCCGAGATCGATGGCGCGGCAGCCTGCCAGCACGACAATAGTCTCGAAACCGAGCCGGCGCGCATCGAGCGCCGAATACTGCACGCAATAGTCCGTGGCGAGCCCCGCCATCACAATGCGCTTGAGGCCGCGCTCGCGCAGATAGCCGGCGAGCCCGGTCGGCGTCTTGCGGTCGTTCTCGAAGAACGCCGAATAGGAATCGATCGCGGCCCGGAACCCCTTGCGGATCACGAGCTCGGCCCGCTCGGTGGCGAGGTCAGGATGAAACGCGGCGCCCGCGCTGCCCTGGATGCAATGATCCGGCCACAGCGTCTGCGGCCCATACGGCATGGCGATCTCGGAGAACGGCGCCGCGCCCGGATGCGAGGTCGCAAACGAGCTGTGGCCGGCCGGATGCCAGTCCTGGGTCAGCACGACATAGTCGAACCGGCCGGCCAACCGGTTGACGACCGGCACGACGGCATCGCCGTCCGCGACCGCCAGCGCGCCGCCGGGGCAGAAATCGTTCTGCACGTCGATGACCAGCAACAGATCGTCGGGCGCAATCTTCATCATGTGCCGATCCGCAACGATGCGCGCAGCTTGCGCAGGCAGGCGATCACCGACAGCGCGGTGATGCGGCCGGTCTTCGGGTTCTCCGAGGGAATGTTCTCGATCATCATCGAGAACCGCGCGGAATCTGAATCGACCTCGATCCGGTGGGTGTTGCGGGTCACGGTCGGATCCGCCCAGATCTCGACCCTCGTGCGGTCGGGGCCGATGCCGGCCAGCGACAGCGCCACCGCGACGTTAAGGTTGGCCGGAAAACCCTTTGCGGCGTCGCGCGCACTGCCCTCGAAGATGCGCAGCGGCTCGGTGATGCCTTCGATCCGGATGTTGTTCTCGACCAGATGCGGCGCGCCGACGAGGCCCGCGACCGGCTTGCGCGTCACCAGCCTCGCCGAATGGATGGTCCCGATCGCCGCGGCGGTCACCGCATCGAGCCCGATCAACGCCCCGGTCGGCACGATGATCTGGCCGCCATGGGCCTTTGCGAGATCGACGAGGTCCTCGTTCTGCAGCAGCGCGCCGACGCTGAGCACGACCGCGGTCTTGCCGCGCTCGACCACCGGCGCCACGATCGAACGGACCAGTTTGCTCGGCGCGCATTCGACCACGATGTCGGCAATCTCGGCCAGCTGCTCGATCGGCACCAGCTTCGGCGCAGACTTGAGCTCCGCCACCCAGCCGCGATGCTTGTCCGGGCTGTTCGCCGACACCGCGACCAGCGTCAGGCCCTCGATGCCCTGATCGAGCGCCTTGACGACGTCGGTGCCGATCGCACCGAGGCCGGCGACCGCAACCCGTGTCCTTGTCTTGCTGTCAGCCATCATTTCCCGCCGGCGAGCATCTTGACCAGGCGATAGAGATACTCCTCGCCCTCGTAGAACGACTTGACGAGCACGCGCTCGTCCTTGCCATGGATACGGTTGTCGTCGACATCGGCGGCCAGCCCGGAGTGGCCATAGGTCGGAATCCCCGCGTTACGCAGATAGCTGCCGTCGGTCGCGCCGGTGCTCATGACCGGAACGATCGACGCATCCGGCCAGAACTCCTTCGACAGCTTCTCGATCGAACCCATGATCTCCTCGTTGAGGGGCGACGGCGGGCTCAGCACGGCCTTGCCGGTCGGAGCCACCGCGATCTCCTTGTCGGCGAGCACGCGCTCGATCGTCGCCTGCACGCCCTCGACCGGCTCGCCGGGCAGGATCCGGCAGTTCACCTTGGCGGTCGCCAGCTGCGGCAGCGCGTTGATGGCGTGGCCGCCCTCCAGCATGGTCGCAACGCAGGTAGTGCGGAGCTGCGCATTATAACCCGGATTCTCCGACAATCGCGCCAGCGCCGCCGGGTCGGGCTGCGGCGCCAAAATGGCCTTGATATCGTCGGCATGCGACGTGTCGACCTCGGCGGTCTTGGTGAAATAGATCCGGGTGGTCTCGTTGAGGTTCATCGGGAAGCTGTAATTGGAGAGCCGCACGAGGCCTTCGGCGAGATGATAGATCGCGTTGTCCTTGCGCGGCAGCGACGAGTGGCCGCCGCGATCCTTCACCGTGAGCTGGTAGCCGATCGAGACCTTCTCGCTGGTCTGCACGCTGTTGCGGATCGCCTTGCCGTTCTTGAGGCCGACGCCGCCGCCTTCATTGAGCGCGAACTCGGCATCGATCAGGTCGCGGTGGTTCTTGATCAGCCACTGCATGCCGAGGCCGTTGGCATCGAGGATCTCCTCGTCGGTCTCGAGCGCCACGATGATGTCGCGATCGGGCTTGTAGCCCTCCTTCTTGTAGCGGATCAGATTGGTGATGAAGGCGGACGCCATGTATTTGTCGTCGCTGGAGCCGCGGCCGTAAAAATAGCCGTCCTGCTCGGTGAGCTTGAACGGATCGACCGACCAGTCCTCGCGGTTGGCGGGGACGACGTCGATATGGGCGACCAGGAGGATCGGCTTGCGCGCGCCGGAACCGCGCAGCCGCGCCACCAGATTGCCCTTGTGCGGCGCCGGCGAGAACACGTGCACGTCGGCCTCGGGGAAGCCAGCCGCGCGGAGCCGCGCGCCCATCGCCTCCGCTGCCTTCTGGGTATCGCCGGTCGCGGTGGTCGTGTTGATCTCGACCAGCTCCTGGTAGATGCCGCGGGCGAATTGCTGCTGCTCGGTCAGCCCCTGCGCCGCGGCGCCGGTTGCCAGCAGCGCCGGACCAAGCGCTGCCGCGAGCCGCAGCGATCGAACCGTGTCTCTAGCCTTGTGCGACATCGTACTCTCCCAGAATTCCGCCGCCTGATCGGAGACGAATTCAGACAGGCGACACGCGCTTTGGCAAGACGGCGAGCCCTTCAATTTCCGCGCGCATGCTCCGCGGTTTCGCGCACGCTATTTGCAGTCCTTATTTCGAGTCCTTGGCCGCGATCACCTCGATCTCGACCAGGAATCCGGGATTGGCGAGCGCGGCGACGCCGACCACCGAGCGCGCCGGCAGGTTTGGCTGGCTGCCGCCGAAGAACTGGGTGTAGCCCTCCATGAAGGCCTTGAAGTCCATCGGCGCGGATGCGTTGTGCACCAGGAATACCTGCATCTTGACGACGTCGCCCATGCCAAGGCCCTGGCCTTCCAGAATGGCCTTGATGCGGTTGAGCACGCCGACGGTCTGCGTCTTGGTATCGCCATAGGCCTGCGGGCTCGACGGATCGGCGTCCTTGTTGATCGCCGGCGGCACCTGGCCGCTGACATAGACGGTCGTGGTGTTGCCGGTGACGGTCACGGCCTGCGCGATCGGGAATGTCGAGTTGGGAATCGGATGCCTGACCACATCCGCGCAGGCGACCGTCGCCACCGCGGATAGCGCCGCGCCCAGTGTGATAGTTGCTAATCTCATGATTTCTCCATTACTCGATAGAAGTTCGTGCGGCACACATCGTTCATTTCGTCATTCCGGGGCGCGCGCAGCGCGAACCCGGAATCTCGAAGTTGCGGAACTCCGAGTACATCACCTCTGGATTCCGGGTTCGCGGGCCTTGCCCACGCCCCGGAATGACGGAACGGCGCCTCTAGCGGCGGGCGTCCTGGACATCCTTGGTCGTCACCGCGTCCTCATAGTTGTTGCTGAAGTGCGTCCGCAGATAATTCACAACGGCGGCGATCTGACCATCGGTCATCATGTCGCCGAACGCCGGCATGCCGCGGCGGCCGTTGATGACCAGGAAGACCGGATAGCTGCCGGCCTCGAGATTCTTGTTGCCGGCCAGCGACGGGTAGCTGCCCGCCCCGCTGGCGCCCGTCGCATCCGGCATGTGGCAGCCCTGGCACACATTGGCGAACAGCTCCTCGCCGGTCATCTCGACGAAGCGGTAGCCCGAAGAGAAGGTGCGCTTGCCCGCGCCGCTGTCCTGCCCAAGGGCTGCCGTCGCCCACAGCAGCGCCAGTCCAGCGACGACGGATGTTGCGGTCCGCATCATCATGTCTTCACCACGCGTTCGTGCAGCCGGGAGATGACGTCGAGCGCGGACAGGATGGCGCCCTCCTGCCAGGCCGGCAGCTGCGAGGCGTGCTCGCCCGCCAGCACGATACGGCCGTCGATCTGGCAGAGATTGCGGTAATGCTGCGCGCGGGTGGCTTCGGTCCATTCGCCGGCGCAGCCGAGCGTGAACGGCACGCGATGCCAGGCCACCGCGACGCCGTTCTCGAATTCGTTCCTGTACTGCGGATGGATCGCGGCGCCGAACTCGACCGCGCTGGCGACCCGCTCGGCCGGCGTCATCGCGGTGAACTCGAACGAATTGGCACCGCCATACATATAGGCGCCGAGCAGGATGCCGCGGCCGCCGCGGTTGAAGCCATAGTTCGGGTAGGCGATCTGCCGGATCGGCAGGTCGGTGTAGCTGATGCCGCCATAGATCGCGTCATCCTCCTCCCAGAACCGCCGCTTGAACTGCAGGCCGATCTTCACCGAGGCTGCATAGGGCACGGAGTCGATCGCACTCTTCATCGGCGCGCTGACATCGACCGGCAACTGGCTCAGGATCGGCAACGGGATGGTGCAGATGCACCAGTCGGCGGTGGCCTGCTGCACCGTCGATGGACTGGCGGTGTCGACATAGCTCACGGTGACGCCGGAGCCGTTCTGCTGGATCTGCGTCACCTTGGCGCCATAGCGGATGAGATCGCCGACCTCGCGCGCGAACGCCTTGCCGATCATGTCCATGCCGCCGACCGGCTGGAACATGGTGGTCTGGAAATCGTAGCGCGCAAAGGTCTGCAGATAGCGCCACATCCGCGACCGCAGCAGCTCCTGCAGCGGGATCGGCTCGCTGGGCAGCGGATCGCCCATCAGGCCGCCGCCGGGATCGCGCGCATAACCGCGGAACTCGGCCGACACGAGGTTGGCATTGTACTTGTAGTCGCGATCCAGCGCGCCCCAGTCGCGCAGCGACTGCAGCAGGATCTCCTGATCTTCCTTGCCGACGGTCTCGTCGAGCCGGCCCAGCTGGGTGATCTTTGCGAGCAGCTCCGAAACCCCGCCCTGGAAATCCGCCTTGATGCTGCGAAAGCGCTGCGGCTTGCCGCTGAATGCACGCGTCGCGTGCAGATAGGCGTTGTGATTGAGCTGGATGAAGGGTTCCAGCGTCACATTGAGCCGGCGGCAGTAGTCGAGCAGCGCACGGTGATGATAGGGAATCCGCCACGGGCCGGGATTGAGATAGAGCCCCTGCTCGAACTGGCTGGTCTGCCTGAAGCCGCCGAGCTCGACAAAACTGTCGCCGCCGCGGATCGACCAGTTGCGGCCGCCGGCGCGGCTGTTGAATTCGAGGATCTGGACCTTGTAGCCGGCCTTGCGCAGCTCCAGCGCCGCCGTCATCCCGGCAAGCCCCGCGCCGAGAATCAGCACCGAGGCGCCCTTCACATCGCCTGCGAGCTTCAGCGGCCCCTTGTAGGCGGATTCGGACGCGAAGCCGAGGCTCGTCATCGCGTGATACATCGCCGAACTGCCGGCAATGGTGCCAATCAGCGCCAGCAGATCCCGCCGCCTGATCACAGATTCGTTCTGCACCCGCGCTCACCCAGCCGCTGACGTCGATGGCAAAGGGAAACGGTTGACGCGATCCGTGTCAAGAAAGGGCGCACGCTTCCACATCCACCCACACGCGCTTTTGATGCATCACGCGACCGCCACGTCACACCACGTGCTCGCGATGCACGCGCCGGCAATCCATTTCGAAGTCGAGGCCAACCACCGGCGGCCGGTCGAAATGCCAGGTCAAGCCGTTGCGCAGCACGCCGCGGCGGCCGAGCTCGCTTTCGAGCACCGGATAGGCGTCGTGCACAGTGTAGAGCTGCACCGCGGTGGTGTCCTGCCAACGGCCGCCGAACGCGCTCATCCGGCGTTCCATCTCGTCGGCCACGAATTTCGCCTTCGCCAGCAGGCCGGCCGGGCTGGTGTCGCCGAGGGCTACGGTATGATCGCGATAATTGGCCTTGCCCTCGACCGACTCGCCGCTGCCGGCGACGACAAAGCTGGCTGGTTCGTCCATGGCGGCCGGCACCGTGTAGCAGAAGGCGTGGAAGCTCGGCTCACCGGGCGGATCGAGCTTCGGACAGACATTGCTGCGCGCCACCGGATTGACGCCGTCCCGCATCGCACCCCAGGCCACGAGCGTCTTGATGTAGATCTCGTTGAAGGCCCTGAACCCGTCCTCGGTGAACGGCGCCGGGGAACGCAGTTCGCAGGCGCCAAATGACGTCAGCGGACGACCCGCCGCTTTGATGATGTCGGCAATCCTTGCAAAACCCGCGCCCAACGGCACCGGTTCAGAGAACCTGACGCGCTCGATGGCAAAGCTGGGCAGCGCAGCGATGCCGCAGGAATACTGGCTGACGCCGGGCATGAAGCGGTAGCCGCCGTCGGAAGCCTCGATGGTGTTGGTCATGGTGCCTCGTGAACACGGTGATGGGGCCGTCGCGATGACGCCTCGCTTGATTTCACCACAGCTGTCGTCCCTGCGAAAGCAGAGACCCATACTCCGCGGCCGAGGTTGTTAAAGGGACTCGTCATTTCGGCGTCGTGAAACAATGACGATCGGTGGTGATGGGTCCATGCTCCCGTGCGCAATTGCGCACTAGGCAGGGACGACACTGAACTTGTTGCACGACCACCGGTGGAAGGGCTCCCTTCCCTCTCACCGTCGTCCCGCGACGAGCCGGGCGGTCGTCGGCCGACAGCGATCGTCAGTCGGCAGGGATGAAGTGGAGTGTGCCTGCCCGGCGCGTCGGCTTGCCGGTGTCGTTCGTATGATTGACGCCGTCCATCACAGGCACCTCGGGGAAGTCGAACGGGCTTACACCATCCAGGCAGGCCACGTTGACGGCATACAAGTTCTGGTTCGATCGCCGTTGATGATGGGTGTAGATCCCGCAGCGCGAACAGAAGAAGTGCTGCACCGATCCGGTATGGAAGCGGTAGCTTGTTAGCGCATCCTCGCCGTGCAGGATCTTGATCCCGCCCATTTCGGCCATGGCAACGACGGCGCCCCGCATCCGGCAGTAAGAGCAGGTGCAGCGGCGGATCGAATTGAAGCCGTCGCTGAGCGTCACCTCGAAACGCACCGCGCCGCAATGGCACTGGCCAGCCCGAACACCCATGTCGCCCGTCATGTTGCTGCGTCTCCTGTCCAGATCGCCTCTGCGCCCGGTCTAGCCGGGCGGACGAGAAGGTCTCAGCGACGTCAACGCGCAGCAAGCCCGCAGTTCGCGCGGAACCGCGCAGGAGCATGATCCGCCAACTAAGACTGATCTCAATCCGAACGTATCGTCAGGATCGGCGCCGGACAACCGATCAAAACTCGCGCATGATAGGAGAAAAACTCACGCGAGGGCTCGATGCAAATTTCTGACAGGGCTAGTGCGACTTGGCAACGTAGGGGCAGCCGCCCTCATCGAGCGGACGGAAGGCCTGGTCGCCCGGCACCGTCGCGAGATACTCGTAGAGGTCCCACTTGCTCTTGGACTCTTCCGGCTTCTTGATGCGCATCAGATACATGTCGTGCACCATCCGGCCGTCCTCGCGCACGAGGCCGTTCTGGGCAAAGAAATCATTGACCGGGGTCTTGCGCATCTGCGCGATCACGGTCTCCGAATCGACCGAGTTGGTCGCGGCGACCGCCTTGAAATAGTGCCGAAGCGCCGAGTTGACGCCGGCCTGGTAAGCGGTCGGCATCGCCCCGTGCCGCTTGAAGAACTCCTGGGCGAACACGCGCGTCTCCGGCGTGCGATCCCAATAGAAGGAATCGGTGAACAGCAGATCGTGCGCATGCGCGAGGCCAAGCGCGGGCACGTCGGTGAGCGTCACCTGCAGCGCGACGACCTGCATGCTGGCGCGGATATTGAACTCGTCGGCCTGCGACACCGCGTTGCGGAAGTCGGAACCGGCATTGGCAAGCGCCAGGATCTTGGCGCCGGAGGACTGGGCCTGCAGCAGGAACGACGAGAAATCGGCGGTATCGAAGGGATGGCGGACCGCGCCCAGCACCTTGCCGCCGGCCGATGTCACGGCCTTGCTGGCATCGCGCTCCAGCGCCTGGCCGAACGCATAATCCGCCGTCAGGAAGAACCAGGGCGTGCCGCCGCGCGCAACCACGGCCTTCGCCGTCGCGTTCGAGGAGGCATAGGTGTCATAAGTCCACTGCACGCTCGTCGGCGAGCATTGCTTGCCGGTGAGATCGGACGAGCCCGAGCCCGAGATCAGAAACAGCTTCTTGCGTTCGCGCGTCACGGTCTGGATCGCGAGCGCCACCGCGGAATTGACGCCTTCGGCGATCACGTCGACACCCTTGTTGTCGATCCAGTTGCGCACGATGCCGGTCGCCACATCAGGCTTGTTCTGGTGATCCGCCGAAATGATCTCGATCTTGCGTCCGGCGACCGTGCCACCGATTTCCTCCGCGGCCATCTGCGCCGCGATCACCGATCCCGGGCCATTGCCGTCGGAATATTGCCCGCTCATGTCGGTGATGATGCCGACCCGCAGCACGCCATCCTCCGCTCGGGCAGCGCCGGCCGCAAATGAGAGACACACGGCAATTGCGACCAGGACATGCGAGCGTTTCGTGATGGACATTTCGTTCCCAGGGGTTTCGACGTTTCGGACGATCTCCTGAAGCAATCAGGGATCGCCGACAACCCCGTCGCCGGCATGGCGCTCTGCGATTCCGCTCAGAAATTCCGGGAGAAGGAACACAGCTGGACCCCGGCACGCTCGCATTTCCGATCATGCGAACGCCGCGACGAAATTTCGCCGCGGCGTGCGTTGAATCATACGAATGGATAATGCGTGGTGGCGTCGAGATCGCCTCAGCGCCGCTGCCACAATTGCCGTGCCAGAACGCCGGCCTTGCGTTCGATCGCCTCGGCGGCGTCGAGACACATGTCCTCGCGATAGCGCGAGCCGACGATCTGGACGCCGACCGGCAATCGCTCATCGAGACCCACCGGCACCACGGCCGCCGGCAGCCCCAGAACGTTCATCGACGAAATGAAGCGCAGGTCGTTCCAGAACAAATCCTTGACGCGCTGATCGCCGCCGAGATCGGCGTTGACCTCCGGCGTCTTGCGCACGGTGGTCGGCATCAGCACCAGCGGATACTGCTCGAGGAACGTCATCCAGTTCCGGATATGGCGCGAGCGCTCGGCGATCGCCTTCATGTAGCCGGCCTGGTCGAGCGGGTTGGCCAGCGCCATGAAGCCGCGGAACGTCTTCTGGAAGTCGGCGCTGGTGGTCGCCAGCATCTGGTCCTGCTGCAACACGCGAACCTCGGTCATGATCAGGTCGCACCAGAGCTGCCAGACCTTGTTGAGGTCGGGGACCTCGACCTCGCTGACCGCATAGCCGGCATCGGCGAGATGATCCGCCGCCTTGCGCTGAAGCGCAATCACGCTGCGATCGGTCGCCATGTCCTCGGGGATCTTTGCGAGCGCGACCTTGATCGGCCCGGCCGGCTTCGGCCCCGTCAGCGGCGCCGGCACATACCAGGGATCGCGTGGGTCGCGCTGCGCCATCACCTCGAGGCCGAGGCGCACGTCGGCGACGTGGCGCGCCAGCGGCCCTTGCGACGACATGAACTGCGCCATCAGCGGCCGTTCTACCGTGGCGCTGGGATTGAACGCCGGGATGCGGCCCTGGGTCGGCTTGATGGTGGCGATTCCGTTGCAATGCGCCGGCCAGCGCAGCGAGCCGCCGATGTCGTTGCCATGCGCGATGGTGCCGATGCCGGCCGCGATCGACGCGCCGGCGCCGCCCGACGATCCGCCGCAGGTCACGTCGGCATTCCAGGGATTGCGCGTCAGGCCATGCAGCGGGTTGTCGGTGAAGCCGCGCAGCGAGAACTCCGGCGTGTTGGTGAGGCCGATGATGACGGCGCCGGCCTTTCTGAGATTGGCCGTCACCGGCGAGTCGCCCGGCGCGATGTTGTCCTTGAATGCCACCACGCCGTTCGAATTGGCCTGGCCCTCGACGTCGATGTTGATCTTGATCGTGACCGGCACGCCGTGCAGCGGCCCGACGGCGCCGCCTCCGCGCTTGCTCGCGGCCAGCGCCTCGTCCGCGGCCTTCGCCGCCTGCATCGCAGACGCGCCGAGATCGACCACGACGGCGTTGAGCGCCGGATTGGCGTCCTGCATGCGGTCGAGATGGGCGCGAACCACCTCCTCCGACGTCACTTGGTTGTTTCGGATCGCCGCGGCCGTGTCGACGGCGGACCAGTGCCAGATCGGTGCATTCGTCACGTGATGTTCTCCCATGATGTTCAGTGCTTGTTGTTGGTTCAGTCTCGCGGGTCGATCGGCGTCAGCTTTGATGCACGCGCCTCGATCAGCTCGGCCACTGCGAGACAGACGTCTTCCCGGAAGCGGCCGGCGATCACCTGCACGCCGACCGGCACGCCCTCGGCGGTCCCGGTCGGTACGACGACCGACGGAAAGCCGAGCGCGCTGCTCGACGCGCAGCGGCCGCTGCGCGTCGAGCAGCGCGCGGACCACCGCCGCGTCTTCCTGATCCTGATCGAAACGGAACGGCAGTTGCGCCGAGACCGGCAGGATGATGACGGGATAGCGCTCCTGGAACAGCTGCCAGGCCCGCACGATCGCCAGCCGCTGCTCGAAGCAGGCGAGCACCTGATCGCCGTCGAGCTCGGGCGCGTAGGCGATATGGCACTCGAGATTGTAGCGGCTCCGATCGTCGCCGAACTTGCGGATCATCGGCGCCAGCACGCGCCGCTCCTCATTGATGACGAGGCGATGCCAGAGATCGGCCGCCTCCGCGAGCCGCGGCGGCACGGTCTCCTCCACGGCAAAGCCGGCCTCCGCGAGCCAGCGTCCGGCAGCGCGCACCGCCGCGCTCACCTCCGGCGCCTCGTCGCCGAACGGCGCGGGCGCGACCGCGACACCGATCGGACGCTTGAGCGGCGCACCTTGCAGGGGCACCGGCAGCCATGTGCCGTCGCGCGCGTCCGCCTGGGCCATCGCGGCAAGGCCGAGCCCGAGATCGGCGACCGAGCGGGCCAGCGGCCCCTGCACCGACATCATCTGCGCGGTGATCGGACGATCGCTGGTTGCCGACGGATTGAACGCCGGAATCCGCCCCGGCGTCGGACGCAGGCCGGCGACGCCGCAGGCGTAAGCCGGATAGCGGATCGAGCCGCCGAAATCATTGCCATGCGCGATCGCGCCCATCCCGGAGGCGACGGCCGATGCGGCGCCGCCGCTGGAGCCGCCCGGCGTCAGCCGACGGCTCCACGGATTGTAGGTCGCGCCGTGCAGATCGTTGTTGGTGAACCAGCGGTGCGAAAAGGCCGGCGTGTTGGTGCGCCCGACAATGACCGCGCCCGCCTTGCGAAGACTCGCGACCACCGGGCTGTCCTCGGTGGCGATCACCTCGCGGAAGGCTACGACACCATTGGTGGTGGCGCAGCCGCGCTGGTCGACATTGACCTTGATCGTGACCGGCACGCCATGCAGCGCGCCGAGTTCCGCGCCAGACTTCACCGCGGCATCCGCCGCGTCCGCGGCAACCAGCGCTTCGTCGCCGAGCACAGCGACAATGGCGTTCAATGCCGGATTGACCTCGGCGATGCGATCGAGGCTGGATCGCACGGCTTCCCGGCTGGAAATCGCGCGCGTCGCGATCGCACGCGCCAGATCGACGGCCGACCAGCTCCACAACTCATTCTCGCGCCGCGTGTCCATTGTCGTTTTCTCCAGGGCGTGATGCAGCAGTCCGCCGATGCGGTTCAATCGAGCCGCAACGGCTGATGAAACACGGGCAGATCGATGCGCCGGTCTTCCGCGGGAACGACCACCGCTTCGGCGCTCAGCACATGATCGAGCATCACGCGCCGGGCGCGCGCGGCATTGCCGGAGCGGAACGCGGCCATCAGACGCTTGTGAAACTCGATATTCTCGCAGGTGAAGCTGGATGCGAATTCCTGCACGCCGAGCTTGCCGATCAGATGCCTGATGGCCTCGTTGACGAACCGGCACACCAGGCCGAGCAGCGGGTTGGGACAGGCCTCGATCAGGATGTCGTGGAAATCGATCTCGGCGTGGCGATGATGTTCCCAATCGGCATCGCCACGGGGATGATGCTCCTGGACCGCGATCGCCTTTTCCAGTGCTGCGAAATGCTCCGCCGTGAGGTGGCCGACCACGCTGAAGGCGAGCTCCGGCTCGATCAGCCGGCGGATCTGGTAGATTTGCGCGGTAGAGACCGACTGGAAGTAGAAGTAGTTGCTGAGCAGGCCGACGATCCGGTTGATCGACACGGGCGCCACCCGCGCGCCGCCGCCGGGTCCGGTGGTGTTCTGCACCAGCCCCTGCACCTCCAGGGACTTGAGCGCCTCGCGGATGGTCGAGCGGCTGCAGCCGAACATCTCGATCAGCTCGCCCTCCTGCGGCAGCCGGTCGCTCGGCTGCAAGCCGGCCTGGAAGATGTGGCTGCGGATCAGGTCGGCGACGGCGTCCGAGCGCTTGCGCTTGATCGAGGCGCGGCGCGAAGGGTCGAGGGACGGGAGAGCCGATTTATCCATTTTATGATCATAAATAGGTCCGGCACGGTATGGCAAGACGTTTCCGCCGGCCGCCCGGGCGACATCGGTCAATACTCCCGTTCCAGGAACGCAGAAATCGACGCTGCGGACTCAGGATCGATCAACATCTGATGCCTAGAATGCCACGGCAAATTCCAATGAGGCCGGCATGACAGGCGACGAAGTTCGAGATCAGGCTCAATCCGGTGGCGGCGTGGGACTGTCCGACGAAAACCTTGCGCTCCACCGAAGCGCCATCCAGAGCCGCATTACGTTTCAAGGCCTTGCGACCCCGGCCATTCGAGGGGCTGTCGTGGGACTACTTCCTCGCGGATGTCGAGCTGGAAGCGCGCGCTGCGCGCATCGGGATGCGCGACACGACCATCGGGTCGTACTGCGACACCATACAGTTGCTGCCTGCGGCCGCGATCGTCCGCCTGGATGCAGCGCTTTCCGTCTACTTCCTGCCTCCCGAGCCCGAGAGCGAGGCTCACGTCGATTACCTCTTGCGACCGCTGGACGCCGCGACGGCAAAGCGGATGCGGCAGCGTCGGCATGCCGTTCACGCCATGCAGGCCGTGGCGCAACAGCAGGAAGAGGCCAGAAAAAAAGCGGCTGCGCCGGACGAAGAACTCAAGTCGCAATATTGGCCGTGTCCGCATGCGGCGCTGAGTACCGAGCCCGACGACTTCCTGCTCTGGATCAAGGATCAGACGCCCGACACCTGGCACGTCATCGTCGACAGCTGGGATCACAACAGCGACGATCGGGATAGCGTGATCGAATTGATCTTCGAGCAGCCGAACTGCGACCTCCGCACGGCCGCGCAATACTTTTTCATCGCGGCATTGGGGCTCGCCAACGAGGAGCCGGCGCAACTCAGTTCCGGCTATCGGCGCAAATGGCATCTCATGAAGCGCGTGGCCGACAACTGGCAACGCGGGCATTATCTGCGCAATGAATTGCAGCCCTCAGTTCAGCCGTCCGACGTCCAATACTACGATGAGTTGGTGGCGCGCCGGGAGGCCAGTGGTCGTCCGCTGCCGTGGACAGTGCCCGGACCGAAACTGCGCCGGTTTGGCGGACGGCAGGCGAATTCAGCGTATTTCTACGAGGACTGCCATTTGAGGCTGGGCTTTACGGCTTGGAAACAGCAGCGCGAGCAACTCGGGTGCGGCAGGGACTTTCCGCGCTGTTGCCAAGAATGATCACGCCTCCTCAATTCGACAGGCGCTGCGCCTCGAGGCCGCGGCTGTAACGCGACATCGCAAAGCAGAACACGAAGTAGATCACGCCGACGAACAGCGTACCCCCCGGTCGCTTGGCATCGCCCCGAGGCAAAGCGCCTACGCGGTCAAAGGGCGACCGGACGCTGGACGATGGTGATGACGAGGAGCCCGCGGAACCGAGGCGGCGTCTCGCTTAAAGCGGACTATGGCTCACGGTGTGGCGCATCTGGCGACAAAAGCCCTCCACGAACTGCGCGAGCGCCTCGAAATTGACCAGCAGCCTTTCGGCCTGCTCCCGGTCAACCGATCCAGGGGCAAACGATTCCGCCAGACGCCGCTGGCGATCTGCGCGATCCCGGCACGCTGCGGCCCTGCTTTCGGCAAACTCCAGTTGCTCGTGTCGGCGGCCGAGCTTGTCTTCTTCCTCAAGCAGCCGCTTGTTGAGCATCGATCTCGTGTTGGTTGGAACGTCGGGCGCTTCAGCAGATCCAGATAGTGGTCGATGTTTGCGCGCGCGGTATACTCGTTCACGTATGTGCCTCCCGCCAGTCGCAGTCTCGGTCGGCGAGGCTTGGCTTCAACATTCAGGAGTTGCTCGATCTCCGCCAGGAGTTGGCGAAGCTCATCGGTCGAAAACCCTTGCAGGGCATCGTGGACCTGGTTTCGGGTACTCTCGGGATAGGAGGCGTTGTCTTCGGCCATTGGCGTACGGCAAAAATCAAGGTAACGCCCTGTCCGGGCCGAACCAAATCAACAAATCAACGGCAGCATTTGCGTTCAGTCCAGATCGAACGACGCGCGCGCGAACAATGATTTCTGTCATCGCGCGCGCTCGCGAATCCAATGGCGCTCAAGATAAGTTACGGGCGGAACATCGCCTAGTGCACTCTGTGCCAGCCGCGCCTTTGCGCCAAGCATCGGCCAAGTCTTGGTTGCCGCATCGTTAAAGCCAGAACAGGCCGCTCCAGAAATCAAAGCACACGGCTGCGGATGCGAACAGGCCGGCACCGAAGGATGCAGCATGTAAGGGAGGCAAGCGACGGAGAATCCGGACCGCTCAGCCGTGCGCGCGCTGCGCCTCGAGGCCGCGGCTGTAGCGCGACATCGCAAAGCAGAACACGAAGTAGATCACGCCGACGAACACATAGACCTCGACGCTGAAGGCCTGCCAGGCCGGATCGACGATCGCGGTCTTGGCGGTGGTCAAGAGATCGAAGATGCCGATGATCAGGACCAGGCTGGTGTCCTTGAAGAAGGCGATGAAGGTGTTGACCAGCGGCGGGATGACGTGGCGGATCGCCTGCGGCAGCACGATCAGCGCGTTCTTCTCCCAGTAGGACAGCCCGAGCGCGTCGGCGGCCTCATATTGTCCGCGAGGCACCGCCTGCAGACCGCCGCGCACCACTTCCGCAAGGTAGGCGCCGGCATAGAGGATGAAGGCGATCTGGGCGCGCAGCAATTTGTCGATGTTGACGCCGTCGGGCATGAACAGCGGAAACATGACGCTCGCCATGAACAACAGGCTGATCAGCGGCACGCCGCGGATCAGCTCGACATAGAGCACGCAGAGCGAGCGGATCGCCGGTAGCTTGGAGCGGCGGCCGAGCGCGACCAGGATTCCGAGCGGGAAACCGAACGCCAATCCGAAAGTCGCCAGGATCAGCGTCACCGGCAGCCCGCCCCAGCGGTCCTGCGTGACAAAGGACATGCCGAGAAAGCCGCCCCACATCAGGCACCCGATCGCGATCAAGGCCGCAGCCCACAGCAGGAACAGCTCCTTGCGCCAGAAGCTGCGGCGGCTCGAGACCACGAACAGCGCAATGAAGATCACGACCGCGAGCGCTGGCCGCCACTGCTCGCTGAACGGATAGGTGCCGAACAGGATGAAGCGGTACTTCTCGGGGATCACCGCCCAGCAGGCGCCGACGCCGCGCAGCGCGCGGCAGGCGCTGGTGTCGTTGCCGGAGACGATCCAGACCGCGTTGGCGATGCCCCATTGCCAGAGGCCGATGCACGCCTTGCCGAGCACGAACAGCAGCAGCAGCGTCATGATGCTCGACGTTACGGACGCGAACAGGTTGGCGCGCAGCCAGGCCACGATCTGGCCGCCGAGCGTGCGCTGCGCGCGGCGCCGGCCGATCGGCAGCGGATCCTGCGGGAGATGTGCGACCGAGCTCATGTCAGCGCTCCACCAGCGCGATCCGCGCGTTGTACCAGTTCATGAACAGGCTGATGCCGAGGCTGATGGTGAGGAACACCATCATGATCAGCGCGATCGACTCGATCGCCTGCCCGGTCTGGTTCAGCGTGGTGTTGGCGATCGAGACGATGTCCTGGTAGCCGACCGCGACCGCGAGCGACGAATTCTTGGTCAGGTTCAGATACTGGCTGGTCATCGGCGGGATGATGACGCGCAGCGCCTGCGGCAGCACGATGTGCTGCAGCACGAAGCTGCGCTTCAGCCCGAGCGCCTTGGCGGCGTCCGACTGGCCGCGCGGCACCGCCTGGATGCCGCTGCGCACGATCTCGGCGATGAACGCCGAAGTATACGTGACGAGCGCGATCAGCAGCGCGAAATATTCCGGCGCCAGGGTCAGCCCGCCGACGAAGTTGAAGCCGCGCAGCTCGGGCAGCATGACGCTCCAGCTTGCGCCCAGAAGCCACGACACCAGCGCCGGCAGCGCGATGATGAGGCCGAGCGCGTAGGGCCAGACCGGCCGCGCCTTGCCATCGAGCATCTGCTGCGCGATCAGGCGGCGCCTGACGATGAGGAAGACGATCACGCCGGCGACCAGCGCAACGAGCGTCCAGCCATTGGCCTCATGCAGCGGCACCGACGGCAGCACCAGGCCGCGGTTGGACAGATAGACCCCGTCGACCGGCTTCCACGCCTGGCGCGCCGCCGGCAGGCCCTGCATCAGCACGTACCAGAACAGGAGTTGCAACAGCAGCGGCAGGTCGCGCAGCACCTCGACATAGACGGCGGCGAGCCGCGCCAGCAGCCAGTTCGACGACAGCCGCGCGATACCGACCAGCGTGCCGATCACGGTCGCCAGCACGATGCCGATGACCGCGACGCGCAGCGTGTTGACGACGCCGACGATGAAGGCGCGCAGGTAAGTGTTCTTTGGCGTGTAGTCGATCCAGCTGTCGGCGATCGGCATGCCGGCTTCACGGCCGAGGAAGGCAAAGCCGGTCGAGATGCGCCGCACCGAGAGGTTATGGACCGCGTTGGACCACAGCCAGGCGACGACGGCGACCGCGATGGCGACCACTAGGACCTGCCAGAACAGGCCTGCGACGCGGGGATCGCTGAGCGAAAGCCGCCAGGGCCGGGCGGGAGGGCGTTTCGGCGTCGATGTCGTCACAGCACAAGGACCCCAGTGAGAAGCGATCTTCTGCCATGCGCAAGAGCGTTTTCGAGCGAAGTGGATACCCGGTTCGCGTGAAGAAGACGCGTCAACCTCAAATCCTGCGCGCGTCATATGTTGCACCAATTTAATATTTGTGCAACATATGTTTCATGGCCCAGGCCCAGCCGAAACCATCGCCCCTGAACGAATTGTGCAGCGCACTGCCGTCGCTGCCGATGCGCTTGCAGGAGGTCGGCCGGTTCGTCGCCGCCAATGATTACGACGCCACCACCCGCTCGATGCGCGAGCTCGCCTCCGTCGCCGGCGCCGATCCTGCCTCATTCACCCGTCTTGCCAAGGCGCTCGGCTATTCTGGCTGGGACGAATTGCGCGCCGCACTCACCGAGGCGCGCCGGCCGGCGCAGGGCTCGCCGTTCTCCGGCCGCGCCAGGAGCCGCCGCGCCGGGCCGAATGCCGATGTCAAACTGGTGCACGACAAATTGGAGGCCGAGGCCGCGGGCCTTGCGCGGATTTCAGCGAGCGCGATCGCGGAAGCCGCGCGTGCGCTGCACTCCGCTGACAGGATCTGGATATCGGGGTTTCGCAGCTGCCGCAGCGTCGCGGAACTGCTGACCTATCAGCTTCGCCTGTTCCGCCCCGATGCCGTGCAATTGGTCGGCGGCTCCGGCCCGTTCGATCTCGACCACGGCGCCTTCCGCTCAGGCGACGCCGTGGTCGTGATCGGCTTTGCGCCCTACACCCTGGTCAGCGTCGAGACGGCGCGCGCGGCGCATCAGGCGCATGCTGCGCTGATCGCGATCGCCGACACCATCACAGCTCCGATGGCCGAAGGCGCCGATCATCTGCTGCTGTTCGAGGCCGCCTCCTCCCCCGGCTTCTTTCCGAGCCTGACCGGCGCGATCGCAGTCGCCCAGTCGCTGGCGGCCGTCGCTTTCACGCTGGGCGGCGCGAGCGCAAAACGCAAGCTGGAGGAGACCGAGGGCCGGCTTGCCGAGATGTCGCAATATTTCGTCGAGAAAGGATGACTGTCATGGCAGCCAACAAGAGCCGCGTGATGCATCGCAGCCTGCGCGAGACCCCGCCGAAAGCGGTCGGCGGCGACGGCGTCTGGCTGATCGCGGAGGATGGCCACCGGATTCTGGATTCCTCCGGCGGCGCCGCGGTGTCCTGCCTCGGCCATCAGCATCCGCGCATCCTGGCCGCGATCGCCAAGCAGGCTTCGAAGATCGCCTATGCCCATACCGGCTTCTTCTCCTCCGAGCCCGCGGAAGAGCTCGCCGAGCGGCTGGTCGGCCACGAGCCCGGCGGCCTCGGCTATGTCTATTTCGTCAGCGGCGGGTCGGAGGCGATCGAGGCCTCGATCAAGCTGGCGCGGCAATATTTCATCGAGCGCGGCGAGCGGAAGCGTGCGCGCTTCATCGCGCGCCGCCAGAGCTATCACGGCAATACGCTCGGCGCGCTGTCGGCCGGCGGCAATGCCTGGCGCCGCGAGCCCTACGCGCCGCTGCTGTCGCCCTCGTTCAGCCATGTCACGCCGGCCTTCGCCTATCACGAGAAGCGCGACGACGAATCGGAGGCGGCGTTCGTGGCGCGCCTTGCCGCCGAGCTCGAAGCCGAATTCCAGCGGCTCGGCCCCGATACGGTCGCGGCGTTCATCGCCGAGCCCGTGGTCGGCGCCACCGCCGGCTGCGTGCCTGCGCCGGAGGGTTACTTCAAGGCGGTGCGCGAGATCTGCAACCGCCACGGCGCCCTGTTGATCCTCGATGAGGTGATGTGCGGCATGGGCCGCACCGGCACGCTGCATGCCTGGGAGCAGGAAGGCATCTCGCCCGACATCCAGGCGATCGCCAAGGGCCTCGGCGGCGGCTATCAGCCGATCGGCGCGATGCTTGCCAGCGGCACCATCGTCGACACCGTGCGCAACGGCTCCGGCGCGTTCCAGCACGGCCACACCTATCTGGCGCATCCGCTCGCCTGCGCCGCCGCGCTCGAGGTGCAGAAGGTGATCGCTGAGGAGAAGCTGCTCGACCAGGTCAAGGAGCGCGGCCGCCAGCTCGAGCAGCGGCTCACCGAACGGTTCGGCAATCATCGCCATGTCGGCGACATCAGGGGCCGCGGCCTGTTCTGGGGGCTCGAGCTGGTCGCCGACCGTGCCACGCGGCAGCCGTTCGATCCCAAGCTGAAACTGCATCAGCGGATCAAGTCCGCGGCCTTCGCCGGCGGGCTCGGCTGCTATCCGTCGGGCGGCACCGCCGACGGCCAGCGCGGCGATCACGTGCTGCTCGCCCCGCCCTATATCGCAACGTCCGGCGACATCGACATGATCGTCGAACGACTAGGCACCGCGGTGGACAGCGCGCTGAAGGATATCGGTCACGGAGCATGATCCGGAAAAACGGGCACCGGTTTTCCCGCGACAAACGCGAAGCGTTCGCGCAGGGATCATGCTCAAACGTTAGGAGGAGGAGGAAAGCATGCTGAGGGGTATCATCACTCTAATCGTTCTCGCCGCGGGCATCGCGGGCGCAAGCGCCGCGACGCTCGACACCGTCAAGCAGCGCGGCACGTTGGTGTGCGGCGTCTCGACCGGCTTTGCCGGATTCTCGGCGCCGGATTCGCAAGGCAACTTCAAGGGGCTCGACGTCGACTATTGCCGTGCGCTTGCCGCCGGCGTGCTCGGCGATCCCGCCAAGGTGCGCTACGTCGCGCTGACCGCGCAGAACCGCTTCACCGCGCTGCAGTCAGGCGAGATCGACGTGCTCTACCGCAACTCGACGCAGACCTTTCTGCGCGGCACCACGCTTGGGCTGCGGCAGGGACCGGTCAATTTCTACGACGGCCAGGGCTTTGTCGTGAAGAAGGACCTCGGCGTGAAGGAGCTGAAGGACCTCAAGGGCGCCACCGTGTGCGTCGCCCAGGGCACCACGCATGAAGTGACGCTCGGCGACTATGGCCGCGCCAACGGCATCGACTGGAAGCCGCTGGTGTTCGACCGCGTCGACACCATGTACCAGACCTTCTTCGGCGGCCGCTGCGATGCCATGACCCAGGATGCTTCCGCGCTCGCCGGCGCGGTCGCGACCGCAGCCCCGAAGGCCGATGACTACGTCGTGCTGCCGCAGACCATCAGCAAGGAGCCGCTCGGCCCGTTCACCCGCAACGGCGATGAGGTCTGGAGCGACATCATCACCTGGCTGCATTACGGCCTGATCGAGGCCGAAGAGCTCGGCGTCACCCAGGCCAATGCCGACGAGATGGCGAAGTCGCAGGTCCCGGCGATCCAGCGCCTGCTCGGCGCGTCTGGCGATCTCGGCTCGCGCCTCGGCCTCGACAACAAATGGCTGCTCGCCGCGATCAAGGCCGGCGGCAATTACGGCGAAATCTTCGAGCGCAATGTCGGCAAGGCCAGCCCCTTGAAGCTCGAGCGCGGCCTCAACGCCACCTGGAGCAAGGGCGGGTTGATGTACGCAATTCCGTTCAAGTGACCGAAGTTACCTCGCCCCGCCTGCGGGGAGAGGTCGGATTGCGAAGCAATCCGGGTGAGGGGGCGCCTCCGCATACCCTCCTCTCACCTGTTACGACGATAGAGCCCCTCACCCCAACCCTCTCCCCGCGAAACAGCGGGGAGAGGGAGAGCAAGAAACATCGATGCGCATCACGCTCATTCACGCCCTGAAACACTCGATCGTGCCGATCGAAGCATCGTTCGCACGGCATTGGCCGGAGGCGCGGCTGATGAACCTGCTCGACGATAGCCTGTCGGCGGACCTCGCGCGCGACGGCAAGCTTGACGAGCGCATGACCGAGCGATTTCTGACCATGGGCCGCTATGCGGCAAGCACCGGCGCCAATGGCATCCTGTTCACCTGCTCGGCGTTCGGGCCGTGCATCGAGGCGGTGGCGCGCGCGCACGCGCCGATGCCGGTGCTGAAGCCGAACGAGGCGATGATCGAGCAGGCGGTGGCGAAGGGCAAGCGGATCGGCCTGCTCTCGACCTTCCCGCCGACGCTGGTGTCGATGCCGCCGGAATTTCCGCCACAGGTCACGCTGGTGCCGAAACTTGCCGATGGCGCGCTGGCGGCGCTCGACCGCGGCGACCGCGCCGAGCATGACCGCATCGTCGTCGAGGCGTCCAAGGAGCTGCGCAACTGCGACCTGATCGCGCTCGCGCAGTACAGCATGGCGCCGGCGGCCGAGCGCGTCGCCGAAGTCACCGGCCGCGAGGTGCTGACGACACCTGATAGCGCGGTGCTGAAGCTAAAGGCGATGCTGGGGGTTTGATCTCCGTCATTGCGAGCCACCCGGTCGGCGCGAAGCGCCGCCGGATGACAGGCTCCGCGAAGCAATCCATTTCACCGCATACGCGGATCGATGGATTGCTTCGTCGCTTCAGCGCAAAATTGCTTCGCAGTTTTGTCGCGAGCTCCTCGCAATGACACAAGGTCGCGGCTCACGCCCCCGCGTCGTGCACGTTCAGATCGACGCCTTGCGGATCCCTAATCGTCGACACCGTGATGAGCGAGATCAGCGACAGCACCGCGATGTAGACGCCGACGCGCCAGGACTGGCCGTAGGTGCCGATGATCCATTGCGCGATCATCGGCGCGAAGGCGCCGCCGAAGATGGCGCCGAGCGCATAGCCGATCGAGACGCCGGAATAGCGCACCTTGGCCGGAAACAGCTCGGCATAGAGCGCCGCCTGCGGGCCATAGGACAGGCCGAGCGCGATGGTGAGCCCGACCGCGCTGACGAAGAACAGCAAGAGGTTCTTGCTGTCGATCAGGAACCACATCGGCACCGCCCACAGCACCATCAGGGTGTAGCCGATCTGGAAGCAGCGCACGCGGCCCATTTTGTCGCCGAGGATACCGCCGAGCAGCGTGAAGATGAACCAGCTCACCGCCGCGAGCGTGCCGATCAGCAGCAGCTGCTCCGACGGCATCTTCAGCGTATTGGCGCCGTAGCTGATGATGAACGCGATCAGGATGTAGCCGGCTGCATTGTTGGCCATGAAGATCAACGCGGTGCGCAGAATCTCCTTGCTGTGATTGCGCATCAGGTCGCGCAGCGGTGCAGAGGATTCCTTGTGCCGCCGCTGCATCGCCTGGAACACCGGAGACTCTTCGACCGTGCGGCGGATCACGATGCCGACGACGATCAGCACGATCGACAGCAGGAACGGAATCCGCCAACCCCATTCGATCATCGCCTGCTTGCCAAGCGTCGCGGTGAGCACCCACAGCACGCCTGTCGCCAGGATCATGCCGAGCGGCGTGCCGATCTGCGGGAACGAGCCGAAGAAGCTGCGCTTGTCGACGGGTGCCGATTCCACCGCCATCAGCGCCGCGCCGCCCCACTCGCCGCCGGCCGAGAAGCCTTGCAGGATGCGCAGGAGAATAAGGAGTGCCGGCGCCCAGGCACCGATCTGCGCGTAGGTCGGCAGCAGGCCGACCAGCGCGGTCGCCGCCCCCATCAACAGCAGCGTGACGACCAGCATGTTCTTGCGCCCGAAGCGGTCGCCGAGATGGCCGCAGACGATGGCGCCTAACGGGCGGAACAGGAATGAGAGGCCGAGCGTCGCGAACGAGACGATCTGCGCCAGCAGCGGATTGTTCGCGTTCATCGGCGCGAAGAACAGCGCGCCGAACACCAGGCCCGCCGCCTGGGCGTAGACGAAGAAGTCGTACCACTCGATGGTGGTGCCGACGAGCGTTGCAGTGAGGACCTTGCGCTCCTCATCCGACAGTTCAGCGCCGCGCGAGCGCGCGGACAGTTCGATGGACATGTCGCCTCCCCAAAACCCGTTCTTGAACCTGTTCTTGGCCGCGCGGGCGTGGTCGGCGGCGATGCGCCTGCCCCGCACGGATGCTGGGCCCGGGATTAGCAGAGGTTTCCGCACCACACGAGCAAAATAGTTGCAGCCGCAACGATATTCGGCGAATTGTGCTTTTGGCCCCGGTTCCCGACCCCGCTACCTCGACCGCGATCGGCGGGCAGCTATCCCGAAACGCCGATTGTGCATCGCAGCAAGATCGCTACGATGCGAGGATTCCCAAGAGGTTGCTAAGTGTCTGACATCAATGCCGATGCCTGGGTTTCCTCAGGCCACCGCCCGATGGGCTTTCCGGAATTCGTCGTCGTTATCGCCTCGATCATGGCGCTGAACCCGCTGGCGATGGACATGATGCTGCCGGCGCTGCCGAACATCCGCTCCGCGTTCCAGATCGCCGATGCCAACCGTCCGCAGATGGTGCTGTCGATCTTCCTGGTCGGCTTCGGCGCCGGCCAGTTCGTGATGGGCCCGCTATCGGACCGCTTCGGCCGCCGCCCGGTGCTGCTCGGCGGCATGACCGTCTACACCATCGCCGGCCTGCTCGCGATCATGGCGCCCTCGTTTGAGACGCTGCTGCTGGCGCGCGCGATGCAAGGGCTCGGCACCGCGGCGACCCGCGTGATCGCGACCTCGATCGTGCGCGACTGCTACGCTGGACGCCGGATGGCGAGCGTGATGTCGCTGGCGATGATGGTGTTCATCGCAGTCCCCGTGATCGCGCCGTCATTCGGCCAGGCGGTGATGCTGCTGACGCACTGGCGCGGCATCTTCGTGCTGCTGATGATCTACGGCGTGATCGCGCTGGCCTGGAGCGCGATGCGGATGCCGGAGACGCTGCCGCTGGAATTGCGCAAGTCGCTGGCGATCCCGGAAGTGCTATCCGCGTTTCGCCAGACCGTCACCAATCGCCAGACGCTCGGCTACGCGCTCGCCGCCGGCGGCGTGCAGGGCTCGCTGTTTGCCTTCGTGTTCTCCTCGCAGCAGATCTTCACCGAGATCTTCAAGCTCGGGCATTACTTCCCGGTCGCCTTTGCGGCCTGCGCGGTCGGCGTCGCGATCGCCGGCTTCCTCAATTCGCGTATCGTCGGCCGCATCGGAATGCGCGTGATCTCGCACGCCGCGCTGACCGGCTTTGCCGTCGTCGCAGGCGCCCTGCTGCTGGCGGTGAAGACCGACACGCTGTCGCTGCCGCTGTTCATGGTGCTGTCGGGCCTGATGATGTTCGCGTTCGGGCTGATGATGGCGAATTTCACCGCGCTCGCGATGGAGCCGCAGGGCAAGATCGCCGGCACCGCCTCCTCGCTGTACGGCACGATCACGACGCTCCTCGGGATCGGCGTCGGCACCACGATCGGCCAGGATTACGACGGCACGCTGGCGCCGTTCGCGACCGGCTTCTTCCTCTGCACGCTGGCCGCGCTCGCCGTCGTCTTGGTGACGGAGAAGGGCCGGATGTTCCGGCCGCATCATCATCCGATTTGATCTTCGTAGATGGGGTAACGGGCCGGCCGCCCGCTCGCTACGGCGCAATTTGGAAGCGCGCTCGCGAGCGGCCTGTTGGTTGGAAGGCGGTCGTCCCTCAAACTGATGGTGTTCAACGGAGTCGGGCAAGCCCGCTCCAAGCATCATTAAGGGACGACCATGTGCCACTATGCAGGAATTGACGTGTCTTTGGAATGCTCGAGCGTTTGCCTTGTCGATGGGACAGGCAAGATTTTGCGCGAGACGAAGGTTGCGAGCGAGCCGGCGGCGCTGATCGCCTGGTTCCGGTCGCTGGGTCTGGTACTGGAACGGATCGGGCTGGAGGCAGGCCCCTTGTCGCAATGGCTGTATGCGGGTCTGCGAGACGCAGGGCTTGCGGTCGAGCTGCTGGAAACGCGGCACGTTCGCGAAGCCTTCAAGTCGATGCCGGTGAAGACGGACCGCAACGATGCCCGCCGGATCGCGCAGTTGATGCGGCTCGGCTGGTTCCGGCCGGTGCACTGCAAGTCGGTCGCGGCGCAGGAGACCCGCGCCATCCTGACGGCGCGCAAGCTGCTGCAATCCAAGCTTCGCGATGTCGAGAACAGCCTGCGCGGCATACTTCGCGGTTTTGGCCTGAAGGTCGGTGCGACCACCGAGCGCACGTTCGCCGGACGCATCCGCGAGCTCGTGACCGGCCATCCCGGACTGGAGTTGGTCGCGGCGGCGCTGCTCCAAGCCCATGCGGTGCTGCTGCGGGAGTTCAAGAGCCTGGACAAGCACACCCAGAAGCTCGCCAGGACGCATCCATCCGCCAAGCTCCTGATGACAACGCCGTCCGTTGGTCCGATCGTGGCGCTCACCTATGCCGCGGCGATCGACGACCCGAAGCGCTTCCGCTCCTCGAAGGCCACGGGAGCCCACTTTGGGCTCACCCCGAAGAAGTACCAGTCCGGTGAGACCGACTACACCGGCCGCATCAGCAAGATCGGGGATGCCTCCGTGCGCGAGGCACTCTACCAGGCAGCTCACGTCATGCTGACCAAGCCGGTCAAGAATTGCTCGGCATTGAAGAGCTGGGCGATGCGGATCGCCCGGCGCGCAGGCATGCGCAAGGCCAAGGTAGCGCTGGCTCGCAAGCTCGCCGTGATCCTGCATCGCATGCTCGCCGACACCAAACCGTTCAACCCGATGACCAAGGCCATCTAGCCAGGAGCAGCAATCGGTTCCGGGCGGGCCACGACACCAGGCTCTCCCCGAGCGAAGTCCCTCCGCTGGGACGATGGATCCGGTCAGGCCGCCATCCGGGAAGTGGCTCACGACCACGCAATCCGTAGATTGGCCGGCCGGCTCCTCAATGCACCCCATCAGGCGACGGCCTTCGCGCCGATCCCGTACAGAAGCAAGTGCCCGGCGAGTGGATGACGCGAAAAGGGATTGACTAACCAAGGCCCGTTACAGAAGCCCGGATGAAGCGCAGCGAAATCCGGGACGCTTTTACCTGCGGCACGAACCCCGGATTACGCTGACCCTGTCATCGGGCGCGCGTTCGCGCGACCCGTTGGCTCCATCCGGGGTACAATTCTGACTGGTTACATCACTGTAGCCCGCATGAGCACAGCGATATGCGGGGCTGCTGTTCCCGGATGTCGCTTCGCTCATCCGGGCTACAATTCTGATTGGTTACATCATCACTGTAGCCCGCATGAGCGGAGCGATATGTGGGGCTACTGTTCCCGGATGTCGCTTCGCTCATCCGGGCTACGATTCTGAGATCGCGTCAGGCTTCGCGAGTCCGTCCGACGCTGCTTTGCGCCCGGGCGGGCGCCACCGCACGCCGCGTCGCCGCGAATCCCTCCATCCCCAGCTGCCACTGCAGGCCCACGATCGCGCCCTTGGTCGGCTGCAGCAGCGCGAGCGCGCTGAACAGCGTGAAGGGCAGCCAGATCGCCAGTTGCAGCCAGGCCGGCGGCGCGTAGTTCATCTCGAGCCACAGCAGCGCCGGCACCACGACGTGGCCGACCACGACGATCACGAGATAGGCCGGGAAATCGTCCGCGCGCTGCGGGGTGAAGTCCTCGCTGCAGACTTCACAGTGATCGGCGACCTTGAGGAAACGGCCGAACAGATGGCCACGCCCGCAGTTCGGGCACTTCATGGTGAAGCCGCGCCACATCGCCTTTGGCAGGGAAACCGTCTCGGTCATCGTCGTTTTCCTTTCGCCGTCGTCCTTGACCTGATCTGGATGATCCATACAATATGCATTCGAGCACCTACAATCAAAGACAAAGCGTCGAATTGCATGGATTGGATCCCTACAGTTTCGGAATGGCACGGCCCGATGTTTCTGCGCATCGTCGATGCGCTGGCCGCCGACATCGCGAGCGGCCGGCTGGTGCGCGGCCAGCGGCTGCCGACCCATCGCGCGCTGGCGTCAGCGCTCGATATCGATCTGACCACGGTGACTCGCGCCTATGGCGAGGCGCGGCGGCGCGGACTGCTCGACGCCCGTGTCGGCCAGGGTACGTTCGTCTCGGAGACCACCGCGCGCGCCGCGTCCGACCTGCCCGCGCCCGTCAACATCGACCTGTCGATGAACCTGCCGCCGCAGCCGGTCGAGGCCAATCTCGACCTGCGCATCGCGCAGGGACTTGCGACCATCCGCTCCGAAGCCGGGTTCTCCGCCTATCTCGGCTACACGCGTCCGGGCGGCACCACTGCGGAGCGCGAGGCCGGCGCCGCATGGCTCGCGCCGCGCGTGCCGCAGGCCTCGGCCGACCGCATCGTGATCTATCCGGGTTCGCAGGCGATCATCTTCAACACGCTGTTGGCGCTGACATCGCCGGGCGATGTCGTGGTGACGGAGGCGTTGACCTTTCCCGGCATCAAGGCCGCGGCGGCGCGGCTCGACGTCCGCCTGGTCGGGGTTGCGATGGACGCCGAGGGCGCGCGGCCCGAGGCGCTCGACGAGGCCTGCCGCAAGCACAAGCCGAAGGCGGTCTATCTGGTGCCGACGCAGCAAAACCCGACCACGGCGACGATGAGCGCGATCAGACGCAAGGCGATCGCCGATATCATCAGCAAGCGCGGCTGCGTCCTGATCGAAGACGACGTCTACGGGCCGCTCGAACCGCAAATGGCGCCGATCGCTACGCTCATTCCGGAGCGCACCTACTACGCCGCGAGCATCGCAAAATGCATCGCGCCCGCCTTGCGCGTCGCCTATCTCCTGGCGCCCGATGCCGCCGCCGAGCAGCGCATGCGCGCCGGCATGCAGGCCACCATGCAGATGCCGCCGTCGCTGATGGTCGCGCTGGTCACGCAATGGCTGCGCTCCGGCGTCGCCGCCGACATCATCCGCGCCATCCGCAACGAGGCCGCGGCGCGCCAACAGCTCGCGGCCCGCTTCCTCAAAGGCGTCAGCTATGCGGCGCGGCCGGCGAGCCACCATCTCTGGATGCCGCTGCCGAAACATTTCGACGGAACCGACCTGCTGTCGCATCTGATGCGCAACGGTCTCGCCGTGGTCGGCGAAGACGCCTTTGCGGCAGGCGATGCCGCGCCGCGCGGCCTGCGCGTGTCGCTGGGTGCGGCACGCAACCGCGCCGAACTGAGCCAGGCGCTGCAGGTGCTGTCGAATGCGGTGCGCACGCCCGTCGGCGCTACCCAAATCGTATAATTCCGGCGATCGCCGGGAATAAACTCGCCCCAAAATGATTATGGTGCGCGGGAGCGCGCGCCGCTAAAACTCTGCGCTCAGGGCATCAGGCAGGGGCAGGCTTTTCAATGTCGTGCTGGTATGATCGGGCAGTCCACCGTGCTGTGCTGTCGCTTCGCGGAGCAGTGACCGCGATCGGTTGTCTTGCAATTGTCATATCAGGCGCGGCGCGCGCCTCCGATGCCCCTGCCCCGGTGCCGGAAAAACTCGAACGCATCACCGCATTCTTTGATAACGAGGTTGCGACAGGAAAGATTCCGGGCGCGGTCATCCTGATCCAGCAGCACGGCAAGCCGGTCTACCTGAAGACCTTCGGCTATCGCGACGTCACGACCAAATCGCCGATGCGGCCCGACACGATGTTCGCGCTGCATTCGATGACCAAGCCGATCACCAACTCCGCCGCGATGATGCTGGTCGACGAGGGCAAGCTGTCGCCGCAGGACCCGCTGTCGAAATACATTCCGGCTTTCGCCGACGTGAAGGTCGCCATTGAACCGGACGGTGGAAACGATCCGGCCAAGGTTGAGCTGGTGCCGCCGATCCGGCCGGTGACCATTGAAGATATCATGCGGCACACTTCGGGCATCACCTACGAATATATCGGTGCCGACTGGATCCAGAAGATCTACCGCGCAGGACATCTGTTCGACGGCAAGTTCGACAACGAGGAATTCGTGGCGCGGCTGGCCAAGCTGCCGCTGTCGCGGCAGCCGGGCACGCTGTGGCGCTACGGCCATTCCACCGACGTGCTCGGCCGGGTGATCGAGATCGTCTCGGGCAAGACGCTCTATCAGTTCGAGAAAGAGCGCCTGTTCGATCCCCTGAAGATGAACGACACCAGATACGTGCTCGATGCAGAGACCGAACGGACAAGGCTCGCGGAGCCGCTGCCCTCGGACACCATCCTGATCGAGGGCGAGAACGACCGGCGCGCGCATCCGGAATGGGAATCCGGCGGCGGCGGCCTGGTATCGACCATCCTCGATTATGCGCGCTTCGCGCAGATGCTGCTCAACGGCGGCGAGCTGGACGGCAAGCGCTATCTCAGCCCCGCAGCCTTCAAGACCATGACGACGGACCATATCGGGCCGGGCTCCGGTGTCGGCCGCGACTATTGGTACTTTCCCGGCGACGGCTTCGGCTATGGCTACGGCATCGCCGTGCGCACCGATCCCGGCATTGCCAAGCCACCGCCGCCCGGCTCGATCGGCGAGTTGAAATGGGACAGCGGCAGCGGCACCTATTTCGGCGTCGATCCGAAGCTCGACATGATCTACATCATGCTCGAGCAGACCCAGAACGAGCGCCAGCGCATTACGCCCGCGTTCCGCAAGCTGGTCTACGACGCGTTCAGCCCGGATTGAGTCCCCACCGTCATTGCGAGCGCAGCGAAGCAATCCATGTCTCCGCATGGGGATAGATGGATTGCTTCGTCGCTTGCGCTCCTCGCAATGACGCGGAAACCTTCCCGCCTTACGACTTGCGCCGAACCGGTTCCTGCCTGCGCCGTGCTGCGGCCGCGATCAGGCTCGCGGTGCATTCGTCGCAGACGAACGCACACCCGTCCGTAAACAGGCCGACCCGTGCATCGAGGCCGATCGCATCGTCGTCGACGATCCCATCGATGATGCCACCGCAACACACGCATTGGTGGTGCGACGCCAATTCCCGTTCCATGACGCGCTCTCAGCGGACGCGGCTTCCCTCACGCTATATACTATCGTATATATCGCGACGACAAGGCAGGCGGGTGAACAATCCGGTCGGGAACCCTGCAGACAACAACCATCGACCGGAGACGATCGCCAAGAAAATCCTGCCTGGTCCAGCCAGGTTCATCGAGGAAACGCGATCATGATAAAAAACAATGGCGCCGCGGGACGTCCGCGCGCAACGGGAGAACTGCTCAAGATCCGCCGCGCATCGCTAGCGGCCATCATCCTTGCGCTCGGTGCGGCCGGCGCAGTGCGCGCCGAAACAGCTGCGGTCGGCGTTCCCGACAAGAGTTTTCCGGAGAGCGTGACCTCGACTTCCGACGGGACGCTCTACGTCGGCAGCTTCAACCATGGCGGCGTGACGAAGATCTCGGGCGGCAAGGCCGAGCAGCTGGTCAAGCCGGGCGCCGCCGACAGCCGCTCGACGCTGGGCGTGCTCGCCGACGAGAAGAGCGGCACGCTCTATGTCTGCTCCAACGACATCAGCGCGATGGGCGTGGCGGGGCCGAGCGACACCAAGGGCGCCTGGCTGAAGACCTTCGATCTCAAGAGCGGCGCGCCGAAGGGCAGCTTTGCCCTGAGCGATCCGAAATCGTTCTGCAACGACATCGTGGTCGGGGCCGACGGCACCGCCTATGTGAGCGATTCCTTTGCGCCGTTCGTTTATAGCCTGAAACCCGGCAGCACGGCGCTGGCGACGTTCGCGACCGATCCGCAGCTCGCGCCCGCCAAGGACGGCGTCGGGCTCGACGGCATCGCGATCGGCGCCGACGGCAATCTTTATGTCACGACCTTCATTCCGGCAAAACTGTTCAAGATCGAGATGAAGGACGGCAAGGCGGGCGCGGTGACCGAGTTGAAGCCGTCGCGGCGGCTCGACCACGCCGACGCGTTGCGTGCCCATGGCGGCAGCTTCCTGCTGATCGAGGGCAACGGCAAGCTCGACAAGGTCACGGTGAAGGGCAGCGAGGCTACCATCGACACCATCAAGGATGGCCTCGCCGAGCCGGTCTCGGTGACGCAGGTCGGCGATGTCGGCTGGGTCGCCGAGGGCAAGCTGTCCTACGTGATCGGCGACAACAAGGGCAAGGACCCCGGCCCGTTCAAGCTGACGCCGGTGGCGTTGCCGAAGTAGCGGCGGGCTGGGTTATGCTTCGCAGCAAACTCGGTGTATCTCCCCGGCTTGCGGGGTCGAGACGAGCGAAGCTCCTGTTAGGTCGGGTCGCATCGATAGATGCGATCCGACTCCTCACGGCGTTCGTGCTTAAAGGCCGCGCCGTACTGGATGCCTGTGCGGGGTATGGCACCGGAGAGATGAGAGCCCGCGGCCCCTCCAACACGTCGTCCCTGCCTACTGCGCATTTGCGCACGGGAGCAGGGACCCACGGCGGACCTTGTTGAAGGAATTCGTCGTTCCAGCATCGCCCAGCAATTGTGATTATGGGTCTTTGCTTTCGCAGGGACGACCATGCCGGCACGATTTCTGAATAATGGAAAATTACCACTGATTTGCCCGACGAGTCAAGTTGCCGTGTCCGCCGGCAGCCACCGGCTCCTTTGCATGGGGTTGTTTTCGATATTTTGGCAGTGCGCCCCTGCGTCTCGGCACCGATGCGGTCGCCCCGCCGTCACCACGTCATCCGCTAGATCACATAGAACCCGTGCGTGCCGTCGCGGCGCAGCTGCTCGACGAGGCCGTACTCCCAATCGAGATAGGCCTGCATCGCCTGCTCCGCGACGCCGGTGCCCTCATAGGGTCGCCGGTAGCAGTGCGCGGGATCGGGCCGCGGCACGATGCGCGGCGGGCCGACTTCGAGCCGGCCGTCATAGCCGCCGTCGAGCACATAGACCTCCCAGCCCATCTGCGCGAGCCAGGACGCCGTCATGTCGGCGCGGATGTTTTTGTCGTCGCTCAGCACGATGCTCGCGCCGCGCACGGGCGCGGCCATGTCGATTTCCTGCACCAGCTGGCCGCCGGCATAGTGGCGGAAGCCGGCAAGGTGACCGGTCGTGTATTCCTCGGCATCGCGCACATCGAAGCGATACAGCGTACGGTGTGCGTCCTCGTCCAGCGCAGCGAGTTCATCGATCCCGATGTGACGGACGCCGGCGCGATAGGCGACGTCGCGCGCATTGTCGCCTGCGCCCTCGAACGGACCGATGCCGCCGCGCTTGCTGGCGCCGTGCTCGAGATCGTGCTTCGCCAGCGTCCAGCCGATCGTGCCGTTGCGCAGCGCCCGCACCTTGTTGGGCAGTCCGGCATTGATCAGCGACTGCGTGCCGATGATCGAGCGGGTGCGGCCGGCGCAGTTGACGATGATGGTGGTGTCGGGATCCGGCGCCGCGCCGCCGGCGCGCAGCACCAGCTCGGCGCCGGGCACGCTGACCGAGCCCGGGATGTTCATGGTGGCATATTCGTCGAAGCGACGGACATCGAGGATCGCGATGTTGGCCTTGTCCGAAATCAACGCGGCGACCTCGTCGGCACTCAGCGACGGCGTGTGCCTGCGCGACTCGACCAACTCGCCGAACGCCTTGGCGTAGGAATTGACATCCTCAAACACCTCGTAACCGGCCGCCTTCCAGCCTCCTAAGCCGCCGGCGAGCGCGGCGACATTGCCGTAGCCCAGCGCCATCAACTGCTCCGCGGCGGCAGCGACCAGCCCCTCGCCATTGTCATAAAGAACGATCGGCACGTCCTTGCGCGGCAATCGCAGCTCGGCTTCGAGCGCGATCCGGCCGGCCGCCATGTTGGCGGCAAACAGCGGATGGCCGGTGGCGAATTCCGCCTCATGCCTGACGTCGAGCAACGCGATCTCCCGGCGCAGCAGCAGCGTTGCGCGGATGTCCTGGGGCGTGACGGAAGCAAGTGTCATGGAATGCTGGCCTGACAGAAGAAAACGGCAGGCTTGCTCTAGGCCGAAATCACGTCTCGTCAATAGCTTTAACCGGCCCGCAACCCCGATCTTCACGAGCGGGGGTCCGGGGAACGAAAGCCCGCCATCCCGCTTTGCTCAACCGGGATGCACTTGCTACGTTCCCAATCGGCCCCGTTGGCGCCCGATCAGGCCTTCCGGACAAGAGAAGGTAGCGGGGCCAGCCTGAAGTTCTGGGAGGATGACCATGAGATCCGTCGGAAATGAACCCTTGTCGCGTCACGCCCTCGCCTTCGTGCTGGCCGGCGGACGCGGCAGCAGACTTCAGGAGCTCACCGACAAACGCGCCAAGCCCGCGGTCTATTTCGGCGGCAAGTCACGCATCATCGATTTCGCGCTATCCAATGCGGTGAATTCAGGCATCCGCCGCATCGCGGTGGCGACCCAGTACAAGGCGCACAGCCTGATCCGGCATCTGCAAGGCGGTTGGAACTTCTTCCGGCCGGAGCGAAACGAGAGTTTCGACATCCTGCCCGCAAGCCAGCGCGTCTCCGAAACGATGTGGTATGTCGGCACGGCCGACGCGGTCTACCAGAACATCGACATCCTCGAAGCGCACGGCACCAAGTACATCCTGGTGCTCGCCGGCGACCACGTCTACAAGATGGATTATGAGATCATGCTGAAGCAGCATGTCGAAAGCGGCGCCGATGTCACGGTCGGCTGCCTTGAAATGCCGCGGGCTGAATCCAGCGCCTTCGGCATCATGCATATCGACGAGACCGGCCTGATCCAGTCCTTCCTCGAGAAACCCGCCGATCCGCCACCGATGCCCGGCAAGCCCGACAAGTCGCTGGCCAGCATGGGCATCTATGTCTTCAATTCGGAATTCCTGTTCGACGAGTTGCGCCGCGATGCCGTTGACCCGAACTCGGCCCACGATTTCGGCAAGGACATCATCCCCTATATCGTGAAGCACGGCCGGGCGATCGCGCATCAGTTCAACGATTCCTGCGTCCGCTCCGGCGACGATCCCCGCTCCTACTGGCGCGATGCCGGCACCGTCGATGCCTACTGGGGCGCCAATATCGATCTCACCGACGTGGTGCCCGAGCTCGACCTCTACGATCGATCATGGCCGATCTGGACCTATGCCGAGATCACCCCGCCCGCCAAGTTCGTGCATGACGAGGACGGACGACGCGGCCAGGCGGTGACCTCACTGGTCTCGGGTGCCTGCATCATCTCGGGCGCGTCGCTGCGCCGCTCCTTGCTGTTCACCGGCGTGCACGTCAATTCCTACGCCAATATCGAGAATGCGGTGATCATGCCCTATGTCAATGTCGGCCGCGGAGCACGGCTCCGAAACGTCGTGATCGATCGCGGGGTGAGGATTCCGGAAGGGCTCGTGGTCGGCGAGGATCCCGAATTCGACGGCAAGCGCTTCCGCACCACCGAGAGCGGCATCACGCTGATCACGCAGTCGATGATCGACAGGCTGGGGACATGACGCCCATCCGCGTCCTCGCAGTCGCCTCTGAAGTCTACCCGATCGTCAAGACCGGCGGCCTTGCCGACGTGGTCGGCGCACTGCCGGCGGCGCTGAAGCAGCACGGCGTCACGACGCGGACGCTGGTGCCCGGCTATCCCGACGTGCTCAAGGCGCTGGCTTCGGCGGAGACGCTGCTGCACTGGCCGGAATTCTACGGCGGGCCGATCCGCGTGCTGGGCGGCACGCATGATGGCCTCGATCTGTTCGCGCTCGACGCGCCGCATCTCTATGCGCGGCCCGGCGATCCCTATGTCGGCCCGGACGGACGCGACTGGCCGGACAACGGCATCCGCTTTGCCGCGCTGTCGCGGATGGCGGCGGAGATCGGCCAGGGCGCGATCACCTCCTTCGTCCCCGACATCGTGCATGCGCATGACTGGCAGGCGGGCCTCGCACCCGCCCTCCTGCATTATGCCGGGCAACCACGGCCCGGCACGGTGATGACCGTGCACAACCTCGCCTATCAGGGCCAGTTCTCGCCGGACATGCTTGCCGCGTTCGGCCTGCCGAGCGAATCCTACGCGCTCCACGGCGTCGAATATTACGGCACCATCAGCCTGTTGAAGGCCGGCCTGCAATTCGCCGACCGCATCACCACGGTGTCGCCGACCTATGCGCGGGAGATTCAAAGCGACGAGGGCGGCATGGGGCTCGGCGGCCTCTTGCGCGAACGCGCCGACGTGCTGAGCGGCATCCTCAACGGCATCGACATATCGGTGTGGAATCCGGCCACCGATCCCGACATCGCGGCGCGCTTCAGCTCCGAGCAGCCGGCGGATCGCGCGGTGAACAAGGCGGCGCTGCAGCGGCGCTTCGGGCTTGATCCAATGCCGGATGCGATGCTGCTCGGCGTCATCAGCCGGCTGTCATGGCAGAAGGGCCTCGACCTGCTGCTCGAGAACATTCCGACGCTGCTCGGCGAAGGCATTCAGCTTGCGCTGCTCGGCAGCGGCGATCGCGACCTGCAGGATCGCTACGCCGCGCTGGCGCGCGACAATCCCGGACGGATCGCGGTCGTGATCGGCTACGACGAGGCGCTGGCGCATCTGATCCAGGCCGGCGCGGACGCGCTCGCGGTGCCGTCGCGCTTCGAGCCGTGCGGCCTCACCCAGCTGTGCGCGCTGCGCTACGGCGCGGTCCCTGTTGTCGCCAATGTCGGCGGCCTTGCCGACACCGTGCTCGACTTCGACGAAGTCGCGATCACCGGCGATGCGCCGACCGGCGTCAAGTTCGCACCCGTCACCTCGGATGCGCTCGCCCACGGCTTGCGCAAGGCAAACCTGCTGTTCAACGACAAGGTGACATGGCGCCGGCTGCAGCAGGCCGGCATGGCCACCGATGTCTCCTGGCACAATCGCGCCGGCCGCTACGCCGCGCTCTATCGCGAGCTCGCGACGACGCGGCGCTAAGCCGCCGCGATCAGTTCAGCAGATCGCAGGACGCGACGCGGTTGATGTCGGCGAGGCGCCGGTCGGGATTTCCCTTGAGATCAAGACTTGCGACGAGATCGAGCAGCCGGCCATAGGCGCGGTCGGCGACCGCAACGGGCAGCGGCTCCTCGTCGAAGGTTTCGACGTAGTTGCCGACGAGTCCGCTCAGCAGCCGGCAAACGCCGCGTTGCTCCGGGTCGTCCTTGCTCAGAATCTCGAGTTTTTGCTGGAAGGTCCTGAAGGTTCGCAACCCATGGGGCTGTTGCGAAAGCCAATTGTGCAAATCAGGATACAGATCGGTCATATCAGCCTCTTCAAAATGGAGAAGAAGCTACCGGCTTATACAGCTCATCACGGTTCCGCGCCATCGCGATTTTTGCATGCATCCTCTGCCCTGCCGCGCAGGCCGTGTCATTGGACTGGCACGTCCTGCGATTAAAGTCGCGCGAGGGCCGGCAAGATCCTGTAGCGCGCGATCTCGTGCGGATAGTCGCCGCGATTGGCGAGCAGCACGATGCCGAGCCTGCGCGCCGGCACCAGGCCGACATAGGCTGAGGCGTTATTGAGACCGCCCGGCTTGTCGATCACGGTGATGCCGTCCAGCCGCACATGCTCCCATGCCATCGCCTGGCCGAACTTTTCGTCGACGCGAAAACTCTCCCGCTCGGTCATCTGCAACGCTGCGCGCAATTCGGGATCGATCACCGCGCCGTCGAGGCAGGCGCCCAGCAATATGCCGAGATCGCGCGCCGATGAGAACATCTGGCCGGTGCCTGGAAAATCGTAATAGCGCTGCTGATTGCCCGGCGGACCGATCGCCGTGCCGTCGTGGGAGTAGCCCTGAACCACGCGCTGCATCAGCTCGGGCGCCATCCTCGCGCGGTTGTCCTCGCTGCGGTCCGGAACGAAGGTCGACGTCATTCCGAGCGGATTGAGGATGCGGCTCCCGATCAACGTCGCGATCGACATCTCATAGCGCCGCTCCAGCACCAGCTGCAGCAGGACATAGCCGGCATGGCTGTAGATGCGCTGCTTGCCCGGCTGCTCTCCTGCCGGCGGCGTCCATGCATTGAGCATCGCGATGAACTGATCACGGCTGAAGGTCCCGACCGGCCATGGCGGATGATCGGTCGGCAGCAGCAGCCCCGACGTATGATTGACGAGTTCGCCGATGGTGACGCGGCTGACGTAGTCGCCGTTGAGCTCGGGCAGATACTTGCCGACCGGATCGTCCAGCCGCAATTCGCCGCGCTCGGTGCCGAGCGCGACCAGCGTCGCCTCGAACAGCTTGCGCAACGAGGCAAGGTTGAACAGCGTGTCCGGGGTGACCGGCCGCTTCGCTGAGTCATCAGCGAAACCGTAGTTGAAGAACGCGACCCGGCCCCCGGCATAGACCGCCGCGGCGAGGCCGCCCGGGTCGGTCGCGGTCGCGGTCGGCGCGAGTTCCGTCGTGACGATGTCCCTGATCTGCGCGTCCATGTCGGAATCCGCGCGCGCTACCCCAAGCACGCTACCAGCGACCACGAACAGGACGGCCGCGATCCGGACGGTGAGCCATTGTCTCATGAAGAACGAAATCGGCACGATGTTGCGATGCGACCTGCAGACAATCTGTTCACCATCGATAGATGGCGACATCACGATCCTAGCGGTGGAACCCAAGCGTCCGAATTCACGATTGCGCGTCTTGCGCCGTTACCCGCCCGGCTGGGGACGGGGCGGCCCGATCGCTGTTCCGGTGGTCACTTCCGGAAGCCGCGATCGCGACCGCCCTCCCACTCCAGCCACGGTGCGGGAACTGCAATCGAACTAAAAAATGCGGGACGTTTGAAATGACGGGAGTGGGCTTCGACGAAACGGCAAGATCGGCGCTTGCCGATCGGGCCAAGGATATTTCTGACTTCGTCACATTCCGCTCCCAACCGGGGACGTTTCTTCCTAGCAACAATTCGTCAATCGAAGGTTGCATAAGCCGATCGGATTCGATTTTCAAGACACGGTCGTCCGCGACGTTTTGTCCTGTTCCAGATGCCGGATGCGCGCGATGACTGTTTAACCATTGGTTAACCATCGATGCGCGGCGCGACACCTATTTGGCGCGCAAGCGGACGATCGACCGCGGCAACGACGCCAACAGCAGCACGAGGCAGACGCACAGAAGCACGATGTCCTTGAACAGGAACTCGCCGGCCAGGTTCCAGGCCATCGGATCGGTCGACAGGCTCCATTTGACCACCCCCGGCGTCGTGAAGAAGAACGACCACGTCACCGCGAAGGTGAAGACGCCCATCAACGAGCCGATCGCCGAGAGAAGCGGGCTGAACGCGCCGGCGACGAGCAGCGCCGCAATGCCGAACTCGGCCACCCCGAGCACATAGGCCTCGCCCCGGAGACCGAACACCGACAGCCACGAGATGAACGGGCTGTTGCTGATGAACTGCGCGATGCCTTGCGCCGACTGCAGCGTGAATTTCTGCATGCCGAACGACACGAAGATCACGACCATGACCCAGCGCAGGATCGCGAGCGCTCGATAAGACCCCTCGCCCTGTTCGGCGATGTTGAACGACAGATTCATGTGGTTGTTTCTTCCCTCGCTGCGGAGCCACCATCGGCCGCTGTCGCGGCGTTCGTGGCAAAACTACGCGGCGCGCCGCGCGTGCGTTACGCGCGGGACAACGTCTCGGCCTTCACGATGATGTGCAGACGAGATGAGGAATAATCGCTGCGAGAGATGTCTTCGGCGCGAAGCCGCAGTGCGCGCCGCGTCGGCCTCACGCGCGCTGGCGCAGCGGCCGCGCGGCGTTCTTTGCCGGCACCGGCATGGTGAAGCCGTACAGGAACAGATCCACCACCATGTCGGCGAACTCCCCTGGATCGATCCCGCCCTTCGGATCGTACCAGGTGTGGCTGAAGTTCAGGATGCCGAACAGCATCATGCTGTAGATCTTCTTGGTCCGCTTGACGATCTTGCCTTCCTTGTCGAGCTTGACCAGCAGATCCGAGACCGTGTCGACGAGTTGGCGCTCCAGCGCCTTGATCGAATCCTGCTCGGTCTCGCCGAGGAACGAGAGGTCGTTGAGGATGACGCGCTGCTCGTCGCTCGAACGCGCATTCAGCGCGACGATGGCCTGGATCGCGGCGCGGAACTGCTCCAGCGTCGTCGCCTTTTCGGCCATCGCGGCTTCGACGTCCGCGATCATCTCGCGGATATGGGCGTCGAGGATCGCGAACAGAATCGCTTCCTTGGAATCGAAATAATGGTACAGCGCGCCGCGCGACAGCTTGCAGGCATCCGCAAGGTCGGCGATCGAGGCACGCATGTAGCCCTGCCGCGCGAACAGGCCGCAGGCAGTGGTGAGAATGTTCCGCTGAATCTCGTCGTAATTCTCTGAGCGCGTCCGCGCCATTGCCGTCTCTCTCATGCACCATCGGCGCCGCCGGAATCGGGCGACTGCCTCTCTCTATACTACCGCCGCCCCACGCTCTCCTCCCCTTTGCGGGCACCATCCACCAGACTCTTCCATCGCCCGTGCGACGAGCGACCTGCGTCAAAAAATAATTTGAACGACCGGTCGGATTATATTAGACTGCCTTCTATCAAGCAAGCGGATTGCGCACGCCGGGAGCAACCCGGCGGCATCGCGGGAGGTTGCGCGTGGATTCTCAGAGGATCGATGCTGTCGTGATCGGAGCCGGCGCCGGCGGGCTGTGCGCCGCGGCGCTCCTCGCCCATGGCGGGCTGCATACGCTCGTCGTCGACGACAAGGACCGGCTCGGCGGACGCGCCTCGACCGAGGAGATCGACGGCTTCAAGGTCAATATCGGGGCGATCGCGATCGAGTTCGGTGGCGTGTTCGAGGAAACCTTCCACACCGTCGGCGCCCCGCTCGACATCCGCGCGCCGGAGCCCGCGAGCTCGTTCTTCATCGACGGCAAGGTGATCGATGTCGGCCGCGGCGGCTGGTCGCTGCTGCTCGGGCAACTGACCAAGCAGGCCTCGCGCATCCTGGAGAAATTCGCCGACGCCCGCTCCGGCAACCTGCCCGACGGGCGGCAATCGACCGAGGACTGGCTGAAGGGCTACACCAGCAACGCCACCGTGCACGCGCTGTTCCGCAATCTCTGCGCGGCGATCTTCGCCTGCAACGCCGCGGAGCTGCCGGCCCGCGCCTTCCTAACCTATTTCACCAGCAAGGGCGCCTTCAAGAAATTCGGCTTCTGCCCGCAGGGCACGATCGGGGTCTGGAACAGCCTCGGCAACGCTGTCAGGCGCAATGGCGACATCTGGCTCGAAACATCGGCGACCACGATCCACACCGCGAACGGCAAGGTCGAAGGCGTCACCGTGCTCAGGAACGGCGAGCGGGTGCGGATCGACACCGATCTCGTGATCAGCAATGCGGGACCGAAGGCCACGGTCGCGCTTGCCGGCAGCGAGGCGTTCCCGGCGGATTATATCGCCAGGGTGAAGAACGACCTCCGCCCAGCCGCCAACATCGTCATCAATGTCGCGAGCCGCGAGCCGCTGATCAATCATCCCGGCATCGTCACCTTCGGCAAGACGCGCCGGCTCTGCAACATGGCCAACCTCTCGGCCACCTGTCCGGAATTGGCGCTGCCCGGCTGGCACCTCTATGTCGCCTATGCCGTGCCGGTGCCCGCGCTCGGCGATTTCGACTCCGATGCAGAAGTCCAGCTCGCGCTCGAGGATCTGCGCGAGCAGTTCGCGAATTTCGACCAGGCCAAAATCCTGTCGATCCGGGTGATGCGCGACGACTGGCCGGCACAACGCAGCTGCGCCGGCTACGATCTGCCGCGCGAGACCGGTATCGGTGGCCTGTGGTGCGTCGGCGATGCGGTGAAGCAATATGGCAATGGCGGCACGCAGGCCTGCGCCGAGACCGCCAAGATCGTCACCGATGCGATCCTCGCCGCGCGCCCGCGCTTATCGGCAGGCCGGGTCTGAGCACGATGCCGACGACCATCCCGCATCCGATGCCGCAAGCAGCGCCAGTCGCCGTGCCAGAGCAGTGCCTGCTCGAATTCCGCAACATCCGGATCGTCTACGACAATGCGATCGAGGCGATCCGCGACGTCTCGATCGCGGTGCCCGAGGGCAACATCGTCGCCCTGCTCGGCTCCAACGGCGCCGGCAAATCGACGCTGCTGAAGGCGATGTCCGGCATCCTCTATACCGAGGAAGGCCTGATCGAGAACGGCAGCATCCGTTTCCGCAATGACGAGGTGCATCGCCTTGCGCCGGACGAACTGGTCCGCTGCGGCATCGTGCAGGTGCCGGAGGGCCGCCGCGTGTTCGCGGCACTCACCATCGACGAGAACCTGCAAATGGGCGGCTACACCAGGACCAGCGCCGAGGCGCGCGAGCGCCGCGACAAGGTGTTTACGCTGTTTCCACGACTATATGAGCGGCGCGACCAGATCGCCGGCTACATGTCCGGCGGCGAGCAACAGATGCTCGCGATCGGCCGCGCGTTGATGACCGATCCCGTGCTGCTGGCGCTCGACGAGCCGTCGCTCGGCCTCGCGCCGCTGATCATCGACCGCATCTATGAGGTGATCGTCCGGCTGCGCGACGAACTGAAGATGACGGTGCTGCTGGTCGAGCAGAACGCGCAGCGCGCACTCGACATCGCCGATTACGGCTACATCCTGGAGACCGGCCGCGTCGTGCTCGACGGCACGGCGGCGAAGCTCACCGCCAATGAGGACGTCCAGGAATTCTATCTCGGCGTCTCCACCGCCGGCCGCAAGAGCCTGCGCGACGTGAAGCACTACAAGCGCCGCAAGCGGTGGCTGTCGTGACCGCGCTGCTCACGGTCGAGAACCTGTCAAAGCGCTTCGGCGGCCTGCAGGCAGTCGCCGATGTCAGCCTGCGCGTCGCGCCCGGCGAGATCTGCAGCGTGATCGGTCCGAACGGCGCCGGCAAGACCACGCTGTTCAACATGATCTCGGGCGTGCTGCGGCCGAGCGGCGGCCGCATCAGCTTCGACGGCATCGACCTCTCGACGATCTCGCCGTGGAAATTCGCCGCCGTCGGTATCGGCCGCACCTTCCAGAATCTGGCGCTGTTCAAGCACGGCACCGTGGTCGAGAACATCCTGACCGGCCGCCACACCCATCTGCGCTCGACCGTGCTCGATGCGGTGTGGTTTTACGGACGTACCCGCAAGGAGGAAATCGCGGCACGGCAACGCGTCGAGCACATCATCGAATTCCTCGAGATCGAGCACATCAGGGACGCCGTGGTCGGCACGCTGTCCTACGGCCAGCAGAAGCGCGTCGAGCTCGCCCGCGCGCTCGCCTGCGAGCCGAAGCTATTGCTGCTCGACGAGATGGTCTCCGGCATGAACCAGGAGGAGACCGAGGACATCGCGCGCTTCGTGCTCGACATCCGCGACGAGCTCGGCATCACCGTCGTGATGATCGAGCACGAGATGCGCATCGTGATGGACATCTCTGACCGCGTCCATGTGCTGAATTTCGGCCGCAAGATCGCCGAAGGCGCACCTGGTGAGATCAGGCGCGATCCGGCAGTCGCGGAGGCCTATCTCGGCGGTCAGCGCACTGACGCGATGACAAAGGCAGGCGCGTGATGTCGACGCTGGACAGCCTGCGCACCGCTCATCCGCCGCTGCCAGCCAGCGCCGCACGCAGTGTGCCCGCAGCCGGCATCGACGCGTTGCAGGCTACGCTTGCGGATGCCGCCATCACCATCCCGCAATTGCTACGGCAGCGCGCCGCGATGCACGGCGAGGCGCTGGCGCTGCGCGAGAAGGACTACGGCATCTGGAATCCCTATTCCTGGCGGCACTATTACGACACCGCGCGCGCGGTGGCGCTCGGCCTGCTCTCGCTCGGCATCAAGCCTGGCGACCGCATCGCCATCGCCGGCGAGAACACGCCGGAATGGTTCTATGCCGATCTCGGCGCGCAGATGATCGGCGCGGTCGCGGTCGGCATCTATCCGACCAATCCCTGGGTCGAGCTGCAATATATCGTCAAGCATTCGGGTGCCCGCATCGTCGTCACCGGCGACCAGGAGCAGACCGACAAGGTGCTGGATGCGATGGCGGGCAATGGCGGCCTGCCGGATCTGGAGGCCATCGTCTGCATCGACATGAAGGGCCTGCGGCATTACCGGCAATCGGAGCTGATGTCGTTCGCCGCATTGTGCGAGCGCGGCAGGGCCTACGCGCAGCAGAACCCGGAGGCCGACGCCACGCTCGACCGCCTGATCAGCCAGGGCGCGCCCGACGACGTCTGCATCCTCGTTTACACCTCGGGCACGACAGGTCCGCCCAAGGGCGCGATGCTGACCCATCGCAATCTCGTCTACGCCGCCTATGCCTACGCCAGGACCGTCGGCATTGCCGACAAGCCGTTCGAGGCGGTGAGCTACCTGCCGCTGTGCCACGTCGCCGAGCGCTGCTACGGCACCGTGACCCATCTGGTGCTCGGCGGCACCGTGTCCTTTGCCGAATCGATCGACACGGTCGCGATCAACATCCGCGAGATTGCGCCGACCTTCTTCGTCGGCGTTCCGCGCATCTACGAGAAGCTGCAGCAGGGCTTTCTGTTTCGCCTCGGCGAGAGCGGTCGCCTGCGCCAGAGCTTCACCAGGGCCTGCCTCGCCTGGGGCCGCACGCTGTCCGACCGCCGACAGGCCGGCAAAGACAATTGGCTCGATCGCGCCGCCTACGGGCTGCTCTATCTCCTGATGTTCCGCAATTTGCAGCGCCATCTCGGCTTCGCCTACAGCCGGCACCGGCTGTGCGCCGGCGCCTCGATCTCGCCGGAGACGCTGCGCTTCTTCGACATCATCGGCCGTCCGGTGTCGCAAGGCTATGGCCTCACCGAAAGTGGCGGCGTCGCCTTCATCCAGACCGCAAGCCATCACCGGATCGGCGGCTGCGGCGTGCCGCTGCCGCAGACCGAATGGAAGTGCGACACCGACGGCGAGATCCTGCTGCGCAACCCCGGCGTCTTCAAGGGCTACTTCCTCGACGAGAAGGCCTCGACCGCCTCGCTGGAGCCCGGCGGCTGGCTGCGCACCGGCGACATCATCGATGTCCTCGACAATGGCGAGATCGCCGTGGTCGACCGCAAGAAGGCGATCATCATCACCGCTGGCGGCAAGAACATCGCGCCGTCCGAGATCGAGAACGCGCTGAAGGATTCCGAATTCATCAAGGAAGCGATCGTGGTCGGCGAGGCCAAGAAGTATCTCGGCGCCATCATCCAGGTCGACTACGACAATGTCGGCCGCTGGGCGCGCGACCGGGCGCTCGCCTACACCAACTACAAATCGCTCTCGCAGCTTCCCGAAGTGAATGAGCTGGTCGAGCGCGTCGTCAACGAGACCAATAAGCGGTTCGCCCGGGTCGAGAACATCAGGCGGTTCGCCATCCTGGAAAAGGAGCTCGACCATGACGACGGCGAGCTGACCGCCACCCAGAAAGTACGCCGCGCAATGATCGAGAAGAAGTTCGCCCGTGAACTCGCCATCATCTACCGGGCGGAGGGCTGAATGCAGTATATCATCCAGCTGCTGATCTCGGGGCTCGCGATCGGCGCGATCTACGGGCTGATCGCGATGGGCTTTGCGGTGATCTACAAGTCCACCGGGCTGGTCAATTTCGCCCAGGGCGAGATGACGATGATCACCGCCTATACCGCCTGGACGATCTCGACCACGGTCAGCGGCAATGTGTTCGTCGTCGCGGTGGGCGCGATTCTCGCCGCTGTCCTGCTCGGCCTGATCATCGAGCGGCTCGTGATGCGGCCGATGCTGGGCGAGCCGGTATTCGCGACCGTGATGGTCACGATCGGGCTCGCCGTGATCCTGCGCTCCGCCATCAACTTCATCTGGGACGCCTATCCGCACGGCCTCGACATCGGCATGGGCCGCGGCATCGTGCATCTCGGGGGCATCGGCGTGCGTACCGGGCAGATTGCGGTCATCGCGACGCTGCTTCTTCTGCTCGCCGCGATCTGGGCGTTCTTCCGTTACAGCAAGGTCGGGGTTGCGATGCGCGCGGTCGCAGCCGACGATCGCACGGCGCTGTTGATGGGCATCAGCGCAACAAGAGTTCATGCGCTGGCCTGGGCCGCGTCTTCGGTGATCGCCGGCATCGGCGGCGTGTTCTTCGCGCTGTCTTATGATCTATCGCCGGCGATGTTCCAGCTCGGGCTGAAGGCGTTTCCGGCCACCATCCTCGGCGGCCTCGACGCCGTGCTCGGCTCCGGCCTCGGCGGCCTCCTGATCGGCATCACCGAAAACCTGGCCGGCGGCTATATCGGCTCCGGCATGAAGGAGGTCGCGGGCTTTGCCATGATCATCATCGTGCTGATGATCCGCCCGTTCGGCATCTTCGGCGAACGCGACATCGAGAGGGTGTGATGCGCACCGGCGATTACAAGCAGAGCTACGGCGAACTGGTTGCGCTGATCGATTCCCCGCCGGTGTGGCTATGGTCGGCCGTGTTGCTGCTGGCGCTGATCACCGCTCCTTTTGTGCTGAGCTCCTACGCGCTATCGTTCCTGATGATCATCCTGATCACGGTCACCGGTGCGCTCGGACTCAACATCCTGACCGGCTACACCGGCCTGATCTCGCTCGGCCATGTCGGTTTCCTCGTCACCGGTGCCTATGCCTATGCGGTGCTGGTCTCGAAGTACCACATGCCGCCGCTGGTCGGCTTCTTCGGCGCCGGCGTGGTGCCGGCGCTGGCGAGCCTGATCGTCGGCGCGCCCTCGCTCCGGCTCAAGGGACTTTACCTCGCCATCACCACGCTCGCCTTCTCCTTCATCATCAACACCGTGATCCTGGAGATGCGCTGGCTCACCAACGGCGCACGCGGCATTCAGGTGCAGCGGCCCGAGATCCTCGGCATCAGCTTCGACGGCGACGCGGCCTTCACCTATCTCTGCCTCGGCATCGCGGCACTGACGCTGTTCGCCACCCTCAACATCCGCCGCAGCCGGGTCGGCCGCGCCTTTGTCGCGATCAGGGACAACGACACGGCGGCGCGTGTCATGGGCATCAACCTGCATGCCTACAAGCTGTTCGCCTTCGTTACCTCGGCGTTCATCACCGGCATCGCCGGCGCGCTGTACGGCATCTATCTCTCCTTCGTCAGCGTCGAGGGCTTTCCGTTCCTGCTCTCGATCGAGGCGCTGGCGATCCTGATCGTCGGTGGACTCGGCTCCGCGCTCGGGGCGGTGCTCGGTACCATCCTAATCGTGCTGCTGCCGGAGGCGACACGGATCGTCTTCAGCCTGTTCAGCGCGCAGATGGATGCGACCTTCACGACCGGCGCGCAGGAGCTGAAGAGCATGCTCTACGGCCTCGTCATCATCCTGTTCCTGCGCTTCCAGCCGCGGGGGCTGGTCGGCGCCTGGCACGGCATCAGGCGGGCCTGGGTGCACTGGCCGCTGCGCTACTAATCAAAAAAGACGCAACACCATGAGGAGGAGACAATGATCAGACACCTGGCAGCAGTTGCGCTGCTGCTCACCACGGCCTGTCTCGCGACCGGCCCGGCTACTGCCGCCGATCCCGGCATCACCGACAGCGAGATCCTGATCGGCGACGTGGAGCCGCTGACCGGCCCGCCGGCGCTGCTGGGCGTCGCCGCCTCGATCGGCCACAAGATCGCGATCGCCGAAGCCAACGCCGCCGGCGGCATCAACGGCCGCAAGATCAAATATGTGCTGGAGGACGACGGCTACGTCACCGCGCGAACCATCCAGGGCGTCAAGAAGGTGATCGACGTCGACAAGGTCTTCGCGATGCTAGGCATCTCCGGCTCGGGCCAGTCGATCGCTGTGATGCCGGTGCTGGAGAAGTCCGGTATCCCGACCGTGATCGACGTCGCGCCGGTCAAATTCCTGTGGGAGCCTGCGCGCAAGAACGTGTTCGTGGTCGGCCAATCCTACGAGGAAGGCATCATCCATCTCGTCAACTTCCTCGCCGACAAGAACCCCGGCAAGAAATGGGGCCTGATCACCCAGGACGACGATTACGGCATCACGGTGCGCGACGGCTTCGATTCCGTGGTCAAGGCCAAGAAGCTGAACGTCGTCTACAGCGGCAACTACAAGAAGGGCCAGCAGGACTTCTCATCCGACATGCTGCAGCTGAAGGATGCCGGCACCGAGGTGTTTTTGGCCGGCGGCATCATCGCCGAGAATATCGCGATGACAAAGGAGCTCGAGAAATTGAACATCAAGCCGGTGACCGGCATCTTCTGGCCCGGCCGCATCGAGCCGGTGCTGAAGCTGATGGGCCCGGCGGGCGATGGCATCTACGCGGTCGACTATGTCGAGCCATTCGCCGGCGCGGCGGGCAAGGCGTTCCTGGAGAAGGCCAGGCCGCTGGTGTCGGAGGCCGAGTTCAAGGGCATCAACCGCTACACCATGACCGGCTATGCCGCCGCGAAAGTCTTGATCGCGGCAATCGAGCGCTGTGGCAAGCAGCCGACCTGGGCCTGCACCATCTCGGAACTGGAGAAGACCAGGAATGTCGAGACCGGCGTGATGGCGCCGATCAGCTTCGGTCCCGGCGTCCGCTTCTCCAACCAGAAGCTGCAGATCATGCAGGCCGATGCCGCGACGCTCAGCTTCAAGCCGGTGAACTAGAGAGATGAAGGTCCTGATCGTCTTTGCCCATCAGGAGACGCAGTCGTTCAACGCTGCACTGCTGGCGCGGTCGGTGGCGGAACTGACCGCGCTCGGGCATACGGTCAGGATCTCCGATCTCTACGCCATGCGGTTCAACCCGGTAGCGACCGCCGAAGACTTTGGCGCGCGGCGGTTTCCCGACCGGCTGCAATATGACCGCGAGCAGAAATACAATCTGCAGCACGGGGCGCTCAGCGGCGACATCGCCGCCGAGATCGAGAAGCTGCTGTGGTGCGACCTCCTGATCTTGCAGTTTCCGCTGTGGTGGTTCTCGGTCCCCGCCATCATGAAAGGCTGGATCGACCGCGTGTTCGTCAACGGCGCAATTTACGGCAGCGGCCGCCGCTACGACACCGGCGGCCTTGCCGGCCGCCGCGCCATGGTCGTGACCTCGACCGCCGCCTATCCCGGCATGTGCGCGCCCGACGGGCTGGTCGGTGCGCTCGATGTGGTACTGTGGCCGATCCAGAACGGCATGCTGGCCTATGCGGGCTGCAAGGTGCTGCCGCCGTTCGTGTCGTATTCAGTGAACTTCGTCGACGAGGCCACGCGGCACCGCTATCTCAACGACTATGCCGAACGGCTGCGGCGGCTCGAGACCACCGAGCCGCTGTTCTTCCACCCGCTCGCGGATTTTGGCGAGGACTGGCGGCTGAAGCCGGGCATTGCGGCGCAGACTGTCGGCCAGGGCGCTCGTGCCCAGAAATGACATGACCCGGACGTAGGTCTGCTCCCTCGCCCCGTTCTTACGGGGAGAGGGTTGGGGTGAGGGGCCGCATCCGCAGACGCGCTGCCAGAAACGCTCGTGGAGACTCCCCCTCACCCGGATCGCATCTCACGATGCGATCCGACCTCTCCCCGCAAGCGGGGCGAGGTAAGAAAGAGCGCCGGCGTCACATCCTTTTCGCCACTTCCTCCAGCATCACCTCGGTGGCGCCGCCGCCGATCGTCAGCACCCGCGCGTCGCGCACCATGCGCTCGATCGGGGTGCCGCGCATGAAGCCTGAGCCGCCGTGCAGTTGCAGGCAGCCATGCACGACCTCGTGCAGCACCTCGGGCGACAGCGCCTTCACCATCGAGACCTCACGCAGGCAATCCTGCCCGGCCGCCGCGAGCTCGGCGGCCTGATAGGCCAGCGCCCGCGCCGCCGCCGCCTTCGCGGCAAGCTGGGCGAGCTTCAGCCGCACGCCCTGCTGATTCCAGAGCGGGCCGCCGAATGCCTGCCGCGTCTTCACGTAATTCGTCGTCAGCTCGATCGCCTTGGCGGATTCGCCCGCGCAGATGCCGCCGATGCAGATGCGCTCGTTCTGGAAGGTCTCCATGATGCCATAGAAGCCCTTGTTCTCCTCGCCGAGCAGGTTTTCCGCCGGCACGCGCACGTCCTGGAACGCGATCTCGGCGGTGTCCGAGCAGAGCCAGCCATGCTTGTCGAGCTTGGTCGCCGTGATGCCCGGCGTGTTGCGCTCGACGATGAACAGCGAGATGCCGCGGCTGCCCTTGGCATGCGGGTCGGTCCGCGCGGCGACGATCAGGATGTCGCCATAGACCGCGTTGGTGATGAACATCTTTGCGCCGTTGATCACCCAGCTGTCGCCGTCGCGCCGCGCCCGCGTCTTGAGGCCTGCGACGTCGGAGCCCGCATCGGGCTCGGTCACCGCGATCGAGCAGACCGTCTCGCCGCGGATAATCGCCGGCAAATACTTCTGCTTCTGTTCCGGCGTACCGCGCAAGGAGATGTGCACCGCCGACATGTCGGTATGCACGAGGATCGACGAGGTGAAACCGCCGAAGCTGGAGCGCCCCAACTCCTCGGCGAATACCATCGAGGCCAGCGGCCCCATGTCGGTGCCGCCATGGTCGACCGCGTGGCGCATGCCGAGAAAGCCGAGCGCGCCCATGCGGCGATAGATCTCGCGCGGGATCTTGCCGTCGCGCTCCCACGCCTCGGCATGCGGCACTACTTCCTTCTCGACGAAGCGGCGCACCTGCTCGCGCAGCATGCGCAGCTCCTCGGGCAGATTGGGCTGCTCCGAAAAGTGGAACTCGGCCTCAGTGAGCTGGCGCGGATCCGACGTCATGACGTTCATTGTGGCGCCCTCTCATGGCCGATGTGAAGATGCTTGCGCAAAAAAGCTGCCAGCGATGCGATCGCCTCGCGCGCCTGCGAAATCTCCGGGAACATCTGGAAGACGTGGATCATGCCGTCCCACACCTGGAGCTTGACGTCGACACCGGCAGCCTGCGCCCGGGCGGCCAGTTCCGTCGCATCGTCGCGCACGGTCTCGCGGTCGCCGACCTGCACCAGCAGCGGCGGCAGACGGGTGAGATCGGCATAAAGCGGCGAGGCCAGCGGATCGCGGACATTGCCGTCCTTGCCAAGGTAGTTCTTCGCCAGCGCCAGGATCATCGCGCGCTGGTGGATCGGATCGGCCTCGGCCCTGCTCTGATAGCTCGCGCCGCTCGCGGTAAGATCGGTCCAGGGCGACATCAGCGCGGCGGCGGCGGGCAGCGGCAAGCCACGGTCGCGCGCCGCCAGCATCGCGCACAGCACGAGATTGCCGCCGGCCGAATCCCCGGCGAAGGCGATATCCGCCGGATGCAGCCCCTGATCGCGCAGATATCGATAGGCAATCAGCGCATCCTCGAGTGCCGCGGGGAAACGATGCTCCGGGGCAAGCCGGTAATTGATCGAGAGCACGCGGCAGCCGGATGCATCGGCGATCCGTGCGGCCAGGTCGCGATGCGACGCGACCGAGCCGATACGGAAACCGCCGCCGTGAAAATAGAGGATCACCTTGTCGCGCGATGCGCCCATCGGCACGAGCCATTCGCCGTCGACCCCGCCGGCGGCGACCGGTTGGCGCGTCACCGGCACCGAGCAGCCGGCAAAGGCGGCGTCCCAGTCGTCGCGCATCTGCGCCACCGATGTATCGCGGGTCCAGCCGCGATAGATCGCGCGCAAACGCTCGATCGCGCGATCGACCGGCGTGATTGCGATATCGTCGTCCGCGCTGCCCATTTCAGCCGCCGATGCCCATGCCGCCGGAAACGCCGAGCGTCTCTCCGGTGATATAGGCGGCCTGGTCGGAAGCCAGGAACAGCGCGGCAGCCGCGACCTCCTCCGGCTCGCCGAGGCGGCCGAGCAGCGTTGCGCCGGTCATTGCCTGCAGGATTCTGTCGCCGCCCTTTGCCACCGCCTGCTCCAGCATCGGCGTGCGGATCGGTCCCGGCGCGATCGCGTTCGCAGTGATGCCATAGCGTGCATTCTCCCGCGCGATGCTCCGGGTGAACGAGATCACGCCGCCCTTGGCCGCGGAGTAGACCGCGCCGCCCTTTGAGCCGAGCCGCGCCGCTTCCGAGGTAACGTTGATGATGCGGCCAAAGCCCGCCGCCTGCATCGCCGGCAACGCGGCGTGGGTGCAGGCCAAGACCGAGGTGAGATTGACCGCGATCAGCCGCGCCCAATCCTCCGCCGTGGTATCGGTGAAGAAGGCATGCTGATCGATGCCGGCATTGTTGACGACAATGTCGAATGGGCCGTCCTGCGCCATCACAGCCTGCACTGCCGTGGCATCGCTGACGTCTAATCCTGCAACGCCGGCGCCGGTCTCGCGCGCCAGCTCCGAGGCCGCGGCGACATCGAGATCGGCGATCACAACCCTGGCGCCCGCGCCGGCAAAGCTGCGCGCGATCGCAGCACCGATGCCCCGCGCGCCGCCGGAGACGAAGGCGCGGCGGCCATCGAGACGTCCGAATGGCAAGCTCGCCACCTCAGCGCCCCGTGAATACAGGCTGGCGCCGCTCGATCACCGCGGCGAGCCCTTCGCGTGCATCGGTCATCCCCGAGAGTTCCGCGACGGTGCGCGCCTCTTCCGACAGGCATTGCTCGATGCTGGTGCCGGTGCCGGCCCAGACCAGCCGCTTGGTCGCCGCCAGCGCCTTCGGCGCGCCGGCCGCAAGCTCGCGGGCCAGCGCGAGCGATGCATCGGCGAGCTCGGCATCGGGCACGACCCTGGTGACGATGCCCATCTGCAACGCTTCGGCAGCCGGGATCACCGGGTTGGTCAACAGGATCGACATCGCCCGCCGCAGGCCGACCAGCCGCGACAGTGTAACGGAGACGCCGGCATCCGGCGCCATCGCCACCCGCGTCGCGCCAGCGAGGAACTTTGCCGATTCCGCCGCGATCACGATATCGGAAGCGCAGACCAGGCCGAAGCCGCCGCCGCCCGCCGCAAAGCCCTGCACCGATGATATGACCGGCGCCTCCAGCCGCAGCAATCCAGTCACCGCATTCTGCAGATACGCCGTCGCCTGACGGATATAGTCCGGCAGCTTCTCGCCCTTGGAGGCAAAGGCGCGGACGTCGCCACCGGCGCAGAAATTGGTGCCCTCGCCGCTCAGCAGCACGACGCGCAGATCGGAATGACCATGACAGACCATGATGGCATCGCACAGCGCGCGGAGCAGCTCGACACTCATGCCGTTGGCCGCATCGGGGCGGTTGAGCCGCAGCCGCGCGATGCCGTCGGTGATGTCGAGCAGAACGGGGCCCTTGTCGATCATGGCGCGTTTTCCTCTAGACCAGGAACGAGAGCGTGTAGATCGCCTTGTCGTTGTTGACGAGGATGACCTTCTTGGCGGCCATCCGCAATTCGCCATCGACATGGCGCAACCGGTATTCATTGCGCGCCGCCCACAGCGTGTCGTCGCGCAGGCTCGATTCGAAAATGAGGCTGTTGCTGGCAACCGCGATGTCGCCGTCGTCAGGCTGCTCATCCATCAATTCGATGTTGGAGATCAGCCGTCGCAAATTCGACTGCGGCGTCTGGGTGAAGTGCTTGCCGGTCATCAGCTGCCGGACGCGCAGCGCGATCCGCGAGCGGTTGTCGTAGATGATCGACATCTGCCGTTCCGGGTCCATGTCGGCGCCGTTGGCCGGCACCCAATAGACGCCGTCGTCGGTCCAGAGCTTTTCCCAGGCCTCGTATTGATGCTCGTCCTGCAGCCGCGCCTCGCGATAAAGGAAGGCGGTGATGGCGCTCATCAACGTGGCGCTGCTCTCGCGCGACAGCATCAGCTAGGCTCCATCAACTTGCGATAATGGGTCCAGATGCCGCGCGACGGCACCTCGTCGGTGACGTGGCCGACCGTGAAGCCGAGTTCGTCCTGCCGCTCGCGCTTCTCGCCGCGGCCGAGGAAGATCCACTCGGGATTGCGCGCCAGCACGCCGCGATGGCAGCGCTCGTACATTTCGGAATCGTCCGCCAGCAGGAAGCCGGCTGGGCCGACCGAGCCCATGGTCTGCTGGCGCAGCCTTCGGTTCAGATCGGGCGCGCCCTTGAACTGCAACGCGGTGACGTGCTGCACGCTGTCGTCGACGCCGAGCGGCTGGATCACGAACATCTGGATCTCGGCGATGAACAGGTTCGGGAAGATCATCACATGCGGCGTGCCGTCGATCATGATCTCCCGCGCGGCGGTGTCGCCATGGGCGGCCTTCATGCGCGCCGTGTAGTCCGGCAACCGGTCCTCGCTGGTGCCGAACCAGCTCATCGGCGCGTCGCGCTTGCGGAACTCGGGCCGCAGGTCGATCTCGGTATGGCCGTTGCCGTAGTCGCGCGTCAGCGCGGTCGAGGCTCCGCCATAGAGTTTGCCGATCATGCTGTCGGCGACGCCGAAGATCGAGGTGTGCACGAAGGCCGGGTGATAGCCGTCGCACTCGTTCTCCAGGATGAACTTCCAGTTCGCCTTGACGCGATGCTTGAGGAAGCCCGCCGTGATCTCGACCTCGTTCTCCGGCGAGGTGCGCACCAGCCGGTCGATGGTCTCGGCGGCGCCGCCGAGATGCTCCTTCAACGTCGGGCCATCGGCCGCGAACGAGCCGAACACGAAGCCGCGGTAAGACTCGACGCGCGTCACCCGCCCGAGCGCAAGCTGCGACTTGTCCTGCCCCTCATAGCCGTCGGGGAAGGCATAACCGACCAGGCGGCCGTCATTGGCAAAAGTCCAGGAGTGGAACGGACAGGTGAACGAGCGGGCATTGCCGCGCTCATAGGAGCAGATCTGGTTGCCGCGATGCGAGCAGCGATTGAGCAACAGATTGACCTTGCCCTGCTCGTCGCGCGTCATGATCACGGATTGCGGGCCGATCGACTTGACGACGTAGTCGTTGGCGTTCGGGACCTCGCTCTCATGCCCGACATAGACCCAGGTGCGGTACCAGATGTTCTTGAGCTCGGCCTCGAAGATGTCAGGGTCGGTGTAGAGCGATCCGTGCACCCGGTCGGGCCGGATCAGCCGTTCCCATGGCGGGACGCCGGTCATCATGTTCATCGCTCCGTCTCCCTCGCCGGCCGCTTGCCGCGGATGTCTATCGGCCATTCAATAATAATCCGACCGACCGTTCGGTGAATTAATAGCATGAGCGCCATGGACCGGCAAGCTTCTTCGTGAGCGTCGCCGCTGGTCGCGGAAGGCGTGCAACGATGCATCCCGGCGGCGGTCGGCGACGAAACCACGCTAGCCCTGCGCCGCACCACCGTCGCGCTCGCGACCCGCGATCTGCTGCAGCATCGACTTCGGCGTCGTCGCAAGCTCGATCTTGAGCTGGTCGCAAATCGCCCGCCGCAGCAGGCGCTCGATCTCGGTCGCAGCATTGGGACTAGCCGCCCGTGCGTGCTCCCCGCTCGCCCAGAGCAGAAGTTGCCCCAGCCGCCGGTCGCCATCGTCGCGCAATGCCTCGATCGCGGCAACGTCGGACGGGCCGCCCTGGATGCGCGGCGTCGAAGGAACCTCCGGATGCGTCATGCTGCCGGCCAGTCGCTCGACCGTCGCGAAAGTATCGTCCTGCAGACGCACTTGCTCGAGCAGCGGCCCGGCCTTCCAGTCGGCTGCGAGCTTCAGCCCGTTCAGCGCGTAGACTGCAGAGAACACCTGCCCGCGAACGAAATCGTCATTGCTGTTCGGCACGACGTGGCTTAGCAGCGCATCGATTATGCCGTCGATCAACCGCTCGAAGGATGCACTCATGCCGCGGCCTCCAATGCGCGCTCGAAGGCCCGCACGATCGAGGGCATCTGGCTTGCCATCACGGCGAGCCGCATGTCGTTGAAGCGATCGACCTCGAAGGCGCGCACCGCGCACATCTGGATCGCTGCCGCCTGATACAGCGCATAGGCCTCGTAGAAGGCGAGGCTCTTGTCCGAGACGGGAATGCCGGAGGCGCGCTGATAGAGATCAATCACCTCCGTGCGCTCGAGCACGCCATAGAGCTTTCGGCTCCTGGCGTTGAAGGTCGGCAGCATCGCCCAGGCCAGATCTTCATGCGGATCGCCCAGGTGCGTGAGCTCCCAATCGAGGATGGTTGTGATCCGCCCGTTGTGCTCGATGAAGTTCCCGATCCGGTAGTCGCCGTGCACGATGGTCCGGCGCGGCGGCCGCGGACAGTTGTCCTGCAGCCAGCGTCCACCCCAGTCGAGCAGCGGATAGTAACGCGCCGTCGGCCGCGCCAACGAGGCGCGCCAGCCGGCGATGGCGCGGACTTCGGCACGTTCTCCGCTGTGATGCCGCGATGCGAATGGCGTCGCATCCGCGTCGACCCGGTGCAGCGACGCGAGGATCTCGACGAACTGCCGGGCGACCGCGCGCTTGTGGTCCGGATCGAGTTCGCTCGCCGCCCAGGGCGCCGGCACGTCGCCCTCGACATGCGCGCAGATGAAGAACGGAAAGCCGATCTCGGCGCCATCCTGTTCTGATGACACCAACGCCGGCACCGGTACGCCGCTGCCGGCCAGCGACTGCAGCGCATAAACCTGGGGCAGCACCGAGTAAGGCGCAAACAGCCCGCTCGGTGGACCGACGCGCAGGATCAGTTTGCGGTCGCCTTCAGCCGCAGTGCGGGCCACGAACGCATAGGTGATCCAGGAGAAACCCGATGACTTGCGGCCGAAGCCCACAATCTCCGTCCGGCTCCCGGATATCCGCGACAGATGCCGCCCGAGTGCTGGCCGCACCGCGTCGTCATTGACCACGACCGGGCGAACAGGCTCCGGCACATCTTGATGGGATCGTTTCGTAGCCTCCGGCATCAATTGACCGACCTCGTATAGCCTTGCCACTTCTCCTCGCGCAGCGCCGACTTCATGATCTTGCCGGAGCCGGTCAGCGGCAATGGCTCGAGGCGGATATCGACAGAACGCGGGCACTTGTAGCCGGCGATCAAGGTGCGGCAGTGCGCGATCACCATTTCGGAATCGAGACTCCTGCCGTCCTTCGGCACGACGATCGCATGTACCGCCTCGCCCCATTGCGGATCGGGCACCGCGATTACGGCGCATTCCTTGACGTGCTCATGCTGGAAGATGGCGTTCTCCACCTCGCCGGAATAGACGTTCTCGCCGCCCGAGACGATCATGTCCTTCAGTCGGTCGACGATATAGACAAACCCGTCATCGTCCATCCAGGCGCCGTCGCCGGTGTGCAGCCATCCGTTGCGCATCACGCGCGCGCTTTCCTCAGGCTTGCGCCAATAGCCGAGCATCACGCCGGCGCCGCGGATCGCGATCTCGCCCACCGTCCCGCGCGGTACCTCATTGCCCGCGGGGTCGATGATGCGGATTTCAACGCCTGGCGCTGCCCGCCCCGCCGATTTGCGCTTGCCCGCCAGCGGCCCTTCCAGCGCGTGATACTCCCACGGCAGGATGGTCGCCAGCGCTGCGCTTTCGGTCATGCCGTAGCCCTGGTGAAAGCGCCAGCTCGGCAGCACGCGCATCAGCTTGACCAGCAGCGCGTCGGGCATCGGCGAGGCGCCATATTCGCAATCCTTGACGCTGCTCAGGTCATATGTGCCGAAGGATGGATGATTGAGCATCATGTTGAGCATGGTCGGCACAAACAGGCAGTAGTCCACTCTGTGTTCGGCGATGGTCCTCATCGCGAGCTCGGGCTCGAACTTCGGGATGGTGACGTGGGTACCGCCCACGAGCGTGAGCGCGATCATCGGCGAAGTGCCGGCCAGATGGAACATGCCGGCCGAGTGCAGATACCGGGTATCTTCACGGAACCGGAGCGCATAGATCCAGACCAGCGATTCATAGATGATGTTGGCATGTGACAGCATCACGCCCTTGGGAAACCCGGTGGTACCGCCGGTGTAGAAGATGCCCGCGAGATCGTTGTAGGCGCCGGAGGCGTCCTCGATCGGCGCATGCGCAATGAGTTCGTCATAGCTTTGCATACCGTCGGGCACTTGCCCCTCGTCGAGATAGACCATAGCGGCGAGTGATTTTGTGCCGCGCAGCGCGGACGCAATCTCGGCAAAGGCCTTGTCGACCAGCAATAGTTTTGGCGTGGAATCGTTAATCGCATAGGCGTTCTCGGCGACCGCCCAGCGCGTGTTGAGCGGCACCGCGACCGCACCGGCCCAGGCGATGGCATAGAGCGCCTCGATATAGAGGTCGCTGTTGTGCGCGAGGATGGCGACGCGATCGCCGGCATCGACGCCGAGCCGTCGCAGCCCGCCCGCGGCACAGGCAACGCGATGGCCGATCTCCTTCCAGCTCCGCGACCGTCCGGCGTGGATGGTGCCGGGTGCGTCCTTGCGCAACTGCACCGCCGCTATCAGCGCCTGCGTCAGCTTCATGTTTCCTCCTCAACCGCCATGCGGCCGCGCACGCCTGCGGATGTTTCCGTCACGCATGAGGCCGATACGCCGTCCGGAAATTCCAGTTGATAATCCGGACAGACGGTCTATTATTGCATAGCCGATGCGAGGGGTAAAGCCTTTCAAGGCTTCCATCGCCGGATCAACCAGCCCCGCAAAAGAGGGCGTCATGGGAGGGGAAGATGCGGAAGCCAATCGTCACGCTTGCCGTGTGGGCGTTCGCGCTCGCCGGCGCGCTCGGAACGGCGAACGCCCAGAAGGCCTATGGTCCCGGGGTCAGTGACAGCGAGATCCTGCTCGGCGCCAACGCGCCCTACAGCGGACCGGCATCGATCTATGCGAGCTTCCCGAAAACCATGCTCGCCTATTTCACGATGCTGAACGAGAAAGGCGGCATCAATGGCCGCCACATCAACTTCCTGACCCGCGACGACGCCTATAGCCCGCCCAAGACCGTCGAAGTGACGCGCGCGCTGGTCGAGAACGACAAGGTGCTCGCGATCATGGCGCCGTTCGGCACGCCGACCAACGCCGCGATCCAGAAATATCTCAACAGCAATGGCGTTCCGCATCTGCTGGTGCAGAGTGGCGGCACCCGCTGGAACGATCCCAAGCAGTTCCCCTGGACGACGCCCTACTCGCCGACCTACGTCAACGAGTCCCGGATCATCGCGCGCTACGTGCTGCGCGAGAAGCCGGATGCCAGGATCGGCGTGCTGCTGCAGGCCGACGACATCGGCAAGGACTTTGTGCTTGGCCTGAAGGAAGGGCTCGGCACCAAGGCCGACACCATGATCGTCAAGGAGGCGATGTATCAGTCGACCGAGCCCACGATCGATTCCCAGATCGTGAACCTGAAAGCATCAGGCGCCGATACGATCCTGATCGCCGCACAGAACAAATTCGCCTCGATGGCGATCCGCAAGATCCACGAGCTTGGCTGGAAACCGCTGATCTTCCTCGGCTCGACCGCGAATTCGATCGCCGGCGTGCTGGTGCCGGCAGGCATCGAGGCCTCCACCGGCATCCTGACCACGACTTCCTACAAGACGCCGAACGATCCGGCGTGGGCCAATGACAAGGGCATGACCGACTATCTCGCCTTCGCCGCGAAATATATGCCGGGGATGGATCCGAACGACGTGATCGCGGTGACCGGCTACACCACGGCCCAGCTCGGCGCGATCATCCTGCAGCGCTGCGGCGACAACCTCACGCGGGAGAACGTGCTGAAGCAGGCCACCAATCTCAGCGGCATCGAGCTGCCGATGCTGCTCCCGGGCATCACGATCCAGACCGCGCCGCAGGACTACGCGGCGATCACCGAGCGCCGTTTCGCCCGCTTCGACGGCAAGACCTGGGTGCTGTTCGGCGACATCGTGGGCGCCGGCCCGGCCAAGGACTGATCCCGCGCTACCCATCCGACCGAACCGGCTCAAACACAAGGACAAGAACAATGCTGACAGCCCAGGACGATCTCATCGGCCACCAGACGCCGCAGCCGTTTGCCAAGGCAGGCGGCGGCGATGCAAGGTTCACCGAACGCTACTGGTACACCGCGCATCCGATCGACGGCAGCGAACTGCTGATCGACATCGGGCTCGGCTATTACCCGAACCGCAACGTGATCGACGGCTTTGCCGGCATCACCATCGGCCGGCGTCAGCACAATTTCCGTGCCTCGCGCCGGCTCGGGACCCGTCCGCTGGAGACGGAAGTCGGCGGGCTCAGGATCGAGATCGTCGAGGGTAACAGCCTGCATAGGATCTCGCTCGCCGACAATCCGTCCGGCATCAGCTTCGCGCTCGAATTCAAGGCGAGCTTTCCGGCGGCGCAGGAGAAGCAGAATTTTCGCGAGCGCAACGGTGTCGTCGAGGAAGACCTCGCGCGCGTCTCGCAATTCGGCCGCTGGCGCGGCTGGATCGTCGCCGACGGCAAGCGTTACGAGATCGAGCCCGAGCTGTGGTGGGGGCAGCGCGACCGCTCCTGGGGCCTGCGATCCGAGATGCGCACCGACGAGACCAGGCCGCCGGTCGCGACCCATCGCAATTTCTTCTGGACCTGGTCGATGTTCCAGTTCCCGGAGTCGGCGCTATCGATCTTCATCAAGGAGCGCGCGCCGGGCAAGCCGCATTACCTCTCGGGCACCGAGTTCCACCGCGAAGCCGACGGATCGGTGTCGCATCGCGAGGTGACCTCGCTGGAGCACAAGATCGAGTGGGCTGACGATCCGCTCGGTCAGACCATCGCGTCGGCCGACTTCACCTTCACATTCGATCGCGGCGAGCCGCGCCGCGTCAGGATGCATGGACTGCCGACGCGATTCTATCTGAAGGCCGGCATGTATGGCGGCCTGCAAGGCTGGACCCATGGCGACGACCGCGGCGAGAGCCATGCCGGGCACGACATCTGGAACCTCGACGATGCGGCGACGCGCGCCATCGCACGGACGCTGTCGGATCATGTCGTCCGGCTCGAGAGCGGCAACGAGACCGGATTTGGCATCAGCGAATACGGTGTCGCCGCCGGCTATCCGCTCTATCCCGGACCACAGAAATTCCCAGCGATGTGATCGGAATGGACGGGCAACGCAAGCGCGTCGCGGAAGGCAGCGAATTCACTTGCGATCAATGGGACAATCAGGCAGCCGAGGCGCTGGTCTCGCTCGAGACGATCGCCCCGCTCCGCTATCGCAGCCGCTTCGGCGACGGCAATCTCAATGGCCGGTCCTATGGCGGCCAGATCCTTGGCCAGGCGATGATGGCCGCGACCCTCAGCGCGCCCGAAGATCGTCCCGCCGCGATGCTGCAGCTCCTGTTCCTGCGCGGTGCCGATCCCGGCCGCCGCATCACGTTCGACGCGCAGGTCCTGCAGGACGGTAAGCGGTTCTCCTCACGCCACGTCGTGGGCAGCCAGGGCAACGGGCGCACGGTCCTGAGCGCGCAGGCCACGTTCTGCGCAGCGCAATCGGGTCCGCGGCACGCAGCGCCATTCACCCCCTCAGAGGATCCGGAAAGCCTGCCAGATCTGACCATGATCCCCGACGGGCTGATGGCGCAGTTGCGACCGCTCGGTCCTTATTCCCAGCACATCAAGCCCAGCATGGATTTCCGCATCCCCGAGATCGAACGTCAGCTCTCGGCCGCGACGGCAGAGCCGCGCCTGCGCTTCTGGATCAGATCCAGGCAGCCGCTCACCACTGCTTCTCGCGCCCAGGCCGCGGTGTTCGCCTATCTCTCGGACTGGTGGCTCAACTTCTCCAGCGTCGGCGGCCATCTCGGCGATCTGCAGTCGCGCGCGCCACTCTATCTGTCGAGCCTCAACCATTGCATCTGGTTTCATCGCGTATTTTCGCCTGACGCCTGGATGCATGTCGAAACCGAGAGCCCATGCGCGGATGGCGGCCGCGGGCTGTCGATCGCGCGCGTCCACGACCGTGACGGCGCGATGCTCGCCACCGCGATCCAAGAGACGCTGATGGTCCATCCAGAGGGCGATGCGTAGACGCCACGACGGTTGAGCTGATGCCGCGATCGCGGCTTAGTTGCAGTGCCGAGCTACGGCAAGTTCCACCCGGTGTTGAATCCTGGCAACACCGGCCAACAAAATGAACAAACGTTCAGCTTAGCTCGATCGCGACCACGACTGTGCCGCATCCCTGTCAAATCCTGCCTGCGGGTGGCGCAACAAAAACACTTTGGGGAAAACCTACATGCAGCAGGCACCGCTGGCCGCACGGAGTGCGGAATCGTCTGGATATGTTCTCTACTTCCAGCTCGCCAGCAACGGCACGAGGCGCGCGTGCAGTCTGACGATCCAGGCGGAAAGCGCCAACGAGGCGGCGCGGATCTTTCGCGAGAACTGGGGCACAATCGAATCCATGGCCCGCGACGGCGTGAGCACGGGAGTGGTCGGCAAGACGCCGGTCAGCCTGGCGTTGTCGTGAGGCGCATCGCGCGGCCTACGGCAAACCGTACACCTGAGATGTGACAGGACGACGGCTGCAGCCTTAGGCGACGATCGCACGGCCATTTGACGCGCAGACGCGACAAGCAGGTCACGAGGTTCAGGGCTCGCGCACACGCGCGAGCCCTGTCGTGTCTTAGAATGATTCAAATCCATTCCGGTTAGAGAGATTCAAGTCTGCTCCGGTTCTTTTCGCGCACGCCGACTGCTAGAGGCGCGCCGTGAACGAGTTCGCGTGAATCGGAAGTCCAAGAGTGCCTGTGAATGCTGATGGCCGGGTTGTCGGCGACCGTCGAAATGCCGCCGACAAGGGCCGCACCCATCTGCTGATCGGCGCAGCATTCCTGCTCGCCGATGTCGCCTCCGTGGCGACGCAGGCAAACGCCCGATCGAGCGTCCCGTTGCCGCCTGTTTCGGTCGACCAACCGACGCCGAAGCGCAAGCCGGCCGCCGCGGCAAAGCGGGCGCAGCGAACGCTGGCGGCCGCCGCGGCACGGCAGCGCAGCCGGAATGCCCAACCGGCGCCGCCGACACCGTCGGAGCGCGCGGCAGCTGCCGCCGCGGCGCTCAACGAAGCCAAGCTGCACTACCGCGCGATGCCAAGCCCAACCACGCTGCGCAGCGGCGGCTCGCCGCTGGACACCTCGCAGACGGTCAACGTTGTGCCCGAGCAGGTGCTGAAGGATCAGCTGCCGCGCAACCTCGACGATGCGCTCGCCAATGTCAGCGGCGTCACCCAGGCCAATACGCTGGCCGGCACCCAGGATGCGGTGATGCGCCGCGGCTTCGGCGACAACCGCGACGGCTCGATCATGCGCAACGGCATGCCGCAGGTGCAGGGCCGCAGCCTCAACGCAGCGGTCGAAAGCGTCGAGGTGCTGAAGGGCCCGGCGTCGCTGCTGTACGGCATCATGGATCCCGGCGGCATCGTCAACACGATCAGCAAGCGCCCCGAGCTCTACCAGCATGGTTCGGTGACCCTGCTCGGCTCGACCTATGCCAACTCCAGGACCGGAGCCGACGGCACCATCGACATCACCGGCCCGATCGGCGATGGCGGACTCGCCTATCGCTTTATCGGCTATGGCGTGAGCGAGGATTACTGGCGCAATTTCGGGCGCCATCGCGAAATGCTGGTCGCACCGTCGCTGGCCTGGTACGGCGAGAACACCACCGTCCAGCTCAACTACGAGCACCGCGAATTCATCACGCCGTTCGACCGCGGCACCGCATTCGATTCCGTGACCAAGGCGCCGCTGGCGATCCCGGCGACGCGCCGGCTCGACGAGCCCTTCAACAACATGTGGGGCACCTCCGACCTGATGCAGGCGTCGGTCGAGCACCGGCTGAACCAGGACTGGAAGCTGTTCGCGGCCTACAGCTACAACACCGAGACCTTCAGCGCCAACCAGCTTCGCATCACCGGCGTCAACGCCAAGACCGGCGTCGAGACCCGCAGCAATGACGGCACATGGGGCTCGCTCAGCAATGCCAGCTACGGCACCTCCTATCTGCAGGGCAATGTCTGGCTCGGCAACATTCGCAACGAGGTGCTGTTCGGCGGTGACGGCCAGTACCGCACGATCTACCGCGACGACCTGATCCGGCAGGCGACGCCGAGCTTCAACTTCTACAATCCGATCTATGGGCTGATCACGCCGGGGACGACGGTGTCCGCCGCCGATAGCGCGCAGACCGACAAGCTCGGCCAGTGGTCGCTGTTCTTCCAGGACACGCTGCATCTGACCGAGCGCTTCGCGCTGGTCGGCGGCGTACGATACATGGATTACGACCAGCTCGCCGGCAAGGGCCGCCCGTTCATCACCAATACCAATGTCTCGGCCGACAAGGTGCTGCCGCTCGGCGGCGCCATCTTCAAGCTCACCGACCAGGTCTCGCTTTATGCGAGCTACACGCAATCGCTGAAACCCACCTCGACCATCGCGCCGCTTACCGGCGGCGTCGTGATCGGGTCCAACATCGCGCCCGAAGAGGGCACCCAGTGGGAGACCGGCGTCAAGTTCGACTTCAACAAACAGATCTCCGGCACACTTGCGCTCTACGACATCGACAAGAAGAACGTGCTGGTTTCGCAGCTCAACGCCACGACTGGTATCGTCGAGTACCGTACGGCAGGCAAGGTTCGCTCGCGCGGCGTCGAACTCGACGTCACCGGCAGGCTGACTGACAATTGGAGCATGATCGGCAGCTATGGCTATACCGACGCACGCGTAACCGAGGACCCGACGCTTGCCGGCAAGGCCCTGCAGAACGTCGCGCTGAACACCGCATCGCTCTACCTCGTCTATGATTTCGGCACCACCCTGCCCGGCCGGCTTCGCCTCGGCGGCGGCGCGCGCTATGTCGGCGACCGGCCGGGCGATGCCGCGAACAGCTTCGTGCTGCCGGCCTACACGGTCGCTGACGTGTTTGCGACCTACGAGACCAAGGTCCAGTCGTTCCCGGTCATCTACCAGTTCAACGTCAAGAACCTGTTCGACACGGTCTACTACCCTTCGGCCAACAGCATCCTGACGGTCGCGATGGGCGACGCGCGGCGCTTCTCGCTCTCGGCGACGGTGAAATTCTGATGAGTGACGTTTGGCGCCCAATCAAGGCTGCACTGCTGCAGGTCCATTCCCTGGTTGGCCTCGTGCTGGCGCTGCTGTGGGCCGTGGTCGGCCTCACCGGCGCGACGATGGCCTTTGAGGATGAGATCGAGGCCAGCCTGAACAGTCGGATGATGCGCGTCGAGGCCAGTGCGGCCCGGCGGCTCACGCCGGACGAGTTGATCGCGCGGCTGGCGGCGGCGGGCGATTTCGGCAAGGTCTCGGCCGTGACGATGTCGAGCGATCCATCGGCCGCGGCCCGCATCCGTTTTGCTCGCAGCGAAGGCGGCACGCGGCCGTCCTCGGTCTATGTCGACCCCTATGATGGGCACGTGCTCGGCTCGCCGCGCGGCGAGGACTTTTTCGCAACCGTCCGCAAGCTGCACCGCTGGCTGCTGTTGCCGGGCGACGGCAATGGCATCGGCCGCAAGATCACCGGCTCAGCCGCGATCTGCCTGATCGTGATGCTGATCACCGGCCTCGTGCTGCGCTGGCCGCGTCGTGCGCGCAGCGTCAAGACGTGGCTGAAGCCGAATCTGGGACTGCGCGGCCGCGGCCTGTATCGCTCGCTGCACGCCGCGATCGGGACCTGGGTGCTGCCGGTCTATCTGGTGATGACGCTGACCGGCCTGTGGTACTCGTTCGAGTGGTACAAGGCCGGCGCCAACTGGCTGTTCGCGCGGCCTCAGGCCACAGCCGCGGCGAACGCGATGCAGCCCAAACCGCCGCGCGGCGGCGCGGCTGCAGAGAGCAAGGGTGAAGCCAAGACCGAAACCAACGCCGAGGCAAAGCCGCTTGCCTTCGATCACGTCTGGTCGGCGTTCCTGCAGCAGGAGAACAACAGTTACGGAAGGGTCCTCCTGACCATGCCGGCCGGCGCGGGCACGGCCGTGCGCGTGCGGTCATGGCCGCGGGACTCGTCGCGCGAGGCCGTGCGTGACGAATTCCGTATCGATGCCCTCACCGGCCGCGTCATCTCATCGGATCGCTACGCCGACAAGACGTTTGGCGAACGCGTCCTCGCCAGCGTGCTCGACATCCACCGCGGCGCCATCCTGGGATGGCCCGGCAAGCTCGCCTTCATGCTGGCCGCCGCCATGATGCCGCTATTCGCCGTGACCGGCCTGCTGCTTTATCTGTCCCGTCGCAGGCACCGGCGGCTCGCGCGGCAGCCGGTCGGCCACCTCGTTCCGGGCGAATGAAGCCGTTCTATCAATTTGTCGCTCAGCCGAAATCGCACGCCGCGAGCCGGACACGTAACTCGGCGTCCGTTTCGGCCGCGAGCTCAAGCAATCCACGATAGGGATCGCCCGATATCCCGAGCACGGTAGCGAACGCAGGCTCGGTCTTGAGACCGCCCGCCCTCAATTCCCTGACGGCTCGCCGCAGCCCTCCATCATCAAGCGCAAGCAGCCGCCGTTCGACCTCGAAATGGATCCAGCCTCGTTGTTGCTCCACCGGACGCAGATCACCGTACAGTTCGAACGGCCAGCCGTCGCACACAAAGCGCGCAATCACCGGCCGCGTTCCCGAGGTCCACCGGAAGAGGACGAAATCATCGCGCGCTTGATAGTGAGCCCAAACGATGTCCGCGAATGCGTTCGGGTCGGACGCATGGCAGACGATATCGATGTCGCTGCCGGGCACGGCGAGGCCGAGCGGCAGCGTTCCGACGATACGGGGATCGAACGGCTTCAGCAGTTCCATCACGGCGGAGCTGGTGACGGCGGATGCGTAGTGCCCGACAGTCATCGCGTGGCATGCCCTCAAGATCGCAGCGACGCATTACCACACGGGCGTGGAACGCGCGAACCTCTGCAAATGGCGGGCTCGAGGGGAAGCGGGCCTAAAAAAGTCGCGGGGCGATCTCGACCGCGTTACCGTGGTCGAAAATCGCCCCGCCAAGGCGGACAGGCAAGGCTGCTCGCGCGCCAGCCTGTCCAGCCGATGTCGGAATGATCCGTTCGATCGATTAGCCGAACTGGTTCATCGTGTTGTGGGCGCCGCCCGCCTTGAGGGCAGCCTCACCGGCGAAGTACTCCTTGTGATCGTCGCCGATGTCGGAGCCCGCCATGTTCTGATGCTTGACGCAGGCGATGCCCTGACGGATCTCCGCGCGCTGCACGTTCTTGACGTATCCAAGCATGCCCTGCTCGCCGAAATACTCCCTCGCGAGATTGTCGGTCGACAGCGCAGCCGTGTGATAGGTCGGCAGCGTGATCAGATGATGGAAGATGCCGGCGCGCTTGGCCGAATCCGCCTGGAAGGTACGGATGCGCTCGTCGGCTTCCTTCGCCAGCGGCGTGTCGTCGTACTCCGCCTTCATCAGCTCGGCGCGGTTATACTTGCTGACGTCCTGGCCGGCTTCCTTCATCGCGTCATAGACCTGCCAACGGAAGTTGAGGGTCCAGTTGAACGACGGCGAGTTGTTGTAGGCCAGCTTCGCATTCGGAATGACCTTGCGGATGCGATCGACCATGCTGGCGATCTGCTCGATATGCGGCTTCTCGGTCTCGATCCACAAGAGGTCGGCGCCGTTCTGCAGCGAGGTGATGCAGTCGAGCACGCAGCGATCTGCACCGGTGCCGGGACGGAACTGGTAGAGGTTGCTGGGCAGACGCTTCGGACGCATCATCTTGCCGTTCTGGTTGATGATGACGTCGCCGTTGCGTGCGTTGGCGACCGTCACTTCCTCGCAATCAAGGAAGCTGTTGTACTGGTCGCCGATGTCGCCGGGCTTGTGGCTCACGGCGATCTGCTGGGTCAGGCCGGCGCCGAGCGAGTCGGTGCGGGTCACGATGATGCCGTCTTCGACGCCGAGCTCAAGGAACGCATGGCGGCAGGCGCGGATCTTCGCGATGAACACCTCGTGCGGCACGGTCACCTTGCCGTCCTGGTGGCCGCACTGCTTCTCGTCGGAGACCTGGTTCTCGATCTGCAGGGCGCAGGCGCCCGCCTCGATCATCTTCTTGGCGAGCAGATAGGTCGCCTCGGCATTGCCGAAGCCGGCGTCGATGTCGGCGATGACCGGCACGACGTGGGTCTGGAAGTTGTCGATCTTCTCGATCAGCGCCTTTTCCTTGGCCTTGTCGCCTTCCTTGCGGGCCGCATCGAGCGCGCGGAAGATATCGTTCAACTCACGCGAATCCGCCTGACGCAGGAAGGTGTAGAGCTCCTCTATCAGGGCCGGCACCGAGGTCTTCTCGTGCATCGACTGATCCGGCAGCGGGCCGAACTCGGAGCGCAGCGCCGCGATCATCCAGCCGGAAAGATACAGATAGCGGCGGTCGGTATTGCCGAAGTGCTTCTTGACCGAGATCAGCTTCTGCTGGGCGATGAAGCCGTGCCAGCAGCCGAGCGACTGGGTGTACTTGGTGCTGTCGGCGTCATAGGCCGCCATGTCGGCGCGCATCAGCGCAGCCGTGTAACGGGCGACATCCAGACCGGTCTTGAAGCGGTTCTGCAGGCGCATCCGCGCCACGGCTTCGGCGGTGACGCCGTTCCAGGTGTCCTTGCCCTTGAGCAGCGCTTCGGCCGCCTCGATCTCGCTCTGATACGAAGCCGGTCCCTGGATGGCCCGGTCGCTGATCCCGCGCGGTTGGAAGTTCATGTCCGTGATCCCTTCGGTGACGAAATAACTGCACCATTTGTGACGCGCGGCGTCATCGGGAGCTAGACCTGGCGCGGAAAACTTGTCATAACTTACAAGAAACCGATGTATTGTTGTAAGAACCTTACAAACCTTGGATAAGGCGATGGTAACCTCAAGCGCCCGTTCCGTTTTCATGGGCCCGCGGCTACGCCGGCTGCGGCGCGACCTCGGGCTGACCCAGGCCGACATGGCCGCCGATCTCGAAATCTCGGCCCCCTATGTGGCGCTGCTGGAACGCAATCAGCGCCCGGTGACGGCCGACATGCTGCTGCGGCTTGCCCGCACCTACAAGATCGATCTGGCTGATCTCGCTGGCGATGGCGGTGCCGATCACACCGCCCGCATGCAGTCCGTCTTGAAGGAGCCGATGTTTGCCGACATCGACATCCCCGCGCTCGAGGTCAGCGACCTCGCGGTCAGCTATCCCGGAATGACCGAGGCGTTCCTGCGCCTCTACACCGCCTATCGCGAAGAGCAGCTGGCGCTTGCGGAGCGCAGGGCTCCGGACATGGCGATCGCTTCACCGGGCCAGGAGAACTTTGACGCCAACGATCCCGTTGCGGAGGTCCGACGTTTTCTCGCCGCGCGCCGCAACAATTTTGCCAGCCTCGACGATGCCGCCGAGCGGCTCGTCCACGAACCTTCCGGGCCCGCCGGATTTATCGAGCGGCTTCGGGAGCGACATAAACTCCAGGTCCGCTATCTGCCGCCGAACGTCATGCTGGGTTCGATCAGGCGACTGGACCTTCATCGCAGACAATTGCTGCTGGAGGACTCGCTCGATACCGCGGGCCTCAATTTTCAGCTGGCCAAGCAACTTGCCTATCTGGAACTGGAGGGCGAGATCGGCGCCGCCGTCGAAGCCGGCAAGTTCACGACCAAAAGCGCCGAGCTGCTGGCGCGCCGTGCGCTTGCGGCCTACGCCGCCGCCGCACTCATCATGCCGTATTCGGTGTTCGCGAAAGCGGTCGAGGCCCGCCGCTACGATCTGGAGGCGCTGGCGCGTCAATTCGGCACCAGCTTCGAGCAGGTCGCGCACCGCGTCACGACCCTGCAACGGCCGGGTCTCGAAAAGGTCCCGTTCTTCCTGATCCGGGTCGATCCGGCCGGCAACATTTCCAAGCTGCTTGACGGCGCCGGCTTTCCGTTTGCAAAGCACGGCGGTGCATGTCCGCTATGGTCAGTGCACGACATCTTCAAGACGCCGCGCCAGATCGTCACCCAATGGCTGGAACTGCCCGACGGACAGCGGTTCTTTTCGATCGCCCGCACCGTGACCGCCGGCGGCGGCGCGTTCGGCGCCATCCGCGTCGAGCGGGCGATCGCGATCGGCTGCGCCGCCGAACATGCGGGCCAGTTGATCTACACGCGCGACGGACAGGGACCGAATGCCGACGAGCCGACGCCGATCGGCGTCGCATGCCGGGTCTGCCATCGGCCGAGATGCGCGGCGCGGTCGGCGCCGCCGATCGGACGCGAGATTCTTCCGGACGATTTCAGGACCTCGAGCGTGCCGTTCGGGTTCTCGGCGGATTGACGAAGTCGATCACCCCTGCGGCCGGTTCGCGTCATACAGCACCCGCACGCGGATCGTGCCGTCAATGGCTTTCAAATCGGCCAGCAGTCCCTCGCCCTCGCCGCCGACCACGTCGGTCTCGAGCACGACATAGCCGACTTCCGGATCGGTCTGCAGATATTGCGCCAGGATATTGATCCCGTGCCGGGAGACCGCGTCGTTGACCTGGCGCATGACGCCGGGAACGTTGCGATGAACATGGATGAAACGGGTGCCGGTCGGTCGCGCCGGCAATTGCACCTGCGGAAAATTGACCGCGCCGAAGGTCGACCCGACATCGGAATAGTCGATCAGCTTGCGCGCAACTTCGCCGCCGATGCGATCCTGCGCTTCTTCCGTCGAACCGCCGACATGCGGCGTGAGGATGACGTTGGGAAGACCTTGCAGCGGCGAGACAAAGCGCGCCTCGTTCGACACCGGCTCGACCGGAAACACGTCGACCGCAGCACCCGCCAGCCGGCCCTCGCGCAGCGCGCTCGCCAGCGCATCGAGATCGACCACGGTGCCGCGCGAGTTGTTGATCAGATAGGCCTCAGGCTTCATCAGCTGGAGCTGGGCGGCGCCGATCATGTTGGCGGTGGCCGGCGTCTCCGGCACATGCAGCGATACGACGTCGCTGGCTGCGAGCAACGCGTCGAGCGATTCGGCGGGCTCGGTATTGCCATGGCGGAGCTTGTCGGTCTGATCAAAATAGATCACGCGCATGCCCATGGCTTCGGCGAGGTTCGACAGCTGCGAGCCGATGTTGCCGTAGCCGACGATGCCGAGCGTCTTGCCGCGCACCTCGCGGCTGCCTTCGGCGGACTTGTCCCAGCCGCCGGCATGTGCGGAGACCGAACGCGGAAAGATCCGGCGGAACAGCATCACGATCTCGGCGATGGTCAGCTCCGCCACACTGCGGGTGTTGGAGTATGGCGCGTTGAATACGGGGATTCCCAGCTTCCGCGCGGCATCGAGATCCACCTGATTGGTGCCGACCGAAAAGCAGCCGACAACGAGCAATCGGTCGGCGGCCTCCAGGATGTCCCCGGTCAACTGGGTCCGCGAGCGAATTCCCAGCATGTGGATGCCCGACAGCGCCTGCCTGAGTTCTTTTGGTCCCAGCGCCTTGGGCAGACGCTGCAGCTCGGTATAGCCGTTCGCCTCAAACATCCGGGCCGCGGATTCGTTCACGCCCTCCAGCAGCAGCACGCGTATTTTGGTCTTGGGAAGCGACAGCATCATCGAGATCCGGATTCGTAAGGTTCGGGCAGATCCTGCCACGAGCGCAGTTTCGACGGATCGCGTGATAGCATGGAAAACGGTCGCGTCAGAAGCCGCCGTGGGCTGCCCGCTCTGCGATTCCCGATGAAGCCTCTCGATCCGCGCATCCAGGCGCGGAGCGGGAACCCGTTCATCAAAGATCCTGGCCAATTCGCCGGCAGAAGCCGCGTTTGCGGCTCCTGGGGCGCTCGAACGCCTGCTCCGGCTCACGGGCCGGAGCTCCATTCGTGCTCAGCGTGGCGCCGAGGGCTATTGTCTGGAGCGGCGGGTTCGCTTCCTCCCCGTTCCGGCGCCGCAAGCCTGCGGCAGTCTCACTGGCAGGGATACCGCCGGCCGTCCTTTGCCTGGAACGTATTCGACGCCGCATCGTACGAGCGATAGCGCTGGGCGCAGGACGCCGCGTGCTGCTGGGCGGCGGCAGCTTCCTGCTGCGCGGCGGCGCTGGCTGCGCCGGCCGCGATGACGCCGCCGATGAGGCCACCGACCAGTCCGCCGACGGCAGCGCCGCCGCCATTGTCATAGCACTGCCCGTAACGGCACCAAACCTTCTCGGTCAACGACGGCACTGCCGCCGCAACGCCGGTACCGTGCTGCAACGGAGCCGAAATGGCGGAGGCCGAAAACACCACGGCACCGGTGGTCGCCATCAAAACAACTTTCACAAAGCGAGCCCTGCGCATCATATCTCCTGCTTCATTGCTGTGGGCGCAGGCCGGCACCTGCGTCCCGATTCCCTCGACTTGGATGAACTCGTCTGGTTCCGGACCGGACGACACCCGGACACGCGCGGCCGGTTACAATTCGCGCGTCAGCCCGCTTCACAGATGGGCGAAGTTCATTGGCCGGCCGCGTTCACGACGCGGCAGAGGTTATCGCCGACACCTGGAGCCAACTGTCCCGGCGGCAAGCTGAAGATCGCATCGACGCGGCTGCCTTTGCCGTCCTTGCGGACGACGACTTGCAGCGTTTGTGGGCGGCCGGATCCGGTGGTGTCCTGCTGGGTGGTCAGCGTGCCGAGTTTCTTGTCGACGTTCACACCGACAAAGCCCTCCGCCAGAACGGCGCGGGACACCTTGTCGAGGGCGGCACCGGGATTGACCGACGGGAAGATCATCCAGGTCTTGTGCGTCATGCCCGTTACCATGGGAACGCCGGTGCTCTGGACGTGATCTGCGCAACCATCGGCCAGCGCAGGCATGGACGAAAGAACTGTAAGCGCGAGTACGCAAGTAATCCTTGTAAGCATGCTTTCATAACCCGTTTGAGTTGGTCGTGACGATTTAGGCCAAATGGGCTACGAGTCCATGGACGACGTCGCATTCCGGATGCAGGCGTTCGGATTGTGGCTAGAGCAGTCGATCGCGAATGCTGTGCATCCGCTGGTGCTCTCGAACGTTGGCGCGGCGGATTGAATCGGAACGTTCGCGCGATGCCGGCGAGCGGATGAGATCAAATGTCAGCTTTCGCGGCTCGATTGCGCGACCTGGATATTCTGTTCGCTATTCGGATATTGAAGAAATTGCGAGAAAGGGCACGCGACCCGAAATCACCAAAGCTGTGCTAGTGTGGTGATGCGGTCTATGCGTGTGGCGGACACCCTGAACAGCGGAAAACCGGTCTGATGGATCGGGCAATCCGCGAAACAGCAATCATCCGATGGTTGGGATTTGATGGTCGAAGACGTACTCGCTGCACCTCCCACGCGATCGGGATCTTCGTTCGAAGAACTCCTTGAAATGCTCCACCCCCACGGGATCAATGCGCATTCCTCGCCGCGGCCTGACGAATCGTTTCGCTGGCATGCGGACATAGCCATCGGCGCGGAACTTGACGTCGTGCGGGCCGATCTGTCGGCCGGTTGGGATTGGCGCTATTCTTACGAGAAATCTGCCGGAGAGCTTGCAATAAGCCTGCTGAATGCCGGCCAGGCCGAAATGCTCATCGCAGGAAAGAGTATCCAGCGGACCCCCTCCGAGATCGCCATCGTGCCCCTTCCGACGATGCAAGCGCAGCGGGTCGAAGCAGTCGATGGACGATACTCAAGCGTCACGCTCACCTTGCATACGGGCGCAGTTACCAAGGTGCTGTCGGCGACGTTCGGGAGCACAGCGCTGGAAGATCTCAATCTGACGCCGATCGTCGACTTGTCGACCGGCGTTGGACAGACCCTTCTTCAGCTTGTCCGCACGAGCACCACCGGTCTGTATGACGGGATCCTGGTACGCTCTCCGAAAGCCAGCGCGCTGCTATCGGAAGCAGCCATACAGCTCATCCTTGAGAACGTTCCTCATCGGTTGACGGACCGGTTGAGCCGCCACCCGCGGGATGCGCCGCCGCGCTACATCAGGCGTGCGGTCGAGTATATGCGGGCCAATCCGCATCTGCCGCTGACGATCTCGGATATTGCCGCAACGGTTGGGGTCAGCAGCCGGTTGCTGCAATTGGGCTTCCGCAAAATTCACGGCACGACGCCGGTCGCCTATCTGCGGCAAATTCGGCTGGAGGCCATCCACGACGAACTGTCGCGACCGGAGAACATGCTCCCGGTCAGCGAAGTTGCCCTGAAGTGGGGCTTTACGCATATGGGCCGTTTCGCTGCGGTGTACCGCTCGGCCTTCGGCCTGTATCCGTCCGATACGGTCCGGCGCGCGCGAGGTTTCTTAAGCTAGGCAGGCGGTTGTCGAGCCAGGCTGCGGCGGATCAGCAAATAGCCGTCCCAGACACCTTGTCGAACAAGTGCGTTCGCTCGAGATCGAGCGCGACGTCGATGACATGATCCGGCTCCGCGGCGACGCCGACCGGCATTTGCGCCGTGAACGCGAATGGGCCGACGGTCCCGATCACCAGAGTGTGCGGCCCGAGCGGCTCCACGTCTTTCACAAGGATTCGGACGGAAGAGCCTGTCGATGCGTCTTGCCGCAACACATGGTCGGGCCGGACGCCGAGCACCACGGGCTTGCCGACGCTGCCGGCATAGGCCGCCTCGCGTGACTTCGGCACTCTCAACGCAGTGCCCGACGGCTCGGTGAAAATGAGCGCGCCGTCGCGGGCAACTAGCTCGCCATGGATGAAATTCATGCTGGGCGCGCCCATGAAGCCGGCGACGAAGAGATTGCTGGGCTTCTCGTAGATCGTGATCGGATCGGCCGCCTGCTCGATGCGGCCGCGGTTCATCACCACGACGCGGTCGGCCATGGTCATGGCTTCGACCTGGTCGTGCGTGACATAGACGATCGTCTTGGCGAGACGGCGGTGCAGCGCCTTGATCTCGGTCCGCATCTCGATGCGAAGCTTGGCGTCGAGATTGGACAATGGCTCGTCGAACAGAAACACATCCGGGCTGCGCACGATGGCGCGGCCGATCGCCACGCGCTGGCGCTGCCCGCCCGAGAGCTGTTTGGGCCGGCGCTGCAAATATTGTTCGAGGTCAAGCACGCGCGCAACGTCGCTGACGGCCTTCTCGATGCTGGCGCGCGATTCCCCGCGCACCTTCATGCCGTAGCCGATGTTCTCTCCGACCGTCATATGTGGGTAGAGCGCGTAGTTCTGGAACACCATCGCGCAATTGCGCAGGCCGGGACGCAATTGCGTCACGTCGCGATTGCCGATGCGGATAGTTCCGCTCGTCACCGCCTCCAGTCCTGCGATCATGCGCAACGTCGTCGTCTTGCCGCAGCCGGACGGGCCGACAAGCACGACAAACTCCTCGTCGGCCACGTTGAGGTCGAGCCCTTCAATGATCTTGTAGGGCCCGTATGCCTTGCTGACATTCTCGATCTCGACGTGCGCCATGGATTCCTTTTCCGTCCCTTCGTCGACGGCAAGTAAAGTCCCGGACGATGCTCGCGCATCATCCGGGACGTCTCGCTGGAAAGCTAGTTCTTCGGCGGAAGACCCATCGCCGCGCGATAGGCCGCGAGCTGCTTGGCCCGGCCGAACTCGTCGGTCAGCCGATTCCACTCCTTGGCCATCGCGTCGAGCGCCGCCTGCGGCGTGGTCTGGCCGGCCAGCGCCTTGCCGAGCTCGATCTCGACCACCTCGGTGTAAGAGAAGTAGCCGGGCAGACGCATGTCGAGCGCGACGTTCTTGGCATTGATGGAGTCGGATTGCGCGCCGAGATATTCCTTGGCCTCTTCCGGCGAGAAGATCTTGCTCCACAGTTGCAGATTGGCCGTGTGCGATTTGCGATAGGGATTGACGCCGCTGCCGCCGGTGATCGCCGCCCGGCCCGACACTTCAGGACTTGTCAGTGTCTTGACGAAATCCCACGCCGCCTTCTGGTTCTTGCCGGCCTTCGGCACCGCGATCTGCCAGCCGCCGAATGCCATGAACGGGCCCGGAAGCACGCTCGGGAACTTGTCCCACTTCTTGGTCTTGGCGTTCCAGATCTCGTCCGAACCGGGCAGCATCGCCGAACCGACCTTGCCCGAGATCTTCGACTGCTTCGGGTCCGCGGCGATGACACCGGTGTCGCCCCAGCCGATCGATTCCGCAACCTGGCCGCCGGCCACCGCCGCGTTCACCTCGCCGAACGAGAAATTCAGCGCGTTGGGCGGCCCGAGCTTCGATGCCCTGATGTATTCCTCGAGCCCCTTCACCCAGCCCGGATTGTTGATCTGCGCGTCCATCGTCTCGGGATCGAAGAACATCGCGCCCGGATAGTTCGGATTGTTGGTGTAGGCCGCCGCATGGCTGAAGAAGAACCAGAACTGCTGACCGCCGCGGCGGAAGGCTTCCGCCGTTCCCCACAGCCCCTTGTCGGGCCGCTGGAAGAACTCGGCAATGTCGAGATACTGCTTCCAGGTCTTCGGCGGCGCGAGGTCGTAGCCGTATTTGGCCTTGAAGGCGTCCTTCTCCTTGGGATCGCTGAACAGGTCGGTGCGGTAGGTATAGGTGTGGACGTCGCCATCCATCGACTGCGAGTAGATCTTGCCCTCCCACACCATCAGCCGTTCGCGATAGGCCGGCTCGATATCGTCCCAGTCCTTGCCGGACTGCATCTCCCTCGGCATCTCGCTGAGATAGGGCACGAAGTCCGGCAGCCACGCCGGCGCGAAGCTGACGAGGTCGAACGTCGCGTCCGACGCCGTCAGCGATGTCGCGATCTTCGGATAGAGCTCGGACCACGGGAATTCGACGACATTGACCTTGCCGCAGGTCTTCCTGGCCCATTCGTCCGCGCCGAGCTTGAGCGCAGAGGCGATATACGGCCCGGTCTGCGACGCCACCGTCAGGGTGACGCCGGTATAGTCCGGGCTGCAGGCAGCATTCGCCTGGCTCGCGGCACAGGCCATCGCGAGCGAGGTGGTCAGCATCAGGAACGTCCGTCGCAACATCGTCTAGTCCTCCCTACAAGGTTTTTTGCTATTTGATGGCCCCGAGCAGCAGGCCCGACCGCATCATCCGGCTGAGCAGGCCAGCCATGATCATCATGGGAACGATGGCGACGAGCGCCGCAGCCGATATCGCCCACCATTCGTCGCCGCGCTGGCTGTTCTGTCCCGCCACCAGGATCGGCAGCGTCTGCCATCTGGAATTGGTCAGGAACAGCGCGAACAGAAACTCGTTCCAGACGAAGGCCAGCGTGATCATGAACGTCGCCAGCAGCCCGTTCATCGACATCGGCACCACGATGCCGAAGAAGATGCGCCAGCTCGGCACATTGTCGACCATCGCCGCCTCCTCGACCTCGATCGGCACAGCCTCGAAGAAGTCGCGCATCAGCCAGACGACGATCGGCAGCGAGAAGGCGACGTAGCAGAGCGTCAGGCCGACAAAGCTGTCGATCAGCTGGAAGCCCAGCCGCCCGATCTCACTGTAGAGCAGATACAGCGCGAAGGCGGTGACGATGGGCGGGAACATGCGCTGGCTGACGAACCAGAACAGGATGTCCTCATTGCCGAGGATCGGTCCGGGCAGCGGCAGGCGGTTGGCGGCGACGGCCACGATCAGCGCGATCGGAAAGGCCAGCAACAGGGCCTGCGGGCGGGTGAACCCGAACGTCGTGTTGAACAGCAGGTAGCCGCCGAGCGCGAGCAGGAAGAACGCGAGGCCCGCGCCGAAGCGGACCTTGAATTCGAAGCGCACCAGCGCATAGGCCGCCATCGCGCCAATCGCCGTGGCGATCGCTGCCGCGGATAGGCCAACGATGGTCGAGTTCAGGAAGGTCCGGAAGAACTCGCCGCGGATGCCCTGATAGAGATCGATGAAGGGCTGCAAGGTCGGCGTGAAGTCGATGAACGGCAGATAGGTCGGCCCGCCGACGACGCCGGGCGGCGTCTTGAATGCGGTCACCACCACCCAATAGAGCGGAAACACCGTGATCAGGCACCAGATGAGAACGCCGGCCGCGACCAGGCGGCGGCGCCATGGCGACAGTCCCGTCAAGCCCTGGCCGCTCATCGGCGCTTCTCCAGATGCGGCCGCAGCAGCGCCAGATAAGTCACGCCGATGATCGTGATCGCGATCAGGAACAGGAAGCTGAGCGCCGATGTGTAGCCGAGATTGAACTTCTTGAAACCTTCCTGATAGGCGAACAGCGTCAGCGTCTCGGTGTCGACGCCCGGCCCGCCGCCGGTCATCACGAACACCGTGTCCATGATCTTATAGCTCTCGATCAGGCGGATGAAGACGACGGCGGCCGAGATCGGCAGCATCATCGGAAAGGTGATGCCCCAGAACTGCTGCCAGGCGCTGGCATTCTCGAGCTCGGCGGCCTCGTAGACATCTTCGGGAAGCGTTTGCAGCCCGGCGAGCATCATCAGGATGACGAACGGGGTCCACTGCCAGACCTCGACCGCGATGATGCAGGCGAGTGCCCAATGTCCATTGGTAAGGAACGGCAGGTTGACCAGGCCGAACTTCGACAGGAACTGATTGAGCGGTCCCATCGTCGGATTAAAGATCATGCGCGCCACCAGCGCGACCGCGACGGGCGCCAGCAGCATCGGCAGCAGCAGGGCGACGCGGAACAGCCGCTCACCCGGCACCCGCGCATTCAGCGCCAGCGCGACGCCGAACCCGATCGCGTATTCCAACCCGACCGCGATCAGCGCAATCAGCGTCGTGGTGAAGAGCGCATTCCAGAACCGCGGCTCCTGCAACAACGCCGCATAATTGCCAAGCCAGACGACGCGCGGCGGGATCGGCGGAATCAGCCGGTAGCTGAGCAAGCTCGTAGTCAGCGAATAGATCAGCGGAAATATCGAGATCGCCAGCACGACGAGCACCGCCGGCCAGATGAAGACATGCTTGATCGGATCATTCCGCATCATCGCAGCATCATCCCCTCAGCAGCGCTTCGATCTCCGCGCGCCGCGGCATCGCGGGCGCGGTGCCCGGCCGGGTCACCGAGATTCCCGCCGTGGCCGCACCGAACCGCGCAGCCTCGAGCGGATCGACGCCGTCCGCGAGCGCCGCCGCGAAGCCGCCGACGAATGCATCGCCCGCGCCGGTGGTTTCGACGACCTTGCCGGACGCGAAGGGCGGCACGTGCAGCGAGCGATCCCGCGCATGGAATAGCGCGCCGCGTTCGCCGAGGGTGATCAGCGCGGTCCCGGCGCCTTTGGCCAACAGGGCGTCGCCGGCGCGGCGGGCGCCGGCGAGGTCGCCCACCGCGATGCCTGTGAGCGCTTCGGCCTCGGTCTCGTTGGGAACGACGTAATCGCACAGCGCAAACAGACCATCGTCGAATTGGATGGCCGGCGCCGGATTGAACACCGTGATGCTGCCGGCGGCGCGCGCGATCTCGAGCCCGCGCCGCGCTGCATCGACCGGCTGCTCGAGCTGCGTCACGAACACGCGGCTGTCGCGGATCGCGTCCGCCACCGCGTCGACATCGGCCGGGCCGATACCGCCCGCTGCACCCGGCACGACGATGATGGCGTTGTCGCCGCGCGTCTCATGGACGTAAATGAAGGCTGCGCCGGTCGGCGCTTCCGCCGTCCTGGCCACGCGCGGCCGGATTCCCTCGGCCTCCCAGGTCTTGATCGCAAGCTCGCCGAAGGCGTCGCTGCCGATCCGCGAGATAAAGCTCACGCCGGCGCCGGCCCGCGCGGCCGCGACAGCCTGGTTGGATCCCTTGCCGCCGGGCCCCATCGCGAATCCCGAACCGGCGATGGTCTCGCCGATCGCCGGCATGTTGCCGGCGCGGAACGCCAAGTCGACGACGAAGACGCCGAGGACGGCGACGCCACTCTTGCTCATCTCGTCACTCCCCGTCCGGCCCGATCACGCCCTTGCTGAACAGGAAGCAGCCGTAGAAGCGCCGCTCGCCCGTCGCGATCACGCAATAGGCCGTCTTGGCCTTCTCGTAGAAAGCGTGGCGCTCGACGCCGACCAGCGGCCATGACCGTCCCTCCGCGCGATCGATCGCGGCCTGCACCTCGCGCTGCACGGGTGGCACTTCCTGAGCCTGGCCGACAATCTCCATGCGGATCGCTGCATCGTCGACAAACGTATCGAGCGGCATCACCGACAGCATCGCCTCGATCGCCCTAGCCGCGCTGACATTGTCGATGCGCAGCAACCGGCCGAGAACTGTCTGCCGCGCGATCGAGTCGGCTGGAAAATTGGTATCGCACACCACCAGGCGATCACCATGCCCCATCGCCCGCAGGGCATAGAGTACGTCGGCATTGAGCAGTGGATCGATGCCCTTGAGCATGTTGCGTCCCTCCCTCGTGTTCAAACTCGCCGGACTCTGACGGTCCGAACCCCATCGATATCACCGTGAGGTGACGTCGCTAGTCACCGTACGGAATCCAGATGTTCTTCACCTGCACCGCGTGGCGGAGCAGGATCGGGCCCTCGCTCGCGGCCTTGTCGTACCAATCGAGCGCGAGGCCATGATCGACCAGCGTCCGTTTGAGATTGCCGATCGACAGCCGTTCGGCGGCCGCTGAGGCGTCCTGCGATCCGAACGCCCAGAGCGCGTCGACATCGTCGTGCTCGGCAAGCACCTTGACCAGCTCGCTGTGATCGCCGGTGACGATGTTGACCACGCCGCCAGGCACGTCCGAGGTCTCCAGCACCTGGTAGAAGTCGGTCGCGGCGAGCGGATGCCGCTCGCTGGGCACGGCGACGACCCGGTTGCCCATCGCAACCAGCGGCGCCACCAGGCTGATGAAGGCAAGCAGCGGCGCCTCGTCGGGACAGGCGACGCCGACCACGCCGATCGGCTCATGCATCGCGAGCGCCACGCCGCGCAGCGGCGGCGCGTGGACGGATCCTTCGAATTTGTCCGCCCAGGCGCCATAGCTGAACAACCGCTCGATGCTCGCATCGACTTCCGCGCGCGCCTTCGCAGCCAACACGCCGGTCATGTCGGCGATACGCCGGGCGAATTCGTCGCCGCGCGCGGAAAGATTCTCGGCAAGGTAATAGAGGATCTGGGCGCGATTATGCGCCGTCGCCCGCGCCCAAGACTCGGCGGAGCGCGCCGCGGCCACCGCATTGCGGATATCCTTGCGATTGCCCTCGCCTGCCTCGCCGAGGCGCCGGCCCTTCGGCGACAGCACCGGACGCGAATAATTGCCGTCCGGGCGCACCTGCTTGCCGCCGACGAACAGTTTCGCCGTTCGATCGATCGGCGGCACATCGAATCCGGCGCTGGCGCCAGAAGCCGTCGCCAGCGGCGATGCCTTGGCCCGCGCCTTGCGCCCGCTCCAGGCCTTCGGCTTGAGGTACTCATACATGCCTTCACGGCCGCCCTCGCGGCCGAAGCCGGACTCGCGATAGCCGCCGAAGCCGACGCTGGCGTCGAACAGATTGGTGGCGTTGACCCAGACCACGCCGGCCAGCAGCTTCGGCGCGATATCGAGCGCCAGACCGATCGTCTCGCTCCACACGCTGGCGGCAAGGCCGTAGCGCGTGTTGTTGGCGAGCATCACGGCCTCGTCAGGGGTGCGGAACGTCATCGCCACCAGAACAGGGCCGAAGATTTCTTCGGTCGCAACCGTCGAGGATGGATGCACGTTCCAGAGCAAGGTCGGCGGATAGAAACATCCTTCCGCCGGGATGGCACCGGACGCCTGATATTTCTCGGCGCCTTCCTTCACCCCGGTCTCGACCAGCGACTTGATCCGTTCGAGTTGTACCGGTGCGACCACCGCGCCCATGTCGATCGCCTTGTCGAGCGGCATGCCGACGCGAAGCGTCTCCATGCGGCGGATCAGGCGCCGGCGGAAAGTCTCCGCGATCCCCTCCTGCAGCAGCAGCCGCGAACCGGCGCAGCAGACCTGGCCTTGGTTGAACCAGATCGCATCCACCACGCCTTCCACCGCGCCGTCGATATCGGCATCGTCGAACACGATGAACGGCGACTTGCCGCCGAGCTCCAGCGTGAGGGACTTGCCGGTGCCTGCGGTCGACTGGCGGATCAACCGCCCGACCTCGGTCGAGCCGGTGAACGCGATCTTGTCGACGCCAGGGCTTTCGACCAGCAGCGCGCCGGTGGCACCGTCGCCGGTCACGACGTTCAACACGCCCGGCGGCAGGCCGGCCTCGGCCGACAGTTCGGCGAACAGCAGCGCGGTGAGCGAGGTGAACTCCGCCGGCTTCAGCACCACCGTATTGCCCGCGGCCAGCGCCGGCGCGATCTTCCACGCCAGCATCAGCAGCGGAAAATTCCACGGAATGATCTGCCCGATCACGCCAACCGGCACCTGATCGGTGAATTCGCGCTCCTGCAGCTGCGCCCAGCCGGCGTGATAGAGGAAATGGCGCGCAGCGAGCGGCACGTCGAGATCGCGGGTTTCCCGGATCGGCTTGCCGTTGTCGATCGCCTCCAGCACGGCGAACAGCCGGGCGTGACGCTGCAGCATGCGCGCCAACGCATAGAGATGACGCGCGCGACCGTGACCGCCAAGCTTTGCCCACGCTGTCTGCGCGGTGCGTGCGGCGCTGACCGCCGCCTCGACATCGGCAGCAGCGCCCTGCGCGATGCGCGCCAGCGTCTTGCGCGTGGCCGGCTCGGTCGTCGTGAGGTGTTTGCCGGCGTGCGGCGCTGTGAACTTGCCGGCGATGAAATGCCCGAACGTGGCGCCATGCCGCGCCAGCCAGGCGCGTGCCTCGCCGTCCGCCTCCGGCGCGGGGCCATACTCCATGGTCTCGAAATAGCTTGCGACGCTCATCGCTGGAGTTTCATCCCACGGGGTGGCGATTGAAGGCCGAATAGTGGCCGGTCAAGTGATGCTCGAGCTGTCGCTCGATATCGGCGAGCAGGCTGGAGGCGCCGATACGGAACAGGTCCGGCTCGAGCCAGTCGCGGCCCAGTTCCTCCTTCATCAGGAACTGATAGTTGAGCACGTCCTTTGCCGTCGAGATTCCGCCAGCCGGCTTGAAGCCGATCTGGTAGCCGGTACGCTCCTGATAGACGCGGATCATCCGCAGCATCGCGAGCGTCACCGGCAGCGTCGCGTTGACGCCTTCCTTGCCGGTGGAGGTCTTGATGAAATCGGCGCCGGCCATCATGCAGACCATCGACGCCTTGGCGACATTGCGCAGCGTCTTGAGATCGCCGGTGGCCAGGATCGTCTTCAGATGCGCGTCGCCGCAGGCGGCGCGGAAATCCTGCACCTCGGCGTAAAGCGCCCGCCAATCGCCGGTCAGCACATGCTCGCGCGTGATGACGATGTCGATCTCCTGCGCGCCGTCGCGGACCGACGCTTCGATCTCCTTCAGCTTCAGATCGTGCGGCACGAGGCCTGCGGGAAATCCGGTCGAGACCGCGGCGACCGGGATGTCCGATCCGCTGAGCGCTTCGACGGCCGTCGCCACGAACCGATGGTAGACACAGACCGCGCCGGTATGCAGCTCACGGCCGGCAAAGCCGAGCCGCTCGAGAAGGTCGCCGCGCACCGGCGCTTTGGCCTTGGCGCAGAGGCGCTTCACCCGTTCGGTCGTATCGTCGCCATTGAGCGTCGTCAGGTCGATGCAGGTGATCGCCTTGAGAAGCCACGCCGCCTGCGCGTCCTTCTTGACCGTGCGCCGGCCCGGCAGGCTCGCAACGCGGCGTTCGGCGGCCGACAGATTGATCCTGATCTCGTCGACCCAATCCATCTCGAGCGCGCGGCCGCTGTTGCGCGGGAGCTGATGCCCGCCGCCCGGGGAAGGCGACTGCGCGGCCAATGGGGACGGATTCTGCATGAAGACGCTCTGCGTCATGGAGGCGCCGTGCGTCCTAGCGAATCGACGAGATCGCCAGATAGACTGAATGTGTCGATCGCAACATGTGATCCTCCCCTGACCTTGCCGCGGGGTTTGCCGACTGCCTGAGGACGACATCGTCCCCGACCTTCGATCAGCCCGCCGGACTGGATGTTATTATTGTAACAAATCGACGTTGATAAACTCACAACATTGTAAGATCATTGTCAATCGGATAAGCAAGCCCGGCGATCAAAATGGCTGAAACATCGAACGCACGACCAAGCGAGACGCGCGTGCAGCGCCTGCAGAGGCTGCGCCGCGCCGTCGAATCGAGCGGCACGCTGCATCTGAAGGACGCCGCCGAGCTCCTCAAGGTTTCCGAAATGACGGTCCGGCGCGATCTCGCCGGGCCGGACGCCGCGCTGGCGCTGCTCGGCGGCTACGTCGTCAATGCGGCGTCGCCGACCGGGGTCAAGTACACGTTCGAGCAGGAGATCGATCAGCACACCCAGGACAAGCGCCTGGCCTGCCGGTCTGCCGCGGCCTCGATCAAGGAAGGCGATACGATCTTCATCGATTGCGGCACGACGATGCAGTCGCTGGCGGACTGCCTGCCGGAGGACCTGCCGCTTTCGGTGATCTGCTATTCGATGAACGTGGCGTCGATCGTCACGCGACGGCCGGCCACGCAGGTGATGCTGATGGGCGGCCTCTACCATCCGTCGTCGCAGTCCTTTGCGTCGGACGACGGCCTATCCTATCTGCGGCGGCTCGGCATCAACAAGGCCTTCATCTCCGCGGGCGGCGTGCACTGGACCCGCGGCGCGAGCTGCTCGAATTTTCACGAGGTCGCCGTCAAGCAGGCCGTCATCGAGACCGCGATGGAAAGCATCCTGGTGATCGACGCCAGCAAGCTCGGCAGCCTCAAGTCGGCGTTCTTCTCCGATATCGGCGCGTTCTCGCGCATCATCGTCGGCGGCGCGGCGTCAGCGGACATGCGCAAGCACTTCCGTAGCCTTCCCGTCGAGTACGTGACCAGCGCAACCTGATCCGAGCGGGGGCTGGCACGCCCTGATCAGGCTGCTCACGATGCGCGGGCTCGCGGGACCACGCATCGCACTCCTGCGGCTCAGTTGCAGGCAGGCTTCGCCTTGTTGCAGGCGTCGGTCAGCTCCGGCGGCGGCTCCTTCTTGAACACCGTCTTGTAGGATTCCAACACGTTGGACTGCGTCACCGGCAGCGACTGCACACCGATCCAGCCGGGCGTTTCCTTGCCGAGCAGCGCGTTCATCATGGCCATCGCTTCGGCGACACCCTGGTCATAGGGGCGCTGCGATCCGGTCGCCTTCAGCGGGCCACCCTTGGCGATCTCGATCGCCGATTGCAGGCCGAGATCGACGGTGGCGACCGGAATGTCGATGCCCTGCGCGCGCATCGAGCTCAGCGTATCGAGCGCCGGCTGGTCCCAGACCGCGAACAGACCCTTGATATCCGGATTGCCGGTGAGGAAGTCGCCCGCGATCTGCGACACCTTCGGCGGGTCGGTGAAGTCGACCTGCTTCATCTTGATGTCGGGACGATTCTTCTGCATCCACTCACGGACGCCCTTGGTGCGCTCGTTGGTGCTGAAATAATCGACGCCGAAATTGACGAGGCCGATGGTGCCGCCCTGCGCGACGCAGGACGCCAGGATCTGGGCCGCGATCAGGCCGTTGCCCTGGCTATCCGCCGAGATCATGGAGGCATATTCCTCCGGATGCTTCAGGCCGGTCGGGATGCTGTCCATCAGCACGAGCTTGATGCCGGCCTTGGCGATCTTCTTGTAGGTCGGTGCGGTCGCCGTGAAATCGACCGGGATCGAGATGATGCCATCCGGATGCTGCTGGATGGTGTTCTCGATATCGGCGATCTGCTTGTCGACCTGATATTCGGCGGACGCGACGCCGGTGACGGTCACACCGTACTTCTTCAGCGTATCGGTGATGCCCTGGATCTGCAGTTGCGCCCAGTCGAGATTGACGGTCTGCATGGAGATGCCGACCTTGAAATGCTTCTCCCTGATCTTGGCGGCATCGGCGTCCGACAGCGCCAGCACTTCGGGCGAGGCGGCCTTCTCGCCGTGCGGCCCCTGACCGACGATCGATTTCGGTCCAAGCGTCGCGAGATCGATGCCCTTGACGCAGGTTGCAGGCACTTCGGCGCGGGCCGAGGCGGCGATCGAAATGGTCGTCGCCGCGATCAACGCGGTCAGCGGCAGGGTTTGTCGCAAGATCGGCTTCATTGTTTCCTCCCGTTTTGGTCGCCGATTGACCGGAGGCCGGCGACCTTGCCCCTACCCTTGCAACGCCTGACCTTGCGGCCCATGCGCTGCACCGTCGTGCTCTAGCGTTTCGTGAAGGCGACCGCGGCCACGATGATCGCTCCCTTGATGACGAGCTGCAGCGGCGAGCTGACGCCGAGCAGCACGAGGCCGTTGTTGAGTGTGCCGATGATGAGGCTGCCGAACAGCGTCCCCAGGATGTAGCCGCGCCCGCCGAACAGGCTGCAACCACCGAGGATCACGGCGGCGATGACGTCGAGCTCCATGCCCTGCACGACGTCGGGCCGCGCGGCGTGCGAGCGCGCGGACAGCACCAGCGCCGCGAACCCGGCCAGCGCGCCGGTCAGCACAAAGGCCGCGGTCGTCACCCACTTGGTGTTAATGCCGGAATACAGCGCCGCGGTCGGATTGCCGCCGACCGCATAGATGCGGCGGCCGAACACGTTATAGTGCAGCAGCAGGATGCCGACGATCATCGCCACCAGCGTCCAGGCGATCGGAACCGGTATGCCCAGGAACGAGCCTTCGCCGAAGATCGCAAAGTAGGTCTCGTTGGTGATGATGACAGGCTTGGTATTGGTCACCATCATCGCCAAACCGCGCGCCATGCTCAGTGAACCCAGCGTCACCAGGAACGACGGGATCGAGAGCTGCGTGGTCAGGATGCCATTGAGCAGCCCGACCAGCGCGCCCGTGCCGAGCCCGGCAACAGCGCCGACGATCCAGCTGTTGTTGATCTGACTCATCGCGAGCGCCGCGGCCATGCCCGACAGCGCCAATGTCGATGCGACCGACAGATCGATCTGGCGCGCGATGATCACAAAGGTCATGCCGACCGCGATGATCGAGACCAGCGTGGTCTGGCGTCCGATGTTCAGGAAATTGTCGACCGACAGGAACCAGGGCGAGGACAGGCTGAACACGACCAGCAGCACCACGAAGGCGATGTACAGCATGTAGGGCCGCTCGCCCCGCAGCAGATTCTGCAGCAGCTTGCGGCGTCGATCGGATCGGGTCGACGAGGCGACGAGGTTGGGCGCGGTCAGTTCGGTCATGCGGGCAGCTCTTGCAATACACCTTGTTCGGAAGCCTGGTAGATCTGCAGCAGATGATGGAGCTCTTCGGCATCATCGATCTCCCCGCGCACCAGCGTTCGCGCCACGCGTCCATCGACGATCACGGAGATGCGGTCGCAGAGCTCGATCAGTTCGACGAGGTCCGACGAGACCACCAGGACGCTGGTGCCGTCGCGGGCGGCATTGCGGATCACGCCGTAGATCTCCTCGCGCGCGCCGACGTCGACGCCAACCGTCGGCTCGTCCAGCAGCAGCACGCGCGGCCGCGGATCATTCCATTTTCCGAACACGACCTTCTGCTGGTTGCCGCCGGACAATGTCCTGACCAGGCTCGAGGCGCCTTGCGCCTTCACCGACAGCCTCGCCACCGCAGCATCCGCACGCCGGGCGGCGGCGCGCTGCTGCATGAAGCCCCAGCGCGAGAATTGCAGAATCCGCGGCAAGGTGATGTTGCGCTCGATCGAATGATCCAGCACCAGGCCCTGCATGTGCCGGTCTTCCGGCACCAGCGCGACGCCATGGTCGATCGCATCGGCCGCGCCGTTCGGCGGCCACGGCCGGCCCTCGATCGCCAGTGTGCCGCTCTCGACCGGCCGAAGGCCGAAGATCGTCTCCAGGATCTCGGTGCGCCCGCTGCCGATCAATCCGGCAAGGCCGTGGATCTCACCCTTCATCACGGACAATTCGACGGCCGACAGGCGATCGTTGGACACGCCCGACAGCGACAGAACCGGCGATGGATCGAACGAACGCGCAACTGCAGGTTCAGCGCGCGACGCCGCGGGCGCCAATCGATCGGTGCCGATGATGGAGTTCACCAGCCGCTTCATGTCGGTCTCGGCGGTGACGAACGTGCCGGCATTGGCGCCGTCGCGGAGCACCGTGACACGCTGCGAGATCTCGAACACCTCGTTGAGCCGATGCGTCACATAGATCACGCCGACGCCGCGGCGCGTCGCCTTGCCGATCGCGTCGAACAGGATACGAACTTCATCCGAAGTCAGGGACGATGTCGGTTCATCGAGGATCAACAGGCGCACCTCGCCCATCAGCGCCTTGGCGATCTCGGTCATCTGGCGGTAGGCGAACGGCAGCGAGCCGACTGCTGCCTTGGTATCGAGGGGAATGCCGAGCTCGCTCAGGAACGCCCCGGCCCTGGCCATCAGTTCGCGCTTGCGGACAAAGCCGAACCGCGTACGCGGCTCGCGGCCGAGCAACAGATTGTCGGCGACGCTCAGCGACTCGACGAGACTGAGGTCCTGATAGACGACGGCGATGCCTGCCTCGCGCGATCTAGCCGGACTGTCGAACGTAGCTGGTTTGCCGGCGATCTCGATCGTGCCGCTGTCGGCCGCGTGGACACCACTAAGGATCTTGATCAGCGTGGACTTGCCGGCCCCGTTCTCGCCCAGCAGCGCGTGCACCTCGCCGGCCCGGACCTCGAGGTTGACGTCGCGCAACGCCCGCACGCCGCCGAAGCGCTTGTTGATGCCACCGACCATCAACAGCGCCGTCGACGGCCGAGGCTCGGCTGCGATCGAACCGGACAATTCCAAATTTTCCTCCCGTCGACCGCGCGCGGCGCTGGTACGATGGTGACATATTGTTATTTTTGCAACTTATCTTGTTATAATTCTATCACATCGACCGACCTGTCAATGGGAGATCGCGCCGGCGGGCGCTCGAATTGAAGGCGGCGATCGGATCCTGCACCGCCATACGTGCGGCCGGCCTCCGCCAAGCACGATGGCAGCCGGAAGGTTGTGCTAAGCTGCAATTGCTCTCTTCATCAAAAACCAACGCCGGTGAATCACGATGAAACTGAGTGCTGCGATTGCCATCGCCCTGATCTCGTCTTGCCTGCCCGCCGCGGCGCAGCAAGCCGGTGCCGACCTCTACGCGCAACGCTGTGCGCAATGTCACGACAGCAGCAACGCGGCTGTTCGCGCGCCGAGCCGCACCGCGCTGCAATCCAGATCGTTCGACGAGGTGCTTGGTGCGATCACCACGGGCCCGATGGCATCCTTCGCGCAGGGACTGACCAGCGACGAGCGGGCGGCGATCGCCTCACTCGTCACCGGAAAGGCCGCGTCGCTCGTGCCAACCGAGAGCGCAGGCCAATGCGCGCAGAACGAGACCGGCTTTCCGCAGCCGATCGATGGGCCGCGGTGGAACGGTTGGGGCACGGATATCAACAACAGCCGGTTTCAGCCGGCGGCAATGGCCGGCCTCGCGCAAGACCAGGTCCCGCGGCTGCGTCTGAAATGGGCGTTCGGATTTCCTGACACGTCGAACGCCAACGCGCAGCCGGCCGTCGTCGGCGGCTTGCTGTTCGTCGGTGGCGGCGACCGCAAGGTCCACGCCCTCGACGCCAAAAGCGGCTGCACGCGCTGGGCGTTTCCGACCGAGGCGCCGGTGCGGACGGCCATCAGCTTTGCCCCGCTGGACAACGGCCAGCCTGCCATCTTCTTTGGCGATGTGCGTGCCAACGTCTACGCCCTGAATGCCGCGACCGGCAAACTGATCTGGAAGAGCAAGGTCGACGATCATGTGGCCGCCCGGATTACCGGTGCGCCAGTGTTCTATTCCGGCGTCGTCTATGTCGGCGTTTCATCGATCGAGGAGGCTATCGGGTCTCGTCCCACCTACCAGTGCTGTACGTTTCGCGGCAGCGTCGTTGCGCTGAAGGCCGAGACCGGCGCGCAGATCTGGAAGGCCTATACGATTCCCGAGGCACCGCATCCGACACGGGCGAACGCCCTCGGGACCCAGCTGTTCGGTCCGGCCGGCGCGTCGGTCTGGTCCGCGCCGACGATCGACGTGCAGCGCCAGGCGCTCTATGTCGCGACCTCGAACAGCTATGCCGACCCGGCAACCGACACCAGCGATGCCATCCTCGCGTTCGATCTCGCGACCGGCCGAATGCTTTGGCACCAACAGGCCACACCGAAGGACAGCTTCGTCGTTGCGTGTTTCGGCACCGATCAGAGCAATTGTCCGGAAGACCGCGGCCCCGACCATGATTTCGGCCAATCACCGATCCTGGTGAGCCTGCGTAACGGACAGCGCGTGCTGGTGATCGGCCAGAAATCCGGCGTGGTCCACGCGCTCGATCCCGACCACGAGGGCAAGATCCTGTGGCAGACGCGGATCGGCAAGGGTGGCGCGTTGGGCGGGACCGAATGGGGTTCCGCCGCCGACCAGGACCGAATCTATGTCGCCAATTCGGACGTACGATTTCTCAGGGACGGCACGCGACGTCTGAATTCAAGCGAAGGTGGCGGCCTGTTCGGGCTCGATCTTGCGACCGGAAGGATCGCGATGCAGGTGGCGCCGGTGGCCTGTGGCGACCGCCCCCAGTGCAGCCCCGCTCTCTCCGCGGCGGTCACCGCCATTCCCGGCGTCGTGTTCTCGGGCGGCGTGAGCGGCTTCCTGCGCGCCTACGCGACCGATGACGCACGGCTGCTCTGGGAAATCGACACCGCCCGCGACTACGCCACGGTCAACGGCGTTGCGGCCCATGGCGGCGCCATGGACGGACCCGGCCCGGTCGTCGTCGACGGCATGCTGTACGTCAATTCCGGCTACGCGCAATGGAGCGGCCTGCCCGGCAACGTTCTGCTGGCCTTTGAGGTCGGCAACCCCTGACGGGTATTTGCGCCGGCAAGCTGAGCACTACTCGCGGCGGGCTATTCGTGCTTTGATGTCGGACAGGATCAGCCGAGAGGTCCGAAGGGAGACCGTGTGGTGCTTGGTGACGTGCTACGCATTTTCACGTCAGGGGCCGCTTCCCTCGCGCGCTCCAATGGTCCCGAATCGCCGATATCAGGGACCGGCGTCCCGAAATCGACCGACATGGCAGCCGCGCTTCAAATCGATGCGCATGTCGTTGCGCACGAAAAACACAGAAACTATAAGTGCTTGAAAGAATGGTCGGAGTGGCAGGATTCGAACCTGCGACCCCTGCGTCCCGAACGTAATCAGCGAGCGAAAAAATCAACAAAAACAACGAAGCTCGATCCTGACTGACCACCTTTATCGCCGTTTGTTCATGGTGTTTCGGTGGTCAATCGGTGGTTGGCAAAGTGAGTAGCGGATTTCTACTCCGCGGGTTGCAGGTTCGAATCCTGCCGGGATCGCCAATGTTTTCAACACGGTGCGCCCTTCGTTCACTCGAAAACGTGTCTCACTTCGTGTTGAAAAAAACCGTTTAGTTTCAAGCTTTCCCGTTTAGTCCCTACGCGTCGATGATACACGGACGGTACACGACGGATTCGTTTTCTGTTCTTCCCGAGCGGAGTGCATATGCGCAAGCACGAACAGGAAAGCGACAAAGCCCGATCAGCGGGGATTGCGCGTGCAGATCACAAAAAGGTCCAACGGCGCTGATGGCCAAGAGGCCTCACAATCGGGATAGGGGGAGTCTCGCGACTCTCCCCTCCCACACCACTGTACATACGGGTCCGTATACGGCGGTTCACCGGATTAAGCGCGAACGGTTTGTTTTGCGTCCGCGCCAGAGGCTCAGATAGTGGTCTCCGTCGTGTCGGCTTCGGCCCCTTTGAGCGGCGCCGTCCGGGCTTCACCCTTTCCCGCCGCTCCAAAGGCCAGTGACCTGGATTTCAGCCGCATGGCCGGCTCGAGGCTTCCACATCCAAACGTCTTTCCAGCGTTCGGGCCTTCAGCGAAACTCGTTCCGCCTACTATGCCGTCTGCTGACTTCTCCGTCGCGATCACGGACCTTGCGGCCCGCTCAGTCCGGTCGCCCGGACACGCCGAAGATCTCCCGAGGTAAGTTCGACCGCCTTCCCTGCACGCCCGCCGGATTTACCACCCCAACCCTTGATGACTGTGGACTTTGCGATCATTGGCTCGCTCGTCCGGTTGGGTAGGCCTCGTTATCCGGTTTTTGTCCATCGGGCCGCAGGTTTGCTCCACGCTTCCTTCAGACCCCACCTCGCGATGACGCCCTTGCGCTTCGCTAACCCTTCGCCGCCATCAGGCTGGGTAAAGGACTTCCACCTCCAAGCTGTCGAACATGCTCGGCACACCAAGAGAAACCCGCCGGAGCGACCGGCGGGTTTCCTTTCGTTGGGAGTGTGCTCAGCTGCTGAATTTCACCCCTGGAATTATGCTCGCGGCGAGCGAGCTGTTCAAGCCGGGAGAGCACTCGCTGGCGGCTCCGGCCGCGCGAGGCTAAGCCGTCATTGACTGAGATGTGGCCGGCAAGAGCGCCTTTGCAGCCTTGGCCAGGCTTGAGAACACCGGCGGGCTATCATCACCAAACACATTTATGAAGCCGTCGTCTTCCCCGCTGTCCTGCCGCTCGATCGCGGCGTCAATGTAGGTCAGCATTGCATGGAGGCCCTGCAGCGTGGACGGAACAGTCTCCGCAAGCCTCTGAGCCGCGTCAGTCTCTCGCTTACAAATGAGAGCGAAATCCTCATCAGGCATGTCGTCATCATCTGCGCCCACCACAACATCACGGGCTTCGCGATGTGCATCTATCGCTTCAAAGGTCGGGTCAGTCTTGGGAGGGGAGAACACAGTGCGCCTCCGCTGAGGTTCAACAGATGAAGTCGCAGCGCTTGCAGGCGCGATCGACTCCATAGCTACCGCGAGGCGTCTCACGAGAGCGAAGAGAAAGTCAAAGTGCTTGCGCGTTCCCTTTTCTAAATTCGGAAATCGAATGTCATCGCTGAAATCTTCCCCATCAAATTCGCACACATAGCTAAGCAGCTCCCGGATCCCGCAGAGGGTCATTTGCTCAGTTTCTAAAAGCTCCCGGGCTAGATCGAACGTCTCTTCACCAGCCCTGATCGACGCAGCTTGCGCCGCTGGATGCGCCGGGTCGGCGTCGGGAAGCGCGCCTTGCTTTTCCAGACACTCCACATAGACAGCGCCGGCCCGCCGGTGCCGCTTCGATCACAGCAGAGATCGGATCAGCGGCAGGATACAGATCATCCAACATCGCGGGGGCAGCGGTCGGTACGGCGGTGGCGATCGTGGTTGTGGCGATAAAATTCATCATAGATCTCCTACTCAACACGGCGCCCTCGGCGCCCGGCTTACAAGTCGACGCGATCAGAGATGGTTCGATCGGTATCTGCCCTGGCAGCGATGCGTCCGTGGGACTAGCTGAGATTCGAGGTGGCGGAGATAATCGAGCGCCATCGGGCGCAATGATCTTGATGGTCATGAACACTCTCGGATTTGGCCGATCAAGGCCAGCACCGGCATCGGGCCGGCAGCCGGGGGTTGATCGCCAGCCGAGAGACTGGCCAGACGCTTTTAAGGGTTTCCCCTCTGGACAGCACGTCCGCCCCCGGCCAAAATGGCCAGGTTCGGAGCCGCGCCGCCAAGCGCGTCCGTCGAGCCGGTCAAACTGACCAGCTCATTCAGCCGCCTGCAGATCGACGCCAATCGATCGGCAAGCTCCCGCCAAGGAGCGCGGCTATATCTCGGTCCGGGCGATCAAACCCAACGGACAGATTCCCTGATTTGCAGCCGATTGCCAAGCCCCCCTTCCGGGGCCGCTTTTGGCGCGCCGGCGCCCGCTAGTGCATAAGTCGAATATCGGGAGCTTACTCTAGGGGAAGCGGTGACCCAACCAGAGGCAGAGTGTTCAAGTTGCAATCCCCGAAATCCGAGGTACGCAAGGATATATCACCCATGACGCGCCGCCCCGCCACCACTCTCCCCGGCGTCTATCCCCCGCGACAGCCGGCCGCGATGGCCGCTGGCTATTGCGGCGAAGTCTCCGTTGAGGCTTTCCTGCGCCAGGTGAAGGCCGGAACCTACCCGCCGCCAGCGGTCAAGGTAGGACGACGACAGATATGGCTGACGGCAGAGCTTGACCGATCGATCGCCCGGGCGACAGGCCGGCCTTGTGCCCAGGAAACCGCGGCCGACGTCGAGGCAGATTTTTGAACCTCGCCTATCGGGCGAGCTTTAGCGCCGCCCTCACGGCTTCCCACGGCGCGCCCGCGCTCGCGCCGAGCCACCGACAATCCCCTCGAATTATGCGTTACATTTCCCCAAATATTCCGTCACAGAAGTGGGTATGTAACGTGGGGCGTTGAGCAAAAGTCCGCCTACGCTGTCCCCTACTCTGATCTCGAATTCTTCGTCACAAAGGCCCGCATGTGGGCAGCCGAACTGGTGAAACTGGAACCTTTCCCTGTCGGTTCAATTATCCGTTGACACCGCGCATTCAGTGTGTATCAATACACACATGAAATCGGCGGATGTCATCAGAGTGCTGAAAGATGATGGCTGGAAGCCAGTTGCCCAGAAGGGCAGCCACATTCAGTTCAAGCATCCGACAAAGCCGGGCCGCGTGACGGTCCCGCACCCAAAGAGAGATATCCCGATCGGCACGCTCAAGAGCATCGAAAAGCAAGCCGATCTGACGCTGACATGAGCTTTGGCAGGCTCGACCGTCTGAGTTGGAGAACTCGCGAACCGCTGGAGAGCGACATGCGCCACTACATCGCCCTAATCCATAAGGACGCCCACAGCGACTACGGCGTCTCGTTTCCCGACCTCCCCGGCGTGATCACCGCAGGGACGGATCTGGACGATGCCCGCGCCATGGCGGCTGAAGCTCTCGCCCTTCATCTTCAGGGTATGGCGGAGGACAACGAGGCCGTTCCCGAGCCTTCGTCACTCGAGGACATCATGGCGAACGCCGAAAACAGGGATGGCGTTGCCGTGCTGATCCCGGCACCCGCGGACGAGGTCAAGACCGTGCGCGTCAATGTCACCTTCCCGGAGGACGTCTTGAGCGAGATCGACCAATACGCCGAGCAACACGGCTTTACGCGGTCCGGCTTTCTCGCCCAGGCAGCGAAGAAGGCAATAGCCGCCTAGATCGCAGGCTCCCTGGATTTGCAGCCGATTGCTATGTCGCCTGCGCGCCCGAGAAATACCCGAAGGCGTTGGTAAACGGTGGTGGTCGGGGGAAGTTTGATCAGGCGGCAGCCGGCATAGCAGAGCCGTAGGCGTGCCTTGTTTCGGTGATGGCGTCTATCACAGTGGTTGGCTTCCGCTCCCGACCGCACAGGTCCGCCAGCATTGCGCGGTGCTGCGTGCCGTTACGGGGATCCAAAAAGGACAGCGCTAGAACACCACCCATCATCGCGTCTGTCACCACTGGCTCAAGGTGCGGGTGCCTCTTGGTGAAGGCCGCAATTTCCGGGTCAGACTTCCGCGCGCGCGTTCCCTCAATGCGCTCGCGGGCAAAGCGGCTGTAGATCTTGAAAAACTGTGAAGTTAAGCGTGGGTTGTCGATTATCTCGTTGAAGACCGCGATGACCGCCAGCAGGCCTGGTGGCGTATCGGGTTCGGAGACGAGCGCCTCAGACGCCTTGAAAAATTTGTCGGCGAAAAACTCGTATTCCTTCAGGCGAGCGAGTTCCTTCCGGGCGTGCGTATAACGCAGCCAAACGTATGTCACGATGGTCGCGCAGATCGCCATCAAGGCAAGGGAGAGGGACTCATTCATGATCGGGCCTGCCTCTTTGGGGCTGAAACCTTACGCTTTCTGTCTTCGAGTGCAACGGCGAGCCGTTTCTTGTCGTTTTCGATCTTTGCCCGGCTCCGCTCGCTTTCACGCCGGTGGGTTAGGACAGTGTTGAGTATGTTGTTGAAATCCTTGAAGATTGCAACGAGACCGATTGCCACGGCTACCGTCAGAACGATGAACATGGCCCGAACGAGGCCAATTCGCTCCACCGCGCCAATCGCGGTCTCCAACCACGGCAATGTTTCCTTCCACATTGAGTTCCAAGCCTTTTTCAGGGCTTTAGCGGAACCTTGAGGGAGGATCAACCGTAGATCGCAAGGAACGGTTAACTATCCGATCCGGAGAACTACCTAGTTCCCTCTCGGGATTTTATCAATCGCCGCCCGTTCCGCAATGCGGCTTTTCTCGCGATCCCGACCAGCCGCAACGGTGCCGGCACCAGGCCTCCGTAGGCTCGCAAGCCTTACCCCGCGAGCCGGGAATGAGCTGACTGCCGCTCGCCCGCCTTGTCCTCACCCCCCCAGGTGCAGATCCTGCGCGTTGTATCACGCCCGTTCAGTGACAGTCGTAAGCGTCGCCCAACCTCCGTGCCGTCTCCAAAATACCGCGCGGCATCGGTCAACATGCCGCGCGGTGTTGCTCCCGCAATCCCCAAGGACGCCTGTGAATAGTCTGGATTGCGCTGCTGATTTTGCGGCGCGCAGATCGCCTGACGCGTCACACTCTACTGTCGATCTGAGTCAGCCCACTATAAGGTGGACAAGCCGTTGAGCAAATTACGTCGAGACAGGGCCCGGAAACGCCTCAGCGAGGTTCTATCCCTCGCTCACGACCAGTCATTTCTTGTCATGGTCTGGGCTATCGACGCCCTGCAATCGGGGCGCGTTGAAGAAGCGAGGCCATTCATGCCGAGCTTTCCCAGTGAAGCTGCTACTGCCGAACTCAGTAGCCCCTACTTCGTCCATAAGTGGGCGCTAGAGACATTGGTCAACGAGCTGCTGGTCACGCCCAAGAAGACTGTGCCGCATAAGGGGCGGACGCGCGTGCTCGACTGCACCAGGTTCGAGACCGTGGCGACATGCGTCAACATCCTTCGCGATCTTGAGAATGCAGAAGATGGGATCACACTGCAGCACCTCAGCGTGTTCGATATCATGCATAAGATTGGCCACCGGCAATTCGAGTGGCAGCGAGGCTTCTTCAGCTACGCTCAGATCTATCGAGCGCTCACCGTATATGGTGGAGAGCTGGCAGCACAGTATTTCAAATCGACAAACGGAATCTCTATTGCGGATTTTTTCATTTGCGGGTTTGCGTTCTCTGCTCTTTACCAGGAGAAGCCCGCCTTTGATGCGCAAGTCGATCTCTCGCCGATCCAGGTTTCAAGTCAAACGCGAGATGCCGCGCTCGGCTTGTTTTCAGCTCCCTTATCCGAGATCCGCAAGCACGCGAGTGCTGTCAGACGGCAGACCATAGGTCATTCGACAGCCTACCAGCCAAGTATTCTCCGCAAGATGCCCATGGTGACCATCGAAGGAAGCGCTCGGCGCGTTGTTCTGGCTCCGTTGCGGTCGTTGATCTGGCAACGGATGACGGCCGGCCTGTACTATGATCTCGTTGATGGTGGTTCAGACATTTGGCGCGAGATCGGCAGTAGGTTTGAGAATTATTGTCTCGAGCTGGTTGAAGCGCTGCTACCCAACGCCAAACCCACTGGCAGCTTCAAGTATAAACTTGGGAAGACGCTCGACTCGCCCGATTTGTTTCTTCATGCGCCCGACGGCTCCGCGATGATCGTGATCGAATGTAAAGCCAAGAAAATGTCCATCGTCGCGAAGTTCTCTGACAATCCGCTAGACGACGCACAGACCGCGTTCTCAGAGATCATAAAAGGAGTCGTGCAGCTATGGCGCTTCTTCTCCCATTGCCGTCGAAATCCCGAAATTAAGGCGATTCACCGGGATGCGAGCGGCGTAGTCCTTACTCTGGATCCGTGGTTGCAGGCTTCTAATCATCTTGATCGAGTCTTTGCAGAGGCTCACAGGCGGGCCGACCTCGATCGGGACATTCTTGATGCTGATCGTCGACCAGTCCTGTTTTGCTCGATTGACGATCTAGAAAACACGCTCGAAATTGCCACTGAGGCTTCGCTCTTTGAAGCAGTCGACGCAACGTCACGGCCGGAGTTTCGTGGGTGGCACCTCGTGAACGTGCATCAGAAGGTCTCAAACGTGGAGCAGCATAACCCCTATCCCTTCAGCGACAGAATTGGGGATATTGTCCCGACTTGGCGACTGTTCCCCGACGCCGACAAATAAGATGAGCGCAGGCTGCGTAAATTTACGCCCACCGTAGGGGCTCGCCGGCGGTCACGTTTAGCACGCGCTCACGTGATGATGCACGTGGAGAAGTAGCCTCCACCGCCGGTCTTGCCACCACCAACCCTAAGGCCGACAAAGAACCTGTCGAGCGACGAGTTCTGCGCGGCCGCAAGTTCCTTGCAACCATATCTGTTCAGGATCATTGTTCCAACATCACCGGCCAAGGGTTGTCTGTAGGCGTCGGTGGCTGAGAGACCGATAGCGCTCCCGCCTGCATACCAGGGAGGGGAGCGCATGACCGAACTCCGACTTTCCAAGCGAATTGATCCTCCGGGTAAGAGCGTCTGCGCGGAGGCTGAGCGGCTGCGAAAAGAGGCGCGCGGCACCCCGCCAGGAGTCGAGCGCGACCGGCTTATTCGGCGGGCGCGGCAGGCTGAAGCAGCCTGCCGGATGACGCGATGGCTGGCTTCACAGGAGTTACAGCCACCAGCCTGAGAGCGTGACGTTCGTGAGAATGCTGCAGGCTCGCAAAGACCTGTTCGCGCGAAAACGAAACGGCCCCAGCACTTCTGGGGGCCGTGGAGGCCAGTGCCAGGGCCGCTGCCGCGCAGCCCTATCCTGTCTCGCCAGGCCGATTCGCAATACCGACATCTGATACCTACCTTCCGGGCATGCCAATCACCCGGAAGCCGCTCGAGATCCCGCCGGCGGTGACCCGGCAGTTCGCTGCGGACATGCGGGCATATCACGCCGAGCAGGAGGACATCCGCCGCGACCGGATCGCAGTCGGCACCAGGCACATGCTACTAGAGTACACGCCGGCCGGCACGAAGCCGCGGCTGAGCGAGGCGAAAGAATTATTCGAGATAATGAGATGATTCGAGGGCTCGCAATATTCGCTGCGGTGCTGGGATTGTCGTTTCTCGTCTTCGTCGCACTCGATTATGCGCCAGCGCTTCTCGGCTGCCCCATCAAGGGAAATCTAAGCGCAGCCGGCGAGCGGATATATCACCTTCCGGGGCAGATGTACTATTCGCAGACACGGATCAATTGGTTTCGCGGTGAGCGCTGGTTTTGCTCCGAAGCAAGTGCGCTTGCAGCCGGATGGCGCAAGGCGCGGATCTAGCCGACACCCAACCCCGCTTGAGCAAGCGTCCACCACGCCTCTGTTGTGCTCATCGGCACCGACAGTATTCTTACGGGACCGCTCTGGCAGACAACTTGCGATGCGTGCGTGAATAGTTCGGCCACCAGCTATTCGGTGTGCCGAACTCAAACATTCGGAGCACGCAAATGAATATGCATCCTCGTTCTGAGACAGCCCGCGAAAGCACGGTACGAGAATTGACGATCAGCAAGATACTGGCTGATCTTGTCCGCACCCTCCAACTGATCGAAGCTGAGATCGCGGCCGAAGAAGAACGCGCGAGGATTTTCGACCGATCCAACGTGAGGTATCCGATTTTGGCAAAGTCGCTGAACGATCGGCGCGACAATCTCAGGGTGACCGTTGCCGCACTCGAACAGCGTCTCACCGAGAGAGACTCAGCACCACACAGCGTCGCCGACAAGGACGAAACTCAGCGCCGCATCGTAGGCGTGTTCAGGGCGTTGTGACCCGCTGCCTTCAAGTCATCTATTGAGAGTCGACCGTTTGCCGCGGCTTCGAGGATCTTGGAAGCAACGTGCGTCCTGACGCCGGTTTCAAAGACGGAAATGTTCTCGCAAACTTCCTCTAGCACCGCTCTTAGCAGCGTGGTCGTTTCGGCGTCGAACATGCGTTTCCCTCCAATAGGAGATTGATGCTGAACTCCGCGCGAGCGGAGTATGTTCGCTCGGCGGCGATCGCCCCGCATTCCAGTCTGGGCCATGAAATCCCAACTCCGAGAGGTTGGCACTTGTCCGCCAAGGTTTTGTGACACGCGCGTTCATCGTTGCGCTCCCAAGGCCGCTTAAATGCCCTTGAAAAAACTACGCCGTCGGGCTCGAAATACCGCGTCCCGGCGGCGCCTGTCACTGAGCCCCTTAAATCCCCCAGCGAAAACACGATCTAGCAGCCATTCACCCGCGCATTTGTGAACCAGATCACAATCGCCCCCCCGTAAGAACCCGGCCCTTTACACTGGCCAAGAGGTCAAGAAGATATGGGGGTAGGTGTCAGCTAGCTTTTAGCCACGAGCGCTTGGGTACATGCGAAGAACCGATTCAGCACTGTGTTTGATGATCGGAGCCGTTATATGGCTTCTTCCAATGCTGCAGTCAGCGAAATCCGCTGAGAATGAAGCCAACAATACGCTGCATACGACACATTCGACCTACACTATTTCAGAAACACCCGAACATGAATACACGCAGTGCCTGTTCCGCAACGGCGAGCGCCTCTTCTGTTCGACTGCAGGGGTGTTCTCTATTTCGGCGAGCCGGTCAAAACTAGAAGCTACACTCTCTTGCCAATTTCCGATTCTTGCGGCGGTAACGGTTGCCCTTCGCGGGCCGTTCGACTCGTTGTCGAACGGGGTTCAAAAATAACGGTCAAAAATGTTGTAGAAGATTGTTATTGGTGTGAGCTAACTGTCCTCCATACAAACGCTCGAACCGACACGGCGACCTTCAAGATCGGCAATAAGCAGGGTTATCGGCTAGCTGGGCGTTTTCGAAGAGGCACGCTGTCAGTTCATCGCTCGAAGATCACCTCGAAAATCGACGCCAGAACATGCAGCGATTTGCATGCGACGATAAAAGCATGCGCGTCCAGTGAAACACGACCTTGCTTCAATCCATACAACTCGTCCGCCAGCGGCAACCGCATGATGCTTTCTATTGAAAATGACCATCCCAGTTTTTCGAGAAGCGCCTTCAACGAAACGTGCGACAACATTTGCGGTAGCGGAAAGGAAATTACGTACCGGCAATTTTCAAGCAAGTTCTGCCGTGGGTGAAGGCGCGCGCCGCCACAGTGGGAGCGAACAGCCCCCAGCACTTCGGGGGCCATGGCCAGTGTTGGAGCCGCTGCCGCGCAACCGCTCCTGCCCCGCCAGTTCCATTCGCGAAGCCGGGCCCGCTGAAGCGTGATGAGAATCGAGGCCCATACTCGGTACCCGTTCGCACATGCAGAAGGGCACGAAGCGGCCTGCCAATGTACTCAGGCGGTTCAGGGCTTAACCAGTGACGACCCCATAGAATTCCGGCTTGTTCTCCACCGTTGGTTGCGGAAGGATGCCGTTTGAGACCGGGTAGACCCTGACGCATGGCTTTGATTACATGCGAGTTGTGGAAAATCCATTAGCGATCGGGCGCGGGTTGCAGGTTCGTATCCTGCCGGGATCGCCACATTTGATTTTCGCCCATGATTTCACTCACCTTTTTTGAATGTTTGTGTAATGGGATCGAAATGTTTGTGTAGAACGTTCGCGTTATCGCCCCTTGACGATCCGGATCGATGCCCCGCCGGCAGCGCTCGCGGCCTTCGCCTTCTCCGCCGCCCGCCTTGCCTTGGATTTCTCCGCGCCGCTGTCGGCCAACATCTTCTTGCGCGCCGCCTTCGTATAATGGTGGACCATGCTCGCGGTCTTGTGGCCGCTCTTCGCCTGCAGTTCGTGATCGGTGTGACGCGGAAGCGGGACGGCACCTTGATCGTGCCGCACTGTCCGCATTGCGGCGAGCGGCACACCCATGGCGCCGGGGACGATGCCGGCCCATGGTTTGGCCACCGCGTAGCGCATTGCCAATCTGCGACCGCGCGCGGTTACTACCTGTGTGATGAGATCGCGCCGCGCGAGATCATTCCCTTTCCGCGTGGCTGTGCGCCGGGCTTCTACCGCGAAATCCATCTTCTCACCGAAACCAAGCGCAGCCGGCTCTATGCGATCTTTCCGCGCCTTGACGATCCGCATCTATTTCGGATGCAGGATCGCGTCTGATGACGAACGTCAGTCCCAATCATAACGCTTTGGTGTTTTGTGCATGAGGTCAATCGAGAACGCCGAAATCGATCTGGAAGGTCTGATTATTATCCACTCGTGACTGTCGGCCTGTTGCTTCGCTTCTTTAGGGAGCTTCAGACGTTCGTACCTACCTTTTTCAAAGTTGAGGTCTCGTCTGTTGAGCTTCAACAACTCATACCCTCCGCCGACGATCAAAATCTCCGAAATATGATCGGCAATTTCCTTGTTGCAATCGAACAAGATCATGCTGCCGTGGAGCTCTAGGAGCTTGCAAGTCGGTTCAAAGCGAAAGAGAAATGGCTCGGATAAAACCGTGAAGTGGAGAATGTTTCTTTGTGCTTCTAAGATTGCACTTGAGCCAGATGTTCTAATGTACTGCATACCGGTGTCGGTGCGGGCCACGCCCTTCGGGTATTCTTGTTTGTCTTCTGTTCCCTTGAACGGCAGGTGCTGTTCAGTTTCTGGCATGATCCAACTGAAGCCAAATCCATACTGGCTATTTCTCGTTAGCTTCTGTCCTCGCGCTTGCTCTTCGTCAGGGCTCTCTACGATCGTTTTCGTTCCTCCGCCAAAGCTGAATCCGACCAAACCCTGAGAATGGACACGGAGTGTCAACGTTGTTTGAAAAAGAAACTCGCCCTTGCAAGCCTCCCAGATCGGCGAATCGAGCTTTACGATCACGCTCAGATCGTCCAGCAGAAGTTGAGACTCGAGAAGAAATTGAATCCTTTTAGTTGTCTGATCGATCCCTTTCCCCGAACCAATGAGCGACGTGATTCCATCCGCCCAAGCACTGAAGAAGTCCTTCTGTTCGGCATCGCTTAGTGGAATGTCGAGGTAACGAAGGCGTATAGCGTAGCCCCGGTTAGAATCTAGAATGATCCGCAAGCGCTCTCGATCAAGTATCTCGCAATAGCTGACCCTCCGTTCGTAGGCGGACCGCTGCAAGTCCGCGATGATGCCCGGAGTGAGGCCCACATTGGTGAGGAAGACAAAACCCTTGGGTGTCGGCTTGTCTGGATTGGACTTCAGCGCATTATCAAGGTCGTCGCTGAATTTGCCTTGAATTTGCTTGCGATGTTGATTTGTGTCGGTCGCATCATTTACGAACCCCACAGCGCCGAAAAAAAGGTCGCCCCTGAAGAGACCCTGGATGTCTCTTCCTCCGTCCGGTCCGCCTTTTGGTAACCGGGGCTGCAACTCAGTGTAACCATCTTGGACGGTAAGGATTTCGAGGCACATGCGCTCACGCTTGGCCTGATTGGTGTTTAGGTGGTCTTTGAGCCGCCGATCTGTTTCGCTCATGTTTGCATTCCTAATGCTTTGCTTGCGACTCCGGCTTCGGCAGGGCTGCAAGGCTCGTAAACGCGGTCTTGGCGCTCACGACGCCAGCGATAAAACAGCCGATCGATGCCAATACGGAAACGATCGCAATCATCCGAAAAAATTCGGCCGCTGACGCGTACCATCTTGACGCGCGCGTTGATCGCACAAATGGCACTTCCCATTCACGGCGTCTGTTCTTTGACGACATCGAGATGAAGATGTTGACGAGATACGTTAGTGCTCCACCAACGATCGCAGCCGCAACACCGGCCGCGAAGTATGTCAGCGGCTTGCTCACTTCTGCTACCTGTTCGGGCTTGTAACCTGCCGAGACCAATACGCCGATGAAGGTGAGCATGGCGACGGCAGCGCCGCCATTGACCAGCGAAACAGCTTTAATGGCCTCTTCACCGGATTTGACGGCCGAAGCATCCGCGGCATCGCCAAATTTCGTCTCGCTGTCGTGCTGGCGTTCGGCTGCCCGGATTTTTAGCTGAAACTGTTCTTCTGGTGTCATGCCCCCTCCGCCGAATCAGTCCGTCACCACGAGCACGATATGATCCGATCGCCGCAGCTTGGCCAGATCGCGCGCCATGGCCAGCGCCTTGCGGTAATCGGTGTCCGGCGGTGCGGTAAAGAAATGGTCGGAATACGTCACCAATGGCGACACTAGCCGGAACGTCCATGATCCTTTTCCGCGCGGCTTGCGTCCGGTGGCGCACTCATAGCGGCTGGTGTCGATTGCGATTGCGTCGGTCATGGGGGATCGTTTGACCCCACGGTTCAGAGACCTTTATTCAGCGGCAAGGTCGACTTCCGCGATCTGAGGCAGCGGCTTCAACGCGCCCCAGAATGCCCAACCCAGCGGGATGCGCATGCGATTGTCAGCCGATCGGCCGATGTAGATCGCGTCTTGATCGGCGTCCATGTGGATCGGAAAGTCGGAGCCAGGATCGCGGCTCCAGCCGTTGAGCGTGGCCATGGCTTCGCGCGAAATCGCCTGACGCACCTCCATCGCTTCCTGATACGCCTCGCGCATGCGCGTCATGGCCCTGTTCAGGAGTTGCGCGTACTCGTGGCGGGTCTTGTCGTCCATGCGAACGATTTCGTTCACGTCCGGCACCCGGCGCATCGCGAGCCGGTGCCGGAGGATCGAGAGCCGCTTGTCGATAGGCTTGGCATCCGGCGCGAAGAAGGTGTGCCCTCGCAGCGAACCGTAGACCTGCATGTCGTGCACTGTGCGCTCGCCTTCGCTGCCATCTGGTCTCCGATAGATGACCTTGCGAGCACGGGTGACGTGCAGTTGTCCGTCGCGGACACGCGACCACAGGGGCAGATTCAAGAGTTCGAGCCGCCGGCGCACCGTCGCGCGGGCGTCGTCGATGTGCTCAAGCGTTGGCGACCACTCGGTGATGAGCGCGTTTAAGATCGGCAACACGTGGATGTGATCGACGAGATAGCGAATGTCGGCTTTGCGCTTTCGTTCCCGGCGCATCCGTTCGAGCGCGGCGTGGTGACCGCCAGCGTCGAGGGTTGCAAAGCAATGTGGACCCATGAGGCGCAACACGCGCTCGTCAGGGAAATACGCGATCTTGCCGTTTTTCCAATATTTCGGATGGTGATCCGTGCAGCACGGACACGGGGCGCGGCGATCGATCGCGCGATACTTCTTCGGTAACGTGAACTCCTCGATATAGATCGGGAGCGAGCCGGGCAGCGGCTTTGTGTGGGTGTGAAGTCGAAACGTGTGGGGTGAGCCTGTCGCTTTAATCCAAGCGCGAATTTCGTCGACGACGCTATCGTCGGGCGCGTCACACTCTTTTGGAATACGGCACGCGTCTGGAATATCAATCGGATCGAGAGGCAATCACGTCCTCCATCGCCGGGAATCGGCGTGGCGACGAAATACCATATTTAGTGTAACACGTTCCAGTGTCGCCCCATATTTGGCGATATCGTGGATAAGAGTTGTAAGTGCCCGCGCGGCTAATGCTGGTTGTATTTGATATTGCGAGAGAATTCCGCGCGATGTGCCTGTGTGGCCCCGCGCCCGACAATGCGCGGGGTTGGGGACAGGCCCACGGATGCCGATTTCCCCGCCGCAGATGCGGCGTGTCTCGTTCAAAACCCGATTCGCTTGCGTCGCCCGAAATCGCTAGCCGCCATGACGGCGCGGTTTGATCATTTCTGATCTTTCTTCGCCAGCTTGGCGTCGCGCCGCCGGGCGTGGCGGTTGTTCGTTTGCGCCGCGCCTTCCTCGCGAAATGCGTTCGTGGTCGTAACCTGTCCAATCTTCGACGGCTTGCGCGACATCGGGCCTTTATTTTTCATGCTGATCTCCCTCGCCGATGAATGGTAACGCAACACGCATAGAAAAAGCTAGCGGACTGCCGTGAGATGACGGCCGGCGCGGATGATCTGCATGGCTTGCCACTGTGCGCGGGATGGCGTGGCGATGTTGTTCGCGTTGAGATGGTTTGGCTGCTTGAGTTGCATTCATGTGTTCGATTGCTTTGGAAGTTTGGTTTGAGTGGTTGGTAGCGGTTTTGTGCGGCTTGTTGTTTGCGGCTGGCAATGCGCTCGCAATTGCCGAGTTTGGCGTATATTGCTTTGCCGCTGCGAGCGCGGCTTTGATGCGTTGGACGATCTCTTCGGCTTCCTAAACGCGCAAAAGCCTCATCGCCCGTAATCGGCGGGAAAAGCCGATCGTGCCGGGTGGGTGGGACTGTCTCAAAGCGACGGCTTGCCTTGCGCCGGTGCGATCGGCTTGCCAGCTCTGCCGGGCATAATCCGGCAGCTTCAACTCAACGATCTTGCCATTGTCCGGCAGCTCCGGTGGCCGGTTGATCGCCGCCTCGTCGTCATCGCCCCTGCCCGGGTTCGGTCGCCATTCCATCACGCGCCTCTCCACCTTGAGAGCCGCAGCGCGCGGGCAACACGTTGGAAACAGCCGCCGGTGGTGCTAGGATCGGGTTTGCTAAACCTCCGACCTAAAGCTTCTCCGAACGGTCCATCGGCCGCCGCGTCACCCCACGCGCGCGGCCGATTTCACGTCGATTTTGTTTGTGTAATTGCCGCTAAGCCTTTGATCCGACTTAACCGCCTATACCCGTGTTTGTGTAGCCAAGTCGCTGATATTGTTGATCCCTGCGACTCCTGCCGGGATCGCGACGACTTATGCCGATAAATAAGGGTTTCGTGCAGTTTCGGCTTCGTTCCAGCGCCCGTTTTCATGTTGCAAGGCGCTGCGACTCCACACCCGCAGAATCAACACGTTTATCAGCCGCTACAAATCACTCCGCGCAACATGGGCGCAACACGGCGGTTTAGCGTTTGTTCTGAAAATGGGGCGCAATCAAAAGCGACCCCAGCGCGGGCGCGCCGGGGCCACCACTAAGCTCCCGGTCGAAGGCGCCACCTGTCCGGGAGCAATGAAGGGACTCATTGGCCCGGCCACTTGTTCCTGAAACATGGCAATGCAGCATAACAAGGATGGCGGCCCTGGCGCGGGGAACGCCAAGGCCGCTCTAAACTCCCGGTCGGGGGGCAACCTATCGCGGGAGCTTATGATGACTCCCGGCATTGCCGCTTGTTCCTGGTGCGTCAGCCCACCCGCAGATTTTCGGCGGATGTTTTTCCGCGATTGTCCTTCGCTTCGTAGCTGACTTTCGCGCCCTCATTTAGGCTGCTCAGGCCCGCCCTTTCGACCGCGGAAATATGCACAAAAACATCCTTGCCTCCGTCATCGGGCTGGATGAATCCGTAACCCTTCGTCGGGTTGAACCACTTCACAGTACCTGTAGCCACAGACAAAACTCCTTTGGTCCTAGTGCGGGAAACCTAAGCGCTGAGCGTCATGTCCCGCAAGGACAAAGACGCGTGGAGAAACAGCCGTTGGCAAATCAGCAACCAAACTGGCCCCTTAAAAAATAGCAACTCGGGCGGGGCACTGACGTTTGCTCGCGCTTGGGAAATTTTCAGGGCCCAGGTTTTGGAATGAACGCCGCCGGGCGCATATTTCTGAGACCGGCGGCGTATTTTCTGGCTGGCCCAGCGGTTAAACGTCGGGCGTCACCGTGTCGATGCCGAGCGAGCCGAGCACGCCGCGGGCACGCTCACGCTCAACACCGTGCTCGAGTCCACCACGCGACCGCGACGCAGCCAGGCCACTTTCTGACACTGTTCGATGGGCGCCGCGGCGGCATTGAACTGCTCAATCGTCATGCCGGTATCAATGTGAACGCTCTCGCGTCCGGCCTCGACTGCCGATGTTGCCACGCTGATCGCGTCCTCCAACTGGGCGATGTCATCGATCAGCGAGCCATGCACTTCGCGCAAAACCTTCTTTCAGCACGGCTAGATGGCTGTCAGCCACACCCGTCAAAGCGAGCGCTGCCTCGATGATGGCCGCGCGGACCTGCGGATCGAGGTTCTCTGCCCTGGTGATCTTGTCGCGTTCGACCTGCGGCAAACCGCGCAGCCATGTCCGGAGTTCCATCTTCGCGATGGCCCCTGCCGCGTCGGCTGGATCGGCCTTCGGAAGTTGTAGACGAGTGCGCATGCGGTCGAGCTCCTGCTTGGCTCTCGAGATCGCGCGGCGCCCCTGACGAAATACGGGCACGGCCTGGTGCAGGATGTGATCGCGGTACTGATCCTGTCGGCCCTGATCGGTGTATCGAGTATCCGCATGAAGCTGTTTGCCGATGTTCTCGGCGAGATCGACAGACGACAAGGCGTCCAGGTAGCCCTTTTCCAAGCGCTCGATGGTGGAGTCTGGCTTTGATGTCAGCGTCCACATCCGGATTGCCTGGGCTCTACCAGGAACGTCTGCCCGCAGCATCTTGCGACGACCTCTGACGCCGAACTGCTCGCCAATCGAACTCATCTGTTCAGATGCGCAAGCTCTGGCCGGCGAGAGGCTAGGATTGGATTTCCCCGAACCTTTTGGCAGGACACCAGCGTCACTCGCAGCAACAAGCAACGCGCTTACGCGCCCATGCGAAAAATACAACCGACGCGAAAATGATCCGCGCCACCCGCCCTTCATCATGGCGACGCTCTCCGTAGTTTCTGGATTTCACTATTCCTTGAGGGAAATGACGGCGGTGCCAGTCACCTTGTAAGTAACGGGCGACACCGGGCGGCGGCGGCCTCCGGTGCGCCTGAGTCGTCACGTCGGACCACGAAATTTGGTCTATAAGAATATAAGAGGTTGGGGGCTTTGGGAAAGTACAATCCCGAGCACTGTGCTCATATTGCTTACAACGATGTTCCAGCGAGGGCCCACTTAGACGATCCGGCCTCTTTCGGTCTGCTTTGCTTTGCTCGTTCTCTCACAGACGCGCTTTATGAGCGATCGAGACAGGGCTTCGAAAGTCTGAAAGCGCTCTATTTTGTGAACCGCGCGCGTGTCTTCAGAAAACCGGAATACCCGACTTTTGAACGAAAGCGACGCCGACGGCAATAATAAATAGTCCAGGACTGCCTCGTTGTTCTCCCCCATCCTTAGCGCAACTACCCATCCCTTCGGCCATCGCACGCGACTACTCAACAACCAGCGTATCGGCTCGCGCCCATATTTGCGCCATTTAGCCACACGGAAGCAGATGTTCACGGCGTTATCTATCCGTAAACATTCGATCGACAGATCAAGTTTGGCGTTCCTACCCGCCCCCTCAAAGCCGTCCCGAAGACGGTAGGCATTCTCGAGGTGGAAATTGACCCACTGTCTGTGCTCGGCGAGTTTATCCAGGCGGCCTTGGTTGCCGGTGTAGCCAATCAACCGATAGATATTTCGAAGGGTGCCAAAGTGATTCAAATATGAGGTGAGTGAAGGTAATCCGGAGCTTTCATCAATAATCGAAGCATTGAGCTTGCCTTTCTTCATCAGAACCTTACGGAGGCGTACCAGCATCTCCTCCTCGGAAATGCAGACTTGACGCTCCTCCATCGCCTTTTTTACTCGCAGAAATGTGTCACACTTAATGATTGGCTCAATCGAGTCATCACTTCTAACCCAGAGCTCTCTGGGATTGCGCGTTCGCTTCGCCCCTAGTTTCTCGGTACAGCGATTGTAGATGAAGTTGCCGATATAAGCTTCGTTATGAAGAATTACGCCTATCGAACTCGAACGCCATCGGCTCTCTCGGTTCGTGAGGACGCCTCGTCGGTTAAGCTCTCGCGCAATTCTCGCCTGCGATTTGCATCGTAGATATTCATCGAAGATCCATTTAACGACGGCGACTTGATCTCGCGAACCTGGCCCAAGTTTTACACGGTCGGTGGTAAGAGACTTCCGCTCACCGCTATGCAGAACTCCTTTCGCCCTACATTTGTCGTCAACGAGCCGTCTCTCTAGCCCATAAGGTGCTGGGGCACCCATCTTGAACCCGCGATTTGCCAGGCGTAAAGCTCCTGCAAGAACCTTGACTGATAGCTCCCGGCTGAACTCCGCCGCCATGACCCTCTTGATATTCTTGACGATGCTCGAAAGCAGGCCTCCGTCGTTATCGAATTGCTCGGCGCAATAGGCAACTTTGATACCGGCCCTTCGGCAGATGAATTCGTAGTGCGCACTCTCATCTACGTCTTGAAAGCGGCCCCAGCGGCTGACATCGAAAATTAGCAAATGACCGAAGTCCGTGTGACCAGTCTCGACGTCATTGATCAGTTCGGTTAAGCCTGTTCTATTCTCGATTTTGAGACCGCTTTCCCCTTCGTCACGATAGGTGCGAACGATCCTGAGTCTGTGGAGTTCGGCATAGGCGGCGATTGCCACCGCCTGATTTTCAATTGAGTATTGCTGGTAATCGGTGGACATGCGGACGTACTGTGCCGCGCGATAAATCTTCTGCGACTCGGGTACCCGATCCCTGTGTACAACGAGAGACCTCGCCATGGTGCGACCCTCCGCGCGCGGCGGTAATCCTGACTACAGCCCGACGCAAGCGATAAAGCTCGAGAGCGCCGCCCCTGGGTTACAGTCATCATAGGGACGGTCAGGTGCGCTGTCGTATCGACAGCGTATCACCGCGCGCCCTGCGCAGCAGCCGGCTCATCCTCAGCCATAACCACGTTCAACGCAGCCACTGCTGCGCGAACCTCCTTGCCGGCCATCCTCGGCGCATATTGGCCGCCGAATCCCAGATACTCGCCGATCTCGCCAATCCTACCGGAATCGCCAGCATTTGTGCCGATAAAATAAAGGTCTGTTGCAGTTTCGGCCTCGTTCCATTGCCCGTCTCCGTGTTGCAAGCCGTCGTCAACCGATATCAGTAAAATCAACGAATTACCGACGCCTACGGATCACTCCTTGAGCGCGACACGACAGTTCGATTTTCGTTCAGGGTGCTGGATGCAAAACACCACACAGCGACAGAATCACTTCTGGGAGCGGGTGCCAGTACTATGTCGCGGGCAGGCACGCCGTGACCGCTGGCCTCAACCCGATCTGCGGCAACTTTCTTCATCACGCAATCGAATGCATGTTGAAGGGCGCGATGGTGAAGACGATGACCCTTCAGGAATTGAAAAGCTCGGCCAGGGCTTGCCGCAGCTCTGGCAGACCTTCAAGTCCGATGTTGGCGATCCTGACCTCTCCAAATTTAATGTAGCCGTCGTCGCGCTCGATAACTACGAGGATCTCCGATATCCCGACGATGCACTGAAGAATGGCATGGAGTCGGTGATCATAGACGCGTGGGCAACGACAATTAAGATTGGGCACGCTTAGCGACGCGCACATCTTGAATGTCATTGAACCAAGGACGCACGGCATCCGCCTTATCGGTGGTTCTATTTGTCTAGAGAGGGCCTTGGCGTTGTATCACTACGCGTGGGCAGTCTCGGATACTCTATCTTGGGCAGTTGCCCAGTTAGCGAATTTAGAAACGCGACAATGTCGTTTTCCTCTTTATCGCTGAGCTTCGCGCCGAGCTGGGTCTCACTCATCACGCCAACCGCTTGCTTAAGGGTCCAGGCTTGGCCCGAGTGGAAGTACGGGGCCCGCAACGCGACGTTGCGCAACGGCGCGGCGCGGAAAACGTACTCATCGCTGGCTACCTTGGTAACCGCTAAACGACCCTTGTCGGCGGATGGAAGCAGCGTTCCGTCCGGCCTTTCAACCACGCCGAACGGGAAGTAATCCTGTCCACCGACGTTGATTCCATTGTGGCAAGACGAGCATCCTTTTTCCATGAATAGCTTTAGTCCTGCCTTCTGCTGATCATCGAGAGCATGCTCATCGCCCTTGAGGTACTGATCAAACGGGGCAGCGGGTGTAATCAGAGTCGCTTCGAAAGCCTCGATCGCCTTGGCGGAATTGTCAAAGGTGACGGGCCTCGCCTCGTTCGGGAACGCTTTCTGGAACATGACGACATAGTCGGTCATCGAATTCAACGTATTCAGTACCCTGTCCGGCGTGGCATTCATTTCGACACTCGCCTGGATGGGGCCGGTAGCTTGCGCCTTGAGATCTGCCGCGCGCCCATCCCAAAACTGCGCCACATTGAATACTGCGTTATAGACGGTAGGTGCCCGACGTGGACCCCGCTGCCAACCATGCCCCACCGACGTTGGACCGGCATCTACGCCGCCCGCGCCAAGGTTATGGCACGTATTGCAGCTAATGATCCCACTCGCCGATAGCCTCGGATCGAAGAACAGTGTCTTGCCAAGTTCGACCTTTTCGTGGGTGACTGTGTTGTCCTTTATCGCAGGAACGACCGAAGGAATCGGTTTGAATGCCTCCTTGGCAGCGCTCATCAAATCGTCAGTTGCGCCAGCTGCCGAGGAGACCAGCACCCCAACGCCCAGAACGCACAGCTTGTAGACGAGGGAAAGCTCTCGTATCGTTGACTTCTTCATTGCTTGCATCACCAATTTCATAGATGCCGGAAACGGCCGAAAAGCTGCACGCGGGCCCCTCCAGGAAAGGCACAGCTCCGCCGGAAGCAAACGTCGCAACGGCAGCTCTCGAAGCCGCCGGCCACCTCGCGTGCCACCGACGAACAATGAAGAGGCGGTCAACTACAGCGGTTATGATCCAGGATCGCCGAACACGCAGCCTCATTCGCCCACCGCAGCACTTTCTGCCGGTGCAAAGACGTCTGCGAGAGATCTGGGTCGTCGAAGCTGTTGATATTGTCAAAGCAATCCATCCGATTCTCCTCCCCCAGATCTGGGCAAATCAAGCCGGACCTGTCAGTCTAGCTAGAGACCTTCCCATGCTGCGATCCTTAGCTGTCGACAAGCTGACGAGCCCCGGAACAATTCACAATGTAGGTCTTGCAACTTTCGTGTAACGCCGTTCGGGTTTTTCAAGCGGGTCGACGGCAAAACTACGCGGCAACTGAGCGAGCGCAACGCCGCCATTAAGAAGCTCAATCTCATGATGTCCCTCAAGGCACCGGCCTTGAAGGCGAATAGCTGAGCGGCGGCTGTCGCGGTGTTCGCGCAATCGGATGGCGGTAGCTTGATAGCTGAGTAGCAGCGAATGTTAAGGAACGTCGCATTGAGCCGGCGACGTCCGGCTAGTAGGTAAGCGGACTTCGCTCTCCTAGGTGGGCGTGCGCCGTTCGCGCTCAGCCCTATTTGCGGCCCTGAGCCGCTCTCCAATGTGCTCAGAGATATCGCTCATCTCAGCCCGCAACTCGGCTTCGGAAATATCCTGCTCTTTGGCAGCCTCGACAAGGCGCTCAGTGAGTTCCGCAACATCCTGCGACGCGCCGGGAGTCCGATACTGCTCGACGGCGTGAACGCTATTCTCGATCCAGAAGTCGATAAATTCCCGGGCTTTGCTCACCGTATTCCCTTTAACCAAACTAGTGGCCCAGCGTTAACGCCAGTAACGAAACGGAGCAAGGCCGTCTTAGCGGCGTCGGCATATACCAAGGTTTGACGGAGGCGAGAGTTAGGAAGTGACAATCGAACGGCGGATGGCCGATGATTGAACGCGATCAGAAACAAAGGAATTGCCGCAATTGCGACAGCCAAAAGCCAAACAGAACGATTCCTGCGCTGAAAATAAACTCGCTCATGGCAACCCTTCGCCTCGGACACACTCTGCCCTAAAAAACCAGACTAGTTATGCGTCGCGCATAATCCATCGGCCATAACAGGTTGTCCTTCCGCACTTCACCTCGATTAAATCAAACAGATCGGAATCTGCGACATTCATGAAATCTCGACCCACCGCAAGTGCCACGAGAGATATCGAGGTGGCTTGAGGGAGTTATCGGCGCAGCCAGCGGAACGTTGTCAGCACCGCTGTCCGCTCTGCTCTCGGTAAGCCGGCCGTTGGTAGGTTCCAGGTTGAACGTGGCACGCACCAATCGGTAAGCAGCCGCCCCTGACGTTCAGAGCAGTGAATGAAAGCGAACGCCCCCATTGAACCGGACTGGCGCGTCATAGTTGCCTCGCTCGGCTACATCACGGCTCCAGGAACACGTCAGCGGGCGATCATGAGGCGGCCAAGCCACGAGCAAGGCGGCCGGATCCAACGGCGAACCTCCAAAGGGGTGACTGAAACTGGCATTTTTCTAGCATGTTGGTCTGGGTTCATCTCGACGACATCCCAACCGGGGGCGCCCTTCGTGTACATACCGTTCCCCTTCCGAGATGATGACCTCGAGAACATGCGAGCGACAATCCGCTGCGCTCGATTGGCCAACCTGATCACGGCCACGTCGGGCGGGCCCCTTGCGACGCCACTTCCGCTCTTGCTCGATGAGAGCGAAGGCGAGCACGGCACGCTGTACGGGCACCTTGCGAAGCGCAATCCGCAATGGCGCATCGCCACGATCGGAGATGCGATGGCGATCTTCACTGGCCCGGAAGCTTACGTGACGCCATCCTGGTATCCCAGTAAACGACAAGCTGAGCATGTGGTGCCGACATGGAATTACATCGCGGTCCATGCCCATGGGCCGATTGAGTTCTTCGACGATCCCGATCGCCTGCTTGAGATCGTGACGCGCCTGACGAATATCCATGAAACGTCGCGTGCGACGCCTTGGGCCGTCAGCGATGCTCCCGTGGATTTCATTGCCGCCCAGTTGCGCGAAATCGTCGGCGTGCGCATCCCGATCACCAGGGTCGAAAGCAAGCGCAAGATGAGCCAAAATCGCCCCATGCCTGACCGCATTGGTGTCGCCACCGGCCTAGCCGCGAGCAAGCTGGCACGAGACCAAGAAGTTGCACCTCTTATCCTGGTTCAGGACTGAGACGATCATATGCATGACCGTTGTCAAGAGCGGCGGTCGACACGCAGCTCTCACAGGATCCAGCAGCAATAGTTTAGCCGCTACGCCGCTCAAGGTATTTTTGCCTTTTGGCATCAATGGTTGCTCGCGCCAGATTGGAAGAGTGAATGTTGAGCATTGGCTGCAGTCTTCTCAATGGGAAGCTGTTCAACGCTCCCGAGCTTCGACTAGCAACTCAGGGTATTGAGAAGCCCATTCGCCTCACTAGAATTGCGACGATACTCACGAATGAGTCAGTCGGCTCGGTCTTATCGCACCTGGTAGACTGTTGTCCGCATTCTGACAGAGGCACAATCTCATGTCAGGTCCAGTACAGCGCGCATAGCACGCGTTCAGACCTTCCACAGCCCGTTCGGCCTTGATCGTCGGCTGGCATGACCATTGCTTCAAGTAAATCGATCCAGAAATAGGGCCACAAAAGCAGCAATGCTCATGCTCTGCGCCCCCATCTCGCCTCAGAATAACGGTCAGCCCGCTCAGCTCACTAGCGCGCGTTGTTCCGCTGACCACTCTGTCCGACCATACCCGCCAGGATCGCACCGAACACGTAGACCAGCAAACAGCCAGTCTCGAACACGTTAATATCGCACGATTACTTGTCTAGGTTCACGCATGAAATCCGCCGTTGTATTCGACTGGAATGGCACGCTGCTCGATGATGCCAATGCCGTGCTGCAAACCATCAATGCTATTTTGAGCCGCTTCGGTCGATCAGCCGTCGATATGCACAGACTTCGAGAGGAGTTCGAACTCCCTCTTTCGGTTCTTTTCCGCAACCTAGACATGTCGGAAGATGAAATCGAAGTCGTGCATAATAACGACAGCGCCATTTTTCACGACGCCTACGAATTCTTGGCGCGCAACGCTGCCTTACGTAAGGGGGCACGAAACGTCTTGCTCGCCCTTGATCAGAGATCCGTTCAAACCGTCATTGTCAGCAATCACATTATTGAACCGATTCGCACACAAGTGAGAAGACTCGGAATCAAGACTCACGTCACGGATATTTTGGCATTTGAGAGCCGCGCAACCCAGTTTAGGAGCATGAGCAAGCAAGAACGGCTGCGTTTGTATATGCAGGCCAACGATCTATCCCCAGAAAGAACCGTCATCGTAGGCGACATGCCAGTTGAGACGGAGATCGCCCGCAATCTCGGTCTTATCAACGTGTCAATCACGGGGGGATTTGTTTCCGAAGCGCGCCTGTGCGCCGCGGGGCCTGACTACATGATTCACGACCATCATGAACTATTACCGGTTTTGCGGAAGCATTGCATTGTTCAGAGCAGTTAAGTGACCACAAGAACATAACTGAAGATCCGCGGCTGGCCCGCTGCTGCTATCCGCTTCGTCTTCGCGATCCGGTGATATTCGAGGTCGGAGATCGAGTTCTTTCACTCGGTCGAACCGACGGCTCAGTCCGATAAGTCGCGTCAAATATCGCGATCCGCTTAGTGCGATCTGGCTACACGTTCGGTCTTTCGCCTGGCATGATGCTTGCTGCAGATCATTCGCGAACCGAGAAGCGAGGAAGAACTGCAAGGTCTTGGAAAATCAACAGGAGCACAACGGCTTTGATCGATGACGTCATTCCGGGCACCGATGTTGTGAAACGTGCGGCGCGCATCGGTGCCGAAGTCAACAATATCAAGCTATCGGGCGATCTACCGGACCACACGATCGCTGCGATAAACAGCTTGTTGCTCGAGCACAAGGTGATCTTCTTTCGCAATCAAGGACATCTCAACGACGCCGAGCAGGAGCGTTTTGCCGCTCGTCTCGGAAAGCTAGTGCCGCATCCGATGCTCGGTGCTACCAAGGGGACGACGTCGCTCCTCGAACTGGACTCCACTCGCGGCGGCGGTCGCGCCGATGTTTGGCATGCGGATGGAACCTTCGCCGAAGCCTATCCCAAGGTTTTAGTCTTGCGAGCCGTTGTAATGCCAACGTTCGGAGGCGATACCGTTTGGTCGAACACAGCAGCCGCTTATCTTGATCTGCCGCCGCCGCTACAACGCCTTGCCGAGGAGCTATGGGCCGTTCACAGCAACGTTTTCGATTACGCTGGGATCGCGCGCGTCCGTGACATCGACAAGAAACACTTTGACGATGTGTTCACCAGCAGAATTTTTGAGACTGAGCATCCCGTGGTGCGCGTCCACCCCGAGACAGACGAGCGGACGCTAGTGCTCGGCGCCTTGGTGAAGCACTTTGTTGGGGTGCCCAAATATGACGGACAAAAGCTGTTCGAGCTGTTCCAGTCTCATATTACCGCGCCCGAAAACACTGTGCGGTGGAACTGGTTAGAGGGCGATATCGCGATATGGGATAATCGCGCAACGCAGCATTACGCCGTCAACGATTACGGGGACCAGCATCGCGTGGTACGTCGGGCCACGATCGATGGTGACGTGCCCGTCAGCGTGGATGGCAGGAGAAGTGTGACGCGCCTGAAGTGACCGAATAGGTGTCCGCCACGACCAGCGCTCTCGCATCCGAAAATGGACAAAGCCTGGCTACCGGAGTTGTTTAAGGCGGACGTGGGAACGCTAAACGATATCTCAACTGTCAAAACAAACTCAGCAGCCTAAGTTGACATCGCAATTGTTTAGCGTCCCGCGAAAGCTTCGATAAGCATTGACCATCACTTCCCTTCGCCGGCGGCCGGTACGTGCCCCTCACGTTTCAGTTTAGAAAACCCTCGATCCGTGGCCATAAAGCGCGCCAACATGGGGGCGATGAGCTTAGTCGGTTCAACCACTTGACCACCTTCACGCGTAAGGGCTTCTGCATATGCAATGAGATCACGATGCACGGCCGCCGGCAGCTCCGTACTCACTTTGACCGGCTTGTCGTCCGGAAGCTCTCCTATCTTGAGCTTTGGCATGTTCTCACCTTCCATACGGCGCAAGTATGAGGTCACGATTGACCAGAACACGAACCGGAAAGCCAGGTCGCACGGTCAGGGTAGGCTGGATGCCGAGACTGCGGCGAACGACCTGCTGTCCGGTTTGATTCAGTGAGTCGGAGGCGCCGTGACGCAACGCTTGGATAATCGCGCTGTCGTTGCTGTTTGTGTCGGATCCCGCGCCTACTTCCGTCGCAACAGCTAGAAGCGTCGATAGTGCCGCAGCCTTGAATAGTTCTGCCCAGTGATTGTCGACTTGGTCTTCCAGACCCGCATAGCCAGCCTTATCAGCGCCAGGCTGCCGCTCAAGAACGATAGAACGCCCATTCGGCATGATCAGCCGCGTCCAGACCAGCAGGACGCGCGACTGGCCGAATGAGACCTGATTATCGTACATACCGATGAGACGCGCTCCCTGGGGCACAAGCAGAAAGCGGCCTGTCGGCGTGTCAAAGATATTCTCCGTTACCTGCGCTGTGACCTGGCCTGGAAGGTCTGATCGAATCCCGGTGATTAGGGCTCCCGGAATGACCGTCCCAGCCTGCACGATGTATGGTGAAGCCGGGCGGCTGATGCGGTCCGGGCTGACCGTGCGACGGTCCACAGACGCGTTCGCGAAGGCAAGCTTCCGGTCCTGACCGTTCTGCGCCAATCCGTCATCGCCAGAGCTCGTCGCGCTCGGAGACGCGACGCGGTCGGTTCCAGCGGCCACAGCGGCGGGCGCGTGCATTTCGCCGCCATTGTTCGCAGCGAACAAGCGACTGATACGGGCTGCTTCGGTCTCTTGGTCTCGGCGCTGCTGTTCCGGATCAGAGCCGATGGTTGGCGACTGCCCCTGAGCAGCAAGGATCGGCCGCCCCAGGTCTCCTGGGAGCGGCGGACCGAGCTGCGGAGCCGCTTGGCGTGGAGTGTCAGAGTAGTCCTTCGGCAGAGCCGTGATCCCGTCGGCCACATTATGATGGTCTGTGCTGTAAAGCTCCTCGGCCGCCTGGTTTAGGGGGCGCTTACTTTGCAGCGCCCACAACACAGTTCCGCCAATGACGAGCATGACAACCGCGCTCCCTCCGGCCAGGACCTTCCGTGACAACCGTGTCACGCGCGGATGCTCCGCTCTCAAGCGGAAACTTCCGGATTGCCCGTCTCGTGCCTGCTGCGGAGCCGACTGATCGCGATCGTTTCCGACCTCGGTATTCATGACGACGGCCTCCCATCTTTCCTGACAATCCTGACTTTCTGCTGGTGCTCACCGCCGAGCCGCAATTCGGCAGCCGCAAACAGCCGATCGACGATCAGGACGTTGCCGTAGGCACGGTAATTGGCGAGTTCGGTCATGCCGTCTGAACCGATAATAAAGAGTGGTGGCATCTCGCCTTGCACGATGCCTTGGGGGAATTCGACATAGACCTTACGGCCGTCGTCATAGACAGCCAGCGGCCGCCAGGGCGGGCTGTCGCCTTCAATTGCGTAGCGGGAGATGCGTTGCGCCGGCTCCGGAAGCAAGGGTCTCAGAGCGACTGCACGCGATCGTTCGCGCACTGTTTCCGGATAGTACCAGGCAACCGATGGCATGTATGGCCGCTCGCGTGAGCGGAGCTCGATCAGGTAGGTGCGCCGGTCAGTATTGACCACCAGATTGGTCTCGATCGATGCGCGGGTCGGCTTGACCAGGACATGGACCCTTCGCGTATCGCCGCTTCCACTCTCGGTATCGCCCACGACCCAGCGCACGGTATCTCCGGCGGCGATCGGTCCAGATCCCGTCAACTGCTCTCCCTCCTCAAGCGCGATATCCGTAATCTGCCCCGGTGCGGCGTAGATCTGATAAAGCGCCCCGGGACTGTAGGCGTAGATTTGCGCAGCGTTGAAATACCCCCGCTTGCGCGGTTCGACCCGGGCTGCGCTGTTTGCCGTCTCAATCCGGCTCATGGGTTCAGGCGCTTCCTTCCCGGCCGCCTTGCCGCCGAGAGCCGGCTTCCAGAGGGGCGGAACGTGTAGCGGTTGCGACTTGTCGTCCAGAGGCGCTGGCGACGCTGGCATCGAAGGAACTTCCGCATCATAGCTGATCTGTGGCGGTATGTAGGTCGCGCACCCACCGAGCGCTGACGAACAAAGCAGTAGAGCGGGTAGAAATGCTCTCTTCGCGGTCACCAACTCGGGCCAAGCCGAATTGAGCTTGCTTTGCTGGAGAGAACGTTTCGAATGAACGTCAGACGGCGTCTTGGTCACTGACTCAACTCCTTTGACCAGTTGATGGCGCGGACGTAGACGCCAAGGGGATTCTTGCGCAGGCGTTCGGCATCGCGGGGTGTCTCGATCACGATCGAGAGAATTGCAGTCCAGCGCTCGGTCGAGCTCAACGAGCCGTTGTCGTAGACGCGCTGGGTCCAAGCGACCCGAAAGCTTTCCAACGACGCGCGAATGACGCTCGAGACGTCCACGGAAATTTGGGCCTTGCCCAGCTTGGCAAAGGGGTCATTGTTGCGCGCATAGTCGTTGAGCGCAGCAGCACCACGATCGGTCGTAAAATCATAGGCGCGGAGCCAATTTTGGCGCAGAACGATGCCGTCGGCCGGTAGGCCTCTGACATCCTCTATAAAGCGCGCCAGATGGTAGGCGATCTGCGCATCAGTAGGTTGATAATCGATGTTGGCCGGCGCCACCCTTTGGGCCTGGCCGAGATGGTCCACTTCGACCACCCACGGCGTGATCGAGCCTTGGCTCGATTGCCAAACGAGGCTACCCGCGAGACCGGCTGATAACATCAAGCAGCCGAACGCCATCAAGCGCCAGTTCCTGGCCTGCACGCGGGCAGATCCAATGCGTTCGTCCCAAACCTGCGCTGCCTTTTGGTAAGGCGTGATCGGCTCGGGCATGCGCCCGTAGTGTACGGAAGGTCGTTTGAACATCGATAGTTGCCCTTGAGATCAAGTAATCGTTTTCGAGTTGTTCGGTGTCCGCGTTTCAGTCGGTCGCGCAGCGGCTGGCGAAGGCGCAGTGGCTAAGTGTCAGCGCTCTCCTTCAGACAAATCGACGGAAGAGCCGCCGCCACCGTGATCACCTGAGCGGACCGTGTGGCTGACTGCCGACGCACCGTGCCGAACAGTCTCGGCACGCGTCATGCGCCGCGCCCAATCGGGCTGCCCTTCGGCCGAAGCGCTCGCGCCCTGCGCGCCGGCTTCCCCACCTCCGCCGAGCGCAGCCGCTGAACGACGCAACGGGCTCATCGCAGCGGTAGCGCCGGCCTCCGCGACACCGGCAAGGCCGCCGCTCCGATAGGCCGCTGATGCTCCGCTCATGGCAGCGCCGCCACTACGCGCGGCGCCAGCGATCGCGCCGCCAGCGAGACCAGCACCGCCGGCGGCGAGGCCTGCGCCGGCGGCAACAATACCGCCAGCGGCAAGGCCCGTTCCAATCGCCGCACCGGCGCCGAGTTGCGGTCCGCCGGACACCAGGCCGTTGGCGATTCCTGGACCGAAGATGCCCAAGCCCAGCAAGGAGAGCGCCGCAAGCACCAGTGTCATCGCGTCTTCGATGGTCGGCTGATTGCCACCAAAGCCAGCGGTGAACTGCGAGAACAGGGTCGATCCAATGCCGACGATGACGGCCAAGACGAGGACCTTGATCCCTGAGGAGATGACGTTGCCCAAGACCCGCTCCGCCGCAAAGGCGGTCTTGCCAAACAGACCAAATGGGATGAGCACGAAGCCAGCCAGCGTTGTGAGCTTGAACTCGATCAAGATGACAAAGAGCTGGATCGCGAGAATGAAGAAGGCGAGCAACACCACGACCCAGGCGAACAGGAGAACGACGATCTGGACGAAATTCTCGAAGAAGCTGATGTAACCCATCAGGTTAGAGATCGAGTCGAGCAACGGTCGGCCGGCGTCGAGCCCGACTTGAGCGATCTTTCCAGGTCTCAGAAAATCGGATGCGGACAGGCTTGCGCCCGATGCTTTCAGTCCAAGACCGGCGAAGCTCTCGAAGACGATGCGCGCCAGGCTGTTCCAATTGCCGATGAGATAGGCGAAGACCCCCACGAAGAGCGTCTTCTTGACGAGGCGCGCGATGATGTCCTCGTCAGTTCCCCAACTCCAGAACAACGCGGCAAGCGTGATGTCGATCGCAGCAAGGGTCGTTGCGAGATATCCGACATCGCTGCCGAGCAGCCCAAAACCGTTGTCGATATAACGCGTGAACGTTTCCAGGAACTGGTCGATGATCCCGGTACCGGTCATGGCCTGCTCGCCTCAGGTGCCGCCAGGTTCGGATATCCCTGCGGAATTCGGCTTTGATCCTTTGGGATGGGTATCGAGCTGGACGAATCATCGTGGCCGGCAGCTATGGCGCTGTCCTTCTTGCCAAAGAAGCGACGCCGGTTTTCGTCCCAAACGCGCTTACAATGCCGATAATCTGCTGCTTCCTCAGGAGTAACGCTGCGGCAGCCTGCGAGGTCGAACTTGGCTGCATCGGTCGCCTGCGCCGCCCTCGGTGCCGGCGGAGAATCGTCTCCGCCACGCAGTCGAATCGTGCAGGCAGCGACGACCACCAGGCCGATTGTTGTAAGTAGCGACAGGGCCTTGAATGCCTTTACGTCGGTCATCAGTGAAACATCTGCACGTTGGAGGATTGATAGCCCTGCGCCGGTGTCAGGAACCGCCGAAGCTGCTCTCGTCCTTGATCTTGAGCCGAGGCGCGCCGAGCGGCCTCAAGGCTCTGCGCCCTGCCCTGCGCCGCGGCGGCCGCCGTGAGATCGGCAAGTTGTTGCGCTTGAAGTGCGAGGATCTGGTTGCCGGCCTGAGTTGCCTGCAGGGTGCCGCTGGCACTCTGGCTCGACGTTACGAGGGCAGACGTCTGGATGCGATTGTTGTCGAGGTTGCCAACGATGCCGGCCTGGACACGAAGCGCGTCTTGCGTCGCTGCATAGGAGTTCTGCCATCGCGATTGAGCGTTGGAGATCAGCAACTGGCTCGACTGGCTGCTGGTGGCCGGCGCGTAGCTGGTCGAGAAGGCGCGGTCGATCTGCTGCACGTCGTAGGCGATGCGCTGGGCCTGGGCCAGCAATTGCTGGGTCCGCTGGATCGAAGATTGCAGTTGCTGCAGCGACGAATACGGCAGGTTGGCCAGATTTTTCGCCTGATTGATCAGCATCTGTGCCTCGTTCTGCAACGAGGTGATCTGATTGTTGATCTGCTGGAGCTCCCGCGCGGCCGTCAGGACATTCTGGACGTAGTTGTTGGGATCAAAGACGATCAATGCCCGTGCAGGCATCGTAACGCCAAGCGATAGAGCGATGGTGCCAGCAGCCAGCAATGAGCCAAGTCGCCTCATAGCGATTTCTCCAGATTGACGAGATTGGGGATCAGATCCGTCGCCCATGCGACGCCACGGTGTTGAAGCCAGGCCGGCACGAAGCCATCAGGTCCATGCTCAGCCAGGAGCCGCGTGACGTTCGCTTGGTCAGTCTTCGAAGCGGCGGCGGTGAAGGCGAGTGCCACCTCGCCAAGCCCGAGCTCAAACATACGGTTGCCGCGACGAGACTGGCAGTAGTAGTCGCGCTTCGGCGTCGCGCGGCTCAGAAGCTCGATCTGGCGATCATTGAGGCCGAAACGGCGGTAGATGGCAGTGATCTGCGGTTCGATCGCCCGTTCGTTCGGCAGTAACAAGCGTGTTGGGCAGCTTTCGATGATCGCGGGCGCGATCGCAGAGCCATCGATGTCCGAGAGCGACTGTGTGGCGAAGATGACGGACGCGTTCTTCTTCCGAAGCGTCTTCAGCCATTCCCGGAGCTGCCCCGCAAAATCCTCGTCATCGAGGGCAAGCCAACCCTCGTCGACAATCAGGAGTGTCGGCCGGCCATCGAGGCGATCACCAATACGATGGAAGAGGTACGCCAGCACGGCCGACGCCGCACTCGTTCCGATCAAGCCTTCGGTCTCAAACGCCTGGACCGACGCCTCGCCGAGACGTTCGAATTCGGCATCGAGCAAGCGCCCGGAAGGTCCGCCCAGGCAGTATGGTTGCAGGGCGCGCTTCAGGGAGTTCAATTGAAGAAGGACTGACAGGCCCGTGAGGGTGCGTTCCTCTCTCGGTGCCGAAGCGAGAGATGTTAGCGCCGACCACAGATGATCCTTGACCTCAGGGGTGATCTCGATCTTTTCCCGTGCCAGGATCGCGCCGATCCATTCCGTGGCCCATCCGCGCTCGGAAGGATCATCAATCCAGGCCAGCGGCTGCAGGGCGACGGGTTGTTCACCTCCGTCGGACAATGCGCCGCCGAGATCATGCCAGTCGCCACCCATGGCGAGGGCGGCCGCTCGAATCGAACCACCGAAGTCAAACGCGAAGATCTGCGAGTTCGGATAACGCCTGAACTGTAGCGCCATCAGCGCGAGCAGCACCGACTTGCCAGCACCTGTCGGTCCCACCACAAGGGTATGACCGACGTCGCCAACGTGGAGCGAGAATCGGAACGGCGTCGATCCCTCGGTCTTGCCGAACAACAGAGGCGGGCCTTTGAAGTGGAGGTCCCTCGCCTCGCCCGCCCACACGGCCGACATCGGAATCATATGCGCAAGGTTGAGGGTCGAGACCGGGGGCTGCCGCACATTCGCGTAGACGTGCCCGGGCAGACTGCCGAGCCAGGCTTCGACGGCGTTCACGGTCTCGATCATGCAGGTGAAATCTCGGCCCTGTATGACTTTCTCGACCAGCCTCAGCTTTTCATCAGCAGTGTTGGGATCGCGGTCCCAGACAGTGATGGTCGCCGTAACAAAGGCTTGTCCGATCTGATCCGACCCCAGTTCCTGCAACGCCGCGTCGGCATCAAGCGCCTTGTTGTGGGCGTCGGTATCAAGCAGCGTCGATGCCTCGTTCGTCATGACCTCCTTGAGGATGGCGCCGATGGACTTTCGCTTGGCAAACCACTGCCGGCGAATCTTGGTCAGCAGCTTGGTGGCGTCGGTCTTGTCGAGCATGATCGCCCGGGTCGACCAACGATAAGAGAATGGCAGGCGATTCAGGTCGTCCAGGATCCCCGGGGTCGTGGCGCCCGGAAAGCCAACGATCGTCAGGACCCGCACATTGGCCGAACCCAGCATCGGCTCGAGCCCGCCGGTCAGCGGCTGGTCGGCCAACAGCGCATCGATGTACATAGGAATCTCGGGCACTCGAACCCGATGACGCTTGGTCGAGATCGTCGAATGCAGATAAGTTAGCGTATCCTGATCATCGAGCCAGGCGCATTCTGGCATGAACCCTTCAAGGAGACTGAGCACGCGGTTGGTTTGGTCGACAAACCCGCGCAGCACCTCCCGGGCATCTGCTCCAACGGTGCGGTCGCGACCTTCATAGAGCAATCGCTCCGCCTTAGCCGCTCCCTCCTCGGGAGGCAGATAGAGGAGGGTCACGAAGTAGCTGGACTCGTAATGCGCCCCCGCCTCCTCGAACTGAGCCCTGCGTTCCGCGTCGACCAGTGCGGAAGCGACGTCCGGAAAGGAGGCAGGTGGGTACGCCCCCGCAAAGTGACGCTGCGCCTCGATGAACACGGCCCAGCCGGATCCGAGGCGACGCACGGCGTTGTTCAGACGGCCGGCAACGGCGACGAGTTCGGCCGGCACTGCACTATCCAGGTCGGGTCCGCGGAACTTTGCTGTCCGCTGGAATGAGCCGTCCTTGTTCAGGATGATTCCCTCGTCGACAAGGGCTGCCCAAGGCAGGAAGTCGGCAAGACGTGTATTGGAATGGCGATATTCGGCAAGGTTCATCATGACCAAGAGCTCAGAGGTTGAGATGACCGGGAATGCGCAGATGTCGGCGCACCACATCGACAAAGGCGGGATCGCGCTTGGCGGCCCAGACGGCGGCCATGTGGCCGATGAACCAGAGAACAAGACCCGCGATCCAGAACCGCAATCCCAGCCCAAGGGCTGCCGCAAGCGTGCCGTTGACAATCGCAACCGACCGCGGCGCGCCGCCCATCAGGATTGGCTCGGTGAGCGCACGGTGAACGGGCACGACAAAGCCTGTAACCTGATCACCCATCAGATCACCACGCCGCCGCCGAAGGAGAAGAACGACAGGAAGAAGCTCGAGGCGGCAAACGCGATCGACAGACCGAACACGATCTGGATCAGCCTGCGGAAACCACCTGACGAATCCCCGAACGCGAGTGTGAGCCCGGTCACGACGATGATGATGACGGCGATGATCTTGGCGACCGGACCTTCAACCGACTGCAAGATCTGATTGAGTGGCTGCTCCCACGGCATGTTCGAGCCAGCCGCCCACACTGGTGCTGACGTCAAAAGCACCGCGCCGAAGGCGACCAGCGATGCACCTCGAAGAAAGCGAAATTGCTGACGCATGTCAGTCTCCTGCTGATGAAAGGTTGTAGTCACCGGCGGCCCCAAGGCCCGTGACTATGGCGAGTTCAGCGAGGCGACGGTCACCGCCGCGACCCGCAAGCACAGCAACGAGATTGATGGTCTCCGCGATCAGGGCGCGCGGAACCGTGATGACCGCTTCCTGGATGAGTTGCTCGAGCCGCCGCAGCGCGCCGACCGCGCTGCCCGCATGGATAGTCCCGATGCCACCGGGGTGACCGGTGCCCCAGGCCTTGAGCAGGTCGAGCGCTTCGGCACCGCGAACCTCGCCAACCGGAATGCGATCCGGACGTAATCGCAGCGATGAGCGAACCAGGTCGGAAAGCGTGGCCACGCCATCTTTGGTCCGCAAAGCTACGAGATTGGGCGCCTTACACTGGAGTTCGCGCGTATCTTCGATCAGCACGACCCGATCGGAGCTCTTCGCGACCTCGGCCAGGAGTGCGTTCGTCAAGGTTGTCTTGCCGGTCGATGTCCCGCCGGCGACGAGGATGTTCCTCCGTGCGGAGACCGCGTCCTTCAGGGTCCTGGCCTGCTCCGAGGTCATGATCCCCCTGGCGACGTAGTCGTCGAGTGTAAACACGGCCACGGCCGGTTTGCGGATAGCAAAGGCCGGTGCCGCAACGACCGGAGGCAACAGGCCTTCGAAGCGCTCACCGGTCCCAGGCAATTCGGCCGAGACCCGCGGCGAGCCGGCATGCACCTCCGCACCTACGTGGTGCGCTACCAGACGAACAATGCGCTCGCCGTCCGCCGCCGACAGAGTTTCACCTGTGTCGATCAGGCCATTCGACAACCGGTCGATCCACAACCGCCCATCTGGATTGAGCATCACCTCGATGATCGCATCGTCTTCGAGGTAGCCGGCAATCGCAGAGCCAAGCGCGCTGCGCAGCATTCGCGCGCCTCGCGAACTCGCTTCCGATTGAATGGAATGGATAGCCATCGTTCGTCCCCCGAATGAGGACGCCCAAAGAGCACCCTCAGATGGGGATGATTAGAAAAGGCACCAATGCACCTGGCGCAACAAGCGCTTTCGGTGATCGTAGGCTGGCGTAGAAAAAGGAAGAGTGCGAACTGGCATTTGACGGCTACTTAATCGTATCCGTTCGTCTTGAGTTGTTGCTCACCACTCCGCATCGTCATCCGCGGGCATGAGGATGACCGAATCCTCATACAGCCCAACTGACCCGACAGCGTAGGTAACATCCGCCTGCTTGAAGACGAGGATTGAACTCATCCACGAAGCGATGGATCGGCGCCAGGGCACCGCGAACCAGACCAGCGTCGCGATCTGCAGTGCTACGTTGAGACCGAACGCGACTTGATAAGCTTGGACGGACCTATGGCCATCATTCATGGACCATTGTTCCAGGACCAGACCTGTCGCGTATTGGGCCAGAAATGCCCAAACAAAATGCAAGACGTTCAACGCCCCATTGGCGCGACCGGCAAGTTCCGGCGGATAGTAATCCGCTATCACCGCGAAGCTGACCACGGTTGCCGTTCCGACGATCGCAACGACGGACCAGGGCAAGATGGACGGCAAAGGCACGCGCAGGATCAACGCTAACTCCGCTGTGATAAACAGTATTGCGACCAACGCTAATATTGTCTCGGCCCCGAGACTTCTTCGTTTAATGTAATGAACAATCGTACCGAACAACCAGGCCCCGCCGCTAAGTATGATCGACATCATGAACAGCTGTCCTACGAGGCCCGCACGATCGAGACCTTCCACGTCCATCAGCCATGGTGAGGCCCACAATCCCTGCAGAGACCAGGCCGATCCAACGCACGACGCCGACAGCGGGGCAATACGCCAGAAGCGTTTATCGCCGAAAACCGCGCTAAGGTTGGCGGACATTGACGGGGTCGAAGGGACAATAGCTCGCTCGGGAACCACGACATAGATGAGCATGGCCGTCGCAGCGGTCGCAGCCGCCAAGATTTCAAAGAGTTGGCGCCAGCCCATCCAGGCGAGTAGATACTCGGCGGGAGCCGTGGCGGTTACCGCCCCCAGTGATCCGAGCATCACCATGTAGCCATTAAGCAAGGCCGATCGTTCTCTGGGAAACCAAAGGACTATGGATTTTAGGCCCGCCGTCAAAGCCGCTGCCACGCCCAGCCCAATCATCGCGCGTGCGATCAAGAATGACAGGAAACCCGCGGATACCGCGAACAATCCAGCGCCCACTGCTGCGAGCACGAGCAGCGCACTCTGGACGCGACGCGGACCAAACCGGTCCAGCAAAATGCCAACTGGGATCTGGACCGCCGCGAGAACAAGGAAATAGACCGACGTAAGCAGCCCGAGGTCGGCGGTCCCAAGCCCGGTATCCGAGCTGAGACGACCGGCAATCAAGGCGTTGATCGTTCGAAACAGATACGAAAGATAGTATCCAGCAGCAAACGGGAAGAATACGCGCGCCGTAAGACGCCATGCCCCTAGAATTTGCATGCTGGCCCTTCTTGCTCCTCAGCTCATTCGAGCCGATAGCGCGTCCAGCTTTTTAAGGGCTTGGCTAAATTGCTGCGATCGTGGGCTGGCGTAGAAAAAGAAGGACCGCCGAAATGGTCTATGTACACGGTTCAATCAGGTTTCCTCGGCCGGGTTCTGACGGCGGATATCTTCTGGAATCTCGCGTAGAAAGCTTTGCCCCTTTTGCAAGCGACGCCCGAGCGCCTCGACGAATCCTTCAAAGCGTTCCCTACCCTTTGCCTGCGCGGCCGCCTGCGCATCGTTGGGTAGCGGCGGCGTAATCGTTAGCCAGAACCGAATGAAAAGAGCCAAGGTTTCAGCCGTCAGACCGACGTCACGCTCCAATCGCTGCATCTGACGCGATAGCCGATCGAGGCGACGGGCGAACGCTGCCTCCCGCCTGTCCGCGCCGTCCGGCGATAGGAACGAAGCGACAGCCGCTTCCACGATCGCAGACCGGGAAAGCTTCTTGCGATCGGCGAGCTCCGAGATCTGCTTCAGCAGCTCTGGCGGGAAGTAGACATTCATCCGGTCGCGCATATCGCCTCAGAGCTCCATACCGTCATTCGGGTCCATGGCGACCTGACGGGCGACGCCGCGCATCTGTTGGCGCATGAGCCGGGACTGGCGGGCCGCATCCTCATCATCGTCAAGAACCGCGGCAAATTCCTCCGCCGGGGTCGGCTCGCTCGTCTCCTTGGCGATCGCAACGTGATCGGGGAGTTCGGGCTCACGACGGAGACCGCTGTTCTCCGTGTCTTCCTTTCCTTGCCCCCTGTCGATTGGAGGCGGTGCCGGCTTCAGCGTTCCAAGCGTCGACCATCCGTCCGTTCGCGAAGATCGACCGGATGACGCCGGATCGGGCGGCGGCAAGACCCGCTCAGTAAACCGCGCATCCTCATAATAGCGGACCTTCTTCGCCCGGATCGGCGGCGTGCCCGCTACCATGACGATCTCATCCATCGGCGGAAGCTGCATGACTTCGCCCGGGGTCAAAAGCGGCCTCGCCGTCTCCTGGCGCGAGACCATCAGGTGCCCCAGCCAGGGGTTCAACCTATGACCGGCATAGTTTTTCATGGCCCTCATCTCGGTCGCGGTACCGAGCGCGTCGGACACACGCTTGGCGGTCCGCTCGTCGTTGGTCGCGAAGCTGACGCGGACGTGGCAATTGTCGAGAATCGCGTTGTTCGGCCCATAGGCCTTCTCGATCTGATTGAGCGACTGCGCGATCAAGAAACTCTTGATGCCGTACCCCGCCATGAAGGCAAGCGCGGACTCGAAGAAATCAAGCCGACCCAGCGCCGGGAACTCGTCGAGCATCATCAGAACTCGATGCCGCCGGTCACGGGCGTGCAAATCCTCGGTCAGGCGCCGACCGATCTGGTTCAGCACCAGGCGGATCAGTGGCTTGGTCCGCGAGATATCGGAGGGCGGCACCACGAGGTAGAGCGTCGTTGGGCCGCAATCTGAGATCAGATCGGCGATCCGCCAGTCGCACCGGCAGGTCACGTGGGCCACCACGGGGTCGCGGTAGAGCCCGAGAAACGACATTGCGGTGGACAGAACGCCGGAACGTTCGTTCTCGGATTTGTTGAGGAGTTCGCGCGCGGTCGAGGCGACGACCGGATGAGCACCTTGCTCGCCGAGGTGCGGCGTGGTCATCATCGCCCTCAGAGTCGCCTCGATCGGCCGCTTCGGGTCGGACAGGAAGGCGGCAACGCCAGCCAAGGTCTTGTCCGACTCGGCATAGAGGACATGGAGGATGGCGCCGACCAGGAGCGAATGACTGGTCTTCTCCCAATGGTTCCGCTTGTCGAGCGAGCCTTCCGGGTCGACCAGGACGTCGGCGACATTCTGGACGTCGCGAACCTCCCATTCCCCGCGCCGGACCTCGAGCAGCGGATTGTAGGCTGAGGACTTTGGGTTGGTCGGGTCGAACAATAGGACGCGGCCATGCTGCGAGCGAAAGCCCGCGGTCAGTTGCCAGTTCTCCCCCTTGATGTCGTGAACGATGGCCGAGCCGGGCCAAGCCAGCAGGGATGGGACGACAAGACCGACGCCTTTGCCAGACCGGGTGGGCGCAAAACACAAGACGTGCTCTGGTCCGTCATGCCGGAGGTAATCGCGGTCGAGTTTACCGAGCACCACACCATCCGGACCGAGAAGTCCGGCCGCTTGAACCTCTTCCGGATCAGCCCAGCGCGCCGAACCATAGGTCTCGACATTCTTGGCTTCACGCGCGCGCCACACCGACATGCCGATCGCCACCGCGATCGACACGAAGGTCCCTGACGCTGCGATGAAGGCTCCCTCGACAAAAACCTGTGGCGCGTAGGCGTCATAGACGAACCACCACCAGAAGAAGATCGGTGGGTAGTAGACCTTGAAGCCGGACAGTTCGAACCAGGGCCGCCCAAGCGCTGGTTGCCAGGCAAGTCGCCAAGCCGTCCACTCGGTTGCTCCCCAGATGGCGAGCAAAACAATCAGGCCGACAACGATCACCTGTCCCCAGAGGATTTTGGTTCCGGACATCCCGAACGTCCTTCCGCAACTGAATTGGAGAAATTGCTAGAGACCGAGGTCGCGCTTCCGACCGAAGGCCCATTCGATGCCGCCGCCATCCTTCACCACGCCTGTGACGTGTTGAGCGAGCCTCTTTTCGAGTTCGCGCGACCAGGGCACGAGTTGGAAGCCGAGCCCATTATCGATCATGGCGAAGCGTCCCGAGGCGAGCGTCAGCCGCTGGCGATACGTGCCCGCCACATGCTCCCCGGAGGCGGCGTTCACGTGAGGCAGGCGAGTGTCGGCCGAAACCTTTGCTGCCACTTCGTCCAGCTCGCGCCAGCGCAACGTGTTCAGGAGGTCGCGCTGCAGGATGACGCGTTGGCCCTGCCGCCGCGCCAGGCCCTCCTGAACCAGATGCTCGGTACGGGCTTCCATGGCGTCGCGGGTCTCGCGGCCGAAACCGCCCATGGCGAGCGGCATGGGGTCGCGTTCAACCAGCCGGTGGTCGAGCCAGGTTGCCCCTCGTGCCGTGATCTGGCTACCAAGATCGAGATCGGAACGGATCGCCAGCACTATGGTCGGCCACCGATCGCCGGCTTGACCGAAGCGTCTGACTTCAACGATGCCGCCGATCGGCGGTGCGTGGTCGAAAGCTTCGAGTCCTCGGAAGCGCACGTGGTGAGCGCGTCCATCTGTTCCGTCGATCAGGGCGTAGGCCTCGCCGGTCAGTTCGTCATGCAATCCACGGTCGATCAGTCGTCCGATAATCTGGGACGTCGGCTGTCCACCCTCGATGACGAAGTCGGCAACGCCGCGCGCTTCCCCACGCTCGGTAAAGGCGCGGTGCATGGTCTTGATGATGTCGCCACGCATGCCGAGGTCGCGCAAGCTCCGCTCGGCCTCGAGGCCTACCATCCATTCCCCTGGTGCGGCGGCGGATGCGGCGAGCCCCATCTTCTCCAGGTGCTGAAGGCGACCGACCATCAGGCGCCGGATCTCGGGATCGGACCTGCCGGGATTCTCTGGGCGAAGGTCGATAGTGCCGGTCTCGTCGGCCGCCAGCCGGATCTCCCGATCGAGCCGCGTCCATCGTTCCGCCGTGACTTCCCTTTCCAGCGAATTGCGGATCTCGTGCTCGGGTTTTGGACCCAGTTCGATGGCGACCAGTTCCTCGGCACGTGAACGCACGCCTTGGCTGATGTAGTCGCGGGACATCACGAGATCCGCTCCTTCCTCGTCCACGCCCCGCACGAGAAGATGGACGTGAGGATTATCGGTATTCCAATGATCGACGGCCACCCAATCGAGCCGCGTACCGAGATCGGCCTCCATCTGCCTGGCGAGATCGCGGGTGAAGGCCTTCAGTTCGGTCATCTCGCCGGCGTCCTCCGGCGAGACGATGAACCGGAAGTGATGCCGGTCATCCTTGCATCGTTCCGCGAAAGCCGCGCTATCGGCACGATCGCCGCCGGCATCGAACATCTCGGCCCGCTCACCGCTTCTGGTCACACCGTCGCGCTTCAAATACGAAAGATGGGCCGTCAGTGGCGCTGAGCGGAAGGCTCGCCCTTTGTGCCGCACCACGCGCGCCTTCACCACGACGCGCCGGGTCGGGCTGAACAGTCTGGCCCGGCTAAAAGCAAGCCGCCCGCGGCCAAACGTCGATCGCCCATAGGCCGCAGAGCGTCTGCCAGCTGCGGCCTGCCCCGAGGTATGTCCGGCTTTCTTCGCCGCCCGCAGCACCTGGTTGATGAAGCTCTTGGGCTTCGGCGCGCGTGTACTGCGGATGCGCCCAGGCCGAATTCGCAAGTCGCTATCGCCTGCGGTCATGACCGGGCCTCGAAGAACGCAGCGAGACCTAGAGTGCCGAAAACATGTTTGAATGTTCTGGGGAAAGTCTTAGGCGCGGCACGCACCCCGACCGACCGGCACGCCGGAACCCAAGCCATGTCAATGGCTTGTGGTTCGACCGGTGAGCCCCTTTTATCTCGCCTTCCTAATCGGGCGTTCAAAGTCAACTCATTCCTACGCCTTTTTTCGACTCGTCGCACTTCAACCATGACGGACTCCCTGCATCGACAACGCACAAACGTCACCACACCGCGCTTGCGGTTGCATTCACCAGGCGGGGTCCATGCGTTCCTTCGCGTTCAGCACTAGGCCGTCGCATGCTCTTCATCAGATTCGTAAACAGGGCTGTCCAAGCAGTCCGGCGCTCTCGCCCTCGAAGGGCGGCAGCAGGCAAGAGATAGCGGACATTCCCCGTTTCGCGCACCCGCCAGGGGACGCTCACCGCACGCGGATCTCTAATTTCGTTCCTCCCTCAACATGCCGGGCGCAAACCCAGCGCTAATCCGTCGTCGCCCGCACCGCGGCTACCGTGCAGGTTTCAACCGCAGCTGCTGCGTGACTTTGGCGCCAAAACCAACGTGGAAATCGGTCTCGCTGCCCCACATTCGGTGCAGAATGCTTGCGGAGCTTGCGCGCGACGGCGGTGATCGCGCACAGCATGCTCGACCGTTTGGCGATCCGCAGGCCCCACGCTCGCGGTGCCGACCATGTCCTGACCCGCAGCAGCAGGCTTGCGGCCGGCTCGTGTACTGCGACGTCACCCAGGTTGCTGATGCGCCCTTCGTAATCGATCGACGTGCCGGACTGTTGCCGCCTCGGCGCCAAACCAAAATGCTCGCCTACCGTTCGCGATCTGGCAAAGCGCCAGGGATCATCGACGCCGACCTTGTACGACAGGGCCGCAACGGGACCGACGCCGGGAACCGTCATCAGGCGCCCCGCCACACATCATCACGCTGGACGACCTGGAGCAGCACACAGTGCAGCCAATCGTACCCCTCTAGGATGGCGCGACGCACATCCAACATGGCCTCGATGGTCATTACGAAGATCGGATCGGTGCGCTCGATCAACTCGCGGACGCGCGCCTCAAAGGCGCCACGGGCAATCGCTCCAACGAGCAAAGCATAGGCCCGCAGCGCACCACGAATGTGGTTCTCGAGGTCGCTTAGTTTGCGCTTGAGCAGCCTTCGGCTGGTCAGCAGCGTGCACATCTTCTGCATGTCGATGTTCTTGACATGAACGGCGCGATACCAGTCCGACCGCATCATCCGCCCGATGCCGCGCGCGTCATTCCGGTCGGTCTTATTCCGCATTGTCGACAAGCTGCTCTCCGAAGCCGTTGCGGTACTTCGCAAGTTGGTCTCACGCGCGCAAGACACCACGGACGAGTCGTACGATGACCGCCATTCGGTTGATATTTGGAAGAGCGAGGAATTCCGCGCCGCGATAGAGCGCGCCGAAGCGGTGATTGCGAAGGCGGTAGCTGCCATGGCAGGGCCCCGCACAGAGTAGGAGTTCGCCGAGCCGACGCATTGCCGGCCGAGGCCGCTAGTCTCGTCAAGACATGACGTCATGTGCAGCCCCCGGACGCACATGTCGTGCCTGCCCATTGCTCTCGCTCTTCCACCGATTGCTTGCTGAAGCGAGCCATTGCTGGTCATCGTAATGCCCTCGCGTCCGATCGAGCTACAAAAACGCCAGTACGCCTGGGGGCCATCTGCGTAACATCGCGCGGCGAGATTGCGATCGTTGCGTAGCGCGAGAGCATGAGCGCTGTCGGCCTACTTCGCGCTTCCATCTGGTCAGTTCGCTCAACGAACAGCGTCGCGGCTGCTGATGACCTCCAGCTCGCGGTACACGAGGGCCGCGGTTGGATGCCAAGCAAATTTGCAAGCTTTGCCACATATGCTCGCGTCTCGTCAGGTAAAGCTGCTCCCGCGAGATGTTCTTCGTAGCGAGTTGGTCCCGCGTTGTACGCAGCAAAGGCGCCACGCGAACCGTAGCGGTCGAGCAATTCACGGAGATACGCCGTGCCGGCCAGAATGTTGTCACGCGGATCGTACGGATCGTTCCCTAGATCATAGCGTTGGCGCAGTTCCGCCCAAGTTGACGGCATGATCTGCATCAGTCCCATTGCGCCCTTGGGCGACTTGGCCTGCATGTCTCCAGCAGTTTCGATGCTCAAAACCGAGCATATCCACCGGGCCGGGATCGCAAAGCGTTGTGAGGCTTCTTCGATGAAGCCCGAAAGCGTGTGGGTGGTTCGACAGATCGCTGGGAGCGCAGCGGACCCGTTTTGGGCCAGAGCGGTCGTGTCAGATGCGGTCAGAGCAAGCAGCAGCGACACGACCACCCAAACAGGTACACCTAACCGAGCCAGGCCTGCCGTCGTGCTCGCGCCCGTGCAGCGTAAAGCCGCTTCGCGCCGATCATTTGGACCACCGCTGGGCGCGTGAGGCTTGCAAGCGTTGGCTGGGACGGAGGAACGGTCCCGCAACCAATTTAACCGAGGAATGGCGGGATGAACACGTAGAACACGCACGGTCACTCCTCCCAGGTCCAGACCGGGAGCGCACAACCAATCACCGCTGACGCCGGAAGAAATCCAAAATATCGGCCGTCCATGGAGTCGTCCGACTGCCAATTCATGAGAAAGAGCTCGCCGTCGCCGACGACGCGGCAGCCCTGCCATTTGGGCAGCGGCCGGCCGCGTCCGTCGCGATCCTTCGCCTCGCCCACCGCAACATCATCCACCGAAATCGTCCGCCCGCTTCTGCAGACCGTCTGCCCCGGCAGGGCCAAGACCCGCTTAAGCATGGGGACGCCGACCGGCAGATAGCCGTTCAAATCGAGGAGGGTCGCAAGCGGCTCCGGCGGCTGAACGGCGACCAGCTCGGTGACATGGAAGCGCTTCGTCGGTCGTAAGCTGTAAAGACCGATTGGCACGCTTGCTGATGCATTCCAAATATAGAGTGGAAGCGGCTCCAGGACGATCGTCGCGATGAGCGCGGCAGCGACCGCAAGCATCGTGGTCAGCGTCATCAGGCGGCTCGTCATCGCATCACTCTGCGACGATGGAGCCAGGCCTGGTGGCGTGTTTTCGTGTATGGACGCGGGTTTTCGTTGACGGACAGACGGTTATGAACATGATGCCAATGATCGGGAGCGACGTCAGCCGGATCGATTCCAAGCGCCTCGACGGCATCAACCATCTGCAACACTCGCTCGACCTTCGGCCAGCCAGAGAGCCGCAGCACGATCTCTCCGCCGGGCCTCACATACGGTACGGTCGAGCAGCGCTGTCCCGGTGCGACAGCGCGCAAGATGTCAATCCGCGACATGATCGTGCCAAAGTCGTTGGATGTCCAACGGACGAAGGCAAAGATGCTACCCGGTGCAAATGATAGGACACGCCGGTGACGATCAAGCTTTCGTTCCTTGACAATACGACCGAACCGAATGCGGTTTTCGATACGCTTCTCGAGCCACAAGACTTCCACTTCCGTGAGATCGTTCATGCCGCCGCTCCCTGACGCTCGAATCGGGAACGGTATGCTTTGGGCTGAGCGAAGCGCGTGTGCCTCTTCTGGAGGTGAGCAGGCCTGGCGGCCTGACGTTGCCAGTCAGTTCCCATGAAAGTTGAGGCCTGGTCCGCCAGAAAGAAGCCCAAGTATTTATGGCGAGCAGCAGTACTGAGCTGTGCCCCCTTGCATGCTGCGCTACGGCGACGATGCCGCGCAACGATTCGCGGCTGGAGCGCACCGCGCATTCCAGCCGTCGGCGACGAAGTCGAACGATGGACTTGCACGCGGGGTTCGACGTGTCGCTGGATCCGAGACGATCTAGGAAGTCGACCAATGTCCGGGCCCATTTCGGATTGGCGCGACGGCGCCATCAATCCGGGCAAACCGGTCGCATCGGAAGCATCACCAAATGCGGCGACGAACTGACGCGGGCGATGCCGCAAAAGGCGGCCATCACGATCCTGACCAGCATTCCCGACAATTTCAAGCCGCGTCTCGGGAGCCCGTAGCTCGCCGGGAAAAGGGGTCTGAAGTGCGCAGCGACACCTTCGGCGGTGCGCTGAGGATTTGCTAACGGACATGGCCTAGCGCCGCTCTTTACCCGCATAGGGAATTGGCGCACGCCGTCTTGCGGGCAGTACGGTGCCGCCACCAGGATCCGAGGTCGACTTCTTCTTGCCGAGTTTGGCCCATGCTGTCAGGTCAGCTACTGAATAGACCACGCGTCCGCCAATCTTGTGATACTCGGGACCGGTTCCGTAGGTTCGGTGTTTCTCCAACGTGCGGCCGGACAAACTCAAGAAGCGCGCGGCTTCGGACGTGCGTAAGTAACGCGGCGGCTTATCCGTGTTCGGATCGGACATTTGAAAAGCTCCGTGCTCCTTTGGAGCGCGTACGAAGTTCGCCGCGCGTCGACTGCCACGATCGCGGAGTAGAGGTGCTTAGGGGGATGCCGAAGATGATGCGGTGATTTTCGACACCCCCATCGAAGGCGCTCGCCTCAGAAGCCTTGCAATAGCCGGCGATTATCAGGGCGAGGCTCCGCTCCTCGGATGGTCCGATTGCGAGGAACCGTATCTTGCGCGGCCGGGATGCGTTTTTGCCGAGCAGCGCTCCGGCGATGATTCGATAGACGCTCATCGCAGCAATGAGCGGCGAGCGCTCGGATAACAGCAGCACGTTGCAGAGGGCGAGCTGCCGCTATGGGAGCGTCGGCCGTCTGAGATGTCATGCCGGCGAAGTGGGCCTCGACGCCGGTACACGCTTCTACAATCGCAATTCCTCGTGACGCCGACGTAGCAGTATTCCGCGGCGCGCGACCTGAGATGATCGAGCAATATTTCCGCAGGACCGTGGCACGGTCATGCTCGGAAGCAAGAGTGAGACGCGACGTGCGGCCACACTCAGCTGCTATCTCTTGAATGATCCGCTCGGATCGAGGCCGTGCCCTGGCACCGGCTTGCCAATCGATCGAATCCTGACGGAAGCAGATGGCTCAGTCAGATTGACAGAAATTGCAGCCAGTCCGCCGATGTGAAAGCCAGAGCGAGGGGGGCCGCGGTCGGAACTCAAGGCCGACATCCGCGAATGAGGTAAAATCGAACCTTCGATCATTCGGCTCATCTAGGAAAGTTGTAACCTTCGTGCTACATATTCCTCGAATATGAAGCATGAAGACGTCAACAATGCCTACTCCACACAAACCTCCCGCTGCGGTACGGCGCGCGCTGCGCAAGCTTGGGGCGGACATCCATGACGCCCGTCGACGCCGACGGCTGCCGATGGCGGTCGTGGCCGAGCGCGCCTTCACGTCCCGGTCGACCCTGCAAAGGGTCGAAGCTGGTGACACCAGCGTCAGCATCGGCATCTACGCTGGCGTGCTGCAGGCGCTCGGCCTGCTCGACGGCCTGGGTCAGGTCGCCGACATCAGCAACGACAGCGTCGGCCAGGCCCTCGCCAGCGCGCACCTTCCCAAGCACGTCCACCTCAAGCGGCCAACCGGACCATCCCACGATGGCTGACTTCGAGGTGCACATCGATCTGGACAGCCGCACGCGCCCGATAGGGTTGGCGAGGAGCAATCGCGTCAGAGGCGCGGAGACCATCCTCTTCGAGTACGACGCTGCATGGCTTGAGGATCCGGATCGCTTCTCGCTGGAGCCGGCACTTGCACTGACACGCGGCGCATTCGCTCCTCCTGCCCGACTAGCCATCTTTGGCTCCATTGGCGACTCGGCGCCGGACACCTGGGGCCGCCGTCTCATGCAGCGCGCCGAGCGCCGCCTCGCCGAACACGAGGGCCGTGCCGTCCGCACCCTCGCGGAAAGCGACTACCTGCTAGGCGTCGCCGACGAGAGCCGGCTGGGCGCGCTCCGTTTCCGCTGGGTCGGCGACGGTGTTTTCCAGGCGCCGACCCGGGCCGGCGTTCCTGCCCTGATCGAACTCGGCCGGTTGCTCCAAATCACCGAGCGGATTCTCCGGGATGAAGAAACAGATGAGGAACTCCAACTCATCTTTGCCCCCGGCTCTTCGCTCGGCGGCGGGCGTCCGAAGGCCTCAGTCATTGACCAGCATGGTCGCCTCTCGATCGCCAAATTCCCGAAGGAGACCGACGACTATAGCATGGAGACCTGGGAAGAGATCGCGCTGCGGCTCGCTGGCCAGGCAGGTATCGCCACTCCGCAGCACGAGCTGATCGACGTCGGCGGCAAGCCGGTCATGCTGTCGCGGCGCTTCGATCGTGACGGTACGATCCGCATCCCGTTCCTGTCGGCGATGGCGATGATGGGCGCCAAAGACGGAGAGCGCGGCAGCTATCCGGAGATCGTCGATGCCCTTGCTCAACACGGCGCACAAGGGAAAACGGATGCCCATGCCCTTTATCGGCGTGTCGTCTTCAACGTGCTGATCTCCAATGTCGACGATCACCTCCGCAACCACGGTTTCCTGTGGCTGGGAAAAGCAGGATGGTCTCTCTCGCCGGCATACGACCTCAATCCCGTTCCAACTGATCTCAAGGCCCGCGTGTTGTCGACGAACATCGATCTGGACGAGGGCACCTGCTCGCTCGATCTGCTGGAGGCCGCATCGGAGTTCTTCGCACTCACGCTGCCGCAGGCCCGGGCGATTATCAAAGAAGTCGCGAGCGTGACGGCAACCTGGCGCGAAGCCGCCAAGGGGGTCGGCGCCCGCCCGGCCGAAATCAACCGTATGGCCAGCGCCTTCGAGCACGACGATCTAAAACGGTCGCTGGCGCTGTGACGAGAACGTTCCTTCACAGCTTCAAGCCAGCGACAGTGGTCCGATCACCGGCGGCCGACAAAGCTCGAGGCAGCCGACATCAAGCGCTGGTCGCGATCTGCAAGGGCGATGCGGCGACCGCCTCGCTCGAGGCGAGCCGTGTCAGGGACCCTGCAGCCGGGCCACGTCATCCCTCGGCTGGGCGCCCTCGCAGCCTGTCTCATGTCAACACGCTGGCGCCGCGTGAGCGCCTCTGGTTCGGGAAAACGGGCCTGATCGTCATTGACGGCGACAATGGCGCCGGCAAACCTGGCTGAGCGCCCGCCACGTCGGCGCGACCGGCGGCGCCAGGCAGATCGCAGGGCCTCTCAGGCCGCCGCGAAGCGCCCCGCGGATCAGCGGGGCGCCAGCACTCGGCTAAGTTACTCGCGGTTCTTGCGCGGCCGCGACCAGAGAAGCGTGTAGCCTTCGCCGCCTTCGTCGTCGAACAAGTTCGCGTAGATCGGTGCATTGAACGAGGGGTCATCCAGCTTGAGCGATAGGTAATCGCGGCCCTCTTCGGAACGCTTCGACCAGGCTGCGCCGATCTCAACTCGGCCGACATAGACCCGGTGGCTCGGTGCATTCTCGCTGGAGCGGTTGGTTTCGGGGACGATCCGGATGCTCCTGGCCTGGAGCGAGAGGGTGACGATCTCGCCGGTGAACTCGTTGTTGCCGGTCTTCTTGAAGGTGCCGATGGTCGCCATGGTAGTTCTCCTTGATCTGAAGTTTTCCGAGCCCGCACCATGCGGCCTCGATGATGATCGACAGGCCGGAGGCGATCGACGGCGCACCCCGAAGGGGCCGGACAGCAAAGGAGCAACTTTCTTGGCTCGCGCGAGGAATGACGGCGCAGCCGGCAGGGGAAGAAAGTTATGACGCCGCTGTTGCGCCATAGGCGGTCGAGGCGCAGCCGTCCTTCGGGCAGATCCATCCATCGAAGAGGCCGTTTCGTGCGCTCGATCCGAACAGAGCTGACATCAAGGACAACGTGGCGAGGCCGAGTCCCGCCGAGAAGCAGGCCCAACGAATTCAGTGGTGATTAGCTCTTTGTGCTGCCAGGCGCAGATTTCCGATTCCGCGATCAACGCCTCGGCCCTACGCTCGGGCTCACAATAGTCGCCGGCCGTATCTGTGATCCGCCGCTATTTGGTTGATCGCTCACAACGGTCGCCGCGTATCTATCTCCTGCGGCAATCGGTCAAGCCGCGACGCTTGGGCTGCTCTGAGTGACGTATCAAAGACGAGGACGGCGAGAGCTCCAGCTGCGTGATCCAGTCAACCTCACGCGATGTGACGTTATCAGCCCATCACCGAGCACCTTGCCCCGCGGGTCCGGGCGCGGTCACTCGCAGGGCTCGGCATCGACAAATCCAGCCAGAGCGTGCCCGCTCAATGGCAGCGGCCGGGCGAGCGATCACCTTGCCGAAAACACGCAATTCCCTGCGGCCTGTGCCACGTGCGCATTCTGTCGGAATACAAGCGCGCTTCATGTCTGAAACCCACCCCCGACTGTCTTCGAAAGCCACATTGCGTAAAAACGACGCGGGAGCGCCCCTTCTATAGTGCTGGCCCAAATCCTGCACCGGCTCTCTGCGCCAGGAAGTTTGACGACGGCAACAAGATGGGAGTCGCGTTTGGGCCTCGATCCGCCAATCGACAATGCGGTTGCCGCACCCGAGGTTGTTTGTCCGCACCACGCCGGGAGAATGCAAGACGTTCCTGCTTGCCGCGACCTCGCACGGCATCGGTCATGCGACCGGACAACTGCTTTCAGAAGAGGGTCGGCGTATCTTCACTTGCATGCGGCACCCCTTCGGTGGCGGGCGATGTCGGTGGGATTCGGAGACAGACAACCCTGTCCGCGTAACTCCAAGCATTCGTCGGACGGTGCGGCGGGCCATCGTCAAGGTCGAGGAACGGCTTGCTGGCGCACCGCTACACTTATTGAGCCGCGACGCGGGCATTTCGCCATAGACACCGGACCGTACGCGGCAGATGCCGTTGATGGCGTCGTTCGAAAGCTGGATGAGGCTGCTCCATGTCAATCTGCCTGGCCTAACCCTCCTCCCGCAAGACCTCTTTCCCGAGTCGAGGCGGCTTCGGTAATGATCGTCGACATGGCTTGATCAGCAACCTGGCCGTGCGTTCCCGGCACCGCCACTGCCTCCCGCGTCAAGGCTGACGGTTGCCTGCTCACCCTGAAGCAAGGCGTCAATACATGATCGATGAACTGGACCTGCGAACCTTCACGCCACATCCGCAACGCGACGCTGTGCTCGGCGAAGTGCACGCGCGCCCTTTTACGCGCCTGGTTTCGCCCTTCAGCGTGATCCACTTCGCTTTTCTTGCACAGGGCGAGGCGGCCTCAAGCGATCGCTGCCGTTTTATCGATTTTTGCCTCGAGCGTAATCTTGCGCCGCCTGATCAGTCGACGAAACTTCATCAGATTGTCATCGGGCCCGCTACGCTACGCTGGGAGCAGCATTCAGAATTCACAACATTCACCTGGATCTGGACCAACGCAAATTGTTCTGCCGCAGACCGATTTGACAAGGTTGATGGTACCGTCCGATCGCTGATCCGCGCGTTGCGTCAGACCGGGCAGTTGCTGGTCGCGATCAGGCTAGAGGTCGAGCAGGACGCCTCGCCGACCAGGCGGGCCGAACAGATTTTTGACAAGAACAGCCTGGCCATGGTTGCCACAAAGAGCGGCGCAGGCGTTGCGGCCTCAGACTTCCGCGTAGACGAAAAAGGCTTCACGAAAATCCTCGTCTGCGACCTCGGGTTGACGTCGCACGATCTCGGAGCGCTGGTGCAACGACTCCTGGAAATCGAGACCTACCGTCCATTGGCGCTTCTTGGCTTGTCGGCGGCCCTTGAGCTTGCACCATCTGTTGATCGCATCGACCGCCGTCTTGTTGAGGCACTCGAGAAAATGCAAAGCGGTGAAGGGCTGCAGTTCAACAACCATCTGCTTGCCGAGCTGACGGCGCTGGCCGCATCCTTCGAAAGAGGCGCGACCGGCAGCCTGTTTCGCTTCGGCGCCAGCAGGGCCTATAACGAGCTGGTCCAATCGCGACTGTCCATCATTGAAGGCACCGATGTCTCGGGCTATCCAACCTGGTCGTCGTTTCTGGCGCGCCGCATGGCCCCGGCGATGCGAACCTGCGCGACCGTGGAGGATCGTCAGGCGACTCTCTCGGTCAAGCTCGCGCGTGCCGCCGATCTGTTGCGAACTCGGGTCGACGTCGAAATCGAACGACAGAATCGTGACCTGTTGCAGGCCATCAACGAGCGCGCGAGACAGCAACTTCGGCTGCAGTGCACGGTCGAAGGATTGTCGGTCGGGGCGATAGGGTACTATGTGGTCAGCCTGTTTAGCTATCTTGCCAAGGGCGCGCATGATGTCGGACTGCGAGTAGAGCCCTCGTTCCTGACCGCAGCCTTCGTGCCGATCGCGGTCGGCGTCATCTGGCTGGTGAGTTATAATGTCCGAAAGCGACACCTCAAGCACGACGACGCGCCCTCGGTGGCTTGCGACTAGAGCTCCTTGAGGGGATCGGTGCGTCCGTCCGGCGAAGCTCGCGTCGTCGTGCTGCGACGCTGCCGCAAGATCGCGGCCGCCTCCTGCGCAAGGTCATGCCCCGCCCGGACCAGCCGGGCGAGGCATCGTGGATCGGGTCAGTCGCCGTTGCGACGGGTCGGACGGGACCAGATCAGGCTGAAACCCTCACCTTCCTCGTCGGCGAAGAGGTTGGCGAAGATCGGAGCGGTGAAGCTCGGATCGTCGAGCTTGAGGCTCAGATAGTCGCGCCCCTCGTTGGAGCGCTTGGACCAGCCGGCCCCGATCTCGGCCCGGCCCACGTAGATGCGGTGGCTCGGAGCGTTGTCGTTGGAGCGGTTAGTCTCGGCGACGATACGGACGCCCTTGGCTTGCAGGCTCAGGGTGACAATCTCGCCCTGAAAATCGTTGCCCACCTTCTTGAAAGTACCGATGTTAGCCATGTCACTTCTCCTGTTGTGTTTCGAGCCCGCGACCACCGCGGCCTCGATGGCGATCTAAAGGCCGAGGACGATCGGCGACGCACCCCTTGCGGGCCGGAGCGCAGCGGAGGACGCCGTTGTGGCGACTTTCTTGCCTCGCGAGGAATGGGCGAAGCCCAGGGGAAGAAAGTCGCATCAACGGCGTTGCGGCTCAGACGATCGAGGCGGAGCCGGTCTTCGGCCAGATCAAGCCATCCAAGAGGCCACGTGCGTCCGCGGGCTGGATCGCAAGCTCGGGAGACGACTTGGCAAATCTCGGTTGGGCTGCACAAGAGGTTGGAACGACTCGGCGAACAAAGAGAAACAACCTGCCGCAAAGGGCGGTGTCGTCATGAGAGAACAATCGAGAACGAATCAACGTGCCAAACGACGAGGTGGGCCGGGCCGAGATCGGCGCAGCCTGGTCGAAGCGTTCCGAAGAGGGGCGCGATATCTCTCGCTCCAGTCACTTGCCCCCCGTTCAATACGACGATCCCGCGCAACCTTTTCGATGAGGAAGGTGACGAGGGATCATCCTTCGCACGTGGCGGCCATGAGAATGGGTTGAGACTGTTGCTCCACCAGTTCAGGCGGCTCCAGCAGGCGGGTCTTCGCAAGCAGGAACAGTCACCTGCGTCCATGTCGCGCCGCCAACGCAAAACGCGTCAGCAGCCCGATCTGCTGCAAGCGGGAGCACCAGGTGCGACGAAGAGGGCCATGCCGCCACTGACCGCCCGGCAGAACAAGCCAATGCATGATGTGGTAACAACAAGACCAGGCGCGAGCATGGTGGCGGCTTCATCCGGATGGGTGACGATCGCGTCTTGCACCACCATCGCAAGCCGCAATTTCGGATACAAGGCTGGACGCGCCGGGGTGCTAGGCGTCCAGCTCCGCTCGATGGTTTGAAACAGACGGCGCTCATGCGCCGCCGAATTTCCAGACGGGGATGCCGAAACGCCTCGCCTTGTCGGCGAGGTTGTCCTGGATTCCCGTACCCGGAAAATGCATGACGCCGATCGGCAAGAGCTCGAGCATGGCATCATTGCGCTTGAAGGGTGCTGCCTTGGCGTGCTTCGTCCAGTCGGGCTTGAACGCGATCTGGGGCACCTTGCGGGTCGTCGCCCATTTGGAAGCGATCAGTTCGGCCCCTTTGGGTGAGCCGCCATGGAGCAGGACCATGTCGGGATGCTTGGCGTGAACCTTGTCGAGGCGATCCCAGATGAGGCGGTGGTCGTTGAAGTCGAGCCCGCCGGTGAGTGCGATCTTCGGTCCTGCCGGCAACATGACCTCGGTCTGGGAGCGGCGCTTGGCAGCGATGAAGTCCCGGGAGTCGATCACGGCTGCCGTGAGCGTGCGGTGGCTCACCAGCGAGCCCGACCGAGGACGCCAGGACGAGCCGGTGTGAACCTCAAATTGCTCCATCGCCTGGTCGCGGAAGAGTTCCAGGCAATTTCGGCGCTCGATCAAGGTGACGCCCTCCGCCGTGAGGCGCTCGAGCTCGACCGATCGCACCTCTGACCCATTCTGCTCCCGCTGGCTCTTGTGCTGCGCTTGTTCATTGTCGTCGAGCTGGCGTTCGATGCGATCGACGGCCCGATGGAACAGATTGACGGTTGACCAGAGGAGTTCGCTGAGATCCGGTTCGAGCCGTGTATCGCTTAGCGCGGCAACCAGGATGTCGAACATATCGACGATGGTAGCGGCGATCATCTGGCTCTCGGGGAGAGGTCTTGGATCTGGCTGATCGTCGAAGGGGCGATAGCCGAAGAGCTGCAATTCGCTGAGGACGTGTTCGGTCGGAGACGGGGCGTGCGTCGGTTCGATGTCGTCGTGGTCGGTCATCGCACGAGATCCTTTTGGCGGAGCGGCCGCGCCCATCGCGGCCTTCGTGGCGATCACTCAGACGGCGGGCGGAACGGGCCAGAACCCGGAGCGGCTTGTCCGCCCAGGCCCGCAGGGCGTGGGCGGTAGCGCAGGGCCGAAGCGGCAGCGGAGGATGGCGAAGACCGGCTATTTTGCTTCGCGATGCAAAGCGCGCTCGCCAAATCGCGATCATGTCTTCTCATTGCCTGCGCGCGGCGGAAAATAGCCGGACGCAGCCATTGCCGGCCCGGGCCGCTTGCCGTCCGATCGCCCGCTAGAAGGCCGAAGGTCGCGTCCTCTCCGCCAAGTGAGTTCGGCTATGACCGATCTTTCGCCATCGGTCGAATTACCGCGACTACCCGGCCTCGATCGTGGACGAGCGCAGGAAGCGGGCGGCATCGTCAGGAACCAGTTGAAGCCGCAACGCTGCCCGGAGAGCCTCAAGGCCGAAGATTTGCAGATCTTCATTGAAGTCGCCGAGCCGAGGCGACAGCGAGATCGCTTCGACGCCGGCCTCCTGCGCGCGCCGGGTAAGGATGGCCCGTACGGCGTCTCCGGCGGCATCAGCGTCACGGGCGATATAGAGCCGACGCAAGCCAGCCGGCAGCAACATGGCTGAGAGATGATTGGCCGAAAGCGCAGCAGCCATCGGCAAGGTCGGCAGGACGCAGCGCAGCGACAGCATGGTCTCGATGCCCTCGCCGGCGGCAAGCACATCATCCACCAGGCCGAAACGAACAGCGTTACCGAGCAGGTCGCCCATGGCCCGCCGTGGGGTGTCGATGGGAGCCTTGCCGAGCCGGATGCGATCAAAGCCGTCCGGATCGAGCCAGGTGCGATGCACGCCGCAGATCCGCCCATCAAGATTTGTAACGCTGGCTATCATTGCTGGCCATGTCTCCATCGGCAATTGCTCGTCCGGTCGATAATAGCAACGTGGATGGAAGCGCAAGCTGCCGCCATGATGGATACTGACCATTCCGCGACGCCGCAAATAAGCTTCGACCACCGTACCGTCGATGGGGCTGGACATTGCAAACAGGCGACGGGCGGCTTGCTGCGATCCGGCTCGCGCTGCTGGACTGTCGGCTTTCGGGGCGGGTTGCTGCTCGCAACGAGGTAGCGTTAGAAAGCGTCTTGCCTCCTCGGCCACCTCGCGAAAATCTCGCAAAGCCATACTTTCGCGGATGATGTCGAGCAGGTCCCCATGTTCTCCGGTGGCGGCATCGGTCCACTTTCCGGCGGGCCCCTTCGTCGATTCCTGGAGCCGCACGAACAACGAGCGTCCTGGCGTGTTGCGAACGTCGCCAACCACCCAGTATCGCCCCACCCGCTTGCCATTGGACAGATAGTGTCGGCATACGCCCTCGGCCTCGCGTGCGAGGCGGCGTACCAATTCTGAGACATCGAAGACCATCACGCGCCCTCCCGCTCAACGAAACGGCTCAAGACGAGTTTGCTTAAGAGGATGTCGCGCGACGGCGACGGCTTGATCTTCCAAACGGCGCTTGCCATGTCAGCTTCTCCGAACCGGGCGGCCGGGAGCCTCTCTCTCGGCCTCCAACCCGTTTGCGGACAAGCCTGTCAGGGCTCTCGCTCTAGCTTTCGGCGGCAAATGGCGTTCGTTGGCGGCTGCCGCGCTATCGGAAAAACCAGGTCGCGCCATTCAAATCCCGGATCGGATGACACTCAAAATGGCCGGCGGCGATACCAGAGGCCGTTATGTTGACGGCCCCTGAGCCGATACGCTTGCGTGGACGCGAAGCCGAACGCGCGAAGGCGGTTCGTGGCGGCAATTGTATGAGTCAGCCGATCGTGTTGGCGCGAAAAGCCAGATATTCCGGATGTCGTCGTCGCAATCTCACTCGCGGGTCTCAATCCCGCGGGAATCCGAAACCGCCAAGAGCTGTCAGCCCGCGATGGACACGACAGCGAGAGAGTAGCGCCCATCACTCGTGAATGGAAAGGGTAGATGTACCAGGCCGGAGACCAGGATCTCCGGCCTGGCTGACATTAGGCCGCCCGGTCGAGCAACTTCTTGGCCTTGGCCTCCATGTCCAGGCGGACATCTTGATGCGGCTTGTCACGCGCGACGGCGGTGATGCCCTGCACGAAGTCGAAGATGCTTTCAGGCGGGCGGCCCTCCTCCGCCAGCACCGCGTCTATCACCTTGCCTGTCTCGGCCTTGGAGAAGCCGCGGCGGCGCAAGAACTCGGTGCGATCCTCGTCACTGCGTGCCACGATCCGCTCGCGAGCGGCCTTGATGCCGTTGATGAAAGGCATGGGTGAGGAGTTGGCGAAGTTCGACAGCGCCGGGGCTGCCTCGTGAGCAAAGCGTGCAGCTGCGTATTGCGATTCTGGCAAACCGCACGAAGATAGAAACTCGCCATGCCGAGGGTCTTCGCACCGACTTCCGAGTTCCAACAATAGAAGCCTCGGAAATAGAGGTCGGGCGAGCCGTCACGAAGACGACCGGCTTCGATCGGATTCAGGTCATCGACCAGAAAGAGGAAAACGTCCCTGTCTGATGCATACAGGGTCGTCGTGGCCTTGGAAATGTCGACACGGGGATTGTAGATGCCGCTCGACCAGTCGAGCACACCGGGCACCTTCCACCTTGTATCGCCTGTGCCATTGCCGGCGATGCGCTGTACGGCCTCGACCAGCTCGTGGTCGTAGATTCGGCCATAGTCGGGGCCGGTGACGGCGCGAAGCTCGACACGGCTATCCTCGGTCTCGAGCGTTTTGATCTGCTCGAGACGATTGGCGTTCAAGCCATATTGCAGGTTGATGGCTGCGAGTGACGCAGGGAGCTGCCGCAGGTAAGCGGCCGGAGCGCCAACCTGGCTTGCGAGCTGACCGAAGCTCCAATGCGTCGGCGCAACCGGGGTGTCGGAGCCAGGCAACATCAAGGCCAGCCGCTCAGGGTCTACACGGCTTGCGTTGACATGAATGAGCGCGCTTTCGACCACGCGCGTTCGGCTGCGGTTCGCCCGATCGTGCACCGTGCGGGCCAGTTCGTCGAGCGACAGGTAACGCTCATCTGCCGGGCGGGAAAACCACTCCGAGGACACCCGACCGACGCGCTCGCCGCGGCTCACATCCACTTTGTATCCGCCGCTCGCAACGCGGCCGGCATCAACCATCTGCGTATTCATGGCAGCAATCTCCATGACGAGCGCCGGAAGACTCTCCTCCGACCTTCAACCCGTCATGGCCAAGGCCACTCCACTCTGCCTCTCCCTTTTCACGGCCGCCCCGAGGCCCAAGACATTCCGCGCCGCCGCAGCTACCGTCAGGGATGGAAGCCCGAAGGGTGAAAACCCGGCGCAAGCCGGGGTTTCAGCGCCAGCCAACAGCCCGCTCCCGCAGGGAGACGGCAATGAACCCAGCAGCCTGGTCCGCGCGCATCGACGTCGCCCGATGCAATCAAGTTCGAAGGACCAGCGGCCGTGAAGACGCGTGGCCCAAGGTATCCAGCCGCCAGACATTTGAATGACCCTAAACGTTATTTCGATGGCGGCTCGCAGGAGGTCGTTGCGGTCGACAATCCCCGTAAGGCCGTCACTAGGGGCGGCCCTGCGACGGATTTCGCACCAAGCGAGGACCGTCGCGCAAACGCAGACTCACGATAGGGACGATTCAACCGAGAATCCCGGCGACGTTCCCCTATCCCGGCCAGCACCGTGAGAACCGCCAAAGCCGGCCTTCGGATTGCGGTAGACTGTGGAGCCTAGCTTACAGGATGCTGACAAGCGCGACGACAAAAGCGGTGCCTGCCTTGAGATGACTGCAGAGGTGAGAACTTCAAAGCCGCCAGACGCGCGCATCTATCTCCCCCGGCCGGGGACTCCGGCGATTTCAGCAGCGCAGATCCTCGACTCCTCCCGACGATACGGATGTTGTATCGCCACAGGTAAGACAACAACTTCGCGAATTTACCCCAAATCTCCTAAACGATGACCACACAAGAGAGATTAGATGAAGCCACGCTGCTCGTGCGCTTGACACGATGCACGCGGTGCAGGCGGACGGCGCGGCGTTGAGCCGAAATCGTTCGTTGCAAGCAAATCGATCCAGGAGACACGAATGAAATTGGTGAAGACCTCTGTAATCGCATGCGGCCTTGCGGCTTTCCTTGCGTACCCAGTCATTGCGCAAAGCCTTGCTGCGGACGCCAAGGCTCGCAAAGGCGTGCAAGGAACAAGCACACAGAGCGGGATGAGCGATGATGAGGACTCCTCACCTAAGCTCAGGACTGCGGGCGCAAAAGCGGGCAGGAAGTCGACCAAGGGCGCAAAGAATGCAGACGACGGCAACGCATCCGACAATGAGGCAGTCGACGACACCGCAATCAGCAGCACGCCGATAAGCGGCAAGCGGCACTGACGCGAAGCCCTGTTGGGATAAACCTCCGGTCGCGCCCTGCGGCCGGAGGTGCTAGCTGAAGCGCAGCAAGATCGGGTGGCAAGATTGTGATGGTCGCCAGCCTCCAGTAAGACGGCGAACGAAGGAAAGGTCCAGGCGTGAACTTGCGCGGCTGTGCTGGACGGACGCCCTTGCCCTGATCAACTGCAGCGTAACGGCTGCAATGCTCAATAGGGCGAACAGCTAGATGATCTCGAAGTACCGCCGACGTTCAAAGTCAGTGACCCGATGTTGAACGGCCTCCCACTCCCAGCGGCGGGAGCAGGAAAAGGCCTCAACAAACCTTTCCCCGAACACATCATTGGCCGCCGGGGACTGTGCAAACCGATATGTTGCCTCTGACAGGCTTTGAGGCAGCCTCCCGGAGCGAGAACACATCTCCATGCTTGCATCACCGACGATCGAAGTCGGCAAGACCGCATCTGTCTCGACGCCCAGCATGCCCGAACCGACGGCACATGAGAGAGCGAGATACGGGTTCATGTCTGCGCCGGCCAGCCTGTACTCAAGGCGATGTGCAGACGGCTCTCCCGGAATGGCCCGCACCGCGCATGAGCGGTTGTCAATTCCCCAGCTTGGGCAGACCGGCGCCCAGTAGCCGGGGACCAATCTCTTGTAGCTATTGAAGTTCGGCACGGCGAGGACACAGAACTCATTCATGTAGTTCAGTTGTCCGCCGATAAATTGCCTCATGATCTTTGAGACGTTGCGAAACGCGTTATTGTCGTAAAACGCATTCTGGCCGTCCGAGGACATCGAGATGTGAATATGGCCCGACTGGCCGGGCCATTCCTCACAAACCTTGGCCATGAATGTCGCCATCATGCCTTTCGTTTGCGCCCAGGCTTTTATCATTGCCTTGAAGATGATCGCGCGATCCGCAGCTTCCAGGGCATCACAATGATGAAGCGATGCTTCAATCACGCCCGGCCCTGTCTCGAAGTGCAAGCCGCTGAGAGGTATTCTGGCCTTCTCACAAAGCGCCAGGATCTCGCCGAACAGCTCCTGGTGCGCGACAGAGCGGGCAATCGAGTAACCGAAGGGACCTCGCGTGAACGGAGCCCATTGGCCGAACGGCTTGTCCTCAATTGTGTCGGCGTTCTCGTTGAACAGCATGAACTCGAACTCGAACCCGGCCGTGCAGCCGTATCCGTGATCAGCTGCCCTTTTCAGGACTTTACGCAGGATACCTCGCGGGCAGATGTCCTCATGTGCGCCCGTAAACTCGGCAAGGTAGAGATCCTGATCGCCGAGATAAGACACCAAACGACCGGTGCCAGACAGAACACGTAGATCGGCATCTCCGAATGCTGAGAGCGGCTTTTGGGTGAATCCTGCGGGAATGACCCGGTCCGCACAATCCCACGCCAGCACCGCTTCAGAGAACTTGACGACTTTATCCCCGTCCGAGAGATCTTCACCCAAGACGTGCTTACCTCGAAGGATACCGTCAAAGTCGCTTACGCCAATCATCGCAGCACGAGCTGAGTTCGTGCGAGCCACACGGATGTCGGTCATTCGCCGCCTTCCTGCGCCATCAGATCGAACACCTGGTTCATCCGCAGCGTACGCAACTGGCGATAGTCATCCTCAAGCTGTACCAGGTCGTTGTTGACGAGGTACACGATGCCTGGTGTGGACGCCAAGTCGATCGTCGGGATCAGCTTTTGGCCTATGGGAACGAATGCAATGGCATCCGCGAAGCTCGAGAGGTTGCGGATTGCATCTAATCCGGAGTAACCCGCAACGACGCCGCTCATATCGGAAATCAACGAGACGCACAGTGCATGAGCCTGTCGCTTGTAGGCTCCACGCAACCTCATACACTCACCAAAGCCCTTGGGATCCGCGTACCGCCAGGCCGTTAGCGACATATGATTGTCACCCAATGCCATGGTCCGGGCTTTTGCCGACATGGTTCCTTGCAGTCTCGCTCCGAAGTCGACCAAAACTGGTCCGCGATCATCGACGATGATCTCCGCATGCGCGGGTCCGTTGACGATCTGAAGCGCCTGCAACGCTCGCACAAGATAATCGGACAGCTCCAGAACGATTGGCTCCTTGGCTCCCAGCAACCACTCGCGGGAGCAGACCGATGACGCTCCCTCGACGAGAACGGTCTCGTAGGTCCAGGCCTCGGTGACGAACGCTTCTCCATCGATCGAGACGGCATTTACGGTATACTGCTGACCGTTTATTTTCTCCTGTGCAAGCGCCAGTTCATTGAACGCTCCGACCCGGTTTGTCTTTCCGACGATGGCAGCCAGAGCGCGTTGAACATCTGCATCAGTCGAGCAAAAGAACACGTCCTCCGTGCCTGTGCTGTTCAGCGGCTTGATCACGATCTCATCGAAGTTCTCTTGACGCTTCCAGCTTGCGATCTCGACGGCATTGCCGGACACGACTTGCCTGATCGATCGCACGCCTGCCGCGGCCAACGCTTCGGACATCCGCGATTTGTCACGCCGGGCGGCTGACAGAGCCGTCCCATTCGAAGGCAAGCCCAGCCGCTCCGAGATGGAATCGGCGAGCTCAACTCCGGTCTCGGACCCCGCTATAACGAACTCCAGCTCCCTGCCGCGGAGCGCCTGAAGATGAAATTCAACGATCTCGTCGTGGGCCATGCATTCGCGGGGACGAATGACTTCGTCATACAGGTCCGCATTGAAATGCGACTGGAAGATGGATGGAATCTGTGCAGCCGACATCACGTGCACCGTTCCAATTCCGTACCGCCTGAACTCTTCAGGTAGAAATCGGCCAGTCGAATATGCGTCGACGATTACACATTTGCGTTCGTTCATGCGGTCCTCCGATACTGCGAGTAGACGTTGCCGACAGCGACAATCGTGATGAGAAGATTTCCAACGAACGTATGTAGCGAAGGCACGATACGAGAATCGAAGTACTGGAACAGGAACGTGATGACAGGGGCGGTGGACAGCACCATGTTGACGGTGAAGGGCTCGACGCGGCGGATACCCTCCTGGATCAAGAGCAAAGGAACAATGATCGTGGAGAGCCCAATCGCTGCGATCGCAGGCCAATGCTGCGAGATCTCAAGCACCATGGAGGAATAGTCGACTAGTCCCAGCAGCAGGAGAATCGTTCCGTAGAACCGATGCGCCAATACCTGTCGACCAGAAAACCCGTATTCGAACAGCAGTTTGACAAGTATATTTGTAAGCGCCAGCGATAGGCCGGCCACGATTGCGAGGACGATACCCAAAGACGATCGAGGCCCCCACTGCACGCCCGCATTGCCGCTGACCGAGATCCAGATCATGTAGCCGCCAATTATCGCAATCGTGGCGCTCACGACGATGTCGGATGCCGGAGGGATGCCCTTCCGCCTGATCAGCGCGTTCAACCACACTGTTGCGGCGGGTCCCAGCGCCACCATGAACGCGACGACGATCGCAGGTTCGGCGTATTTCAGGCCGACAAACAATCCGATCCAGCTGATCGCGGTCACGAGGTTGAGCGACACAAAAGCCACGAGCGCTGGCTTCGTGGCTCGTGCCTTGCCCGTCCCGTGACCAGCCAGCAGATTGAACGACAGACATACCGCGGCAAAGGACACCAACAGAGCGACGAACAGGTCTGCTTGCTGAAAATACGATGCCGCATACACCTCGCCTGCCGCGCTGAGGACGACGTAAAGCGCCACAAAGAGAACTCCCAGAGCGAAGCGGCTTGTCGATCGTCCGCCGTTGCCTCGATGCTGTCGCGGCGCAGCGCGCACCCCGAACGATGCCGGCGCGTCGGTTCCGGTGAACTCCCCTTTTGATCTGGGCGGACCGCGTTTGGTTTGAAATGTCACTGTCCGCCTCTTGTGCTTCTTTGTTCGGCGTAGGCAAGGCACGCCTCTCCGAATGCCGTGAATAGCCGCCTGCTCAGCAGATCGGTTGAGGCGTGCCATTCGGGGTGCCATTGCAAAGCGATCTGCAGCGTCGGCGCGCCCACGACCGAGACCGCTTCGACCAGACCGTCAGGCGCCCACGCCTCCCGTCTTAGCGCAGCGGCCAGCACTTCTATGCCTTGATTGTGCAGGGAGTTGACCTGCGCTTCGACAGCGCGCGCGATCGGATAGAGCGCACCGTCGGGACATATCCTGATGCTATGCGCGACATCGTACTGGCGATCTCTCGGGCGGTCCGGCTTCTCGGCATGCATCTGGCCACTCCCCAGACTCCACTCGCTAAGGGATGAGCGAAGCGTGCCGCCGAAATAGACGTTGAGCTCCTGCAGCCCCCGGCAGATGCCCAGGATCGGCATTCCCTGCGCAATGGCATTCTTGATCGCTACCGCGGATAGCCTGTCCCGAGGACGATCACGGATTCCATTCTCGATGTCCTGCTGATCAGCTCCCGGACAAGACGCAGGCGCCGTCAAAACCGCAGGATCGACATTGGATTCGTCTCCCGTCAACACGAGTCCGTCGAGAGCCTGCATGATCGCCGGAGCGGTTTCAACCGACGCATCTTCAGCGTCGATCGTCGGCAATATGACGCACGCCAGTCCCGCATGATGAAGCAGGGCCTTGACGTACTTGCGCCGCAACCAATCACGATGCACGCCATCGACCAACAGACGGTTCGAGGTGATGCCGACCACGGCACGGGCTTTGTATGGCCGTTGCAATGTCACGCGAGTTGTCCACTCGGGTTGGTACCGCGCACAGACTGCTCATACAGACGCCGGTTTCGCTCCTTCAACTGAGTGATGACGCTTGGCTGACCTTGCGGCCCCTTGACGAAGAGCCCTCCCCAGCTTGCGGCAACCTTTGCGTAAGCTGGATCCTGCATCCTGATTTTCTGGGCTTTGTGCAGCAGCCAGAACGGGATGCCAGGCGAGAGGTGGTGCTCGAGGTGATATTCATCCAGGTTTTGCCCCAGGATGGCCCGCTCCAGGAAATTCCCCTTCCGATTCCTGGTCAGATAGACGTTCTGCGTTTCGGTCTCGCACATGGGCGAGTGCTCGGCGAGTTCGACAAACCAGCCAAGGACCTGGAACGTGGTGAGATAGGGCACGATCCAGAACAGGACCACGATGTGGAGCAGCCCAAGGGCATATGATCCGCCCAGGATGCAGATCCAGAAAAGATAGAAGCCATATTTGTCGATAAGTATGCCTGAGCGGCTCTCGTCCTCGGCATCTCTGATCGAAAAACGATTGGTCCAGAGATACTTCAGGTACGCCACTGTCGCACCGCCAAATATCGGCTTCCAGATCAGGTTGAACGCGTACCGCTCAGGCGGCTGCACGTCGTAAACACCGTTGGCCAGGAAGAACTTCAGATCGGGGTCCTTGTCAGGATCGCCGAGATAGGGATGATGCAAATAGACGTGTGAGATCCGGTAGGCCCAGTGGCGCTGGAACAGCGGATAGGCGGCGAATAGAATCCCGAGGACGTAGTTCCAGGTGGTATTCTTCGCGAGCGTGCGGTGAGCCGCATCATGGGCGATAGTCGTCAATCCGCGCTGGTAGGCGCCGATCAGAAGAACTGCGAGTGGATACAACCACCATGAGACCGACACGGTCGCGAGCGTGCACGCTGCGATCACGGCGTAGTCTTTCGCGATATACGCCGCTCCCGTTATGTTATCGGGCCTCAGCTCGGAGAGCTGCTTATTGATCTCGCGGCTGAATGGAACGGCCTCATAGCGTGACGACCTCAGTTTCCAAGCTTCTGGCTGATTCATGAGAATTCCTTCCTGATCGCCTTGCAGGTTGTCAGATTGCGGAGAGCGCTTTGTGCAGATCGCGGACAATGTCGTTGACGTCCTCGATGCCGACGCAAAGCCGGATCGAACCGCCAAATATGCCAGCGGCCTCGCGCTTTTCCCGTGGAACGGTTGTGTGTGTCGTGGAGACAGGATGCGTCACCAGTGTGCGGGCATCTCCGACATTCGAAACGTGATACATCAAGTCGACGTTCTGGATGAACTTGCGTCCGGCCAGCTCGTCCTCCACTTCGAACATGACCATTGCGCCGTGCCCGTATGCCGGGTTGAGCGTCTGGTCGACGGTTTCCCGATCCGCTCCTTCGAAAAGCCCCGGATAGAAGACACGGCGTACCTTTGGATGCTCCTTGAGAGCGTCTGCGACGACCCTGGCGTTGGCGCAATGCTGCTTCATGCGAAGCGGCAGCGTCTCAAGCCCCTGGATCAGTTGGAAGCTCGCAAACGGAGCGATCGCAGCCCCCGTATCGCGCAACCAAGTCATGCGGGCCTTCAGCAGAAACTCGCTTTTTCCAAGATCGTCGACATCTTGCAGCGCGCTGCGCCAGATAATCCCGCCATGCGCCTCGTCAGGACCGTTGAACAACGGAAAGCGGGAGGCCCCGCGGTAGCTGAACTTGCCGTTGTCGACAATCAGTCCGCCCAGTGTGGTGCCATGGCCGCATATGTATTTCGTCGCGGAGTACGTCGTGATCGCAGCACCGAGATCTGACGGCCGACAGACCAGTGGCGTCGTCGTATTATCCACCACCAGGGGAACGCCGTACTTCCGACCGATCTCCGCCAGCTGCTTGACCGGGAGCGGAATCAGACAGGGGTTCGAAATCACCTCTCCGAACAGGCATATCGTGCGATCATCGATGGCACGTTCGAACGTCTCGGGCCTTCGAGGATCCGCCGTCCTGACGCTAATGCCAAGACGCTTCAGCGTGTTATGGAGCAGGTTCCAGGTATTGCCATACAGATATGGCGAGGCGACGACATTATCCCCGACCTGCCCGCTTGCCAGGTTGACGATGGCAAGGAAGGTTGCCGCTTGCCCTGATGCGACGGCGAGCGAATCCCTTCCCGTATCGACCGCCGCATACCTTCTTTCCAGCGCGCGCGTCGTCGGATTGATGATCCTTGTATAGGTGAACCCATCAGCCTTTACGTTGTAGACATCGGCAATGTGGTTCAGATCGCCATCGAGTTCATAAGCCGTGTTCTGATATATCGGCACGGCCACAGCTTTCGTCACCGGGTCGCGACGGTAACCCGCGTGCAGAACGGCAGTCTCGGGGGACCATGGCACCTGCGCGCCCGTTGCCACGCGAAGCGGCACCTTGACGAGGGCCTGGGATGTCTCCTGGGCGGATATTGGTCGCGCCGCGGCACCCTGACCAGGGCGGAAGTATGTCCGGAAGGCGCAACCCAACTGCTGAATCCAACCGGATTGAATTTCCCCGATGCAGCCGATCCGGAAACTCCGCGTCGCAACGTGCAGCTTAGAGTAGATGTAAAGGTTGTGGCTCGCCAGGTGGCGATACAGCCCATCAAATGCTGCCTGATCCGCCATCCCCGACGGCGCAACGAACGCAACGCAGACCGGCGACTGCACGTTCGCGGCTAGCAGCGGGGAAACCACTCCCTCGAGCTCCTTGAGGAGATCGTCCCTGACCTTCTCATACCTGCGGCGACGGGCAGGAACGCTCTCTTCCTCGAGGATCTCCAGTGCCCTGGTCGTTGCCTGAACGATATGGGTGGGAGGTGTCGAACGCCATTCACCTGTGCGCTCCAGCGAGAGCCATTGGTCTCTCACGTCGAGCACAAATGACCTCGGCTCTTGAACTGCTTTCTCCAACAGTTCGCGAGAGGCGATGACAAACGCTACGCCTGGAGGCCCCTCTATGCACTTGTTGCTCGACGTGACCAGGACGTCAGGGCCCCCCTTGCTCAGGTCAATATCGATGCCGCCAAAAGAGCTCATCCCGTCGACGATCGTCTTCACGCCACGCCGCCTCGCCTCCTCCACGATTGCATCCAGCGGATTGACGATGCCGGTCGTGGTCTCGCAATGAACGAAACACAGGTGCGTAACGCCGGGATTTCGGTTCAGATGCTCGCCGATCTCCTGAGGATCCAAACGGTCGGTCGCCCGCTTGGCAAGCGTCTGCGCTTCGACACCCCATAGCCGCAGCATCTTGTATATGCGCTCGCCATAGATGCCGTTTACGCAAACGAGTGGTTTGTGGGCTGAAGACACGAATGTTGACAGAGCGGCTTCCATCGCAAAAGAGCCGCCTCCCTGAATCGGGACCACCGAATAGTCGTCGGCATTTGCCAGCAAATTGAGGATCAGCCGCCGCATGCGGGCGGTCACTTCCTTGAACTCGCAATCGCGCGATGCAAGGTCAAGCTGCATTTGGCTCCTGACATCCAGCGATAACGACAATGGACCAGGCGTCAGCAAAGAACGCTGTCTTGTCACACTATTCCCCCTCAGTTGTATTCATCGATGCATCTGGAGCCGCCCCAGCAAAGAGACGGCGAGCGCCGTTCAAGAGCTTTGAGCCCTGCGCGATAGAGCCCGGGTGCGCTTCGGATCGGCAGTCGAAGAAGCTGCCCAGGGACAACCTGCACATCCAGTCGCGGACGCGAAGTGATGTCTCGCAAGGCTCTTGAGCGATGTCATTCAGATCTCCCAACAGTTCGCATTATGACCGCCCCTCGAACCCCTTTGGCGCGACGCGCCACTCTGATCCGGCCATACGCATCTCGCAGATTTGAGCGCGAGTGTCGGCTTGTCGCCGCGCATCGGCGGCCCAACCGGCCGGCATACGCGCGCCACTCCGGCAATATTGAAATCGGATTAGCAGTGCGCGTCGGACCGTGGCGGCCGGGCCGGATCCCGGCACGGCGCATTTGATGCTTGCCGCTTCCAGCGTGAGCCTAAGACTTGAGACATTCGCACACTGTCGCTCGTTGGAGGTTTTTTGTACGCTGACGACCCTCGCCGTCTATTTTTCAGATCGTACAACTTGACGTTAGGTGCGTTTCAACCCTCTCCGGAATTTTCTCGCGTGAATTTTTCCTGACGTGCGCCTCCACCTTCGTGAGACAACACGACGTGTGCGGAGATTCTCGAAAGAGCTCCGTAGTCGCCTGGAGTTCAATGACGCTGTCGGAATTCACCTGAGCTAAATGGCCACGGACGGTCAGCCCTGCCTACTCCGCCTGCGTTGCCTGCGCGGCGCTTTGCCACATCGGCAAACAGATACACGGGTCTGTTGGCGCTGCGTGTCCGTCAGCCGCGCCCGGTTCTGCAGTTCGTTGACCTTGAGCTTGACCACATAATTCAACCTCTGCCCGGCCGACGCGCTGGGAAGCTTCCGCTCAGGGCTGTGGCGGTTCAGCCGGTCCTTTCGCAGGCTGCGGACAAACAATGACGCAGCTGGAAGACAATGGAGGACGACTGCTGCTTTCTGGCGTCGCTCCTCCTGATCAGATGATCGCTCATGCTCCGATGCTCGTTGGCATGCGCGAACGGCAATCCAGGGTGACTCTATCGAGCAACTTGCAGCTCTTTGCGTCAGCTTGGGGTGGCCCTCGCAGGTGACCTATCATTGACGACGCGGTATTCGCGAGCTCCTAAGACCATTCGATTGTCTTCGCGAAACTCCGGCTGCGGTACCGTCATCTAGTGCATGTTGCGCGGATTATGCCACCCGCGTGGTGAAAGCTCACCCTTTTTCCGGTCGAGACACTTGCCGCTGGGATCGGGTTTCCAGGACTCTCGAATGAGCGTGCGGAAAACCAGACTTTGGAACGGAACGATGAGCGCATGTCCAACAAAGAGTAACCAGCTCGCTCGGGTTCGACGGCAGGCTTTTCTGACAGAACGATGATGGTCCAGAACGCGGGTTGCTGAGGACCTTGCTTGTTGATTAAACCTCCTGAGTGCCGCACGTTTGGATCGCAAGTCGTGCGCGGCCTGTCAGCAATCGGCCGCACGATTTTCCGTCGTGTCTGCCTGGCCGCTGCGCTCTGTCGAGTACCGCCTGTTTGTGTCTACTCTTGCATCGTGACCCTCTTGGCACATGAATTGCTAAGAACCTCATCGGCTTGGCTGTTTATCTTCACGCCCCCAAGGCGGCCAAGCTGGCGAAGCAAACTTGGCGCGGGCGGCTCCTCCAAACACCCGCGCCTTCTTTCCGAAGCGTCGTAAACCGGGGGATTTTGGCACCAGGTCTCTGAGAAGATCGACTCATGGCCCGTAAGAGGCATTAAAGAATGCATGCCGGTTGTGGGTGGTCGAAAGGACAAATCGAAGCTCGCCTGGTACTTGCGGCGAATAAAAGCTTGCTCATGAGCCAGCCCCTCACGATCACTTCACCGAAGTGTGCCGCAAGGCACGGGCTCAAATTCATTTCGGCTCTCCGGAAGCGCTTCGCTCTACAACTTCCGAGAAGCGCGTCTCACTGGGAAAGCGATTCGCGCGCCTTGGGGCCTAACAAAATTCGCGATGATATGTTCTTGTTACTCACCAACGCACCTCAACAAGATTGATTGGCTCGCTTAAGCCGGATTCCAACTGTTTCATCGTTGACGACCCTGGTGATAACGATGCTGTAGGTCCGCCGTCGGTATAATTCGGCACTTACAGGTTTTGGCCAAGGAGGCGATGACTGCGCAGTGTTGGACATCGCCATCGGGACCTGCGAACGATGCGCGCTCCGTGAGCGTGATCGGGCAGATCGCGCGCGGCGGCGTTATTGTCGAGCTCTATTCGGCCATCTTCGACGAAGCGCGTCACCCCCGCCCAGCGTGAGAGCCCGCATCAGATGGCGTCCGCAAGCTTGCTCCTTGGCTGATCAAGCCGAGTTTTGTTCGCAGCCATTTTTGGACTGCGTCGTCTAGCAGCCGGACGACGCCGATCCACGCCTTGATCGGCGAGAGACCGGCCGCATGTGCTCTGTCCCGTAGCATCAGCGACATTGTGTTTATGCGAAGGCGGCCTTGCTCCTGACCAGGCCTGGCATCGGCCTTATTTCATCAGCGCTTCGACCTCTGCTCGAAAAGCGTGGCGCGAGGCATCTCGTGAATAGAACATGTGGCCGCCCGGAAACACAACAAGCTTGACGCGCGGCGTGGAGGCAAATGGCGGCAGTTGATCGAGCACGATCTGTGATCCGAAATATGGCGTGGCGAGGTCAAACAGCCCGTGCGCCACCAGCAATTTCATGTTCCGGTCCGTCGCCAAGATCTTGCGCAGCTCCGAAACTGACTCCGGAGGGCTGCGGCCGAAATCCCAGGCCTCCCTGACCTTGCGATTGGCCAGTTCATAGGAGCCCTCCGGCCGCCAGGCAAGCTTGCGCGAAAGGAGATCGACAGTGGCGCTGGTCAGAGGCGCCACCAGCGTATCGCTTGAGGGATCGCCTGAAAGCTGGAAATCGGACTCCGGATATGGATCGAGGCCACGCACAGAGGCATCATACCTGCCGATTAACTTGCCATTCTTGCGGTCGAACTCACGGCGGAATTCGGCGACTTCGAAACGACCGGCGAGCCGACGGCTGACCGCTTGGTCGATGCCGCTCAGCATCGCGACCTTATCGGCCAGACGCGTAGTTGCTTCCTTGTCGGCCTGGCCTTTGATGAGATCGACCAGAAACTCGCCGCGCGCATAAGCTTCCACGTCGGCGAGATCGGCTCGGTTTACCGAACCTTCGGCTTCACGCAGGGTCGCGACATAGCTGGGCAGCGTGGCGACGTACTGCAGCACGCTCCTGCCGGCGCTGTAGTCGAACACTGGCGAGACCATGATCAGGCCCCTAACGCCTATGCCCTGCCGCATCTGCAACTGGTCGACGACCTTTGGCCCACGAATGCCGCCATAACTTTCACCCGCGATGTACTTCGGCGACAACAGCCGGTCATGCTTTTCGAGCCAGCGACGGATCACCAGCGCGAGCGCGGTGACGTCGCCCTCAACGGAATAGAGCCGCTTGCGCGCGTCATCGCCGGTCGCCACGAAACGGCTATAGCCGGTGCCGACAGGATCGAGAAACACCAGATCAGTGAAATCGAGCCACGTTTCCGCGTTTGGCCTCACCTCGGGAAATGTCGATGGCGTGACCTCGTCAGCATTGATCGGCAGCCGCCACGGTCCGGCATTGCCAAGCTGCAGCCACGCCGATGATGATCCTGGTCCGCCGTTGAAGAAGAATGTCACCGGGCGCGTGCCGAGATCAGCGCCTTCAAGCTGATAGGAGGTATAGACGATATCTGCCTGCGGCTCACCCTTATCGTCGAACAGGCGGATGGAACCGACGGTCGCGACGAAAGAAAGCGTCCGCCCAGGCAGCTCAAGCGTGTGCCTGGTGCTTGAGTCCGGCGGCAGGCGATGCTGCTCGGTCAGTGACGACATACCCAGGTTTTGCCCGCCACCACCCTTCTGGCCGGCCGGTATTGTGACCTGGGCGGGCGACGGATTATTGGCCCGAGCGCTTCCCATCGCCCCGCAGGCAAACAGGATCAGCGCAAGAGAGGTGAAACCCGGAGCGGTCAATTTCATCGCGTTTCCCCTGCCCGGCGCGGCCCTTGGTGCGCGAGGCGTGTCTGTCAAACGGCCCTAACGAGTAGCTCATGCTGCTGAACAACAAAGCTACCGGATCGAGTAGTCGTCACCATCGCCTGAGACGCAAAACCGTCATTCCACACACTTCCAAGACGTGCCCGTCACGGTTTCAGCAAAGCGCCCCAAGAGGGCGCATGGTCGTGCGTGTGGACTTTGCGCACAAAACGAGGCGGTGGCTGTCAGGCAAGTCGTGATCGACGACAGGCGGAGCAACTGCTTCGAGAGTAGTTCGAGAGCCAGGCCGCATCAGTGAAGCGCATTGTCGATCTGTGTGCTCAAGAGCAATCGCAGTATCCGGCCCTTGGATGCCAATCAGCTCGCTGATTTACGAGTAGAATGTCGGCGCCGCGTCACGCCATCAGGGCAATGTGGCACGGCCGGCGACGATGCCAGACAAGCCTGCAGCGACCTAGACTACTGCATCTCGACCGGGTAAGCGGTCCGATGACTGGGCGCGGGAACTCTTCCACCGTGGCAGGCCAATGGGGATGAGCGGCACGGCTGATGAATAACGGTCGAGTTCTATACCGGACGCCGCCGAGCACCGGCCACATTGCCCGGCATCCATAGCGCAGTCGCATCGGCGTCTCACCGCCCTCGACTAACTCGGCGTGCATTTTGTACTGCCGCCATAAGCCGCCACCTCCGCCCAACAGTCGGCGGTCTCATAAATCCGCACACTCGCGCAATGGGGAATGCGATCAAAGAACCAACGGGCGATGATCTCGGCGGTTGGGTTCTCCAGTCCGTCGACATCGTTGAGCAGTCGGTGATCGACGAGCTTCAGCAGCGGCTCCAGCTCGGCATCCATCTCAGCGAAGTCCCTCACGAAGCCCCTCGAGTCCACCCCTCCGCGCATCACCACTTCCATACGGTAGTTGTGGCCGTGTAGGTTCTTACATTTGTGGCCATCGGGGAGATTGGGAAGGCGATGAGCTGATTCAAAACTATAGGTGCGGCCAATCAGCGTGATCACTCCATCATCGCCGTTCATTCCGTAAGTCCCTCGCGCCAACAACTTGCTCCGCAGAAAAGGGCCTGCTAACTCTCGCCGGCCCTTCCTTATCAGATTGACGGAGCAACGCCAGGCCGAGCAAGGCCGAGAGAGCAGAGCCGAGGCCCGGCAGTATCAGCGTGACCGCGTAACCTAATCTCGCCACGGCAAATCCACTCGCCGCGAAGCCGACCAACGCTGACGCCGACATTACCGAGGTCAGAAACGTGACATCTGTGCCCGCCTTGCCTGGTCGGGCGAGCCCGAGAAACCAGTTCGTGAATGTGACATGTTGAACAGCGAGTGCCGCGAACACGATGCCAACGCTCACAACGGCGCTTACGCGAACGCTGACGTAGCGATCAACCATCGCAAGCGCACCGAAACTTATCGCCATGACTGCGCAGCCCCAGATCAAGCCTCGTCGCGGTGCCATTCGACCGATGATGGCGCTGGTCAGCGGCGCTACCAGCGTATACGTCAATACGTTCGAAAGCGCCCCGATCCATCCAATGTCTGCCGCGGCGAAGCCGAGGTCAACAAGCCGTAACTGAACCGTCGCGAACGCCACAGCGATCCCGATAACCGCCGGCGCGATCAATGCGGCCGTCGTCCACAGGCCAGCGTAGCGAAAGATCGCGGAGATCGAGGGGCGCTGCGTCGAGCTCCATCGGTCGCTGCGTTGCAGCGGTTCAGAAATAGCGAATACCCAACCAGCGAAAACGGCTAGCAGCATCGCCAAACCCAACAAAGCTGGACGCCAACCGACCATCTCGATCAATTGGAGGCAGACGGCGCCACCGATCACATGGCCGATGGCCCGGCCCCAACCCAGCAGCGCTGCGCCAAGCGGCCGTTCGCTGGAATCGAGAGCTTCGGCTATGTAGCCCAAAGTTGCGATCCGCTGCGTGGCAGCAATGGTCGCAAGTACCAGGGAGACAAGAAAAAGCGACACAAAATCGGTCTTCGGGTTCAAGAATGCCATTGCTGCCAGCACAATGGTACTGGCGACTTGGGTCAACAGGATCCACGAACGTCTCAGCCCGAGTCGATTGAGGCTCCATCGATCCACCACCGGGGCCCAAAGGAAGTTAACGGTGAATGCAAAGAAAGCGGTGCCATACAGGCCGACCAGTTCCAGGCTGGCACCGTTGCCCCGAAGGATCACGGGAATGGCCGAATAGATGAACGCGATCGCCAGATACTGCTGACTAGCCAACGCGACCATCCCAATGTGTGGCACGTAACGATTTGCCATCTGCCTAATCCTCCCGAAATTCGCACGTGCCTTAAGAGAACGGTTTGAAAAGACAGCGGCTAGCCGTTATCAGTTCGGCTCAGGCCATACTCAATGAATGCGCACCGCGCCTGACCTTCATCTTGTTGAGCCCAGTTGCCTTCCCAGTAGACGGCGCTGTTGACGTCACATTGGCAAGCAAGGTCCCCTGGCGGACGCCGGTCGTAGCCATCGTCGACCCACCGCGTCTCCAGCTCTGCAGGGAGGTCGACAGCTTCATCGCTGGTTGAAAGTTCACAGGCCGAGGAGAAGGAGCGCTTGCCCGTGGCGTCGTCCCTTCCAAGGGTCGCGCTTGCCGGCAGCAGCGCCAGCGCAGCGACGACAGCTGTGCCTGCCCTCATCATCACGTCTTCACCACGCGTTCGTGCAATCGGGTAATGGCATCGAGCGCCGACAGAATCGCTCCCTCCTGCCATGGCAGCTGCGAGGCGTGCTCGCCCGCCAGCGCGATGCGGCCGTCGATCTGGCACAGATTGCGGTAGTGCTGCGCGCGGGCGGCCTCGGTCCACTGGCCGGCGCAGCCGAGCGTGAACGGCACGCGATGCCAGGCCACCGCGACGCCGTGCTCGAATTCATTCCTGTACTGGGGATGGATTGCGGCACCGAACTCGACCGCACTGGCGACCCGCTCGGCCGGCGGCATGGCGGTGAACTCGAACGAATTGGCGCCCCCATGCATGTAAGCGCCGAGCAGGATGCCGCGACCGCCACTGTTGAAGCCAGTATTCGGATAGGCGATCTGCTGGATCGGCAGGTCGGTGTAGCTGATGCCGCCATAGATCGCCTCGTCCTCTTCCCAGAAGCGGCGTTTGAACTGCAGCCCGATTTTCACGGAGGCGACGTAGGGCACGGAATCGATCGCATTTTTCATCGGCCGGCCGACATCGATCGGCAACTGGCTCAGGATCGACAGCGGAATGGTGCAGACGCACCAATCGGCGGTCGCCTGCTGCACGACGGATGGACTGGTCGTGTCGACATAGCTCACGGTGACGCGGGAGCTGCTCTGCTGGATCTGCGTCACCTTGGCGTTAGTGCGGATCAGATCGCCGACCTCGCGTGCGAACGCCTTGCCGATCATGTCCATGCCGCCGACCGGCTGGAACATGGTGGTCTGGAAATCGTAGCGCGCAAAGCCTTGCAGATAACGCCATATCCGCGATCGTAACAGCTCCTGCAGCGAGACCGGATCGCTCGGCAGCGGATCGCCCATCAAGCCGCCGCCGGGATCGCGGGCATAACCGCGGAACTCGGCGGAGACGAGGTTGGCGTTGTACTTGTAGTCGCGATCCAGCGCGCCCCAGTCGCGCAGCGCCTGCAGCAGGATCTCCTGATCTTCCGTGCTGACGAAGTCGTCGAGCCTGCCCTGCTGGCTGACTTTCGCCAGCAACTCCGCCACGCCGCCCTGGAAATCCGCCTTGATGCTGCGAAAGCGCTGCGGCTTGCCGCCGAATGCCCGCGTCGCGTGCAGAAAGGCATTGTGGTTGAGCTGGATGAAGGGCTCCAGCGTCACATTGAGCCGGCGGCAGTAATCGAGCAGCGCCCGGTGCTGATAGGGAATCCGCCACGGGCCGGGATTGAGATACAACCCCTGCTCGAACTGACAGGCCTGTTTGAAGCCGCCGAGCTCCGTAAAACTGTCACCGCCGCGGATCGACCAGTTGCGGCCGCCGGCGCGGCTGTTGAATTCGAGGATCTGGACCTTGTAGCCGGCCTTGCGCAGCTCCAGCGCCGCCGTCATCCCGGCAAGCCCCGCGCCGAGAATCAGCACCGAGGCGCCCTTCACATCGCCCGCGAGCTTCAGCGGCCCCTTGTAGGCGGATTCGGACGCGAAGCCGAGGCTCGTCATCGCGTGATACATCGCCGAACTGCCGGCAATGGTGCCAATCAGCGCCAGCAGATCACGCCGCCTGATCACAGATTCGTTCTGCACCCGCGCTCACCCAGCCGCTGACTTCGTTGCCGAAGGGAAACGGCTCCTGCGATCAGTTTCAAGAAAGTGCACGCGTTGCACTGCAGACTGGTGGCGCTGCCGCGGTGCGCCTGCGAGATCGTCTTCGATTATCTCCATCCCCATTGGTCCTGTACCGCGTCGATCGTCGTCGATAAAACAATCATAGCTATCCATCCGCAGCCCCTGAGGCGGGCAGGCCGATCCGCGGTCGCTTCAAATACAGGAAGCTGGTCAGTACACCTGTGTTGATGAACCGACGTCCGCTCACCTCTGGCGACGATTCGCGAGCCATCGATTAGAGCTCGATGCGTCGAAGCCGCGGACGTTCGTTCCTCGAGGCGCTTGCCGGACATGTATAGCCGTTCGACGGAAAACGAAGCAGTTGATCACGCGACACGAGCCCCTTGAGCGACTTCTTAAGTATTCGACTGAGTCTGTTGTACACCAGCAAGAGCGATGCCAACATTTCACGACATCGAAGGCGGAGAAGCGGACCACCCCAGATGTGCGGTAGGCCAGACGATGACTGATGTCCTCAGAGGTGCTGGCGCTCTTTCATTGGCGACTCTCAAGCTCAAGATCAGCAGTTTCTGGTTCTAGTCCCACGACCAAGCCACTCCGCCGACGATTGCGGACACAGCGAACCAGTGGAGCGCCGGGACTAACCGCGCTTGGCCATGGAGCGCAAATGCAGTTTTGAACGCCTGCAATCGGCTATTTTCGACGTCGCCTTTGGACCGGTGGTATTGAACCCGACATTGTTCGATGTCAGACGCACGGAGCTAATGACGCCGAAGACGGGCGATAATTAGCTCGATCTTGTCCATCATGTGCAACGATAGTCGCGTCGGCCGAACGCGGACCGTCGCAGTTGCCCTCTTGCATTGGACAGCTGAAGATTGCGGCATTGGCTCGCCCGCCTTCTTGGTCAGCCCACGGCTTCGGTCGCGCCGGCGACACCAGTCACGCCTTGTGTGCTTGAAGCCGTTTGTCGTAGCCATTTTCACGATGGCGACCGTCGCGATCCAACCGTCCACTTTGCTGTGCTTTGGAACGCGCATCCGTCTGATGTCGGTTTGTACCGGTACCCCTGCGCTCCGGAGCCATCAGTCATGATCTCTGCTATCAACCATGCGGAATAGCTATGTCATTCGTTAAGCCAAATGGCCTCCGCCAGACCTGGTGCGGCTTAGTTTAGCCCCGCTTGTGGCGACGATCCTATTCCCACAAAACTGTCAAGCCCCAGACAGAAGAGATGAATCATGCAGGAACTCCCGTGCCATATCACAACGAGCGGGGACTCGTCGACCGAGATGCTTTCGCGCATCGGGCGCGCATAGCCTGCAAGCTTCCGCACCCCGAAGCTCATCTGGTTGTATGAGCTCACCCCGGCTTGAGCGGCTCTTCGAGTCCTTGCCAGCGATAGATCGCAAATGACAGCGCCCAACTGACCAGGAAGATGCCGACCACGAGATAGCCGAAATTGGCCAAGCTCCCGTTGAGATCGTCCACCGCGCTCCAGAAAGTGCCTTCAAGCGCCAATTTGTTGGCGAGCAGGCCGAGTGCCTCAATGCCGCCGATCAGCAGCGCCACGACGACTGAGATGGCCGTAATGGTCAGATTGTACCAGATCTTGCGGATCGGATTGAGGAAAGCCCAGCCATACGCGCCGACCATCAAGACGCTGTCAGTCGTATCGACGAGCATCATGCCCGCGGTGAAGAGAGCCGGAAATATCATCACCGTACTGAAGTCCAGCCCTCCCGAAGCCTGCCCGGCTGCGACGGTGAATAGGCTGATTTCCGTCGCGGTATCGAATCCGAGGCCGAACAACAGACCGATCGCGAACATCTGCCAGCTCGCCGTCACCATGCGAAACAGCGGGCGCAAGAGTCGGGACAGCAAGCCACGACCGGACAGAAGCAGATCGAACTCATGCTCTCGGACGTGTTCGCCACGCCGCGCACGCTGAAAGCTCCGCCAGACATCCCGTAGGATCACAAGGTTGATGGCGGCAATCGTCAGCAAGAAGAAGGCCGATGCACCGGTGCCGATGATGCTGCCAACCGCCCGGAACTCCTGGAAACCGCTTTGCAGCGCGAGCGCTGCAGCTGCAATCGCGGCGACCGCCACTGCAACCGACAAGGAATGGCCAAAGGCGAAGAAAAGTCCGACCGCGAGGGGGTGTCGGCCATCCTGCATCAGCTTGCGAACGACATTGTCGATGGTCGCGATATGATCAGCATCGACGGCGTGCCGAAGGCCGAGCACATAGGCCAGCACTGCTGTCGCCAGCAGCGTCGGCCGCTCGGACAGCGCCACGATGGCCCAGGTCCAGGCGAAGCAATTGATGGCCAACAAGAAGGCATAGAGCGAGATGATTCGACTCCGCGAGGCAGCCGATGCGTCGTCTATGGCAAGCTTTAGATATGTGAACATGATCTTGCTTCGGCAGCGCATCTAAGCATGAGTTTGATCACGAACGTCCCTCTTTGCATAAGCGCCGCGCACGCCAAAGCCGGTCCGGCCAGGCTGAAGACGAACCGACGGATACAGCGTCCGATGATCATGCCCATTCGCGGCACGAGACAATTGCGCTGGTCGCAACGGCGTGGAGTTGAGTGGCATTTCCTACTTCTCAGGGCTGGTCCCCCTTCGCGGTGCAGTTTTCGTGCCGCTCTGCTGGGCTAACGTGCTGGACCGCTTCGTGCGGCTTCTATCCTGCCGTCAGCTCGTTGTCGCGCGATTGCGCCGCCGCATTGACGTTGCAACCTCGATCTGAGCCGTAGTCGAGTTTAACGGGCCAACCAATGCCTAGAGCACCCCGTCCGACGCATTTGCGCGCGGCAACGGCTGGTAGCAGGTTTCCTGGCTGGAGTTCGCGGCTCTTGGCCACCTTCTCAGGATCGCGAATCCCAGTGGCACGAAATGGTCATCGCCTCGCCGCTTACAGTTGCGTCGGACAGCTCCGGCATGGGCCAGGCAGGACCCGCCGAACGCCCTTGAATAGCCTTTCGAACACTACCGATGACAAAGCGAAATGGCTTCAGAGGGCGTGTCAAGTAATCGTTGGCGAACATCGTGCGACACCGCAGCTCAGGAAAAAGCGGTAACTTTGCTCCTCAACCTCGGATTGCGGACGAGATCGAGGCGCCAAGACACTGCGGCTCTGTTGCTCAAGAACTCGGCGCGGCGCTCGCCGCTCGCGCAGACACACTGCGGTTGAAACACTCAGGCGACTGGAAGGCTGACTTCCTCTCTGTCCTTGGTCATGGCGTCATAGACCCGGACCTGGAGCATGGGACGGCGCTTCTTAAGCTCTTGCGCTCCTGCCCAGGCGCCGTCTCTTGTCGCGAATTCGGTTTTCAATTGACCGTCGACTTCGAGCACATAACCGGAAGCGGGCAATCGACGAGTGGATGCAACCATCTTAATCCTTTAGCATCGGCGAATCCGATCGATGCTCCCAGTTAACCCGAGTCGCCATCGCCAGACCAGTAGGCAGGTAAGCGGCATCCGCGAGGAAGAAGCGACAGGTTTATCGCCGCTCATCGCAGAGGAGTGCGCGCGCCATCACGGCGCCGACGACGGCTTCCGCTGCTTGCTCTGGGGCCTGCTCCATCGTCCTGAGATGAATTTCCGGCCTTATCGGCGCTTCGTAGGACGCATCGATGCCTGTGAAGTTCTTGATCTCACCGGCTTTAGCCTTTGAGTAGAGACCTTTTGGATCCCGCCTTGCGCATTCCTCGATTGGCGTATCGACAAAGACTTCGATGAACTCGTCCTTGCCAATCAGGCTGCGAACCATATCTCGCTCGGACCTGTAGGGGGAGATGAACGAGCAGATCACGATCAAGCCGCTGTCCAGCATCAACTTGGCAACGTGTCCGACGCGCCGAATGTTCTCCTCCCGCTCAGCCTTCGAGAAGCCTAGGTCCGCGTTCAATCCGCTCCGGAGGTCGTCACCATCTAGCAGCATGGCATGTCGCGACATTGCGAGCAGCTTCTGATCAACCATGTTGGCGATCGTCGACTTTCCCGCGCCAGACAGACCGGTGAACCAGACGACGCAAGGCTTCTGATCCTTGAGCGCGGCGCGCTCACTCCTGCCCACCGAAAGCGCCTGCCAGGGAACATTGGTGGCCCGCCGCAGCGGAAACGCAATCATACCGGCGCCAACCGTACGATTGGTATAACGATCAATGACGATAAACGATCCGGTTTTCCGATTGACGTCGTAAGGATCGAATGCGGCGGGCAGTGCGGTCGCAACATTGCAGAACGCGATCTCATTGAGAGAAAGCGTCTCGGCAGCCAGGTGCTCACATGTATTGACATCGATCCGATGCCTGATCGTGGTAATGCTGCCGGCGACCGTCTGCGAGCCAATCCGCAGGATGTAATTTCGTCCGGGAGCGAGCGGCTCGTTGTCCATCCAGATCAGATAAGCAGCGAATTGGTCGGCGACGCAGGGGCGTTCGGTTGGCCGCGACAGAAGATCGCCACGGCCGATATCGATCTCGTCTTCCAGCGTAATGGTGACGGCATCGCCGGCTTCGGCGTCGACAAGGTCGCCGTCCTGGGTCACGATCCGCTTGATGCGGGTGGTCCGTCCGGACGCGGCGACAACGATCTCGTCGCCTGCCGAGATCGTGCCGGAAGCCACCGATCCGGCGTAGCCGCGAAAATCCGCGTCGGGCCGGTTCACCCATTGGACCGGAAAGCGGAAGGCCTGGCTTGCAGTGTCGGACTGGATATCGATGCTCTCCAAATGCTCCATCAGGCATGGACCATGATACCACTTGGTATGAGCGGACCGGTCAACGACGTTGTCGCCGTGGCGGGCAGAGATCGGGATCGGAACAATCGAGCTAAAGCCAAGGCCGGCGGCAAAGGCCAGATAGCTGGTGACGATCCGATCGAAAGCAACCTTGCTGTATGCGACAAGGTCGATCTTGTTCACTGCCAGCACGACGTGGCGAATGCCAAGTAGCGAACAGATGAAGGAGTGGCGGCGGGTCTGAACCAACACGCCCTTGCGGGCATCGATCAGGATGATTGCGAGCTGCGCATTCGAGGCGCCGGTTGCCATGTTGCGGGTGTATTGCTCGTGACCGGGAGTGTCAGCCACCATGAAAGAGCGCCGCGGCGTCGTGAAGAAGCGATAGGCGACGTCGATCGTGATGCCCTGCTCCCGTTCAGCCTCGAGCCCGTCCACGAGCAGCGCGAAGTTGATGTCGGCGCCGCCGTGCCTGATGCTGTCGCGTTTCACCGCCGTGAGCTGATCTTGGTAGATCATCTTGCTGTCGTGCAGCAACCGGCCGATCAGGGTCGATTTTCCGTCGTCCACCGAGCCGCATGTTATGAATCGCAGCTGGTCCCTTGCACTAGGGTGGACAGGTTTCGACATTGCTATGGAAGTCATCAGAAGTAACCTTCCCGCTTCTTCTTCTCCATCGAAGCGGCTTCATCCGTATCAATCAGGCGTCCCTGACGCTCCGACACCGTCGCTGTCTGCATTTCTACGACCACGTCCTCGATCGTCGTCGCATCGGATTCAATGGCTCCGCTCAAAGGATAACATCCCAGCGTACGAAAGCGGATCATGCGCATTTGCGGCGTCTCATCGCAGTTGAGTGGCAATCGCCTGTCGTCGACCATGATCGTCGCGCCATTTCGGCACACCGTCGGTCTTTGCTTTGCGAAGTAGAGCGGGACGACCGGGATTTTTTCGAGCATGATATATTCCCAGACGTCCAGCTCGGTCCAGTTTGACATCGCAAACACGCGCATGCTTTCGCCCTGGCGTATCCGCGTGTTGAACAAGCTCCAGAGCTCCGGCCGCTGGTTGCGGGGGTCCCATACGTGTCCGGCCGAACGGAAGGACAGTATCCGTTCCTTGGCGCGGCTCTTTTCCTCGTCACGCCTGGCTCCGCCAAGAGCGGCATCAAATCCGTAAAGCTCGAGCGCCTGCTTCAGAGCGTCGGTCTTCATCACCTGGGTATGAAGCGCCGAGCCGGAGTCGATCGGATTGATCCCGCGCGCAATGCCCTCCTCATTCACATGGACGATCAGCTCGACGCCGAGCCGCTTGGCCGTCGCGTCCCGGAAGCTGATCATCTCGCGGAACTTCCAAGTCGTGTCGACGTGAAGCAGGGGGAAAGGCAATTTTGCCGGATAGAACGCCTTGATCGCAATGTGCAGCAGCACGCTCGAGTCTTTTCCGATCGAGTAAAGCATGACCGGCCTTTTGAACTCGGCGGCCACCTCACGCATGATTTCGATCGATTCAGCTTCAAGACGGCGCAGATGTTTTGGCAGCATATATGTTCTTTCGATGCAGGATCTCGGTTCTGCAGCGCCGGCCCAAAGGAGGAATGTCGGGTGCGAGCGAGCTCGCCGGTGCGTGTGGCTATCCAGCTATCAAGTGGCCGGTTGGGCGGCAGACTGACTGAGACACCCCGGGGCATGTCGCATTCCACCGTCGTACCGCCGGCGCCGGCCTCACACGTTATTGGCGCAGATCAGCTCGTTGGGCGGAGGAATCCTGGCTAAATCAGCCAGCGTGTTTTGATCGCAAGCATCCAGATCACCCTAAGCCATATTGATGATCTGCTCAAGCCGCGCGACCTCGCCACGCAAGATCTCGATAGCCGCATCACGAGTCCGAATAGCATCCAGCCCTGCAGCTCGATCAGCTTCTGACGCCAACAGTGCCTGCTGCAGCTGCGCTGTCATTGGATCGGCCAGCCGCAGATTTTCCGCAACGCTGGCATGGGACAGGTCTTGCGCCTGCACCACGGACATGTCGCACGTGGAACGAAAGTTCTCTGGAAGCTGCGGAGTGTGGACTTGCTCGGATTGTGATGGCCCGGACGATGCTCCGGCCTTGCCAGTTCGCAAATCCCACCAGGTTCGGAATGTGTGTCGATAGAGTTCAGTTAGCTGAGGCCCCCTATCCACGACTCCGGCTTGCTGTGCATGCAGCAGTTCCGCCTCATATCCGAGTTCTTTCAAAAGCTCGGTGCCGACCAGATCGGTCACGGTTTGCATTTCTTCGATGCTTAGTTGGGATTGCCATGTCTTGACAGAGCTTTGATCGACCGCGTTTCGTTCTAGGATCTTTCGATCCCCAAAGCTGCTGGATCGAAGATAGTCTACTTGTCCCATGCTCGCCGATGCGGCCGCCGCGGGATCACAGCCGAGCCCGCTTAGCAGGCGCCTAATCTCTTCGTCTGGTTGCGTCACGAGCAGCTCATATCGCACCAGCTGTGTGCGCGGGCGGGTGCGGTGCGCGGCGAGCCTCGGAAGGCCCAGAACCAAATCGGCAAATGAAGATATTAAGCCATCGGGCAGACGAAGCATGAGATCGGCGAGACTAGATACGCTGACCGAGTAGGAGCTTTCGGCTCGAAGCGGGATGCCCCACGTGGATTTCAGTGAAGCCGCGATGGCATAAGGATTGCGCATCAAAAGGATGTGTGGCGCTTCTGGATAGACACGTTTGCTGATTCCGCTCGATGTCGCCCACGATTCCGGAATGATCTCGCCCACCGTTCCGATTTGATGTCGCCCGCCATTCCGAGATGATCTCGCCCACCATTCCGGGATGATGTCGCCCGGGGTGACGAGGCCTCTTCTGGCTCCGATACGGTCCCGCCTTTCGGCTTTGCGAAGGGGGACCTGGATGCCGACGGAGAGGTTTGCGATGCGCCATGTGCGCGATGTGATCAGATTGAAGTCGGCAGGGATGCCGACCCGCGAGATTGCGCGGCGGGTGGGGACAGCCCCTTCGACGGTGCGGTTGACGATCCACCGGTTCGAGGCAGCGGGGCTGACCTGGCCATTGCCCGACGACATCACCGACGCTGCGCTGGAAGCCCGGCTGTTCGCCAGCGCGGGAGCCGGTCCCGGCACCCGGCGGGGCCATCGCCGGCAGGCCGAGCCGGACTGGGCGGCGGTACACCGCGAACTCCGGCGCAAGCATGTGACGCTGTCGATCCTGTGGGACGAGTACATCGCGGGCGAACCCGGCGGATATCGTTATTCGCGGTTCTGCGAGCTCTACCGCGCCTGGGAAGGCCGCCTGTCGGTGACGATGCGCCAGTCGCATACGGCCGGCGACAAGCTGTTCGTCGACTATGCCGGCGACGGCGTGCCGGTGGTAATCGACCGGTTCACCGGCGAGCGACGCGCCGCGCAGATCTTCGTCGCGGTGCTCGGCGCATCGAGCTTCACCTACGCGCAGGCGACCTGGACGCAGGGGCTCGCCGACTGGATCAGCGGCCACGTCGGCGCCTTCGAGGCGATCGGCGGCGTGCCGGCGCTGCTGGTGCCGGACAATACCAAGGTCGCAGTGATCAAGGCCTGCTTCTACGACCCGCAGATCAACCGCAGCTACGCCGACATGGCGGCGCATTACGGCACCGCCATTCTGCCGGCCAGGCCGCGACGGCCACGGGACAAGGCGAAGGTCGAACAGGCGGTCCTCATGGTCGAGCGCTGGCTGCTCGGGCGGCTGCGCCACCGCACCTTCCACAGCCTCGCCGAGGTCAACGCGGCGATCACCGAGCTAATGACCCGGCTCAACGAGGAGCGGCCGATCCGGCGGCTCGGCGTGACCCGCCGCAAGCTATTGGAGCAGATCGACCGGCCGGCGCTCAAGGACTTGCCGGAGAGCCCCTACGTGTTCGCCGAGTGGCGGATCTGCCGGGTCAGCATCGACTATCACGTCGAGGTCGAGGCGCATTACTACAGCGTCCCGCATCGCTTCGTCCGCGCCGAGGTCGAGGTGCGCTTCACCGCCCGCACCGTCGAGATTTTCCACAAGGGCGAGCGGATCGCCGCGCATCAGCGCATGAGCGGCAACCACAAGCACACCACCGTGCCGGAACACATGGCGTCCAGTCATCGGCGCTACGCCGGCTGGACCATCGAGCGCATTCGCAAGGAGGCCGCCACGATCGGGCCGGCCACCGCGGCGCTGTGCGACCTGATCCTCGATGAGCGGGCGCACCCCGAGCAGGGCTTCCGCGCTTGCCTCGGCATCATCCGGCTCGGCCAATCCTACGGGCAAGAGCGGCTCGATGCTGCCGCCATGCGGGCGATCGACATCGGCGCGCGCACCTACGGCTCGGTCAAATCGATCCTTGCCAACAACCTCGATCGGCGTCCTTCACCCAAGCGCCCCGCGGACAACGCGCCGGTCCTTCATCCCAACATCCGCGGGCCGCGCTACTACAACTAGGAGATCACGCCTTGCTCACGCATCCGACCCTCGATCAACTCCACGCGCTCGGCCTTCATGGCATGGCCAAGGCCTTTGCCGACATCGAAGCCGGCGGCGATGCCGCAAGCCTCGGCCATGCCGAATGGCTCGCGCTGCTGCTCGAACGCGAAGCCTCGCTGCGACGCGACAAGCGGCTATCGAAGCGGCTGCAATACGCCAAGCTGCGCCAGCAGGCTTGCGTCGAGGACATCGACTATCGCACCCCGCGCGGCCTCGACCGCAGCCTCCTGACGATGCTGGTCGAAGGCCAATGGATCGACGACCACGCCAACCTGCTGATCTGCGGGCCCTCCGGCGTCGGCAAGAGCTGGCTCGCCTCGGCGCTCGGCAACAAGGCCTGCCGCGACAATCGCTCCGTGCTCTATCAGCGTGTCCCGCGGCTGTTCACCGATCTCGCTTTGGCGCGCGGCGACGGCCGCCACCCGCGGCTCCTGCGGGCGCTCGGCCGCATCGATCTGCTCATCCTCGACGACTGGGGCCTCGAGCCGCTCGACGCCGCAGCCCGCCACGACCTCCTCGAGATCCTCGAGGACCGCTACGGCCGCCGCTCCACCACCGTCACCAGCCAGCTCCCCGTCGATCAATGGCACGCGCTGATCGGCGATCCCACCTACGCCGATGCCGTCCTCGACCGCCTGGTCCACAACGCCCACCGGATCGATCTCAACGGCGAGAGCCTGCGGCGAACCCGCAAACCCGAACGAAAGGCCTGAGCCAGTGGCGCTGTGGACATGCCGCTGCGCTTGGACAACGCAAAGAGCGTTGCCCACATGCCCACAGCAGACCAACAGCAGACGAAGAAGGGCCTCAAGCCGCGATTCAAGGTTGACCCCGCGGCTTCACCGATGCCAGAAACCAAACAGCCAGAACGCCTCGCGCCCCGGGCGACATCAAATCGGAATGGTGGGCGAGATCATCTCGGAATCCTGGGCGAGATCAAATCGGTACACCCGGGCGAGATCATCGGAATCCGCAGACACGTTCAAGGAATTCGAGCGCCGCCCAATAGCGTGGTGTTTTGTCTATAATGAGCCGCTTGCCCGCTGCTGCCAGATACTGACCGTATGCTGCATCGGCAAAAGCGCGGCTGGCAGTCGTCCGATCGATGCGCCCCAGGAATTCGGAGGTTGCGCTCTCAATCAGCAAAGATCCTGCCGGGTGGCATTGATCCACCCTTCCGAAGGCTTCAAGTGCCAACATCAACCAGGGTTCAGGCGGGGCCATGATCTCTGGATGGCTTTGGAGCAGGTGTGCCAGGAGTGTTGTCCCGGCTCGTGGAAGTCCGAGGAGAAAGCAGACCACAGGCGAACCGCCAGAAGCACAACTCATAATTCAGGCCCCATACTTGAAAAGCGAACCGCGTTCGATTGAGCGAAATAAAGCCGGCCGCGGCCTCAGTTGAGGCGACCGCTTGCAAACCAAGCTTACTGCTACAAGGATTTCGCCTTGCCGCTCATGATTTGAAAGCCGTTAAGTTCAATCGATTGGGCGGGATCGCTAGCGTTTGACAGCTGCGATCGCTCCCGATTGCTCGACAGTAGAGACCAAGTCAAGAACCAGGCAACTGCACGAAGATTTGCTGCGTATATGAGAAGGATGGAATGAACTATACGGAAGTTTACCGGGTAGCGACCGCGGCGCATGGGACGATACGAAATACAGTTGGCGCGATGCTGTTTGCCAGGCCGTTGAAAACATAAATGCGACATACACCTCGCTGATGCTCGGCGTACACCGGAGAAGTTCGCCAAATAGAGCGGACAGGCCGGCGAGCGGGACAAAGAACGAAAACGTCTCAAATGGCAGGTCGGATCAAACCTTTTCAGCGCGCGATAACGGTCCCGGCGCAACTGCCTGCCGCTGCTCGGCCAACACAATGAGCGTTTTGCACGTCTACCCGCCTGCCCGTCGCAAGTCCCACATCCGTCCGAACTGTACCAACTATCTGACTTGCTTGTTCTCGCGGCGTTGTCCCGATTTCTAATCCGCGCTATTGGAAGTCTGTAAAGGATGGAACCCTGACCCACGATGCCGCCGGATTTACCTGGTCCAGCAACCGCGCCTCATCGTATCTCCACTGACGGACAGGAGATATTCCGGCCGTTCATGTGGGAGATCAGATCGATCACTGCCTGTCTCGAAGAACTCGCCAAATTCCGTGCCAATGTGCTTGGCATCACTGGGCCACAGTGGATGATCCTGATGGCAGTGGTCTATCTGGGCAAAGAAAAGGGCGTGCCCGTCAACCTGGTGTCACGCTTGATGCATGTCGATCCTTCCTTCGTCACGACCCACTCAAAAATCTTGGAGAAAAAGGGTTTCCTGCGGCGCAAACCCTCCACAGCCGATGCGCGAGTAGTCCAGATGTCGCTGACCGCCAAAACGCGCAAGCATCTCGCGAGTTTGACACCTCGACAGGAAGCGCAGGATGTGCTGGTTTTTGACGAATTCGGCCTCGACGGATCAAGCGAGTTCATTACCAGTCTGGCCGCAGTGAGGCATCGCTTGGAGAAGGCCCGCTCTGGCATCCAGAAGACCAAAACGAGCGATCGTCAGAAATGAAGCTGGCTAACCATCCGACTCTGCCGGTCTTCGAATATTTCTTGAGGCGTCGCGGTCGAAGGTGGTTATGGTCCCTTTACACCGCAGAAGGCGCGCAGGTGATGACGGGTTCAGGACCTAACCGCTCCACGGCCATCTATCAAGCCAACAGAGCACTTTTTCAATTGCTGCTGAGCGCGCCTTATCGCTTGGGAGCTCGAGCTCACCAACAGGCTCGGCGGCCTCCGCCTACGCCAAAGGTTTAGGCTGGCATGAACTTCGAGGAATGTCCTTTCGTAAGATGTTTTCCATGTGGTTCGTGCGATAAGCGCATGTGGTACCCAGCAGGACCAAGGCAGCATCGCCGAAACTGAAGAGGCTGCTGGCCGGAGGATGCTGGATTCAGCCTTCTTCCGAAGTTCCTCTAACGCTAATCAGCTTCTCAAAAGCTAACGCTCCCAGCACTGGGCGAAGTTTTGTTCGTGTCCAGGCCGACAAGTCATTCGCGGAGCAAAGCCTTTAGCGGCTTCTAAGCTGCTTACAACCAGCTGAGCTTGGCTGCGCAGACTTGCGGACAGGCCTGGGGTTTGGCTGGAGAGCGGCATGGATGGTTCGCACTCCTGGCAAATGCACAAGAATGGGTGCCAGGATTTCCTCGCGAGATCTCGGCGAGCCAAGAGGGTGACGATGCGCGCCTGCAGGCAAGCTTTGAGCATCAGCTGCACCGGTTGCAACCTGGCTCACGCGAGGACGGCGGTGGAGAGATCCAGCTAAGCGAACTCGCCCCTTTACGGGCGATACCGCCTTACCCCAACGCGCAGGATAACCTGGGCAGTGGCACGCGCTACACCTTGGAGCGGGCGGCGCACGAACCGACCACAGCGCGATCCGCCGCATTCTTCTAATCTTTAACGGGGAACGAGCGATCATCGAAACAATTTCCAGCCCGGAAACATTCGAAGCAGGTCCTCGTAAGATCGTCTCGTCATTCTCGATCATACCGGGCAAAGCGGCCTTCGGTCGTACATCCTTTAACCTCAAAGATGACGAAGCGCTGGAGCCCGTTCCACGAAAATGACAGACCAAGCGCGTGAAAAGCTCTTTCCACAGCAATTGGCAGGCCAATCTGGAAAACAATTTCAACGGCCGTAAAGGGCGGCCTGCGAGCCGCCCTACTGTGCCGGCCACCAGCGCTGCTAAGTAAGCTACCGCTGATGTCCGAGTCCTATTCCGAGATTTAACGCCTTCTGGCGCAGCGCACCGACGCTGCGTTTGGTCATTTTTGCAATCTTTATGACGGGGGTCCGAGCCTTCGAATGGACTTTGAGCTCTTTAATATCTGCCTTGGTCCACTCGCGCCGCTTAACGCGTTTCTTGGTTGCTTTTTTCACAATGAATGCTCCTTTTGAGAGGAGCGGCTTGTAACACAGATTTTTCGGAGCGACGACCGTAAAAATGAGGCAATCATAGGAACTCGCGCCACCATATGTGTTCAGGGACAAGGCGCCTCGACCATTGTAAACTCGTACAGATGCCGTCTTGAGAGGACTTCGCCTGTTCGAAGCTAAGCGCGCAGACTAACATGTTGCTGGAAGGAAGTGCGCAAGCAGGGTGTGGTAAGCCTGAACAAACTCGGAATCGGGCATGTTCGTGATTTGTATTAAGCGTGGAGGCATCAACGATCGAGGACTATGAGACATCGTAACAGTCTCTAACACGGTCGCCCTAGCACGCTTGGCGCGCTGCACTGTCTAGACGGCCTGGGCCTCCCTTGCGCTGGCGAGAACACCAAATCGAATCTCCTCTTCGTAGCCGTCGCCCGATTTCGGCTCCAGGCTGGAGGGACAAGCCTGTTCTTATGAACAGCCAGGTTTCACCTCTGTTGACGCGGGCCGAGAACGGCGAACGCTGTGATTTAGCGCCCTGCGATGACCTCTCATAGGGAGGCTGTGAAGATGAGCGGCCAACGTTTCAGCTTTTATGGCGCGATCTTCCTCCAATTTTCTTTTGATGTGATGTATGCATATTTGGCGAGAAAGACGAAGTCGATGCTTGATAGTCCGCGATCGGAGCTGTTGCGCCGCGACAAATGCGGCCGCCTTATTGGGCACCAAGTCAATTGCGCGATTAGATGGCTTAGCCTCACCGATCCAAAGCGGACCGGCCTTATCGATCGAGCTTTTTTCTCGCCGCGAGGCCGGGCTCAAGCTTGCCGGATAATGCGACGTCGTCACCCGATCGATTGGTAGACAGAATTGGGATGACTATTGAGGCTGCAGCTGCGGGCGCCTTTTGTTGCGTCCGCGAAAGCGACAGCCTCTGCCGCCACGACTTGCAGGTATCGCGGTGTCTCGGTAGCCCGACGTGCTGCCGAGCATTTGTTGCTGATCATGCGCATTGCCCTGATCAACAAGTTGTCGCTGGCTGTCTTTGCGACCGCGTGTCTCGCAGTTGCGCCGCGGACCACCGGCCGAGCTGGCACTATCCCGCACAGCGCCGACCACCACTTCCGCAATCACGCTGGCCCATCTGCACTATTTGGACCGGCGCTTCGTCGGGCTCGTCATCGGCGAGGGCGCGCCAGGCCGCGCCATCGAGATCGTCATACTGACCACTGTTCAGCGACCACAGAAAGCCGAGCAGGCCAACGAAGCCCAGTGCAAGAGCAAGTGGAACCAGATAGAGCAGGACCTCCATCAGATTGCTTCGCTCCTTCGCGCCCGCAGCGCATTGAGCATGACCAGCACGGACGAACCTGACATCGCCGCGGCAGCAATCAGCGGCGTCACCAGGCCGGCGATCGCGACCGGCACCGCCAGGACATTGTAGACGACAGCGAGCCAAAGGTTTTGCCGCATCAGCCGCAGCGCCTTGCGCGAGGTCATAACCGCCGTCATCACGGGCCGAAGACGCTCACCGAGAAAGACCGCATCAGCGACCGCCTGGCTCATATGAGTGGCCGTAACAGGCGACATCGAGGCATGAGCCGTTGCGAGCGCGGGCGCGTCGTTCAAGCCATCGCCGACCATCAACACCTTGTATCCCTCGCCCGTCAGGCTTTCGACCCGGGCGACCTTATCTGTCGGCGAGACGCCGGCACGCCAATTTCGAATGCCGAGCGTCGCGGCCGTGCGCCGAACTGCTGGCTCGCGATCTCCCGACACGATCTCTACCGCGACCCCAAGGCTCGCGAGGCCCGCGACGACCTCGGGCGCGTCTGGCCGCATGCGTTGGCGGACGGCGAAGACGTGCTTGCTGTCGCCGTGGCTAAAGGCGACGATAGAAGCCTCTGGATCACGGCAAAGAGTCTCATCAGCCAGGCTTTCAGCGCCGCAGAAAGACGGGCGGCCGAGCCGGATCTCCGAGCCTTGATAGTAACCCCTGACGCCCTGCCCCGGCTCCTCTTCGATATCGGCCAGCGGCTCGCTTGCGCCGGCAGCTCGCGCCAGGGCAGCGGCGACCGGATGGCGGCTCGATAATGCAAGCCGGCCGGCCAATTTGACGATATCGTCGGGAATGCCGGCGAGATTGGCGACATCGAGCTCCGGCAACGTCAGCGTTCCGGTCTTGTCGAAGACCACCCGGTTCACCTCGGCCATGCGCTCGATCGCATCCCCGGCGTTGAGCAGCACGCCGGACCGGAACAGCACGCCGGCCGCCACGGTCTGCACCGCCGGTATAGCCAGACCCAGCGCGCAAGGGCAGGTGATGATCAAGACCGCGATCGCCGTGACGATCGCATCATGGAAGGTTGCGCCAGAGGCAAGCCAGCCCAGCATCGTCAGGAAGGCGGTTGCGTGAACAATCGGTGCATAGAGTCGCGACGCCCGCTCGGCCAAGCGCAGATAGCGCGAGCGCGCCTGCAGGGCATGATCAAGTAGCCGAGAAATCTCGGCGAGCATCGTGTCCTCCGAGGCCGCCACCGCGCGGACGCGCAAGGTACCCGATCGCACCAATGTACCGGCGAACACTGCGCTGCCGGGCGCCACGAGCGCGGGCAAGGTCTCACCCGTAATGGCGCTTTGATCGACCTCGGAGCGGCCCTCGATCACGTCGCCATCGACGGTACAGCATTCGCCCGGTCGCACCAGCACGACGTCCCCCGGTTTGATCGTTGATGCCGGAACGGTCCTGATCTCCGTCGGGCTTATGAACTTCGCGGCGGTCTCCGCCTTGAGCGCGGCAAGATTGCCAGCAAAGGCGCGGGTACGCCGTCTCATGTTCTGGTCGAGATAGCGGCCTGCGAGTAGGAAGGCGATCAACATGATCGCCGCGTCAAAATATGCATGTTCGGCATGAGCGATGGTCTCGATCAGCGAAGTCGCCAACGCGAGCAAGATGCCGATGCTGATCGGCACGTCCATATTGGCCCGGCGAGCCCGTAGCGCGCTAAAAGCTGAGGAGAGGAACGGCTGCGCCGAATAAGCCGCGGCCGGCAGCACGATCAGCGCGGAGAGCCAGTGAAAGAAGTCGCGCTGCTCCGGCAGCATGTCTGAGACATTGCCGGACCATACCGGAATCGAGAGCATCATAACGTTCATCGCGGCAAATGCAGCCACAGCCAGCCGCCGCAGCAAGTCCCGCGCCCGCTCCGATTCCAGTGTCTCCGCATTGTCCCGCTGAAAGGGATACGCCCGATAGCCCAGTTCAGCGAGCCGCTTGATGAATAGCGCTGGATCAAGCGCGCCTGCTTTCCATTCCAGCGCGAGCCGGTTATCGGTGAGATTCACGCGCGCCGAGGTCACGTCCGGAATGCTCGATAGATTGCGCTCGATCTTGCCCATGCAGCCCGCGCAATTCATCCCTTCCACCGCAAGGTCGAGTTGGACGAAGCCCGTGCCTGTCCTCTTCAAATAGTGCGAAAAGTCGATGTCCGCCTGCATGCTCATGTGCCCTCAGTCCAATACGATGCGGTTTTTCGACAGAAACATGCGGCGACCGTCAGCGCCGCCTTCGATCACGAGATCCCACTGCCCGATAGCGACCCCCTCGGCGTCTCCTCGGTAGGTTCCAGCACTGCCTTCCGCCACATTGATCTGGCGATCGGCCCGGCGGTTCACCGGTCGCTCGAGCCGGGCCATGAAATTCATTCCTACGAGAGGCGCGCCTGCGCGGTCGCGCGCCTCGATCGCAAGCACCGCCCGGTCATCGGACTGCCGTTGGACATGTACCTGCACCTGCCAGCTTCGCTCGTTCTGCTCCCGCGCCGCCAGGATCTCACGCTGATAGGCGAGGCCCGCGCTGTAGGCGCTGTCAACCTCCGTTCCCGGTAGCGTCGTGATGGCAAGGCGCATCATGATCAAATTGGCGCCAATCACCACCGAGAAGAAAGCGAGCATGGCGATCAGGACAAAGCGTCCGGTGATGGGCCGCGCGACTGGAATTGATGCGGTCATTGGCAAGATCTCGTCAGTAATTCCTAGGGGAAGACGAAGTGATCCGTTGTGGAGGCGACCTCACCGAGGCCAATGTCGGTGACCCGAAATGTCACCGGCATCGACCGTTCCGACGTGTCGTCGGCCGGAGCGGTCACCAATAAGCGCAGTTCTGTCGTGGTATCGCGAGCCAAGATAATCATCGGTCGTTCCACGGTCACAGAATCTACGCCGACGACGTGGACGGACGTTTGGGGCGGCCCATCGATGTCGATCGCGATGACGCGGTCGAAAGCGCGCTTGTTAAGCAAGCGTACCGTGTAGCCGTTGCGAATCGAACCATCGCTGAGCCTGACCGCCATCGGATTACGATCGTGCAGCACGTTGACGTCGAGCAGTGTTCTGGACCACAACCCATAAAGTATCATCGCACAGACGACCGAGATCAAAGACGCATATACGATCGTCCGTGGACGTACCGGCTTGAAGACCTCCGACTTGCCTTCCATGCGGCGCCTAATATTGATGTCGTTGTCGTAACCAATCAGGCGATTTTTGCGCCCGATCTTCTTCATGACGGCATCGCAGGCGTCGATGCACAGCCCGCACTGGATGCAGCCGAGCTGGGCGCCGTTGCGAATATCGACGCCCGTCGGACAGACCGCCGCGCATTGATTGCAGTCGATGCAGTCTCCGATCTTTTCGCCGCGCGCGCGCAGATCGAATGACTTCTTCAATGAGCAGCGCAGTTCGCCGCGATCGTATTTGTAGGTGACATTGAGCGCCCACTCGTCGGTGAGCGCGGCCTGGATGCGCGGCCAGGGGCACATATACACGCAGACCTGTTCGCGCATGTAGCCGGCCAACAGGTACGTCGTAACGGTCAGGATCCCGATCCAGACATAGGCGATCGCGGGCGCCTGGAATGTCGCCAGATCGCGCACCAATGTATGCGCGTCGGCGAAGTAGAGCACCCAGGCACCACCGGTCCACCAAGCGATCATCAACCAGACCGCGTGCTTTAGCACGCGCTCGGCCGCGCGCTGCGCTGTCATCGGGCGTGCGGCGGCCCTCAGCCGGTCGCGACGGTCGCCCTCGATCCAACGCTCTACCGCATAGAACAGATCGGTCCATGCCGTTTGCGGACAGAGATAGCCGCACCAAATACGTCCGCCCAGCGCGTTCATCAAGAATAGTGCCAGCGCCGCAAGCACGAGCAGCCCGGTGAAGTAATAAAGCTCCTGCGGCCACAGCTCGATGAAGAAAAAGTAGAACCGTCGGTTCGGGAAATCGAGCAATACCGCCTGGTCGGGAGCGCCTAAGCCACGATGCCAACGAACGAATGGCAGCAAATAGTAGATCCCGAGACAGACCACCATCAGCCGCCATTTGATGGTGCGGAAAGTGCCGCAGACGCTCTGCGGATGGACCTTCTTATGAGCTGTATAGAGAGGCCCCTCTTCGCCGATCGGCGGGTCGTCGCGCGAACCAGTCTTGTTCAGGGCTAGCTTCATGGCCGACCTTACATCTGGCACGGGCGACTGACGGAGCCTCGTCGATGGGCCGGTGACTTCTCGGCTCATCTCACCTACTGTCCACCACCGAGCGAGTGCACATAGACCGCAAGTGCCTTGATCGTGATGGGATCGAACCGCCCGCTCCAGGCCGGCATTATGCCCGCGCGGCCATAGCTGATCGTCTCGATCAGAGTCTCCTCGTTCGAGCCGTACAACCAAATGTGGTCCGTCAGATTCGGCGCGCCGAGCTCCTGGTTACCTTTGGCGTTCTCGCCATGGCAGGCTGCACAATTCTCAGCAAAGATCCTTGTGCCGGCCGCGGCATCGAAATTGGCGACTGTTGACAGGCCGGACAGCGATCGCACGTAATTCGCTACTGTGGCGATCTCATCTTTCCTGAGGATGCCGTCGCGGCCGAAGGCCAGCATTTGCCCCTCATGGGCCTGGGCATGCCCGGACCGTGCGCCGAACTGGATGGTCTGCTGGATCTGATCGAGCGATCCGCCCCACAACCAGTCATCGTCGTTGAGATTGGGATAACCCTTGGCACCTGCGCCGCCGCTGCCATGGCATGGCGCGCAATTGTCTGCGAACACTGTCTTGCCCCGGGCACGGGCCAGTGCCAGCAGAGCCGGATCCGTCTCGATCTCCGTCAGAGACGCTTTGCCGAGAACTGCCATCTTCTCGCCCCGCAGCTTCTCGAGCCCGGCAAGATCGCTGACGACACTCGCGCGGGTCGAATAATGAAATACGCCGGTCGTGTAGCTTGAGAGGAGCGGCCAGGCCGGATAGACGACCCAATAGGCGATCGCCCAAAGGATGGTGGCGTAGAAGGTCGAGATCCACCAGCGCGGCAGCGGCGTGTTGAGCTCCTTTATGCCATCCCATTCGTGTCCCGTCGTGGAGCGGCCGGAGATCCGATCGAAGTCGTTGCGGTCAGTCATGGTCTGTCAATCCCGGCACAGCGGCATGCGCGCCGCAGAATCAAAACGCCGCTTGTTGCCGGGCCACAGCGCATAAACAACAACGGCCATGAAGATGCCGACGAACAACGGCGTCCAGAGGGTCACGACGAAGCTTGACGCCAGGTTCTCGATGGAAATGACGGCTTTCATCACAAGATCCTTCAGCGCAGATTGGCTTTTTCGTCGTAGAGCTTGAAATCGATCAGCGTACCGAGCATCTGCAGATAGGCGATGAGCGCATCGAGTTCGGTCGGATTGCCAACGCTTCCGTCGAAATTGCGTACAGCTGCCTTCGGATAGCGTTTCTGGAACGAGGCGAGGTCTGCGCTGTCAGGATCGAGCTGGGTCTTCAAGTCAGTGACGGCGTTCTTGATCTGATCTTCGGTATAGGGGACACCGACCGCCCGGTTGGTCCGCAGATGTGCGGCCATGTCCGTCAGGTCGAGCTCGGTGTGCGCCAGCGTCGGGTATCCGGGCATCACCGACCGCGGCACGATGGCCCGCGGATTAGTCAGATGCGTGACGTGCCATTCATCGGAATATTTCGCGCCGACGCGTGCGAGGTCCGGGCCGGTACGCTTCGAGCCCCATTGAAACGGGTGATCATACATGCTCTCGGCGGCCAGCGAGTAATGTCCGTAGCGCTCGACCTCGTCACGCAGTGGCCGGATCATCTGCGAGTGACACAGGTAGCAGCCTTCGCGTACATAGATGTTGCGGCCGGCGAGCTCAAGCGGGGTATATGGTCGTACGCCATCCACGGCCTCGATCGTACTTTTAAGGTAGAACAGCGGCGTGATCTCGACCAGCCCACCGATCGCGATCACGGCAAGGATGCCTGCGATCAGGATGATCGAGTTCTTCTCAAAGATCTTGTGTCGGTTCCAAAGAGACATGCGATGACCTATTCCGCGACTTGGAGCGCTCCAGTGTCCTGGATTTGATCGGTTTGCTTTGCGTTCACGGTCATCCAGAGATTGGCGGCCATGATCAGCGCACCAATCAGGAACATTGCGCCCCCCGCGGCGCGGATGATGTAGAAGGGATGCATAGCCTCGACCGACTCGATGAACGAGTATTCGAGGAAACCTAGCGAGGTATAGGCGCGCCACATCAGGCCCTGCAGGACACCAGACACCCACATCGCCGAGATGTAGAGCACGATCCCGATCGAGGCGATCCAGAAGTGCCAGTTGACGAGCTTGAGGCTGTACAGCTCGCGATTCCAAAGCCAGGGAATCAGGCAATAGAGCGCACCGAACGATACAAAGCCGACCCAACCCAGCGCGCCGGAATGCACGTGGCCGACGGTCCAGTCGGTGTAATGGCTGAGCGAGTTGACCACCTTGATTGCCATGGTGGGGCCCTCAAACGTCGACATGCCATAGAAGGCAACCGAGACCACGAGCATGCGGAGCACAGGGTCCGTGCGCAGCTTGTCCCAGGCACCAGAGAGTGTCATCAGGCCGTTGATCATGCCGCCCCATGAGGGCATCCACAGCATGATCGAGAACGTCATGCCCAGGGTCTGCGTCCAATCCGGCAGCGCGGTGTAATGTAGATGGTGAGGGCCGGCCCAGATGTAGAGGAAGATCAGCGCCCAGAAGTGGATGATCGAGAGGCGGTAGGAATAGACCGGGCGCTCGGCTCTCTTCGGAATGAAGTAGTACATGATGGCCAGAAAGCCGGCGGTCAGGAAGAAACCGACCGCGTTGTGGCCGTACCACCACTGAAACATGGCGTCCTGCACACCGCCCCAGGCGATGTAGGATTTCGAACCGAACACGGAGACCGGTAATGCGGGATTGTTGCCGAGGTGGAGCACCGCAATGGTGACGATAAAAGCGAGATAGAACCAGTTGGCGACGAAAATGTGCGGCTCTTTCCTTTTCACCAATGTCGCCAGGAAGACGATGAGATAAGTGACCCAGACGATGGTGAGCCAGAGATCGGCGTACCATTCGGGCTCGGCGTATTCCTTTGACTGGGTGGCACCGAACAGATAGCCGGTGCCCGCGATCAGGATGAAAAAATTATAGCCAACTACCACGAACCACGGCGCGAGATCGCCGGCGAGGCGCGTGCGGCAGGTCTTCTGCACGACGTAGAAGGAGGTCGCGATGAGCACGTTTCCGCCGAACGCAAAGATCACGGCCGACGTATGCAGCGGGCGGAGTCGGCCGAAGCTCGTCCAAGGTAGATCGAAATTCAGTGCGGGCCAGGCAAGTTGCGAGGCGATAAAAACGCCGACCGAGAAGCCTGCGATACCCCAGAACATCGCCATCACTGAGGCGAATTTGATCGGAGCGAGATTGTAATTCGGCCGGCCTTTGATCTGCGCCGGTGGCAAATCCGCCGGGCGTTCATAGTACCGATTGAGGATGACGGCTGCGGCCGCCAGACTTGCGGCGGACGAGATCAATGCGTGGAAGGTGAACGCAGGATCGCGCCCCATCGCCCCCGCGAAAAAGCAAACGTAGGCAGAAACAGCGAATACCGAGAACAGGCCTGCTTCACCCATGGTCATGGATTTCGATGCGAGGGATGGGCTTGTCATGTCTTGGCCTTCTTTGAAAGCGGGCTTGCCAGGAGATTACATTTTCCGGGGACGGGGCGATCGAGCGCGATCAATCGTCAAGACAGCGCGGAGCGCTGCCGATCTCACGCGCGAGCGCGCGCAGAGTATGTTCGTTGGGACAGCCTTTGAGGGGATTTACAGACTTATACCGCTCGAGGTCGGCGGCGCAGCGGATCTTGGTCTGACAAAGGCCGCATACCCGCTGCAAATCGCGCAACACGTCTCCATGGCGGGAGGCTAGCGCATTCTCGGAAAAGCCGGCAAGAGCGAGGCGCTTGCTTAAGCGTTCAGGATAGCCCGGACTTTGCGCCATCTTTCGAAAGTCGGACGTGGACAGATTAAGTTCACGTGCGATCGCGTCGATGTCCTGCGCGCTCAAATAGGCCAATTCGGCTGTCCGGGACAGCTTTGCTCGTAACCGGATGAGCAGATTCTTGAACCCCCAAGGGCGACCGACATATCCAGATTGGCTAACCATGTGTCATACCCCTCACAGCAGCCATAGCTGCCGGCGGCAGACTTGTTTTTGACATTCATCAAATAAGGCCCGTCTGTGGAAGAAAATCGTCGATCCGGATTGCCCCTGCCGGACGACGATGCGCTGCGAGCCCGCAGAAACGCAGGCCGGCAAATGCCGGGCGAGGTCTACGAGGTTGTCGCCGACAAGAGGGCGGCCTGCTCAATTGGCGGCAGCATCGCGAGCTGTTCTCTCGATCGACGCTCGGGAAGACGTTTTGTAAGTCTCGTGCCTGAATTCGCGGATTGCCTCTACGAGGACTTCCCTAGCCGAGCTCAACCACCCCATGCCGGAGGCAATGCAGGCGGGGTTCGAAGCTCCATCGCATCGGCGAAGATGGTCCAATCACGAACACCTTTTTGCTTGCAGAAATCGGTTTCTGCTTGCTGTGCAGCAGCACTCAACGAGGCTGCATGCACCTGGAACGCCGCCTGACAGGCACGATGCTCGTGACCGGTATCGTCACAAACGGTCTTGATGAACCGAACGTTAAATGAAGGCATGATATCCTATTCCCGTGCGTTTGCTTATCTTGCATTCTGCCAGCCGCGCCGGGCGAGTGTTTGATTTGTCTCAAGCAGCCCCCAAAAAGATTCTCGCTCCATCGAGATAAGGTCGAGAGTGATGCGAGTGCTCTTTCGTCCCGAAGAAGCTGCAAATCACCAAGCGTCCAGGTTTGGCGGATCACATTGGTTGAGTGGCTCAGGAACAGTAGCTTCTCGTCTTCTCACGCTTTGGGCCGGCAGAGTTGAGACGCTGATCCAGACACTTCTCAAGAGACGGTTGTGAGCAGAATGAACCGTTACGCCTGCGTTGGCGATCATCGATCAATTCCAACTTCAACCGCCGGCAATGTGGAAGCTTGTGACACCGGTGCTTAGCAGTGTCACAAAGCGTTCCTGACAGCTCTGGCTGATTGCTGGGCAGCGGGCAATGGCATTTCTGACCAGCGCCGGCGGCCGAGGACTACCGGCGGCGAGAACTGCCCGCACGTGAGCAAATGAGGCGAACCGGCCTCGTCTCGCTCGTGATAGTCCACCCTGCCGCCGCAACGGCAAAGCCGATCATCAGGCTAGTCGCAGCCAAGGTTTCGATAAGCCCAAGGTTGAAGACTTCGGCGCCGTAGCCGATCGCTGCGATCAGCGCGGGCAAGACCAACGACAATGTAAGGCGAGCAATCAACTTACTATCTCCTTCGCGACTCTCGCAGCTCAATGACGCGCGTTGTCATGGTGCAATGCCCGTGCGCTGCGCCTCAACATTTGCACATTGCGCGTCCTGCATTTTGATTTCCATCAAACTCGCTACACGCTGGCGATTGTGTCGATCGATGCGCGGCTCCGTCGAATGACTCGCGGTGCGACCGGCAACGCACTGACAGTGGCCGCTCGCCCTCGCCCGTTTCTAAACGCGCATCAGCTTCTTTTTGACCTGCATCAATACAGCGGCGGCGGCTTGCGGATAGAAACGACCTTCCAGTCAAGCTCAGACACATGGCAGATGGAAAGCCTTGACGCCCGATGATCTTTTCGTATCCAGCTACCGGCAAGTGGGTTCAAGCACCGCTGCCGGGCGCACCCGAGCCGGCTGCACCCGGTCACCTGCGCCGGGTGTGATGCTGGCCACTTTATCGACCCGCGGATCGGCGCGGTGCTCGGACCGCGCGCAGCTGGCCCATCCGAATGCCATCAAGCGAATTCCGGCGTCATACCGTTCCCGCACGGACACGCCGCCAGACTCGCAAGAGCGCGCTGGAGGGCATCAAGACTCCACGCCCCACGCTGAACTCATGGGACGGGGAGACTTCCGACCGACAAAGGATGTTCGACATGATAGACTACGGCGACAAATGTCCTCGCGGGCACGCTTGCGGGAACGGCAGTCCACTCCAGTTGCAGTACAACAGTAATCAATACTAACCAGCGCTGGCTCGAACTGGTCCGCTTCGACTCGACCGGATCCCGGGAACTGCTTCGCAGCCCTAATACTTCGGTCGACGATCGGATCACGTCCCAGCACGACAGGATCGGCGACGCTCCGCCCCAAAGCATCCGTACCGCAACTGGCGTGATCGAGACCATGCGCCCGCTTGGGCGAGATCAGGCTGAGGCTGTTGGCGCAGTGGCCGAGCGATCTCGCCCGTAGCATTCGGAAGGTTGCCTGATTTTGTCAGTCAGCGGCGATGAACACCGTCCAGGATCTATTGGCAACTTGACGTGGGAGCGCATTGAGACGGCGCCCTTTGATCGGGAGCTGGAGATCGCGGTGATCGAGGGTAATACCATTCATCGGTTGGTCTTTCCTTGCCGCCGGATCTTCGGCGGCTGGATCAAGGCCATGACCGGAGAGCACGTCGCTGTGCAGCCCACGCACTGGCGCATCTGGCCGAGATAGCGGCGGCCGCGCTGCACACAATAGATAGCGTAACGAAACGCGGCTGCATCCGGTCGCCTCACATAAACAAACTATGTACAGTCGATCGAATGAGAGGGTTTGCCGGGAAACATGTCCGACCACATCTGGTACCGCTATGGCACAGCCGCGGCGGGCGCCGCGCTGGCGCTCGTGCTTCGTGCGGCGCTGGATCCGTATCTTCAGGACCGCACGTTCACGATCATCTACCTTCCAGTCATCGTTTTTGCCGCTTTCGCTGGTGGCCGCGGACCGGCCATCTTCGCTACGCTGCTCTGCCTCACCATCAGCGCGGCATGTCTTGGGAACAACCTCATCTCCGATTTTGCAAGCATGGTCGATATAGCCGGACTCGCGGTACTTGGCCTCCTGCTCGGCTTCATGGGCGATCGGCTGCGGCGAGAATCAGAGCAGGCGCGGTACCGGCAAGCCCATCTGCAGTCGATCCTGGACACCGTGCCGGAAGCCATGATCGTGATTGACGAGAAGGGAATCATTCGCTCATTCAGCGCCGCGGCAGTGCGTTTATTCGGTTTGTCTCCGGACGAAGTGGTCGGAGCGAATGTATCCAGGTTGATGCCGCAACCCTACCGTGCCGAGCATGACCGCTACATTGAACGCTATTTGACTACCGGAGAGCGGCGCATTATCGGCCTCGGCCGTATCGTGGTCGGCGAGCGAAGCGACGGCTCGACCTTTCCAATGGAGCTTGCCGTCGGTGAGGCCAAAGTGCGCGGTGAACGATTCTTTACCGGTTTCATCCGAGACCTCACCGAACGACGAGCGCAAGAACGCCGATTGCAGGAACTACAGTCTGAGCTCGTGCACGTCTCGCGGTTGACCGCCATGGGTGAGATGGCCTCGTCTATTGCCCACGAGATCAACCAACCGCTCTCCGCAATCACAAACTACATGCGCGGCGCCGCGACGCTGCTGGCGTCAGACAAGCCGGACGCCAACCGTATTGGTGATGCCATCGAACATGCTGCCCAGCAAGCTCTGCGTGCCGGCGATATCATCAAGCGCCTGCGGGAATTCGTTGCCAAAGGCGAGACGGAGCACACAACGGAGAATCCGCTCACCCTGCTTGAAGAGGCGGTCGCTCTGGCCTTGCTGGGCGCCAAGGAGCAAGGCGTGCGGGTGACGATCCGCAGCGATCGCGATCTGCCATCGATGATCGTGGACAAGATCCAGATCCAGCAGGTCGCGCTGAACCTGATACGAAACGCGATCGAGGCGATGGCATCCAGCCCGCGTCGCGAATTGACCGTCGGAGTTACCAAAGTCGACGGCCTCGCCAGGTTTACCGTCGCCGATACCGGCTCTGGCATCAGCCCTGATGTCGCCGACCGCCTGTTCCAGCCCTTTGTCACGACCAAGGAGCATGGCATGGGTGTGGGACTATCAATCTGCCGGACGATCATCGAGTCCCATGGCGGTCACATCGTTGTGGAAGCCAATCCGGGCGGCGGCACGGTCTTTCAGTTTACCCTGCCATTTGCGGAGGCTGATGAAGAAGCATGACCATGCGGCGCATTCTTGTGATCGACGATGACGCCGCGATGCGGGACTCGCTCGCGTTTCTGCTTGATGTTAGAGGCTTCTGCGTAGCAACCTATGAGACGGCGAGCGGCTTTCTCGGTGACGCCGCGAGCGGTCCGGTTGACTGCATTGTGTCGGACATCCGCATGCCGGGCATGAGCGGCCTGGAACTGGTCCGCAAACTGAAGGCCGATCGCGTCGACTGTCCCGTCATCCTGATAACTGGTCATGGCGACGTAACGCTGGCAGTCGAAGCGATGAAAGCGGGTGCGGTCGACTTCATCGAGAAGCCCTTCGAAGACGAGGTGCTATTGCGTGCGATCAATAGCGTCTTGGAAGCAAGGCCAACCAAACCAGCTGACGATACGACGAAACTGCAGGCCGAAGCCCGCCTGGCAGACCTCTCCTCGCGCGAGCGTGATGTCCTGCAGGGACTACTGGCCGGCAAGATCAACAAGGTGATCGCCCATGATCTTGGTATCAGCCCGAGAACGGTCGAGGTTTACCGGGCGAACGTCATGGCAAAGACCAATGTTCGCAGCATGTCCGAGTTGATGCGAATAGCCATCGCCGCCGGGCTCTAGCAACATCGCAAGCGACGGAATGCCCTATTCACGCATCAAGCTGGTAAGCAGATCGCGCCGAGCAGGTCATGTTCCCGATGCGGTGGAGCCTCAAATCGCCTGCGGATTCTTTGCAGGGGGCAAATTTTGCAACACAGACGAGGACTATTCCTGGCCGTGGACTATCGTGAGACCCGCTTCTTGCCAGTTTGATCGTGGTCAGGAACGTTCAGCGGCGCATATGAAGCGGATCAAATGCGGGCCCGGATTGTGCTCCGAGGCAGGGGGTCTTTGACTTCGGAGAACGACAATGCTCGGGAATATACTGGTTCACCTTCCGACGGAGCTCCCGGCGCGGGCTGCAATCAACGGGTCGATTTCCTTCGCACTGAGCACCGGCGCGCACCTTGACGTTGTAGCCATCGGTTACGAGAGAACCATTATTCCGCTTCTTGCGATCGGCGTAACGGCCGCCACTTCGGTCTTCGACGTCGAGCAGGCGCTTGCATTAGAGCGAGCCGAAGCAGCGCTTCATATCTTCGATCTGCAGGCGCGGAATGCCGGCATTTCCTATACGAGTCGTGCGCTGAGCGCGATTCCAGCAGACGCGCGCCGCATCATCTGCGCGAGCGCGCGAGTCCACGACATGACCATCGTCACACAGCCTCAGAGCGGCCACGATAGTTACGATAATATGATCCCCAGGGAGATCCTTTCCCAGGCTGGTCGACCTGTTCTGTACCTGCCACATATCTTCCACGGCGCTTTTTCGATCAGACGGGTGGGGGTTTGCTGGGACGGCAGCCGCCGTGCGGCCCGCGCGTTGCACGATGCGATGCCACTTTTGTGTAAAGCCGATGCCCTCACCATCATCGCGACCACCGCTCCGGACAAAGTCCCGGCAGAGAGTTCCACCGCGCATCTGGGAGAGTATCTTGCAAAATCAGGACTTCCTGCGAAGGTCGTGTCACTTCCGACAACGCGGGCAGCGCGGCGCCCCCTCCTGTCGCTTGCGGCCGACGAGAGCCTCGACCTGCTGGTGATGGGAGGATACGGTCGCTTTCGGCTGCAGGAGAGGCTGTTCGGCACCGCGGGGCATATGCTTCGCGGGATCAACATCCCGGTCCTGATGTCACACTGAGGGTAAGACCGTAGGGGCAGCATGTCGCCAGATCCGCCAGGATGCCATCAAAATGGTGTCGCGATCGGCGTCACCGGCATCCGACGATGCCCGAGCTCAACATCAGGCTGGATCACGATTCTCCTCCGGTTTCTAAGATTGCCGGAGTGCGGCCGAGCCGGCTGTTGAGCCAGGTCAATATGTCGCGCGAGCCTAGCTCTATGATTCAGCTTCCAACTCGGACCACATGAAGTGACGACCGGGGCCGTCGTCAGCGTCGACGATCCTAATGATCCCGCCTCGTCATCTCCGCGGCCGACCCGTGCTGAACAGGATCAGAGGCATGATTTGCGAAGGAGACCTCCTGCGGCGGGCTGAAAGTGACTGTGAACGACAGCTCTTGGAGCTCTTCACCGGTGCGGCCGCGCGCTTTGGATTGTTTCCGTGGCGGGCGGCCAAGTCAGCATACAGCTTCCGATCCAAAGCTGGCCCAATCTGATTTGAGCACGTTCGAGTGACAGGGGACCCGCCTCGCGCGTCGTTCAAGAGGAACTCATCAAGAGCTTACGTGTAAATACCTAGTGGCTTCTACTTAGGTAAAACATCGAGATTTCACAATTTGTCAGGAGCGACCAATCTGCGTCTCAACGACGTTCGCCAGCAGAGTCCGCCATGTACGCCCAGGCCGCCAGCCTTACTGAGACCAGCCGCCATCCACCCAACGTCTTGCGTGGGCAATCTGACAATCGTGGACCACTTGGTATGATTGCGACACCGATGCGGTTCACACGCAATAGCGAGATTTACGGAGAGGACGAAGCAGCCGAATACCTTTATCAGGTGGTATCGGGGGCTGTGCGAACCTACAAGATTCTGGAAGACGGACGTCGTCAGATCGGCGCGTTCTATTTGCCCGGTGACATCTTTGGCTTTGAGGCCGAAGAAAGCCATATCTCTTCGGCCGAGGCGATCTGCGAGACACACCTGCTAATGGTGAAGCGCAGCGCTGTCATCTTTCGCGCCAGCCACGAGAGGGAACTGGCAAGGCAACTCTGGGACGCGATGGCGCTCGAGCTCCGCCGTTTCCAGGCGCATTCGATGCTCCTGATCAGCAGCGCAGAAGAACGGGTCATCGCCTTCCTGCTCGACATATCTCGCCGCACTACGAAGAACGCTGCCATCGATCTGCCCATGTCACGGCAAGATGTTGCAGATTACCTTGGCTTGACCATTGAGACGGTGTCGCGCACTTTCACTCAGCTTGAGCAGAATGGCGCGATCGCCCTGCCGACCACTCGCCGAGTCGAGCTCCGCAAGGACACATTGTCCAACCGCTTTGCGCAGAACTTTGGCTAATGTGATTTGCGCCAGCTCCGGGCAGGGCGGCGCACTCCTTTCTGTGCGCCGAGCAGCGCTGGCACAAATCGCCGCTAAATTAGATTTTTCCCCATGGAGCACCGCAATGATCATCGGTCGCTTGCTTCGAGAGCATCGCAACATTGATCTGCTTCTGGTCGCCCTTCAACGCGAATTGGAGATTTTTGAGCGTGGAGATCGTCCGGACTATGAGGTGATCCGCGCAATTATCAGCTATTTCGAGGTTTACCCTGAGGTGTATCATCATCCTCAAGAGGACTTGATCTTTTCCAAGCTCAAGAGGCGCGATCCGGATGCGGCCGCAATGGTCGTTGATCTCGCGCATGAGCATCAGGAAGTCATCGACCGCTTGCACCACTTCGCTCGCGCCATTGATGGTGTCCTGGCAGATCGTGAAGTCCTTCGGCAAGACGTCGGCAACATCGTGCGCGACTTTATAGTACGCGAGCGGCACCACATGATGTGGGAAGAACGAGACTTCTTCCCCGCCGCGCTTGAGGCTTTATCGGCTCAGGATTGGGCCGAAGTCGCTTGCGCCCTCACCGATCACGGAGATCCGCTATTCAGCGAGACAGCTGAAGCGGCTTCCGATGCGCTGAGAGCGCATATTCTACAATTGGAACAAGAAGCTGAAGCCGAACGGAGCTCACTCGCATTTTCGTCCGCAATGGGCGGCAACCCGCGACACGGCACCGAGACGGATGGCCCAAATTGATCGCTGCCATTTCAGGAGGACGATGGACATCATCCTCATCCAGTCGAATGAAGATCGCCAAATGAAGATCGCAAGGATGCCTCGCTGGCTATCAGGCTTCGCACAGCCAGAATGCTTCTGCGCCCGATGATCGCTTGCTTCGACTGCCGGTGCAAGAGCCATGGCCGAACCTCCATGGGTCTGGTTCAAACGTGATCGACGGCAAGGATCACAACAGGCTTGGCCACGCCGCATTGATATCGCGCAAAACGGTGCACCTCTCATGTCCGCCGACCGATGCTTTCGTTTCGTCCAACGCTGGCACGATTGAATCATGACGAGCTATAGGAGGGCGCATCGCCAAGAATGCTCATTCCAGACGTGTGACCGCTTAATCGCGACCCCAAGCACGATGTATGCGCCGCCGGCATAACCTACCAATTACGTCAAAGCCGCCCCCCATCAGCAGCTGCGATATTTGAGACAGCGCAAAGCTTCCTCAGCGCCCGTCCGATAATCGGGCCGGAGAGCGAGAAAGGCATCCGAATGCGACCGGAATTGGCACAATCCTACGGGCAGCACCGACTGCCGCGCTACACCAGCTATCCGACGGCCCCTCATTTCTCAGCGTCAGTTCGCGAGCTCGACTATAAAGCTTGGCTCAAGTCTTTGGGGGGCCAGCACTCCGCCTCGATCTACGTGCATGTGCCATTTTGTCGAAGCATGTGCTGGTACTGCGGCTGCCACACATCTGTCACGAAACGCGACGATCCGATCGCGATCTATACGGCTGGATTGCGCACTGAAGCCTACCTCGTTGCAGAAGCCGTTGGCCAACGACAGCCAATCTCTCATATCCACTTCGGCGGTGGCACGCCGACGATCCTGACACCTGAAGCATTCGCCGATTTGGTCGGCTCGTTGCGCTATTCGTTCGCCCTCCTGCCTGATGCCGAGATCGCCGTGGAGATCGATCCCCGCATGTTGAGCAATCCGATGGCCGAAGCCCTGGGCTATAGCGGGGTCAACCGGGCAAGCCTTGGCGTGCAGAGCTTCGACCCGGTCGTCCAGCAGGCCATCAACCGCCCGCAGAGCTTCGAGCAGACCGCAGTTTCGGTCGAGCGGTTACGCCACGCCGGCATTTGCCGGATCAATTTCGACCTGTTGTATGGGCTGCCCGGGCAGACGGTCGATTCGTGCCTGGATACCGTCGGCAAATGCCTCGAATTGTATCCGGACCGGTTTTCGGCCTTTGGTTACGCGCACGTTCCGACCTTCAAGAAGCATCAACGCAAGATTGACGAATCCACTCTGCCCGACAGCGTCGAGCGCTATCTCCAATCGGAAATGGTAGCTCACACTTTGGTTGACGCTGGATACGTACGGGTCGGCATCGATCACTTCGCCCTGCCGCACGACAATCTCGCTGTGGCGGCGAAGCACGGCAGGTTGCGGCGCAATTTCCAGGGGTACACTGACGATTGCGCGGACGCCCTTATTGGTCTCGGTGCCAGCGCCATCGGCCGCCCGCAACAGGGGTTCGTGGCGAATGCCGTCTCGACCAGGGATTACCTCGCCCGCATCACCGAGGATCGGCTCGCGACGGCGAAGGGCTATTTACTGACTGATGATGATCGCTACCGGGCGGAGATCATCGAGCGGATTATGTGCGACATGACAATCGATCTGTCCGAGACGTCTCGCCGTCACGGCAGGGATCCGGAGTCGGCCGTTGTCGATCGGCCCAGACTCGACGGCCTTATCGCAGATGGCGTCGTCGTGGTTGACAATGGCCGGCTTTCACTAGTCGATGGCGCCGAGTTCCTCGTCCGGAGCGTCGCCTCGGCGTTCGACGCTCACCTTCCTCGGTGCGGGGCTACGCACAGTCTGGCGGTCTGATCCTCGAGGACAGGCGGGTTCGCCTGTCTAACAATCCCGCACTTCGGTCTTGACGAATGTATGTACAACACGCCGACAGAGGATCGTAGATCGGGTGGTGTCCGTGGGCTCGACTCGGCGCAGGACTAGGGTTCGGACACTTCAGCAGCTCGCGCGAGGAAGAATGAAGAAAGAGAGAACCATAAGGAGAAGATGGGGCGATCGCCGAAGTGGCAAGTCTGACTGGGCTCGTATCGACGCGCTCACCGACGCAGAGATCGAGACCACTATGGAGAACGATACCGATTGGCAGGACTTCAAGGATATTGATTGGTCCGATGCGGTGCTGGTCGCAAAGAAGAAGGCTATTTCCATTCGCGTCGACGGGGACGCGCTCGACTTCTTCAAGAGCGAAGGCGAAGGCTATCAACGGCGCATCAACGCCGTGCTGCGGTCCTACATGCAGCAAAAGACGAAACCGACGAAGCGCGCGTGATGCGCAATGCTTGGCCGAGCCGCAGGATATATGGACTGCGACAGTCAAGAATGCGTTCACAGGATACCATCCCGCACAACGCTTTACTCAGCATACGCTCTGAATCGCTTGCGATGCGTCGAACAGGTCACTTCCCGAACCCGACACGGTGAGCCGGCTTATGCCTCGGGCCGGAACCGATGTCACGACTGAGAAGCCGGCCCGATTGGCATCCCGCCACTTTCACGCTTGTGTTACGCCAGCGTCGATCCGCTCTCGAACCCAAACAGAGCCTCGAGCCGAAACTCGGCTATTGAGTGGAACCAGACACCGCCGACCCGAGCAGTGCTCGAGTCAATAACAACCAACTTGTACTGGCTGTGCTCAACGGTTCCTTCGCATCTTCCCGTATAGTCACGCTGATCGAGCGGCCTCAAAGCGCCGCCGATTGCACATAGGTTCGGCCGAGATTCGACCGTTGGGCGTCACCACCCTCATTGCTCTAGTCGATAAACCTTGTGAAAGTGCTCATCAGCGACAAACCTTGGTGTAGTTTTCCGATACTCGATTACACCGGGCGCATACCCCGGCATAATTGAGCTACACTGAGCCGTGCTTTAGCTTGGGTTCAGATTTACGGCGAATGTCCTCGCCGGCGATCGGACCATCGGCTGTCCTCCCTCCTCCGATGGAAGTCGGCGATGCGTCAGCGTCGCTTCCTCTCAGACTTGACTTTCGCCCGGTCTGCTAACGCGGCCGGGCTTTTTTATGCTCATCCAAAGCTCCGTCCAGACGATCGAGAGCGCAGGTGAATAGAAGCGGATCAGCTTCCGCAAGGAGAGAGAGAGAGAGAGAGAGAGAGAGAGAGAGAGAGCCAAGTGCAGGATCAGTGGCTTGGCCGATCAGATGCTGCGCGCAGTTCGCGGGCGGCGGCGACCATGTTGACCAGCGCCGGGCGAACCTCCTCCCATTTGCGCGTCTTCAGACCACAGTCCGGATTTACCCAGAGCTGCGAATCCTGCAACCGCTGCCGAGCCAATGCGATCAGCTCCTTCATTTCCCCTGCCTCGGGAATGCGGGGAGAGTGGATGTCATATACGCCCGGCCCGATTTGATTGGGATATTTGTAGTTCCTGAACGCGTCGAGCAGCTCCATCTTCGAGCGCGACGTTTCGATCGAGATGACATCCGCGTCCATTGCAGCAATCGCATCGATGATGTCATTGAACTCCGAGTAGCACATATGCGTATGAATCTGCGTTCGATCAGCAACGCCCGATGAGCAGATGCGGAAGCTATCCCCGGCCCACTCAAGATAGGCCGCCCACTCCGATCGACGCAAGGGTAATCCTTCGCGGAGTGCAGCTTCGTCGATCTGAATCATGGTCGCCCCGGCTGTCTCGAGATCGCGCACTTCGTCTCGGATCGCGAGCGCAATCTGGCGGCAGACCTCGCCTCTTGGAATATCATCGCGAACAAACGACCAGTTCAAGATCGTTACCGGTCCGGTCAACATTGCCTTCACCGGCTTGCCGGTCAGTGACTGCGCGTAGCGCCACCAGTCGACGGTGATCGGCTTTGGCCGCAAAACATCTCCGAATAGGATCGGTGGCCTGACACAGCGCGAGCCATAGGATTGCACCCAACCATTCCTGGTAAATGCGAAGCCGGCGAGTTGCTCGCCGAAGTACTGCACCATATCATTGCGCTCAAACTCGCCATGTACGAGGACGTCCAGACCGATGTCCTCTTGCCAGCGTATAGCGCGCGCAGTCTCCTCCTTGAGGAATTTGTCATATTGCTCGTCGCTGATCGCGCCTCGCGCGTGTGCCGCACGGGCATTACGGACCTCTATAGTCTGCGGGAACGATCCGATCGTCGTGGTAGGAAAAGCCGGTAGTGCGAAGCGCTTGCGTTGGATCTCGGCACGACGGACAAATGGGCTGGCGCGCCGGCGCATGGTTTGGTCGATAGCTTTCATCCGCACAGCGAGATTGGCATCACGAATCTTCGGCGAAGTTCGGCGGGCGGTCGCGGCACGTTGCGATTCCGCAACAGCTTCCGCAACGTTCTGGTCACCTGCGAGCGCTTGCGCCAGGATCGCAAGCTCACGCATCTTCTGAACCGAGAAAGCAAGCCAGCTCTTGACATCGGAAGCGAGCCCGATCTCGAGTTCAACATCGACCGGCACATGAAGCAGCGAGCAGGATGGAGCGATCTGGACACGGTGCCTGTCTAGCTTCGCAACGGCGGGCTCCAGCTGCTGGCGGAGTACCGACAGATCCGACCGCCACACATTTCGTCCGTCGATGACACCAAGCGACATGATGAGATCGCGTCGGCGGGCAGCTATAATCCGCTCCAACAGCTTCGGCGCGCGAACTAGATCCGCATGCAGTCCGGCAACGGGCATGTTCAACGCCGTATCCAGATTGTCGCCGAGATCGCCAAAATAGCTGGCGACCATGATCTTGACGTCAGGGGCCTCCGTGGTGAGCCGGTCATAGGCGTGCAGCAAAGATTTTCGCGAATCCTCATCCAAATCAAGGGCCAGGCAGGGCTCGTCGCATTGAACCCAGTCTGCTCCCCGTTTGGCCAGTTCTTGCAGAACCTCGACATAGACCGGTATCAGGTCATCCAGGAGCGACAGGGGCCGGAACGCAGGATCCGCACTCTTGCCAAGCTTCAAGAATGTGACCGGCCCGATCAGGACAGGGCGGGTCTGGAACCCAAGGGCCTTGGCTTCCTCGTACTCCTCGACAGGCTTGCGAGAGGACAGCCGGAACGTCTGTCCCCGATGAAATTCAGGGACCATGTAGTGGTAGTTGGTGTCGAACCACTTGGTCATCTCCTGTGCGGGCGCGCCATATCCGCCCGATCCGTGGCTGCAACTCGCAGTCTGGCGGTCCCACTGTGAACCGCGGGCCATCTCGAAGTACGTCTTGAGTGAAACCGGTTCGGTTTTCGAGGCGTAGATTTCCGGGATGGCACCAACCATGACGGAGGTGTCGAGCACCTGGTCGTACAACGAGAAATCGTTGGACGGAATGACGGTGACACCGAGGGATCTTTGGCGAGCCCAGTTCGCAGCACGCAGGCCAGCTGCGTCCTCGAGCAATTGCTGTTCGCTGATTGCGCCGGCCCAGTAACTTTCGAGCGCGCGTTTGAGCTCGCGCCTCGGACCGATCCGAGGCGTTCCAAGCGTAGCAACCGGAAGGGAGAGAAGAGACATAGCGCTAACCCCGTAGTTGGGGGCAAAGGCCATGGCGGACGCAAGCAGGATCGCCCGAGCGGCGGCTGCTTGGCGCACCACCGGGACACCCCGCCCGTGGACGTATATTGGTCGAGGCAGGTCTCCTGGCTCGCGGGTCATCGCCGCTGTCCGGCCTTCCCGAAGCCGCACCGGCTTCAGTGACATTGTTGGACAGCGGCTCGCCGCTTACAGTTGCGGGGGCAGCGCCGGCCTGTTCACCGGCTTCCCTCTTAGCTCCGGATCCAGCAGGACCGGAGAACCTCTACGATTTGAATTATCGGCAACAGACCTCTTCCGTCAACCTCTCAGATGACTCTCTCACGTCAATGCTGCCATCGGTGACTCAAATGGCCATTTAACGTCGAAAGTTGACCACGACTGGAAGCTCTCTCCAATATATGTGCCGAAAGAATTGTCGAAGGCGCAAGTCGCGGCGCTTCCAGCGTGCCGGCGTCCTGGCTCTCGACAGCCAAGAACCGCCGCCAGGGGCAAAACAGCTGCACAAGCTTCATCAGCATACCCGGCGCGCATGTTGATCTACGAGCCAACCAATACTGGTAGGCGACTTGCGGCCTCCGATGCCGATAATACTCGGGCACGCACATCGATTCGCCTCAACGAACGCTGGGAGGCCCGCAATGAAGAAAATGGCTGTTTGGAGCGCGGTCGGCGTCTTTGCTGTCACCGTCTTTGCGATCGGCCTATTCGGGTGATTGGTGAAAGCGTTCATGAATCAACCCGACAGACAGATGCTCTCGAGAATGTTGAGCAACGCGAGAGGAAATTAGCGCGACTTGATCGTTTCTCGCTTGCCGGCCGCCGCGACTGGAAACAGCGGCTCATCCGACCATGAATGCGTAGCCGAGGCCGCTGGACGATTGACAAGATCGAACCATCGTGCGCGTAGGCAGAAACGCGCGCGCCATATCATTTGCCTGCCTGACGACGCGCTTCCGAACGATTCCGCGCGCCCGGCGGTGACGAGCGACTTTTGCTTATCGTCAATTACGAGCCGATAGAGATCGGCTGATAGAGATCGCAGGGCGTTCGGGTGAGCACACCGGACCGGACGGTCCAACAGCTTTCAAAGGTGCCTCCCGATTTCTCATCCGTAAATCGGCAGCGGCCTTCGCCTGCGCCTCGAAGATCTGTGCGACAAAAGCTGAACCGGCCTACGCGGATCGGCGGAATGGAAACATAGAAACGAATGCAGGTCGGAAAGCGGACAAATACTGCACAAATCCGGCGCGATTTGCCGGCTATTTCCTGGCACGAAGGATGCAAGCTCAAGGGTGCCCAGGCTTCTCCTCTTGGGCAGGTCCAGCACAGCAAATTGAGGTTGTGGCTGGCCCACTGAAGTTAGCGGCGCGTGACATCGAGGGGACAGCGCCTGCTCGCGCGGGACATCGGCAGGCGCCCGTGTCACGTTGCCGCTAACTTCTTCCAATCGAGGATAGCATTGAAGGCTGCCCGCTTTGACGTGTGGATGAAAAACCGATGGTTCGGCCGTTATGAAGAGAATGTCTGCAAGAGGCTTGCTCTGTCTCTGTCAATCGCTGATTTTCCTTGCTGGGCTGGTTGCGACGGGCAACGCGGCGCGAGCCGGCGAAAGCGCGCTCGTCGAACGAGTCAAGTCAAACTGGCGAACGCAAGACGGTGAGACAATCGAGCACATTGTCTCCAAAGTTTCGAAAGTGGCGCAATTCGTCCCTCGAAACTGGGGAATCGCCGAAGGCATCGACCACACCGAGTATGTTTACCTTTCCTGGACCAGGCATCAGGATAACAGATCAGACGAGCATTACGTTATTACCTGGAAGGTTGGGACCGACGGAAAGATTGAAGTTGCGTCTCCCTATGCAAAGCCTATCGAACTCGGCTGGCGCGCCCTGGCGCTTTCACTCATCGCCAGTGAAGTCACCGACGGCGAAAAAGACGCAAACCTTCGTTTTCTGCATAATCCGGTCAATTTCAACTTTGTCACGACCGCGCAAGGCAAGCTCGGCGATCTGCTCCGGCACGGCCGCTGTCATATCATCGAACCTGTAGTCGTGGATTACGTTAGGGCGGCGAATGACAAGCCGACCGAGAAAGCGGACCGGTGGCGCGTTCTGCTGTTGGTGAACTGCAACATACCAGGCCCCCGCTACTTCACCCAAAATGGGGTCATCACCTTCGACAAGCGGGAAGGACACGATTGGGAGCCGCAATCTTTCCTTGCCAAAAGGATTGCGACTTTTCCTCCGGGGTCCTGGTTCCATCACATAGATCGAAATGAACGGGACGCGCTGGAGGCGGTGCGAAGGGCCTCGACAACTGATCAGGATGGCATCGCTACTCATGAGCGCTGAGCGCCTCGGCCCCACACCAGGATCCATCCGCCGGAAAATTTAGGCGTCCCAGCCATGCAAGTAGGAGGCAGGCTCCCTCCGGCCTGCAAGCCCAATGGGGAAAAGCCACGCATCAGGATGCCTCTTGCCCCAACAGATTCGCGGCGGAACTAGTGCGACGAGATACAACCGCGCTCTCGCCGGCGCGCCACGGGAGGCCGATCTTTTTTTGAGCAATCACTCTTATCGTGCGTTGTCCCGACTTCCGCTTTCCGCACCATGATGAACCTCGCGCAGTCCTGTCGAACGAGCAATCAAAAGAGGCTTAGCATCGCCGCTTCTTCCGTTCGGCGGCGAAGACTACCACCCGCCCCGCTTCTTCCGAGCCTTTGGAGAAATGGCGTGCCAGGAGCCGTATTCCTGGCTCGCGAGTGCAGCGCTGAAACATGCGGGATCTTCCTTTAGGTCCCAGGGAAGAGGGAGAGTCGGCTGGAGTGCCAGAAGCACATCGAAAAATGCTCCCAAAGAAATCTCTTGAATCTCACCCAGCGTCAGGTCGTAGGCTGAAAATATAAGCAAGCCTCCACAACAGCATCGTCGAACGATGCAGACGCGATGACATATGTCCAGTCAAGCAGTCGGCTGTGACGACACCGGATCGCTGCGATTTTGTGAGCCGATGAACCATGAGCGAAAGGATATTAGGATGAAGTACCGCGTAATGATGGCAGCATTGCTCGCTATCATCGCGTCTCCTGTTTGCGCGGCGAAACTGAGCGGTGCTCCCCAAATCCTTGACGCCAATACGATAGAGATCGAACGAACGCGAATTCGGCTCTCGGGTATCGAAGCCCCCGAGACTGATCAGATTTGCCTGGATGCTCATGGCCGGAAATGGGCCTGTGGAGTAGCGGCTCGCGACGCCCTTATCAACTACTCGAAAGGACGAATATGGGATTGTCAGACCGCAGGAGTAGACAAGTACGGCAGGTCTCTTGGCAGTTGCTTCATCGAGGGCCAGGACGTGAACGCCTGGATGGTAAGCTCCGGTTGGGCGCTGTCATCCGAGCCATCCGCCCATGTTTACGTCATCAATGAGGTGGCGGCGAGCAGTGCCTTTGCCGGTCTGTGGTCGGGGGCATTCATCACCCCCTGGGACTGGCGCCGCCGCAACAAGAGCACGATCATTGTCGGCGCGAGCTCGGTGCCGAACGATGCCCAGGAACTCCTGCTCGGATCCGCTCTGCTATCTGACCCACCGTCGCCCGACTGCCTGATAAAGGGCACCGTCGAACGTAACGGCGAGCGCACGTATCACTCTCCTGGGCAACTCAGTTACGGACAAATCGACATGACGAAGAAACCGGCTGAACGCTGGTTCTGCAGCGAAAACGAGGCCGAAGCCGTGGGGTGGCATAGAGCCGCGCGATAGAGGTCCTATCCATGCATGCAGACCGTTCACAGGATGCCCCCTATCCGACCGAGCTCGCGCCTTCGCGCCGCTCGCTGTTGCTGTTCGCCATTTCGGCATTTGTCGTGCCGTTTGGCGGCAACATTGTCGAGGCGAAGCAAGCAACAGCGCCGCCGAAGCCGGATAACCAGCTCTCGCCCGACGCTGCGTTGAAGCGGCTGATGGAGGGTAACGATCGTTATGTGCAGAGCGTGTCGCGAGGGCGCGATCTGGAACGCGAGCGCCGGCTTTTAGTCGATAGTCAGAATCCATATGCGGCGATTCTGAGCTGCGCCGATTCGCGGGTAGCGCCCGAGCTTGCCTTTGACAGCGGACTTGGTGATTTATTCGTATGCCGCCTCGCCGGCAACTTCGTCAATGATGACACGCTAGCTAGCCTGGAGTATGCGGTTGCCGTGCTGAACACGCCGTTGATCCTGGTACTCGGTCACGATCACTGCGGCGCGATAGACGCCACGATCAACTCGCTTGACGAAGGCAAGCCGGCGCCGGGACATATCCGCTCTCTCGTCAGCGCGCTCGCGCCTGCCGTGAGAGGGTCGGGCCACCAACCAGGTGATAGCTCCGCCGATGCGATCCGGCAGAACGTGATCGATAATGTCAATAAGCTCAAATCCGCCAGCCCGATCCTGAACCCGGCTGTTGAGCAGAACACACTAAAGATCATCGGCGGTCTATATCGGCTCGAAACCGGCAGAGTCGACGTATTGGGCTGACGCTGGTGCCTTCTCGCGATCGCCCAGGCATTTGCAGGTCCATCGGGCTGCATCAAGTACACCGGACGTGATCCGCTTCACGATTGTCATAGCTTCGGGATAATGTTTTGCGTGGTCTCCTGATACTGGTCATATTCTTCGTACGTGTGTTGGCAACGCGCGGGCCTGCACCAGGAATCACGATATCGCGGCCGATGGTGGTCATTATCACTGTCTGCAGCAGCGTTGCGACGGCCACGCAGATTTACCCGCGGCCATCGCCGCCCGTGGAGAGGCTATCCTTCGCGTAATTGTTTTGTGGCCTTATGGCGCGTTCGAAGAGACGGCGATTTCACGGAACTGGTCCATGCCGATTCGGCGGCTCTCTGAAGCCGCGATCCGCCAGGGGCCGATGCTGTCCACCCGCTGGCGGCACGCGACAGTCCATTGCTGAGCGATGAACAGTTGACATAGTTGGAACCGAATGACCGCAAGATTGTAGCGGCCGGCTCCGCCGGTTCTATCCCCGGTGTCTCACCCAGCCCGCCTGAGCCTAACGAATCCTCCTCCAACAATTCTGAATTGTACGCGCGGCCATTGAGCGCAATGGCTGTTGTGTCGTTTGGACTAGGCATGAAGCCCGTTTCCCGCAGCTTCTCGAGTAGGGCTGGGCGCGCCCACTGCTCCGGAAGCGGAAAACCTCTACGCGGCGTCTCGAAGATGAATGCGCCGAAATCTGGTGCCCCGCCGGCCCTGCCCAATATTTTGGTCCTCCGGAGGGTTATGAATAAGACGCACGCCGCTGGAGGGTCCGTCGCGGCCGTATATCGATGCCCTTTGATTTCATAGGTCATACTCGGCTGGTCGGCATCAGGCAGGAGACCCAAGTGGTTCAGTCTCTCGACCATTTACCCTGGGGCGGATTGGGTGCCGTGGGAAAACTTGTGGGGAACGGCGAATGAGACATCGTATGCCGCCTCCTTGGCCATGGCGGACGACGATGGCCGGGTTCATTGATGATCCGACCAAATAGATCATGATCCTCTTGTGTCCAGGCGTACTCTCCTAAAGACCCTTGGGATCCGCCGCCGTTGATCTCATTGAAATCCATACAGCTGTCCTTCTGTGCAATCTCTTGCAGATCCTCCCCGCCGGTGCTGCCACGGTTCCGGTCTAGACGCCTCGACATCGAGAGAGAAGGTTTAGGAGGCTTGGCTTTCGAGAAGCTGACGCGTTTCGGGAGACGCACCGGCACGCGCGGCGGTCGTGGATCACAGGAAAGGTGATGTCTCGGGTCCAGGCCTCGAGCTTAGGTCGATAAGCCCAGGCGAACGACCTACAATCATCGACCTTAGGCCGACATCGAGAAAGGGGCGGGGTGCCATCCTAAACCTTCCTGCAATCCCTCCCGTGGACGAGGGGGCTCCACTGCGAGATGGGTCGATCCGGCGATCGGCCGGCATGCTGTTGGACGCAATATCGAACGGGTTCAGGAAGCTATACGAGCCGGATCGTCCGACCTTGGCGATCAAGCAGGGCTGAAGATTACATAGAGGAGAATTGCGACGACGATGGCTGTCCAACCCACCGATGATAGGAAAAGCGCTACTCGCGTCGGCATGTGTCGATTTCTCATGTATCAGTCAACGAAGAGGCCGCCAGTGTTAGAAACGCAGCCTCGCCGCATTTGTGTGAGCTCACGTGCGCCGCACAAAGCGGCACAATGCGTAAGGACATCGTGATCACCGATCGGAAAGGAGACAATTTACACGCACCGGCGCATCCCTCGGATATCGATCCGGATATCGGCGTCACGTCATGATTTTGCGACGTCACCGCACCTCACCCCAAGTCTCTTCGACCAACGCATCGATCATATCGGATACATCATCTTGCCCGACATTAAGGGTCAGCGAAATCCGCAACCTTGCCGTTGCCACAGGCACTGTTGGTGGCCGTATGCCGCGGATATCAAAGCCGCGCGCCTGCAGTGCAGCGGCGAGCCGCATCGCGCGGACGTTGTCACCCACGATGTAAGGAACGATCTGTGAGCTCGAACGGATCGGCCGGCCGCACATGGCGAACTGCCGATGCGTAAAATCGACAAGATCGGTCAGGCGTTTCTGTCGATCAGGCTCCTCCTGTAGGATCAAGAGCGCTTCCCGAGCAGCGACGGCCATCAGGGGCGATGGCGCGGTGGCGAAAATGAATGGACGGCACCGATTCACCATGAAGTCGCGCAATACGCCGGAAGCGGTGACAAGCGCGCCCTCCGTCCCCAACGCCTTCCCGCAGGTGTGGACCACCAGGAGATTTTCGCGCCCCTCATAGGGCGCGGTGAGCCCCCGTCCCTGGTCGCCGTAAACGCCTGTGGCATGAGCCTCGTCCACGACCAAGAACGCCTCGCAGCGCTCGGCGATTGTAACCAGATCCTTGAGGGGCGCGAAGTCTCCGTCCATACTGTAGAGGCTCTCCACCACGATCCAGACGCGTCCCTTTCCGCCCTTGGCGCGCCAGTCACCAATCGCATCGTCGACCGACTGGGGATCATTATGGTCGCTTATCCGGAACTCGGCTCGGCCCGCTCGTGCGCCTTCATGAATACTGGCGTGCACGAGCGAATCGAGAATAAGCAGATCGCCCCGCTGCGGCAGCGTTGTCAAAAGAGCGAAGTTTGCGATGTAACCGCCTCCGAAGAACAGCGCTGTCTCCGCGCGGAAGAACCGCGCCGCCTCCGCTTCGAGAGCTTCGTGCTCCTTACAATTGCCGCGCAGGAGCCGTGACCCACCAGCACCGATCGGCGTGCCTGCATCGAGCGCCGTGAGCAGAGCCTTCTTCATACGTGGCGCGCTCGCCAGCGCCAGATAATCGTTCGAAGAAAAATCACTTCCTGCGCGCGACTTCAGTCCGCGCAGCCGATCGTTTTCTTTCAAGGCTTGCAGGGCCGCGACATAGCCATTCAGCGGCGTGTTCATTGATCAATATCCTGCCGCCCCGGAGCAGGGCGCGATCAATCGAGTCTTCGTGGCACGGATCTGTGCTTGTATCAACGACATGCGACGGATTCGCAAGCAGATCAAGCCGCGCAGGCCGAAGAAGCACCGCGCCGCCACCTCGTCGGTCACGGACTGCCGTTCAGCGAAAACAAGCCTCATGAATAAGCAAGCAGGACGAGCATGCCGACGCGATTCTCGACACGCCTGCGCTTGCCGGTGATGCCGACGCTGCTCACCTTGCCAGCGTCACGCGGAGACACCTGCGCCCCCTCATTTATCCGCACCTAAAGATCCTCCCGAACGGCCGCTGAGAGAATGAACCAGTTACATGCGCGGACCATTCTGACCTCGCCTAGCTATTTGGCAGATTGGGCACCCTCATGCGCGCGCAAACTTTGTACAGAGCGGACAAGCACGCGTGCACTCAGCGAGCGTGATCCAATTGTGTCATAAGCGCACGCTCCGTACCCCAAGCGAGTGGCGGAAATCGAATTTTCTTCCTGCGGCTTTACATCGTGAACCACACTCCCTGGGGATGAGCTTCATCAAAAACAGGCACTCAAACGCCGGTTTCAAGCGACACGTGGGGACGAATTGCATTTAAACATCGCGCTCAGCGAAGATAATGATGCGATCAAATGCGTCTCGCTGGCTCGTTGGCGAAAATCGAGCAGGAACAGGAACATGGTCAGTCATTACTACCGACTGCTTTACCGATTCCGCATGCGCGCATATACCGAAGCACTGTTTCTGCGTAGCAGGCACGAGAAGCAGGAAACGCTCTGGCTGCAGTGCAGCCTGATGCGCCTTGGGCGCGAACTACGGCAATCCGAGCACTGGTCCAGTGCAGCGGGTCGTCCGGTCCAGGACGCGGCCGAAGCTATCGGTTGCTCCATCTGAGGACGCGGCAACTCGTCCTGCAATAGCGCGTTACGGCGGCAACAAGCGGTGCTGATGGCCGTGCATCAACGTGCACAATAGCATGAACAAGCGCGAGAAGCACCTAAGGAGGAAGTCATCATGAGATGGTCATGCTGTTGGATGGAGCAGGCCCGCCGCGGGTATCATGGCCACTTGTCATCCACCTGCACCGCATCACCGCATGCGCTATTCCGCGCTGACCGATCCTCGCTTGGCAACACCGGTCGCGGGCCCGAGCCGTTCGGTCGGATCGCGCCCCAGCTTCGGCTTCAGCTGCGCTAGTTCAATAAAGAGGTCACGTGAGGTTATTTCAGATCACTTCATGACATGCGCTTTGATGCGCGCAACATCCCTCTTGCAGCACCGCTATTCGCACTATTCACCTATCGTCCCGCGATGATCTACAGCGGTTCGTGTTTCCGTCTGCATGCCCCGGCAACGAATACTTTGATTCTCTTCGGCTGCGCTCCGACGAACTCAGTACGCAACGGACGAGCAACCTTCATTTTAACCCGAGCGTCTCATTAGCGCCCTTCGCCCGAAAGTTGCCATCCCGATTAGGCTTTGACGTCATGACCGAGCCTGGATCCGGCGCCCAGCTCCAGGCGCCGCCGTCGCAAATTGGCGCAGCAACCCGGGCATCAGGCGTCGCGAAAGCGGCTATTGCCCCGGAAGAAACTAAGCTCCTTGAGCGTAAATCATCCGAGCAGGCCTCGCTCAGACCCTGACTGCTCGACCAAAGAACCCACGCGTCCAAGACAATGAACCGAAGAGGCATAAGCGCTCGAGACAAGCTTATAGCAACAGCATGCCTTTTGCTCGAGGGACTTGCGATCATCAATCTGCAAAACGCCGCGCTCCTTGCGAATCAGCCCGTATCCCTCGAATCGGACGAGCGTTTCCGCGACCGCGGCAAGGCGCAATCCTAAGCCGTCGGAAAGGCAATGATGGGTAATGGGCAGCATAGGGGCATCGACAGCATCGCTTGCCAAACAGAGCCAGGAGGCGAGTCGCTGTTCGCGATCGTGCCGAACTCCGCACAATGCTGTCTGAACGCACTGAAACGTCATCGCTTGGATGTAGCCAACGAGATGCTCTCGGATCTCAGGGCGTTCCTTTATCACTCGACGCAAATCCTCGATACGGGTCCGGTGCGCGCTTCCCGCAAAGAGCACGACCGATTGATGCGTCGAAAGACGCCCTCCCCACAAGAACGCGGCGCCGAGCACGCCCCGATATCCTACGACTGCCGTTTCTAGCATGCTACCCGCCGTGAGAATTCTCAGCGAAGCGAGGCCCGACTCTATGAAGTAGACGTGCTCTACATGCTTATTCGGCTCATGCAAAGCCATACCTTTTTTCAGGGTGATCGGCTCAAGTATCTCCCCTATTGCCGTAAGATCTTGCAAAGAAAGTCGCCCCAGAATCGCATTTTTGATCAAGGGCCGCTCCTTGGGGCACACCAAGAGACGACGAAGCATCGGCAGCGTGCTGAACGCCCCTTGTGAGCCACACTTTCGGAGCAGTCGAGCGCGTCGACAACGGCGGGCACGTGGTCGGCCATGGTCCCTTTTTCTAGCGTGCTTGTGCTCCGCGCGGTAAGCGGCCCCGCCCCCACCCACTAGGGAGACGAGGGCGGAGCCCGCCCCCCTTGCCCTGAAGCGGTAAGCCACGCTGTGCCATAGACTCACGGGAGTTCTGGTCTTCCGCGCGTTTTACGACGTCGCGTAAGATAATTTCAGATAGCCACACCACCAGGCTTTGAGACGCGCATTATCTTGCTTTGCAACGTTCCAGCTCGCACTGCTCGTCTGTCATGCCGAAGCTTTATAGAGAACTTTTTGTCATCGTTCAGTCATATTCATGTAGACCGCACGCAGTTGAGAATGCTCCGACAAATGCCGTACGTGAGGTACAAACAATCCAGTTCCTCGACAAAGTGTGTCATCTCGGCCTCAGATTTGATCGTTTCGCACGAACGCAAAAAGAGATCTCAGGACGGTTTCCTTTGGGTATGTACGAAGTAGAATATCGCCTCGTCCAAGACCTGCGTTGCGGTGGCTATATGAGCAGCGACAGTTCGCTGAAATAGAGCGGCCGGCGGCCGCGAAAGGTTGACTCACGCCAAGAATGCGCGAGTCCCCTGCGTTCGCTACGACAGACCACGAACGGGCGGACGGACCTGCAAAATCTTCAAAGGCTGCTCGAAGCTCTCTGTAGTCGCCTGCATGAGCTGAGGACTCTCGCAGCACCTAAGGCGGCGACTTGTGCGATGGCAGCGCCGCAAGCCGCCGTCGCATTCTACAAGCGCCTTGCGTCTGCTGTCCGCTTCCAATCAACAGCTCAAGCGGCGCGGACGAGCCTCGCTTAACTTCGGTACAAGTACAGAACTGTGCCCGCGCTGCCGTGAACCTTTGCTGCGACCAGCGATACGCCCATTTGTTCCAAGCTGTGATTAACGGCAAATAGCTGAGGCCGGCTATCCGCGGTTGAGGTCTATTTCAGCTCGCTCGCTTCGCGCCATGTCCGCTTGATGACACCGTGACTGGAACCAGACACAGAGCTCGCACGCATCCTGTTGACGCAGTTCGTGCCAGGCGAGCTCGCCCCGTGCAAACACAGCTGGCGGACCATGTTTGATGGCACGTCGATTGCTGGGGAAATGGTAAGGGATCCGCGGGCTAGAGCGCGCCAAGTCGGGAATTGACGACGTGGGCTGAAGTGGCCTGCCGCCATGTGTGAAAAATCGCCGGTTTGAGAAGACATGACAAGACATGCGCTGTCCCCCCCTTGCAGTCATGGTGCAGCTGAGTTGGATGGATCTCACCGCCGCATATGGTCTGATTTGCCGGTTCAGACTCAATATCGCGCCGGGCCACATCTTGGCCAGCTTTCCCGGCCCTCAAGGCCCCTTTTCTTTGGCCCGATCCGTTCGGGATGTGATTTAGAGAGGAGACCGCCGGCAATCCGATCACAATCGATATCAACGCAATCGACGATCTTCTCCGGCTGGAATCAATCCGGCCAGCCTCCGCCATGCGTGCACAATCCACATCAATCACGCCGCTGGGCGTCTCAAGACACCGAGGACAACATGAACACTCCGCCAGAGATGATCGCGCCGGAAACCGACGTTTCGGCAGCGACAAGGGATAATCTGTCGCCGCTGCTGGCCGATATCCGCGCGCGTCGGAACGAGTTCGCCCGCGCGCAGAAGCTTCCAGACGACATCATCGACGCTTTCAAGCGCGCTGGCGTCTATCGGGCCATGGCCGCCAAGCGCTTCGGCGGCGAGGAGCGAACGCCGGCCGATTTTTGTCGCCTGATCGAGCGCATTTCCGAAGCGGACGGATCGGCAGGCTGGGTCGCCAGCTTCGGTGACGGGGCTTGCTATCTCTCCGCTCTTCCAGACGACACGCTTTGCGAAGTATACGCAAATGGACCTGACGTGGTGTACGCGGGTGCGGTTTTCCCGCTCCAGACCGCCAAGCGAAGCGCCGACGGGTTTGTCGTGAACGGCGTGTGGCCATTCGCCAGCGGCTCACCGGGGGCGGAGCTGATAGGCGTTGGGATCACTGTGGAGGATGATCCAACAGGTGGTCTTGCACGTGTAGCCGTGATGCCGGCCGAGAAGGTGACAATCCGTCCCAATTGGGACGTCATCGGCCTGCAAGGCACCGGCAGCCATGACGTCGTTGTCGACGATGTCATTGTGCCGGAGAAGTGGACCCTGATCCGCGGCGGTCCGCCGACACTCGACGGGCCGATCTACCGTTACCCGTCAGTGGCTTTCGCTGCGCAGGCGCATGCGATTGTCGGCATCGGTATTGCGCGCTCCGCGCTAGACGAGGTGATCGCCATGGCCCGAAGCCGCGCCTCGATTACTGGAGCGCCCGTGATGGCAGAGCGCGGCTATATCCAACTGGAGATGGCTAGAGCCGAAGCCATGCTGCGTTCCGCCCGCTCTTTCTTCTATGATGCAACCGAGGAGCTATGGAAGGAAGCATTGGAGGGCACGGTCCGGCCGAACACGACGACGCTGATGCGGCTCGCCGCGACCAACGCCGCCCGACAGAGCGCTGAGGTCTGCAAGATCGCGAGCGGTCTCGCCGGAACTGGCTCGCTCTATACGACGAGCAACCTGGCGCGCGCGATGTGCGATAGCTTCGTGGTTGCCCAGCACGCCGCTTTAAACGAAGGCACGCTTCAGAGCGCCGGCCGCCTCTTGCTCGGAAGTCCAGCACCGCCGGGCTTTCCATGAAGTCGTTCAGCCACGGCAACTCCGCACGGCCCGCAACAACGGATCGTCGGACCCGCGTCATGATGCGGGAACGCACAGGATCCATCCCGCGCGCGCTTGTGCCAAATCTAGCCGCCTTTGCACTTGGCCCCTGCTATACAGATTGAAGTGGACAGAACGCCCATGCGAGCGAGTAGATACCAAATCGAAGTCACTTGAACAGGCTACGGAAACAGCCCGCGTGTCTCCTTTGCACCGCGTACCCGCTCCACACCAATGGCCATAGCGGCAGTGCGATTGGAAACCCCGTCCCGCTCACTTCGCGACAATACCCGATCAAACGCCCGGTCCAATATCTGATACTCCCGACGCATGACCTCTTCCTCCTCCCAGAACAATTGCTGAAGGTCCTGCACCCATTCGAAATAACTAACCACCACACCTCCTGCGTTGCACAGAATGTCCGGGATCACGAAGATCTCTTTCTGGCGCTTTTCGAGAACTCGATCGGCTTCCGGCGTGGTCGGACCATTGGCTCCTTCAGCTAGTATTCGGCAACGCAGGTTGCCTGCCAATTTGTCGTTGATCACCCGTTCCACCGCGGCCGGAACAAGTATGTCGCAATGCAATGCGAGCATCTCCATTGAATCGAAAGCGAGCTCACTGGAATAACCGTTCAAGCTGCCGTGCCAGGCGGCATGCCTGACCAGCTCGGGAATATCGAGACCCGAGGGCTGGTAGAGCGCGCCGGTGTGATCGCTTACCGCGATCACTTTGACTCCCATATTATGCAGCTCGAGTGCAGCGATCGAGCCGACGTTTCCGAATCCCTGTACAACCGCAGTTGCGCCATCGAGACGGATGTTGCGCTCATCTGCAGCACGACGGGCCAGATGAGCGACACCTCTGCCTGTGGCTTCCCGACGCCCCAGGGTTCCGCCGGCGCTAACAGGCTTTCCCGTCACGATTTCCGTAACCGTTCGTCCCTGATACATGGAGTATGTATCCATGAACCAGGCCATGATCTGCTCATTGGTTCCCATATCGGGCGCCATCACGTCTGTGTGGGGCCCGACGAATGGGATCATCTCCTGCATATATCGACGAGAAAGCGCCTCGAGTTCGCGCCTGGACAAGCTCGCCGGATCGACGTTGATTCCCCCCTTCGCGCCGCCATATGGCAGTCCGACCAATGCGCACTTCCAGCTCATCCAGATCGCCAGTGCCGCGACTTCGCCGAGATCAACGCTGGCTGCGAACCGTGTGCCCCCCTTCGTGGGGCCAAGCGTCAGGTGATGCTGCACGCGATAGCCTTCGAACACTGCGGTCGTGCCGTCATCGCGATGAATCGGACAGGAGATCGTGACCGCGCGCTTGGGCATCAGGATCCTGGCTCTCGCGTCCTGCGGTATGGATAGATAGTCTGCGATGACTTCGAATTGCTTTACGGCCATGTCAAAGACTGGCCCACGGTATGCCGTCACGTTCGCTTCCCTGGTTGCCGGTTAGATGCTGGATCAAGTGGTGGATTCGGTATTGCCGTTTTCTAATATTCATCCGGCCTGCGACAGACCCGCTGTCTGTGACACAGCAATTGTTCGCCCGGGCCTGGAAGGCCCATCTGTTGATCCACATTGCGTTCTCGGTGGAAATCCTTCGCCGCAGCACCCGCCGCGCGGGATGGGAACAGACCGGACGCCCTCCATCGACAGGCAACAATTTGCCGACCGAAAGCAGGTTCCGCCAAACGCCGCATCGCTATGTGCACTATCGATAGTCCGTGACATGGACTTCCGGCTCCCCAGCAGTGAGGGAGCGCTTCACCGTATCTCGCGACGAATGATTCCGCACTCGTGGACTTCGTCCATTTGTCCGTTACGTACAAAGTTTGCGCGCCAGCCATGCATTGTCTGTCAATGTGGCAATGCAAGCGACGCACTGGCGCGAATAGGCACGAAGCGGACCTCACTCATCCGATCGACAGCGCCCCGTGAGCCAGGAACGCGTACTTACTGAAATGGAGAGATCGGAAAACAAGCCGAACACCGCTATGCGATCGGCGCGTCTCGTTCACGACCAAGCCAGGGTGTGGTCGATATTGCGCCCGGAACATCCTTGTGATCCGCATCAGAATCAAATCATGGTAGATCATCACGATCTGACATGACCGATTCAACCACAGTCCAGTCGCGTAGCGCCGACGGCATCACGGCGCCTCTGCGGCACGCGACGTTTCGCCGTATCTGGCTTGCGAGCCTCCTGTCCAATATCGGCAGCTTGATTCAAGGTGTCGGTGCAGCCTGGGCGATGACGCAGATGACGTCCTCGGCTGACAAAGTCGCGCTGGTGCAGACCGCGCTATTGCTGCCAGTGATGCTGATTTCCATGCCAGCCGGCGCGATCGCCGATATGTACGATCGCCGCATCGTGGCGCTGGTTTCGCTTGGCATCGCGCTCGCCGGCGCAACCGGCCTGACTGTGGCCGCCTGGCTTGGTTTGGCCACACCGAACGTCTTGCTCGCACTCTGCTTCGTGGTCGGCAGCGGGATGGCCCTTATGGGACCGGCTTGGCAATCGTCCGTAAGCGAACAAGTGCCGTTGGAAGCGCAGCTGCCTGCGGCCATTGCGCTGAATGGCATCAGTTACAATATCGCACGGAGCGTCGGCCCGGCAATCGGCGGCGTGGTGGTAGCTAGCGCCGGTGCAGTGGCCGCATTCGCGCTCACCACGCTGCTCTATCTGCCGCTGATAGTCTCGTTGTTCCTTTGGAAGCGCGTCAGCGCCCCCTCACGCCTGCCACCTGAAAGATTGAGCCGCGCAATGGTATCCGGCGTGCGCTACATCAGCAATTCGCCATCGATCAAAGTCGTATTGCTTCGCACCCTTGTAACCGGCGTCGGAGGCGGCGCGATTACTGCGCTGATGCCTCTGGTGGTGCGGGATGTGTTGCATGGCGACGCCCAGACCTACGGCATCATGCTCGGCGCCTTCGGCCTGGGTGCCGTAGTCGGCGCGTTGAACATTGCCGAGATCCGCAGCCGGATGAGCGGCGAAGCTGCGATTCGCGCCTGTGCATTGTCCATGGGCGCGGCGATGGCTGCCGTGGCGCTAAGCCGCCAACCGCTATTGACCGCGGCCGCGCTGGTCCTGGCTGGAGCCGTGTGGATGCTGACATGGGCGGTGTTCAACATCGGAGTTCAGCTGTCGGCGCCACGCTGGGTAACCGGTCGCTCGCTTGCAGCCTATCAGGCGGCGAGTTCAGGCGGGATTGCCGTCGGCAGCTGGGGTTGGGGCCATCTGACCGACGCGGCCGGCGTTGAAACCGCGCTGCTGGTATCGGCCGCCCTGATGCTCGCCTCACCAATCATCGGCCGTTGGCTGCCCATGCCCCGTGTCGGCGCGCGCGGCGAAGAGCCTGAGCCGCTCGCCGATCCCGAAATACGGCTCGCCCTGACCGGACGCAGCGGGCCGCTCGTCGTCGAGATCGAATACCGAATTGCACAAGAGAATGCCCGCGCGTTTCACAATGTCATGCAGGACGTGCAATTGTCTCGCCAGCGCAACGGCGCCTATGGCTGGTCGATCGCGCGCGACATCGCCGATCCCGAATTGTGGACCGAACGCTATCACTTTCCGACCTGGTTCGACTACTTGCGCTGGCGCAACCGCCCGACCCAGTCGGAACGTGCCCTGGAGCGGCAGGCCATTCACTTCCACATCGGTCCTGCGCCGGTACGTGTGCGCCGCATGCTGGAGAGGCCATTCGGCGCGGTACGCTGGAAGGACGACACGCCCGAGGGTGCGAGCGCGGAAATGCGGCCGGAGATGGCAAGCGCGGCAAACGCACGTAGCCGGGCGCTTCGGCCGACCAAGTAACCCGGTTTCCCGAAGCTCGGAACCTTAGCGGACGGATGTGCTCGAATATGCAGAAGATCGAGTTTTCGGGCAGGCTGTACGACTAGTTCAACGTGCGAGCAGCCTGCCAGCGAATCCGATCTCCTGACCAAGGCCAGCCTCGCCGGCCGTGTCACCCGAGCACTGATGCACTTCTGACAGGCTTCGAATTCTGACAAGCTTCGAATTCGATCCGCTCTTGCTGTGCCGCGCTTCAACGAAGGTTCAATCGAGGGCGATTCATGCGCAATCATGACCTTGTCTCGGGTAGTCTCCTCGCGCTGACCGCAACCAGCTTCGAGCTCCTCTGCTCAAGCCTGTTCGTCTTTGCCTTCATTTGAAACGAGCGCCGGTTGCCTTGTCGGCCTATGAATGCCGGCCTCGCCATCAAGTATCAAGAGTTCAACGACCTGTAAGGACGACAAGGATTTCTGACCTCGGCGCGGGCTCGGCTGACGCCGAGAGCCTTCGTGCCCGCCTAGCCAGGACAGCAAAAACAACTCTGCAGTCAGTTCCGTCTGCCACCGTCGATGTCGGTGAGGCATGTGGATTGTCTTTCGAATGGCGGACGATGTGAACGATCGCCTCATCTCTCTCCCGTCTGGACCGCTTACCTCTCACGTACGCATTCCTGACGCGTCGAGCTCTGTACGTTGCGGACTGAGCTATTACTTTCCTGGCTGCAAGTTTCCGCTAGTGTCGTCCAACGTAGCGCCGTGCGTTGAACGAGCGCCGGGCGATATGAGATCGGCAACGCGTTGCGAGAATGAGACGGGACGAACGTTTGTACGTTAACGTTGCTCGTTGATATAGCTCTACCCTTGCGTACGCGCCCCGGCCCATCACTCTGCTGGAACGGCATCGGAAAATGTCTTTGTACTGCTTTCGGGCGATGAGCTGCCTGCCGATAGTTCACCGAACTTCTATATGGTTCGGCGTACGGACTGTTTCTCCACCGGCTCAAGGTGGGCTGCCGCTCCATCATGGCAGTGCACGCGGATGTTCGCTGCGCGGCCATGACTTTATCTCCGGCTGCTTTTAGGCGCTGGCCGTTGCCAGGATCGCTTTGCTTTGCTCGACTTACTCGCCGCTGTATTTACCTTGTGAGGACCATCCATGACATCACTCAAGCTGATCGGCTTTGCGTTTGGAGCACTGATTGCGCTGTCCACCGCGGCACTGGCAGAGGACATCACCATCGCCGTCGCTGGACCGATAACTGGGGGCGAGTCCGCCTTCGGGCGGCAGATGAAGAACGGCGCCGAGATGGCGGTGGAGCAGATCAACGCTTCCGGCGGCGCACTCGGCAAGAGGCTCGCCCTCGACATTGAGGACGATGCCTGCGATCCTAAGCAGGCGCGATCGGTCGCGGAGAAGATTGCTGCAGCCAAGACCCCATTCGTTGCCGGGCACTTTTGCTCTTCGTCGTCGATCCCGGCTTCGGAAGCCTATGCGGACGGCAACGTACTGCAGATTACGCCCGCCTCGACCAACCCCCTGTTCACCGAGCGCAAGCTATGGAACGTGGCGCGCGTCTGCGGTCGCGACGACCAGCAGGGCCAGGTTGCTGCCGATTATATCGCCAAGCATTTCAAGGGCAAGAACATCGGCATTCTCAACGACAAGACCACCTATGGCAAGGGGCTTGCCGACGAGACGAGGAGGGCCCTCAACAAGGCCGGCGTCATCGAGAAGATTTACGAGTCCTATAACAAGGGCGACAAGGATTTCAATGCGATTGTCTCGCGTCTAAAGCGGGACAATATCGACCTCGTCTATGTCGGCGGCTATCACCAGGAAGCAGGTCTCATCCTGCGCCAGATGCGTGATCAGGGCCTGAAGACCGTACTGATGTCGGGTGACGCCTTGGCTGACAAGGAATTTGCCTCGATCACCGGCGCAGCTGGAGCGGGCACGCTATTCACTTTCGGGCCAGACCCACGCAAGAAGCCGGCGGCGGCTGCCATCGTCAGTAAGTTCAGAGCCAGGAACATCGATCCCGAAGGGTACACCCTCTACACCTACGCTGCGGTTCAGGTCTGGACCCAGGCCGCAACCAAGGCCGGCACCACGGATCCGAGGAAGGTGATGGACGTGATCAAGGCGGGCTCTTGGGAAACGGTTATTGGCAGGCTGGAATACGACGCCAAGGGTGACATCAAGCAGCTCGACTATGTCGTTTACAGGTGGGATGACAAGGGTGGCTACACCGAGACCAACCCGAGCGCGTTTTGACGCATCTTAGGCCGACGCATCAAAGCTGGCGTGTCTCCCGGAGCGGTGATCAATGCCGATCGATCGATTACTCCAGGGCAGTAAACTACGGCCGGAAGAAATTGAATGTCTGAGCTTGGCCTATGCACAGACACTGCGTTCGCTTTGCTTGGTTGATCGAGACGACCCTATCGCCGAAATCGTCGCAAAGAAGGTCATCGCGATCGGCGCAAGTGGGGTTAGCGATCCAGCAGAGATATCAAAGCTCGCTGTGGAGCAGCTTCGTATCCATAGATCGCGATCCGCATAAAGGGAGCACCGCGTGCATACGCCGATCGTTGGACCTTTACCCGATCGATGCTCGGCCCGCTCTCCAGGTTCAACGCCTCCACCGGGTTGGAGGCAATGGAGCTTGTTAGACCTGCCTAACGCAGATCTATGAGGGATCGACAAGATGAAAGGGCTGACCGAGAGCCTGCAGACTCACATCCTTGCGATACGTATCACTGATGTTTATCGATCCACGAAGCGGTTCGAACGCGGCCCCGCCCCATGAAGAACAAGGGCGGGGCCGCTCCCCTCCCCCGGGGGACGCCGCGCGGCGGATCATAATGGCTTTGTCTAACGTCCATCATCTGCGGATTGACCATTCGGTATACGGCCGAGCGCGTCAGTCGGATTGCGGCTTTCGGCCCTCTGCATTCTGCGTGACATTGCGCAAGACGAGTTCAGAAAGCTGCACGACTAGCTGTTTGAGACGCGCGATCTCCTGCCTGCAGCGCACCAACTCACGCTCTTCATCCGTCGTTGTCGACTCATAGCGGCTCCCAACCGCATGATTCATTTGACCCTCTACCCGACCAATAACCGCGAACGACAGTTCAAGCACACTCTATTGCCCTGTAATTTTACGGGCACATCGGCCTTTCTACGCCACTAAACATTGTACGATGCGATCCAACTGTCTCGCCGGCCCTGGCAATGTGCTATCCGCGCTACAGATTGGACCGTTTCGTACTAAACTCACTGGCATGACCGGCAAGGACGTCGAGTTTTGTCCTCTTGGAGCCGGAATGACTCAGCAGGAACGGCGATCGCCTCTCAGCCTGGGATAGGTTTCGGGTAGGCAAGACCGAGCTCCGGTTGAATTGGCTTTGAGGCGAATGCATTGCTCGTGGGCGAAATCCAGGGCAACTCGCCCGCCCGGCCAACGCCCCGCCGCGATCTTGCCGCAGCGCACGGGTGTCGTCGATCGGATCGCGCATTTGAGATCGTCGACGCCGACCGCGCCATTCGGCTGGCTAATAAGACGCTCAAATGGTGCGCTGAAGGTTCTCGGCCGCCAATCAGAAAGCACGTCAGCTTTTGGAAAGCCAACAGGCATGAGCTCACATGGAAAACATGCCGCAACGACGCCTCGATCGCGATGCGGTGCACGACCATCAAAAAAAACGAATGCAACACGTACGTCCACCCTTCTCGGACCACTTAGCTGCTTGTGAAAGGCGGTCAGCTTGAAATTGTATGCGGGTCAGCTCAAAGAGCTTGAATCGCACGTGGCGGCACGTTGTACCATCTCAGAGCAGCTAACGAGGATACCCGACGGGACTTACTGTTGCTGCCATGATGAGACGATGACGCCGATGCGGTCGGTATGTGTACAGCAGAGACCAACTCCACTGTTCCAACCATCGTCTGTGAGATTACGCAAAGGAGTACAATCGACACCAGATCTGTCCGACATTGGTCCTTTCGCAGTTTGAATTTGCGGTGAAAGCTTTACCGCAAATACCGCCGACAGTCCTCCCTCTGTCGACGGAAGTTGGCGCGATGCTTAGCAGCCTCGCTCCCCAGACTGACTTCCGCCCGGCCATCGATCAGGCCGGGCCTTTTTTTGTCGTCTATGAAGGGCATAGCTTGAGTCGTTCTAGCCAGCATCTGATGTGCGGAGAGTCGTGAAAGAAATTCAATTGCTGGTAGTCCATCAGACCGGCTGAGTCTCGCGCGATCAAACCGCGTACAATTCATACAATGATATATGAATGTAGTGACCGATCGATTCATTCCAGCGAGTGCGGCCCTAAAAGCTCCCCCATGGCGCCGCGAAGCGGAACTTGCGAGCGCCGTCTCGATCACGAAAATATATGTTTGGTGCGCACATCGGGAGCAGGTGGGCGGCTTGCTTTGAGAGTACTTAGATCTATCAAAAATTGCATTCCGGAAAAAGCCGCTTGCTGATATTCATGCGGTTGCTGCCTCGAAGGGCTTGAATCGCACGCCGCGTCATATTGTACGATCTCACGGCGATGATCCTTGGCAAACGAGCGAAGCCAAACCGGATAATCCGGGGCGATCGCATGGATCAGCCGCGCGTTCAGCACTCGCGATGAGACTTGTTTGATGGCACCTCCTCTCTAATGAATACGGCGCGATTGTGCATCGGCGATATCTGTTGCCAGAAGATGGGATAATGACGGCCGATATTGTTGATGTATGCGTAATCGGAAGTGGCGCCAGCGGCTCGACGGTCGCTCACGAGATCGCGCAACGCGGATTGCGAGTACTCCTTCTCGAGGAAGGTCGAACACTTCCTCCCGGCGCTTCGCTGGCGAGCATCCAAAATGGCATGGATAGCGCGCTAGTGCAGTCTGCGGCAGGGACGTTGACGCCGTTCGGGCGTCCGTGGACCGTCTGCGCGCTCGGCGGCGGAATGACTTTGTATGCCGGAATAGCCTTCCGCTGTCGCGCGATCGATTTTGACGCACGAGCGCATGTGGCCGGGGACGCGCTCGACCCGAGCTGGCCGATCGACTACACCGAACTACGCCCATTCTATGATGAGCTGGAACGGCGCGTGGGAGTGGCCCGCCTGGCCGGAGCGGACCCGCTCGAGCCGCCAAGCGATCCCCCCGTTCTGCCGCCGCACCAGTACAGCGTGCAGGGCCAGTTGATTGCCGATGCCGGAGCACGCCTGGGCCGGCTGCCGTTCCCCACTCCATTAGCAATCAACTCGATGCCATATCGCGGCCGGCCAGCCTGCCGCTGCGAGGGACCATGCAACGAACATTTGTGCCCGAGCGGCGCGAGGGCCGACGCACGCTCGCCGTTCACAGGTATCGCCCTGCCGCCGGACGCGCTGACGATTGCGCCCGGCAGCAAGGCCGTCCGCATCGATCTCGGCAACGTCAGTCGAGCGGATTCGGTGGAATGGGTTGACACGCTCAACCGACAACGCGCTCGGGTCCGCGCCCGCTGCGTGGTACTCGCGGGCAACGCGGTGCAGTCTGCCGCCCTGCTCCTACGGTCGGCGCAACAGGCAGCGCCCAACGGCATCGGCAACGCATCTGGCATGGTAGGCAGTGGCATCTCGTTTAAGATCAGCGGCTACGTGTCCGGTAGGACCACGATAAATCCGCCGATCACGCCCCAGCCCGGCCGCCCCTTCTCCACCGTCGCGGTGTCCGATCACTACCTGGACGACGAGGCGCCCTCGGGGCTCGGCGGAATGATCTACGAAGCAAGTCCGCCTGAACGCACGGAATCCGACGGAGAGATAAGGCTACGGCTGCATTTTTTGGCGGCCGATCAGCCCATGCGCAACAATGCGGTCCGGCTGGCCACCAGCCGGGACGGGCTGGGTTTGCCCAAGATCATTCTCGATTACCGGACCCATCCCCTCGACAAGCGCCGACTAGGCTACTTGTCCCGACATGCGTCGAACTTGCTGGCCGAGGCTGGGGTAAAACAAGTCGATTATCAAGATTCCAACTATCAGTTCGGCAGCGGCCACCTGCATGGCGGCTGTCGGGCGGGACTCGATCCGACACAATCGGTGGTTGACCGCTGGGGTCGCGTGCATGACATCGACAATCTCTATGTCGCGGATGGCGGCTTCTTCCCCTATGCCGGAGGCGTCAACCCGACCTTCACCATTCAGGCGAACGCGCTGCGGATCGCTCGAAGAATAGTCACGCAGCTGACGTAACGAGCGCAACGGAGACGGGTTTTGTCGATCAGCACGCCTACTGCCGCCGTGACCGCGACCGACGGGCATGGATCGGCACTGCGACGGGCGCTACGCGTCACCGCTTCGCAGAAGTGGGATCTCAACAGGCGTTTTCCGGTCGTGATGACGCGCGCGTCAGGCGCGCATGCATGGGACATCGATGGAAAGCAATACGTCGATTTCACTTCCTGTAGCGGTGCCGCGCCGCTCGGGGCCGGATTTGAGCCGGTCGTGGCGCACGCAGCCGCTGAGATGCGCCGCACCGGCGGGATTCTGCCCGGACCGCTGTCCGTGCACCGGGTCGAATTGGCCGAACGGCTGGCGGAGATCTTCCCCGTCGCGGAACGCTCAATGTTTTTCCGCACCGGATCTTGCGCTACCACCGCAGCCGTGCGCCTTGCCCGCGCGTTCACGGGCCTCAACCATGTACTGACCAGCGGATATCACGGCTGGCATGACTGGCAGTTGCAGGACCGCCCCGAGATGGGGCTGCCCAATCGGGACCGCGACAGCGTGGATTTCCGCTACAACCTCGACTTGCTCGACGAGCTGGCAAGTGTCCAGCGCGTCGCCGCGGTGATCGTCACCCCGGAGGTCAACTTCTTCCCGCCTGAATACCATCAGGAACTGCAGAGGCTGGTGCATCGGCACGGCGCCCTGCTTATTCTTGACGAGGTGATGACCGGATTTCGCTACGCCCTTGGCGGGTACCACATGGCGATCGGCCTCACGCCCGATCTGATTACACTGAGCAAAGGACTGGCGAACGGAATGGCACTGTCGGCAGTCGCGGGCCGGGCGGACGTACTCGCCGCGGCCGAAAAGACATACATGGGAAACACCTACCAGCGCGAAGTCACCCCGTTCGCCGCCGCATTGAGCACCCTGCACGCCCTGCGCGACGGGACCGCGCTGGCCCGGATGGGCGAGGTCGGCGAGCAATTGATCAAGGGGCTCAACGGCGTCTTCACAAGACAGCAGGTCGCGGCATGGGCGTTTGCCTGGCCCACCATGTTCGATGTCGTATTTGCTGACCCCGAACTTGGCCATGCCTTCTTCCAGGAAATGTGGGGTCGCGGCTTCCTGATGCAGTATGGCGGGCGCTTTATGCCCTCGGCGGCTGTGTCCGATGCCGATGTGCAGGCCGCCGTCGAAGCAGCTGGAGAGGCCCTTGCGGCGGCGCTGTCCCGCATGGAGAACCCGGCTCGCGACCCGGACGCAGTCGCAGCTGCAGTACGGTTCGCCAGAGATCATTTCGTTGCCACCCCGGGAGCGGTTCGGCGCTGGTTCAATGCGCCCGTCCACTGACAAGCACGCATGTCGAACAGGGAACAAGACCATGTCGCAGCCGGACCCATTTTCCACATCGCCGGTGCTGCTCGGCGGCGACAACCGGTCGGGCACCACCCTGCTGAGTGTCGTGCTCGATTCGCATCTGGATCTGGTAGCCGGGCCAGAGATCGACTTCCTCGAACCGCCCAACCTCGGGCCGCACATTCTGGGTGCCATCGATCAGCTGGCGGCCGCCGATTAGTGGGGCGTGGGCGCAAGCAAGAACACAATCGATCCGTTCTGGTATGACGGGATGCATTTTGTGGTGCAGTGCCGCCGCTTCGGTCTCGACTTCGATGACGTGCGCGAACTGGTCGGCAAGGTCATGGTCGTCACGGGCAATGACATTGTCTCGTTCGCCGATCGATGCCATCTCATCAACGAGATCGGTGAGTTGCGCCGGGTGCGCAGCGGAGCGCAACGCTGGGGATTGAAACTGCAGCGGAAGATCACCCGGATCGACGACTTCGCCCGCCTGTGGCCGCGTGCACATTTCGTGCATATCGTGCGGGACGGCCGCGACGTTGCCGCCTCTCATCTGAGGACAGTTCCCGATTGGGGGTACCGAACAATTGCCGATGCCGCGCAGGGCTGGCTTGAAGTGGTATCCCGGCCGCACAGAATTGCGCCGCCTGGCCGTTACCTCGAGGTGCGTTACGAGGACCTTGTAGGCAGTCCCCGCACTACTCTGGCGACGATTTTGGATTACCTCGGCTTGCCTTGGGACGAGGCCGTGCTGCGTCACGCTGAATATGAACACGCATTGTTCGAACAACCGCACGACCACCCGGCAGCCGAGGCTGCGGGAAAGCCGCTGCATCAGGGGCGGATCGGTCGCCACGTCCAGGATTTGACGCCAGCTCAGATTTCGGAGTTCGAGGAGATCGCCGGAAGTGAACTGGCCCGACTAAGCTATCTGTCCGCCTCAACGCCGTCTGGCGACGCGTGAGCCGCCGGCGCCGATCTGGTGCACCTCATCGGCTGCCAAGCAGCTACCTTGCGCTGCTCGTCGGCCAGACCATTTCCTTGCTGGGCTCCAACGTAACCATGCTGGCGCTGCCGCTGACTGCAATTACCCTGCTGGATGCCGGACCGGCGCAGGCGGGGCTCTTGCTGGCCTGCGGTCGGGCACCGTGCCTTTTCGTGAGCCTGTTCGCCGGGGTCATCGTCGACCGTCTCCCGCACCGACAAATCCTTCTGACGGCCAATGTGGTGATGGCGGTAACGCTCGCCACCATTCCGTTGTGCGCCAGCCTTGGACATCTGGGAATGGTTCAGCTGTACGTGACAACCGTGCTGGTTGGGGTAGCCGCGGTGATCGCCGACGTGGCTTATCTGGCGTGCATACCCACAGTCCTGGATCGATCTCAGCTGGTTCGGGCGCAGAGCTCATTGGAGTTCAGCCAAGCGACCGCGATGGCCGCAGGTCCGTTCCTGGCCGGCTGGCTCATCAACGCCTTCTCCGCTCCAACCGCAATCCTGGCCGACTCCGTCTCATTTCTGCTTGCCGCCGCGTTGCTCTCGCTGGTGCCGATGCGTGCCACCTCATGGTCAGCGGCCCCCTCGAGCACTGTGCTCGTCCAAATGGCAGAAGGGTTGGCGAGTGTGTTCGGCAATCCAGTTTTAAGGGCCGTTACCCTAGCCACCGGCACATTCATCTTTTGGCACAACGCGTATTCTGCAGCTTTTCTCCTGCATCTGACCAGGACTCTCGAGTTCGACAGCCGAATCGTCGGCATGGTGCTCGGTATCGGTGCCCTCGGCGGTGTGGTGGGCGCGGCGGGATCACCGTGGGCGGGCCGGACGATTGGGCTTGGTCCCGTATTAATGACCGGTTTGGCGATAAGCGCGGCAGGCATGAGCCTTGCCAGCCTGTTCACCGGGCCCTGGTGGGCAGCAGTGGCATGCGTGGCGCTCTCCCAATTCATTCTGTGGATCGGCCAGGGACTCTACCACGTGCAGCAAGTTCCAATTCGATATGCGTTGATCCCACAGCACCTGCAAGGCCGGGTCAACGCGAGCATCCGCAGCGTCGTGTGGGGACTGGGCTCGTTGGGCGCACTGGTCGGCGGCGCGGCCGCTGCTGCAACGACCCTGCGCACCATGTTGCTGGCGAGCAGTGTGCTTGGCACCGCCTCGATAGTCTGGATCTGGCGCTCGCCGCTGCGCCGCATGCGTAGCTTGCATCTGTAACCATCGTGACGGCCCTTCATGGACATCAAGCAATTGTGCGATACTGATCGGCAGCCGGGTCGGCTGATGGTGTGGCGGGTCAGCGTTCCCGACCCGGTCAGCTGGCGGACCGACCCGCGCCGTCCGTCCCATGTTCAGGAGGACCATCTTCGCTTTGCACACGATGGCCTGCCCGGCTGGCTCGGCACCGCCTTCGACTTGCCGGGCGAGTTCAACAGCGCTGCGCTGACCAAATCGATCCTTGGCTGGGTCGACCGGCACGAGGCGCTACGCAGCCGGTTGGTCAAGGATGGATCGGCAATTCGTCGTGTCACGATTGATCCAGGCGCGGCAGCGCTTGAAAATACCGTGGTGGATGACTGCGCCGATCCCGATGAAATAGCTCAATTACTGGAAGAGCTGTTTGACGCAGAGACCAAGCCGCTGACCTGGCCGGCATATGTCTTCGTGACGATCACCCGGCCGACATCGACAAGCCTCATCTTGGCCTGCGACCACTCCGTCAGCGATGCCTACTCCATCGCTTTGGTGCCATACGAAATCCGCGAGCTGTACACAGCCGCAATCCTGGGAGTGGCGCCCGAGCTGGCACCGGTGAGCAGCTATCTGGACCACGCTGAATCCGAACGAGAGCGACTGAGCGATTTGACCGATGATCATCCTGCTATCGCTCACTGGCGCGCGCTGATCGACGCAAACGGCGGTCAATTGCCGGATTTTCCGCTACCACTCGGTGCGCCGGAGGGGACCTTACAACGCACAGGACGAATGTGGCTGCTCGATGCGGCACAAGCATCTGAGTTCGATCGCGGCTGCAGGTCCCAGGGCGGAAACGCTACGACGGGATTATTCGCCTGTCTGGCGCTCGCCGGAAAGACGCTGGCAGACCAACAAGAATTCCTCGCCGTTGCCCCCTTTCACACGCGGTACGATCTGCGCTCGATGCGCTCGGTTGGATGGTATGTCGGGATGAGCCCGGTGAGTTTCCGCCTGGCTGGCACGTTGCCGCAACTCCTGCGCGCCGCGCGACTCGAGCTCAAGCGAGCCAAGAAAACCGCTCAGGTGCCATTTCCAAAAGCGATGGAGTTGCTCGGCACCGCGCTGCGCGACCGTTTCATGGTCTCTTATATGGACAATCGCACTGTGCCCGGGTCAGACCTGTGGCCGCAGTGGCGGACACGATTTCTGATCAGTCGTAGTTCTGATGCTTGCGAGACGTACCTGTGGATCAGTCGCTGGCAGGACGGAATTTCCGTGCACTTCCGTCACCCCGGCAGCGCCCTCGCGCGAACCGCGGTGGATGACTATCTCGCTGAAGTGGCGGCGCAGGCTCATTTCATCAGTCGCGCTGGTCCACTGCCGCGACTTTCGAACTGACCAAAAGGCAAACAGCATCCTCACATGGCTTTTTGCACAGGGCTGGCGATGGCACGGTCCTTGCCAAGCCCTGGCCGTGAGATTAATTCGTCCCGGAACGACCGAGGAGACCCCGCGGGATGATCGGCTGCTGCGGTTATGCTCGCATGGATAAAGGGAGTTTCAAATGACGCCTGCGACGACCAAGTTGTCCCCAGATGCTGACCATTCGAAGAATGGAAGAGGCCAGGGACGGCGTGAGCATCAACTCACGGCATGCAACACAATAGCGGCGCCTAGTGCGTGATGAAATCCGACCAACTCAAGGAGCTACGCGAACTCATGCAATTGCTTTGGCATTTGTTCGAACGAGTGCACCAGCTTCCAAGAGGCCCAGAACATACAGCAGCCGTTCAGACGCTTAAACGCTTGGAGCGCCGGCTGGTAGTGCTGATTCAAGCATCTGAAACGGCTCGGGCGACTGACCGCAAAATCGCCGGTCGTGCCGGCTCGCTAAGCCGGTGATTGTCAGACACTCACCAAAGCCTCGACGTGGCCGCCATCGGCGGGATCTGCAACAGTAGCCGCGAACAAAAAGGACGCTCGTAAGCTTGTCCGACCAGCTATATCTGTTCGTCCTATTGATCACTGGTTGTGCAGCTTTGGGCGGCATAAACTGCGCAAATCAGTCTTCCAGCAACGAACGAGCGCCGTATTCAAGTAGCCGCTAGAAGCGCGTATTTTTAAGCAATACATCGCCTTCCACGTCGTGCGGATAGTGCGCCGCCACTTCGAACGATGGCAACAGGCCAAGAATGGCCTGGAGGGACAGCTGCCCTTCGTAGAGCTCGCGGTCGCTGTATTCCGTGTAGATGAAGCGCGTGTTGCTGACGGTCTGCATGCCGCCGGCGATGACGTCGGCTTCGGCTCCCTGGACATCCATCCAGATGAAATCGACCCTGTTCAGCCCGGCTTCGTTGCACCAATCGTCAAGCCTGCGCGTTTGAACCGGGACGGGACGATCGAAACGAACCCAATCATACTCAGTCAGATGATTTTTCGGGCGGCGTATCGAGCCGGAAAGGTCCCATTCCTTCGCATCGCCATCTGCATTGCTTGGATGGAATTCGATCATCCCGTTTCGATCACTGATCGCGATTTCGAGCAACTTCACCTTGTCGAGAGATGGGCCCAACTTCTTCTTGAACCTCACGATCGCTCTGGGGTCAGGCTCGAAGCAGTAGAGCTGCGCTTGCGGGCACAGGTTGAGAAAGTGTTGTGTGTCGGTCCCGTCGTTGCATCCGATATCCAGGATCACCGGATCCGACTTCTGAAGAAGGGAAACAATGTGCTGATGTATTTCCACAGAAGACACCGGTCTTTCCCCCGATAGTTGAAATTTCCTGCTCGAAGCCGCAATCACATGCCAGACGCCCCCGCACAACGTATATCAACGTATATAATTCATATGCCCGGCCTTCCTTATCCATCGCCATCTGGACGCTGATACCAAACGGCAGTCCGTCGCGGCGAAAGCCGCAGCAATTGTCCTGGGGCGACAGAGCTATCCGGAAGGACGTAAATCGGAAAGCGTGCACGAGAAGCGAAAGGCCATGCCGGTGTGCGGTCCCTCGCCCTAGAGACTAAAGATCGTCTTCCTGTAAACATCGTCGTGCCGGCGCATTACCCGTCGGCGGCTCTCGATGGAGCGGTCGAGGACAGAGTGACCGCTCCTGCGCAACGATGACCAATCACCGTCGATCGCAGTTGCAGCCCAGCCAATGTCGCCCTGCCATCTGATAGTCGGCGTTCCAGATTCGCGCACTCACGATCCTTCGGCTCACGACTTTTAGGCTGTTTGGCCTGAAGGAGCGCGATCACGCCGGGCGATCCTGAGAGCGCGCCCAGGCCACGCTGACCGCCGCTGAATGATGGTCGCAGAACTCACCGCAACGTTCGCCGATCCATGTACTCCGGCGCTCGGAGAAAACAGCATTGGTGCGGCGCGAACTCTAAGGAGCATCGATCACGGCCACTCCGACGGGGCACGCGGCCTCCCAGGTGGTCGGGTCCCAGCAGTCCATAGGTCGCTCCCGACGAATCGGCTCGGTTCCGGAAGGCTACGCCAATTCGGGCCGTCGACCGCGGGTCACGCTACGCTACCCTTCACTTCGCGGACCCGCGGCGTGCATCCAGAGACCGCAAGATAAGGGTATAGGGGGAATGTGGTTGTGTTGACGAAACGCAATGTCATTTTCGCAACAGCTTGGCTGTCTCTAGACATGATGACGTCTGCTTCCGACCTAGGACACGCGCAGTCCAGGCGCGCGATTCAGCCGAACTGCAGGCAAGGGGCGCTCCTCATCGTTGGCCTGGCTCTTGCTATCACCGATACTGTTGCAATGGCGAAACGCCAACTCGTTCAAATGCTCAGGAGGTCCGTATGAATTTCCGTCCGCTTCACGACCGCGTCGTGGTCAGGCGCATCGACGCTGAAGAGAAGACCGCTGGCGGTATCATCATTCCCGACACAGCCAAGGAGAAGCCCTCGCAAGGCGAAGTCATCGCCGTCGGCCCCGGCGGCCGCGATGAGACCGGCAAGCTGATTCCGATCGACGTCCAGGTCGGCGATCGTGTCCTGTTCGGCAAGTGGTCGGGCACCGAGGTCAAGGTCGACAGCCAGGAGCTGTTGATCATGAAGGAAAGCGACATCATGGGCGTTCTCACCGATGTGTTTTCCAAGAAGAAGGCCGCCTGACCCGGCTACTCGCACACCTTACCCCGACGCGCGTCTGCCCGGCGCGCCGAAGGATGAGAGAATAAACCGAAGGAATTGTTTATGTCAGCCAAAGAAGTCAAATTCGGAGTAGACGCGCGCGACCGCATGCTGCGTGGTGTCGACATCCTCGCCAACGCGGTGCAGGTCACGCTCGGTCCGAAGGGCCGCAACGTGGTGCTTGACAAGTCGTTCGGCGCTCCCCGCATCACCAAGGACGGCGTCGCCGTCGCCAAGGAGGTCGAGCTGGAGGAGAAGTTCGAGAACATGGGCGCCCAGATGGTGCGCGAGGTCGCCTCCAAGGCTGCCGACGCGGCCGGCGACGGCACCACCACGGCGACCGTGCTTGCGGCCGCAATCGTGCGCGAAGGCGCCAAGTCGGTCGCCGCCGGCATGAACCCGATGGATCTGAAGCGCGGTATCGACCTCGCGGTCGAAGCCGTCGTTGCGGACCTCCAGAAGAACTCGAAGAAGGTCACCTCGAACGAGGAAATCGCCCAGGTCGGCACCATTTCGGCCAACGGCGATGCCGAGATCGGCAAGTTCCTCGCCGACGCCATGAAGAAGGTCGGCAACGAGGGCGTGATCACGGTCGAGGAAGCCAAGTCGCTCGAGACCGAGCTCGACGTCGTCGAGGGCATGCAGTTCGACCGCGGCTACATCTCGCCCTACTTCGTCACCAACGCCGACAAGATGCGCGTTGAGATGGACGACGCCTACATCCTGATCAACGAGAAGAAGCTCTCCTCGCTGAACGAGCTGCTGCCGCTGCTCGAGGCCGTGGTGCAGACCGGCAAGCCGCTGGTGATCGTCGCCGAAGACGTCGAAGGCGAAGCGCTCGCCACCCTCGTCGTCAACCGCCTGCGTGGCGGCCTGAAGGTCGCGGCCGTCAAGGCTCCGGGCTTCGGCGATCGCCGCAAGGCCATGCTGCAGGACATCGCGATCCTGACCGGCGGCCAGGCCATCTCGGAAGACCTCGGCATCAAGCTCGAGAACGTTACGCTGCAGATGCTCGGTCGCGCCAAGAAGGTGATGATCGACAAGGAGAACACCACGATCGTCAACGGCGCCGGCAAAAAGGCCGACATCGACGCCCGCGTTGCCCAGATCAAGGCGCAGATCGAGGAGACCACCTCGGACTATGACCGTGAGAAGCTGCAGGAGCGTCTCGCCAAGCTCGCGGGCGGCGTCGCGGTGATCCGCGTCGGCGGCGCGACTGAGGTCGAGGTGAAGGAGCGCAAGGATCGCGTTGACGACGCGATGCATGCGACCCGTGCGGCTGTCGAGGAAGGTATCCTGCCGGGCGGCGGCGTCGCCCTGCTCCGTGCCTCCGAGCAGCTCAAGGGCCTGCGTACCAAGAACGACGACCAGAAGACCGGCGTCGAGATCGTGCGCAAGGCGCTGTCCTGGCCGGCCCGCCAGATCGCGATCAACGCCGGCGAAGACGGCTCGATCGTGGTCGGCAAAGTCCTCGAGAACGAGCAATATTCTTTCGGCTTCGATGCCCAGACGGGCGAGTACAGCAATCTCGTCTCCAAGGGCATTATCGACCCGACCAAAGTCGTGCGCATCGCGGTCCAGAACGCGTCCTCCGTGGCAGCTCTGCTGATCACCACGGAAGCGATGGTCGCCGAACTGCCGAAGAAGGCCGCGGTGGGCCCCGCAATCCCTCCCGGCGCCGGCATGGGCGGTATGGATTTCTGACGCCGTCCATCAAAGGGTCGACACATGCGGAGCCCTGGCAGGAATGCCAGGGTTTTCAGCTTCGGGCGAACCATCTAGACACCATTTGAGCTGGAACGGCAGGTGGTGTCGAAAGCCGCATCGGTCATCCATGTCAGGAGCGGTTGGCCCGACCAAGCCGTCTGGTCTGACGCTCCGCACCTCGGCAGGGCAAAAACGGGAGCCCAGCTTGTGACGGAACCCTGGCTTGCGGGCCATTCGGCCTGACGAAGCTGCCACTGTTCATTCGAGTTTTTCGAAGAACCTCATCTGAGCAGACGCATATCCAATGCCAAGCTACGGCTTTCACCTTCCTACATTTACAATTCTGATGCGCAGTCCGAAGCGCCAGATACCGTTCCTGGCTTCGGTCTGACATCTCCTCGCCATCGGGCCGCGAAGTGTGTTCAAGAGGACGGACCCTTCAATTTCACAGCGCATCTTCCTGATATCGACATATCGATCCTGGAGCGACGTAACAGCAGGACATGTAATTGATGCTGTTGAGTGTTCGATCAGGCAGATCGCGGGACTCTGGCGAGGGAACAACTTGCACAAGAGGCTGCAAAGATACTCCACTGCTGCGAGCTGTTCGCTTGATCAAAGATCAAGCGGCGCGGCGAGTTGTCCGGGCTGTAAAAGCAACGGTCAAAGCCCATACAGCCAACCGAGCACTGAACGCAGCCGCAAGACTGCCAATCTGATGGATCGGTTTCACAAATGAAGAGACCCCAGCGGGGAATCCCCGCTGAGGCCAGATTGAGGTTGCCTAACCGCTGGTCGCCGAAATCAGCAGCCGTGCGTTGGGCTGAAAAAACACGAAATGAAAATTACCTGCCCATAGCAGCAAGATCTGAAAAAATTTGGGTTCCGAAAATAACAGGTGTGAATCCTCTCGAGAATTGCCACATCAATAACGGCGGTATTATAGTCCCAACCTTCCAATTTCGCTTATCGGCTCCGTTTCCAAGGGCAAGCACCAAAACTCCAGCCCCGCGCATTCAGTTCGTGAGTGGGACACGTCAATCCGCTATGGAAATGCGCGCAAGGTCGGCCGACTTGGAAGCAAAGCAGTGAGCCGCCCGGTCAGCGGTCTCGTGTTGTCCAGTGCACCCAACTCGTCCTTGCAACCCGAGCTGAGCCGAAGGCCCGGCGTCGGCGAGCCATCGCGCTCGCCGACCGCTGGCGACACTCGGTCAGCCACTTCTCGACCCGGCCAGCTCATTCTTGTTGAGTCCCAGACTGCTGATTGCTTGACGCGCCCGTGTTCTGATTTATTGAATTGTTTGGCTTGCCTTCTGGCGACGCATGACCTGAACCAGCCTCTGCTGTTCCTTCACTGCTGTAAAGCCGCCGTTCTGGAGGTCTTGTCGAATACGGCGGCTTCATCCCACGCCGACCTGGCGCACCGAGAGCCTCGACTCTCCATCAGGGCAGAGGTTCGCAAATGAAGCCTATGACCGCCTGCACCTAAGATGCGGATGAACTTTTCTTTTGTAGATCAAGCCACCTTGTCAGCTAGCGTTTTCAGCGCGTGGCTGAGAGGACGCGCAAGCTCTCCGAATACGCGGCTTGGCTGTAACATTTCGCCGATGGTAGCCGTGCGTCCGGATGTCCTCGCGGATTTGTTCGCTCACCGACCGTACGACGCGTTTCTTCCGCCAGTTCCTGTTGAAATGGAGCGGAATGGAATCGCCCCGAGGAACGACGAGAAGGTCGTTCCGATCGTTCACGTAGATATCGTACATGGATCCTCGCTCCCGACGAACATAGGCCGACGCTCAAGCGGTTTGGTGACTTTGACGACACAGTCGCGAGAAAGCCACATGAGCCGCTTTGCTCCTCGAGAGGGTCACGCTCAAGCCGCCGCCTCCACGGCAACGCGGCGCCGAGCGTGAACTTACCAAGTCGCCGGGGAGAATCCCGCACGCGGACATCGAAAGACGCCTCGGCGTCTTCCTCAAGTTCAATTTCCACGTCGGTCTTCAAATTGCTCAGCATGGTGCGGCAATAACCTGCAACGTAGTGAGCGAGAGGAAGGCCTCGGGGTCTACAAGCAGCTTGCCGACCAACCTTTTGACGTCCGCTGTAAAACGGCCCCAGCACCTCTGGGGGCCAAGGGCCGGTACTGGGGCCGCCATCTTGCCTGACTCAGGGATAAGAGACGGGCGGCTTGAAAATAAAGAGCGGGCCAAACTGGGCAATTAGCAAATGTAAATCTCGGCGACGTTTTCCAACGAGAAGCGATCGTAGCAGACTTTGCACCCCCGCCTGAACTGGATGCGCGCCAATATTCTTTCCACCAAAGCGGCGGTTGACTCGCTTCTGAATGTTAGGCCCCCCTCTGTCGCGAGGTCGGCGCATCGTCTCGGTTCGAAATCGCTCCGACATCGATCGGGCCGGACTTCGTAAGGCTCGATGTGGGGAATCGCCGGTGCCAGTCGGCGCGACGGTCCGGGTCGCCGTGTGGCAGACCGTCAATCTGATCAAGACTCTTCCGCTTCGCAGAACTCTGCTGAGAGACCGGTGCCACGAGCCTGCTGCACGTCGTTCGCTCATCGAGGAAGCGGACAACGTCAGGCGCCACGTTCTAATGCGGAGTAAAGGGGCCCTCAGAACCGGTGGTGCGCTCTGACCGGCAATTCCGCGGGCGTCCTGTTGCCTAGCGTCCCCCGCACAAATTCTGGGAGCTCTGGCGAGCGAGCTATACCAATGTGTATTCGGGCCAGCCGCAGGGATAATTGGCATAAAGCGCAGGGGCCCTCATTCTGGCGGTATGGCTATGTCCTCTCAAGTTTGCGCCGTTTTCGAGGAGGCGCCGGAACGCTCAGCCGGAGTTCGTGCTTCCAGCCTATACTCCAGTCTGATCGATGACCTCAGTCAGTTAAATTTCGCAGACGCGGATGACCGTCGAGCATTCCCTCCGACCCTACATAGCATGCTGGCAAGGCATGGACTGTTCGGGCTCACCATACCGGCCGATCGCGGCGGATTGGCTCTTTCCTTGCAAAAGGCCATCGAGCTCATCTCTGCCACTGCATCTTTCGATGTCTCCGCTGCCTCTACCCTCGTCATCCATAACTTCCTGGCCTTGCCCTGCATCGAAGCGGCACCGCATCTCCCCAACCAAGAGCAGGTCATACGGGGTGCAACACGCGGCGATCTTTGCGCTTTCGCTTTGACGGAGCCTGGAGCAGGTTCTGCCCCGAGGCACATAGAAGCTTCGGCTTTCATGCATGAAGATAAGGTTCGCATCTGCGGCCGTAAAATTTGGATTGGCCTCGCTGACTGGGCCCGGTGGATCGTTTGTTTTGCGCGAGCTTCCGGTCATGATGCCAAAGGTCGCCTCGTTGGTGTACTGGTTGATAGGCAGGCTCCCGGCCTTAAAGTCACGCACGAGCATCGCACCCTCGGTTTGCGTGGAATTATACAGAATACTCTCGAGTTCCAGGATGTCGAGGTGCCACGTGCTTACGTGCTTTCTCGCGACCAAGACGGTTGGGGCGCAGCGGCATCCAGTATGAACCGCGGCCGAATAGGTGTGGCTGCGATGGGCCTTGGCGCCCTTGAGCGCGCGATCCAGGTCGCGGCTTCATATGCAAATCATCGTCGCCTAGGTAAGCTGCGCATGATTGAGAACAGCTATATAGAGCAGCTGTTTGGGCAGATGGTACTTCGCCGCGAAGTCGTGAAGGCGATGCTTACGGCATCCTGCCGACTCGTCTCTGGGCAGGGCTCTCCCAATATCCACCTTGCATCGGCAACGAAGGTACTGTCGTCCGAATGGTGCGGCCTTGTCACCGATCAATGCGTCCAACTGTTGGGTGGCCGAGGGTACGACGAGGGGACGCCCTTAGCTAAAATCTATCGTGACGCTCGTATTCTCCGCATCTTCGAAGGTCCAACGGAGACGCTTTTATCCCATCTTGGCCGCTGTCTTCTTTCCAGAGCCACACGCGACGAAATAGCCGATCTTTTTGTCTCTCTGGGTGCGGCGTCAGTCCATGCGGACGTCGTTGAGGAGCTCCGCGGCCTCAATGAGACAGATGGCGCTGTGCTAATCCATGCAGGTTGGCTCACCACATTGGGATTAGCACAAGCTGTCATGACCGCTGGCACTTTCACTGCCTCGGACTGTGCCACAGCGGCGGCTGACCTGGTCAGCACCGAACTAGCTGCTGTGCGTTCTCGCGCGCCGACACGCCTAAGTATCGAACGCCGCACTCGTGCCAGCCAGACGCTGGCCAATTTTCTTCAAGACGCGGCCTGCTCCATCCGTTCCCCTGTTCTCACAGACGATTACCTTAAATTGGTACAATATGTCTAACGTCCAGCCACGAGGTGGAGCGAAGGCGATCTGCCACACAGGCATTGCGGATGCGCCGAGTCTCACCTCGACCATGACCTGACCTTGTCAGCGACAACAAGCCGCCGACCACGCAAAGCTGCCAGTTCATGATGGCGCATCGCGTCAGCCTTGAGCACGCTCCATTGCCGCCCCCCCGGAGGAAGGATCCACGATCGCGCGGCGCGGGACTTTGCGTTGAAAACGATCGGGTGGCCCCTGCAGCATTTCGCTCTGGACCGTTGCTTGCTCTCGGTGTCCGCATTTGAGACGACATTGAACGCATACTCTTGCTAAGGCTCGTATCCGCGTAACAATCCCTACTTCACTGAATCGATGCTCAAAACCGACTTGCATTTCATCTTTTCTGCTGATGCCTACGACGAAGCAAGCGTCGTCCCCCTCTCCCCCTCAGCATGTCTCGTAAGACGAACGCGAATGACCTTCACACCCGCTCGTTACTGAAATGAAGGAAGTTACAGACGTCAAAGTACTTTGCCTCATTCAAGCGGAATCCAAATGCCGATATTCGGCTCGTCAGAACACATGGATCGAAAGCAAACGCCTGGAAGCCGTTCGAGCAATCTAATCGGACGTAGTCATCTGTCCGCACGACAGCCTGAACGTTTATCCCGCAAAGATCATAATATTCTAGCCGCGCCGCGGTCGCTGTCTCGCTGATTGAAAAGAGCGACAACGCGAGATCAAAGGGCGTCTGGCACATTAGCGTGAGAAATTCCATTGGACGATCCATGGTGCCAAGAAAATTGAACGGCAGAATGCAAAGCACTCTTCCGTCGTATCGTCGCATGATCTCACCGACCAGACGCGTCCTTTTAAAGAATTTGTTGGCCTCACAGCGGACAACAGCCCCGTTGTCCTCCTTCAATCTTCGTGCACGAGGTGGATTGATATCGATACCAAGGTAATGACTGTCATCGTTCTTGATACCGATAAGGCGGTAGCAACTGCAACCTACCTCAATAATTAGCCGGTACGTGGTCGAACGCAGGAGCTCAAGACAGAAGGCTCTCTCACGTTCATGGAACTGACGCACCCGAGCCGTGAAGTAGCCCGGACGCATGAGACGTATGCCTTCGTCGCCCAGATAGATCGCTCGATTCACTTGGCGAGATCGGAATGCAGAGGAGTTCACTGGCGCCTCATCTGATTCCGCTTGCCCGAAACATAAAGTCTACGACATCGGCGTCCGATCGCTGTAGTCAGTTCATCGCTCAGCATGTTCGCGGCCAAAGCCACATCTGCGACCGTCTGCTCGGGGCAGATCAGGTCGACCATTGTACCCGGCGCAGTCGAACTCTCGGGCAGATCCGTCACATCGATGCTGATGAGATCCATCGAAACGAAGCCGACGATTGGCGCGCGAGCACCATATATGAAGACATGACCTCGATTGCCGAGGCTGCGGGGGAACCCATCTGCATAACCAATAGAGGCGGTCGCGACACGCATCCGTCTCTTCACTGGGTATGACCTGTGGTATCCGATCGCTTCCCCGACCTTTACCCTGCGACATTGAATGATTCGCGTTCGCAGGCGGACGACTTGCGATGGCCTGAAGTCGGGATCACCGGATATGGAAAGGCCGAGAATTCCTCCACCCGACCGTATGAGGTCGAAATGAAATTCACATCCGGCAAATAGTCCCGCGGAGTTCGATAGCGAAAGGATGGCTTTGGGAAACAGATAGGTGAGTTTACGGAACTGATGCAATTGTTGCCGACTGATTTCGTCGCGCCACTCCGCGCAGGCGAGTTGGCTCATGAACAGGACGACAGGCAGATCCGACAGCACCCTTTCATTCTCGGCGGCTTTTTGCAGCTCATCTATGGGAAACCCCAGTCGAGATAACCCCGTGTCGACGTGGATACCTGCGGGCAACAGCCGGTTGCGAAGGCGGCAATGCCGAAGCCATGCATCCAGCTGTTCCCTGCTGTTCAGGATCGGCAGCAAATCATGGTGCTCAATAGCCGCCTCCAAACCGGGCATAGCCCCGTGAAGTAGGTAGATCTTCGCAGATGGTGGCAGTACCTTGCGCAAGGCCGCGCCTTCTTCCACATCGGCCACGAAGAAATGCCCGCAGCCAAGCCGCGCAAGAAAGGGCGCTATGCGCAGCGCGCCAAGGCCGTAGGCGTCTGCCTTGAGAACTGCGCCGCAAGCGCTTTGGGGCGCCAGCATCCGAAACTTCCGGTAGTTAGATTCTATCGCGCCGAGATCAACAACCATGGTCGATCTCGATGTGTTGGCATAACCGGCATCTGACGGATTATCAGAGAGATTGGAATTGAGACCAATCACATCCGGCATATGCCACCCTCATGTCGCCGTACTGGCGTGTTTATCCGCACAATATAGGGATCGTACCGCCTCTTGCGCACATGCTGGCCCAAAGCGAAACCCATTACCCGAACCACCGCCGATCACATGCAAACCTGCGATATCTTTCGCAGGACGGGAAAACGGGACACCATCCGCCGAATAGCAGTCGCAGAACACACGTGCTGACGCCACCGCTGGCACCTCTGAGGAGAACCACTTGGCCAGAATTGCGTTGGCACGCGCGAGATCATCCGAACTGAGCCGCAGTTCATCGGTGACCGGCTTTACATCCCATTCCTGCGAGGTAAAGCTGAACAGCCAGTATCCTTGCTCGATCATGGGAATGAGGAACGCGTAGTCATCGAACAGCCCGATCATTGGACAGTTCGGCGTGGGCCGTGCGGCCAAATGGAGCGCGACGACCTTCTTAACTCGCAACCCCGGTTCGTCCGTTAGGTGCTGACGCAACGGTGACTCCGGTAACCATGGCCCGATTGCGAGAATGGCCCGCTTCGCCGCGAGTTCGCTGTTATCAGCGATCTGGAGAAGAATATTGCGCGGCCCCTTCCGTATTCTTGTAATCGATGTACGCTCGCTTATTGAAACCCCTTCGGTCTTGAGCCTTTGAGTCAGATCCTGAACAATGGAATCGACTTGACAATACGAACCACGATCTAACACGACGGCCACATCGCCGGGGACCGAGAACTGCGGCAGCGATAATAGCCTCTCGACAAGAGCGAAGGATGTTGATGGGGTCAGGTGGCCCACGCTGCTCTGTCGCGCGAGTTCGCCGGGATTGCGCGTCAACCAAAACACATCACAGTCTCGTCCCTTGGGCCATTGTCCGTCGGGATAGATCCCGCGCCAGAATTTCGAACCACAGTCGATGAGGCTCCTTTCCTTCTGGTTACGACAGATGTTGATCTGGATCCCAGGCGCAAACCGGCTCGTACCAGATCCAACGATATCTCGTTCGGCGATGACTATTCTTTTTTCCGGGCGATCGCTCGCTGCGATGAAGGCAGCACTGAGGCCCATAACGCCAGCCCCGATGACTGCGAGGTCATAGATATTGTCAGTCATTAAGCTTGTTTCCAGGATATGGAGAAGGCGCTCAGAACTTCGCTGCCACTATTCCGCAATTGATGGCTCTGATTTGGTCGCAGAAACACCAGATCGCCGGCCTTCACGGCCAACTCACCATCGTCGGTCACTACGTGACCGCGCCCGCTCGTGATTCGCCAGATCTCGGTGGAAGGATGAGAATGAGGCTTCGACACCGCAAGTGGATCGAGGTGGAATTCGATGAATTCGACCGGAACGGTGATCTCCGGATCATCTATCCCTTTGACGTCCTGTACCAGTACGCCGGGGCTATAGACCGTTACGTCCCCCAAAGTCATCAGCTGAGCATTCTTCATGGTGTATCTCCGATCATGCAGCTGGATCGCGGCATGCTACCCATTGTGATCCTCAACGGGCGCTCTCGGGCACCGCACCATTCCACTTGAGAGCCCCTGTTGCAGGTCCGCAATCGTAAGCCACCCGACCAATGATCGAGTTGAGCACCGTTGAGGCCCGCCAAGGAACCAAACTCAGATTTGTGTCGGCGATGCCATGTTGAAATCGTGCGCCATTCTGGACGTATAAGCGGCAGCTTTCGGGGCCATCAAACCGGGCCCTGAACTCCTTGCCGACCACGATCTCCCGAGAGCCACCAGGCGCACTCACAATCGAAAGCCGGTTTGCGACCGGCTCCAGAAAGGGAGGGATCTCGGTACGATAGCCCGTGGCCAGCACAATAATGTCAGCGACATGTTCTGCGCGAACGCCGGTGGCCTGCTGACGCACCCCCAGGCGAAATGGAGATATGGCACGCAGCTCCTCAGCCATTGTGTCGACGCGTATTTCGACCCGATCGGGATACGAACCTCGACAAACTTCGCGATCGTAAAGTGCGTTGTAGATCGCGCGCAGTGTCGATGGGTTGACGCCATCGCTCGCCAAAGCTTGCTGTTCAAGGGTTTGCCTTCTGGCGGCTTCGCTTTGCTCAAGGAACCATCCCCCATACTGTGGAAAGAACCACTCATTGACGAAGGGACTATCTTCCAGGGCAAATATGCTTGCGCGGCGCGTGACCCAGACCAGAGCTTCCAGCGCGCCGCATGCACCAGTTAGCAGATGAAGAAATATTTCTGCTCCGCTTTGGCCACCACCTACCACAACAACACGCTTGCTGGAGAACTCGCGGCGCCGCAGGAGGAAGGTACTCGCGTGAAACACCTGATTCTCCGGTGCATTTCTGCTCCAGTCAGGAACAGAGGGCACCCGGCCTACGCCGACCACTGTCGTACGGGTCTGATAATTGCGGCGATTGGTAGCGATACTGAACGCCTCGCCGCGCAGTTCGACTGAAATAACCTGTTCGCCGAATTGAACGTTCGCTAACTTTTCTGCTGCCCATTTCAAATAATCTTCAAATTCATCCCGGCCAACCGAAGCGATTCCTCGAACAATGGCTTGATAAAGTCGTCTTTTCTCGTGCAGATAGGCGAGAAAACTATATCTACTGGTCGGATCTGCCGGTGTTACCAGGTCCTTTAAGGGGCTGGTTTGCATGAAAGCCCCATCTAGAAGCAAACCTGGATGCCAATTTAGCGTCTCCGATCTTTCCAGGATGTGTAAGGAAATTTCCGGGATCGGGGCCGCGAGCGCTGCCAGGCTCAGATTCGCCGGGCCTGCGCCGATTGCCGTTACCTGATGGCCGCCGCTCTGCTTTGACATCACGCTATCCGCAAGATGAGCCACTTAACGCTCCCGGCTGGTCGAAAACACTTGAATTGCGAGAACGATTCCATTGCCACCGACAAGCATCATCATGCTCTTCAGCAAATCATCGAAGCTGTGGGCGCTCACGATCTGCCCGGCGATATATGGAAATCCGAATAGGCCAACGAAGTAGGAAAGCGTGAAGACCTGAGACGCAACCGCCAATGATGTCCCGTCTGTACCTGCAATGAGCACAACCATACCGTTCAGAGTCGAATAGCTAAGTCCGTATCCAAGGGCGAACATCGCTGTACCGAGGATGTAGATGTCCGCACTCCTTGCATTCATCAAAAGCAAGAATAGTCCCGCCATAGTGCACACGATGAGAAACGCAGCGACCCACTCAAGCCGGACCTTTCCGATGACCGGCGCCACCGCGAAGCGCAAGAAAACGGCTGTCAACGTGAAGACTAGAAAGAATGTATCGGCGGATTGCCCCCGCGATGAAGCGTAAAGCGTCTGGAACGTGGACAGACCGGAAAACACGCATGCGCCGATTCCGATCATAACGATCGGATAACGAGTGTTCGACTTGAAAGCCTCCCGCACGCCCTCAACCGTGAGTCGAACAGCCGCCATTTTGATCTGAGGAGCCTGCGCCAGTGCCCTGCCGGCCAATTCCAGCAGCATCGCGCCAACGAGACATGCAGCCGCGAATAGAGAGTACGCTGCGATATAGGATCCGAAAATCTCCACGACGGTGCGCGCCAGGGGAACAGCAAGTCCGATCCCCAGCATCTGGGATCCGGAAAGCAAGGTGAGATACTTGACACGAGCAGCAGGCCGTACGCGTTCCAGGATTTGAAGCGGCGCCAGCATATAGAAGATTGACCATCCAATGCCGAGCGAGAGCCCACCGAAATAAGCGAGGAACATAAAAATTGGAGCCGCTGCAAAACAGATCATTGCAATTGCCATCACCACGGCAGCAAGGACGATCGTTCGCATCACCCCACATAGATCGGCGATCCGGCCAGCCACAAGCGAACATAGTATTGTCGCGACCGTACCGGTCGAAATAACTGTTCCTGCTATGGATGCGCTCTGTGGTGCCGAGCGCAGAGCATCCACGAGAAAGAAGCTCGCCCCATAGGACGCGGCCACATTGATGCTACCAAGCATGAATGGAATCGAGACCTCGAGCGGCACTTCATCGGGCAATTTCTCGGCGGCGACGATGTTCCCTGCGGCTCTCATTGTGCAACTTTTCCCGGAAGGCACCGATCAATGTCTGCGGCCGTCAAGCTAGGCCCATCGATTCTTGGTGCGCTTCCGCTTCGTTCGGACGAGGGTCGCGTAGCGCAGGCTGCGATGGGATGTCCTTGATGGCCGAGCCAGTGCCACAGAGCTTCTGTTATCCTGGGCATCAGCGGCCAACCCAGTATACTGAAGCCCATCAGCCATGAGTAAGCGATTTGATGGTTCGGATTGGAATCAAGACAATCGAGCCATTCGGTCACCGATCTGGACGCGTGCGACACGCGCAGATGATCTAGCGAGAGAGCTGAGCTCTGTTGGTTGTACAGCCGGTTCAGCGCGATCATCATCGCATCATCTACGTGACACGCGGCAGAAGCCGGCATCGCGTTGATGATGTCCGTACAACGATTGATGACCACAGCGCTCTTGTCGAGAATCGCATTATAGCGATCAATCAATTGATTCGGGATCAGATCGGTCTCCGCTTCTTCGGGGCAGATTTCCGACAGACACACTCTGAGAATATCGATACATATATCCGGCACTTGAGCGATTTCACCTGCCCAAATCACGTGGCCGCGACTGGTAGAGAACTTCGATCCGTTCAACCGAAGGAAATGATTAAAGAAAATTCGGTCAAATTGGCGAAATGACTCCTGACCCAATGCACATCCGGTAACGCCCACGAGCATCGGGATCGTATTGTCGATGCCGGTCGCGCCGATCAAGAAAGTATCGGAATTGCGCGCAAAGGCACTTGGCGTTCCGGATGCCTCCGCATCTTTATGCCCACAATAGAGGGAATGAGCGTAGAGCAACGAGGAGTAGCTAAACAGGATCTGACGTGTGTTGAACTGCTGCGAATTCCAGGCCAATCCATGCAGGCCAGGAACGGTCAACCGCATTCGCTGCCCTTTGCGTGCGATATAGCGCCTCCCTATCTCCACAAAGCCAGGTTCGATAGCCGCATCGTCCCACGCCCGAACGAGTTGGTCGTTTCGTGTGATTGAGAGAAAGGCAGAGATGTTATCTGTCCATTCTAGGATCCGTCCTCGCCTCGACACCGGATTTCGCACTTCATCTGGCTCGAAATGATCTCCACACTGTTCGCAGAAGAAGCTCCCTGCAGATGCTTCGCATACGGGGCAGGTTGCGCCAAACCAGCCTCCAATGCAGAAACGCTCTTCCGTTGGCGTCAGAGCAGAGCCCGCATCGTCGACGGGTAGCCGCGCTGCGCGAAACTCCAGCGATCCTGCTGCAGATAACGCATCCATGAGCGCGTTGCTGACATTGGAAAACCGCCGAAGATTTTTGCCATGGGCTGGATCATCGAAATGATCGAAAACGATCCCTAGTGAGGCGAGATCATGAGCAATCCCGACATGGAAGCCATGAGCCAAGTCCGACGGGTCGATGTTCTCGCGCGCTGCTCGGACTAGAACATGGTTCTCGAAACCATCGGTCGTCAGACCGGAGCGAACATGATGCCCTGCCCTCTTCAGGTGCCTTTGTACGACGTCCATTCTGAGAAATGGCCCGGCAGCATGGCCAAGATGTGCTCTGCCATTAGCCGTCAAGTTGACGGGCGAGATATATACGTCGGCGGGATTCGTGTTCGCTACGTTTAGCGGCGTGATGATTGGGCTTCTTCTCATATCTGCACAAATGACATCCAGCAACAGATCCTGAAAACACCCGAATAGACATCCAGACAACTCGCCACGACAACGGGAATACGCGCGCGGCTTGACAGGTTATGGATCCCATCGGGTTGCGGATTTCGAGCCAGGATGTTCAAAGCGTGTCACATACTCTTTGAGTACCTCTAAACCCTCTCCTAGCTGGACGCTTCACGTATCGGTTCACCTCAGCTCGCAACCTGCACCAACCTCTCCACCTCTGCTTAGTCAATCGAACTGATCGCCCCTGGAGCGATCGAGATGTCGCCGTGAAGAAGCAAGCGGCGGGCCAATTCACAATCGTTGATTTTGCCGGTGCCGCGGCCTGCATTTATGTCGACTACCGACATCTGGTCACGAACCTGACAGGCGGGCTCGGCGCGGGCCGGCAGGAGTCCGCCACAGGATCTTTTCCCTTCACTCCCTCATGAGCAACGGCGACTCGTGGGGTAACCGGCCCCGGCCAGGGCGACTGCGAGCTCACGATCTACACCGGGCAACCATTCCGGCCATTGCAAGGTTTCAGATGATGCCGCCCAAGCGGACGACCGCGCAGCGATCAAATAGGCCCGCGCGAAAGGGATGCATGCGCTCTCATTGGACGAGATCCGATAGCTTGCTGCGAAACACGGACCTTACCGACCACCCGATTGCGCTACGGAGCAGGTCGTTTCCGCGCGTCGCTGAGAACTGGCCGGCGAACATGCCGACCTCCGCAGGTCGACAAGGCCATTGAACCAACACCAGGAGCTTAACCCTGCTTTTAGAAGGTTGAGACGGCTTCAATCTTGCGCCTCAAGGAGTCGAGTGGTCGCCCCAACTCAACCGAGACCATTCAACAGACACCGTTATTACGCCTTCCCGCGGCGCACAATCCTGGCGTACGGCGACTCAGCCCCCTTAAGTTTGAGGCAGGCGTCCTCTGTCGCGCGTGAGCTGTCGGTCTCTTCCAAGCAAGCAAGGCATTCTCGCGAACGTACAGCACCTCATGCGCAACCATCGTGACTCTCGGCGCCAAGCTGCGATACCTTCAGAGCACTGCCGGGGCGTGGGCAGCAAATTCGATCTTCGATGGCTTCGGAGTTGGCACCTCAAACCAATGCGGTTTCCGATCTCGATCGTTGCCGTCAGGCAAAACAATTCGCGCGAGGACGTCGGACCGACCTCCGGAGCCCAGATATGTTGCTCACGTCATTCTTTGCGTGACGACCGTGGATATTCGAAGCCTGTTCGGGGGGGTCCTATATCGGTCGACGAGGCTTTTGAACAACTCGCCCATCTGGTCTGACCGAACGGTAAATTCTCCATAATTTGGATCAAACAGGGTCGTCATTCCATTCGATGTCGAGGTCGCAATTGTATGCGCGCCACGCGGCTCAAAACGCAGGCTGATCAGATGGACCGATGGATAGTGGGTAACTTCATTCACTATCCGGGCAATTTCGGAGGACGTTCCAAACTCATATTGAGTCTGATTGTTCGCAGGCTCTAATCCCGCCTCACGCAACATTGCGGTTTTTGCCTGAAGGTTGGTAGACTCCACCGCCCTGTCACTTCGCAACAAGGCCTTGAGATCTTCATACCGTTGCTGCCGCACTGCCGCCGAGGCATGGTTTTCAGCGCCCGGTGCCAGCGCGCTCATTCGAGACGATGGACTACCGGCGAGATTGAGGAGCCACTCAGCTGCCAAGCCCACGCAGATGCCATCGACATTGGCGCCAGATAATTCTGCAGTTCTGTATCGGAACAAAGGCTGGCTCGGCTCCGCCCGAGAGGCTGAACTTGAACCGGAAGACAGAGAAGAGGTGGTGAGGTCCAAAGAGACCGAGGTGTGAATGTTCGCATCCGAGGTATGAGGCCTGCTGCAGCAGAGCCCCATTTTATCCGACAGCTCTTCGGGAGGCAGGCCGTCTTCCTGCGCGAGATCCGTAAGCACTTGCTCGAAGTTGCTGTTGTCCGCCGACTGACTCAGTTCATCAGCTTGATCGGCGCGCGTGGCTTGGCCAATTACCGGATTGAACATGGCGCTCCCGTGCCTCCAGCGTATGCTTGCCAGGACCGAGTGGGGCTGGCTGGGCGAGCTCTACCTGCGAATCGTATTGCGGCAAGCTGACGACGAGCTGACGAGCAAGAACAGGTCGAGAAGCCGCCGCATGGCGTCTCTTGGATGGCCACCTTTTCCGCTTACCCAATCCCGGCCGAAATGCCGGCGCCCTGGTCGACGACTTCAAGGATATGGAGTGGTCGGGCACAATCGTCGGAGGATGCAATTTTATCCCGAGCTCGAGTTTGGCGCGGCTCTCCACGCAGATTTGACGCGGAGATGGCCCGATTCTGACGCTGTCGTTCCGTCAATTCGCCAGCACGGGATTCGTCGGGCCGGTGCGTTGTCATCACCTCCTGCTTCGCTGGGCTGGCAAGCCCGCGATGTCAGGCAAACGGAAGAGCCGCCCCCTTCCGTTGCGGTGTGGGCTGACAACAGCGCCGAACCACTGCTTTTGATCGGCCACGCAGACAACTTAGGCTACCTCATAATGCGGTCGCGCTCATGCGGGCAAACCACATTGCCGCCTCCGATGGGCCGAGCCCAACGACGCCTACAAAGCAAGGTGGCGGCATTGGGATGTCCCGATGAGTTGGCCTCCACAGATGCAGGCAATACCGACTGTTATTTACATATTGCGAATGTGGGGGATGCAGCTGCATCACGCATTCCTCTTCATCCCAGAACAGGTCTTTGACGAAGCACATCTCTTCCCAATTCGGACAACGTCGCGGCGTTGAGACAGCGACATGCTCCCAGCCAGGACGAATTAATCCGCTGATCCTCAGTTCACAGCCGCAAGGTCCCTGTACAACGAACATGCCGCAAGGACCTGATCCTGGAAGGCTGGCAAACTGGCCATATTGTACGCGACCGGCCTCCAGCCTCTCTATTACTTGCGTCCGCACGTTTCCTCCTTTGCTTCGTGGACCGCCTTGAAGTCGATGTAGATGACGTTGTTGTTTTGCAACTCACAACTTGGCGCATGTTCCGTCCTCTTTGGGACGGCGCTCCGATACCATTCTTCAGCGAACCACCTGCTGAGAAAGCCGCAGATGTCCATTACTTGTTCTCCTGTCTTTTTGGACGCTGACGCCCTGCCCAGGCGCTTGCCAGTCCTTGCGGGGCCTTTGTTGCCCGAATGCAAACCGTGCAAGATCCACTCGATAATGACCCGGCGCATAGGTTGAGCATTGCTACCCTGGGAAGCTCGGCGGCTATGGGAGCCGACATCTCGATCACCGCACGAGGCCCATGCAGAGCGCCTTGCTCATTGACTGCAGCGTACACCGCTGAACAACGTGCGCATCAGCATACGATGTGGCCTTGAGCTCTCGCGGTTAGCGCACAATGTTTCGTTGCGTGCGCCGCGTTGATGTTACGCGGAGATGCGCTTGATCCTACGGAGGCGTCCAGGGCCGCCACGTCATCGCCGGCGGATCGACCACCATGCTTGGTATGCACTCCGAAATGGCCTGACATCTACATTCCATCATCGCTCGCAATACCACAGCACAATTCGCCTATTCTCGCTCAATGCTTCGCAAGGGCGATTGCTGCCTCACCAACTGTCCTGCGATCATTCGCCGCTTTCTGCTCGCCGACTCTGAAACAGGGCCAATGCGTCATCTATGTGACCATGATTGATTCGTCCGGGAGCAAAATCGAAACGGGCTAGCCTCACGCCGCAATGGTTAGGCATAACGTGTCCCTAGACCGATAACATCCATGGGTTGATGAGGTCTCGTAAGCTAATGGTCAGAGAAGCTGATTAGTCTATCTTGAGGGACTGCAATCGCGCTGCCATTGGCGGCCCCTTTGCCGCGTCCCTACAATGCAACTCCCGACCCCTGTTTGCCAAATGTCGCTAGCGAGCTCTTGCCTTCTTTCGATGCCGATGTCGCCTTCCGGACACCAAGGTCGCAACTCCGCCCAAGTGCAGCGAGTTCGTGTCGCCAAACCGAGCGGGTGGCTTGCTTCGCATCAAGGCTGCGCCGGCACTATTCCGCTCGTGGCATGTTGATTGCTGCAGTGAGTCCAGACGTCACTCATCTGGCTATTTCTTTAGTTCCGAGCGATGCACTGCCCGGTGCCCCTCAGCTTTGGTAGCACCTCGTCTAACCGCCCACTGCATGAGAAGGCCATCACGTGGATGCATGCCGGTCGCACCGCAAACAAGAATCCGATAACCCGTGCCATGAAGGAAGACTGTGAGCTTATGAACGATACGATGCATCCGGAGACCAGCCGTTTCCCGCGGACCAGTGCGGCACGTGGTCAATGACTCACTGGCGCGCACCAAAGGACCCGACTGTCAGGCCTTACGACGCCGATTGCCGTTGTTTGCAGGCGCAACGGCGATGGAATCTATGGCCGCTGGCCGCGCTCCTCCTGGGTGCGCTGCTCTGGGCCAGCATTTACTGGATCGTCGCAGCGGTCTTCTTATGAGCCAAAGAAGCTCGCGGAACTGACAAATCACAAGTAAAGCTACGTCGGATGGCACGCGCGTGCACCTCCCGACCTCCGCGATCCGATTGTAGGCCAGGAATATCCCTACCGTCAGTTGGAAGCGGACACTTCTTTCACAGGTCAGCTTTGTGCTCCGGCGCGGCTAGCAGGATATGAATTCGCAATTGAGCAGTAAGACGCCTCCAGCATACCATGCCGAACCAGCTTCGCTGGCGACTCAATATGCCTCGAAGCCGCAAGGCCTATCGTGGACCAAAACGCCAAAATCCAGCGCTACTTGCTTGGATGCGCCGATTGCCGAGTGACATTTGCTCCGCGATCGGCGCTGCGGCCGTCCAGCTGAGGCGCGGCTTATCGAGGCCCGGCAAAGCCCTACAGCTCTCACTCTGACCATGTTTCGTCCTCACTTCGGCGCGTCTGCCACTCTTGGGCACGCCGTGCCAGCTTATCGTACTCGATCGCAACGTTAAGAAGCCTGTCTCTGGGTTTACCATAAGCGAGTCCTTCCGCCTTTTTTCGCGTTGCTTCCGCGCGGCTTCGCCAGTGGTCGGGCTGGTAGAGTTTACTTTTCGGATTCATGCCGTGAGCATGCAATTTGGACATCAAAGAAATGCGACACCGGCGCTCCGTATAATCACCTAAGGGCCGGCGGTCACCAAAGCGCCATTTGCCACCGTAAGAGGATACTCAGTCGATTTGATCCAAGAAGGGACTTGAATCGCACGCAGCGTCAGATTGTACGATCCTGGACAGATTGGGACCGCCTCCGACAATCCAGACGCTACCTGCAGGCAATGAGAATAGCGAATGTATCAAACATCTAAACTCAGCTGGCGAGAGTCGCTCGGGATCATACGCTTCTGCAGATACGTGCCTGTTCACACCTTATCCGAGGCTACCTCGGCCAGCAGCGGAAGAGATCGAGCCCTTCGATATTTCTACAGAAGGCGCTCTCATCCCAATCGCCGTCTCCACATTAATGTGGAGCGCAGGCCGACTACACTGAACATGACCTGGAGGAGCCTCATCAGGGCTCGTTACGCAGGATCAATTGCGTCATCAGCTATGGCTTGAGTACACCTGGCTTTTGCTCATCTCTCTGCCTCGATAAGCTCGGCTCCAGGCCGCAGGTCTTGTTCGATTCCGTATCGCGCCAGCCATGGCGGCAACTATCGGCCGTGAGGTGGGCTGTGCTCGAGCACCTCAAGACGTGCCACGCCGAATACTTCAGGACATCCAAGCATACCAGAGTCGGCGAAACGAAACTCGCAGGCATTGCACCTGGCGCTACACGTCGACTGGCCGACGGAGATGCCATTTTGCGCTTCGCTCAAGACATCGCAGACCTACCAACCTTAAGGAATGACATGACTCAAGACCAAGGGGCCGGTTCGGCTTCGCTCCTCAAATCCTGCCGCGCCATCGCTCTAGCTGCCGCAGTGACTGGTGTAATCCCGTGGCAGGTAAACGCGCGAGACCAAGCTCCGACTCCCGAGGAGAGACAGGCGTGTATGGAGGACGTGTTCCGCCTTTGCAGCAATCACATACCGAGCCACGTCGCTATCCTTGCTTGCCTCAGATCCAAGCACGCCAGCCTCAGCCAGCAATGCCGTTACGTGATCTCCTCACGAGATACGGGCAAGAACGGCGGCAGCTCGAAGTAGAGGATCGGGTGGCCTGTTCGCCAGCCTGGCGTTCCGAGATAGCCCGCCTAGCACGCAGGACGTTCACGCGACGTCGGCTGGAGGCAACGAGCCCGGCCACTCACGACGGTTTGGTCCCTTCATGCTTAATTGGATAGGCCAATGCAACAATTGCCCTTCGATACCGTACTGATCGCCAACAGGGGCGAGATAGCCGCCCGCATCGTCAAAACGTTACGTAAACTTGGACTCCGTTCTGCAATTGCGTACCACGAAATAGACGCGAGAACCCCCGCCGTTTCCATGGCCGACCTGGCGATTCAGATCAGCGGCAGCACGCCGATCGCAAGTTATCTCGATACTGGGCAGATCATCGCAGCCGCCGAGCAGGCGCGCGCCGGCGCGCTGCATCCCGGTTATGGGCTGCTTTCCGAAAATGCGGAGTTCGCCAGAGCCGTGACAAACGCCGGCGTTGCGTTCATCGGTCCTCTTCCTGACACTATCGAACTGATGGGGGACAAGATCCGCGCACGCAATTTCGTTCACTCCAACGGCTTTCCGGTCGCCCCCTGCGTCATCGAAGAAGATGATCCGGCGACGTTTGCCTCCAGAGCGCAGGCCATGGGAGCTCCTCTGCTCGTGAAGCCATCGGCTGGTGGCGGCGGTAAGGGCATGCGGATTGTACGCGACCTTAATACCTTGGAGGCAGCCATCGAGCAGGCGCGCAGTGAGGCGGGCCGTTACTTTGGAGATGCCCGCCTCTATGCCGAACGATATCTCGAATGCCCGCGACACATCGAAGTACAGGTACTCGGTGACTGCTTAGGGAACCTCGTGCATCTGTTCGAGCGCGAGTGTTCCGTGCAGCGCCGGTTCCAGAAGATTATCGAGGAAGCGCCCTCGCCTGGGCTATCCCAAGAATTGCGGGCTCGAATTTGCGATACGGCGGTTCGCATCGCTCGTGCAGCGAACTACCGGAATGCAGGAACGGTCGAATTCATCTTCAGCGGAGATGATTTCTACTTCCTCGAAATGAATACACGACTTCAGGTCGAGCATCCGGTCACCGAGATGATTACTGGCCTCGATCTAGTGGCGGAACAGATCTATGCGGCAGCGGGCCGCGAACTTGCATTCTCCCAGTCCGATGTCGTTTCGAACGGCCATGCAATCGAGCTCCGGCTGTACGCGGAGGCTCCTGAACGCGGATACGTTCCGACCACCGGAAAAGTACTTCTTCTCGAGTATCCCAATGACGTACGGATCGACAGCGGCATCATGCAAGGCCAGCACATCACGCCGGCGTTTGATCCGATGCTCGCCAAGATCATCGTGCATTCACCAAGTCGCATGGAATCTGCTCTAAAAGCCCATCGTGCAGTTCGCGAATTGGTTTTACTGGGATGCGAGACCAATGCGAACTTGCTCGCCCGGATCGTTTCCGACGAGGCATTTCTCGGCGGTCACTTCCATGTCGGATACCTTGAACAAAACCCGCATCTCGCAGCGGGCAATTTTGCTGCCGGAATGTCTGCGTTCCTAGCATCCGCCGCTCTCCTGACGAGGCCGGTCCGCGACTCGGCAGATGCCGTGCCAGAGCTTCATTCAGCGCTCGGCAATTGGAGAAACTGAAGTGTATCACTCGTTCGAGGTTGACGGCGTAGATCATACATTGTGGCTTTCGGCCAGCCGGCATGGCTACCGCCTTCATTTGCGAGACGAGGTGATTGCCCCCGTCGCATTCACCCAGAGCAGCGACAGCAGCGGCATCCTGACCATTGCCGGGCAGAGCGAACCCGTCAGGTTCGTGATCGACGGGGAGATCATTCACCTCCATATCCGCGGCAGAACGCGTACTTTGCGCTACATCGATCCGCGACGGACCCACGCGGCTGGGAATAGCGGGACTTGTCCCCTCGTAGCCCGGGCGCCAATGCCCGGGACGGTTGTCGCGATCACAGTTTCGCCTGGTGACTCAGTCTCGGCGGGGACGGCGCTAATGATGATTGAAAGCATGAAACTGGAAACGATCATACGATCACCCCAGGACGGCATCGTCGAGCGGATTCACGTCAAGGAGAACGAGAGCTTCGAGCACGACGCCGTACTCGTAACGCTGTCTAAAGAGGGGTTCTGAAATGCAGCGGATTGGTTCTGCGGCGGATGTCGATTCGCAGGAGTTTCGTCGCAACGACCTCCACAACAGACAACTGGCTGCCGAATTGAAGGAGCGCCAACGCTTGGCCCGGTTCGACAGACCTGAGAAAGACTTCGAGCGGCTGCGTCGGCAGAATAAACTGTTTGTTCGCAACCGCCTCGAGGCCTTGCTGGATCCGGAAACTCCTTTCCTGGAGCTTTCCACGCTAGCCGCCAACAAGGCCTACAACGGAGAGGTTCCGGGCGCCGCGCAGGTGGTCGGCATCGGCATCGTTGCGGGGCGAGAAGTGATTATTCACGCTGACGATTCCAGCGTGAAGAGCGGCGCATGGTATCCACTCTCGGTTAAGAAGATCGTGCGGGCCTTGGACATAGCCATCGAAAACCGTCTGCCGGTGGTTCATCTATGCGACTGCGCCGGCGGTTTTCTGCCTTTGCAGGCGGAGTTCTTTGCTGATCGATACCATGCGGGTCGAATTCTGCGCAATCAGTCGATACTCTCGAAGATGGGAGTACCGCAGGTCGCCATCGTCATGGGCCACTGCACCGCGGCAGGGGCCTATGTCCCGGCCCTTAGCGAATACAACATTGTGGTCGAAGGCACGGGAGCAATTTTTCTTGGCGGCCCTCCGGTCGTGAAGGCTGCCACTGGCGAACAAGTCTCCGCCGAAGAGCTCGGCGGTGCCCTCATGCATACGAGCGTGTCGGGCACCAGTGACTATTCCGCAACTTCCGAGCTCCACGCAATCGCGATTGCGCGCAACGTTGTCGCGCGCTTCCACCAACCGGCGAAAACCTGCATCGATCGCGTAGCCCCCGAGCCGCCCGCCTATGATGCATCCGAACTCTACGGCATCATTCCAAAGGACGCGCGAGCGCCGTTCGACATGCGGGAGATCATCGCCCGCCTGGTCGATGGCAGTCGATTTGATGAGTACCAGCCGCGTTATGCGACATCACTCGTGTGCGGCTTTGCCCGGCTCTACGGATATCAAGTCGGGATCGTTGCCAATAACGGCGTTTTGTTCGGCGATAGTGCGCTAAAGGGTGCTCATTTCATCCAAATATGCGACAAGAACCGGACGCCCCTGCTCTTCCTGCAGAACGTCACTGGCTTTATGGTTGGTCGCGAATATGAGCGCCGTGGGATCACCAAAGACGGCGCCAAGCTGATCATGGCTGTGTCCGGCGCGTCTGTCCCGAAGTTTACGATCATTTGCAATAACTCTCATGGCGCAGGAACTTACGCCATGTCCGGACGCGCGTTTGATACTCGATTCGTGTTCAGCTGGCCGAACTCTCAGATTTCCGCGATGGGCGCCGAACAGGCCGCCGGCGTTCTCACCCACGTCAAGGCAAGACAATTGGCTCGCACCGGAGGGCGCCTCACTGAGCAGGAACTGGCAGGCATTCGCGAACCGGTTCTTGAAGAATATCGCGAACGATCAAGCGCCTATTATGCAACATCCGAACTCTGGGACGATGGCATTCTTGATCCTGTCGATACCAGGACTGCCCTTGCAATTGCATTGAGTGCTTCACTCAACGCACCGATCGACGCGCCGCAGTACGGCGTGTTCCGACTGTAAAGCAGGACCGAACACCGACGGCTCGGCCCTGACGCGAGCCGAACCGACAGCTCTCCATTGCTGTATGATGGCTTCCGGTTTCGCCTAATGCACTCTGATTTGCAGTCTGGCGGGATGGTTTGCAGAGGCAGAGGCAGATCAGCACCGCTCTGCCCAAAGCACGTGAGAAGCGACTTCAACCGACAGGACAGCGGTGCTGGCAAGCCGCACGATTTTCCAAGTTACGGCCGCTTCGGCTGAATCATCGTGATCAAGAAGCTGCCGCTAAGGTACATGCGCGGCAGTAGACCTCGCCATCTTTGCTGGCCAGCGACTGCACTGTCCTCATCGGCCGGCGATTTCTTGACGGCGTCCCGACATGGAGCGCTTGACCCTCACGTAGCGTCAGGTTGTAGCCTTTCCGGAATGACGGTGCCAAACCAACCGATACCTCAAACGTCGACGACGTTCGGCCGTGCGCCGATGGGCCGGACAGCTTCATCATGGCGGCCAGTGCCATGCTGTTCAACAAAGCCCTCCGTTGCAGCGAACCGCTTCGGATCCCGACAAAGAGCATGTAAAGTCGATGGAAGCGCTTAAATCAATTATCGGTAAAGTTGCCGCCGGCGCCACTCTGACGCGTGACGAAGCTGCGTCAGCATTCGACGGCCTGATGTCGGGTCATGCGACTCCGTCGCAGATCGGCGGCTTGTTAATGGGATTGCGAGTCAGGGGCGAAACGGTCGAAGAAGTCACCGGTGCGGTCTCCGCGGTACGCGAGCGAATGCCGCGGGTCGAGGTGGCATGCGATCCCATCGGTATCGCTAGTACGAGCGATACCGCCACGCACTCGGCCAACCTGATGACGTGCGCCTCTTTTATCGTGGCCGGAACCGACGTTCCTGTTGCCAGGCATGCCAACAGCGATAGATATTCAGGTGCAAGCACTGCAGACCTATTGGCGCATCTCGGTGTCAACGTTGACCTCAAGCCTGAGGCCGTTGCGCGCTGTGTGCAAGAAGCCGGAATCGGCTTCTCATTTGCGTCAGCTCATTATCCAGCGATGCAGCGCGTTGGCCAGATCCGGACCGCACTTGGGACCCACACCATCCTTAACCTCATCGCGCCACTGTCCAATCCGGCCAGGGTCAAGCGGCAGATCGTTGGGATATTCGCTCGCGAATGGGTTCAGCCTCTGGCTTACGTGCTGAAGAACCTCGGCTCCGAATCGGTGTGGGTGGTTCATGGCTCTAACGGGCTGGGCGAGGTTACCCTCACGGGGCCGACCTTTGTTGCCGCGCTTGAGGCCGGCACGGTGCGCACCTTCGAAGTAACACCGGAACAAGCCGGGCTTGTCCGCTGCGACAAGGAGACGCTCGAGAGCGGCGACACCAAGGCCAATGCCGTCGCCTTGCAAAGCGTGCTCGACGGCGTTCCAGGTCGATTTCGCGACGCTGCACTTTTGAATGCGGCGGCGGCATTGATCGTGGCCGGCCGCGTCGAGAGGCTGCAGGAGGGTGTCGCACTCGCACAACATGCGCTTGACCGTGGCGGCGCAGCCGCTCGATTGAAACGCTTGATTGCAGTCTCCAACGCCTAACAGCCGGGTTGGAAGATGGTTACAGAGTCCAGTTATGACAAGCGGCTATGCGAATGGGCGTCTATTCCTTCGAGATTTCGATGAGTATGTGCCGGCCTGCCTTGCGCCGATCAAAGCAATCCGCGTTAAGGACGTGTGCGAGAGCCATCCCTGTTCATCGGCGAGAGACTGCTCCAGCCCCTGTTGCCGAGGTAGAGACCCGCGGCACGCGCTGCGTTCCAAAGGAGATAGTCAGATGATGTCATCACAGAAGTTGGAAGCACTCGGATCCATCGCAATGATTGAACACATCATTCGAAAGTTTCGTGAATTGATCGATACGGATTGCTCGATCCCGCCCGAACTGCGGGGTTCTCTGCACGCGACGCTCGATGTGCATCTTCTAGATGCAAAAAAGCGCGTTCTCTTACGCGTACATTGAGCGCGCTAACCTGGGCGGCACTCTGGTCGGCAAGCGGAGGACATCAATGTCATGTTCGGTCTCATCATTGCCCTCTGGACACGCGGTTTTCCGAGACTGCGCACCCATCTGCGGCCGCGAGATGAATCCGAGCCTGCCCAAGCTAACGGAGCATCAGAAGTGGGGTATAACTTTAAAGGCAGATCATGACGCACCCCTCATCTCCTGTGGTTGGGAACATGCCGTCTATCCAGCCGGCAGATTTCCGTCAGGCTATGCGACATCTGGCAAGCGGTGTCGCCATCGTGACGACCGGAACGGCCGGCGGACGACGTGGACTGACGGTGAGTTCTGTGGCGTCCATCTGCATGGAACCGCCGTGCTTGCTCGTTGGCATCAACGCCAAATCTGAAGCGCATGACGCGATACTCGCTAGCGGCAGTTTTGCAATCAATCTTCTCCACAGTGACCAGGAGGACCTTGCCCTGCGCTTTGGCGGTCAGGAGGGAACGAAAGGTGTTGATCGCTTCGGCACGGCTTCCTGGACTCAGGGCGTGGTCGACGTTCCGCTATTGTCGAACGCACTTTGCGCGCTCGAATGCGTTTTGTATGACCACAAGATCATTGGCACACATAGGATCTTTATCGGACGAATTGTCGCAGCTCGCGCTGGCCATGGCAATCCATTGATCAACTTCCAGGGCGCGCTTCGAACCTTGCCCCTTGCCAAGTACTGCGCAGAATGCCGCTAGAATGGAATACGCGTTGACCGGACGACCGGTACTGGAGCGATCCTTATTCGAACATTCATCCGGGCAACTCGTGGACGATTTTGGTTCTTTAGGGGCTCACCTCGCGTTGAAAAGCGCGCGTACCTCGCGACTGATTAGACCATCCTACCGCACGCTGGACCGGCATAGCCCCGACGTAAACTACCAGCTTTGGTAGCTCAGTTCTCCTCGGCAGGCGCGTAGCATCAGTGTCGCGGCAGGATCACGGTTTAAAGGCACACTGCGTCACAATCTTCGTGCTCAATCCTGAAGCGAGCAAGTGGGTCGTACCATGACCTTGCGCGAGTGATGAAAGTCGAGATTCGAGGGGCATCACACAACTATGTCCAGTTACCCGTTTGAAACCTCCGCGATCCTCGATGGCATCCGTCGCTGGGTCGAGATCGAGTCCCCGACGGAACGGTCGGATCAGCTCAACAAGCTGGCTGACGTCGTCGCGGCCGGCTATCGCGACCTGCCGGCCACCATCGAGCGCATTGCGGGACGCGAGGGTTGCGGCGATCACCTGGTCACGCGCTCGTCCTGGGGACAGGGCGTGCCGGGCATTCTGGTGTTGAGCCATCTCGACACAGTTCATCCGATGGGATTCATAAGACGACTACCGTTCAAGATCAACGGTGACAGCGCGTTCGGCCCGGGTACCTACGACATGAAGGGCGGCGCCTATCTGGCCTATCATGCATTTCGGCAGATCTGCGCCGACGACGCGCGCCCGCCGCTCGGCATCACCCACCTCTACGTGTCGGATGAGGAGATCGGCAGTCCGACCTCGCGGGCGCTGATCGAGGCCGAGGGCCGCAAGGCAAAATATGTGCTGGTTACCGAACCAGCGCGCGACGGCGGCAAGATCGTCACCGGGCGGAAGGGTGTTGGCCGCTTCGATGTGTTTATCAAGGGCGCGCCGGCGCACGCCGGCGCACGCCCCGAGGACGGCCGTAGCGCGATCCGGGAGCTAGCCAATGTGATCCAGACGCTCGAGGCGATGAACGATCTTTCGCGCGGCATTACCGTCAACGTTGGCGTCGTTCGCGGCGGCACCAAGCCGAACGTAATCGCCGAACAGGCCTATGCGGAAGTCGACCTGCGCGTGCCGACTATGGCTCATGCAGACGAGTTGGTGCCGAGAATTCTCCGAATGACCTCGCGCACCGATGGCGTTCGCCTGAAAGTATCGGGCGGCTTGAACCGTCCTCCCTATGAGAAGAGTAAGGCCGGCGCTACGCTCTACGAACACGCCAGGCAACTTGCCGCTGAGATCGGTTTCGAGCTGCTCGACGCGTTCAGCGGCGGCGGCTCCGACGCCAATTTCACCGCGCTGCATACCGCAACCCTCGATGGCCTCGGCGTAGACGGCAAGGGCGCACACACGCATTATGAGCAACTCTATATTTCATCTATCGAACCTCGCGCGCGGCTGCTGTATCGCCTCTATCAGACATTGCGATAATCCACGCATCAGTAGGCGAGCGAACTTAAGCGGCGGCTGCCGCGCAATCGGCTCTTGGTAGCGAGCACTCGATCGCTGGACGTGCGAGCCTTTTCGACAAGGGCCCTGCCAGCCGCAGGACCATTCTCATGGGAGCGCGACTTTCTGACGCAGATCGTGCGCTGGAAGCTCTCCACCCGTCGCGGAGATCCGTCCCGACATAGCCTTTGGCATGTTCACGCGAGGTTGTCAGAAAGGGCTTGAACCGGACGTAACGTTAAGTTGTACGATCTTGCGGTCGGCACGCATCTTCATCCGCCGCCGGGACTGGAAGGATTGACGAATGTCTGAGCTGGTCAGAACAACCCCGCACTGGTTGGTCATGATCTTCATTTCTGACGGCCTTTCGGTCGAAACAGTGACGCAGCGCGTCTTGACCGCAGCCTTACGGCTCGCGGCTAGTTGCAAATGGTTGGGCATTGCAGAACCGCGACACTGTGGCTGCCGCAAGCCTGGCCTGCAGCGAGCAGGTGACGTCGGACGAGATCAATGCAGGGTTCGGTGCAGCACCAGTGCAGGGCGCGGCCTCTTCCCGATATTGAACCCGCCCCCCTCTTCTGGCGGGACACAGCCCCAGAAGCAGTCCGCCGAACCGGCTCTTCGCTACGCTCATGCCGGCCTGCCGGCGCATTCTCGTCGCGCAGATGCGCGACAGGCCGTGAGCCTCCAGAGGTTTTCAAAGGGCCCCAGCTGCAAGTGTCACTCGGCGTGACCGGAACGGCACCGAAGAGATTGCCTGGTATCCTGGAGCAGCAAGTTGAAAGAGCCTGACGGCGTCAACAAGGTCTTGTTGATCGACCATATTGAAGGCCAATGCCGGGCCATCATCGGCTTCAAGGATGGAGATACCAGAGCTGCCTATATGTGCGGCGAGCCTGTCTGTCAAAGACCGGGCAAGAAACAGTCGTCATGGTGCGCCTACCACTACGGGCAGATGCACACGACCGCCGCCGAGCCGAACAGAACGAGTAATCAGTCGCCAGCGATTCGCCAGGCAATATCCGTTGATCGCAACCGTGACAACAATCAATAGCTGCGTTGTCCTGCCGAAGAGTGTGATTGTCGCTTGTGCAACGGGCACCGAACCATGTGGTGGGCCTCGCGAGCGCGGTCCGAGGCCTGTCCGAACCGTTGCGCGGAGCTGGATCATATGGAGATTTAGTTGGACCTCTGCACACTAGTTGAACGCAATGCAGCGTATGCTCCTGATAAAGCCGCCATCCGTTTCGAGGGGCAGACTCTGAGCTACGCGAGCCTCAATCGCCGGATAGGTCGGGCGGCTTGCGCCCTCAAGAGCCAGTTCGGGGTAGAGCGAGGAGACCGGATCGCGATCCTTAGCCTGAACCGACCAGACTATCTCGTGCTGCTGTATGCGTGCGCGCGGCTCGGCGCAATTCTCGTACCCTTAAATTGGCGCCTCGCGCCCGCCGAGCAGCTGTTCATTCTGTCCGACTCAGGAGCAAACGTGTTGCTGGTTGAGCAGTCCTTCGACGCAGTCTTACCTGTCGTCGCGAGGCAACTGCCTTCTGTTTCTGTTGTCGGGCTAGACTTCGCAACTATCGGCGGAAACAAACTGGACGATCTTCTGGACGCAGACTGTAGTGACGGACGCAATCCGGGTGCGGACCTGTCTTGCCCGCTTTTGATCGTCTACACTTCGGGCACGACAGGACGACCGAAAGGCGCCGTACTGCGTCAGGAAGCGCTGCTCTGGAACGGCGTCATGAGTCAGCACATGCATGACCTCACCTCGGCCGATCATGCCTTGACTGTCCTGCCACTGTTTCATGTCGGTGGACTAAACATCCAGACGACGCCCAGTTTGCATCACGGCGCGACGGTTACTATCCACAGCCGCTTCACACCGGAGACCACTCTCGACGCGTTCGAGCGCGATCGACCCACGCTGGCAGTTTTGGTGCCAGCCATGATGCGAGCGCTGACCGAGAATGCCCGATGGGATAGCACCGACCTCTCCGCGCTCAGGGCGATCTGTACCGGATCTACTATGGTGCCCCACGATCTTGTCGAGCTCTTTGTCGCGCGCGGGGTGCCGGTCCTGCAGGTTTACGGTTCGACGGAGACCTGCCCGATCGCTGTGTATACTAAGCTCGGCGGGGGTCTCGTGCCCGAGGGATCGAGCGGCCTCGCAGGTCTGTGTTGCGAAGCTTCGATCATAGATGATGCTGGGCACACGCTGCCGGCCGGTGGCGCAGGCGAGATCGCAGTACGTGGGCCCAACGTCTTCTGCGGATACTGGGAGGATCAAGAGACAACCCGCAAGGCTCTGGACGATGGCTGGTATCGCACCGGCGACATTGGTAGTCGCGACGCCGACGGATATTTTTGGGTGCATGACCGCAAGAAGAACCTGATCATTTCCGGTGGAGAGAACATCTATCCGGCCGAAGTTGAACGTGTGCTTGTTGGTCATCCGGATGTTGCAGATTGCGCCGTCATCGGTCGACCGCATCCGCGTTGGGAAGAAGTACCGGTCGCCTATGTAATCAGGCGACCGGGCGCGCGGATCGAAGCAGAAGCGCTGATGGCGCATGTCCGGTCGCAGCTCGCCCGTTTCAAGGTACCGCACGAGATCATTTTCACGCCAGAGCTACCGAAAACTGCGTTGGGCAAGGTCCAGCATTTCATGCTGAAGAAGGCTGGCGCGGGATCAAGCTGCAAAGGGAATGGCAATTGAGTTCGGCGGATTGCACGCAAGCTGTACTTCTCAGCGACCCCGCAGGTGACATCGTGACGGCACAAAATGAGATTTTCCGCCTGGTCATCTACAGGCTGTGCTGCAGCGACTTCGCCATTGTTGACCGTCTCTCGCTCTGATCACATCCCAATGCGCAAAGGTCACTGATGCCGCGGATCATAATCATGAATGCCGGCACGGCGCAAATGTCGGGCTCCGATCTGGTAGCAGCTCAACTTTCGCTTGCCGGCAACTCGGTTTACCGTTCGGCGTGGTTTGCTCAGGAGGGCGATCTGATAGTGTCCCCCCTATCTATCCCGACGGATCTGCTCTCCTACGTTGGCGCGACGCTTAATTTCGACGCCTCCAGTCTTTCATTGCTTGTACCTGGAGGCGGCCGCGAAGCGCCGATCCTCAACGATTACGCACTGCTGTCCAACGGCATGGTTGAGCAAATCAACAGGCATATTCGTCAGAAATCATCCTGGAGCATGTATCCCTGCTACTCCAGCGAAGGCGTGGCGCGGCTGGCGTCCGTGCTGGGTATACAGCAGACTGGCGACGAATTCGCTCTGCAGCGTGGACCGGATCTATTGAACCGCAAGAGCCACTTCCGTCAACTGTCGACAAGTGTCGCACTTCCGTTGCCCAATGGTTCCATAACGACGAATTCGAACGAACTGTTCCGAGCGGTCAACTCGCTCCGGCACGAAACCGGCAGGGTCATTGTGAAGCTGGACAATGGGGCCGGCGGGGTCGGAAATGTCATTCTGAGCAGCAATGAAGACGGTCCGCTACCCGGGGCGAGAGAGACCCGACAGATTGCCTGGCCCTCGTTCGATCCGGACGCACTTTGGTCTGAGATGACAACTGCGTCATGCAAGACGCTGGTGGTCGAATCGTACCACTTGGCGCGAACTCCGTTCTATCTCGAGTATGAAATCGAGCGCGATGGCTCAATCACTTTCATCAACAGTGGGAATATTCGACTACGCCGGAGCACCGATCGATCTGAACGGGCTCTGATCTGGACAGGGCTTGAGCTTCCGAGCGATCTGGGGAATGAGCAATGGTTGACTGCGCAGGCGCATGCCTACCGATTCGTATCCCTTGTCCGCAATCTGGGATATCGCGGACCAATTAATATTGACGCCATTTTCGCGAACGACGGACGGCTGCTATTCAACGAAGCGAACGGCCGCTGGGGTGGCGGCTCGGTGTTGCACAGCATTGCCGTCCGGCTCCTGGGCTTCGACTACTCCGGCTCCTACGTTATTTCATCCGTGAGGAACGTTCGATCGAGTTCGCTCCGGGCTGCACATGAACGTTTCGCCAAGGAGGGTTTTCTCTTCGATGGCACACGCAAGCAGGGCGTGATCCCGCTTGCCGTTGACGAGGAGGCTGGCACAGTGGAGTGCCTCGTGATTGCGTACGACCGGGCCGCCGCCGGCGATCTGAAACAACGGCTCCTCACACTGGCTTGATTGGAATCACAGTAACCACATCTATCCTGCCACTCCATTCATTCGAACTTGCCCCTGCTTCCGGTAGCGTGCTGGAGAACGGTACCTGGGAGGTGATCCGAAATCCGCGTCCGTCTCGCCTGATGCGGATATCCGTTGCCGGCTGCGCTGTTCAACCGAGAGACTGATCCGGGCGAAAACCGGCGGTCCGATGGAGTCCGTCAGCGCAAGCCGCGACCAGTCCTGAGGCGATCCCGAAGTGCCGGTCGATCGGCGATGAGGCGATCGAGGTGCAGCGGCTCACGGTCCGGCCGCTCTCCTTGCGCTAATCGTCCGACCAGCGCTCGCGTCGCGTCCACCACGAAGACTCCGCATTCATAACCGTTCTGCTGCTGGGCCATCCGTGCCCCTTGAAAGCGGGAGCCGAGACGTGCTGCGAGCTGTTCTGCAACGGCACTGTTGCGAAGCCCGGCAGAGTCATAGTGATAGGACCAGCTCGAGGTGGATCCAGCTGTTGCCGGCCGTGCTACTTGCTCTGCCTCTCGCGCGCGCTCGGGGCTGGCTAAACCGGACCACGCCGGAAGGCCTTCCACGCCCCCCAAAGCTGATCCTGATCGTAAGCCGTCGGCAGAAGCAATTGGCCAGCTGACAGGTCCCTGCGGTGGTCCTTGCTGCGAAGCGTCGTCCACAACGTCCCCAAAGGCAGCTTGTGGCGCCGTCCCGTAGCCTTGTCCACTCTGTTCCTGTGAGACGGAAGCATCCGGCTGATTGGCTGGAGGCTGCGCCAACGCTTCGGCTTCTGAAACGCTGATCTGGCTCGACTGCCGCTCGAACGCGCCGTTTTGCGGAGCATTGTCGATCCTCTGCCTCTTCGCCGGTCTGGCGCCCGCCACCTCGTGCACATCATCACCAAGAACGTGCTCGGTGGAGAGGAAATCGCCCCAATGACCAGCCCGTCTGCGGCAATCGCATTCACGTAGTTCTCGCTCAAGGGGTCCAGGTGCTCACCGGGATCTGGAGCCTCGTGAGGGTGCGGACTCCGCGCGAGCGGCGAGAGGGTGCTGGCTGCAGGCGGTACCGCCGAGAGATGATCGTACTCTTCCGTGGCAACATCCACAGGCGGATTGGCGGCTCCTAGTGGTGCATTGTCCGGCGCAGCTTATCAGCTGTGCGCCTGAGTTCCATGGCGCGAACACCTGCGGCCGATTTGGCCAGATGTGCCAGTGCCGCACTGGTCTTTGCATGACCGCCGGATCTCTTGTAGGTCTCGACATCCTCGTCCAGCGACTCGTCGGATAGTCGGGCGGTGATGCTCTGCTTGCGGTTTTGGCGCAAGTAATTGCTGAAACCGATAAGGAAAGATGCATAGTTTCTGGCAGTCGGCCGGGATTCTGCGGCTTTGTAGTCTTTGATCAGGTCCGCATCTTCGGGATAAGGGCTGAGCTCAGCACGAGGCTTCCTCGGCGCAATCCCGGCAGCCGACTGAGAGGCCCGCAGATGAGCCAGTGACGCCGCGATCTGCCGCTCGCCTCCATTCGCCTTAAATGACGCGGCATCTTTATCAAGCGACTCCTCGCCAGTCCGGGCGGCAATCGCCGGTTTGTTATTTGCTAACAGCCACTGGCTCAATTTGCGAATATGACGGGCAATCGCCTGGGCGCTTGCCTGTTCGTACTTGGCTGCGACGAGTGCCTTCTCGAGCGCCGAAACAAGCTGCGCGTCTTCGGGATGGAAGAGGTTCGCGACCGTTTTGGCGCGACTTGCATTGGGCGCAATTCCGTCTGCCGACCGCGAGGCCCGCAGATGTCCCAGTGCCGTGAGAGCGCGCCGTTTGCCACTCTTGTCAAAAGCTGCTGCATCCTCATCCAGCGACTTATCGTAAAGCCTGGCAGCAATGGCCAGCTTTTCATTTGCAACAAGCCATCGGCTGAATCTTCGGAGAATCCGTACATTGGTTTGGGCGGTGATCTTCTCGAACTTCGCCTTGATGAGTGAGTTCTCAAGCCCGGAAATGAGCGGCGCATCCTCAGCATGCAGAGATGCAGGTTTTCTTGCACCGGTCCGCAAATGCTTTAGCGCGGCACGGATCGCCCTGGAGCCACCGGACTGCCTATAGAGATCCATATCTTTGATGAGCGACTCATCCTTATCCAGCCCGTTCTCGTCAAGGCGAGCGACAATGCTCTGCCTGTTGTATTCGCGCAGGTAGTGACTGAAATCGGTCACAACACTTGCGTAGGTCCTGGCAATCTTTGATGAGCCGGCGGCCGCCGCGTCTTCCTTGTACTGCTTGATGAGTGCTGCGTCGCCCAGATGTGCCTTTGGGTCAGGTTGGCCTGCGACCAGCGCAACTCCTCCCGCTGCCTGAGAGGTCCGTAGATGAGCCAGTGCCGTACGCACGTTCGTGGCACCGCCCGTTGCTATGAATTCCTCGATCTCTTCATCCAGCATCTCGTGGTCGAGCCGTTCAGCTATTCCCGACCTGTCGTTGGCAAAGAGCCAGCGGTCGAAGCCTAAAAGATAATCGACATTGCTCCTGGCCGTGCTCTCGGCGGCCCCGCCCCTGAGGAGCGCTTCCCTGAGGCCGAGAATAAGGGGAATATCCTCAGAATAAAGAAGATCGGCGCTGCGTCCGACCAGGCCTGCTCGCCGCGTCAGGTAAGCCGAGGGGCTCGGTTGATCCATGACGCTCGAGGGCGTATCCTGCTCGTGACCTTGCGCAGGCAGCATCTCTGGCCAGCTGACCGTTCGCTGCCACACGCTGTCGGGTGCAACGGCGTCTGCCGACCGCATCTCACCCGTTACGGCCAAGGCTTCCGAATCGGGACGACTACCGCCATCAAGCTCGACCGCGTCATCACCAGCCAGTGTCTTTCGCAAGTCGGCCAGTGCAGCTCGAACCTTGGGGTGATAACCAGGGGTGGCCTCATAGCGCACGAGGTCTTCATCCAGCGACATGTCGTGAAGCCGGGCAGCGATGGCGGGCTTGCCATTGTTACGCAGGTACTTACTGAATCGGCCTAGGGCAGTTCCATACTTGTATGCCGTCGCTGCTTCCTTCTTGCGCTCGTTAATGACAGTCGATTTGTACTCCTTGATGAGCTCGGCGTCCTGAGCAAAAGGGCTAGGCCGCGACGGGAGCAGCTCCACTCCGCCCGCCACCTGAAAGGTCCGCAGTTGGCCGAGCGCAGTGAGGATACCCCGCTCGCCACTCTCTTTGAAAGCCGCTGCATCGCTGTTCAGCGTACTGTCGTGAAGCCGCTCGGCAATTCCCTGCTTGCTGTGTTTGACGAGCCAGCGTCCAAATCTGAGAAGCGAATCGATGTGCCCCCTTGCCGTACGCATCTTGACTCTGCGCTTGATGAGTGCCTCTCCCAGTCCCTCTACGAGATGCACATCTTCAGAATAAAGGGGCTCACTGCTACGGCCTGCGAAAGCCCACACTGCCTGGCTCGGCTGCTGCACGGAGAGCACCAGCATCGCCCGCGAGCTTCCGCCATGCGATAGCGTTGAATATTCATGCTCATCGCTCTCCGTGAGGGGCAGCCCCTCGCGTCGCGATGCGCCGACCCGCTGGGCGGAGGTCTGCTCCGGCACGCCACTACCCGCATTGGCAATGTCTCTCAGCTGTTGTTCGAACGCCGCCGCGTCCGCCGAGGGGGAGATCGAGGAGTTGTCTTGCGCGCCCGCGCTACCCGACTGCTGACGCGCGCGACCAGGAGAGGGAAAGTTCATACGCTGTCACTTTCGACGGTGAAATATCCGAGCCTCGGCTACAGCATGGGACAATCGGGCAATCGAACGAGTGCGATTAGAGCATCAGCTAAACGCATTTATTCGTCTGCCCTTTGCAATAAACTCTGGTTTCGCATACACCGTCCCAAAGGGTCCCAGCGTCCAACTGTTTTGCTAGGTCGGATAGCTGTCGAGAACCTGACGACCCCGTAACTTTCTACGAGCGGCGCGGCAACACCATCGCGCACGCGCCGGCCCCGCGTCCGAAAACAGTGACGAGGTCCTGCCGCAATGTTGTCCCCCGCTATTCTTACGAGGCAGGTTGCGCGATTCTGTCGATCGTGGCTTCCATGGCCCCAATCAGCATTTTGGCAGCCGCGGCGAAAGGCAGCCTGTCGCGCGGATGTTTGCGCCGATTCCCTTAAGCCAGCGCAATTTCGGTCGCCGAATTCCACCATCCGCCGCCACGCTCATTCCAGCAAGCGGATCAGGTGACGATGAGCGCCAACGAACGCATCTCCGCGCTGGCCCTCCAAGCAAATGGACCCAGCAAAAACGTGTTTACTGCTCGAAGCACCTGGTTTCCGCTTTGACCAACGTCTTGGCGAACCTCGCTCCGGTGGAATCTGGAACCGCCGACGCCCCCTTTTGTGCGCACGAACTCGCTGCAAGGATCCTGACCGGTCACCACGTCATTCCCTGCCGAATGGCTCTCGACGACCTTCAACAGATCCGAGTTGACAGCGCGTGTCGCAGCGATGGACCACCTTGCAGGACGGATTTTCTGCAAGATGGGTGCGACTGTCGATTTCATGGCCTGAAAGCTCTTCCGCCACTAAAACTTATTCGCAAGTATTCGAGCTATTTGCTTCATGGCCGCTAGTAGAGCTTTCGATGACGCGCCGGTTTGTGCCGCTGCGCTTCGAACAGAAGTAGACCAGCGACCGGCGCTCCCCGGCGGATACAGGCTTCACCTCATGGCGCAGCCTACATGTTGTGACAAGCACCGCACCAAACGGTGGTCGAAACACCTGCTGCTCGTACGCGCTCGGATATACGACGAATTCGCCACCCTCAAAATCTTGCGCGAGCTGCACAATTACGGAGTACTCAAAGTCCGGATCGCTCTCGGCATCCAGATGGATGCCAACAAACGAACCAGGAGGCATACGATGCAACTGACATCTGCGAATCACATATTCCGACGATGCTCCCAAGATCGTTTTTAATGCGAAGCCGCGGTCCTTCCTTTCAAGCAGATCGATGATTTGCCCCGGCGCCGCGCCGTCCACATTGCTGGGATTGCGGCCGGGCGGGTCCACCCTCACGCGTTTGACAAAGACGTTGTGCGAGTCGCCAGCATCTCCCAACCGCACCTCTTCTTCGGGAATCTCAACCTGCAGCTGATTGATCCTCGCCAGTTCATCTTGTGTAAATAACGTCTGGGGACCGATCACGATCGTACCCTTCACCAGCAGCTCTATGCGGAATTTCGTCAGAGCCTCTTCTGAAAGTAGGCCCTTTTTGTCATTTGCTGAACGCGCCATTGGGTTCACTCCGGGGTTTGTTCTTCAATGCAGAGCCTCGGTCCTGTTTGCATCGAGCGGAATGCTTGTTCCCAATGCTCGCCATCGAACTCGTCTATTCTGATGCCGTCGATCGTTGTTTTATCCAGGCATCGAACATTGATGCTGAATCCGGAGGGGTTCGACCGCGGCCGATAGAATGGCTTGACGCCGCAAATCCGACAAAACGTATGCCGGGCGATGTTCTTGTTGAACTGGTAAGTGGTGAGGAACTCTTTGCCACATTCAACCGTGAGCCTATCGCCAGGTACCAGCAAGTGCACAAATCCAGACATCTGACAGATCGAGCAATTGCATCGAACTGCCGAGAGCCGCCGCGGCGCCCGGACGCGGAATTTGACAGAACCACAGTGACAATGGCCACGATGTTCGATTTCAGCTCGGTCATTTTGCTCAAGTGAGACAATGCGGAGCAGATCGTGGCACCACTGCAAGTTCAGTCGATAGGCTCGATCGAACTCGGCCAGAAAGATACCATTGCGATCAGCCGGGACAAGTTCGCCAATGAGGCGGCCTGTCATTTCTCCATGATACTGCTCGGCTGGATCGTTTCCACCGACGTGGCTGCGGAAGTACTCAAGATCGTCGGGCCTCGCATCAAAGGTTTTGACCGTGGTGGTCCACAGCGCCTGGATCATCTCCGCAGCGTGCAGCTCAAAGGCGACCATGTAGGCGCAACGCACCACGGGGTCTTTTGCTGATAATCCGTCATAGAGGGAATGCAGGTACCGGCTCGTCGTCGTGCTATAGTTGGGACGTATTGCTCTGCCGAGCAGTCGCGATGCATCCCTTCTGAACAGGTTTGAGTGAAACTTTTCGGTCAGCAGAATGTCGGGTAGCGCCGCCTTGCCACCCTGGAGAATTCGGCCATAGCCGCCCGTCTCATCCCAGCAAATGAAGTTAGCGACGACGCTGGTCAGCTCAATATCCCTAGGAATATCCCGATTATGATGCATTGCACCGAATATGAGATCCTTTTGCGATCCTGCCTGCAGGTAGGGAAACGCCTGCGACATCGCCAGGTATTCAGGCAGCAGGCTAGCAAACTGCTCTTCGGACAGCTCCTCAGCAAAGGGATGTGCGCCAAACAGAGCTCGCGCGCGCTCGGTCAAATGCGCGCAGAACATCTGCGCAGGCTGATCCGGCGAAAATCGAGAAGCTTGAGAAGACGTCATTTGGACGATAGCCTTGAGGGGAGAACAAGCCTTGAAGAAGCGAATTATCGTCGTGACTGGCCAGTCGAGAAAGAGCTCGTTGGCGCGATGGCGCTTATGATCGCCGTCGCCCTCCAGGCGAACTCTGCTCTTTGTGTCCTCGCGGCCACCCTTAGCCGGGCGTCTTGAGCCCAATCCTGTTCACACATGGAGCACGCCCACTGATTGAAGCGGCGATAACCCTGTCTGATTACGATCCAGATCAGTCCAATTCCACGCATGGTTGGCGCCTCCAGGCATCACGCGCAGAGACATGGTGAGTTATTGGCCCGCGCAAACGCATCGGGATTTTGCGTCACAGGAAGGGGCATCTGTTTGCGCGTTCGTGCCTCCCTTGACGTCTGTCGTAAGATGCATCGAATCCTCGCGGTTTCTGCACATTGGTATTTCTGACTGGCTACGCGCTTGGGACAGCGCTGCCGGAAGGAGGCGCACCTACCGCGCTCTTGAGAGCTTCGGCCGCGATCTGCACGAGATGACGGCAGTTCGGCCGCCACGAGCATCTGAGAAAACACCGCCGCTGGTTCTTACCCGTTCCGCCTGCACTCGTCCGCTCCCGTTGTCTTGCACGTTTTCAGCAATCGCCGTGCCAAACCTGGTCTCACGCCATAAGTTTCGGAATTGTTTGGGAAAACGTTCATACCGGCTCGTCAGGGCAGGTGTCTTGAGTCTGACACGGTTTGCATGGCTGTCGGAAATCGAGCAGCGAACAAGTGCCAGCCTCTACCCGCGAGGGGCATGCTCCTTGACCGCCGAGATCGCCCCGACAAGCCTCATGGCTGCCGTGAGCCGGCAAACGAAATACCTCATGTATTTGTCAATTTTGGTTTGAAATGAAGTTAGCTTGAGGCAATTGACGTTGAGATCTGCTGGTGCTCCGCAAACCGGCGGCGAAATATGTGCACCAATCTAATTATCGCCGAAAATACGCCGAAAAGATCAGGCGCCTTCCGCGCGGCCGGTAATGTCACCGATGACAAAGTCACGGCCTGATGCAATTGGGCTGGCGTGAGGTTTTCCGAACCGGCCATTTTTGACGGGAAGGAAACTCGCGTGTCACAAACACTTATTCAGCACGGGACGGTTAAATCGCGCGTCAATGCGATCCTGCGCGCAACCAGCGGCAATTTCCTCGAGCAATTCGACTTTTTCCTGTTTGGCTTTTACGCCAGCGCTATCGGACGAGCCTTCTTCCCATCCGAAAGTGAAACAGCCTCGCTGCTCAACACCTTCGGCGTGTTCTGGCTGGGTGCCTTAATGCGTCCAGTAGGCGCAATCGTCCTCGGCGCCTATATCGACCAGATCGGCCGTCGAAAAGGCCTGATCATCACGCTATCGATCATGGCGATCGGCACTGTCATCATCGCCTTCTGTCCTAGTTACGCGACCATTGGCATTGCTGCCCCGATTATCGTTTTGGCCGGACGGCTGCTCCAGGGTTTTTCCGCTGGCGTCGAGGTCGGCGGTGTTTCAGTCTACCTGGCGGAGATCGCAACCCCAGGCAATCGCGGCTTCTATACATCCTTTCAATCATCCAGCCAGCAGGTCGCGATCTTTGTCGCGGCGAGCGTGGGCTACCTGCTGAACGAGTCGATGCCGGCCGAAACCGTCGCCTCCTGGGGGTGGCGCATTCCGTTTTTTCTCGGCTGCCTTATCATCCCGCTTATCTTCCTTCTTCGTCGAACACTGGAGGAAACGCCGGAATTTCTGGCGATGAAGAAGCATCCGAAAGCCCGCGAGATCTTTGCCTCGGCGCTGGTCGGCTGGCGCATAGTCGTTCTCGGAATGATGATGGCGATCCTGAGCACAACGACCTTCTATTTCGTCACCGTTTACACGCCCACTTTCGGCAAGGCAGTCTTGAAGCTGTCCGCTCAGGACGCTCTCCTGGTGACGCTCCTGGTCGCCATGACCAATTTCATCTGGAATCCAATTGGCGGCGCCGTCTCCGACCGTATCGGCCGAAAGCCAGTTCTGCTCGCCATCGCCGGCCTTGCATTGATGACAGCGTATCCGGCTTTGCACTGGCTGGTAAGCGCTCCCACCTTCGGCAAGATGTTGGCGGTCGCGATGATGTTCTCGTTCTATTTTGGCACCTACAGCGGAACTATGTTGGGCGCGCTCGTTGAGATCGTGCCCGCGCATGTGCGCACAACTTGCTTTTCTCTGGCCTTTGCACTCGCAGCCGCCTTGTTTGGCACCTTCACACCATTGGCCTCGACCTGGCTCATTGAGCAAACCAACGACAAGGCTTCACCTGGGTATTGGCTGATGTTTTCAGCCGCGCTCGGCATCATCGCCGCACTGACGATCTATCGGGGTACCTCCAAACCGTCGAGAATCGCCGACCATTCACACCCTGAACCAAATGACAGCACTTTGAGCGTGCAGACGGCATCGCCCTAGCATGATGCTCCTGGATGCAGACGAGTTTCGTCGTCGCCACCGCCACGTCGAAGCTCGCCTTGTGTTATGGTCTGGCTGGCCTTCTATCCAGATCAAGCATCGCGGGCTGATGCCGCAAGATCGACTTCGAGTTTCGGCTGACGCTTGAAAATGGCTTCTATCAGCGCCTGCGCCGGTTGCTCTGCGGCCTCAACCAAGGCCGCCTTCTCAGCGCGTGCAGATGGCGCGAATACTCGCTTGACGACGGTCGGCGAGCCCTTGAGACCGCATTTGGAGATGTCCTCGACGCCGGCGTCGTGCGCGCTCCATCTCACGATCGGCGCCCGTGCGGCACGTAGAGCATCCGCCATCGCGCCACGCCGAATCTGGTTTGTCGCCTCCAGCATGGTGACGAGACAGGGAAGCCGAGTGTGCAGCACCTGGACGCCACCTTCGGAGCGTCGTTCCGCTTCGATTGTGTGCGCGGCGAGATCCAGGGATCTGACTTTGGCGACGTAGGTAAGCTGCAGCACGCCCAACCGTTTTGCGATGCCGGGCCCAACCTGCGCGGTATCGCCGTCGATGGTCTGCTTGCCCGTGAAGATGAGGTTTACCGGGCCATATTCCTTACCAATCTTCCGGATGGCTGTTGCCAGCGCATACGTCGTGGCAAGGGTGTCGGAGCCCGCAAAGCATCGATCGGTGAGCAGTACGGCGCGATCGGCGCCATAGGTCAGCGTCTTCCTCAAAGAGTCTTCCGCCGACGGCGGGCCCATTGTAAGCACGGTTATTTCGCCGCCGAATCGATCGCGCAGTTCCAGCGCGGCCTCAAGCGCAAAGAGGTCATATGGGTTGATGATTGTCGGCACGCCCTGACGCATGATTGTATTGGTAACGGGGTGCACGCGGATCTGCGCAGAGTCAGGAACCTGTTTGATGCAGACGACATTGTGCACGGAGTTGCTCCAAAAGTTGCGACAGCTGCGAAGAGGACAGCAAGTCTCGTACCATCACGACACTCCTTGGACTTTGCTCGCTATTTCAAAGGCCTGGACCGAACCGATCGAGCGACCTGACCCGGCTTTGCGAGGGACGAATACCGACATGCGTCCAGGCCGCGACATCCCCGTGCCGCCGCCGGGCACGTCAGGTAAATGACGCCAAGATCCTTGCGGTCAAAACCGCTTGATCTCGATTCCGTATTTCCTCAACGCGTAACCAATCTGACGCGGCGTTAGCCCCAGCAGGCGCGCTGCTTTTGCCTGCACCCATCCAGATTTCTCCATGGCCGCAATGACTCGCTCGCGATCGGCGATCTTCGCGCCGCTTACGAGGACAGTGCCGGGAGGGGCAACCAGCGAGGCCAACTCGCTGCCGCCTGGCGGAGCCGGCGCGGTCGCTTCCGATGGCGGCGCGATCGACTTAGCCAGCACCGGCGTGCTCGGCACCGGTGGCATGATCATCTGCTCCGATGTACTTTTCCACAGCATCGCGGAAAGACATTGGCCGTGGCAACAAGCGAAATCATTTCTCACGATCGCTGGCCCAGCGGACAGCGTCGCCGTGCGCTGAATGCAGTTTTCGAGCTCTCGGACATTTCCGGGAAATCCGCAGTTCATGAGCACATCAATCGCGCTCGCCTCCAAGGTCAGCGTACGCCCGTTCTCGTTGTTGAAGTTCCTGAGAAACTCGCTGGCCAACAGCGGAATATCACTGCGCCGCTCGCGCAGCGGCGGCAAGAGCAAGGGAACGACGCTGATCCGATAGTAAAGGTCAGCACGAAACTCGCTCTTTGCCACGGCCTCTTCCAAATTCCTGTTAGTCGCTGCTATGACACGAACATCGACCTTGATGGTCTGGTTGCTGCCGACGCGCTCGAACTCTTGCTCTTGCAGAACTCGCAGCAACTTCGCCTGGAACGGCGCCGAAATCTCGCCGATCTCGTCAAGAAATAGTGTCCCTTTGTCAGCAAGCTCGAAGCGCCCCTTGCGCGAGCTGAACGCGCCGGTGAAGGCACCTTTTTCATGGCCAAACAATTCGGACTCCAAGACCGTCTCGGGCAGCGCCGCGCAATTCAGTTTGACGAAGGGCCGCTTGGCGCGAGATGACGACTCGTGAATAGCCTTGGCTACCAGCTCCTTTCCGGTCCCGGATTCACCGCGCAGTAGAACCGTGCTGTTCGATTTGGCTACGATCGCGATCTTCTCGAGAAGCCCACGGAGCGCCGGGCTGTCGCCAATGATGCCATGGGCGTGGACCTTCTTGCGATCCCGTGCAGGTTGCCTAAGCTCAAACAATTGCTTTTGTAGCCGGTCCTTCTCCACCATCAGCCGTTCGCGATCGCAAGCGAACAAGCGATGCAGCTTCACTGTCTGTCCCACCAGGTTAGCGATCATGGCGAGCAGCCGTGTATCGTGATCGAGCCGCAGACTCGACCTGTCGTCCCAGATACGGTCAATTGTCAGCGTACCGACGACCTTGGGATCGATGCGAATTGGAACTCCGATGAACGACACGGGCGCACTATCCGAGGCGCCCAGCACCTCCAGATCGGCAGCGCTGAATGCCGGCTCGGCTGCCACATTTTCGGCGACGAGAGGTCGGTCCGCCGCGACGATTTGGTCGATCGCCTTCCGGGGCAAGCGCATCCGGTAGCGTTCGTCGCTGCCTTCGCTCCAACCGGCACCCACGGTGATGTCTGGCGTCCCGTCATCGTCGAACAGTGAGACGATGCCGTGTCGCATCTGCACAAACGATTGCAGAAGTTCGAGGACGTTGGCCAATGTGACTTCAAGGCGGCAAGGAGCGTTCAGTATCTTCGATATTTCGAAAATGCCAGTCAGCGCGCTCTCGCGCAACGGCTCGACGGAAAGCTCACGTTCCGGCTCCACTTGTGAGGCGGGTCTTTCGCGTGCGGAAGCGATATGCAGCATGGGACGGTCTCCGATGTTTTGATCATTCTCCCTGGCGCCTTCTTCTGGTTTGCGAGCTTCGTTCTGCATGTCATTCTCGATCTAGCGCCAAGCGGTGACGAGATGACATAGAAGCGTAACAGCTTTTCGTGGCACGACGATAAACTTTCAGTGCGTTTTGTTTTGCGGAATGGGTGACCGACGCCAGCGTAGAACGCACGTTCCACTGCTGCAGCTCACGTCAGCTGCGTTGCCAGGCGAGGCCAATCACAGATGTTGCCCACCGTTGATCGGCAGCTCGGCACCCGTGACGTAGCTCGCAGCATCTGAGCACAGGAAGAAGATGACCTTGGCCACCTCGTCGGGCGTTCCCACTCTGCGCAGCGGGATGGTTGGCACAAGACGCGCTTCGGTGTCGGGCGACAACATGTCTGTCCCGATTTCGCCGGGAGCGATCGCATTCACACGAATGCCGTGCGGCGCATAATCATGCGCCATTTCGCGTGTGAGACTTGCAAGCGCCGCCTTCGATGTCGCATAGGCACTTCCAGCAAACGGATGCACCTTCGATCCGGCTATCGAAGTGACATTGACGATCGATCCTGACCCAGCTCTCAACTCGTCAAACAAGCCCTGCGCCAGCAGGATCGGAGCCACGAGATTGAGGTGGAAGACCCTCATCCATGTCTCGGTGGATGTCGTCAAGGACGTTAGCCGGTCCCCATTAGGTGTTTTGGGCGAAATCCCGGCATTATTCACCAGCGCATGCAACACTCCGCCGCTCAGGCGTTTCTTCACCTCGCTCACCGCGCGCGGCAGCATTCGATGGTCGCTTAGGTCGATCTGGACATGATCCTCGTTCCCTGATTCCCACGGGCAGCGCTCGCCGTCAAACGGTTGGCGCGCGCAAGAAATGATACGCCAGCCAGCTTCTGAAAATAGTTTGGCGGTAGCGTGACCAATTCCGCGCGACGCTCCCGTTAGCAGCATCGCCTTCCGTTCTCCTCGATGCACGCCAGCTCTATCGACATGAAAAGGACAAGTCGAGTGCATCGCCGATGGTGCGGCTGGGATCAGATCGTCATTTGGCAGATCGAGACCCACGCCCACCTCCTCTCCTGTTGCGTGCTCGCGCACTCCAAGCAGGAATTGGGCCACCATAACCGAGGCGACGCCGCTCCGGCTTTGCGACCTGGTGTCGCGCACGCAGAACGGTCTGGCGGTGGTTGCGAGGCGTAGCGTTGTCTTTGCGACAATAGTGGCGCGCTACCGACAAAATGTCAGGAGTCAGCTCTCGTTTGTGTCGCGCGCAAGACAGGTCACGAGGCGAACGCTCACTCCTGAACGCACAATCGAAGGCGCTAACCGCGGGCAGAGTTTGCGCAGCGCACCGATCGGTCAACGGAGTCCGGCCCGTCGCCGTAGCTCGAGCGATCCAAAGCTAACGTAATCATCATCGTACGTCCGATTTTCCTGCGTGGCTCTAACCTGCAGTTCACCGCCAATGATGGTCAGATTAGCCCCACCTCCGGGCTGTCTGTGGACAAGCATGCTCCCTGGCTGCGCCAGAACACCTTCAGAAGATCGCCCCAGCGAGGCACGGAAGACGAACTGACTGAGTGGATCTTTGCCCGGGACGTCCTTCGTCTGCATGGTCTGCGTTTCGTCGACGATCTCGCCCAGCTGAAGCCCATTTTTTCGCTGAAGGGGACATCGCGGCCCGCGAACAAAATTTGGGGCATCAGGGCCTAAAGGATCATGTCGGCTCCAGTGAACTGGACCCGCGGAGCATGACCAATTGAACCGGCTTGTTAAACTCACCGCTCCTGATCCCTCTCTTCACGCTGCCAGAGTCTCGCTCTGCTGCAGTTACTGTGGGCATGTGGTCAACGCATCAGCGTTGCCCTCCACCATGTCCGCAGCCTTCGCGGCCTGCATCCGTTCGCGCCAGACCGCCATCGCCGTGCGAAAGCCGTGCGCCTGATGAAGGCGACGACCGTTGTAGAAGGCGATCCAGCTCGCGACCTTTGCCTTGGCATCGTGGCAGCCGGCATAGCCCTTGAGATAGGTGTCCTCATGCCTCATGCTTGTGCGACCGCCACAACCGCTCGCGGAAGAACCTTATCTATCCAACGACCGCGGCCGTCCGTGGAGATCTTACCCCCTGCGTTCGCTAACGCGCCGGTGAAGGCCGGACTGGTGAATTGGCTGCTCTGATCGGTGGTGAGATCTCCGGAGTGTCATACTTCGCCAGCGCCTCGTCCAGAGCCGCTCCGAAAAACGAGACGTCCATCGTGTTCGACAACCGCCACGCCAGAACCGCACGGCTCGCCCAGTCGCTGATGGCGACGAGGTGAAGAAAGCCGCGGCCGATGGGCAGATACGTGATGTCGGCCGCCCATAGCTGGTTTGGCCGTCGATCGTCGTGTTGCGGAAAAAATAGGGATATGTCTTGTGGTCCGCACCGACCTCGTCGTGATCGGACTTGGTCCCAGTGCCGCGATGGCCATCTTCCGCATCAAGCGCTGCACCGCTTGCGATTGACCTGAAGCCCCTCACCCTTCAGCATCGCGGTCATTCGCCGCGAGCTCAGGAACTGCCAGGCGCTGAACAGCTCGTCGAGACGCCGCATGGGGGTAAGGTCGTTGTCGTTGGCCGGCCGTGGCGGCCGGCAGACCCCAGAGCGCGCGATACCAAGCAACATGCATTTCCGCCGAGTCGACAGCGCCATGTCGGCGCGATCGAGCATTTCTCGACGGTCCGGCGCGCTCACCTTCCGGACCTTCCCGCTAACCAATCGCGCTCGACTGTCAGTTGTCCAATCTTGGCGTGCAGCTTCTCGATCCTGCGTTCGCGAACGTCCCCGCTCTCTCGCCCGACACCCGCGTCAAAGGCCTGGGCCGCCTGGTCCAGCAGTTGCTTCTTCCAGGTATAGATCTGGTTCGGTGAACCTCATAGCGCTGGGCCAGATCGGCCGCCGTCGCCTGCTCCCGCATCGCTTCCAGCGCGATCTTTGCCTTCAGTACCGCGTCGATCTTGCGTCTCGTCTTCCATCATGCTTGCGTCTATCAACGGAGCAGCCTCTTCCAACCAAGCATGCGGTCCCAACAATCGGGGTCCATTTCACCACCATGCCGCAACGAATTTCGGAAACGGTGAGCGCGGTGATGGACAAAGGGTTTTCGAGCTGCGCCGCCATCCAAGCCGGGGGCGATTCCGACAGGTGCCGCGTGAGGACATGGCTGATGATGTTGTTGGCGAGAGCAAAGCCCATCCCGGTCGCCATTGCTCCCTCCTTCGCGATGCTGTCACGTCCAGATCAACGGCGCCGGATGCCCAACTTCCAACCCTTCCTCGTTCCACTTACGCGCAAGCGCTGTGGCGAGGTCGTGCTCCGTCTCCAGGCCTTGAGGCTCGAACTGCACGGCGTCCGCTTTTGTTAGCGTAGGTCAGCAATTTTCGATTCCCCGCTTGCGCAGCGTAATAGCGCCGACTGTGTCGACTGTCCCCAGTAACGCCGGCGGCGAGAATATGGGTGACCCTTCTCCGACGCCAGGATCAACGAGATTGACGAGGCTCGCGCGAGGCGATGACGAAGATCGCACGCTTTTGAGCGCGGCGGAGCAACTCTTCACGGATTTCGAGTGCCGCGGGCGCCAATTAGCTGTTGGCGGGTGGCATCCTTTGATGGAACCTCGCCGCCAGGAGCTGCTTTGGCAACAATTCTGCGCGCGGAGAAAAAGCGACAGTACTTCTCGATGCAAAGAGCGGCCAACAGATCAATCAGGCGAACAACAACTTTCATAGCGTCACAAGCTCTTGGGACGCTTCTTCAATCAAGATTAGCCGGCCCGGATCGTTCAGGTCGAATTCTACCACGCGTGGCGCAAACAGGCGGGCATAGCGCGTGAATGCGCTCGTCGGGGGAAAACGAATTGCAGTGTCGCACCTCGCAAGAAGATACATTTCGATAAGAGCGGAAAAGCCGCCCGCGGCTCCGAGCGCGCCACTGTGCAATGGTCCGGCTTGAGGCGCCTGGAAACTCTTTGGAACCGTGAAGACATCAGGAAATATCGCCGAGATCTCTTCGAGGACGACCGCACTGTCCGTGCAAAGGAACACTCTCGCAGGTTTTGCGTGCGGCAACGCTTTGGCCATTTCGACGGCATTGCAGACCTGTCGCAGGGCCCGCTCCGGATCGGTCCAATACGGGGTATGCCCCATAATGTCCTCGCCGTTGCCATGTCGAACATGCACGCCGATCATGCTGTATGGCTCAAACTGCTCGCGGTAGATCGCATCAATCCTGGCCTGAATCTCAGATCGTGGTTTGATGGTCCGAAAAATTTCCCGTTCTGCTTCTTGATCGCAGCGCCACATCAGGCAGGCGTCACACACAACAGTGTTCGCATCACTGTCTTGCTCGCTTTGAAACAATTGATCGAGTTCGTCGCGCTCTTTGAAAATTTGCTCGTCCGGCCGATAGACGCAGTCGATCGATGGCTTATTCCACCAACTCGGGAAGAATGGTCCTGGAAACGAGCGCTGATTGATCTGGTCGTCGCAAATCACCCGTACGCCGGCAATGTCTTGCACTGGTTCAAAGAACACTGGAAAGGCATTGATGAAGGGTTGGTCGAGATAACAGGATCCTCGCCAATCGATGACCAGGTTTCGCCCGGTCCGCTGTGCAAAACGCCAAGCTGCCGCCAGCGACCACAGGCAGTCACCGAATCCCGTACGTCGTCGGGAAACTACGAACCTATCATTCCTCGAACCGCTCTGCATGGCCTCCTCCCGGGCTCCTGGTTGGACAAGTGACGCCATTGTAGACATCTCATGTATCATCTCGTCCGACGTCACGACCTGAAATCGCGGTGCCGGCGAGCTGCGTCTGTAGAACTTCATAGCAGCGCTATCCGTGATGGGCCGCGTTCTCGCAACACTTTCCGTCTTGTCTTGAGTGGTGTTGCGGCGACGCGCCGATTTCAGCCGGATGCCCGATGCCCCTCGTGCGTCGGATGGCCTGGCCTCCTCCATGCAGGCATCGGCATGGCCATGCTCACGAGTTCCGGCTATGTTTCCCTTTACACTGTGTTGCGGCCGCAAGCTGCGCGCGGCGGATGCAGACGGATGCCTCGCAGCTCCCACACGAGGCGCAATTCCTTCACGAGATCTTCACGCCTGGCCTGGCCCAGCATGGTTGCGTCGAGCAGCCCGCCGAGCGACGCCTCGCCCTCGACCCGCATCAAGATCTCGAAAAGCTCCTGTGAGATGCGCATACTATCGCGGGTGGAAGGTCCCGTGCGGATCTCGCAGACCGTCTCCTGCCGATCGACCGCTACGTGAGAGCGGACACGATGTAGCGATGCATAGGGTGGCAATGAAACGCCCAGTGCACTCCAATCCTGCAATGTTGCCGTCCGCTTCTTGACCAGGAACGGCCCGACCACAAGTCCGTCTAAATCGGTTGTCAAGAACGTAACGATTGCGTCTGACACCGAATCAACGATCGGCTCGGCATTGTTGTTAAACGACGTGTTTAGAAGGATCGGTATTCCAGTTCGCTTCTTGAACGCGTTGATTAAATCCCAATAAGCGGGGTTGGTCTCGCGCGACACCGTTTGCAGCCGAGCGGTCCCGTCAACGTGCGTAATCGCACCGAGCACGCTACGCTGGGCTTCACGCACGCGAACCACAAAGTTCATGAACGGCAGCTCCCTCGTGCCGCCTGGAAGCTCGAAAAACTCGCTCGCATCCTCAACCAGTACAGACGGCGCAAACGGACGATAACTCTCGCGCTTTTTGACCATCTCGTTAATTCGGTTCTTGTTATCGGTTGGCCGCGGGTCCGCAAGAATGCTGCGGTTACCAAGCGCACGTGGGCCGAACTCAGAGCGGCCCTGAACCCAGCCGATTACAGCGCCATTTGCCATCCAGTCTGCCGCACTGGATGCTATGTCATCACTTCGTTGAATGTCGAGGTGGCCTGACCATGCGTTGAGCTCACGCTCTATGGCTTGCTCGTTGCCGAGATCGGGCCCCCAATAGACGCCCGACAGTCGCTCACGCGGCGCCGGCCTGCCCAGCTCGTTCGACACGATCAATGCAGCGCCCAGCGCACAACCGGCATCGTGCGCCGCGGGTTGAACAAAGATGTCGTCAAATAGCCCGGAATAAAGCAGCTTACCGTTCAGCGTGCAATTATGGGCTACCCCTCCAGCCAGGCACAAGCGTGTCATGCCTGTCGCTTCACGATGGTGCCGCAGGATGTGAAACACAATCCGCTCCAGCGCCTCCTGCAGCGAAGCGCTGACATCTCGATGTTGTTGGGTGAATGGCATTCCTTTTCGCCGAACCTCGATGTGGCGGACCAGGGCCGGAGCGATCCGATCCAGGTGAACGCGATAGCCACCCTTGTCCAACAACTCGTAGAACTGCGCGAAGAGTTCGCGATAGGGAGCGGGATCACCATACGGGGCAAGCCCCATCACTTTGTACTCGTCGAACAATCCGTAGCCGAGATATCGGATCGTCTCGAGATACAACAGCCCCAGGGAGTTACGTTCCGGGAAGCTTGCAAGTTGCGCAATTTCGATGCCAGACCCCACCGCCAATGAGCCGGAGAGAAAATCGCCACTACCGTCGATCGTAAAAATGAGACTTTGTTCGAACCCGGACATCGCAAACGCGCTCATGGCATGCGCTTCGTGGTGATTTACGAAGGAAAGCCGCGACGGATCGATCTCGGCGTCGAACTCCCGTGCCAGCAGCTGGCGCATCAACAGTTTGGCGTCCAACGGAACGGGCTTGGAAACAGAAAGACGCTCGAGCATTGTATTGCAGTAGGCTTCAGTCGCGTAGAACGCGATACGGTCGATCTCGCCGAGCCCAACCCCTGCGGTAGAAAGGCAGTATCGGATGGAGTTGCTCGGCAACTTATTGGAGTGCTTGACGCGGTTGAGGCGCTCCTCTTCGACGGCAGCGATCACGCGGCCATCCTGCACAAGGACCGCAGCGCCATCGTGAAGAAATGTACTCGGCAGCTCCGGCGATCTTTCATAGATTCTGTCAAGACCACCACTTAGTCCCAGGCACAACATCCAACTCTCCATTTGATCATGGCGGGAACGACAACTGCGTTCCACCCATCCAATCTGTGCGGTCACGCTCCGTCGGGTGCGCGGGCCAGACAACACAATACAACTTTTGCAATTCCGTCTCGGCGCCTAGCGACAGGCGCTCAGAAAGTCACGGTGCCGCCGTCCGTACCGATCGACCGAACAGACGGCCGGAGACGTTGCTCGATCGCGGCCTCTCAAGTCCATTGCAGCGGCCGCTGCGACAGACCAGGTCATCCCGAGCTACCGCACGACGCATCGTGACTGTGAATTTCTCCATTCTCGCTGAACTCACGTCAACGCAGCAGACGGCGCCGAAATACTGCTATCGACGCAAAAAAGGGCACGACCGTGTAAACGCAAAGCGCAGCGACATGCAGGGCAGCACTGTCGACACCGCGTTCGAGCATCGCTGGGCGAATAAGGTCGACCGAATGTGCGAGAGGCAACAAGCCGACGAAATGCTGAAATGAGCCGGGCAGTTGGCTCGTCGGAAAGACCACGCCACACAAAAACACCATAGGACTGAGGACAAGCGTCTGGTAAAACACGAAGTAATCGTAACTTGGCGCAAGAGATATGACGACCATGGCCAGGCTGCCGAAGACAAGGCCAGTAAGGGCGATTGCTGGCATCGCATACAGAACGGATAGCCAGGATGCATACCCCAGCGTGACAGCGACGATCCCGATCGCTGTTCCGGCCAGAACGGACTTACTGGCCGCCCACACCAGTTCACCCAAAACGATATCGCCAAGCGTGAGCTCAGTGAAGAGGATTGCTTCCCAGGTACGCTTGGCGTCCATGCGTGCAAAGGCTGCATACATGGTTTCAAAGGTCGCGGACGTCATGGCACTGGTCGCGACCATGCCTGCCGCAAGGAACGCGATGTACGACGTCCCCTCAACGCGCCCCACGATCAGCCCAAGGCCAAAGCCGAGGCCAAACAGATTGGTCAAGGGATCTGCGAGGTTTCCGAGAATCGATGCAAGCGCAACTTTCTTCCATGCGAGGAAGTTCCGACGCCATACCGCGATCCAGTTGTACGCGTTAGTGGGCATCACCGCCGCATAACTTTCACCCATCAGTCACTTCTCCATCTCGCGCCCGGTCAGCCGCAAAAACACGTCTTCGAGATTTGGGGAGCGCTGCAGAACACGAAGTCCCGCTCGCCCCCGCAGTTCCACGCGGACCTGCTCCGGATATGGCGCATAACAGAAGAGCGTCTCTCCACTCACTTCTATGTGCCGCGCATGGGGCCTGATCAGCTCGCGGAGCTGATGTGGATCACCTCCATAGATTTCGACCACGTTGCAGCCGATATGCTCGTCGATTAGCACATCTGGCTTGCCTTCGGCGATCTTGCGTCCACCCTCGAGGACACACAGCCGATCGCACAGGCGTTCGGCCTCTTCCATAAAGTGAGTAGTCAAGAAAATCGTCTTGCCCCGCGCAAGTAGAACTCGCAGACGCTCCCAAATCAGGTGGCGGGCGTGCGGATCCAAACCAGTCGTCGGCTCGTCCATCACGAGCAGATGCGGGTCATTTATTAGCGCGCGTGCCAAGGTCAGTCGCCGCTTCATGCCACCCGACAGTTCTGAGACCCGTGCGTCTGCCTTGGTTTCGAGCCGCGCGAACTCGAGCAACGATGGTACGACGGCTTCGATCTTGCGGGCGCTCATGCCGAAATAGCGACCAAACACCAGCAGATTCTCGCGTACGGTAAACTCAAGCTCAAGGTTGTCGAACTGTGGTACGACACCGACCCGCATGCGCGCGACACGCGCGCGCGCCGGTACAGGTTCATTGAGTATCATTATCTTGCCTGCGTCCGGCGAGATCATGCCGAGGAGCATACGGGCGATCGTGCTCTTGCCGGCTCCATTTGGCCCGAGTAGACCAAAGCACTCTCCGCGGGCAACCGAGAACGACAGTTCATCGACGATAATTCTGCCGCCAAATGACTTTCTGACGCCGGCAAGGTCGATTGCTACCGTGGACATATTCATCTTAGGCCGACTGGAGCCGTTTAGCCGGCGGTTGCTTCCTTACGACCGGCTTGGTCCAGAGCTGGCCATCACACCACACATGCTCAACGCGCCCCCATTGACAGGCCGCCGCGGCGTCCGGAAAGAATCCGCGCCCGTTCAGGTTCGCGCTCGTGTTGCAGAGCAACGGAAGCCCCGTAAGGCGCTCGAATTCGATGAGAAGCTCAGCGACTTTGTGTGGAGAGCTGCGGGAGATTGTCTGCAGTCGCGCCGAACCGTCCAGATGAATGACAGCGGGGATCTTGTCGCACCATTCCGCCCTGGTCTGATGATCGAACAGCATGTAGGGGTCCGGCGCACCTGGGTTGAATATCTCTGGCGCGCGATCCTCCAAGCAGATCGGCGCCACCGGTCGGAAGTGCTCACGACACTTAATGTCGTTGAGATGATCCTTCATCGCCGGTGACGTCGGAGCCGCCAGAATACTTCTGCCGCCCAACGCTCGCGGACCCAGCTCGGCGCGCCCGGACAGGAACACTACCGGCTTGTTGTCGGCGAGAATGGCGGCAAGCTCACGCAGACTGCACGGCTCGGCCTCCCATTCCGGCAACCCCTCGGAGGCCTGCAGAGCCGGACCGCTGTAAACAGACCATTCCAACGGTCCAAACCCATTTCGCGCCGCCATCGCCGCGCAAGCAGCACCTATTGCCGAGCCACTGTCATTCGGGAAAGGCGGTACCCACACCTCATCGAACAGGCCCGTCGCGCGAAGCGCACTATTCCACTTGATGTTGAGACCGCACCCACCTGCCACACATAGATTTCGTGCGCCCGGGAGAGAGGAGTGCTGCAACAGAACCATCGCGATTTCCCGAACCAGAAGACGTTCCAGGAACATATGGAACGAGGCAAGGATGTCCTCCGCTCGTTTGCCCGTAAGGCGCAATGCGCTTGTCTCGAAAAACTCGTGCGTGGCCGCAAGTAATGCTTCCGGATTGTGGATGTCTGCGCGGTAGCGACGAGCCTGCTCCGTGTCCGCGGCGAAGCGCTTCTCGTAGAGCTCTTGAAACACTGCGACAACGCCTTCGTCGACAGAGCCGAGCGCGATGTACGCCATCAGCTTGCCGGCGATGCCCAAATCCCAGCTGGTGCGGTTCGGCTGCCTGTATGGCCCGAAGTGAAGGCCGGCGGCAGCATAGAGCTGACCAATCATGGGAAACAGGGATCCCACGAGCCGCGCGCCGCGAGGCTCGACATAGTAAAGCCGGGGAAAGATGGAGCCGTCCCATACCAGACAGAACGCGGGTTTTCCGGTACTGGCAAAGGGGCTGGTGCTATAGGCCGACGCAACGTGGCCCGTGACGTGCGGGTAACTTTTATAGGGAAAGACCTTGTCGCCGAGGATCAGGCCAAAGCCTTCGACGGAATCAAGAAGGCCCTCAGCATGACGCTCGACATATGGCCCCCCTTTCAGCGTGATCGGCACCGCCCCACTAAGGACCTGGAACCGCGACTCGATCTCTCCATCCCAGCCATCGATGACGAACTGATCAATGTCTCGCGGATCAAGACCATGCTCCGCTAACGCACGCACGACCTCATCAAGGTTGTCGATGGATTGATAGCGCGGGTTGTTGCCGCGCTTTTCCTGCTCGGTGCAAAAGACGAGCCGCCCGTCCTCGACGAGAGCAATTGCGCCGTCATGTGTTAATTTGATGCCGCAGATGCGCATACGACCCCCTGATCTAATGACCGACAATTGAGTGTTTTAACGACTGCCCCGACTTCCGGAACAGGACGAGCAAGCAGTCTTCGTTGACCGACGTGGTTTGGCAGTGCAGACGCTCCACCTCCAACAGGCTCTCTTTGAAGAGAGAGATCACCGTCTCGGCACCAGCGGCATGACCCCAGTGTCGACAGGTGGCATCACGCGCGGACCCGAACACCAGAGCGCCGTCTGGGGCAAGCATGCTCACCAGGTTGCGGACCGCCGCGTGCATCTCGGAAACGTCATTGAGATAGTAGAGAACCTCGGCGACGATGATCAGATCGAACTTCTCTGTGGTCGAAAACTGCTGAATATTGCACGCAATCCAATTTATGTGTGACCGATGCCCGGTCCGCAGGCGCGCTCGTTCGATCGCCTGCGGCATGACATCGACCACCGTTAGGCGTTGGCAACGCGGTGCAAGCATTTCCGTGAATGCCCCGGCTGCGCATCCGACTTCGAGGGCATGCTCGACACCCCCATTGCATGACGACATCCGGAGCATTTGCGCGTACCGTTCCTGCTCGAACGCATTGCTGTCGAGATGCCATGGATCATCCACAGCGAGTTCGCGTTCCAGTAATTGATGGTTCTTGTACACAGTCATGCGCCGATCGACCTACTTATACGCGCTCGATCGTTTCCGACCGCAAATGCTCTCCGGCGCCGCCAAGCGCGATGGACGGTGAGGAACCGCCGGCTTCGGAATTGTGCCAGAAGCCACTCCTGTAGCCACAGGACCTGCTGCGCTGTTCGGCACCGGCATGACCGCCTGCTCATCTCCTTCAGTTGGCTCGTTGACGATCGTGCGCGACAGCCAATCGCTGTTGCTCAATGTACAAAGGGCATACGCTTTGAGTGGCAGTAGAAGAAAGATGTTTATCGGTGTGTGGAGCGAGAAGCCGAGAAATCGCAATTCCCCCGCCCGAAGTGCAGCTACACTGCACCGAACCATCGTCATCGCCGCAATTGTCAAGCCTGTCCACCAGGGTACAGATCCGCCGACTGCAAGCTCGGCAAGCGCAGCCAGTGCTGAAAGGGCGAGTAGCAGTGGGCCAAGATTCTGCCCGACAACGTCCAGTGTGAGGTAGCCATCGAGCTCCGGCAGCAGACGCAATGCGAGAAACGTATCGCGAAAGGTGCTGCGCGCCCAGCGCAGCTGCTGACGCAGGTATGGCCCGAGAGTGTCAGGGACAACTGTTGCCGCAATCGCGTCCGGAACATACTCGGTTCGAAATCCCGCCTTGAGCATGAGAATCGTCAGATGGCGATCTTCGCCGAAATCACTCGGCTTGCCGCGAAAGAATTGCGTTTCGTATTGATCAAGCAGCAGGGCAAGAGCAGAGCGACGATACATCGCACATGGACCGCAACAGCACATGACCGCACCGAACCGAGCTTGCGCCGCGCGCTCTTCGTTGCACGCCAACCAGTATTCCATGTCGATCAGACTGGTCAGCCATGTATCGTTGCGATTGCTCGCTACCAGCTGGCCCATCGCGGCACCAATGTCGGGGTCCCGCATCTTCGCCGCTAGCTTGGTGACCACGTCGGCGGCCAGTATCGTATCCGAATCGACGTTAAGCACCAAGTCACCGGACGAGCCGCGTATTGCGGCGATCTGCGCTTTCCGCTTGCCAACATTCCTGGCAAGCAAGATGATGCTGAAGCGCGCATCGTTGGCATAGATCTTATGTACAGGTCCCACAACGTCGCGATTTGCCGAGCCATCGTCGACCACATAGACCCGCAGCTCTCCTTCGTAGTCTTGCCTGGCGAGCGACTCCAAACACTGCGCGAGCGTGTCCGGTTTCTCGTTGAAGCAAGGCACGATAATATCCACACTTGGCAGAGCCAGCGCGGATTGTCCCACATCGTTCCGCAACGATGGGGCATTCCCCCGCCGCGCATACAGCGCCTGCGCGCTTTTGTAGATGGTCGAGAGCAGCGCGTAAGACGAAACCGCGACGGCGCTGGTTGTAGCGAGCAGGTCCATAGGGTGCCAGTTGTTGTTCAGTGAAGCTGAGGGAGCGGGCGGATCACGAAGCCGCGGCGTTGTAGTGCTGGAACTAGGTAAGAGAGCGCTCTAACCGTCTGGTCTCGCCGAGTTGCATCAGCGCACGGCCCGTCCTCATCAGGAGGATATCCGTCGTGCAGGAGAACAATTGAACCCGGTCGAACGGCTCCGAGTACCGAAGTTACAATTCTGTCCACCCCGGGCTGGGACCAATCTCTCGGATCGACCGACCAGTGCACAGCCTTAAGGCCAGCCTGCGCCGACGTAGCGAGCACCTCTTCGGTCCATTTACCGTAGGGGGCCCGCATGTGCCTGGGCGCAGCCTGCCGACATGCCGAACGAATCGCCTCGCTGGCCATTAGCACCTCACCGCGCACCTGAGCCGGCCCGCATCTGGACAGGTCCGGATGCGTCATCGTGTGGTTCGCCACCTCGTGGCCTTGCGCGATCATCCGCCGAATGAGCTCGGGCTGCTCGGCTGCGTAGGTACCGATCACAAAGAACGTTGCTGGCACCCGATGTTGCGTCAACACATCGAGAACCTCTGGCGTGCAGAACGGATTTGGCCCATCGTCAAAGGTCAAATAGACAGGGAAGCTTCCGCTTACATCAGCGTAGTCGCAAGGAACGGCAGACACGGGGACAAGTTCTTTCACAGCTCGGGCCCGTTCCGATCGATCATTGCGCCGGCGGGCCACTCGCTGATCGCGCTTTGAACCGGGAACACCACCACGATCACCTCTTCGATGCGGATCGGCGACAGATTGGGATAGACATCCGGATGCGTGGAGCGGACGCGAAGGCCCGACATGAGGGTCGCGAGGCCCTGTCTTTGCACCAGTCGGGTAAGATGCTTCTCAAGCGCGGGCCGGACCGTCCCGAAGCCGAACGGGACTCCAAGTTCGTGCAGCATAGGATACATCACCCGCATCGCGTGGCTGATTCCCAGTCCCTCGAGATCCGGCCGCACGGCATACAGCCCAAGTTCAGCCACGAGTAGATCGACAGCACCAATCTTGATGAAGCGGCGCAGTAGTCCGACGTGAGCAGCTACACCATGGGCGTCGCGACCAATCACGCGGACCTCAGGCCTGGCGCCGGCCCAACTTCTGTTGCCTTCAAACGGCTGCGCATTGAAAGCACCGGTCGGCCCGTAACTCTTGCGAAAAAATTCGGCGAGCTCGGCATGCTCGGTAAGCCGCAGGTCGTTTTCCCAGCGAACGCTCCAATGAACTTGAGTGCGCGCAGAAGGAGCTTCCGCGGTCCGAGATGCGACAATGTCCATGGCAGGCTTTCCTACGCGAGTCATTTCGAGAGCGGGCTCAGTCACGCGAACTCACTCACCGGACGCAGATCGATCGAGAAATGCGCCGTCGCGTTTTGTTGGATGCCAGTTCTCCTTTGCGCGCCCGCGCCGGAGCAGATCGCTTGGGGTGACTCCTCTGTGAGCGATCAGCTGATCGCTCCGTTGAGGCTTGTCATTCCGACCGAATGCTGTGCCGAAGGCGTACGGATGGGGCGATTTGATCGTGCAGATGTTATCTGCACCATGGAGCCCTTCTGCCTCGTCTATGGCGGCCATCGGCGCTTTGCCGCTAGTAACCGGACCATCGATGCGGACCACCTCGTTGAGGGAGCGTCCCAATGACACCAGATCAACTTGGTTCTCATGCATCTTTGACACGCCCCGAATGCGATTGACAGTCGAGCCAATGGACTGTCGCCAGATCTATTTGGCATTCGCCATCTGCGCCTGCCGCTGTATCGCGACACTAGGGCGATGCTGATCCGGCCCTCAAGTGTACGCGGGTAAACCGCCGATATGGAAAGGGTTGGAATACACATACGAAGGTTTACCGAGCGCTTCGCGTTGCAGCGGATACGCGGGTTGCGCTGGTCACGACCGACGCCACTCGTACGCCTTCGCGTTGAATAGCCGCCCAAGAAGCCGACAGCAGCCGCTCGCGTTCAAGGTTGTCCAGAGCCCGCGCACGACCCACAGCCATCCTGGTGTTCCGACCATTTTCTAAACTGATGTTTGCTATCCAACATCCCGCAGTTTGGTAAAATCGATTGTTTCGATGGAATGCATCCACACGATGGATAGACTCAAAAGATGCGATTCAAAGGACTCGATCTAAACCTGCTCGTTGCGCTCGATGCTCTGATGACCGAGCGCAACCTCACCGCCGCGGCGCGTAAAATTAACCTGAGCCAGCCCGCTATGAGCGCGGCAATCGCGCGGCTGCGCACCTACTTCGGCGATGAACTTTTCACGATGCGCGGTCGAGAGCTCGTCCCGACACCGGGCGCTGAAGCGCTCGCGGGTCCCGTTCGAGAGGCCCTCTTGCACATTCAAATTTCGATTATTTCGCGAGATTCGTTCGACCCTGCTCAGTCCAGCCGTCGCTTCAGGGTCATTCTCTCCGATTTCATGACAATCGTTTTTTTTCGACGAATTTTGGACCGTATCGCACAGGAAGCCCCGGCTGTGCGCTTTGAATTGCTGCCCTTTTCGGATGAGCCCGACGAGTTGCTCCGCCGGGGGCAGGTCGACTTTCTCATTCTGCCGGAGTTGTTTATGTCGAGCGCTCATCCCAAGGCGACGCTGTTCGACGAGACTCTCGTATGCGTGGGATGCCGCACGAACAGGCAACTGTCACGCCAACTGACATTCGAAAAATACCTTTCGATGGGTCACGTTACGGCCAAATTCGGACGGGCGCTGAGGCCCAACCTGGAAGAATGGTTTTTGCTTGAACACGGCCTAAAGAGACGGATCGAGGTGGTAGTGCAAGGCTTTAGCCTTATCCCACCCATAATATTGGACACCCGCCGTATCGGAACGATGCCTTTGCGACTCGCTAGGCACTTCGAAAAGCGGATGCCCGTGCGGATTGTCGCACCACCCTTGCCTCTGCCCACATTCACCGAAGCATTGCAATGGCCTGCGTTCCACAATACCGACCCAGCGAGCGTTTGGATGAGGCGAATATTGTTGGAAGAGGCGTCCAACATCGCATCGGGGCATCTCGAGACATCTACTCGCAGGCGATGTTAAGTTCAGCATAAGGCGATTCCGGCCGCGTCTCGCGTATGGCGGCACGCCATTAATTCTCCGCCGACGCTTTCCATTTCTCGACGCGCGATGTTGCAGACGCCTGACGTTAGATGACGAAGCGCCCCGAGGGCTTGGCAGGTTGAGCCGGCTGAGATTGGGATACCTGCGGTACAGGTCAACGGATGTCCAGCGTTGCTGCGGTACATAATCCTTATTGGTGCGCAAATGTCCGGCACGTTCAATTATTCGCTTGAATCCCACGCTGCGTGAGGTTGTAGGCTGCGCTCCTTGGCTTGCGCTGCGTTAAGCAGCGGTCGACCGGGCGCACAGCCGAACTCACGGCTTTGGCGGAACAACTTGGACTGGTGCCAATAGTTAACGACCGGGTCTTGTTACGAGGCGCGCCGGAGCGGCGAGCCTATTAGCTTCGGGCTTCTAGCGGTTTCCGGCCTCTGATGTCCGCCAACGGCCGAACTGTCCATTGTTGCGATGATTCCGCGACCTTCCTCTCGCGATCGCAAGGTGGGACGAAACCGATTCGGACGATCCGGTGAGACCGCCCCAGACGTAGCCGCGGCCGGTCGTTTATACATCGCAAGCACGTTTGCGCCGGACAAGAAGATATGCGCTTCAAAGGACTGGATCTAAATCTTCTCGTCGCGCTCGACGCTCTAATGACCGAGCGCAGCCTGACTGCAGCGGCACGTAAGATCAGCCTTAGCCAGCCCGCTATGAGTGCAGCTGTCGCTCGACTACGCTCCTATTTTGGTGACGAGCTGTTTGTAATGAGAGGACGAGATCTTGTCCTGACCCCACGCGCGGAGGAACTCGCCGCTCCGGTTCGTGAGGCGCTGATGCACATTCAGCACTCGATCATCGCCCGGGAGGCCTTCGACCCTGCCCGATCGAACCGGCGGTTCAGGATCTGCCTTTCAGATTTCATAACCATCGTATTCTTCCGCCACGTCGTGGAGCGCGTCGCGCGAGAAGCACCCAATGTCAGGTTCGAGCTGGTGACGCTCACCGATGAGCACGATGAGCTACTTCGGCGCGGCGAGGTCGATTTTGTCATCCTGCCGGAATTGTTCATGTCCGGTACCCACCCCAGAGCGGCCTTGTTCGAGGAGAGCCTCGTTTGCGTGGGCTGTCACACGAATAGTCACCTACTGAGGCGGTTGACATCTGATCGGTATTTGTCGATGGGCCACGTTGCGGTCAAGCTCGGAGGCACACGCAAGACCTTCGTCGAGGATTCCTTGTTGCACGATCTCGGGCTTAATCGGCGCATCGATATTCTTGTGCAGAGCTTCAGCATGATCCCGCCCCTGCTAGCGGGCACAGACCGCATAGGGACCATACCCTTAAGGCTCGCAAAGCATTTTCAAAGAGCCGCGCCGCTTCGGATTGCCGCGCTTCCCCAGCCATTCCCCACCTTCACCGAGGCGGTCCAATGGACTGTCCTTAATAACAGCGACCCAGAAAGCATCTGGCTGCGAGAAATATTGCTGCAGGAAGCAGCTCGCATGGTAACTGCGCGTGAAGAGACATTCGGCATTAGCGCTTCGGAACGAGCCGATGATGCCGGCCCCTTCGCACGATCGGCTTCGCCGTTAACGTAAGGACGTTGGCGAAGGTGAGCGAACCCGGCACTCGGACCGTGTCCCAACGCGTGCACTTTCGAATCGTTTCGCTCGAACTCGTTGTCTCTCGTCAAAGCTCCACATAGCTGGCGACCGTCACAAGCCCGAGGCCGTCCTTCTCGCACCGGCGACGGGCTCGACGTAAAGCAGTCGCTCGAGCATTAGCCCGGCTTTGAGAGACAGAGAGGTTGCTACGTGCTCGCGCCAAAGCTGCGCAGGCGCATTGCAAGCCCGGCTTGCGGCCGCGCAGCTCTCGAGACAGCAGGATCGGCTCGGCGGCTAATCGCATCAACACGGCGAATCGGTCGTGGCGCTCGCAATGAGCGGACGGTTCGGACTCGTCGGAGGCCCCGCACCACGAACAGCGAGCGCAATGCCGAATGATTGTGCATATGAAAGTTGGACTCGCTCCGTCCAAGCAAGGCATCGCACGTGCGTGTTGCTCTGTCGCATCACCCGAGAGCGCATCGCATCTTGGTCTCTACGCGCCGCCGGTCTGACTTCTTTTGGCCGCACCTCGGCCAAACGTCTTGACGAGGTGCGCTACGCCGACGCAATGACGAACAAGGAGCCGTACGTTGGAGCAATACAGTGGAGTATTCGATCCCGAAGAGCTTTCTGTCTTAGGAAGTCTTTTTGACAGAGCAGTCTCCGCGCTGCCGCCATCAATGCGAACTCCGGAAAATCGAACGGCGATCGCCAAACTCATCTTGGAGCGTACAGCGGCCGGCAATACCCAGCTGACATGCTTAACGAACCTGTTGATCACCATTTCCCCTCAGGGTTGATCCCGCGCCGTTCTAAGGATAGTCACCACACCTGCGCTGGAATGGAAGACGATCCAGCTAGAGCTTTGAAATGGCTTGAACCCAACGTGACGTCAGGTTGTAGGCTTTGAAACTGAACAACATGAGCAAAGCTACACCAAGACGGCGTCGATGGCGCATTGGCGAACTTGCGGAAGCGACCGGAGTGACGGTACGCACGCTGCATCATTATGAACACACCGGCCTGTTAGCCGCTTCAGAGCGTACGGACGGCGGCCATCGGATGTACGACCGCGAAAGCGTCCAGCGGGTTCATCAGATCCGGGCGCTACGTGAGCTCGGCTTCTCCCTTTACGAGATCCGTAAAGCTATGGAGGGAACGACTTCACTGACCGACCTATTGCGCAAGCATTTGGAGCGTATAGAGCTTCAAGTTGCTCGAGCAACGCTGTTGCGAGATCGATTGCGCAACATGACGACCGACAGTGACGCTCAGGTCAGCGTGGATGAGCTACCTGCCACCTTGGACGCCATGTCGCGGGTTGAGACACGTAGTCAAACATCCCGATGCACATGCAAGTTGGCTGCAGAACGCGAGGAGCGATGGCGACGCATTCGGGACGACCTCCGCGATTGTATGGATAGAGGCGAACACCCTTGCGGCGAGCGGGCGAAAGCCGTCGCGATTGCCGCGCGCCTGCTGATCGGCGAAATCGCTGGAGCGGATTCTCGGGTTTCGACGATCCTGAAGGTCCTCGCACGCCTAAGCGCCCCACGCAGTTTGGCTGGTTGGGATCCCTGCCTCATGCAATATCTCGATCTTGCCCTCACCGGCCTGGAGGATCAGCCATACTGAGATCACAAGGCGGCTTCGGACGGCTTGACCAGTCCGCTTGGCCGCCTCGATCGTCATGGCGGTTCGGCGTGATCCGCCGGCTTTGATGCCCGGCGGCAGCTTTACCAATCACCGGTCAGATTTTCTGCGAGGGTCTTGGCGATCCGCCGCTTTCTCTGATGCATTGAGCGAAGCTCCCGTTCAAGAAAGGCTTGAATCGCACGTAACGTCAAATTGTAGGCTCCGCCATGGTCGTTGCCCGAGCTGACGCATGCTTCGCTTGGCGATCCTTCGACCTGCGGGCCCGTGCTGGCCGCAGACAGTTGGGGTTAGATCGAGGTGAGCACTAGGAGTTCTGCAGTGTTGAATAGGCGTTACACTCCAGCTGCAGGTGCAGCCTTCCTTTTCTGTGCCCTCGCCTCGACTGCGTGGGCTTCGGACGTTCATATTGCCGTGGCCGGCCCAATGAGCGGAAGCAGCGCGGCGTTCGGCGTGCAGATGCGCAACGGCGCTGCCGCGGCTGTCGAGGCATTGAACGCTTCGGGCCTGCTTCCCAACACCAAGGTGATACTGAGTGTCGCTGATGACGCCTGCGACCCGAAGCAAGCGGTCGCCGTTGCAAATAAGCTCGCAATGGCTCAGGTGCGTCTGGTTGTCGGCCATTTTTGCTCGTCTTCGTCCATCCCAGCCTCCGACGTCTATGCCGAAGCAGGTATCATCCAATTGTCACCTGGTTCGACAAATCCTCAGCTAACGGAACGCGGCATCCAGACCGTGTTTCGGATCTGCGGCCGCGACGACCAGCAGGGCACCGTTGCGGCTGAATACATTCACCGACATTACCATAGCGACAAGATCGCAGTGCTCGATGACAAGAGCACCGCCGGCAAAGGTATCGCCGATGCGGTTGAGGCACAGCTTCAGGGATTCGGCGAACACGTCATTCGGCAGAGCTATATAGCCGGTGAAAAGGATTATACGGCGCTGATCTCTAGATTGAAGAAGGACGGGGTACGCCTCGCCTATATCGGCGGTTATCACACCGAGATCGGGCTGATCATCCGTCAGGCATCAGAAGCAGAGGCCGGCCTTACCGTCATGGCCAACGACCCGTTGATGACCTCCGAATTCTGGGGCATCACCAGCAGCGCGGGAAACGGTACGCTATTTACCTTTATGCCCGACGTGGCAACGAATGCCAATGCGGCCGACGCCGTGGCCAAACTCAAGGCTTCCGAGCTGTCCTCTGAAGGCTACACACTTTACGCCTATGCCGCAGTTCAGGCGTGGGCAGAGGCGGTGAAGCGGGCCGGTTCCCTCAATGCTGCGCGGGTCGCAACCGAACTCCGTTCACGACCGATCGAAACAGCCGTTGGTCCGGTCAGGTTTGATACCAAGGGAGACAATGCAGGCCCAGGCTTTGTGGTTTACCGCTGGCTCGACGGGCGCGTTGAAGCGCTGGACCAGAACTGATCGACGCGACCACAGCCCTTCTCCGCCAACCCAGCCACCGACACAGATGATGAAACGACGTCAGGATCTTGCTGCCGTTATACTCGCGAGCTCTCTTGTGCTCGCGGCTTTCGGAGCGCTTGTTGCCCTCGCTGCAGCGCTCGCAGAATTACCAGACGTCGACGTAGAGGAGGAGCTACGTCCGATGGTAGACAAATAGCATTCCGATTAAGGCCAGTTCTTGCGACGCTTCACTGCCAAACACCCGCAACAGTCTGATTGGGAATGCTGCGTCGTTCCGCTCATGCGACAGCAGCCATGACAACCAAACCGCCGCGGCAATCTCTCCGTCGACCGCGCATGCTGACAAATGCAACCGTACTTCGCAACTTCCGGCGACCTCACATTGCGCGAAACGCGATTGCGATCCAATCGCTGTTTCGCCAGCGCGTTCCTTGTCAATTCTGCCAGCGCCTCGACCGATCCCAGCGACTTACGTCAAACATAAGGTCTGTGTGAACGCGATCCCACAGCCGGCCAGTTTGACGCGACGCCGCTCATTGCGAAGCGAATTGCCTCACATTGATTCCGGCAGCCGGCAATTCGGGCATGGCGCCTCGACAATCGGGCAGAGTTACAACGTTGAGAATATTATCGACATGACTTCGATCAGCTCTCCTATCCGACTGCTCATCCTGGGACGTTGTTCTACTTTCGTGCACAGCCGCCGATCCATTTGGCATGAAGGATGGAACGCTCCATCTGACATCGCGAAAACTCGGAATATCTACTGCGTGTTTTTGAGCCAAGCTTCGTAAGGGCGCCGGCGACAGATGATGTCACATTGCATATTGCCTGCACTTCGAGTGCAAGTGCTGTGCAAAAGCGGAACGGACAGATGAAACGACCGAGATTCACAGAAGAGCAAATTATCGCAATACTGAACGAGCAAGGGGCTGGTGCGAAACCGGCTGATCTAGCTCACAGACACAATATCTCCGAAGCGACGATCTACGACTGGAAGGCCAAGTTCGGCGGCATGGACGTTTCGGCCGCCAAGCGGTTGAACGCCCTGGAAGAGGAGAACGCGAAGCTAAAGAAGCTTCTGGTCGAGCACATGCTTGGCGTGGATGCACTTCGCGAACTCCTATCAAAGTAGTCGCAACCAATATGCAGGTTCTCACGCCCACGCTGCATGGCGCAAGGCCAGAGCGGTAGCTCCCGCAGAATAGCCCGATCGGCCAAGTGATGCACGCCACGTCTTTGAGGCCGAAGGCACAAAGCAACCAGGACTCCCATTCCAGAATCGGAGATGATCGAGTGAAAAACGGCCTTCCCTCAAGACTGACATGCGCAATCTTTGACCACTTGGACGACGACGGCCGCGACATTGCGCGACAGTATGAAGATCGTCTCAAGTTGGCGGAGGCGTGTGATTCTCTGGGCTTTTACGCTTATCACCTAGCGGAGCACCACTGCACCCCTCATGGCAGAGGGCCCTCGCCGAACCTGTTTCTAGCAAGTCTCGCGCAGCGCACCCGGAGGCTTCGCTTTGGTCCGCTTGTTTTGTTGCTCAACCTTTATCATCCATTGCGCGCGTTCGAAGAGATCTGCATGCTTGATCAATTGAGCGGCGGCAGGCTCGAGCTCGGTATCGGGCGCGGCGCCCAGCCGATCGAATGGGGCTATTTCGGCATCAGCGCAGGCGCGGCGCCAAGCCGCTATATGGAAGCCAGCGAAATCTTAAATGTTGCGCTGAAGAGCGATACGTTATCCTACCAAGGAAACCATTTTGAGCTGAACAATGTACCCTTAACTTTGAGGCCTCATCAGCGCCCTTATCCACCGACCTGGATCGCCAGCAATCGGACCGAATCGGCGGAATGGGCCGCGGCAAATGGTGCAAATCTGGCGTGTGTCGGCCCCGCCTCTGCTGTCCGAAGCATTACGGATGCCTTTCGTTGCCGTCGAGCGCGCTGCACAGCCGCGGACGATCGAGAGCCATTCCTAGGGTTGGCTCGTATGATCGTGATTGCGAGATCTGAGGGAGACGCTCATGCGGCTGCCGAAACCGCTTATGGACAATGGCTGGATAGCTTTAAGTTCCTTTACGAGTTGAACACCACTCCGACACCGCCGACCCTGCCGCTGTCGTTCGATGCAGCGCTGGAGAGCCAATTGTGCGTCGTCGGAACGCCAGCTTCCGCCCGACAGCAGCTTCTTAACCAGATGGAAGAGGCAGGTACCAACTACCTACTCTGCCAGCTTGCATTCGGGAATCTTCCGCTCGACATGTCACTATACACCGCGAGCGCGATCAGAGCCGAAATCATCGATAGCTTTGGCTGACAATGTCTATTCAACTTCGCTACTGCGGGATGCCCGGCCCCTACTTGGCATGCCGTACTGCCATTGGCGTACGATCAAGGCGTTCTTTCTCGCTCGACGGCAGATCTCAAACCCATAAGGATATAGGCGCGACCTCAAGCATCACTTTGCCGGCCGGGTAGCCGATGTCGTCGGCAGCGACATGACAGGTTGAATAGCGTTGGCATGACAAACCGGCTCAACCCGTATGCGGGCTTGTCCTATGCGTCGTCCAGAGCAGGTCAAGAATAGTCGCGTGCACTATCCGCGGACTGGATGCATCCCATCAAAACTTTCGATTTTACGGATTTCAGCCAAATGCACCATAGTCGCTCACCGGTTTCCGGAAAGCACCTTTGACGAAGCTCGTGTGACCATGGACCCCCTTTGCCTTCTGCCCAGTCGCAAGCCGGCTCAAGCCTTTCGCGCCAACATCACCAACGATATCCCTCGACCTTTGAAACCGCGCTACCAGCGGCCTAGCTTCAGCCGGATGGCTCGCCGAACCGTATGGCCCTCATTCGAAGTCGCCGACAGCAATTTCGTCATCCTAAAGGCGCCTCCGAAGATTAGGTGCTTCTCACGCGCATTGGCCGGGTTGCATGCGTGCGTCGCATAGAAGCCAGGCAGGCGCACTGCCTCTTGTGCCAGCCTCGGCAAGGCTTGTCGGCCTGACCAAGTGGACAGCCCCGTTACGTCCGCGATGTTGCGATTCTCAAGTAATGCGACGTCAGCCATCTGACCTCCTTAAACACAAAAAGGACGTGCAGGTATCAGCGGCGCGTACTGACGTCGATTTCGGCGACGCGAAAGGCTATGCGACAACACTAGCCGCCCACTTGCGCTCTTTGATCGCGGGGCTCTCATGCCGCCCATTCGCTCCACGCTGCTTGGTGGGCTCCGCCTATGCCAACGGCGTTCCTGCGAGCTGCGCTAGCTTGGAGTGCGCCGGCTCGATAGCTCAATCAAGGACGAGCGTTCTACCACGCAGCGCACAGCGCTCTATAGCGACCATACCTCCTTCGGGTCTTTCTGCGAGACCAGCCTGTCCCTTTCTTTGGTTGCACATGCGCGAGTTGTGTTGTGAAGCGGCAATTCGGTCACGCACCGCATCGGCTGCCTCGCACACCGGAACGCACACAAAAACTACACGTCAATCTCGTTTAATTGGTCTGGAGCAACACGGTGGAACTTGACCCTTCGAATTCGCGCATGCAGGACCTTGAGGATCGCATCGACCTACAACTCGATATCGTGGCAACTCTCGTACGCGAAGGAAGCAACGAGCTCGAGGCAATCCAGCTGCTCAACGCACTCACGAACGAAATGGTATCAGCGGAACTGGAGCTCGGCCAGCTCGGCGATACGAGCACCGGTGGCCATCCTGGCGGCGGGCGAGCAGCGCGAATAAGACGGGACCATGGCGTCTACAATCCAGAAGAGCTTCAAATCTTGGGGCGCCTTCTCGATCAGGCAGTGGCCGCCTTACCGCCTGCACTGCGCACTCCGGCCAACCAGATGCGGATTGCCAGATTGATTCTGGCACGTGCAGCGGGTTGAGAGCCGCTTTGCCTTCTGCGATTGACGGCCGCTCAGCGAGAGCTTCATCGCTGGGCTGACCGTGGCTGTGCTCTCCTACCCACGGATAAGGCCGCTTCGAGACCGCGGCTCACCGCTACGTGCATGAGCCGCTCCCACGTGCTGATCATTTCGCTTCGGGGGCGAGACATCCATCCGATTTCCGCTGGACTGCACCTCAAACGCTTGGTCATGGCATCTTACACGCTCGCCGTTTACTCCATTCGTGCGAGACACCGCACGGTTGACCGAGCCTTCCGATATTCGGATCTTGGCAGCATAAGCTGCCCCCTGATCGCGGCAGCCGTATTCTAAAGTTGCGGACCACCTGATATTTCGCTGCCAGAACGAGCTCCTGGCAGATCAACGCAATTGTCGCGATAGCTTGTCCTGTTTTTTTGGTGCGACCCATCCGGAGCAGAATCGTATCGCAAACGTGGTGCCATACGAAGAAACCGGCGGATGTGGCCAGGCTGTTGACGCATGTCGGGAACCACGCGAACGGATTGTCGAGAATGAGCCACACAGCTGGCCGCGACATAAAGGGCGCGTACGACATCTCCCAGAACACTTCTTAGCCTTGAACGTTTAGAAGGTAGCGAACGACCTGCTCTGTAAGACGGCTCTAGTTCGACTGACTCTTGGGAGTGCGGGCCCGGTGAAGGGCGAACGCCGGGCAACAAGGTGCGGGGCGCAAAGAGACAAATGTCAACGCAGGGTCTCTTCGGCCAATTCACAATCGTTCGACTCGCGCCGGCACTTCGACATTCGGTCATCCGGACTTCAACAAGCGGCATTATAAAGTTCGCTGTAGCGCCGCAAGCAGCGCGACACACATTTTGGCTGTGGCTCCGACTTCTTGCCGGACAGGACAGGCCGCAGCTCGTCGGTACGCTTCGGACAAATCTTTTACCTTGTGCCAGGAGTCGAGGAGGTTCGAGATGGATCAGGTCATATCCGACCAGGTGCAAGCGCCAGACGCTATCGTAAGTATAGCATTTGAAAAAGCGTGGCGCTTTGTCGAGAAGGACCCAGTTCTAGCGCACCATCTCAAGACGTTTCTTCACAGCCGCTTGAGAGCATTACTGGAGTGTTCGATCAGGACCGGCGAACGGAATACCCTGTATCTGGCGAACGAAGCGATACGTAATTTGCGAGCGGAACTGGCGTTGCAGAGCAAACAGTAGGCGGTTCGTTCCTCTAGCTAGCCGCCACCCTTGTTACCGGCAGGAACGGGACGGTTTCGTCAACTTCCGAAGGGGCAGGTCGTGGTCGAGCTGAGTTTTCCCTGCTCATCTTCTCTATACTGACGACTGCGTCAGAGAGCCCTGCTCGTGCAGCTCTCGTGGTCCCCATACCAGTAGGATAGAAACGGGAGCACACCGGCAACGAAGGCGGGACCAGCACGCATTGTCCCGACGTGACACAATGCGCACCGTATGTGGCAGCTTGGTATGCGTCTCAGCAATTTCGATGCGGGCTTCATCCAGCGCGGTGACCAACATTCTGCAGCAGACGATCTTGGCGGTGCACCGGCTCGATTGGCTTTCCTGTCGCGGCAAGAGCAGTTACAGCTCGCGAGATACCGCTCCGGACGTTCAGGATGTCCGAATTTAGATCGATCAATGCCTCTGATGGGTCATTTCCGACGTTACCACAATCTTAAGTAGCCACACGAACTCCTGACCCAAGATAAACCCAAATCCCATCCCGATAAGGACGCCTTCATCTGTGCGGCTCATGACGAGACCCGCTGAACGACGCGCAGCTGGACGTATCGCCAGGAACCTGGTTGTGGCGGCGCTTCAGCAAATGCGCTCGCAGCATTGCGTCGCACAGTGCCATTACGATCGCATCGCCTTCAGGTAAAGGCGCCACGAGGCGCCCTATCAATGTCGCTGCATTTTCGTCGAGGCGTGGCAAGTTAGGCGCCTCACAACCTGACGCACCGTGCGTTTAGGCTCATTTCTTGCGGAGGAATGTTGTGCATCAGTTACAGCAATTCGCAATCATGTTGTTAAGACGCACGGCGCCGGGGGCATCAAAAGGAATGACACTGGAATGAAGAATTTGCTTATTCTGACCGCAGCCATCGCACTCAGCGCTGCAACTCCCACATTCGGCGCTGACCTCGCTGGGCAGCCTGTCAACATCAAGGCGCCCACGTTGCCGGTGGTAGCCCCGATCAACGACTGGAGCGGCTACTATATCGGTCTCAATGGCGGCTGGGGCTCGAGTCACAATTGCTGGAATTTCAACGGCATCACTTCCGAGGGCTGCCATAATTCGACCGGCGGCACCGTCGGCGGCCAGATCGGCTATCGCTGGCAGATCTTCAGAACGGTGTACGGCATCGAAGGTCAGGGCAACTGGGCCGACTTCAGCGGCTCCAATGTCAGCACCGCCTTCCCAGCGGACACCGTTGGCACCAAGACAGATGCATTTGGATTGCTCACCGGCCATATCGGCTACGCGTTCAATGCCGTGCTGCTTTACGCCAAGGGCGGTGCGGCGGTGACCAGCAACACCTATCACGTCAACTCAGTGGCTGCTGGCACCGCGCTTGGCAGGAATAACGATGTTCGCTGGGGTGGCGCGCTCGGCGCTGGCGCCGAAGTCGGCCTGACCCCGAACTGGTCGGCTAGCCTCGAGTATAATCACTTGTTCATGCAGGGCAGCAACGTAAGCTTCGCCACGTCCGTTGGCTTCGATCGCGTTCACCAGGACATCGACCTTGTCACGGCACGGATCAACTACAAGTTCGGCCCAGCGTTTGCAAAATAGCGAATGCCACGCGCGCAAGCGTTAAATCGAGAGCCCCGACCAACGGTCGGGGTTCTTTCTCGAAATGCTGCCCTACCGCCTCGCAACCAGCCAGCGGAACGGGCTCGAGCTCGTCTAGGCTTAGATCACTGGCTGGCGGAGCAGACCGCAGGCACACCCGAGGACATCAAGCCAGTCGGCTTGATATGCGTCGTCGAACTCCAGAACCTCACGCAACGTGAGTTTCCCGTCGCCTGTCTCAACGAAGCACTGTTCGAACGACATGAGCCTTGCCAGGGCTTGGCCGTCAATGGCACTTCCTGGCAGTGAGGATGGAATCTCAAAGAATATTGAGGCGAATGGCTATCGCGGTCGCCTGGATCCGGCTGGTCGCACCCAGCTTTCGCATTGCATTCTTGATATGAAAATTGACCGTATTTTCGCTAATTTTTAGGATCTTCCCAATTTCCCAGGACGATTTCCCCTCTGCCACCCACCGCATGCAACTGATCTCCCGTTGCGACAATGCAATTTGTTTCCCGCAGCCGCCATTAGAGGGTCGAGCAATCTCGCCATAGGCGCTGTGAAAGAGCGAAGCCAAGGCATTGAGATGACCGATGCGATTCTGCGGATCAGCATCGTCGGACGGAGACGCAAAGGACACCACAGATACTTGGCCCAACGGGCCAAATAGAGGCACGCTCATGCCATGCTTCAGCCCGGCCTCCCTAGCCTCATCTAATACGCGTCTCTCGTCCGGTTGAAGCTGACAATGGTCAGCGAGCTGGTCCCACAGAAACGGACGCGAATGCATCGGCGTCCGCCGGACCACCGGATCGATGGTGTGGTACTTGCGTTTGAAGTATCGATCGCACCAGGCCGGCGGCCAATTCACAGCGACAGTCGGCGGTGGATACTCAGCCAACCGAAGCGGCTCGACGAAGTTGAGGGCTCCGTAAGCCACTTCACTGAATCCTTCCTCGGTGGCACGGTTTACAAGAAGATCGAACAACGCTCTCAGCGAATGCGTCTGGTTTGCGCATTCGGTGAAGCTAAAGAGATCCACGATGGGCGCTTCGGCACGCCGATCCGGCTCGCCATCGCTGCGTTCGATTGCATTTGTTTCAGGCCGAGCCAAATTCCATTCCATGAGCTGAACTCTCAGGTTTGCGCTTCGTGAAGTCTGGAGCGCGCGCTGCGTCAGACGCCATTCCCGAATTTTTCGCCTTCCGCCAGCTTGTTCCGTCAAACGCCAGGATCCAGCTGCTATCCTCGTCGGACACCCGACGGCACGCCACAACCGAAGCGCCGTCAAATTCCGTCCGATCGGTCCTGCTCGCCGATGACGCGCTGGCCAAGCAGGCGATCACCGCATTGTCGTTCGTCTGATGGTCTGTGCCCTCGATGCTCCCTTAATAGTGCGGCCAAAGCAGCCATGAATGACAAGATCGGCTCTCCTCAGATTAAATGGTAAGGAGCGACTGGTCCTGCCCGAAAGACGCCTGGCTTTGCCTCAAGGTTGAGCGCGATGATACCCTGAACGTTGACCTTCGCGATTCAAGCGAGATGGAGCACGTTGGCCAACTTGGCGGTGCCGGGCTCGACCTTCGCAGTTCCGACATCGGCCTTCTGCTTCCTGCTGACAGGAAGGTCATTTTTTCTTCCTCATCCTGCGAATTGCTGTCGCGGATTCTTCGCTCATCTTCCGTCCTTCGACGGCGTCGGGAATGCGGTCTGCGAACAACGCGGAAGAGCCGCACCAGCAGGTGACCGCGTGATATAACGGTCCGGCGCCTGATCAGGCGCGTTGAAGAGGTCCAGCGCACCTGACTTGAAGGCACAGATGATCCGTGCGCCAGGAGCGCAATGGGAGATGCGCGCAGAAACGACACCTGCCGGCCGCAGAGGACACCTTGCATGCGCATCTCCATAAGGGAGAGGACCTGGGCGCGGATCAGCAAGTGTCGTACCAACTGGCGCCCTCACAAAAATCAATCCTCGATACCAGGGATTCAAGGCAAGAGCCCGGTTTCCGCGCACGAGCGCTTGAAGCAATGGTGACATCTGGAGGAAACGCGACAGCGCCACTTGCGCTGGGCTCCCACGGCCTGGAAGGAGTGCCGCTCGGCGCGGCGGCTCCCAAGCGCCTTTCAAACAGCCAGGCGCTGGCGTGCCACTTTCACACCTTGGTCAAGTACCAATGCTGGCAATTGAAGAAGCCGATCCACAAATGGCAATCGTGCGGGAACCTTAGCCGGTGCAACTGCGGCGCGCGGCCGCATCCGATTAAGCGCTCGCTTGGACTTCTTCCCTCGCGAAACGACAATTGGGACTGCGTGCAGTTAGTGCAAGGCAAGCGAAGCACTTTTCGCAGGGTTGGTGAAGTATGCTTTCTCTGTTCTTCGCGATTATCTCACTGCTCTATGCAATGGTTGGCCAAGCCGGTGGAACCGCGTTCCTAGCGCTTATGGCGTTTTCTAGCTTGCCCTCCACAGAGATGCGCCCGACGGCGCTTGGCCTCAACATAGTTGTCGCGAGCTATTCCACGTGGTTCTTAAACCGCAACAAAGTCATCGACTGGACGGCGCTCCGGCCGCTTCTATTGTCATCGATGCCGGCGACACTTGCCGGCAGCTTGCTGGTGCTCGGGGAGCACGTTTACAGGACGTTGACTGGTCTTGTCCTTCTTTTGGCGAGCGCTGTGATGGTTGTTCAGCGCGGCCGCGTTGCCCATCGTATTTTCGAAACTCCGCTCTGGGGAAGCGTAGGCATTGGAGCGGTCGTCGGTTTTGTTTCGGGTCTGACCGGCGTGGGCGGTGGAGTATTCCTGGCGCCTGCGCTCATGACACTGAACTGGGCGTCAGCCAGGCAAGTCACCCTGCTGTCGCCTCCGTTCATCCTGGCGAATTCCACAGTGGGCTTCGTCGGAGTTCTTTTCACCGGCCAGTTTCCGTGTTCGGATTCGGCCAGTTACGCAATCGCCGCACTGGGAGGAGCCGTCGCAGGAACGGTTATCGGCCTGAAATGGCTGAGCCAGACAGCTATTAGGTTCATCCTCGTAGCGGTTCTGCTCATTGCCGGCGTGCAGTTGGTTCGCACCTAGATGCGGTTCGATCTGCCTTTGCTGCGGCTGTCGTTGCGGTCATCGTGCACCACCAACGGGGGCTATGACAATAGCCGGAACGATTCCAAAACGAACGACCTGAGGCCTTGAAGCAGACCAGACGCGTATCGTCTGACTTGGACGTGCCGGGGAGTATAGAAGCTGACAATGCCCGCGCTTTGCGATTCCGGCACAGCCTGGGGCTTGGTTGGGAATTGGTGAACTCGCAGCGCTCACAATGGCGCGGCCGAATTAAAGCGCCCCGACGCACCTGCCGGGGTTTGAAGTGCGCCGGGACAGCCCCAACATCATCAGTACATCCGTGACGATGCTTGGCGCAATGAGACAAGCGGCGTGGCGGAATTGAGGCTCATCCATACTTATGAGGTGCAATGCAAAAAAGTTTTTCAGCCGGTTCGACGGCTATTGAAACTCACGTTACGTCACGTTGTACGATCTCGTGCCCTGAGTTTCGTCGACCGAGACTCCTTATCTGACAATCCCAGCTTGAAGAGCATTCTGCTCGTTGCATCCGGAGACGCCGCGCTAAATACTATCCCTACCCTCGTTCGCCTATACCATTTTATCCTGCACAACCTAGGCAGCCCGGAACGCAAATCGGAACACGACATCGCTTCCGAAGCGTTTTCCACCCAAGTCGCTGAATGCAAATGAGCTCAAAATCCCGTCTGCGCAGATTTGAAAATGCGCGACTGACAACGATGCGGCAGATTGTGTAGCTTCAATAGAAGCGCCGACTATCGCTCCTCGACGAGCCCTTCTACCGTAAGAAAAACAACATCGACGCCGAGACCCGCCGGCGCTTTCTCACCATTACGTGCAACGTGCGGCAAAGGGGCTATTGCGCAGGGGGACGTGCCAGGCGCGAGCCGAACGGTAGCATGCCCACCTGTCAGTTCGCACAGGATGTATGAAATCGAAGCTGAAAGAAGCTCAACTGCGCGTCGCTTTTGATTATGACGCTTTGCGCTCCGATTGGGCCGAGCATTCCAGCAGCGGTGCATCGAGGCTCGGGATTTCCGGCATCGCCTTGCCGGCGATCGCCTGAAGGTCACCGACCATGCCAATGGTAGATTCGATGACAGAGAGGATCTGCGTCTCGCGCTTGGCCCATTGTCGGCCCATGAACTTGCGCTCCTTGTCGAGATCTTCTCGCATGTCGTTGAATTTTTCAACGACAGCTTCTACCCGCTGGCGGAACCTGGTGCCGGTCAGATACCGGTACACCTGCTCCATTTTGGTTTGCTGGACTTGCTGCACCAGGCGCTAGCTGCTCAAATCAATCAGCCCCTGACGGAGCGCGATCGCGACCGCAACAGCACAGCGGGGATGAACAACCCATATTCCGTCGATCAGATCGAAAAATTCGACGTGCTTCGGCAGCGCCTGTGAAATGATGAGGGCCACATCTTCGCCACACCGCCTTTGGTCGTCGCGCAGTTTCCCGAGCCAGCCGTCGCTCCATGCCTTCGTACGCTTGGATTCCCAAAGGATGAGGCCCGCAGGATGACCGATTGAACCGTTGACCTGCTGGACGACGTCAGCATCCAGCTCTCCCTTGCCGATCGGCTCGATTGTATCAGTGGGAAAACGGCTGCGAAGCAGCTCTTCGAGCTCGAGCCCAAGGACTTCGCCCTGGGATTGCTGCGAGCCCTGCTCAGCCTTGCGCTTCAACTCTTCGATCGTCCGCGCCATGGATTCGATCGTTTGATCCTTCTCGAGCACTCGAAAGCGGGCGGCTTCGTCCGCTTCCTGCCTCGCTTTGGCCCGGATATCCGCGATTGAGGCCTGCACGCGCTTTTCGATGGTCAGATCGAGTTCACGTTTCTCTTCGTCAAGGGCACGTTGCCTGCGGATCAGTTCGGCCTGCGCCTGCTGCGCCTCAGCAAGTTTGGCATTGTTGGCCTCCAGGCTTTGACGAAGCTCGGCCGCTTCGGCAGCTCTTGCCAGCAGCTCGGCCGCCGCGGCCTGCCGAGCCTTCTTCGCTTCCATGGCGACGAGTTCGGTGCGCTCGGCCGCCACGCGCGGCCACCTGATCCTCGATCTGTTCGCGTTGTCTCGCCAGTTGCTCCTGCTCATGGCGCAAGGCCTCGGCCTTGCGGGCGACCTCGACATCCTTGTCCGCCAATTGTCGCTGAAAACGTCGGCGAGTTTCCTCGATCAGGGGAGCAGCAAGAGATTCAGTGAGGTGAATTTCATGATTGCAGTTCGGGCAATGGAGAATAGGCTGATGCGCGGCGCCCACCGCCGGTGCTTTCAGGTTCATGAGCCCTCCTGGCCGATTGGCCCTGTGCTGCCGGCCCAGCGTGGCGCGGACTGCCAATCGGATTTAACGTGATTTCCTGACTCGATCGAACGCCTGGGGCATCCACATCAGCTTTTTCACCGAAAACACTTTGAAAGGCTGAGGCCGACTGGTTCGCCGCCGGCAACGCCTTGGATCCTGTTTTTGTCGCAAAAGCCCCTGCGTTGGAGAATGCAGACGCAATGTGCGCTCCGATGAACGATTGTTCCTGCGCACAATGGTTGGGCGGATCGAGCCCGGGCGGCCGAGCTCATGTGAGACATTTGTTCTCTTACCGGGTGAAAATGATGGCTAACGCCTGACTTTCTCACCGCTCCCAGTTCGCAGGCTGTCCTGGCAGCTACATCGAAGAAGGGTCTCGAGCTTCAAGATCAAGGGCAGTGCCTTTTGACTTAACGCAAAGACAGAGCAGAGGATATCCGTCAGCCTCATAGCCTATCAGCGCGGAAAGGTAAGCGTTGCAGACCTCACTCCTAAACAAGTATTGCGATGCTCGCCTGCCCTGGTACACCATCTACCCAACGGTACCGGATTTCTCTGCTGCGGTCGGCGCCACGACCTGTGAGGCGTGGTTGCGGCGGCTGCCGCCTGACGAATCCGTATCGCTCTACCTTCACGTTCCGTTCTGTCGGTCGATCTGCTGGTATTGCGGCTTCCCAACAAGCCTCACTCACAGCGAGCGGCCGATTCGCAATTACCTGCTGACGGTACGTGAGGAAATTCGTCTGGTCACAGAGCAAACACCTCACGGTCTTCCGGTGAGCGACCTGCATTTCGGCGGCGGCACGCCGACTACTATCCCACCGGCCGATTTCTTGGCTCTGATGGAGCTGCTGCGCCGCTGCTTCGCGTTCAGCAAATCGACCGCGCTCGCCGTCGAGATCGACCCCCGCGCGTTCACGGCCGAGATGGCGGAAACCTTGGGATTAGCGGGCGTCAGCCGCGCGAGCATCGGCGTGCAAAGCTTCGATCCCGTAGTTCAAAGGGCGGTCAACCGTCTCCAAAGCGAAGCGCAGGTCGCTTTTGCAGTCGAACGCCTTCGCCAACATGGAATAAGCCGTATCAATTTCGACCTGCTCTTCGGATTGCCGCATCAGACCGTGCAATCCTGCGTGAACTCAGCGCAGACGGCTTTGACCATGCGGCCCGACCGACTTGCGGTGTTCGGCTACGCCCATGTTCCCTCCTACATGAAACGTCAGCGCCAGATCGACGAGACAGCGCTGCCCGACAATGTAGCGCGCGCCGAGCAAGCTGCAGCCATGGCAGATACGCTGGTCTCCGCCGGATATCGCCAAATCGGGCTCGACCATTTTGCCCTCCCGGACGACGAGCTCGCGCACACGCAGAAAACCGGCCGGCTGCGCCGCAACTCGCTGGGCTATTCGGCCGATACGTGTAACACAGTGATCGGCTTTGGTCCGTCAGCCATCGGCCGTCTGCGCGATGGTTACGTGCAGAACGAGACGGCAACCAGTTCCTATGGCCGACAGATTAGTGCTGGCCATCTGGCAACTTCGAAGGGCCACTGCCTCACCGCCGAAGATCGCCTTCGGGCCGCAATCATCGAGCGGCTGATGTGTGACTTGCAGGCCGACGTGCCGGCAATCTGCGCCGCCCACGGATTTGCTCCGATGCCCTTTCTCGGTTCAGCTGACCGTCTGGGAATGCTTGCCGAAGACGGGATACTGGACATCGAAGAGGGTTTCCTCCGAGTCAAACCAGAGCACCGTTTTGTCATTCGCGCTGTTGCTGCCGCGTTCGACGCTTACCTCGACCGCGCCCCCTATTAGCAGGCCACGGATATGCGCATCGCGAAGGAGCGCACGGCTTAATCAAAGCGGGAGGGTTGGTCCGATTGACTGCGCTATAGCTGGCGCGGAACAACAGGCATGGTGGCAAAAACGCGGCCTTTCGACGTCAAGGCGCGCTTGCCTTTGGTGCTGCGATCACCGGCGCCCCTCCAACGGAAACAGGTCCTTGTGGTGTGGACTGCCCGAGCCGTTTCTTGGCCCGGCTCGAAGCAGCCTGGGCGGACGGCGGGGCGGAAACGGAAGGCGTAGAAGTGACAGGCGCTGAATTCTGCAGGGAATCAAACCTCGAAGTCAGCGCGGTGATCTGATCTAAGATCTCTTTGAGCTCCTCCCGCTGAGCATCGATCCGGCGGTTCAGTTCTGCGATCTCGTCGCTAGCCTTCTGCTGTGCCCATTTTATCTCGGACAGGGAAGCCCTGTCATCCAGTGACGTGCTCATCGTTGAAGCGATTTGGTGGGCTTCCGGCGTCCCGACAAATTCTTCGGAGTCGGCCCAAAGCCAAGCGCCAGCCGCACTGGAGCTGACGAGGACAAGGAGAAGCACCAAAACTCGGAAAATGCCTCGCGACGGCCCTCGCAAGAGCGGTCGTAAATCCAAAGCAACCGCATCGTCAATCATCACCATCGCGCCTCGTCCAGCATTCCTCTTTCGACCGGTTTGCTTCGCCGATCCGAGGGCTTGCGGTGTTCGCGCGCTCCAGAGGTCCCGACTGTCGATATTGTCATATTCGCGGTCCTCCTCGACCGCTTGCCCATTTGCTTCCTGCGCGCCTTGAAGGACCTGCAGCTTCACTCAAGACGCGCCGCTTAAGCGACGGCTGAGCCTCAATTCCTCTTAGGGAGGGCAACCATTGCGCACGATCAACTACCAATCTCAGCAGGTTGATTGAGATCACGGGCACATGCCAAGCGGGACCAATGAAAGCCGCGCACGGGAAGGACCCATAATGCAAGACAGATTCGGCGGTGCCAGCGGCCCTTACCGAGCGAGCTGCTCGCCCGCCTCCACCAAAGCCGCTCGAAGGCTCTTTCGTCCATTCATCTGGGACCACCAGGATGGACGTCGTCGTGCGATCTGCGAGCGCAGACATTCCAGAGGCAGCTGGTCGCAGATCCAGTCGATTGTCTGGCGCATCACAAAACTCCATGAACCCGTGCCTCGTGCACCACGAGATTTGCTTCCTGGTGCTTACCCCTTCGTCAGTAAAGGGATCTTCCCGCAAGGTACCCGCCAACGCCGGCCTGCTCTGTCCCGGGGCGAGCAGCCTGGCTGTGTTCATAAAGTGAGGGCGGGGGTAAAGGCACTCGTCCTCAACCTCTTGCCGCACCGGCGCGCACTGCTCTCTTTCGGCGCTCCGGCCTGATGCGCAAGTTAATTGCAGAGCAGATCATCTGCTGCCTCTTCGGAAGTGAAAGTGTTGGGATGCCACTCTCGGCCAATCAGCGACAGTTCTTTCCAATCATAACCGGCTGACACGGACCTGAAGTACGCTATGCGTGATTGGTTTCTTGCGGCGACGTCGCTTCGAACGTCTTCGGCCGCCTTGGCATCTGTTTTCACGTTTCGGCCAATCGGCAAGCGATGCAGACGTGCTGTCGCAGTTTCGCTGGCGGCTTGCCTGTTCGGCAACGCCGCGCGGGCACAAACCGGTGACGAGTTCGATCCCGGGAACGACGCTGTAGATCAAGCCAGCGAAAGGAGACAAGCTTCCGGTCCGGCGACAAAGTTGCGGACAGAGATGATGCGTCAAGCAATCCAGCCTCGGCGCCCATCGTCTGCGGCACGTGCCGATAAGTCTTTTGAAAAGCGCAGCGGTGTCGATAGATTTGCTCAGACGCGAGCGCAAAAGCCCATCGATCCCTTCGCCAGGTACGACAATCTGCGTGAAAAAGGGCTGTGGCTCGCCATTCCTGGTCCTGCAGATACGATTGATCAGGAGAACGGCGGCGTTCGGTCCGCGCTGGCAGATGTCGGCATTGGCTATATCGGTTGGACACACAACGCTTTTGTAGATAATCAGCTGCCGAATGCAGCGAGAAGCCCAATCGCAAACCAGCTTTACATGGGCCAGAACCCGACCTTCGCTTCGGCGAACTTCTTGATCGTCACTTACGATCTCAGCCGATTTGGCATTCCCGATGGCCAGATTGTCGTCGGAGCCGAACAGCAATACTGGACGTGGGATCGCCCGGGGCCTGACAGAGTGGGGCTCAACACACTCGCCTACTACCAGACTTTCCTCGATAGGAAACTCGAACTCAAACTTGGTTACCTGAGAAACCAGAATGAGTTTACCGGCACATTGTTCGGAGGGATGACCGGATCGAACATGTTCGCCTTGATCCAGGCAGGGGTGAGCACCAATGCTGCGCCCACGCCGGCGGTCAACCTGAAGTACAATTTTGACGATCGCTTCTACAACAAGATTTCACTCCAGCGCTCAATCAGTCCGGATGGTCCCTATACCGAGATCAAGGAGAACCCCGCCGGCTTGAACTGGAGTACGGCCAATGCGGGGACGCTTCTTGTCGACGAGATCGGCTACAGGAGCAAGGCCGCTCCTGGATCACCCGACACATGGCTGCGTGCCGGCACTGGTTTCAACACCAGCCGCTACAAAAATTTGGCGGACCCGGATCAACAGCGAGTGAGCGGCAACAATTTTCAGTACATCGCTGCGGACCGGCAATTTTGGCAAACTGATGCCACTGGGTCGCCATCTCGCGGACTCTATGGCGGATTCTCTGTCATGGCAGCTCCGCCTGACCTCAACAGGATCAGCCAGTATTACGAGCTTCGTCTTTATACGAAAGGGCCGTTTGATAGTCGCCCCAAGGATCTGGTTGCGCTCGTCGCCAGCAACACGACCTGGAGCAAGTTTGCCGTGGATGCTGCCTTGGCTAAAGGCCAGCTTGCGCATCGCGATACACTAGCGATCACGGGCACATATACTGCCCATCTCGCCCCGGGCATCTATGCAAGCGCCGGACTGTCATATATCCACAACCCGACAAGCGTCACACATACTCTTCACACCGAGCACGCCCTCAATCTGCTGGTGTCTACGCTGGTTTTCTTCTGATTATGGCAAGCGCCGTTCTGCTGCCACCTTCGCGTGCCCCCGGAAAGCGGAACTCTGCGATCTGCTTGCAGGATCGGTCCTGCATCTGCGTTTGATGAGCCGGTTACACCGGATGTAAAGGGACACCAGCTGTAAGTGATTGCGCAAAATGGACGACGTTAGGTCTGTAGGGACGATCGAGGGGATTGCCGAGAAGAGGCTGATATCGAACGCCGTCATTTCCGGGATTGGCCAACGCCAATAACCTCCAGTACGGCACCTTAACCACGTCAGGTTCTCGAAAGCTTGCCCGACTAGGCAGACCTGTTCAGGTGATCCTGGAGGAGAGGTTAGCGTGGACCCGCAAGATTTCGACCCGTCTAACGTGCCAGCTTGGCCGCAGGTGCAGCACGACGTCTCGAAAGAGCTGCAGACGAGCCAAGCCGGACAAGAAGGCTTTGAGCAGCACTTGGCTGAGACAAGGCAGTCCGAACCTGCGTCCGTCGGCGCTGGAGGCTCCTATCCCCATCTATCTGCTGAAGACCGCGACCTTATCGACAGAGCGATTGCTCAATATAAGGCTCAGAAGGACCTACAACCGAACACGGTCAAGCTTTATACTCAGGCACTTTGTCGACTGGCGAATGATCTCCGCCGCCGTGGCCAAACGACTAACCTAAGGGACCACCAGTCCCTGGTTATTCACCTAGATACTTACTTTCCGAAAGACGCCCTCATGAAGACAGGCGTAGGCGTGCTTCGTGCATTTCATGATTCCGGTCATTCGGTTTCTCGCGGGCGACCGCGCCCGCTCCCCCCAGCGAACGACGCATCTAACGATGGCCAGCAATCCCCGGATGAAGCGATGGATCCACGTGCCCGGAGCAATCTCCTGGCAAGCGAGGAGGCCGCCATCAATCATGAACCTGACACAGCTCAATCGAGAGCAGCGAAAAGACGGAGGACGCTGAACGATCTGGAAGAAGTTCAAGTATATCGGAAACCGAGCGCAAGCACCACTTCCGGAGGAAGTGGCGGAGCAATGCCGGTCGCCTCAACGGGCGTCATAATCCGGGGTCAGTGGGACAGACGGCCTCTCTATCCCGAGGATGCTACCGATATCTTCAGGCTTGAGGAGGCGCTTATTGAGGGCGGGATGGCTGCCGTTACGGCGAAGCAGCATGCAGGTTCTCTTATTGGCTATAGCCGTTGGCTCTTCGCAAAAAACAAACCAAGCATTGTTGCTCGGCTAGACGGCAAATCGCTGAGCGATGGCAGTGACATGCGCGAGTTCAGCGGTGCCTCTAATAGCGACAGACTTGCTAGAGCATTAGAGCATCTGCGGACCTTTCGGTCGACGGGGGCCGTCGTGCCCATCGTGCGTCCAGGGCGTACTCGCGCTAAGCTCAATCCTTCCCCTCAGAACGTGCCGCTCATCAATCCCGAAGGCGCTTTACTGACAGAACCGACACGCATCGACATCGCCGCTGCGCAGCACCGCGCGTCGTACGAAGCTGATCGGCAAGAGGAGCATCAGGAGGGACACGACAATCAACCTGTCCCGTCGGCTCTCCTCGAAGGACAGGTCGCGGTCGAGCCGGAGCAGCTTCCTCAGGAGCAGCAGCTTCGGCGCTTGTGGGACGATCTTGATGACCAAGCTATCCCCTCGCCAGTTTCCCTACCTTCAGAGGAGCTTCAGCAACTGGAAATGGAATTGGGTAACGAGCTTCAGCGGCAATCGGAGGATCCCCCCGCCCCCTCGTTTTCCTTTGATCCAGTAGAGTTTATCATTGATCCAGACCAGTTCTCTCCAGCGGAGTTTCGGCGACTGCTCGAAGATGAAGACGCACAGGAGCTTACCGAGGGGCGAGATGATCAACCCGCCATCTCGGCTTTCATCCAGGAGCAAGTCGCATCCGATTCGGAGCGGCTCCCTCAGGCAGATCTTCGGCGAGTACTGGATCATCTCGATGATCAACCCAGCGACTCGCCAGTCTCCGTCCCTCCAGAGGAGCTGCGGCAACTGGAAAAGGACTTGCATGACGACCTTCACGGACCACGAGGCGATCACTTCGTCCCTTCGATGTCGATTGACCCGCCGGATGGTCAAGCCGTGCCGCGGGTTTTCGTCCAACAGTTCGTTGGGTTCGATCAAGCATCGACTCCTCCGGAGGAGCTTCGGCGACTGGAAAAGCAATTGTATGACGAGCTCCACGGACTAACAGACGATCATCCTGCCCTGCCGTTCTCGATCGATCCGGAAGAATTTGCTCTTGATCGAGAGCCGTTCTCTCCAGGGATGCTTCAGGGACTGCTCGGCGATCAATACGTACGGGAGCATACCGACGGGCGAGATGATCAACCCGCCGGGTCTGCTTTTACTCAGGAGCAAGTCGCATTGGATTCAGAGCAGCCGCGGGGGGGGGAGCTTCGACTGGCCTTTGATCATCTCGATGATCAACCCACCCGCTCCAAAGGAGCTTCAGTAAATGGAAAAGGACTTGCATGACGACCTTCATGGACTACGAGGCGATCACTTCGCCCTTCGGTCTCGATTGATCCAGAAGGGTTTTTGGCGCAGTCCACTCCAGGGGAGCTTCGGCAACTGCATGATGATGAGTAAGTAGTGGAAAAGGCGAGATGGTCAGACCTCCCGTCCTCATTCGTCCAGGTGCACGTCTCATTGAATGCAAGGCGGAGCTCTCAGGCGAGGACCTGCGGCAAGTGCTGGAAGATCGGGATAACAAATCATCTCGGCCAGTCTGCGGCTAGCGCAACGAACTCGTCAGCGACACGATGCTCGCTAACCTGGAGCTAAGCGAGTCCCGCAAAGTGCTATAGTCGTTTATTCGATCGACCGGCAGCAACTGATAGGCGCTCGGATACGTAAAGAAGCAATCGGACATAATCGATGCGCAGGCTGCGGAATACGAAAGCGGACGACGAAAAATCCCCGCAGCCCCTCCGCCAAGCGATATCCCAAAGAAGCCGAGTCCTACAGGAACTGACGATGGTTTCCGGACCGAAGCACATGTCCTCGTTCGGCAATCGCTGGAAGACATTAATACCCTGACCGCTCCCAAGCCGACCAAGGATGTCACCGGAGCGCAGTTCTCCGACAACCGTGACAACGTGTCATTCAACACCGTTTGGTCGGCTCGCGGTGTTGTCGTCGTACCAATCTACGGCCACTACGGTCCTCTAAAGGAAGAAGATCGATACTCAGTTCGTCCGGCTTTCGCCTTAGCGCCCTATATCTCTTTCGACAAGGTATCGAATTCAAACGCTTCCCAAGTATCGTCCAACGTCAACAATCTTTCCTTCGGCTTGGTATCTGAGACTGTGCTCGCGAACGTCGGCAAGGAAAAACCGACGGATCATTATTTTCGGCTCAAAGGGGGCGTAAACACCGACTTTGAAGGGGCGCTGAAGTCGACTTACTTGCGAGGGGAATGGGAGCCAGTCAGCACAGCGAACTTCATCAACGCGCCTTATCCGCTATTTAACTTCAACGTGGTGCCGTTGTACAAATTGCGCGCCGACTATATGAGCCAGGCTGGCAAGATCACGCAGCCGGTTTTTACTGATCACAGCCAAGCCCTTCGCGTTGGCCCTCGAGTTGGACTTGAGATCCAGCCGGTCTCTGGGCTTGGCCTGTGGCCATCGTGGTTTGAGAATTTCAACCTGGTCGCCAGCTACAGCTTCCTTCAGGACGCTCTGTCGCCACGGAATTACTATCTTTTCGATTCCACGGTGACTTACAATATCGACAAGGATGGAAACTACGCTGTTTCTGGCAACTACCGGCGAGGTCGCCTCGACGAAACTGGCGCGAGAGTCGACCAAATCATGCTAGGTTTCGCCATCAAACTAAACGATCTCCCTTCCGTTACGGGCCAATAGCTGTTGCGCTCGAATTCACATGGAGTAGTGAATGATCGCCGAAGTACTCGACAGAGATTTCGTGCTGAAACAACTCGAGATCGTGCGAGATTTTCTCGGCGGTGGTGGCAGGCGTGGCGGTGACGTCGACACACCTCCAGTCCAAGTCTCAGACGACGACTTGAAAGCGGCAGCCGCTGAGATTGACCGATCATTGGCAGCTGAGGCGGCGGCTCCTTCCGGCCCTCGAGCCTCGGATATCCCACCTTCTGGTAGGCGTGGTGACGATCCATCGCCATTGGCCAATCGGGCATTTATCAGCAGCGATCCCGTTTTGAGCATCACGCAGAGCGCACTTGAGCGATACATTGCACACAAGAATGCCTCCACCGTCGACCAACCGGGTACAGGGCGTCGAGGCGATGGTGGCGACCAGACTGATCCTGTGACCGGGACCCGGATCAACCGGCGCATCTTCGATCAGTTCTCGGTTACGGACCCAGGCTGGGTTAGCTCATTGATCGCAATGGGCATCCAGAAGTTCAAAAATCCACGTGCATTCAATGCAACGTCGGCTCCAGCCCTTGAGATGAAGGATCGTTGTCGCCTGGTAATCGTTGGAGACTGGGGAAGCGGTCTTCCTCGCGCACAAGCCACAGCTGTCGCCATGCGCAAGTACGTTGACGAATGCCTGGCCAGCGACATCGATTGCCATGTCATACACCTTGGCGATGTGTATTACTCGGGCTGGGACTTCGAATATCAAGAGCGATTTCTTCCCTATTGGCCCGTCCACAAATCAGAGCAGACCCGGATTGGCTCGTGGAGCCTCAACGGCAACCACGACATGTACTCCGGAGGCTATGGCTACTACGATACCCTGCTTGCCGATCCCCGCTTTGCCAAACAAGCCAAATCGAGCTTCTTCAGGCTCTATAACAAGAACTGGCAGATCCTCGGCCTAGACACGGCTTACGATGACAACGGGCTGCGCGATCCTCAGGCTAAATGGGTTGAAGACACCGTCGGAGCAAACCAGCAGAAGACGATGCTGCTTTCGCATCACCAGTTCTTCAGCGCTTACGAGCCATCTGACACCGTTGGGGCCGTGCTGAGAACCAAATTGAAGCGAGTGCTGGATTCTGGCCGGATCGACGCGGCTCTCTGGGGACATGAGCACCGCTGCATCGCCTACTCTTCACACGGCAAAGTGAGATACCCTCGTTTGATCGGGCATGGCGGCGTTCCCGTCTACATGACGCACGCGGAGGCAGATCCCTACGTTGAGCCGGCGACCTTCGAGGACCGACGCTTCATCGGCAATTGGCCGGAAAAGTGGGCTTACATGGGGTTCGCGGTCTTGGACTTCGATGGGCCCGCACTGACCACAAGGTATATCGACGAAACAGGCTTTCAAACCAAGCAAGAGCAGTTCAGTTAAACATGATGCAACCCATGGCACAGGCGCTCGCCATCACCGAATTGCGTTTTTCGGAAGCGGTCGCGACTTTTAGTTCAGGGGCTTTCCAGTCGGCACTGGCGGTGTTCGAGCCATTTGAAGCCGCCGACGACTGGTTCGTGAAGGCTTACCCCTACCTGCACGAGCTGCGCCTACACTTAATGACGGAACTCCCACCGGACGAACGTGCAAAAGTCAAAGAGGCCGATAGTGCGGCCCTGCTTCGCTTCAATAGGCTTCAAAACGATCCACCAATACCGGTTATACCGGACGGCGGTGTGGTTCGAGGCGGTCGATACGACCCCGGGTTTGATCCCCACAGCGGCGAACTCGAGGTGGACTTCGACACTGATAGTGTGCCTCGCCCCGGAGGCATACCCGACGGTGGTGCAAGCAGGCGGAGGGGCGCCTGGTACCACCATTTTGATCAGGGTGGCGGACAGGACGGCGGAGGTATTGGCGGCCGTAGTCCGCGCACTGAAAGACGCGACGATGGGCCGACAGCGGTTGAAGAAGCCAGCCCAACAGCTCCACAACCGGTCATCACAGTCAAGAGAACGCCTCATGTTGGCGTCGACAAGGATCTTCCATTACAGCCCGGCACCGAATTCAACATCGACGTCTACCTTGATTCGTCCGCCCCCTTGGCCGGCGAAACTTCTCGCGCCGTCGAGGCCGCGGCGGGAAGCACGGTACTGGCTACGTTCTTTACGAGCAGCCACTTCCGATTGAAGGGAGCCGCCAATGTAAGTTTCGTGCTGCGGCGGGAAGATCTCCGTATTGCTCTTCCGCCGATCGAAGCGATCGTCGAGCCCATGGAATCCTGGACAGATGGGATCGCCTTCATTGGGGTCAACTTCTTTGTGGACGCCAGATCCGTCGGCCAAGTCACGCGAACGATTGAAGTTGCAGGACACACCATCCCGGAGTCGCCGCCCGCCAACGACACCCTTGTCGTTCCGATGAACGGCGCTCCCGTTGCCGATTTGACGGTGACAATCACGGCTGACCCGAGCCGAGATGGGCGATCGTTCTGGTGCTTCGTAAGCACTCCGCATCTGGAGAAGTATCGGGCGCCAATTACCGGACCCTGGAATCTTCAGAGCACTACTCAGCAACTCGTCAACGGCTTTATGGGGCGCTTCACGGCAGCCGGTACGCCGCGAGCGCAACTGATCGCCGAGCTGAAGGGCGTTGGCGCCATTCTGTTTGACTCCTCACCGGAAATCTTCCGCGAGGTGTTCTGGGCATTGATCGACGCGAAGGCGCCGCTGAGGACGATCGCGATCGTCAGCGCTGAGCCTTTCATTCCTTGGGAACTCATGATTCCCAACAGGGCGGTTCCGACTTTCTCAAGACGGCTCCCACTCGGAGTTGAGTTCGAGATCGGTCGATGGACGGACGAGAAGACGGTCGCCCCCGCCTGGTCCCTGCGCTTAACGGATTCCTCCATCATAGCGCCCGCCTATACGGGCACGATGATCCTCAAGAACTCCCTGAATGAAGCAAATATGGTCGTCGAGCAGTATCCCGGCGACATCATTCGCCCTGCTTCGTTCGAGAGCGTCGGAAAGGAGTTAGGGACTGTTTCCCGCTCCCTTATCCATTTTATCTGCCACGGCAAGGATACTGCCGCGGGCATCCAGTGTATTCGGCTGGACAACAACGAAGAACTCAGCTCGTCCAACATCCTCGGCATTGACGGATTAGGGGAGCTCTTCGCTCAGACCCGCCCCGTCATCTTTCTGAACGCTTGTGAGATCGGACGCATCATACCTTCTCTGGTCGGATTGGGAGGCTTTGTCGCGTCCTTCATCAAGCTCGGCGCAACTGCGGTTATTGCACCGCTATGGAGCGTCGAAGACACGATCGCGCACGAGATCGCCACTTTATTTTACCAGGAAATCAAACAGAATCCGGGCCAGACCGTCGCCCAGATTTTTAGGAAAGTGCGCGCGAAGGGATACGATCCAGCTTCGGGGCGCGACACGTACGTGGCCTACTGCTTTTACGGCGACCCCAGCGCTAGAGTTGCAATTGCCGGCACGTAGTCGTCGAGAAGACACAGCATGAAACCATGGAGATTTAGTCTCGCTCGCAGGTCACGATGACGGTTCTGGATGAGTATCCATTCCCTGCCGGTGAATGCGCGCGCAGGAGTCAATGAGGTGATGATCTCACTGTATCCGAGCAATTTGGATAGCAACTTGCGTGCCGATTGACACCCTTGTTCCCGGAAGTCTCTTTCGATGGTGATGTTACCGAAGAGAAAGCGTTCCTAGGTGCCCAAACGATGGCAATCCAATCTGTTCAAGGGTTGCGGACAGCTCCAATCAACGCGATTTCCAAAGCCTCGATCTTCATCTTGAACTCGGCAAGTCGAACTACCAGCGTATTCAGTTCGCGGGAGGTGTACGCGAACTTTGGATACCCCTGAGCATCGAAGTCCTTGAGCGAATAGTACGGCGGCGCCAGAGCCCATCTCCCGTCGAAGCCTCCGAGCCGATCCTCGATGAATGAAGGGAGGAAAATGCTCGGAAACACCACGGAGTGCGCGACCTCGTTCCGTCGCTTGGCGAAGCCTTCGGCCGCGACGCAGATTGCCCGAAATTCGGCTTCTAGCTCCGCAAGATTCCTCGCCGAGAAGAAAGCAGTCGCTGCGGACCGCAGACGATCAAGCCGTTTCCTGAAGGTCACCCCGGTCCCGAATTCCCTGACCATTTCAGCATGTCGTGGACGGCCGAGGCAGACGGAGAACAGCAGGGCCAGCTGAAACTCGACATGCACCCATTGCCCAATTGCTCTACCGAACCATTCGTGAGTGGTGCTCGCGGAGTTATCGCCTCGGCGAGGCAGCGGAAATGGGTCCCACGGATTTGACATCGTTCGCCTTCAAAACCAGACCGCGTTCGCTCGCCAGGTATCGACTAGCTCGGCTTCCACAGGTGCCCACGCGAACCCTGCTTCAACAGCGGCTCGAGTCCGAGCTCCTTGATCACTTCGAGCGACTTTACCCAAGACTTTCCCGGCAGGTGCGGAACCAGCGCGTTGAGGACGCTGCAAATGGCCTTCTTGCCCGCCTCCTCCGTGATGAAATGCCGCTGAGAGGCCGGGACGAGTGCGCGCATGTCATCGAGCATCGTCATCGTCCGCACCTTAGCGAACAGACGCTCCTCGGCGGCCGAGCGATAGATCATCGTGCCCGACATGCCGAGGTAATGCGTCAGCCCCTTCACTACGGCTTCAGGGTCCATCCCATCGAAGTTCTCGAGGGCATGGCCGATGTCGAACACGTCCCTGCCCTTGTCTCGCTGAAGCAGCGCACGCAGTTTGGTCGAGAGTATCTCGTCGATCAGAAACGTCCGGATATCTGCCTTGCCCGAAAACCATGCGCTCTCGATCGCGAACGGCTTGTCGGCGTGATCGAAGTAGGACGCGTGTTCGCGGGTGTTGATCTCAACCTTAAGACGGATGCTCCCGCCGTCGTTCGCGGCAACCTTGTAGATCATCTTGGGCGAATGCATCTTGTGCTGGTAGGAGCCACGACCCAGCCACCCGTCCAGCACGCTGCGCAGCGCGTCGATCGTCGGACCTATCGGCTCCGCCGTCGTCTGCACCAGGTCGATATCCTCCGAGTAGCGGTAGGCGCCGCTGAAGAAGAGCTTGTTGAGGGCCGTGCCGCCGCGGAATGCCAGCCGCGGGCGAAGGAAGTCATCGGAAAAGATCGCGACGAGCGCTCGGCAGATAATCAGATCCTGCTCGACCTGCCGCTCCTCGGGCCAAGGCGTCTTGGCCGCCCATTCAAGGATGTGGGCCTTCGGAATCATAGTCGGTCTCCAGCGGCTTGTGGATTTTTAGCTTCCATCGTCTGTCGATCTGCACCTGCTCCGGATCGCTGCCGGGAGGATCAAAATCGCTCAGTCTGAAGTCCGACTTCATCGCGTGCAGAATACGCTCGGCCAGGTGCGGCTGTCCGACGTGATCGAGAATGTATCCAAGACGTTGCGCCACCGGACGCTCAACGTTTGCGAGCGCGGTGTCGATCTGCTTCTCGTTCATCTGCTCGGCGAGTTCGGCGATCACGGTCGCCGCCGCATCTAGCGTTCCGGCCGCGGCCGGATACCGACATAGATCGAAAGCCGTCAGGGTTGCTCCGGAGACGAGGTACGTCCCTGTATCCGTCGTCCTGATCTCGATCAGCCCGGCATCGGGCCATTCCTTCCGGAAGAACGACCGGATGACGGATCGACCGATCTCGATCTCGGGAAGGCGCTTGTCGCAGACGACCTGGAATTCCATCACCGCCTGATGCGCGGCGCCATGCAGCTCGGCGGCCTTAAGCAGCCCAACGTAGTAGCGGGCGCCCTCGAACTTCATCAGTGGATCGATGATCTGGTTGACCGGCGGTGCGCCGAACACCCGGGCCTGTGGCGGGACGATCACGAAGAAGCCCCGGCGGGGGTGCAGCAGGATGCCGGCGGATTGCGCCCGCCGTGCCGCCGCGAGCACCGCATCCGGAGCCACGCCGAGCGCGGTGACGACCTCGTCCCGGTCAAACGAAAGGCGCCCTTTCGCAAGCATCGATTCTATAAATGCCTTGAGCTTCATGTTTTGCGATCCATGTATGAAAATATACGTTTTTCATCGTTTTTCAACAACGGATCGCAAAATCAGTTCCAAACTGTACTGGGACTTCGCATTTTGCGTATGGAAACAGACGATTTTCGTCACTTTATGTAAACGGATTGCATACAATTAGCATTTCCAGCGCTGTCCCGCGAACGCAACAACACGGCCAACTACCAGATCGCGAGATTGGCGGGTCCCAAGGGATCCGGCGGTCCCTGAAACTTGATGGACGGTTGCCGGTCGCCTGACGAGGTGAGAACCGCAATATGTCAGTGGATGCGTCCTGTTCCATCCTTGCAACCCGTTGGCTGTGCCCTATTTCCCCCGCACGCGCCCTTCTAGGCGGGCGAACCATTTCGGCGAGAGAATCTCGCCACTTGGCCCAGGAGGGCAAGGATGGCGTTGAAGGCTGTCTTCGTCGGCATCGACCGGCATCAGAGTCCGAAGGTGCCGGAGCTTGGCGGAGCGAAGCGCGATGCCACCGCCCTATGGGCGCTGTTTACGGATTCCGTACCCGGTCTCGCGGCACGCCTCCTTGTCGATGAACAGGCGACGCTTTCCGACGTGCGGGACGCGGTCGTCGGTACCTTAAGCGCCGCGACCCCCGACGACATCGTAGTGCTGAGTTTCGCTGGTCATGGCTCTCCCGACGGCAGCCTGATCTTGTATGACACCGAACCGTCCGATCTCCCCGGCACGGCGCTATCGATGACCGTGCTGGCCGAGGCCTTCCGAACCACGAAAGCCAAGATCGTCCTTTGCATCCTCGATTGCTGCTTCAGTGGTCATGCGCCCGCCCGAGTGCTGGAGACGGCCGCCAAGCCACGCAGCGCCTTCGCGCTGACAGGCATCTTCGGTGAGGGCCGGATCCTCCTCGCGGCCTGCGCGCCGACCGAAGCCGCGTGGGAGCAGCCCGGCACTGGTCACGGCCTTCTGACGTACGCGACTATCGAGGCGATGAGCGGCACCGCTGGAGCTCCCATCAGCTTCCCGGAGGTCGCCGGCGAGATCATCCGCTTGGCGCGCGTCGAGGCGACGCGGATCGGTGTGACGCAAACGCCCGTCTTCCTCGGCACAGTGCAGGGCGGACTGGTCTTCCCGGCTCTGACGCGCGGCGCGAACTATGCTGCGGCTTTCCCCGCCATTCCGGTGCGCCAGATCACAGGCTCCTTCTCTGAACTAGCCGACGCAGGCCTGCCGCAGGAGATCGTCGACCAGTGGAAAGTGACGTTCCCGGGCGGCCTGAACGCATTGCAGCTCAAGGCCGTGAACGAGTTCGGCGTGCTCAACGGCAATTCGCTCCTCGTCGTGGCGCCGACCAGCAGCGGCAAGACTCTCGTCGGCGAGCTCGCGGCCATCCGCGCGGTCGCCGCCGGCAAGAAGGCCGTCTTCCTGCTGCCCTACCGCGCGCTGGTGAACGAGAAGTTCGAGGACTTCAGCGCTCGCTTCTCGCCTGCCGGCCTGCGCGTCGTCCGTTGCAGTGGCGATGCCTCCGACGGCATCGGTCCCGTATTGAGCGGACGGTACGACCTTGGTTTTTTCACGTATGAGATGTTCCTCAATCTGGCACTCTCCTCGCCGCGTCTGCTCAATCAGCTCGGTCTGGTCGTGCTGGACGAAGGCCAGTTCATCACCGATCCAAGCCGTGGCATCACCGTCGAATTGATTTTCGCGCTTCTGCTGCGCGCCCGCCAGCGCGGCATCGATCCTCAGCTCGTTGTCCTGTCTGCCGTGATCGGTAACCTCAACAGTTTCGACCGATGGCTCGACCTGCCGTTGCTGACATCGCGCGACCGTCCCGTCCCGCTCATCGAGGGCGTGCTCGACCGGCGCGGCACCTTCCAGTTCGTCGACATCGACGGAACGACAAAGACGGAGACCCTGGTCCCGCCCAGCCACATCGTTCAGCGCCGCGACAAACCGAGCTCGCAGGACGTGATCGTGCCGCTCGCCAAGCAGCTGGTCGGGCAAGGCGAGAAGATCATCGTCTTCCGCAACACGCGCGGCCCCGCACAAGGCTGCGCGCGCTATCTGGCGAATGAGCTGGGACTAGGCCCCGCCACCGACGTTCTCGCCGTCCTACCGACACAGGACCTGACGGCGGCATCCCAGGTCTTGCGCCTTTGCCTCCAAGGGGGCACTGCCTTTCACAACACCAATCTGCTCCGCGCTGAACGCGAGGCCGTCGAGCGCGGATACCGCGCGCAGGGCGGATACCGCGCGGAGGGCGGACAGATCCACGCCCTCGCGGCCACCACCACGCTCGCCGCCGGCATCAACAGCCCGGCCTCGACGGTTATCCTCGCGGAGAACGAGTTCCTTGGGGAGGACGGCCGCCCCTTCACAATCGCCGAGTACAAGAATATGGCCGGCCGCGCCGGCCGGCTCGGCTTCAACGAGACCGGCAAGGCCATCATCCTGGCGGAGACACCGGTCGAACGGGCCCAGCTGTTCCAGAAGTACGTCCTCGGAAGGCCCGAGGACGTCACGTCCTCGTTCAAGCAGCGCGATCTGCCGACCTGGATCCTTCGCCTGCTCAGCCAGGTCCGCGGCGTGCGGGCCGAGGATATCCCAGGACTGCTCGCCAACACCTTCGGCGGTTATTCGGCGTCTCTGGCAAATCCCCACTGGATCCGCCAGACCGAAGGCGACATCGCCGCGCTTGTCGACCGCCTGCTGCAGGCCGGCCTCGCCGAACGCGACGGCGACCTCGTCCGCCTGACGCTGCTCGGTCGCGCCTGCGGATCGTCGTCCCTCGCGTTTGAATCGAGCCTGCGCCTAATCGAGCTGATGCGTCAGCTGGACATCTCGCGCACCGCCCCGGTCACGGTGCTGGGCATCGTCCAGGTGCTCGCCGAGATGGACGCGATCTACACGCCGGTGATGAAGAAGGGCCGCGCCGAGTCCGTCCGCGCCAGCCAGGTCGGACAACGCTACGGGGCCGACATGGCACACTTCCTGCAACGCTACTGCGATGGCGATTTCGAATTCGTTGCGCGGTGCAAGCGCGCAGCCATCCTTTACGACTGGATCGAGGGCGTTCCCGTCGACGAGATCGAGCGACGCTACACAACAAACCTCCGCCAAGGCGTCATCAATTACGGCGACATCGCCCGCATCGCGGACGGCGCGCGCTTCCATCTCCGATCGGCGCACCAGATCCTGTCCGCTCTGTTCCCCGCGCAGCCCGACTTCCTGCTCGCGCTCGACGGGCTCCTCCGCCGCCTCGAGTTCGGTCTTCCTGCCGAGGCATTGGAGCTGATCGGGTTGCCCATTGCCTTGTCTCGCGGTCAGTATCTCGCCCTGTTCTCTGCCGGAGCACGGACCGTCGACGCAGCGCTTTCCTTGAGCCCCGAGACGTTGGAGCGGTGCGTCGGGAAAGCGCCAGCGAAGGCACTCGGCGAGATCGCGCAGGAAAGAGCATCCGCCGCGTAGTCTAAAACCGGGCTGAGCAGGTGTTGCGTGTCTTCAATCGCGAGCCAGCTCCGAACAACAGGGTCGCGAGCCGATCGCACGACTCTGAATGGCTAAAACGGGCCACCGCGTTACACCGCCCAGAATGAACAACCTCTAGTAAATTCTGGAGATGCGGAGCAATTCACCTGCCATGACATTGAAATAACTAGCGTATTTCTGCTTGACAAACTTAGCATTGATTGCCACGCTAAGCAAATGGGTGATTCCACAAAAAGGCTGGCCGATTTTCTAGCGTCCGCCCGGACTGTGACCGGCAAGACACTCCGTGCCGTGCAAACCGAGACAGGCATCTCGAACGCTTACTTAAGTCAGTTGGAAACTGGGAAGATCAAGATGCCGGCTCCCCAGAATCTACATAAGCTCGCAGTCGCGTACGAAGTGCCCTACGAGCTCCTGTTGGAGCTGGCCGGATTCCCCGTTCCGAATTCTTCTGACATCGATGCGCCAAGCAAAGCCGCCGCGCGTATCGGATCGATTCCGATAACCGAAGAGGAGCAAAACGCCTTGGTCGAGTACCTGCAGTTCATCCGGTCCAGAAAACGGAGAGGGTGATGCGCTGGTCGTACTCTGCAAGCCGCACTTTTCGAAAATGCCAGCGGCAGTGGTACTTCAAAAGCATTGTTGCGAATGGTCGTGCAAAAGATCCGCTCCGACGGCGCGCTCACCTCCTATCGAAGTTGCAGACCTTGAGCGCATGGCGTGGGCAGATTGTCGACGACATCATCTCGAAAGTAATCGTGCCCGGGGTTAATCGCGGGACGCCAGTGATGCTCAGCAGCGTGAAGGTTCTCGCAAGAGAGCTTTACGAGCGTCAACTGAACTTTGCGCTCGAACATCCCATAAACGATCCCAATCTCCGCGTCGGAGAGGAAGGAGACGATTTTTGCCTACTCTACACGATGGAGTACGGCCCCCGGCCGTCTGATGGAGAGCTCGATCATGCTTGGGACGAGATAGAGCAAGCTCTCGTAAATCTCTATGAGATGGACGCAATCCGAACAGCCTTGAAGACGTCGAGTTTTGTCGCCGCGCAGAGGCCACTAAACGTCCCGTTGATCGACGGAGTAACCGCCTCCGCCAGGCCAGACGTGATCGCTTTCCAACGCGGCGCGCCGCCTATCATCATCGACTGGAAAGTTCACGCCCTTGCCGAGAACGACGCGTGGCTGCAGCTAGCGACCTACGCGATCGTCCTCAGTCGGTGCAAGCACAAGGATTTTCCGGAGGACTTTGAGTGCCGGCCGGAGCACATCCGTCTATTGGAAGTACAACTTTTGACGGGCTTGGTGCGTGAGCACGCTTTGGACATCGACCTGATTGAGGAAGCGGAGGATTATGCTGTTGAGTCCGCGTACGAAATGCATTGCCTCGTCGATGAACGAAAAAGCGTCGATGTAGAGATTGAGGATTTCCTTCCCGCTAGCTCCGCCGAGACGTGTCAGGCCTGCCAATTCCGCTCTCTTTGCTGGGAGAAGGTGAATGCCCACTGAAACGAACAGCTTCAAGATCGAAGGCCTGGAAACCCTCAAAGCCGAATACCGGCTTTTCCAGGTCGGCGGCTTGCGGCGCGATAGCATGGACTACTACGGCAACCTTCAGAAAATCCGCCGACGATTGAGCTCGCTGATGAGGGCACCGGTCGCGATGTATGAACGCGATGACGTCACGTTTGCTCTTATCCCCAAAGGCTACGGCGAACCGCCCAGCGAGGTGCTCCTCGTTGGCGGAGTTGCCATGCTTCGCGACACAATGGAAGTGATCGAGCTTACCTTCTGCCCGGATGGCTCTGCGCTCGACGCTGTGCGCATGCGCTTCCTCCAGTTTGCGGTTGAAGCCCCCCTCCTTCGGGATCCTAGGCTCTGGCGGCCGGGATCGGGTCTGCCATTCTATTTCAGAAGGCCCACCAAATCTCTCGGCGAGCTCGATCTGTATGACGGGTTCACGGTGCGCATCGTACCGCACACGGACGGCGGCTATGGGATCGTTGTCGATCTGCGCCGCAAGCTTATCGCTCGATCACCGTTATCGACCTCAATCACGCGCGATGCCGTCGCTCGATTAAAGGGACGGTCCTGCCTCTACAAGATGGGAGACACCTGGTTCTCAGTCAAATTGTCCGGGTTGTCCGATGCAAAGGTGGGAGCGAGATCGATCCCACTCTCCGGCAGGGCCGTGAGCCTGATCGAGTACCTCCACGCCAGCATGCCGACACCCGTTCCACCGGCAGTGGCCAACCTGTCACCTGAAGGAGCTGCGATCTACTTCCGTACAAGTGGTCCAGAGCAAAAATCCGCCCCGGCAGCGTTGTGCTATCTGATTGAGGACACCCATGCGGCCTCGGGAGCGCAACATCAATCGGAGACGACTGCTGAACCTGCGGACCGACGCACCCAAATCGATCGCATCGTCCGGACATTCCTCGCATCACTCCAAGTGTCCGGGGCCGAGTTGAAGGTGGCTGACAAGCCTGGCGCCGCTGATGCCGAGCTCTTCCCGCTGCCGACGCTTCTGTTCGGTAACAACCGACGGCTGAAGCTGGGCGAGCAAGGGGACGACCTTACCCTCGTGCGAGACTACAGCAAAAACCGCCTCAAACTCCTTGAGGATCCCAACGCCGGTTTCTTCGAGCAGTCCGTGCTCTCGCGACAATACTTCATTGTTCCCAAAAGCATTCATAACAGTTCGGGCACACAATTTCTCTCTGATCTCAAAACGCAATTGAAGTCGCTCTACTCCTGCGGCGGAGAGTACGAGCCGGAGGTTATTGTATACGACGACCTCAATGGTTCGCGTGACTTCGCGGGGCAGTCGCGCGCCATTAGAGCAGCAATGGAGGCCGCCGAGGTGCGGCCCGGCTTTGCATTGGTCATGGTCCATCGCGCCGATCGACGCCCGCGTTCCGCGGACAAGCTAGCGGCGTGGGTCGTAAAGGAACTTGGCCAGAAATTCGAGCTGACGGCCTCTGTGATTCATACCGATATGGTCCGGCGGGCTTATACGATGCAGCGGCGGAACAACGAACTGCGATATGTTGCAAAGGACACAGAACAACGGCGCTTGCGCGGCTATGTCCGCAATGTCGTCTTGAACAAGATCCTTCTTACAAATGCCAAGTGGCCATTCGTGCTTAGTTCGAAGCTGAACGCTGACATTGTCATAGGCATCGACGTCAAGAATAGCACATCGGCCTTCACGTTGATCGCCGGCGGGGGTCGCATCATACGTTTCTTGACCAAACCGTCCCGCCAGAAGGAGCGGCTGCTCAAAAACCAGGTAGCACAATACGTCGTCGACCTTGTAAGCAAAGAGAAAACGAATTTAGGAAGCACGCCGATCGAAATCGTGGTTCATCGTGACGGACGAGCCTGGGACTCCGAGGTCGAGGGTCTCAAGGAGGCGTGCCGGAAGCTCGCGCTGGACGGCGTAATTTCGGACGATTGGCGGCTCACGGTCCTTGAGATCGCAAAGTCGGCGCCCGCCGCCATGCGTCTCTTCGATGTGACGCCAGGCCGGGACGGCGGCGCTCCGATCGTAAGCAATCCTCCGGTAGGTAGTTTTGTACGGATCGGGGACGCTGAGGGTTTCGTGTGCACCACTGGAGAGCCGTTCGCTATCCCCGGTACTGCCAAGCCCCTTCATGTCAAGCGCCGGCACGGCTCGATGGCAATCGACCTGTGCCTTGCCGATGTCTTCGATCTAAGTTGCCTGACATGGGGACGACCTGAAGGCGCAATGAGACTTCCGATCTCGATTAAGCTCTGCGATCGCAGATTGTTCGAGGAGGCAGAAGATGTAAACGAAGACGAAGTCGACTTTGGTATCGATGATGATGTGGCGGATGCATCATGAGCGACCTCAGCCTGCTGAATGGCATTTATGCAAATGTCGATTTCTTTGCGTCGTTGATCGATACGGTCATCGAGCATATGAGAACCGATGGCACAGCGAAGCCGGGCTCAGAGCAGATGCGACTTGGGCAACTTCTCGTCGACGCGAGGGATCACGGACAGTCCTCGCATTCCTACGAAGCCCTTATGTTGGACAGCCTCCTGCGATCGCCTACTGGCGAGCCTCTCGTTAACTTCGAACGCCTTGGGCGCCGCTTGCTCTCTGGGCAGGTCGACGCATCCGACCAGAAACAGCTGGAAAAATTGGCGACAGAACTGGAAAATGAACGCTCCGAGGTCGCTAACCGCCTCCGAGGACGTGCATGATCGAAGAGTATCTTGTTGGCTCGATCCAACAATCTCTCGAGCGCATTCGACAGCTAAAGAACATCATTCAAAATCGCTACCCGCGCGAATATGACGGCCTCCGGCAGAATTGTCTCAACAGGCTTGACCGCGCATCCGACGAACTCAACGCTCTAAGAAGGGAACGGATAGTCGACAGCAGGCTCCAAACGCCGCGGCGGGTGCGCGCGTTCAAGCGCGTTGTAGAGCGCGTACATGATGTCGAGAGTATTGGTGTATTCGCTCTCAATCGCGCAGGCACCGACGACAATTTCCTTAACCGTTTGATCACCGGCATCTGTGATGAGATCAAGTATCCACTTCTAACACCGGTGATCAGCCAGACGTCGCAGGACTATTTTCACGTCTACTCCGATTTCAACCTCCTTTGTCTGCCTCTCATCGAAAGCCGGTTTCTGCTTCATTTGCCCGATATCTACCACGAATTATGCCACCCCATTCATCGCAGCCTCGACCTAACGCAGTTGTCTGGATATGAAGCCGCATTCTCGGATGCCGCCTTTGCGATGGTCCGCCACTTCCAAGCAGACGCGGATGCAGCTGATCGACTCGGCAACCAAGATGGGCGTCTTTTTCAAATCCAACTCTGGCGCACCTGCTGGAGCAAGAGCTGGCTGGAAGAGATGTTCTGCGATCTGTTTGGCTTGACCGCATCGGGTCCTGCCTATGCCTGGTCTCACTATCATCTTTGCGTAAAGCGGGGCAGTGACCCGTTCCAAACGCCGCTCACCATCGGCACTACCCATCCAGCCGACGATGCGCGAATGCGGGCTCTTGTACTAATGCTCCGCAAAACTGAGGCTCATCGGAAGGATGCCGCGATGATCGAGCGTGCTTGGCGGGAGTTTTGTCATGTGATGAACTATCGGCCCTCCGCCGAATATCGCCAATGCTACGCAGAAGGCCTGCTTGTCCAAATCGTCGACGCGGCTCATCGGGGAATTCGAGCTATCGAAGTCATCCCGGCCGCTGACAATCCTACAGCGCCAATTATTGGGCTGCTTAATCAAGCATGGACTACTTTTTGGAATGCCCCCATCGATTACCAACAATGGGAGACGGATCGCGTCAAGGGGCTTAGGGACTCGCTTAACACGAGGCCCTGAACTTCCTTTTACAATCGCTTTTTGTCATCCCGGCCGTTTGGCCACGCCCCGAAGCCACAGCCACCGTTATTTTCTGTAGCCTATCGTTCAGCGCGTGCATTTCCAAGCGCCGCGGAGACACTAGCGCGGATTGGTGAGAAAAATTGAATGCTGAAGAACACTTGGCGACAGCTGCGACATAACTGGCATCTGACACTGCGCGACGTCTATCGGCGCGCAAGACAAAATCCGTCGATGGCTACCGGTTGGTTGATCTCGACAGCATGTCTGGTCATTGGTCTTTCGCTGTTCGTCGGTACCGGTCCAGAGATCCAGACCTACCTCTACGCGTTGATCCGGAGCGACTCGCCTTCGATTTACGGCTCCGCATATCAAGAAGGTTTGGCGAGGTTTCCAAGTCTTCGACAGTGGCTGATGGCCGGTCTTCAACCGCAATTTCTGCTAATCTCCACCTTCATCGTCGCATTCTCGTTCAACCGAAAGGGCGCGCGGAGCACTTTTGTAGCGACTGCATTGTCTGCTTTCCTAGCATTAATTGTCACCGACCTAGCTTTCGCAGCCCACTACAGCACGCTGTCCTTCGATTACGCACTAGAGAATGTGATCGCTGATGCATTCGGCTCGCTAGTCATCGCATTCCTTTTTGCCATAGTCCTGATTGCGGCAAATACTTGCTTCGTTCAGCTGCGAGCACCGCTCTTCTTCCGAGGACTTGCAGCTGGTTTCGTGGCTGTGCTCCTTGGAATCGTCATGAGCGCCGCCGCCTACTACACCACCGAATTTTTCTATCGACCAATACCGGTGAGGTTGGATGCCGTTCTCGACGCACCAGTGAACGGCTCGATCGGATTGGACATCCCAGCACACAAAAAAGACAGTGCAAACTCGAAGGAGCAAACAGTCGACGGGCCATTCCAGCTCCTGCCGCGGGATATCGAAGATGGTTCTCTTCGTTGGAATAGCCCTGCAGACGACCATAAATTTGTCGTTGGGTGGAATAGACTCGCGGACTTAACTAGCTTCGACGCAACCATCGAGTTCTTTGCGGATTGCTTCTCGGAGGCCATAAACAAAGCGACTTCGGTAGAAGACCATCAAATTAAGATTCGCGATATACGCCAGCTAGATGTTTCGTTCGACCAGGGCGGCGGTCGAGCCGGGATTCGAAGGCGCCGATGGCCTCGGACTAGGACCTTGTGAATAGCGACGGACTTATCGACGGGTTGTCCGGCAAAAACAACCGCCAGAGGGCCGACCGCGAAACCGACTCCTCGAGATCACTCTGCAGACTACGATGACCATGATTGCGAACGCCGGCCGATAGCCCTTGCGACAGGTGCGCAGCAGCTCGGCGATGGTAGCATCCAATCTGAGGCCCTTGCCTCCCAACAAGAACAGATCCGCGCAGCCAGAAGCGGGTCCATCCTTCTGGAAGCACTCCGACAGCCCGTCGTCATTCGCACTGGCGGGTCCGACAAGTCCTGCGGGGGGCGCCCGACCCGCCGGAACAAGGCTCGCTGCAAGGCCGCCTCGCTCTCGTAAATCGGCGGCAGCGGCCAGCTCAAACCCGCTTCACGCGCTCGCAGCAGGTAGGTGGCAACCGAACTCTTGCTGATCTGCAGCCGTTCCGAGATCTCCCGAACCGACAGGTCCTGCTCGTACGTCAGCCTCAGGATCGATCGTAGGTCCTTCACAGTGGTTCGTTTCGCTTACTTCCGTCTCGGCATTGCCCCTCTCAAACTCAGCTTGAAAGAGCACATTGCCTGAACGGCGCTCCCGAAAACCAACCTCCCGCAACTGTCCGCGATTTAGCGGAATCCCTGTCCCGGAATTACTGAAATCGCTGTCCGCGAATTAGCGAAATTGCTGACCGGAAATTGCCGAAACACGCAGTCAGCGTCGACAAGACACCAACTGGACACTCGATGCGGGGGGTCTCGGCGTCGATCAGCTCCTGCATCTCATGCGCCATTTAGCGCCTTCGTTGGAGCCGCAGATGCCGCGCAGATGTTGCAGGGTCCCGAGAATCTCGGCCAATCGCTGCAGCTCGCCATCGAAGGGTGCAACCACGTGCTGCGCCCGGGCGGGCGTCGCAAGGGATGTCGAGATTAAGATCGCAACGGCGAGAGAGGCTTTGATCATCAGGAGTTTCAGAATCTGCTGATTCCGCTCGATGTCGCCCACGATTCCGGAATGATCTCGCCCACCGTTCCGATTTGATGTCGCCCGCCATTCCGGGATGATGTCGCCCGGGGTATCGCAAGGGCGAACCCGGGGTGACGAGGCCTCTTCTGGCTCCGATACGGTCCCGCCTTTCGGCTTTGCGAAGGGGGACCTGGATGCCGACGGAGAGGTTTGCGATGCGCCATGTGCGCGATGTGATCAGATTGAAGTCGGCCGGGATGCCGACCCGCGAGATTGCGCGGCGGGTGGGGACAGCCCCTTCGACGGTGCGGTTGACGATCCACCGGTTCGAGGCGGCGGGGCTGACCTGGCCATTGCCCGACGACATCACCGACGCTGCGCTGGAAGCCCGGCTGTTCGCCAGCGCGGGAGCCGGTCCCGGCACCCGGCGGGGCCATCGCCGGCAGGCCGAGCCGGACTGGACGGCGGTACACCGCGAACTCCGGCGCAAGCATGTGACGCTGTCGATCCTGTGGGACGAGTACATCGCGGGCGAACCCGGCGGGTATCGTTATTCGCGGTTCTGCGAGCTCTACCGCGCCTGGGAAGGCCGCCTATCGGTGACGATGCGCCAGTCGCATATGGCCGGCGACAAGCTGTTCGTCGACTATGCCGGCGACGGCGTGCCGGTGGTAATCGACCGGTTCACCGGCGAGCGACGCGCCGCGCAGATCTTCGTCGCGGTGCTCGGCGCATCGAGCTTCACCTACGCGCAGGCGACCTGGACGCAGGGGCTCGCCGACTGGATCAGCGGCCACGTCGGCGCCTTCGAGGCGATCGGCGGCGTGCCGGCGCTGCTGGTGCCGGACAATACCAAGGTCGCAGTGATCAAGGCCTGCCTCTACGACCCGCAGATCAACCGCAGCTACGCCGACATGGCGGCGCATTACGGCACCGCCATTCTGCCGGCCAGGCCGCGACGGCCACGGGACAAGGCGAAGGTCGAACAGGCGGTCCTCATGGTCGAGCGCTGGCTGCTCGGGCGGCTGCGCCACCGCACCTTCCACAGCCTCGCCGAGGTCAACGCGGCGATCACCGAGCTAATGACCCGGCTCGGCGCTCGGCAACAAGGCCTGCCGCGACAATCGCTCCGTGCTCTATCAGCGTGTCCCGCGGCTGTTCACCGATCTCGCTTTGGCGCGCGGCGACGGCCGCCACCCGCGGCTCCTGCGGGCGCTCGGCCGCATCGATCTGCTCATCCTCGACGACTGGGGCCTCGAGCCGCTCGACGCCGCAGCCCGCCACGACCTCCTCGAGATCCTCGAGGACCGCTACGGCCGCCGCTCCACCACTGTCACCAGCCAGCTCCCCGTCGATCAATGGCACGCGCTGATCGGCGATCCCACCTACGCCGATGCCGTCCTCGACCGCCTGGTCCACAACGCCCACCGGATCGATCTCAACGGCGAGAGCCTGCGGCGAACCCGCAAACCCGATCGAAAGGCCTGAGCCAGTGGCGCTGTGGACATGCCGCTGCGCTTGGACAACGCAAAGAGCGTTGCCCACATGCCCACAGCAGACGAAGAAGGGCCTCAAGCCGCGATTCAAGGTTGCCCCCGCGGCTTCACCGAAGCCAGAAACCAAACAGCCAGAATGCCTCGCGCCCCGGGCGACATCAAATCGGAATGGTGGGCGAGATCATCTCGGAATCCTGGGCGAGATCAAATCGGTACACCCGGGCGAGATCATCGGAATCCGCAAGAATCTCCTAGTATGGCCCCTCAATGCGACATCGCCAAGGCGGACGAAGCGCGATTCATCCGATGCCGATGTCGGTGATCCTGGCCGCAGGTGATGCTTTTTGTCGATTTCAACCAGCTTGTGGGCGATCGAAGAGAAGAACGCGACCGCCGGGCAGGTTTCGGCCGCAGGGCTCACCATGAATCAAGAAACGTGGCGCGGCGGCTGGTGCTGGAAAGGCGGCTGCCGGCACAGAATGGGCACCTGCACGACGGTTTGTCCATCGTAAGCTGCCGACGCGGTGCATGCTTGGACTCCACCACTTGATTGCCAAAATGTAACTCGCGGGAAGCACCTGAAGTCAAATGGACCTGCCGAACAGTTGGCTGCCTCGTCAAACCGAGCTTGTCGGCTGGGGCAGCGCCTGCGGAACTAATGATTTCACCGCTGCGCGCCTTGGTCTCTCAACAACTTTTCCACCGATGGAGCTCTCGTCCCATAGCGGCTTTCGGCCGTACGCCCTCCCTCGCCTCGCGCGCGGGATTTTCGTCGCTCGGCAAGACCGAAAGGCCCAGATCGACGGCAGCGCACTTTCCAAAGCGCAAAAGCACGTTGGCAGCGATGGGCGAGGCCTCACGATCGATCTCTACGTACCGCCGCAGAGCAATGATAGACATCTCTGTGGCGGTTGGGAGCCTCATAGTTCGAGGCCACGCTCTGCGAGCACACGGTCCATGACCTCGCGTTTGATCTCGCCAGCGATCTCGTTTCGGACCTGGGCTCCAAGCACCCGCTCGGCATCCGCGTCGCCCAGCAGACCATGCTCGGCCAATCGCTGACCGAGGCGGTTTTGAAACTCCTCGCCCATGGCTTCGTGCACCCGGTCTTGCATCGCGGTATGTTCGTCCGGAGCGATGCGCTCCAGCACGGTCTCCCAGGGTTGCCAGCGGCTTGCCATGTACTCGGTGAACTGGCTTGCTTCCAGCTCCCGGACCAGGTCCAACGCCTTCGTCGCATCATCCTCGCTTACGTCAGAGACCGCCAAGAAGTGCATGTCGGGGGCGACGTGACTGAGCTCCAGCGGCTCGCGCAGCCGATGTTGATAGGCCAGGTAGACTTCGACGTCGTCTACGTTCGGGTTGCCGCGAGCAAGCGAGTTGACCTTGTCGCGCGCGATCTCGTCCAGCGCCTCCAGGCGAAACGCGAGACGGCCGCACTGGATCAGTTCGCCAAGCCGGTTGTCATATAGCCCCTTCTTGACGTCAGCGTTGAGGCGCGCCGTCTGCATACCGTTCCAGTGCAACGTAACACGATCCTCGCAGCTGGTGTTGGCCTCGGAAGCCTGTGCAAAATACTGCTCGCGCAATTCCGCATTGGCAGCCGCCTGCCGCAGATCATTAGCGACCGCCTGCCGAAACGCGTCAATGCTGTAGTTCACAGTGCCTCGTAGCCTCTCGAGGAACTGTGCATAGTCCTGGGCGCCTGGCTCATCCGCAAAGTGCTGCCATTCGGCCAGCGCGGCCGGGTCGTCTGCAAGCCAGTGTGCCGCAGCCTCATGCAGGGATTGCTGCGCAAGCTGCGGTGGTGGCGCTTCAGCCGCCGCCAGATGAGCGAGTACGTCGTCCGGCAGCGGGTTATCCCCAAACTCGGGGCTCTCCAGACGCGGGTAGTAAAGGCTATTCATCGGCACGAGAGCATCTAAAAGCCCTTCAGGCAGGCTGGTCAGCTGGTTACCGCTGACGTTGAGCGACTGGAGCGTGCTCGGAAGTGGGTCGGGAAGGCTGGCCAATTGATTGCTGCTGACATTGAGTTCAATGAGCCGCGACGGGAGCGACTCGGGCAGATCGGTCAACTGATTGCCGCCGACCGCAAGCGAGGTGAGCCCGCTCGGGAGAGCGTCCGGCAGGCTGGTTAGCCGGTTGTCGTTGGCGTTCAGGATTTCGAGCGCGGCCGGAAGGTTGGCCGGCAGACCGATCAATCTATTGTCGGCGACCTCCAGCATAGAGAGGGTCGCCGGAAGATCGTCCGGTAAACTGGTCAAGCGATTATGGCTGATGAAAAGACGCTGGAGACCGGGTGGGAACATGGCAGGCAGGCTGCTTAGCTCGTTATGCCTGGCGCGCAGTTCCAGCAATCTTGGCGTCAGGGCGGTAGGCAAAGCGGTCAGCGAGAGTGAGGATAAGTCCAGCGCGCGCGCGCCTGTGTTCTCCGTATTCCTGATTCGTGTGCGCCCCTGCCGCCGATTCTCGTCCTCGCCCTGCCCCACTTCGGCAACCCAGTTGTCGATGACCCGCGCGCGCGCGGAAGCCGGGGTCCGATAGCCCGTCAAGGTTTCGACCAAATTCGCCACGGCGCGGTTGAAGCCGCCGAGGTAGCTTTCCTGGTCCGCCTCTTCGGAAGGCGCCGAGGAAGAAGAACCTGCATTCCACTGTGCCCGTCCCGCGTCCATCAATTTCTCCATCATCACAAACAACAATACCCCACCCCCTGCTTCTCGAACTTGCGAAGCAGGCGGTTGCACAGCGCGAATGTCACTCGATAACCGCTAGAAGTGCTCTACGGCCCCGTCGGAGTGGGTACGGGTTCACACGAGTCCAAGCGCGGCAAATGGATCGATGCTGCTGCGAGTTTTGCTGCCATTTCGTTGACCAGATAAGTCCGGTAGGACCGTTCCCGGGGCAGCGATCTGCCGTTAACAGGCCTACCTGTCGATCAGCTGACAAGTGTCGCTGCAGAACCTCAAGGGCGCTCGTTTGCCACGGGGTGAGCGAAATAATCCAGCTTGCAGTGAACCGGTCAAGCTTCGCAAAGACCAGCTCGACACTGACTGCCTTGGGGCATCTGAGAGGGGCGCCTTGAACTTGCCCCGTTCGGACCGCATGCCGCCCGTCGTTTCCGGCTACGCGGCCGAAAAGGCTCCGGTGGCCGCCGTTGAGCTAAAGCGCCATCGCGGCTCTGGGGCTCTATACTGAAGCCGCTGCCGCCTTGGTATCCCCAGAAACGTGTAGGCTGGAGATGACTACCCTCGGCCGGGATCGAGTCACTGTTCCAAAATCGTCGCACCGACAGTCATTCCGGCTTCGATGCCATCGTTGCCACCTTCCGGTGATAGTCTGTCAGCTTATCGAAAGCTAAGTATCTTAGGTCCTAGAGCAGGTCACCATGGGTTGAGTCTACTCAGCTTCGTAGGGAGGGTGAGATGGATCCTTTTGAGGCAGGACAGATTCAGCGCGGCGGAGGCATCCCTTCTGCATCTTCCGGACAAGAGGGCGGGCAAAACGGAGCGGCGGCGCAGTGGAACGCAGTCGTGACCGGCTACGCAGCAAACTCCGGGCACTCAGCCCATGCAGAGGACGACGAAGAGGAGGTGCTTGAGAATTGGGCTGCTGAACCGGAGGTAGGCCCGCTCGAGGATCGGGAGGAAGCGGTACGCCGAGTGAATGCTATCGGTGAGGCCGTTACACTGAATCTTGAATCGCTGTCCCTTACAAGCCTGCCTAGACTTCCGAGCGCCATCGTTGTGCTTGATCTGCCCTTCAACCGGCTGACCACTCTGCCTGATAGCCTCCCTGCTTCGCTCCGGCGTCTAAACGTCAGTGCCAATCAACTGACCAGCTTGCCTGCGCTTTCAACCGAGCTCAGAGGCCTCGACGCGAGCTTCAACCGGCTGAGGAGCTTGCCTGAGGTCCTACCTGCTGCGCTGGAGTTTCTCGACCTCAGCCACAATCAGTTGCTAGATCTGCCCGAGGTCCTCCCTGCTTCGCTCCAGTCTCTCTACGCCAGCCACAACCAGTTGACGAATCTGCCGGCGGTCCTTCCTGCCATGCTCCAGTTTCTCGACGTCCGCGAAAACCAACTCACGCGTTTGCCGGAGGCCCTTCCTGCTTCAATTGAGTTGCTCGATGCCAGCCAAAACCAGTTGACGAGTTTGCCCGAGGACCTGCTGACGCAGTTTCGCGCTGATGGCAGGATAGATCTGACTGAAAATCCGTTGCCCGAGCAGGTGTTAGCGAATCTGGATACAATACTTAACGCCGATGACTATGTCGGTCCGACCGTCTACCTTTCGCGCGATGACGAGAGTGAATCGTCCGGGACGGACGATGGGCCGGCCGATGCTCTCATCGAAAAGGTCGCAGACTGGCTCCGCGGCAATCCACAGGAGGCTGATCGAGAGGTGCTGGCAGCTAGCAGGGCCTTGCTGAAGAGCCGGGCGCCCGGGAATACACGCTCTTCCTTGGCAAACTGTTCGACTCCGTGAACTCTGGTAATGAAGAATTCCGCCAGTCGGTCGCCGATGATCTGCGGCAGGCGGCGAAAGACCCGCAATTGTGCAAGCGCTACTTCCAACTGGCCCTGGACGCCAACCAGAGCTGCGAGGATCGCCGAACTTTGACTTGGTATAGCGCGACAATCAGGATGAGAGCGGCCCGTCAATCAAGATGAGACGAGGCGGCCGAGTCAGGAGATAATTGACGCTGGCCGTCGACTTGGCAAGCGTTGATTGACGCTGCGCGACAATCAAGCGGCGCTGCCAGCGTCAATTAAAGTCTTGTCGAGTTCGTTTGGGGTAGTGTGAACAGGCGGCCGGCCTGGACCGCGCTTGCGATCGAGGGCAACTTTTCGACGGTAACTTTCGACGTTCATCTCGAGGATCGTGGCGTGGTGGACCAAACGATCGATGGCAGCCAACGTCATTGCTTGGTCCGGGAAGATACGCCCCCATTCGCCAAATGGCTGATTGGCCGTGATCAGCAGCGAGCGTCGTTCGTAGCGGGCGGCGATCAACTCGAACAACACACTGGTTTCCGCCTGATCCTTGCTCACATATGTGATGTCGTCGAGGATCAGGAGGTCATAGCGATCGAGTTTGGCGATCGCGGACTCCAGCGCCAGCTCGCGCCGCGCGACCTGCAGCCGTTGCACCAGATCAGTGGTTCGCGCGAAGAGAACGCGCCAACCGTTCTCGACGAGAGCCAGGCCGATCGCCGCGCCGAGATGGGTCTTGCCGCCGCCCGGTGGACCGAACAAGAGCAAATTGGCGCCGGCCTTCAACCAGGCGTCGCCGGCGGCGAGCGCCATCGCCTGTGCCTTTGATAGCATCGGCACGCTTTCGAAGTCGAAGGTTGCGAGCGTCTTGCCGGCAGGCAAACGCGCTTCCACCATGTGTCGCTCGATCCGACGGCGGGTGCGATCGGCGGCCTCGTGCTCGGCAAGGGCGGCGAGGAAGCGGGCGGCAGGCCACCCTTCCTTGTCCGACTGTGCGGCGAGCTTCGGCCAGATCGCCTTGACGCCCGGCAGGCGGAGCTCATTGAGAAGCAGCTCGACACGGGCAGCATCGACGGAGGTAGCGATACCGGTCATGCTGCCTCTCCCAGGTTCGAGCGGCCCGACATGACGCTGACGGAGGCGAGTTCATCGTAGACGTCGAGCGGCGCCAGCTTGACGGCGACACGCGGGATCGAGGCCGCCTCGGGCCGGAAGCGGTCGCGCAGCGCGGCAAGATCGGGTAACTGTCCGGCGTCCAGATCCATCGCGATCGCCTCGGCGAGGTCTGCTTCGCAGGCGCGCTCGTGAGCCAGCGCCAGAAGCTCGACCGTCACCTTGCAGGCGCGCCGGTCATCACCATGCTCCCGCAAGGTCTCGAACAGACGTTTGTAAGCTGCACGCGGGAAGAGTTGGTCGCGATAAACGAGATTGAGGAGCGCCATCGGCTTGCGCCGCAGGGCATGGATGACATGCCGGTAATCCACGACATGACCGCCCTGGCTCTCGGACACAGGCCGACCGCGCCGCAGCGTCACGACCGGTGTGACGCCAAGGAAGCATTCGAGCCGGTCGTCGAAGATGCGCACACGCAGGCGATGGCCGATCAATCTTGAAGGCACGGTGTAGAACACGCGCCGCAGGATGAAGCCGCCTGACGACGTCACCGGGATCACTTTCTCCTCGAAGTCGGTCGTGCGGCCTTTTGGCAGCGGCGCCAATGCCTCCTTCTCGAGCGCGATCGGCTTGGCGAGGTTGGCGTTGCGCCGGCCGACAATCTCGTCGACAAAAGCCCGGTACGCATCGAGACTGGCGAAGTCGCGCGTCCCCCGCAGCAACAGCGCATCTTCCAGTGCCCGCTTGAGATGGCCGTGCGCGCTCTCGATCGAGCCGTTCTCATGTGCGATGCCCGCATTGTTGCGCGTTGGCGCCATGCCATAGTGGCCCATCAGCCCGGCGTAGCGCTGCGTCAGATCCTCCCGTGCGTCGGCGGCCAGATTGCGGAACGCTGCCGACAGGCTGTCGCTGCGATGCTCCCGCGGCACGCCGCCAAGCGCCCACAGCGCGTTCTGCAAGCCCTCCGCCAGGGCGACGAAGCTTTCGCCGCCGAGCACGACATGGGCATGCTCGAAGCCGGAGAACGCCAACCGGAAGTGATAGAGCCGGTGACCGAGCGGCTCACCCGCGATGGTAATACCGAGCGCGCTCACGTCGGTGAAGTCGGACAGACCCAGGCGGCCGGGCTCGTGCTGCTGGCGGAAGATCACGTCCTGTTCGGGGCCGTTGAGCGCCCGCCAGGCGTTGATGCGCCGCTCCAGCGTGCGGCGGATGTTCGGGTTCAGGTCATGATGCCGTCGGCGCAGCTCGTCCAGCACGCCGATCACGCGGATGCCGGGCGCAGCCTTCAGGATCGGAACGATCTCGGCCTCCCAATACTGCGCGAGCGGATCGGACCGGCGCCGGCCCCTCGGCGTCTTCTTCTGCGATGGCGGGCGACAATCGCCCTCGATTCGATACGCGCTTGCCTTCGAGAACCCCGCCTTGGCCGCGGCGGCCTCGGGGGACAGTGTCTGTCGGTAGGTCATGTACAGCCTCATCTGGTGGTCGGTGATGTGGAGGCCAGGCAAGGCATCGATTCCCTCTTGTCGAGACGAATCAACAGCTTGCACCAGCCGCACCCGGCCGCCAGACGGGTCCAAAAACGCGCGACGCCGATGGGGACGGTCCTCCGGTCGGGCTACGCCCTCCCTTCGGTCCGCCCCCATCGGCGCAGTCTCACCTTGATTGTCGCTGAAGTCTCACCCTGATCGCCGCCGCGCAGACTTGGAACGGCATGCAGACCGCACGGCTCATCGCAGACGTCGAGAACGGCGCCTATAACAACAAGGCTCGGCTTCCCGATCTCATCGATCTGGGGCGGGTCATGTTTCGCCTGGACGCGCTGGAGAGAATTGCGCGCGAGAAGGTTCACTCGCTAGGCTCGGGCAACAACGTCGAAGACATCGACGCCATTGAGGTCTTTCTTGCTTATCAAAATAAGCTCCGCGAGCGACTGGGATTGCAACACGTCGCGCCGAACATGCGCTTCTTTGAAGTCTCCGGCGTCACCGACGCTGACGTTGATAGCGCAGAGGCATCCGTGCGGGAGAGGGAGGCGACGGAATTCGCCGACTATTTGGCGGTGGACTGGCAACCTTGGGACGACGTTGTGCGTCACATCGCCCCCAAAGACCATGCCACGGCGCACGACGAGCTCATTGCTGCAATGGGGCCGGAGTTCGCCATGCGGCTGCAGCAACAGCTCACCGACAAAGGTTTGATCGGGGTCGAAGCTGACCTTGTCGAGGACGCCAAGCTAGCGTTGGGTGCCGCAGTTCGTAGGGAAATCGCCCGTGAGATCAAGGGCGCCCTCAGAGACAAGGTGCTCAATGATCACGGCCTCAAACTGTAAATCGGCTTTTGCTGCAGAAAGCTGCTAAGTCCTGTTGCAGTTTCCCTCTGGTGCGGCGGTGGGTCGCCGAGAGATTCGCGTGATGCGCAGCGAGTGCTGAGGAACGCCGATCTAAGCACCGGCGTTGCTCGATTCATCCATCGGTGTCCGATGGCCGATCTCGCGATGATGCGGATGTCCTCGGCCGCTACCCCCGAGGGCCGCATGGATAGAGCGAATTGCCGAAATCATAGAGAAGATACGCGTCTTTGTATGGCTCCCGATCCAGGATCGAAGAACGTCGGACTCCACCGTAGTTGCCTCGCGGTATCGACTGACCGAGCCGACCGCTACTGGCTAAGCTACGATGGCCCTGAACATCACCGGCCGAGCGAAGATAGCCGCGCAGCATCAGCTCACTTCGTTGTCCGCAGATGTGCGCAGGGAGAAGAACAAGCAAATCAGCCATTTCGAGCAATGACGACGGCGCTGACGTGACGGTCCGCAGCGCTTGCCGACACTGAGCCGCCAAAAGGAAAGGATGATCTGCGAGCTGGCGCGGACGCATGTGGGCGCACCGCGAACCGATGAGATCGTCGCGCCGGCCCCTTTCTATCGGTTTGACCGCGGCACCAGTGGGTTGCTGTACAAGACTCTCCACGACAATTAGGCTCTCCTCCCGTCATTCATCCGAGGATCACCGTCGAAGCCCTTCGCCCTGAACGCTGCTCTGTGTTCCATCGTGATGGTTCGTTGGCACCCAATCTGTGGCGCCTCCGAAGAACACGCTTAGCGACCATCTCGCAGCTGCGGCATCTGTCAATTGATGGGAGTGAGGCTCGCGGCCTGAGGGGTTGGCCCCGACGCCGAAGGATCTGTATTCAGCATAATAGCTTGTCCTCAACGTATTGGTCTTACCGGGCGTCCATTCGCGCCACCCTTCCGCGATCACGGGGGCATCTATCTTCGCGAACAGGAAAACCACTGTGGCGTAGGGGCGCCAAGGGCGGCCAAGTGCGATATAGCCCGCAATAGGGTCGGCAGTTAGCCTGCAATGATCAAAAACATAGCCACTGTCCTCATCCGGCGCTGCCTTGCTCTGAGCGGTATAGATGACCGCTTGGTTGGCGATGCCGTGCAACTCACATTGCCGGAACCAGGCCTTGGCGTTGCCGAATATAAAATCGACATGCCCCTCGATGTAGCACTTCGAGAAGTATTGTCGTGACATTCGGCCGTTCGGTCCCTTGCCGGCAAACAGGGTGTCCTGGGCGCCGAGCAGGCGGACGCGCGTAATGACGTCCCGGTCTCCGGTAACTGACAGCGCTACTGCTTGCGAGGGGGGATTGGCCGGATTGAGGGCGTAGTCATTCTGGATGGTCAGATTTTCGAGCCGGAAGTCATCGCCAGCGGCATCCAGTGTGGCCGAACGCGCGGTTCCTCCCGCATTGATCGCGCCGTCGCCATACACAATGACAGTATCCTCCGGTTTGTCGCCAGTCCCCAAGATATGAATACCGGATTTTGAGGTCTTGACCTTCTCGCGATAGGTCCCCGGCGCGATCCGAATATCCCCGCCTTGCGCCGGCAACGCGTCGATGGCTTCCTGCAGGGAGTGATAGTCTGCATTTGCGGCATGCGACACCAATAATGCCTCGGCGTATGCTGCCGGGAGACAGAAATATCCAGCCAGAAGCGCGGCGGCCATCAGGAATATTTGCATTTGATCTTACCCTTGGTCGCGTTTGCGGCGCGGACGCACTCGATGCACCGACGCGGACAGCCCGCGGATCGTCGATACTTTCCTCGCCGAACCAGAACCTGCGGGCAACTCTCGCGATGTCCGCCCTTGCAAACCAGTCGCGTACGAGGCGCGGGCCATGAGGCTCGTCTTCCGCCAATATTGGCAATTCCCACCTATCGATGCGGGACTCTCTGCTCCGATGTCCGGCGCCGTCGGAGTGCTTACCGGTCGGCGTCTCGGAATGCCCTGGAACAAGCGTCGGATCCGCGCGACAACGGTTCTGTTGTTCCCCCCGGCAGCGGCGGCGATACGTTAGAATGATCGGCGGTCACCTTTGCATGTTCGAGCTGCCAGGTCGCGGAACTGGCAAATCGGACATCCTCGAGTGTCACGTCAAGGGCATGCCGCTCGTCTACGCCCCGCATCATCAGCGCGCCATTGTCGCCACGCACATGGCGCAAAACAATCTGCCGATAGACCGGAATCCGCGAGCCCTGTGCACGCGGATCGTATTTCGCATCGAACGCCAGCGGCCACCGATTGCCCCTCAGGCAGATGTTTTCATAAGTCACGCGCTCGACCAGACCGCCTCGACTGACATCGCTCTTGATGCGCAGACCAGACGTCGTGCCGTCCAGCGTCAGATTACGTACCAGTATGTCGCTGGCCCCCGAATTCACCTCGCTGCCGATCGACATGCCGTGCCCCCAGCCGAAATAATTATCGATGATGGAGATATGGCTGCTTGAGCCATTATCGCCGGCCTTGATTGCGACGTTGTCGTCTCCCGTTCGGATAAAGCTGCGGGTGATGGTTACATCCTGGCTCGCGCCTGGGTCGATGCCGTCGGTATTGCGGGCCTCCGCCGGTGCATCAATCGTGAGGCCCCAAAACGTGGCACCTTCGACCCGGTTCATCGCGATATGAAAATTGGGCGCATTGCGCAAGGTGACACCCGTGAACGTGATGTCTTGCGCATGATCGATCTGGATCAAGCGCGGGGCGTTTTGGTTGCCGCCTTCGGCTTGGGCGCGGCGGGCCAGTTGCCACCAAGTTTCGGCACCGCCTACCATGGTTGCACCGCCCTGACCATCGATGATGCCGTCCCCGTAGATACCGCCGCCACGGGTTTTGGAAAAGCTGATGAATGGCCGGCAACCATCGCCCTTACCCGAGATACGACCACACTGTCCGCGGCCCTTGTCGTAAGCGGCTGGTTCGGCGATGGCGATGAGCTTGGCGCCTCGTCCGATCCATAACGTCACGCCCGATTTCATCTCGAGAGGACCCGACCGGAACTCGCCCCGCCCTAAATATACTGCGGTCCCCGACGGGCATTGGTCGATGGCATCTTGCAAGGTGACCGTATCTTGCTTGCCGGACGGCATGGGCCGGTCGCACACCGTCTGAGGTGCAATAGGCTCGGTAACGATGCGACGATCTTGTGCGTTGACGGCCGGACAGAGAATGATGCAGGCAATGATGGATAACAGGCTGCATGCTCGAAAAGGCTTTGTCATCGACCTCGTCTCTTCGCCGCGTGGATCTATGCGGCCTAATTGTCTCACGTGCGCGAACTGACCGGTCGCGGCTCGCCTCACTCGCCGCGCAAGATGACATTTATAAGACGCAGACGGTGCATAGGCTTTTACGAGCTCGCAGCAGCATTGCTGCAAGGGGCGAAGAATGGCCCTGCAACTGGGCACACGATTTCACCGAACACCGCATACCTGAGGAGAGGCTTGCGCGCGGGTCACACCTGCGGCTTAGGTCGGAAGACTTACAAAGTCAGCCTGCAATCCGCCGTCGATGTTTTCAGTCGCTGAAAGTGCAGCACCAGATGTGTCGAAATTGTGCGAGTCCGTGCCAACCTCACCTCGAAGCCTACCCGCGTTAGTTCGTATTCGTACAAGCTTTCGAGAAGCTGACGAAATCGTTGTCCGCATATGAATTTGGATGGGCCTCGAACTCTCTTTTTCTGGCATCCGCGAACTCAGGCGATCGCCATTATCACCCCCTGCTCGAGAACGCACCCGGAGGAACATAGTCATTCTCATCGACATCCAGGCGATGCCAAATGAGGCTGGTCGTCTTGCCCGATCACTGCCCGGGGCGTGGCGTGCCTTGATCTTACCGAGCGATCACGACCGATTGAGCACTGTGGCTTAGCTCTCTAACAAAAGAGATCGAGACCTCTGCGTGAGCGGCCCAATCCGGAAACATAGTGTCCGGTCGGACTCGCGGACGATACGCCCCCCCCGTCAGCGTTACCAATCAAACGCGCGTCCGCTGGCCGCCGCAAGCAACAAAAAAAGCGGAGCCATAGAAGTATCGCATCTTGACGTTCATTTCGGTTGTCGGTTCGCAACACGATAGATATTGAAGGCTTTGCTTTACTACGCCTGAAGGACCTCCGGGTTCACGAGCGTCCGTCGCGCTTACCGGTCCCAGGATTGACTCGTGAACGTGGCAGCCAGCGGGTCGACAGGATCATTGACGCTCTGAGATTTGCGCGGCCGTGCCTTACGCGCCGAGGTGTCTGCCGCAGATTTCTGCTGGCGTTCATCGATCGGCGCCGAGACTGATCGACACTCAAGCCTCCGCTCGAGCTCCGCCAATTCTGTCTTACATTCTGCTACAACCGATTGGGCTCGAAGCAACTTGACCCTGAGCTCGTCCCGTTGCCTGAATAATTGCTCTGGATTCCAATCGTCCTGCTTCAGCTCATTCATCATCCGCCGGCGCAAGCCCCTCTATCTGGCGTCGCTCAGCAGCAAGAGAAACGGCTCGGCATCTCGCCGCTGATCGATGCTCGCGCCTGAGGTGCCGATGAAAAGTCCGGCGATAGAGCGCCTTCGGGTGAAACGCCTTCAATCTGGTATCCACAGTCGTGCCGTGCTCCTTGGAAGGAGATTTGTGGCCACCGTCAAATCGCACCGCGATCTGAAGGTGACAAAACGTCGCCACGCAGGCGCGTGCTATGGAGCGCGATTGATGAGACCTCTGGAATCGGACGGATCCGGCAATCTTCATTTGAAGACCCACATGGATTACTGGAGAAACATCATGGCCGCATAAATCATCTTCTCACATCTTTCAAGCAATCGACATACCAATGGTGCTTGAGAACTTTGCATTGAAGAATGATGCGCCTCTCGCCGACACTGACTCGCTGCAAACGTCCTGTTGTCGTGCTTGAGACAGCCGGCGTATGAAGCGAGACAGCCGAAGTCGCAAGCACGACGATCATACGGCGACTGCTTTCCTTGGCGGCCAAACGCTCTCACCATTTTTGAGCGGAGCGTCATCGATTGAGAACATGCTATCAGCAATGACAGCGCCGATGACGCGACCGTGATTGCAGCGCGAATGTCGCGTCAGCAGGGCAATTGGCTGAAGCGCGGAATCCGGAACGGCGGCATTGAATGAGTAAGATAGGGGACGACACGCACCGATCATCCTGGCGTCGCCAGTTGGCCAAATGGTTGGCTCGTCATCACCTCAGTGACGAACTCGCCGCAACCGCGACACTCGCGACCCCGATCGCGCTCACGCAACTTGCGCAGATCGCGATGATGGCGACGGATCTGGCATGGATCGGCCACATCGGCACCGACGCCCTCGCGGCAGCCGCGCTTGCCGGCATGATCTTATCGGTTGGCATTACCTTCGCAGCTGGCGTGATCTCGGCAGTAGGGCCGCTCGCGGCGCAAGCGCGGGGCGCGGCAAACACAGCCCTGGTACGGAGCTCGCTGCGCATGGGGCTATGGATTGCACTCGTGCTATGGGCGCCGATCATGGTTTTGCCGGTGCAAGGCGAGCAAATTGTGCTTGCGCTTGGCCAGGAGCCAGCTATTGCGCGCTTAGCTCAGCAGTATCTGCTCGGGCTCGCCTGGGGCATCTTGCCGGCGCTGTGGTTTTTGGCGATCCGCAGTTTCATGGCAGCGGTCGATCGCCCGGCGCCGGCCTTGTGGATCACGCTCGCCGCCATTCCGACCAACGCACTGCTGGCCTATCTGTTGATCAGCGGAAAATTCGGCTTGCCGCGACTTGACTTGTTCGGGGCCGGCCTTGCGACCAGTCTGGTGAACAGTGGCACCTTTCTGGCCGGTATTTGGTTCGTTACATACTGCCGTCCTTTTCGCGACTACCAGGTGCTCCGATATCTTTGGCGGTTCGATTGGCCATTGATGCGGGAGCTCCTCGTGGTCGGCACTCCGATTTCGGTCGCTATTTTCATGGAATCGGGTCTCTTTTCTGCGACGGCCCTCCTGATGGGTGTGATCAGCACCACCGCGGTGGCCGCCCATCAGATCGCATTCCAGGTTGCAGCCGCCCTGTTCATGATCCCGTTTTGCATCGGAATGGCGGTGAGCGTGCGAATCGGACACGCACTCGGCCGCAACGATCTATCAGGTATCAGACAAGCTGGTTTTGCCGCCATGCTGCTTGGAGTCCTGATCGCGGCGATCGCTACGATTGCGGTGGTCGGCACGCGCTTTGAAATCGCCGAGCTGTTCGTCGACCAATCGGCCAGCAATGCGGACGCCACGATCAAGCTGACTGCAGCTCTCATCCTTGTCGGAGCGAGCTTCTTCATTACTGATGCACTTCAGAGCATTGCCGCTGGCGGCCTGCGCGGCTTAAGGGACACGCGTGTGCCGCTGCTCTTCGCAGGCATCGCTTACTGGCTGATCGGCCTTTCGGTCAGTTACGTGCTCGGCTTGAAAACTGGCCTCGGTGCCATCGGCATCTGGATCGGCTTGTCCATCGGAAAGGCCGTTTACGCGGCCCTCCTTGTGATGCGTTTGCGTCTTTTGGCGAACAGACCTCCCGTAGCAGCCATGAGCCAGACTTCGGCTCAAGCGGTGTGCCGGCCATGAGTCGAAGCTATAGCGCGACCAGAAAATGCGCCTGAAGGACAGGCTCCGCAGTCTGTGGAGCGCGACGGGACGGTTCCTCATTCTCTTCGGACCACACGGGCAGCCAGCTCCTAGCCTAGCCTGTGGTCAAGTTGGCTTCAGTATCCGAACCTCCGGCAAACCTTGTTCCTGAACGTAGAAGAGCCCCCGCCGGCTACGGGGCCCCTCGAGGAGGAGAAGCTCCAGCCCTATGGCGCCGGCGGCTGAAGCCCGGCCGAGGAGACCCAATCGTCGATGTCTGCAATTTCCGCGGTGCGGGCCCGCTTCAGCAGACTATCTCGCTCCGCGTCCGCAGGCATGATCGCCGCCATTTCAGCAAGACCCCTTGCAAATACGGCCAGGCGATCCTGCAGTGATGTTGTTTGCCTCGCATGATTTCGCTTTTTCCTCATTGAGGCGCTTCCTTGTTTCGCGCGTCAGCGTCGTCGCTCTGCGAATCTTCGAACAGCATAGCTTCCGACGACATTTTGCCGCGACAACCTGGGTTTAGTTGCGAGATAGCTCTCGAGGGTTCGCGTGCAGCAAGCCATCGGACGCGACGTCGCTACCGTTTTTGTTGCACAAAACAGGCCACTCCAATTGGCTCTTTCTAAGTGGCGAGCTTACTCCATTTGCTTCTTGCACCACAACCGTAGGCGTCGGCTCAGGAATGAAAGCGATTTGATTACTATATTGCGCCTGCGAGCATAACCCTTTGCTCGACGGTCATTCCCTTTAGACGGGATGAAGCAGCTGTGCTGTGATTCTCAGCATGCACTCGCGGTCAACGAAAATCCATCCACGGCGAATGCGAAGCGCCGCTGGCCCCTGCGGCATTCAGGACTCCCGGGCTGCACGTCGCACAATCTACCTTGCTGGCGCGGGCGATCGCAGTACCGCACCCACGGAAACCAAATTCAAGGATCGGTGCGCCACTTTCGTAGTCGGGCGGAAGGCCCGCTGGCTTCTCGCACGCTTGCCGGCGTAGCTGTGCTGCCACCGTCTGCGGAGTGAGAAGAGCGTGGACAATCCTTTCTCATCCGATCCGGCAGCTTCGATGCAGGTGCAATGGTTCGGAAGATCGTGAGGCAGACGAGGAGCAGGAGGCCTTCGAGCAGCAGCTGGCAAGCGCCGACGAGCCTCACGAGGAGACCGGCACTGTACGCCGGACCAGTCAATTTCAACCAGCAAAACGGTTCAAGGTGACCGTCCTATGAGTATTTCGTCCAGATGGACTGGTCCGGCCTGAGCAGCAGTCTCGAGTCCGATGCTGCGAATTGGAATGGAAATATTTGAGCAACTGCGCGACAGCGCAGGATCCTCACCGAGTGAACGAAGAGTAGCTTTGCAACCGCTTCATGGCGGATGACCTGACGCTCGTCAGCTTATCGACAGCTGAGCTTCCTACCATCCGAACGTCTCGATTTAGCCGATAGTGCCGCCTAATCGGCTGAGTCCAAGCATGTCATGGAGTTCAATGAATACAGAACGGACCCAGCCTCGCGTTGGCATACCTTCCGAATCCGAAAGCACCGAGCCAACGTCTGGTGCCGCCGGGCAGTCTCCCTCATGCCTGACCCAGTGGGCGTCAGCCCTGACGCGGTGGGTCACGGGAGCGGCCGCCGCCGACCTCGTCTCGTCGCAGGACAACGCCCTGGCGAGCTGGGCAGCAGAAGAGGGGCAGGGCCAAAATGAGAATCGGCAAGAGGGGGTCAACCGGACGAGGGCATGGCGGGACGAGGGTAATGTCAGAGACGAGCTGGATTTGTCGTCGTTGTCCCTGACCAGCTTGCCAGCCTCACTCCCGCCCAGGCTCCGGACCGTCATCGTCATCGGTAACCAGTTGAGCAGCCTGCCGGCCCAGCTTCCGGGCGGACTCCGGGACCTCTACGCCTCTGACAACCGGCTGACTAGCCTGCCCCCCCTTCCGAGCAGGCTGCGGAACCTCCACCTCATGGCCAACGAGCTGACCAGCCTGCCGGCAGAGCTACCATCCAGGCTCCGCAGCTTGATGGTCGATGGCAACCAGCTGACCGATCTGCCCGCCCTTCCCGCCACTATCGAGGAGTTCTCCGCCAGCAATAACCAGCTGACCAGTCTGCCCGACCTTCCAGCCAGGCTCCGCCGCCTGGACGTCAGCGAAAATCAGCTGACGAGCCTGCCCGATCTTCCAGCCAGACTGCGCTACATGGACGCAAGCGACAACCAGCTGACAAGCCTGCCCGAGATTCCGGCTCGAGTTGGATACCTGGACGTCAGCGAAAATCAGCTGACCAATCTGCCCGAGACGCTCCCGATCAGCCTTGAAATGCTCGGCGCCAGCAATAACCGGCTGACCGGCCTGCCCGCGACGTTGCTGACGCAGCTCGGCAGCGCGTCCAGCATCGACCTGCGGTCGAATCCGATACCGGCCCCGGTGCTGGCCGATTTGGCGTCAGCCACGAGTGGTGCGGATTATGCCGGCCCGCGGGTCTTACTGTCGATCCCGCTACAATCGGTGGAACATCAGCCGCCATTACTCCACGAGGTTGTGGCAGATTGGCTCGCGGACGAGCCCGGCGCAGTGGACGCGTGGCATGGCTTCGCCGAAGAGCCGGGTGCGCAGGACTTCGCAATGTTTCTCGAAAGACTCGCGGGCACCGTGAACTATGGTCATCAGGCGTTCCGCGACCAAGTGGCCGAGAACCTGCTACAGGCCGCGATGAGGCCGCAGCTGCGCGAGCAGTTTTTCGGGCTCGCCAATGGAGCGACTGCATCCTGCGAGGACCGCATTACTTTGACCTGGAACAGCATGCAGACCGCACGTCTGAACGCTGATGTTAAGGAAGGGCTCTATGACAATCGGCTCGACCAATTGCTCCAACACGGCCGAGTGATGTTTCGTTTGGAGGCGCTTGACGACATCGCACGCGAGACGGTCAGCTCCCTCCGCCGTGCCGATCCGGAGGCCGATATCGACGAGATCGAGGTCTATCTTGCCTATCAGACCCAGCTACGGGATCGGCTTGAACTGCGCCACATTGCCCCCGATATGCGCTTCTTGAATCTCGCTGAGGTCACGGCGGACGACGTTGCCAGGGCTGAGACGTCGGTGCGGCAACAGGAAGCGACGGGTTTTGCGGATTTTCTCGCAACGCGCTGGGAGCCCTGGGATGCGGCGGTGAGGCGGATCGCCCCCGATGATCATGCCGCGGCGCGGGACCGGATTGCCGATGCGCTCGAAGATGAGTTTCCGGCGCGCTTGAACGAGCGACTCGCGGAGCATGGCCTGACGGATGATGTCGATGCCCAGCGCGTCGTCGGAGCCCAGATCCTCAGCGAAATCGCCCGCGAGATCAAAGGCGAGCTGATGCATAAGGTTCTCCGGGAGCACGGCCTCGAGCCCTGATCGATGCGATAGCCGCCCTGCAGTACTCGTTTGGTCGTTACGGGACGAGCGATTGTTGAGGTTGAATGGATACGCGCAGTTGCCGTCTGCTGACTACATCCGTCCAGTCCGGCGTGTTGTTCGCGCGCCGGCCGTGCCCAGAAACCCGCAATTCTCAACTTGTAAGCGCCGCCAGAAGGTCATTGCTCGCCTGGATTTCGACGAACAGACCATGTCCGACGGGTCCAAATACAAGGCTGTGCCAGGACACGACTGGCATTGCCTGGTCGAACTTGATCACGCGCAGGATACTTCGGCAGCGCGGGCCAATGAATCTCCGTTCCCATCGGCGCAAGGTTTCATAGCTCAACGCCCAGGGCGATCGTCTGGCATCGGCTTCGCGGCACAGAGCGCCTCGCCGTAGGTCTGCGAGCAGGATAGCTAGGGTGCCCGCCCCACAGCTACCGGGCCGGAAGGCAGCCCCTGCTGACCATCCGAGGGCGTCACGCGGCTCACCTTCAGAACGTCGATGATCCAAAGTCACTTCGGCGCGCTCGGCTCGACGTCATGCCGAGGGGAGGCCGATGACGTAAGCGTGACGGAATATATCGGTGCCAATTTCGAGCCGCCCGATCGCGAGCAGCTACGCTGCGGCTTCGTCAGCTTTTCGAAAGCTTGCTCTGGTAGGATGTCTGCTCAGGTGATCTTGGACGTGAGGCTACGTGGACCCGCACAATTGTGACCCATCCAACGTAACAGTTTGGTCGCAGGTGCAGCATGCCACCTCGGAAGAGCAGCAAGAGGTCGGCGAGGCACCAGGCGTTTGAGCCGTCCTTGGCGACGGCGCTCCCAGCCAGCAGCGGTACATGCCATCATCAGTCTGAAGAAGACCGGCGCCGAATTGATGACGCGACGAATAATGCGGCGGCTCGGACTCGTTAAAAGGCGCACATTAAGCCTGCATACTACCGAACTTGGCCGATTGCGGGCATGTTCTCCGCTTTCGACGTCGAGCGTTTGATCTGAGCAATCAGCAATCCTATCGCTCACGTCAACGAATTCTAATAGCCGAAGGATGAAGGCGCCGCTGAGCAATCTTCGCGATTGCTGCGAGCCCGACACTCGCCGTGCGATTCCACCCAGGCCCTCAGAAAACGACGAGAGTTTCATTGAAATGATGACGCGTGCCAATCGGCGCAGCGAGGCCGCCCTTGACCCGTATCGCCCTGCTCTTCGTAGATTCTCCGAGGCGCTTCTTTTAGAGGGCCAGACGATATCTGGACTGGACCATGACGCGCGGGTTAAGTCCGCTCGGAGGCTGTTCCCGCACGACAAGACTCTCATCTCCGCGTTGAATTTGTTTCGTGCTGCGGAGCTCCGCGATAAATTTGGGTCGTGATGCGGAGCCCGCCTCCGGTCCAGGCGCCTCGAGCGGGCAGCTGAGCGTTGCAGCTTGGCGGAGTAGTCCTGCGTAGCAGAATTGGCGCCTGCTATTCACGGACAAGATCTGTCCGGTCCCGTCCTGGTAAATTACCATCGTCGGGGAACATCACTGACATTACCGCTGTATTGTATGGTTTTGTGAACAACGACGACTTTGGCTCTCGAGTTAAGAAATCAAGCGGATCACGGTGGATCATTCAACTGCCGCACGGCCTGTCATCACAATGCCGAGCCGACGATCGGGAAAGTGACGTCGATTTTCCGCTCTCGATCTCATTCAACGTGCATAGCGCAGGGGCCGCGGAGCCTGAAGCAATCCCTATCATTGCGCTTGACATACTGCCCCCCGCTCCTAACGACCTCGTCTTGAGGCCAAGATAGCGGGCATGTCGCCGCAATCTCACTACGCGAACGCCCTCTACGAAGCCGTCGGATTATTTTTCTGCTCGGGCAGCCGTTGGACCAAATGTGCGAGCCAGGCGAGCGTCCGCCATAAACTTTCGTATCGTCAGGTGCTCCCCTTGAGGTGCCCAATCTTTACCAAGGTTCGATTGAGCCGCTGATCACGATCCTCTTAGCTGCATGTGCGGCTGGCCACAACGACAACTCATTCGTCTTCGCCGGCTTCGTCAACTGATAGCTGATCAGGAGGTCGCAAATTCTATTTTTCGTCGGAGTGGCAGCCTTTGCCGAAATGTGGATAGAGATACTGATGGAACCATTCGAGCTTGCGTGGTGCGAGTTCGAATACCGACAGGCTCTCAGATTCCTTGAAAAGATGGAGAACAGGGCGGACGACGTCTAGTCCCAGAGCGCGGAGATTCAGCCGTTCTGATTCGTCATGCGGAAGGGCCTGTGGGCCAAACACTCTATGACAGCGCACGGCCACGCACGCCAGCAATGTCCTTCAGCGCGCCAGCGAACCGGCCACGCACAAACCCGTGCCGCTCGATGAGATGGCGGGCAAAGGTAGTCTGGCCGGACCCAATAAAGCCCTTGAGGCCGATGATGATCATGAAAGGAAGCTCCCGATTGGAACCATACGGTCTCAATCGGCATTGTTTCAACACTTGGGTCCTGCCAAGGCCCTTCCCCATGCGGGTGACGCGCGACCGCCCGATCTGGCTAGATGCAAAATTTCGAAATGCACTTTCTGTTCTCTGAGTGGCTGCGGCGTCAAGGCACCCGGGCGGTCCGCAAAAACATCAGATTGGCGACGCGAACGAACCACCTACGATGGAGAGAAGAGCTTCCCATTCGAAGTTAAGAACCCCTGGTTCAATGGGAAAGCGGATATTGCGTCGTTCAGCCGAGAAGAACTCCTAGCGACGAAACTCCGTGCACTTCTCCAACGCGATAAAGGCCGAGATCTCGTTGATCTTGCGAAGGCCGTTGCGCTGTTTGACGGGCTCGACGCTGCACGTGTCGTCGAGCTGTTTGGCAAACATCTGAGTGCGTCCGGCCAAACCATTTCTCGAGCCGAGGCCGAGGAGCGCATGTGGGCTAAGCTGGAAGATCCCTCATTCTTGGCCGACGTGCGCCCGCTGATGGCTCCCGATGACGCGGAAGAATTTGACTCCGACGCGGAGCGGACCGCGTTCGTGACCGTCTTTACTGAATTCGTAAAGCGTCTACCGAGCCAAGCTTGGTTGGATACGCCTGCCATGGCGAAAAAGAACGAAATGCCTGAATTGGCTAAAGCCTAGCGCCATGACTCGCCCGAACGCTCCGATCCCATTGCGACGCCAACCACCTACGAACTGCATTCGTTGGGTTGGAAGGCATTTCAGCAATTACGCGTGTCTGTAGCCTCAGAGATCTGGGGGCAGACCGTTCAGGGCTTTTTCGACTCGCATGACGGAGGCCGCGACGGCGCGTTCTACGGCACCTGGGCTTCCAACAAGGGGGAGACGTTCACAGGCAACTTCACGGTTCAACGCAAGTTTTCGCAGAAGCCGCACCGGCACCTGAGACTGACTTTCCTGAAGGATGAACTCGCCAAAGCTGCTCGTCTCGGGGGCTTGCGGACAACTACTTTCTCTTTACGAATATGCGACTCACTGCCACGACCGATGAAACCGTTCGTGCCGCTTTGAAGCCATTCCAGGGCTGAACACTGCCGCATCTACGGCGCAGATCAAATTTCCCAATTCATCCAGGAGTCTGCACGCCTCCGGATGCTGATCCCTCATATTTATGGTCTTGGAGATCTCAGTCAACTCCTCGGCCACCGCGCCTATGACCAGGCGCAGGAAATTCTCAGCGCGCTCGGTGATGACGACATGAACAAGTTTGTCATGACCGATGCATTCCGTGCCGCAGCTCGTGCCATTGTAGAACGTAGCTTCGTTCTTTTTCTCGGCGAACCGGCATGTGGAAAATCTGCGATCGCAGCGGCGCTCGCTCTCGGCGCTCTGGACGAATGGAACTGCTTTACAGTGAAGTTACGCGACCCGTCCGAATTTGTGGCTGCGTCGAACCCACATGAAAGGCAGTTTTTCTGGGTGGATGACGCCTTTGGAGCCAGCCAGCTTGATTGGCAAATGACGTCAGAATGGAATGCCAACTTTTCCCCATATTCGGGCAGCAATTCGACGCGGAGCCAACCTTGTCTTCACATCCCGGGATTACATTTACAAACGCCAGAAATTTTCTGAAGGAATCCGCTCTACCGGCAATCCAGGATTCACAGGTCGTCATTCGCGTGGAGCAGCTGTCAAAAGACGAGCGGGAGCAAATCCTCTACAATCATATTCGCCTCGGTGCTCAGTCCATACCTTCAAGCGTCAGCTAAAACCGCATCTCGACACGGTCGCTGTTCACCAGCGTTTCGGCCCGAGATCGCACGGCGTCTTGGAAATCCGCCACCACGAACAGCTTTTGATTTCTTCAAGCGCACTGAATGATTTCGTCGGGCGCCCCGTACAATTGCTGCATTGTCGCCTGTGCGCCGTAGCCACGCGATTTCAAACAACTCTCTGTCGCCGCACGGACCGAGGCGTCGTTGTCGACGACGGAAATCACAGGCGCGGACAAGACGAGCCCTCCTGAAGAGGGAATAGGGGCTGCAAGTATTAGCCGCTTTCGGCGAAAGATGAGCTCGACTGATGAAATTGTAAAATCAGACTCGTGTTTGTTCAGGACGATTGGCGCGAATTCCCAACGTCTCAGTCATTCTGATCAAGTCGGCCAGCGACCGTGCACGCATCTTCTTCATTACGTGTCCCCGGTAGATCTTGACCGTAATCTCGGCGAGCCCAAGCTCGGCGGCTACCTGCTTGTTCATCAGGCCAGCAACGACCAGTTTCATCACCGCCTGCTCGCGCGGGCTTAAGCTCTCAAATCGACACTGTAGGTTCGCGACGATGTGCTGGGCCTCCCGTCTTTTGCGATCGCGTTCGATCGCCGCAACCACGGCATCAAGCAGTTCCTGATCGCGAAACGGTTTGCTGAGAAAATCGACCGCTCCTTCCTTCATGGCCCTGACGGTCATGGGGATGTCGCCATGGCCGGTAATGAAAATGATCGGAATACGTATGTTCAACCTCGCTAGCTCGGTCTGGTAGTCAAGGCCGCTCAAGCCTGGCAGCCGGACATCAAGAACTAGACAGCTAATAACGTCCGGTATTGTGCTCTGCAGCATTTCGTGCGCCGATCCGAATGCGATGACGCCTAACCCTACCGATTGAAAAAGATTCGTAAGCGAGCGACGCATGGAGATGTCATCCTCGACGACGAAGACAACCGCCCTTGTCGAGGACTCGGCGTTGCTGACTTCACTTGGCGAGTCAAATCGTCCTGTCACGAGACGGCCTCCTTATGCAGCGGTAGGGCAACCTGGAACGTCGCGCCCGGTCCACTTTTGTGGACCATTGACAGCCGTCCTCCGTGAGCTTCCACAATCGACCGGCAGATCGAAAGACCCATTCCAAGGCCACTCGACTTGGTGGTGAAGAAAGGATCCAAGACGCGGTCCGCGTCGTTCTCGGCGATGCCGACGCCGCAATCGGTCACGGCAAGTTGGATGTGCCCCACATCGTCCTTTGATGATTGAATCAGCAGTTCGCACGTCCGGTCGGTAACTGCCTCCATGGCTTCGATTCCGTTCATCACCAGATTGATGATCACCTGTTGTAGCTGAATCCGATCGCCAAGGATCGGAGGCAGCCCTGCCGTCAACTCGGTTCGTAACGTCACTCGGTGGCTCACCAGCTCTCGTGTTACCAGCGCAATGACCTCCTTAACGACCCCATTTATGTCGAGCGGCACCATCTCAATGTCGCCTTTCTTCGCGAGCGCGCGAATACGACGGATCACCTCGCTTGCCCGGGTTGTGTCTTCGATGATCCACTCCACCGAAGAGCGCGCAGCGGAAAGATTAGGAGCTTCCCGCCCCATCCAACCGAGGCACGCATCGGCGTTGCTGATAATAGCGGCGAGTGGCTGGTTTATTTCATGGGCGATGGAAGTTGTCAGCTCTCCTAAGGTCGTTACACGCGCCACATGCGCAAGCTCCGCTTGTGCCTTTCGTAGTTCTTGTTCGGCTTGATCGGCGCGAATGGTCGCGGTGATGTCAGTGCTCACGCCACGGTAGCCGAGAAAGTGCCCCTTTCCATCGAAAACGGGCTTGCCACTCGTGCGGACGTAGGTCGGAGAACCTGTCCGATTCACGGTGCGGTAGACGAGATCCCGAAACGGAAGATGGGCCTCCAACGTCGCCCGATGCTGCCGCCACTTCTCCGGCTCCTCCTCGAGGTCGCACGCAATGTCCCAGCGAAGCAGGCCGATCAATCCTGTCGCCAAAATTCCCGCAGCGCTGGTGTGCTCGGATAAGCGAGTGACCTGATGATCCGGCCCAGTCTCCCAGAGCCAGTCGGAAGCTGTTTCGGCGTAGTCGCGAAAGCGCTGTTCGCTTTCGCGCAGCGCGGCAAGTGTGTTTTCCAGGCGCTCCCTAGCTGCGTGCTGCTCGGTGACATCCATATGTGTTCCGATCAGCTCGCTGACGTTACCATCGCTGCCGACCACCACGTGCGCAACGGAGTGCATGCGCCGTATCCCGCCATCTGGTAGAAGGACACGAAAATCATACTCGAACCGCCCCTCTTTGTGTTCAATCGCCTGGCGCTGCACCTCCTCCAGCCGCGGCAAGTCGTCCGGATGGATGCGCGATCGAATCGTCGCGATTGATACCGGCTCTTGTGGGCGGAAGCCGAACAGACGATCGACCTCGGCGGAGCGATACACGAAATCAAGACCGTAGACATCCCAGGACCAGCTGCCCGTGTGACTGAGATGCTGGGCTTCGGCCAGATAGGCCTCGCTGCGGCGCAGCTGTTGTTCTGCTCGCCTGGCCGCCGTAATATCCGTAGCTGCCCCAACAAACTCGATCTCACCAGAAGCCGTTCTCGTCGCTCGTGCCTGCGCATGGATGTGCTTTACCGAGCCGTCCGGTAGCAGAAGCCGGTATTCGTGCTCGAAATCGCTCGGTTCTCGCATCGCGCGCTCGATAATTTCTTGAACCGAAGCCCTATCATCTGGATGAGTGCGCTCAACGACGAGCTGCGGCCCCGGCGTCGTCTGGGGATCTAATTGGAAAATCCGAAATGTCTCCTTTGACCAGAAGGCCTCGCCCGTGGTGGGGTTCCAGCTGAAGCTGCCTGTGTGACTCAACTCCTGCGCCTGGGCCAAATGTGCTTCGCTCCGCTGCAGGGCAAGTTCGGTCCGCCTTCGCTCCGTGATATCTTCGCAGGTGATAAGGACAATGGGCTGCTCGTCCGCCCAGAGCATGGCTTTGGCGCTTTCACGTACCCACAAGACCGAGCCGTCCTTCCTGACCTTCTGGACGTTCCAAGTGCGCGTTTGTCCGACATCTTCCAGGCACGTCCGAACGCATTCCCGAACGAACGCGCGATCCTCCTCGAGAAATACGTCCAGCACGGATTGACCGATCAGTTCAGCACGAGCATAGCCGAGTTGTATCGCGCCGAATGTATTGACGTTGAGAACACTGCCGGCTTCATCGACCATGAAGTACATGGCCGGATTGTGCTCGAAGATGGCGCGCCACTGCTTTTCGCGATCCTGCAAATCGGCCGCACTCCGCTGAAGCTTGGCCGCAATCACACGCGCAGCCTCTCTTTCCTGGCGGAGCTTACCGATCAGGTGCGCTCCCACAATCGAGGCAATAAACAATGCAACAATCACCGGCAGACCTGGGGGGGCATCGATTCGTAGGCTGAATGCTGGCGGCGCAAAGCAGTAAGCGAGAGCAGCGATGGTTACGATGCAAAGCGCCGACGACGCGATTAAGCTGCCCATCAGCGAAAACAGCATGATCACTAACAATTGCGCGAACGCCGTCGTGGCGAAATGCGCATGAAGGTACAAGCAGGCCAGTGTTACCAAGGTCAGCGTTATGCTGCCGAAGGTAAACTGAAGGGCCGAACGTTCTGCTGCTGATTTAGCTGCGCATTCTGATGCCATCCGGCCTGTTCTCCGGCGGAGCCGCTATAACATTTCAGGGCGCGTACTCATAAAGCCACGACAATACCGGGCGTCACGTCAGTCGTCCGCGCAGTTCCGGTTCAAGCGGGTTTGCGGCGCAGCCATCCCTTCATTTTGAGACCGTCCCGCATGTTGAGAGCAAGAAGTGTAATGTTTGTTGCGCCCGCGATGAGCTCGATCGCCTGCACAGCATAGAACGTGGCATCGAATTCTGCCGCCTGAGCCTTGGACGCAAGGAAGAGCGCAGACGGAATAAGAAACAGGATGCCGTTTCCTGCAATGAATGGCATGCGATTGAATTTGGCCCCGATCAGTCCGGCCCGGCGTGCCTTTGCCAAGATGACACCTGTACCACCGGTCGCAGCGAGCGCCGGGATCAGCAAGAAGAAACCCCACGGTATGGTGCTCTTGACCGCTGCAACTGTGGCATGGGACGCGAACAGCTCGCTGAGTACCGTCGATAGCCAAAATGTGCCGATCGTTGCGATAGCCAAGGCGCCAGCGACAGGATGGATCAACTTGATCATGAGTATCTTCCCTTCCTAAAAGCAGCAGGGCTAGGCAACGCAGATGCCGGGCACGGCAACTTTCTGGAACAGATGAGGGGAAGCTATCGCCGAGGCCGGATAGCTTGAGATTTTTGCGAGAAAGTCAGGATGGGTGAAGGCCGCGCGGAAGTGTGCGGTGGATTCCCACACGGCGTAGTTCAGATAGGTCGGGCTATCTCCGAGAGCTCTGTGCAGCTGAGTGGAAATGAAGCCCGGCTGTCGCTTCATGAACGCTGCGTCGTCCTGCCAGGCCTTGAGAAAAGCCGCCTCATCGGCTTTGTCGAGAGTGAATGGGTTCACGAGGACGACAGAATTTGCCTCAATAGCGATCTGGCGATTGATCGGGAAGGACGGGTCAAGTGGGCGTAGCAGCGACATGAGTGCCTCCATCGGTTTTTAATATATGATGACTAATTGGTACTATGGGTACATAGTCGATTGACATCATGATGTCAATATAAAATAATGGTGACAAATGAAAAGAGCCACGCGAACCCCGGAGGGCGACGCCCTGACCGACCTTGTTCTCGATCTATTCAGGCTCGACAGCCTACTTCTGACGGTCGGCGACCGTCTGGTCGCCCCGCTTGGCCTAACAAGCGCACGCTGGCAGGTGCTTGGCGCCATTGTGTCCGCCGAACGTCCCCAACCGGTCGCTTGGCTCGCTCGCGACCTCGGCGGCAATCGTCAAAACGTGCAGCGGATTATCAATGATCTGCACAGGGAGGGCCTCGTATCTTTTGAGGTCAACCCGCATCACCGACGGGCGCAGCTCGTCGTGCTCACTGAGAATGGACACCGCGCCTTCGAAGCCGCAATGGAATTGCAGGCTCCCTGGATCAACGATCTTTCAAAAGGGCTGTCGGTCAAGGATATACGGACTGTCCATCGCGTGATCACGGCCTTGCGAGATAAACTTGAGGGCAGCCGTGAGGACAAGTCGGCCTGACATGCACGAGGACAGCGGCTGCAGTGCAGTCAAGACGTTGAGCCGGAACAATCAGGCGTGCCTCGCCGAACCAGAAAGAACAAAGACAAGTTGCCGCCGGATCGGTCATGCGGGAAGAAAGCGCAATGGTACTGTGGCAAGATACGAAGGCGAAGTTACGCGACTGCTTTGTATGCCGTAGGGCCATCACGCCCTTAGGCTGTCAATGGGTGTGGCCGACGCCGCATGAATGCGCATTCCTTTTGTGGCTTGGCGCTGAGCGCGTCCAGGCGCCAGCGAATTCGCTGCAATGAACTTAAAACCACTCCGGGAACCGGATAATTGAAAGTCGAGCGCGATCGATCATCGCTTGGTCTTGTGATCAAGTGAACAATTGTCCTTCCTGCGCCACGCGCTGCCCGAGATGGCCAGATACAGCGGCGTTGAGACCCCTGCAAAGGTGGCATCACCACGGACGAGATCAAACGTCGATCGGTGATGCGATCATCGCTGCGCGCTTAGGGAGGCGGCATGAGCCGACCGCTGCCCTCTGCGAAATCAGCTGCCGCCCTGGCATGCAGCCTCGCCGAATCGAATACCGGCAATTGTGTATGTTCGGGACCGATGAGAAGACCAATCTCCGTGCAGCCAAGGATGAGCGCGTCGGCGCCCCGTGCGCGACCTCGCGCAATGATGTCGATAACTTCTTGGCGCGAGTGCTCGGAAACCGTGCCGCAGCACAGCTCATCGAAAATGACTTCGTGGATCCGGTTCCGCTCGTCCTCCGCCGGTAAGACCGGCGAAAGGCCGAACCGCTGCCGCAGGCGATCACAATAGAACGGCTGCGCCATCGTATAGCGCGTCCCAAGCAAGAGTGGTCGCTTGACGAAAGCGGCGAGCAGAGCCGCAGCGGTCACATCGACGATGTGGATGAGGGGCACACTGAGCTCGGCAGCAACAATGTCGGCAATCACATGCATCGTATTGGTGCAGATCAGGATGCAGCTGGCGCCTGCATCGACCAACTGCCGGGCGATCCTCGCCAGATAAGCAGCGGCTTGCCTCCATTCTTCCGCCTCCTGAAGGGCGACGATATCGGCGAAGTCAACAGAGCGAAGCAAGATGTCTGCCGAGGCGAGGCCGCCGCGGCGCTGACGGACGATTTCATTGATTTCCTTGTAGTAGATGGCCGTGCTTTCCCAGCTCATCCCTCCGATCAGCCCAATGGTTCGCTGCACTTTACGATCTCCACTTGATGCGAAGGCGACACTGGCGTACCGGGCCTTCGGCGACAATTCTCGGCGTTGTTTGGCGCAATCTCTCTGGAAAGTGCAAATCAAAGGCCTTATCTCTGTGATGGCAAACTCTTCTTACCCGAGCTACGAAGCCGGCTGGAAACGATTCTCCGTGACGGCGCTTGCCGGATCGATCGATCTTTCGGTGTCCGGGGCGGCGCATCAAGCACAGTGGAGGACAGCGCTCTGATCGGCGCGTCGCCCTGGTTGACCGACGCAAAACCAACGTACCGATGACTGTGTTCATGGGCGCGCCATCGCGTCACTCGATGGCTGGCTTGAGGATTTTCGTCGTGCCATGCAGATACTCCGGAAATTCTCGAAGCCTCTCGCTTAACCGGCGAAACCGATTGTCTGCTTACGCCTCATGGTGCCGGTCTATGATGCAGTTTACAAGAAGCCGATCGCCGGTCTCGACCTTGCTGACCTCAGCTCGTTCATCAGCATGGAGGAGCTGAGGTTCACGACCACAGTGCCGTCGACCCAAGCTTAGGGTGCGGCTCCTGGTGGCTCGGGGGAAAGCCGCCTGGATGCGTATGTATATTCCAGAGCCAGCCGGCGCGCATGTTCGATGAGATTGGCCGCGGCGCTGTGGCCCCCATCGAAGTTCTCAAAGTAAAAGTAAGGTTGGCCAAGCGCAGCAAGCTTTGCGGCGGCCTTGCGACCGTGCGCAGGATGCACGCGATCGTCCTTGGTGGAGGTGAAAATGAAAGGCTCCGGGTAGCTCTTGCCCGGTACCAGCTTTTGATAGGGCGAGTAGCCTTCGATCCACTCTCGTTGTTCGGGAATGGCCGGATCGCCATACTCGGCCGTCCAGGACGCGCCGGCGCCCAAGTGGGTGAATCGGAGCATGTCGAACAACGGCACCCGTATGATCGCCGCGTTGAAAAGGTCGGGGCGCTGGGTCATTGCGGCGCCGACCAGCAGGCCCCCTTGACTGCTGCCGATCACGCCGAGCCGGCGCGGACTTGTGACTTTCCGGCGGATCAGATCGTCGGCGACCGCGATGAAATCATCCCATGTCTTTTGCTTCGTTGCCCCCTGGCCAGCCTCGTGCCATGGTGGACCGAACTCGCCGCCTCCGCGCAGGTTGGCAACAACATACGCATTCCCCTGCTCGAGCCATAGCCGACCTACAGTTCCTGCGTAGGAAGGGAGAAGCGGAACCTGAAACCCGCCATAACCATAGAGCAACGTCGGGATTGACCCGTCGAATCTTGCGCTCCTTGGTCGCACCAGGAAGTACGGAATCCGCGTACCATCGCGCGAAGTTGCCTTGAACTGCTCGACGACATGCTTCGATGCGTCGAACGCCGCAGGTGCTGTCTTCAAGAGCTCGAGCCGTTTGCTTTCGGCATCAAAGTACCAAAGCGACGTTGGCGCGAGATAGTCAGAGACGCTAAACATCATCTCGTCCGCTTGCTGGGAAACGGCTGCTAGGCTGACGCTCGCATTCTCCGGCAGCGGGATCGGCTTGGCATGCCATCTGCCCTGATCGTACCTGTATAGGAATGCCTTGCTTTGAACATTGTCCAAAATCGTCAGCACCAGGAAATTCCTGCTGCTGCCAAATCCGCGGAGTGCCTGGCGGCAATTGGGCTGGAAAACGACAGATGGTTTGGCCCGCAGCGGATCCTGCTTCCATTCGGCCAAGTCATACGAGATCATTGAGCCGGCCTTGAAGCTGGTCTCGCCGCGGCGCATCCAGTCTTCGTCCAGTTTCACAAGCAGGCGGCCACTCGCGATGCCGACGATCGCCGACTTCTTCGGCAGATCGAGCTCGATCGGCCCCGCGGGCCCGAACAGCACATACTGGCGCTCGAATCCGTTGATCCGACGGGCGACGCCGGTCACATGGATCCGCCCTTCACCAAGCACCAATGGCACGATTTCGAAGTCGGTGCGCTGGCCACGAAAGACTTCGCGCGCCTGATCGAGCGGCTGAGCGCGCTTGAGTTCCTTCAATACGAAAGCGTAGCCAGCCTCGGTCGTGGTCCCCTCGCCCCAATCACGTGCAACAAGGACACTGTCACGATCGAGCCAGCTGACGCTCTGCTTGCCCTCTGGCAGCTCGAATCCACCTGTAACAAAGCTTTTGGCGTCACGATCGAACTCGCGTATGGACACGGCGTCCTTGCCACCATCGGAAAGTTTGACGAGGCAGCGGCTCCCAAAGCAGCTGCGTCCCTTGTAGACCCAGTTCTTGTTCTCGGCGGCAGCGAGCGCATCGATGTCCAGGATGGTCTCCCATCGGGGATCCTCCCTGCGATAGCTCTCAAGGGTGGTGCGCCGCCAGATGCCGCGCACATGGCTCTCGTCCCGCCAGAAATTTTCTAGACCTTGTCTTCCCAGCGAAACGTACGGAATCCGGTGTTTTTCCTGGAGGATGGTTAGGGCGTCCCGATAAAAGCGATCATAGCGAGGATCCGACTGCAGCGAGCCGATCGTCTTTTCGTTCTCGGCCTGCGCCCAGGCCAATGCGCGCGGTCCCTCGGCCTCTTCGAGCCAGAGGAACGGATCGTCCGTCGGCGTCGCACCGGACTGCCCGTGGAGCAGCGCGACTGTCAGACATATGATCGAGAACAACCCGGCGTGCAGAACGGACTTTTTCATTGTCTTATCCTCGGACGGGCACGCACAAGGCGAGCCCGCAGGTTCTTGCGACTGGGTGACAGTCGCGAAATTCGTGTTGCGAGCGTGCACGCACTATGTCGCGCCGCCGGACCTCGACTGTGCAAGCAGCATGCCGTCTGGAAAACAGCGGTTTCTGACGCGTCGTACCGCATCGCCAGGTCAGCTTCCCGACATTGGGTCTGGAGCTGACAATCAGGTGTCCGCCGGGCAACGATTCGGAATCAGAAAGCCTTTCCTGCCCTTTGTGGCCGCTGGTTCGACCACGGAAACCACATCGGAAGTGCGATATCGCGGCGGGCCGCTTCTCGCTTGCGTTCGGATAGACGAGGCAAGCTGTTAGCCGCCGGAGTGTTGGCGCGTTCGGGACCCCGCCTTTGCTGAGTTGAACGCGCCATAGTTCGGCCTACCGCGAAGCGATGCGCTGGCGCCAGTAAGAGGATCTCCTGGAAAATGGAAGCGAGCCCGCCTTTTCGCTCGTCTTATTGATCCAGACGCAATTCGTTCTTGAACTGCCATCCCTACGTTCAGCGATCGCCACGTATGCGCAAGGCCGGTGTCCGATATCGCAAAGCGCATTCTGACTTTGGCCACATCAGCCAGACGCTCGCCTGCCTGTCGACACAACGCTAGCCATTGGCGGTCATCGCATCGATATAGGGTTGCATCGGTTTCCACACCCCGGCCTTCCGCGCGAACGCCGCGATCTCGGCAGGCTTGGCCTTGCGGGTACGCAGCACTTCGCGCAGGCCGTCGAGCGCGAGATTGAGCCCGGTGCTGTGACGATAGCGTGTCCCGGCGCTCCGCCGATAGCGGAAAAGATCGACGACGGTCTTGACCGGGCTGAAGATCTTCACCGGGCCCCCTCGATGATATGTGTCTCGACACGTTCCTGAAGCCGCTCCGGACTGAAGCGAACGAACTGCATGGGTGGATGGGTCAGACGCGGTTGCCGATCCTTGGGGCCGATGGCGAGCCAGACCATAGAGGGGATGGTATCGGTCAGATCGTGAAAAGCGAGCGCGGAAATCAGGGCGACGACCCCTTTAGGTACGCGCTTGGCCGCCTCGGCGAGCGAGTGATACGTATCTGTGGAAGCGTCCGGCAGTTGGTAGAGCCCACGTCCAAGTTGAACGACAAGGTCCTTTTGCTTCATGCGGGCAATTGTCGCCGCCGTGAAGCCTGCCGTGGCAAGCTCGGAAGGGCGCCCAATACCGCATCGTTCAACTGCTGTATGTGCTTGGTTCAAAGTCCGGCCAAAAGAACCAGACGTTTATTACAACACACTCTCCCGTTGTCGTTCGCGAGCTATCAGCAGAGCAGATTGTCGTTATTCGACGTCCTGATGGTTCCTATACTCGTTGATGAATACCAAGACTGCGACCTCCTCCAGCACCAGCTTGTCACGGCGATCGACCTGCGGCTGCCCGTTCGGGTTTATGGCGATCATCTGCAGGCCATCTTTGAGTTTGGGGAGGAGCTGGTCGACTGGTCTCTTGTCGAAAAGGCATTTTCACCCTTAGACCGGCTAACCAAACCGGAGAGGTGGGAGAGAGCTGGCTGCCGGAAACTCGGAGAATGGCTGCATGATCAGGCAAGCCATCGAAAATGCTCAGTCGGTCAATTTTGATGGATGCCCAAGAGCGCATGTTACGCTGAAAACGCACACAGACGATCAAATCGAGGGGGAACAAGACGCTTTGTCCCACATGAGATTAGCAAGAGGCGAAAAGTTATTCATCATTGAGAATTCGCCTGCGATGGCCGTGCGACGCGATTTCGCTCGACGGCATCCGGGAGTCACGATGGTGGAAAGATCTGATCTGCCGGACCTTCAACAGTTCTGCAACGAGGTGGTGGACGCGTCCGATGATCCCAAGAAGATCGTGAATTTAGCCATCCGGCATGCGGAAGCGGTCATAACGTCGGTTCGTGGGACCGTTCTGTCACAACGAGTGGAAAGCCTGCTGAGTGGCCGTGCTAGGAACGATCCTGAGAGCAAGCTGCCCTTTCTTTCTTATCAGACCCCTCGCCGAATGGCCTAATACAAGTCCTAATGTCGCTCCGAGCAAGAAGAGCTACACGGCTGTTTCGGCCGGAGCCTTTCGAGGCTACCACTCAAACGCTGTCTCGCTGTCAAGCATTCAGCGAAATTCAAGCTAGCGCCGATATCATCAGAAACAGACGTCGCTTTGTGCCCCGGGCTCTTTTTCAAAAATCTATCGGAAGCACCTTGCTGCTAAAGGGCTTGCAGTCACACTCAGCGATCGTACTCGATCACGGAGCCTTGCCTACACGCCATCTCTATGTTGCCCTGACAAGGGCTTCCAACAAACTCCTTGTATTATCCTCGCGCTAGAGAAGGGGCGTTGGACGAGATAAAATCGTACGCGCCGAACCGTGAGGTCTGCGTCAGATGGCGCGCCTCACTCGGCGGCTTCAGCGGCCTGGTTTTTAAGCTCCGCGAACTTCGCGGCCATCGTCGGGTTAGACCGGGTCAGCTTCTTAATCGTCACGTCTTGCGCCTTGTCGTTCGCAAGGCGCAAGTTGCGGTCCGCGCCGATCAGCGCATCCTTTGTTTTCTGGAGATGATCAATGGACTTATCGATCTCAGTGATCGCCGTCTGGAAGTGCCTGGAGGCAAGATCGTAGTTCTTGGCGAACCCGTTCTTGAACGTCTCAAGCTGGTTTTCAAACTGTGTGATGTCGATGTTCTGCGCCTTAACGAGCGCCAGCTCCGTCCTGTACTTCAGTGAGTTGAGAGAAGCGTTCCGCAGAAGCGTGATCATGGGTAGAAAGAACTGCGGCCGGATGACATACATCTTCGGATAGCGATGGAAGACGTCGACGATGCCCGCGTTGTAGAGTTCGCTGTCAGGTTCGAGCAGTGAGACCAGGATAGCATATTCGCAGCCCTTCTCATTGCGATCCCGGTCGAGCTCCTTCAGAAAATCTTCATTCTTGCTCTTCGTCGCGGTTTTATCGCTCTCGTTCTTCATCTCGAACATGATCGAGATGATTTCGCTGCCGGCCTCGTCCGAGTCCCGAAAGATGTAATCACCCTTGCTGCCGGTCCGCGCGTCGTTGTCTTTCTCGAAATACGCTCGTGGAAAGGCCATCGATCGCACCCGGTTGAACTCGGTCTCGCAGTGCTGTTCGAGGGCCTCGCCAACCATCTTGGTCGACAGGCGGGCCTTCATATCCTTTAGCCGTTCGATCGCGTCATCGCGATCCTTGAGCTGCGTTTCGTACTTGTCCTTGAGCGACTGTTCAGAGAGCTGCTTTTCAAGCTGTACCTGCTTGATGCCGTTTTTCAGCTCATCGCGCTCCTTTTCGATCGTGCCGACGGCCTCGGTCACGGCGAGCTTTTTCTCAAGCTCGACGCCTTGGAGCTTGGCCTTCAGCTCTCGGATTTCCTCTTCCTTGGCGGCGGAGACTTTGTGCAGCTCGCTGGCCAAAAGGGCCTCAGCAAGCTCTGAGGAAGCTTTCTTCTCGCATTCAGCTTGCGCGAGCGCGTTCGCTAGCGTGTCACGCTCTTTTTCCACTGCACTAAGGGCTTCGGTGACGGCGAGCTTCTGAGTAACCTCACTCGCCTCAAGCTTGGACTTCAGCTCCTGGATTTCGGCATCCTTGGCGGCCGCGGTCTTCTGCAAATCGCTGCTGACCTTGGCCTTGGCCAATTCCACAGCGTTCTGCTTTTCCCGCTCGGCCAACTCCAGCCGTTCGTGCAGTTGTTTCTCAAAATCGCCGTCACGGACCTGCTTCAGAATCTCGGCATAGCCGGATTCGTCGACTTTGAAGGCCTTTTCACAGTGGGGACAGATGATCTCGTGCATTTTCCTGTCCGAAGGGTTGGGGCGGCTGCTGTTGTCTAGAAAGCTTGGGGGAAGCCGGCCCAACCTGGCTGATCGGCTTTCTGATAGGCTCCCTTGCGCATGAGAACAAAATTAGAACTTGCCGCTTTGGACGGTCAAGCAATGCGCAACGTTTCCGGGCATTTTCCCCGGTTTTTCCGATCGGGCGAGTTGGTTTGGCGGGCGTAGGGGAGAAAAGCTGCCCAAACGGAGGGCTCCATCCTACCTAAGGAAAGGAAAACCCATTATCCTTTACTTACACGAATCGTAAGGAAAGGATAGCTTTCTTGGTTAATGCGACCGGAACCCGGCTGGGTACTTTCATCGAAAGCGCCGTAGGGGGCGAGGTCGTGCGCGCCTTCATGCCGCCCCCTCTCCCGCCGGTTCCGCCCATTGACCTGGTCAAGATCGTCGAGCTGCTGGATCGGGCGACGGCCGCCTTAGGCCGCCTGGACGGCGTGACCACCGTTCTACCAGCCCCGCCACTTTTCATCTACATGTACGTTCAGAAGGAAGCGGTCCTGTCGTCCCAGATCGAAGGCACGCAGTCCTCGCTTTCCGACCTCCTGCTCTTCGAAGCCGATGAACTTCCCCACGCTCCGATCGACGATGTCGAGGAAGTGTCGAGCTACGTGGCCGCCCTCAACCACGGCCTGGGCCGCCTGCGCACAGATAATTTTCCTCTGTCGCTGCGGCTGATCAGAGAGATTCACGGCGTACTGCTCCGCAACGGACGCGGAAGCACCAAACAGCCAGGCGAGTTTCGGCAATCCCAGAACTGGATCGGTGGAACGCGACCCGGCAACGCAACGTTTGTGCCCCCTCCCCCACATCTCGTCATGCAATGCCTTGATGAGCTGGAGCGCTTCCTTCATGCGGAGCATCAGGGCATTCCTCTTCTCATTAAAGCCGCTTTGGCGCACGTTCAATTTGAAACCATTCACCCATTCCTAGACGGCAACGGCCGTCTCGGCCGCCTGCTCATCACATTCCTTCTTTGTGAAGCGGGTGCCCTCAAAGAGCCTGTGCTCTATCTCAGCCTCTATTTCAAAACTTATCGAAAACGCTATTACGAGCTGCTTCAACGAGTCCGCGAGACCGGCGATTGGGAAAGCTGGATATCCTTCTTCCTTGAAGGCGTGATCGAAACCGCGACCCAGGCAACCGAAACCGCGCGCCAGCTATTGGAGCTGTTTGAAAAGGACCGGCGCGCCATATCCGCGCTTGGCCGGCCTGCGGCATCGACGCTGCGTGTGCATCAGCTTCTGCAGAAGCGCCCACTTCTATCGGTGCCGGCGACGACAAAAGAACTTGGTCTTTCGAAGCCTACTGTCGCCAAGGCGATGGAGCATCTGGAAAAACTCGGCATCGTCCGCGAAATCACCGCCAAGCAGAGGCGGCGGATATACGCCTACGTCCGCTACCTCGACATTCTCAATCAAGGCACCGAAGCGCCAGCATGAGACTATAACCACCAGCACGTCACCTTGGTCCAGCGCGGCGAAGGCACGGGCGAGCTGTGGCCGATCGGCCCTCATACCGCTCATCTTTTCACTGAAGACCTTGACGGCGCCGGCAGCCTTTAGAGCGTCGACTTGCCCAGAATGATCCTGCTCGGAGGTCGATACGCGGGCGTAGCCGTGTTTCACTGTCTGTAATTTGCAGCAGACTGATGCAACAGTCAAAGCGGTTACGAAGACTGATGACTACCAGTGTTGCAAGTTTTTGACTTGTGCAACAAGCTCGCCAGTGACTCACACATCATTCATCGTCGTCCGAGTCATCCTGATCCGATTCGAACTCCTCCTCGAGTGTTGGGATGAGCTCATCGTTCTCGCGAAGCGCTGAACGCTCGTTGGCATCTATAAACTTCACGGCCGTTACGGACTTGGCGGCTTCGAGTGCTTTGGACTGCAAAGCAGCCATAGCCGCCCGAAGCCAGTTCGAAAAGAATCCAATCGTGATCGGCCATCCGGCTCGTCGCTTTGATCACCATCCCTGGAATACGCACCTCGACGTGAGCACCTCGCGTCTCGTCCAACAAGGTCAGCAGACCAACTTGGAGCGTGTCTACCACTACCTGACGGGAACGACGTTTCGGCAGCGTATCGACGCCGTAGTCGAGAAGTTCAACGACATGCGCGAAGATCTCGACAAGGAACGCAAATTTATGGGACGCCAGGGGGCCAAGCGGGAGACCCAGATACTGGCCGTCATCGAATCCACGGTGGGAATGGTCGGCGACCTTCAGGCCATAGCTGGGAAAGCCATGCCAGAGATTCCAAGTTTGGAGGTGCCCTTGCTGGAAAACGACAGCGAACTGGAGAGAAAGCTAGGATAGCACTGCAGCAGCTGGTGCTCCGGGGCCACACGGCTAATCGCAGATGCTTATGTCAGTTTTCGGAGTCGATCGACCAGTTGTGCGTACCGCACACCATTTCCGCCGGAGAAGTGCCCGCACCACGCGGCAAGGAACTGTTTCTCTAAATCCAATCTCTTTTCGCGCCGTAGAATGATTGCAATGCGCCAGGGATAGTGCGGCGCCGGGACTTCGCCCATCTTCAGGTACCTGGAAAATGCATCGGCAATAATGGCCGTCTGCTCTCCGAGATTGTTATCGATTGCCTTCAGGTGGTGCCTGAATTCGCCTTCGCTCAGCGAAAGGAAAGGGGGCCCGGACGAGGCTTGATTCCAGCTTTCGCCGCTCGCACGCATTCGCGCGATAACGGCACGCTGGTTGGCGGACAAACCAACGAGCTCTTCGTGAGATAGCCGTGGCGTCTTCTCCATGCAGTCGATGAGTACGCGGAGTGCATCATAGTCCGCTCCACTCACCTCGGTTTCAGACGGGGAACCTCCTGTCGGCACGGTCATGAGGTATGCCAGATCATTCGCATAATCGTAAATGCGATCCCACGATGATGCCGAGCTAACTCGTTGATAAGCCGCTGCGCCGCACGTAATTGGCTAAGCGTGCACCGACTTCAGGAAACAAAAACGATAGCGCAGGCATCCATTCGTGAGGCGGCGCGTACTTTGGATCTCCATTGCGCAATTTGGTACGCATCACCTCGCACCGTGAAGCCCACTTCCCAGTCGTATCTTGGCTTTTCAGCAACTCCTTGTGACCCGCCACCTCGACAGCAAAGGCAAACGCCAGCATGCTCTCCGGATGCTTTTCGGCAGTCTGGTGGGCGCACTGGATCAACGTATCAAACTGCCATCCCACGCCATGCCCCTTCAGGCCGCTCAAGACGGCATGCATCATACCTCTGAAGCTATTATTCCATGCAGGTCGATCGGGTACGACGACGTCGTGCTCAGCGAGCTTGGCCTTGATTGCGAGCCAGCGATCCTGATGTTCCGGCCTTCCCTCCATCTGCCGAGTCATATTCACCGCCCAATAGGCAATGACTTCATCACGCAATTGCTGGTCAAAGCACTTTGCTTCCTCCGCCTCATAATCGAAATAGTAGGCGCGTTGCCGCTCGATCTCCTTCTTGACCGCGCTAAAAGGCACCACGGCTTCCTGCCACTTGTCACTGACGGAGCCGGCATTGCAGAACGGAACGCGGTAGTGGCATCGCAGGTGAAACTGCTTGGTTTGCTCTGATAAGCGAGCCGTTTCCTCGTTGACGACAAACACGTTTGAATTATTGGAGAAAAGCAGGTCATCAGTGGTCATACGCCTGTAGTCTTCCGAGAAACTTCCCAAAATCCAGATCAGGTGCGCGCTAACATCGCGATAGAACATCCGACGGCTGACTACCACGTCCAGAAAGGTCGTCGAAAGCTGCGCCTCAAAGGCAAACCGCCCTTCGGTCGAGGTCGCCTGCACGTCTGGCTTGCGCCACGTCCGAGGATCATGGGACACACTCCAACGTTTCTCTTGTACTATGGTCTCTGTATCGAATGCCGGATCTGCCCGCAAACTGCGTTCAATGAGCCGCTTGATACGCTTGTGCGCTTCGCTTTCGCGCAGACCGTGATACTTTCGCGCGCGGATTTCCTCTTCGCTCAAACTACTCCGTGTTATCGCGGGGCATGAGCCATCTTCCGTCTTATGGCGGAAGAAGAAGCGCTTGCGCATGTTGGCGACTAGGTGCACTGGCGTACCGCAAATCGCGCAAAGATGCCGTGGCTGCCCCTTCTTCATCCCCTCGCGCATGGCGACACGCGCTTCCACCAATTCGCTGTAGCGGTGCGACGCTATGAACGTTGTTGCGCGCTGTACCTCACCTGAATTGAGGTCGATAACCTCTGCGATCTCCGGGTCATTCACTGGCGCCGCGAAAGAGCGCGGTTCGATGGTGACGTTATGGCCCTTAAAGGTCATTGGCGGGTGCCCAGGCAGGAGGTCGAACAGACGACAAGCTTGGCCGATTCGCTCGTAATATGGTTCAATGATCTGGCTGGCCACGACTTCACTAATCCAAGCTGCCTATAGGGAGTGAAAGATGATTCCCACTAGGAAGCCCATAATGCTCGTCCATTCATGCGACCAACTCTCGACAAACGGTCGTGCGAGACCGAGCCAAAACAAGAGGCTGGCGATACCCACGATCATGGTGAGCAGGATGCTACCACGGATGAGCGTCCGCTCCCGCGTCGTTCGCAGCAAAGCTGCCGCATCGTCATGAAGGGCCAACATGGCGACCCCGGTTTTGGCAGAATCCAGTACTATCGCCAGGATGACTGCTGACCAGAACCGGCCGTTTAGTGGAGTGAGGTGAGAGATCAGCCACCCCGCCGGTAAAACGAAAACTGACTTAAACAGGCCGTCCGCTGCTCCGTCGAACTTACTGGTCCACCATCGAAGCAGCGCATTGGGAACCTCTTCGGGGCTTCGCTTAAATTGGGTCAGAAAGCAGCCATCTATTGCGGAGCCAAATGCGAAAGAGCCGAAGAATGCAGCTGCTATAGAGTATTCTCGTGCTTCAGAAATAAGTGCGATCGCAAATAGGACCATCGTGTAAAATGCGCTGACCGTCGCCATGCCCCACGATGGACCGTCTTCGATCCTGTGTGGGTTCATCTCGGTCCACTTCTTGGCAGGGATGAGGAAAGCGGCAAGTATGCCCAGGAATAAGAGGTTATTGGCAAAAGGACTCATAGATTGCAGGCCCCGCGAGCCTTCGTAATAGGCAAAGCTGTATCAACTATAGCGAGTATGTCCGCCCTACTATTACTCGCAAGAACATATTCTGGCGATAGCCGCGCTTAAGGGTCAATGCCATGGCGATGTCCGTCGTGCCCCGGCTCTGATACGCTTCAATGCGAACCGTGCCAGTGCGGCCAATACGTCCCACTTCTCCGACCAGGGAACACGCGCCAACCAGCGTCGGCTGGATACGCTAGTGCCAGCCACGCCACGATACCGACGATGAGGATGGCCGCGACTATCGCCTGCCATCCCTTGGCGTCGAAGTCGAAGCCGGGACCTTTGAATTTCAGTTGATGGTCGGACATACAGCTCTCCATTGAAAACCTTGAGAGCCGGTGGGATTCCTATGTCGGGGTTTCGGAGCTGATCCGCAACGCACATAATCGGTTATGCACGTTTCCCACAGGCAGCTGTGCGAATCCCGGTTTTCGTCAGTTCTTCCAGTGGGTTATGAAACTTTATCCCCGCTATATACAAGATTTTCCAACACCCGCCGCTGAATACGTCAGCGAGCACCGGCTGGCACATTCCGCACGTGCTGCATCGTCAGCACCTCGTGGGCTTTCCCGTCTTCCGAGCTCATCGTAAGCCAGTTGGTGGAGGTCGGATACGATATGACAATTCTGGCTGGTCGGTACTTTGCCCCCTGTAAGAAGGGATGCTTGCTGACATCGAGCGGTTCGAGCAGCAACACAAAAACCAAGCCCATGATGCTGAGCGCCAGAGCTTCGATATCGTCTTGCGCATTGGTGAGTGGCTGCAACTGAAAGCGCGACTGGTTCAGCAGCGTATCGCCCGTGTTCATTACACAATAGAGCCCGGCCCCGTCGGGCCAGTGACGCGGGTCGTCGAGCATGTCCAGTATCGCCGCGTCCCGCGAGAACGTGCCGGAAAGCCGCTCCCGCCCCCTTGCAAGATTCTTCGAGACGGCAGCCGCTTTGGCGGTTTTCAACAGCCAGCGCTCAATGTCGTGCCCCGACACCAGGGCATGCCTCTTTCCCGCGTCGTGCTCAAGATACGATTTCAGCGACGCAAAGAAATACTGTGCCGCATCGTCGAGCGGATGCAGCGCGCTGTTGTGCTTGGTGCAAAGGCAGTTGGTCCGCAGGCTTTGGGACGCCAGTATCTTGGTCTCGTCCGGCGTAAGCCATGGCAGGCCGGCAACCGAGAATTCACCGTCCCCTTTTAACACCCGGATGACCGACTCTGAGATGATGTGTTCGCCGGATATTGGGGCAACACAAGACCCTAATTCCTTCATGTAACACTTGGCGACACTCGATGACGGCGGAAGCGACCTTAGCCCGAGAGTGGCGGCGGGCTTGTGCCAGTCTTTGCCGTTAAAGCAGCAATGGCGGGCGGTCTTCTGCGAACCGCACGGACGGGGCCGTTTAAAACCGCTTCTCGCCTTCGCTTCCGCTCGCCCATCACGTACCCGCATGTTACGCCGCCTCAAACTTGTTTGTCGCATCTCCTCAGCACTACGGGTCAAATGCCGCACCCATCTTGGGTAGGGGACGGGTGATAGTTGGCGTCAAGCCACTTCATGCTGTACGCCGATCAGACCGGGCCTTCCTGCGGCGCCGCCGCGACCTGCGACGGCGATCGCAGGGAGCAGTATGTGGCTTAGCGGCATCCAACGCATGCGCATGGAGTTCGTTGGACGAGGGATCGATGGTTGATTGGGGCCGCTCTCTTTGATCGGCGACCGCTTTTTCGAGCGCAGAGAGGAATTGCCGCCCCTCTTGCGTGATTTCCCAGCCGAGAGCGTCACGAATGACAAACTTCGCCGAAAAGATATTCAGATCCGGGGCATGTTCGGCCAACCGCTTCATGCGATCGGTCCAGTCGCGGCCGCTGTTCATCAGGATCTCCACGGCGCGTCGGACTTCGGCAACAGAGGCCCGCCCGGTGGGCTGACCGGCCAGCACTTTCAGGACGGTCAGCTGGAAGGACACTTGCCGTGTCTCCGATGGGCTGTGTGCGCAGTTCCCGTCCAATGGTTCAAGATCAGGGAAACGTCGTCAACAGCATGGCGCCGTTAACCTCAACTATATTGGCTAACTACGAGCGCCGGCGTCCTGAAATCGCTCGCCGGCTCATGCGCGAGCGGTCCTCGAGCGGGCACGCTATCAGCACGCCGCAGGCTCGTATCGTCCATAACGGACGGACTCGCCTCGGTGAGCTCGTTTTAGAATCGACAGCACAAGCTTTGCGTCGGCCGGTGCAGCAAGTTGCTACAAGGACATGCGCGGCGTACACCTCCTGGCCCGCTGGGCAGGAGTGTACGGTTCGGACTATTCATGGCACCGAGGATATTGTGTCAGGTCCACACTGCTCCAGGGCGGGCAGAATCCGGAACTGCTGTGGCACCGGCGAGCAATGCCTTGATTGAAGCCGCCACGGGGCTTGCGGCAAAGCCTCAGTTGGAAGCGACGGTCGTAAAGGACCGCCCGGCGAACCAGATCAAGGCATCGCCGGACAGGCGCGAGATCACAAGTTGCAGAGGGCAGCCCGCAGGTGCACTTCAATCAGCCAACCCGAAGATCCTCAGCTGACGTCTTGCCCGAGCGCCCGGCCTTGAGCTCGTAACTGACCCGAGCCCCCTCCTCAAGGGTGGTGTAACCGGCCTTTTCCACGGCACTGATGTGTACGAACACATCGGCGCTTCCGTCCTCCGGCCGAATGAAGCCATAACCTTTGCTGGAATTGAACCACTTCACAATACCCATTGCCACGGCGGCATCTCCATCAGTGAACCTTCGTGATCTAGCGAAGACTCTCGCAGCCATCAAGGTGGGCGGCAAAACGACGCTCGTCCGCCGCAGCAATCACGCCCTCAACTTTTGCCCGATGACCAAAGTGCTGACTGTTTTGTGCGACGGCCGGCAGCAAGACCCTGACGTCGTAAATCTTCGTTTCAGGGGCGAGATCCGGATGGGCGTTCAGCCCGCGGCTCAATCATCGCGCGCCACCTTGTTACAGGATAGTTGCAGAGCCGACGACGTCGCATGCGCATCCGAAGCCGAGCTTGCGCGAATGCTGCGGTCTCCCTTGCAGAACCAGGCGACGGCAAACTCCTTTGCGCAACCCGGAGCAGGATCAGCAATCCGTGTCACCTCTGTACGAAACGTACACTCACTCCTACCATTACACGCTTCTGCAAGCGCATCCGTGGTGTTGCCGCGCGCTGACATCCAGCGGCAATTGCCGCCATACGTGCCGGAAACGACCGAAATACCCGATTGCGTGATGGCATCTCCGGTCGCATCCCGCAGTGCATACGCGGCCGCCGCACCAACAAGAGCGGCAAAGCCGACAGTTCCCCATCGCACCAGGAGCCTGCGCTGTTCCGCCGAGGCCGCCTGATAGGCGCCGCGAATTCGCCTGCGGGCCGGTACCTCGAAGCCGAAATGCAACAAGATCGCGGCGCAAGTCGCCAAGGCGAAAGCAAGAGCGAACGCACCGAGATGGCTAAGCAGTTGGATCGACGTTTCCCAACGCACCACCGGAAAACGCCGGAAGATGATGATGTGTATCAGATAAAGGGCAAAGCTGGCCTCGCCCAGAAAGACAAGCCATCTTGCTGACAACAGCCGTCCTGCAATGCTGCTGGGCTGAGCCGCCGCGACAAGGATGAGCGCAACCGGCGCCGCCAGGGCGATATTGTTGCGTGCAATATCGAACAGGCTCATGGAAGCCCCAAATGGCGGCTTGTGGGCGGTAAACCAGAACACCCAGCTAATCGCTCCGACGCCAATAATTGCCGCGATGTCGAGCAGAGCGCGCGACGGTCTAAAATCCTGCGCCGACCACACTTCATGGAGCCTTGCCAAGCAACAGCCGAGAACGAACTCCCACACCCTGCAAAACGGCGAAAAGTAGACGATCCAGAGGATGATCGTGTTCTTCCAGTTCGGCAGAGCCGCCTCCGTGCCATAGGCATGAAGCGCAAACAGGTTGATGCGGCCCTGCAGCATGAGCACGGCAAGGTCGATGCCAAGCTCGATTGCGACGGCTCCAATGGCGCACAAAACCGCGGCGGGCACAGTTCTGATCCGCGCAAGGAGCGGACAAACGAGCGGAAAAACGAGATAGAAGAACCACTCGGTGCTCACCGACCAGGAGACGATGCCGACCTCCTCGTACTGCCAGACGGGAGCTGCACCGGCGATATTCGCAAAAAACCAGGTTTGAACCATCCCGAGTTGAAACGGGATGAGGTGCGTTGAGAATCCCTCGGCCGGCGCCTTGGTTCCGAGGAGCCACGGCCAGACAAACGGTCCGGTCAGCAATTCGACGAGAAAGAGAACAACAAACAGAGGATAGATTCGCGCTATGCGCGCCACGAGAAAGTCCGGGATCGCTTTCCGCGGGCTGCTCACAATCGAGCGGCCATAGTTATATTGAATGACAAAGCCACTCAGCGTGAAGAAGACCGACATTCCGAGCAGGCCGAGTGTCCCGACGCTGATATCAAGCGCGAGACTGGGTCCCTGCAGGAACAGGCTGCCGCCGTGAGACAATGCGACCGCTGCCGCCGCGACAAACCGGATACCGGTCAGCGCGGGTATCTGCTTAACCATCGATGTCGCTCGTCATTTGCGAGGTGGGTACAAATCCTGGCGGTCGATGGCACCAAAGGCACGCAGCTGGACACGTGCTAAAGGCAGGGAAGACTGATCGCATCGCGCGAGCGTGCCATGCGATCAGTCAAACTTCTTCGGAAGCTCAAATCGGTTATCAGAGCGCTCTCGCACCTTATTGGTAGGCCGGTCAGCGCTGAAACTCTGACTTCTGGTAGGGTGGCTCGGATCGAGGTCCATATTTCGACCGGTTCTGGCCCACGCTACGTCCGCTGACCTGTCAAACTTGAACCGCGCCATTGTCTCACCGGAAGCCTTCCTGAATGGGTCGGCGCCAGCCAATTTGCGCTCCCTCTGCGAAGGGAGCTTGGACGCAAGGTACCCGATGAAAGCCCAGGTCAGAGCAACACGCTGTCACTAAGGGCAGCCTCACAACGGATACGTGCATCAGTTCACGTCCTACGTGGAAAACCGCAAAGGCTAATCATCAGCCAGCCACCAGGAGGTTCATGTGCAGAAGCGGAGCGCACAAGGTGCCTATCCTCGTGACACTCTTGCGACCAGGTTCGTCCTTACGCCCCGCCACCAGCCGGCCTAAGCCAGCCGAGAGTGAGATCGCTACCTGAACGCATCGCAGACGGAACGAGCAGCCAATCCGAGTCGCGCGTTCAATCTTTTTGACAACGACTGTCAAGGAATCTCGCTGCGGATTGGTGCAGCAATTTACTATTCTTGTTCTGCACGACCGGACGCGCTTTCGCTTGGATCTGGCGTGCCAGCGAAGGAAAGGAACACGTGATGAAAAAGAAGATCGCCGAGATCAAGACCACGATCCGCACCACCACTCCGTACACGGGTACGCTCTAGGTTGGTGCGACGGATGCCTTGGATGCATCTACCTGATGAGAGCATAGCGGCATCGGAGGGTGGTCGTTTCGACCACCCTCTTTTGTGACGGTTCGGGAGAGTAAAATGGTTGATTTGATCCAGCAGCGCGTGCTTTCAGCCATATCAGCATCCGTCGAGCTCAGTGCGATCACGATTTTGAAGGCGGAAGCGGGCATGGCGCCGCTGCCGACGATCAAATCGGCACTCGCGAGCTCCCATTATAACTTCTCTATCACCGACGGCGACTGGCGGACCGGCGGCTATCTTGCCGGGCTGCAAACGCTCATTGACGCCGAACTAAGGTGGGCCAAAGAAAATAGGCCCAAACTGGTTGAGGCGGCACAACAATCCTTGAAGCGGCTATTCCCCCTCCTAAACAGCGACGCCTTTACCGTGCCGAAGGATCTCACCAATACCTCGAGCAAGGAGGAGCGTACCCGGTTCTATCATCATGAATATCAAAACAAGCTTCTGGTCGGACTAGCCGAATTCCTGATCAACTGCGCCCAACGGCACAACGAGCGTCACATTATCGTCATCGATCGGGCGGCGGCCCTGTCCGGCTCGGCCAAGAACCTGATCAAACTGCTCGTCAGGCTGGACGACGATGCGCGGCTGTTTCGCTTCGTTCTGATTGACTATGAGCAACGCCTCTATTTCCCGGACGCCAGCGAGGTTCATTTCGGCAGATATAGCTCGCAAGAGCTGGGACCAACTTTTGATCCGGATCTCGCCGCGGAGAAGCATCGGCAGATCTATGAGGCAAGCGGCGGCAATCCGTTGATTGCGGAGGCTTTGAGCAAATGCGCTGCGGCAGGATTACCAGTCGTCGGCTATCTCGACCCGACCGCGACCGTGGATCTCTATCTGGCCAGCCTCAACACGGGGGAGCGGCATAGCCTTCTCAAATCTTACATTGAATCCAACTGCACGACGCCTGACCTGATCGCGCAGCGAAACTATGCGATCTTCGAGCAGGCGACCGCAGATCATCTACACGAGCAGTTGCACCATGCGTGCCTAGAGCGTTATCTGGCGGGCAAGGCGCCTCTCGTCATGCTTCATGCGCTATCGGTACGGGACAAGTACAAGCGCCTGGAGCTGCTTGCAGAACCAAGTCAGATTCTCCAGAGCATTGGCCTGTACGATCTCTGGTTTGGCTATTTCGGGGAAATTTTCGCCGACCCTGCGCTTCGCACCTACGGCTCCGGGGATGCTAGCGTGAATGCCGCCTTCATCAACGCGGCTTTCGTGCTGTACTCACTCGGCTGCGGGCGGGTATCGGTTCCCTATCTGGATGAATTTGACAAAACCTTCCCAAAGAGCCGGTACACGCCAACGGTTCTCTATGCCCAATCAATGACGTATGGACGCTATCAGCAGCCGGTCAACCTCACGCTGGCCGAGGAGTACGCGTTAAGGAACCTGGAGACCATCGAGCGGGATTTCAGGGGGCACGACAAGTACGACTACATCAAGGTATTTGCAGAGAACGCCTATGCTTACATCAAGGCCAAACAGCAGAAGTACGACGAAGCCCTCGCGCTTTGCGCCGAAGGCCTTGGCAAGATGCTTAAGGCCTATGGCGACGAGCGCTTCAAGCTTCACCAATCGATTCTGATCTACAACACCAGTCAGGTCTATGAACTCATCGACGAACTTTCTCGGGCTGAGAAGCAGTTGCGTGAGGCCATTGCCTATGATCCCTACTATGGAGAGTATCACAACGACCTGGGGAACCTGCTTTCGAAAGTGGCTGGAAGGGAAGCCGAGGCGCTGGAGGCCTATGCACGCGCCATTGAACTTTGCCCACCCTATTATGAGGCTCACCTGAACAGGGCCGCACTTCGCAGCAGAATGGGAGATGCCACTGGCGCACTCGCCGATCTCGACAGGACACTTGTCATCAAGCCAAATGAATGGCGAGCTCACTTCGAGAAGGGCAACATCTTGATGCGGCAGGACAGGCCGAAGGCTGCCCTGGAGTCCTATCTGGCGGCCGCCGAGATCAATTCCAAAAACCCCGACCTGCAGAGCAATATCGGCCTTGCCTATTCCGAGCTTGGCAAGGCGCACGAGAGCATCGCGCACTATGTTCGAGCTCTTGACCTTAACCCTCGACATGCGCTCACCCACAACAATCTCGCCATCGAGTACTTCAACGAGGGCCGGCCAGATATGTCACTGAACCACGCGACAGTCGCTGTCGAGATAGGAGGAGACCCAGACTACGTCCTCACCCGTGAGCACATTGAGAAAAGCCTGCAAGCTGACTTGGCTTCGCGGCGGGAGCGAGCTTCTACATCTTCCGCGAAGCCGCGGTGAGCTTGCGGCTCATAGCACTCTTGCCATCGAGCGCGAGCGGCGTGAGACAGGATCGCTAAGAACATGAGTGTTGCACATCAAAGCTCCGGCGGGTCTAGCGGATGCTGTTGCGGCAAGCGCTGCAACTCAGGCTGACCGGCAAAGCAAGCGCCTGGGCCGGCGTAGTCGCGAATGGCCGAACGCCGACAGGGAGGTAGATAGGTAAATGCGGTGCCTTTTGCCAAGCCGTCCTATTGCGAGAGCGTCCATCGTTGGCTTGCGGGCTCATCGCACCGATGTCGCGTCACAAAGCCAGTGCCATCCATCTGTCCTTCCGCGTCAAGCGATCAGATGATCCCCGATGAGCTAAGTCAACAATGAGCGGGGCGAACACACGGCAGTTCATCTATCTCTCGCATTTGATCATTCAGATCGGTGGTTGGGCGTTCCGTATCGGCATCCTGATCGGCCTTCTGCAATCCGGTATGAGCGCCGCGGGTCTCGGCATTGCGGTTACTTTTGCGCCTATCATGCTCGGGAGCCTCTTCCTGTCGCCGTTGGTCGACCGAGGCGATCCGATCTCGGCCATGATGATCGTCAATGCTGTTCGCATATGCGCGCTGCTCGCCATCCTCGGCAGCGACGGAGCCGATTCCTTTCAGAGCTATGCCGCAATGGCCGTCCTGAGCCTGGTCCAGCCGGTCTATTTGTCTGCAGAGGTTGCTTTCTTCCGTCGTATTACATCGGAAGACGGCATGATCTCGGTGCTACGCAATATCGCCAATATCGACTGGCTCACCTATCTTTTGGGAATGTTTGCAGGTGCCATGCTGTCCGATCAATTGCACTTGCCCGGCGTTTTGGCCTTCAACGTATCGGCGATCATGCTGTCCTTGATTGTGCTCCTTGGCATCAAGCAGCAGTTCAGAAGAACGCCAGCAGTGCTTGAGGCGCGGCCTTCGGGAACCGTCCAGGACTTGGCACCGCTCTATCCCGCATTCTTGGCTGTTTTTCTGCTCAACCTCGGCGCCGGCATCATCAATGTCTATCCTGCGATACATGCCACAGCTGACGGGGTTCTCGACAAAAGCGTTCTACTGACGATTGTCATGACGAACGGCGTTTTTGCCTTGCTGGGCGCGCTAGCCGTCAAGCCAATTTACGATCTGCTAGGCGCTCTGCCGACCATTGCCGGGGCTGCAATCCTGCTTGCGGCATGCCTTGCGCTGATGTCACTCGATGCCGGCCTGCCCGTGGTCATCGCGTCCAGCAGCGCAATGCTTGGTTTCGGCCAGATCTTTGCGGCTGCCGCTCACGCGCACATGGTGTCTTCAGTGGTTCCCGACCGGGCCGGTCGCCTTTCCGGGTTATTTCAATGCTGCACATACAGCGGCGTTGCGGGAAATGGCATTGCTTTGTCGCTTCTAGGTGATTGGCTTGCTCTCGGCACGATCGTTCTCTTATGCGCGGCGAGCGCACTTGTTGCCTTCGCCGTTGCGACCTTCGCGGTGGTCAGATCAAGGGATTCTCAAGCTTCATGTCCTGCCGATCGCTAGATCAGGGATCCACACCATGCCATGGGATCAGCTGTTCATTTTAGAACGCCCTTTTTCGGATCCGGCCTTGCCGGGACGACAATTCTATTGTTGGCACTGCTTGCTATTAGACGGTTTGCTGTCCGCGTTTCCAAGCCGCGCTGCGAGGCTCGACGTTCGTCGGATTCCCTGGGCGAGGCCACGAGCCGCGCTCATCGAGAGGCTTGGGCAGGATCATCAGTCCGCGCCCGTTCTGATTTTGGAGAAGGAAAGCCCTTTACCAGTGAATGCGAAGTACGCGAACGGGCTCGCCTATGTCAACGATGTGTTTGCAATCCTTGATCTTCTGGCTGCGCGCCACGGATTTCCTGCATCTTACCGTCGAACAGTCCGCAGCTGGTAGGTCCATGATGGCCATCAACGACTTGACGCCTGCAGGGACCCATCCGGGGGGCCCTTCGATTGAGCGGCTTGCTTGATCTGCCGGGTTGGGGCCTCGAAATGCGATGGCTGATGATTCGGCATCAGTATTTCTGACAGCGCCCAGCGCTCAAACTGTTTGACAGCCGCGCTATTGCGGGCTTGCCCATTGACAAACATGTAGATTGAGCGATTGACCGGCACGAAGCCGAATGGAGCTACGAGCTCTCCTTTCTCAAGGTTGCTTTTGACCAGAATTTGCGAGGATATTGCGGCTCCCAGCCCACTTTTGGCCGCCTCCATAGTCAAGGAAAATGTATCGAAAACGACCTTGCGCGATGCTTGCAAGCATATTGCAGCTGCGCTGGCCCATTCGCTCCAGGCGTCCAGCCTGTCAGCCTCGTGCAACAGAGAGATAGACAGAATATCTTCCGGGCTTTTGATCGCCTCGAGCGTAGCTGGCGCACAGACTGGGCCAATCATCTCATTTGAAGCATGCACCTCGCCGACGGGAAGCGGCCGCTTCAGCGGGCCGGCGACAAACAATACGTCCAACGCACCAACGGCGAGCGCGTCAAGATCGGCTTCCGTTTCAAAGACAAGGTCAATGTCCGGATTAAGTTTGCGGAACCGACCGATACGGGGCAACAGGCCGTGCGACAAAAATGTGGTTGAGCACCCGACCACCACAGAACGTCCTGCATGGCGCCTTCGCAGCTCGTAGCATCCCTTCTCGAGCATGGTGAATGCGCTTGCACAGTTGCGCTTGAGCTGTTCGCCATCGGATGTCAGCCGCACGCCCGAACTGTGCCGCACGAATAGTCTCCTGCCGAACCAATCCTCAAGCAGGCGCATCTGGTAGCTTACTGCGCCGGTCGTCATGTTTAGCCGCTCGGCCGCCCTCGAGAAACTTGGAAACTCGCTGACTGCCTCAAACAGATGGAGGCTCTTCAGGATCGGTAGCTTGCGCATCTTCTTTCCTGCCTCTCACTGGGATAGCTATTGTGGAGCCGTGCAGTGCACCGATCTTCTCCAGCGCCAACAACCGCCATCGCTGACTGCCGGGACCGCGCACGACTGACACTTCTTTCGGGTCGGCCTGTCACGGCGAACTCAACGACCCGGCTCCCTACCCCACCCGCAGGACCAGATATCGATCAGGTACACAAACCTTCGAATCTTGGGTTCCCTGAGGCACAGTCGGATTTGAGACCATTCGGTGCAGGGTTCATCGCTACGCGATTTCTCCAGAAACGCCAGGACGGAGCTTTCAGGTTTGGAATAGCTACTCATGGGCCAATCCGGCTCAGCAAAACTAGGCCAGCCATATTGCATGACGAACAGGACATTGCGGGCTTGTGTTCGAACACCTGTAGCGCTGTCGGGATTCGTCCAGTTCCCCTTAATCTGCAGCATTTTGCCTGTCGATTGGCTGGTTCTGTGTATCGCCTCGCGTCTCGCCTCAATGATTCAGCTGGCGGACGTGGTGACCAGGGATCATGAATGGTCTGGAGCCTGGTTCGATTGACCCGTCCGCCGGCTCATTCAGAACAAAAGCCGCCTCGATGCATAGGTGTATTCAAGGGCAAGTCGACGCGCCGTTTCGATGAGGTTGGCCGCCGCGCTGTGCCCCCCATCGATGTTCTCGTAATAGAAGTAAGGTTGGCCCAGGGCGGCGAGCTTTGCTGCAGCCTTGCGGCCGTGCGCGGGATGCACGCGATCGTCCTTGGTGGAGGTCAGAATTAAAGGCGCGGGGTATGGCTTGCCCGGCACCAGTTTTTGATAGGGCGAGTAGCCTTCGATCCACGCGCGCTGCTCGGGAAAAGCGGGATCGCCGTACTCGCCGATCCAGGAGGCGCCGGCACCCAATTTGGTGTATCGAAGCATGTCAAACAGCGGCACCTGAATGATCGCCGCGTTGAAGAGCTCGGGACGTTGGGTGATTGCGGTGCCAACGAGAAGCCCACCCTGGCTGCCGCCAATGACGCCGAGCCGGCGCGGACTTGTGATCTTGCGGCGGATCAGGTCCTCGGCAACGGCGATGAAATCATCCCACGTCGTCTGCTTCGCCGCCCGCTGGGCTGCTTGATGCCATTGCGGGCCAAACTCGCCGCCCCCTCGCAGATTTGCAACGACATAGGCATTGCCCTGTTCGAGCCAGAGCCGCCCCACAGGGCCTAGATAAGAGGGCAGAAGCGACGCCTGGAATCCGCCATAGCCATAAAGAAGTGTCGGAATGGCGCCGTCAAACCTTGCGTTCTTCGGTCGCACCAAGGAATAGGGAATTGACGCATCACGCGAAGTCGCTTCGAACTGCTCTACGACATGCTTGGACGCATCGAAGGCAGTAGGTGTTGTCTTCAACTCCTCGAGTTTTTGAGTTTTGGCATCAAAATACCAGACGGACGTTGGCCTGAGATAGCTTGAGACGGCGAACATGGCCTGGTCCGCCTCGTCGGAAGCGGCCGTCACACCTACATTGGTATGTTCCGGCAGCAGGATCGGCGTCGCCGACCAGGCTCCCTTATCGTACGTGTAAACGAACGCTTTGCTTTGAACGTTGTCCAGGATCGTCAGGATCAACAGGTTTTTCGTGAAGCTAAGCCCACTCAGCGCCTGACGAGGCCCAGGCTTGAAGACAAGCGAGGCTTTGGCGCGCAGCGGATCCGCTTTCCATTCGGTCAGGTCATACGAAATCAGCGAGCCGGCAATAAAGTTGACGTCACCCGACGGCGTCCACTCCTCGTCAAGTTTCACAAATAGGCGGCCCCTCACGAGGCCCACGATCTCCGCCTTCTTCGGCAGATTGAGTTTGACGGGCCCATCGGGGCGGAAGAGCACGTACTCATGCTCGAAAAACCCGATCGCACGAATGGCCCCCGTCGCATGAACATGACCTTCACTGTCTCGAAGCACCAAAGGCACCGCCCGAACATCGCCAGGTTCGCCGCGAAAGACCTCGCGCGCCTCGCTGAGCGGCTGAGCGCGTTTGAGCTCCTTGACCACAAAGGGGTAGCCGGCCTGCGTCAAAGTGCCCTCGCCCCAGTCCCTTGCAACAAGGAGCGTGTCACGATCGACCCAACTGACGCTCTGCTTGCCCTCTGGAAGATAAAAGCCGTCCGCAACGAAGGTCTTGGCCTTGCAGTCGAACTCGCGTATGGACGCAGCATCCTTGCCGCCGTCGGAAAGGCTGATCAGGCAAAGGCGCTCTTCAGGCTCTAGGCAGCTCGCGCCTTGAAAGATCCAGTTCTTGTTCTCGGCCACAGCCAAAGCGTCCACGTCAAGGATGGTTTCCCACTGTGGGTCCTGGCGACGGTAGCTTTCAAGCGTGGTGCGCCGCCAGATGCCGCGCACATGGTCCTCGTCTTTCCAAAAGTTCTGCAACCCGTGACGTCCCAGGGAAACGTATGGAATTCGATCCTTGGCCTGCAAGATGGTGAGCGCTTGTTCGTAGAAACGCTGATAGCGGGGATCTGACTGGAGCACCCCGAGTGTCTTCTCGTTCTCGGCGCGGGCCCAAGCCAGTGCGCCTTGTCCTTCGATGTCCTCGAGCCAGAGGAATGGATCGTCAGTGATCGTGGCAGCCTTTCGCTCCTGTGAAAGCGAACGCTCCTGTGAAAGCGCAATGGCGGTGAAGCAGGCAATCGAAAGCATTGCTGCGGAGAGGACTGACGTGTTCATGGACTTGCTCCGGCTGAGATCGAGCGGCCATGCAGGCCTGCGCGTCAAGCGGAAGCCGCAGAAAATACGCAATACATGACATGGTTCGGCTCGCGCTATCTCGCGAACCGTTCACTGCAAGCTGCATGCCGACCACGGCACCGCAAGTTTCAGCCGCTCAGGGCTACACGATCATGTCCGCTTGCCGACATTGGTCGCCAAGCAGACAGGGCAATGTCGGCACGACATAAGTCTCAGACAGCACCAGTACTATGGATCTTCAGCGGCCAAGAATCGGAACAGCGGGACGCCCCCGACCTGCCATCGGAACGCTTATTCCAAATATGAGGGACGCTCTTCTGATCCGGATCATCGGGCAGACTTGTCGCCGCGCGTCAGCATGACATAGAACAGCGCGTTGATCAGCAGCCAGATCGCGATCAAGCTGATGGCAGTGCGCATGGCGATCTCCAATTCGTAACTGTAAGTATTTGCTGCGACGTTCCGCTCATCATGTGGGCCAGCGCGGATCGAAAGAACCGCGCCAGCCGCCAAACCTGTATTGTGCCTCTCTCCTGCTGCAGAAGCGCAATCCGCCGTGTGCTGTTCGCTCCGTCAGTCCTCCCCGGCACTGGACTGCTATGCGACCAGAACTAGGCGAAGCTGTCCGGTGCCGGCAGGACCCAGAGTCTGTCCTGCGTATGCATCAGTGGAGCCGCTAGCGCCTCGAATCTTGATTTAACATCTGCATAGGCAGCCTCCTTCAAGGCGACATCAGCGGAGTCGACCTCGTTGAAAGCAGTCAAAGCCGTGGCATAATTCTGGTACAGTGGCATTTGAGCTTCGTTGGTCCAGCCGAGACCGAGATGGTGGAACTGATCAGCCGGGACGGTGACGCGGCTTTTGTCCAGTTCGCTAACGTAGTCCGCCGCCCAATCGTGGATAGTATAGTATTCAATCTTGTCCATCATCGAGCGCCAGCGGTCGACACGCTCATCAGGCGGCATGCGGGTCGCCCTCGAAATAGCGGCTGCGATCTCTTCAGGGTGGTTCGGATCCACCAGAAGCGCTTCGTTCTCGTTGAAATCTTCAGCTGCGCCCGCAAACTTGGATAGGATCAGCACGCCGGGATGCTTCGGGTTTTGTGCGGCAACATATTCTTTCGCCACAAGATTCATGCCGTCGCGCAACGGGGTCACGACGCCAACATCGGCGGCGCGGTAAAGCCGCGCGAGTGCAGCCTGGCTGAACGGCTCATTCCTGAAGTGGATAGGCTTCCACTCTCTTGTGCCATGCTCGGCATTGACGTGGTCGATAGCGCTCACCACGTCAGCTCTGTAGTTTTGATACTCCTCGACGTCGTCGCGTGAGGGCGGCGCGATCTGCAATAGCGAGATGCTGTGGGGCTCTGTCCTTAGATGCTGATTGAGCCCTTCGACCCGCTTGTCGATACCCTTGGTGTAATCGAGCCGGTCCACGCCGATCGCAAACTTGGATCCCTTGACGCTTTGCAATATTGACGAGACTTTCTCTTGCTCTCCAGGAGAGAGGTCCGCAGCGAGATACTCTGCGAACTGCCTCGGATCGATCCCTATTGGAAATTTTTGAAGTCGCGTCTGGCCTCGCGCCGTAGTCACGACACCATCCCTGCTCTCCAGCCCGAAATGGGTTCGCAGGCAGGCCGCGAAATTGTTCAGGTCCCGATTCGTCTGAAAGCCCAGCAGATCGTATTCCAGCATCGATTTCATCAGCTCGCGATGGTTGGCTACCCGCGCTATCATGTCGGGCTCAGGCCACGGCGTATGCAGGAAAAAGCCGGTTGGCCGCTCAATGCCAAGGTTGTGCAGCTCGGCTCCGAGCGGAAATAAATGATAATCATGAACCCAGAATACATCCCGATCCCGCAGGTTGAACGCCGCGCGCGCGATGAAATCGTTCGTCTGCCGATAGCTGTCGTAACCCTCTTCGGTGCGCGCCATCCGGTCGGACAAGGAGTGCAATACCGGCCACAACGTTGAATTCGAATAATCCCGATAGTAGCCGGCAAAATGCGCCGCCGGTAGATCGAGCCTGGCGATCTGACCCGTACCAATATCCTCGAGTGGCAGGGGCCGGTCACTCCCGTCGCCGCGGACGTTCGATGAGAATATCCAGGCCGCGCCGGAGCGTTCAACGACGGGCTCGAGGGCAGCAGCAAGCCCGCCGGCTTGGGGTTTATTAGGATCGAACTCGGCGCCGCGGTTCGAAATGACGACCAGCTTCAAATCAGGTTGCTGGTTGACCACATCCGCGACCTCGTTCGAGGCCATAGAATGGGCAGGACCTCCACTGCCTGATTCATCCGCGTCCTGCGATATCTCGTCCAGCTGCTGCTCAAAAGCGTGCTGGTTCAGGGTTTCATCTTGCTGGGGAGCGCCCGATGTACTGCCGTAAGCCAACGTTGCCGTGTCGCGCGCATCATGAATTCGAACCATCTCAAAACTCCGTTTGACGATGTTTACGTTTGATTCTGTCGCAGATCAGCCCCGAGAGATATTCCCACGAGCCTAGGATGGCAGGGCTAGCTTTCCGCAAGCTGACTAGTCGCGAGCCAGATAGCCGCACCGATGCTCTCATCCAGGACTTCGGCGCGATGGTTGCGCATGAGGCACCGGCATCGAAGTAGGATGAAGACGTTCAGCTTCATTGCATTGATAAGCGTACGCAGGGTCTGCCCGCCAACTTGTCCCCACATGGTCGCTCTCAAAGCCACGATGTGCTCAGGTGCTGTGCGTGCGAACACATTCGCTCCCTTCGGGCTGCTGGTTTGGGGCATGGCACGCAGCTGACCAATCATCCAGAGCTCAGGTGGTATCATCACTGCCTTTGCCCTTTTGACGAAGCAAGTTTCGATAGCCGCCGCGAATGAGGCGCAGTCCCATCTGGACCAGGCGAATGGTTCGGCTGCGCAGATCATGTGTCTTCCAGCCTCGATCCGGCATGCGAGACTTGCCGAACAGGCCTTCAGCGATCATGCGGTAGCTGTTGCCTTCGAGCCATCCATCCACGGCACGCAGGCCAAGTATGTGCCTGTCCCGGGTGTCACCCGACTGGGCGAGAGGGGGCCATCCGACACGGCGATGTTCCAGCGCCAGCCAAAATCGATGAGCAGCCCGCAAACGGACATCGAAGTTGCGGTCGAGCGGCAAGTCGATGGCAACCGGCGATCTACCTGGCGAAAGCTCACTTAGCCACAGCCGATGTTTCGCTCCTCCGAGCGACACGATGGCATGCCAACCATCCACCGCTTGCCGGAGCTCGCTGCCGGCCAGTTCGGCGAAATCCAGTCTGTATCGAACCGAGTCGGCCGAACCGCTCGCCGTGCGGATGGACAGCACTGTCGCCAAGGCCTCAGGGGCCCAGAAAACGGCCTGTTCGTCGAACGGCTTTCTCGGATCAGCTGCGAAACGTCAGTCCCCACTTCCGTCGGAAGTGATCCGCACCGGACCGCCCCTTCCTGCTCAAGGCTTTGAAGTCCTTTTGATACTCGCGATCGCGCCGCAGCCACTCCCAGGCTATGTCGGCAGCTTCTGCTTTCCTCAGATCCTGATATGCGCTTTCTGATCTCCAGTCGGCACCTGACATCACTGTTCCCCGCAAGCTCTGGAATGCGAAGGCAAGGAAACGGCCTGGTTGTGACGATTTGTAGTTGCACGCGCTCAGCCGCTCGACGTTTTCCGCATTTAGGTGATGGAACGATCAACTTTTGCGATCACATGAGCACTAGTCCGCCCCCGATACCGTCGCTCTCCGTTTTGGAGCGTTCGGGCGATCGTGCTCGCCACGACGTGTTTGCCGGCCATGCGCTATCAAAACTCTGCACGTGCGAATGCCGGTTGCCGGTGATGGGAACGCCATGGACAATCGTCGACAGTACTCGCCCAATACTCGGAAGGCCTGTCCGGTAGCATGAGCAGCTGTGCATCAGGCCGCCAGCGTTGCTTCCAAGGCGCAGTCTCGATCTGCCCTTTGTTCAGAACGTTCACCCGCCTACGGGGGCGACCCTGATGCTAATCGGTTCGATGGCTCGGGTCGCGTTTTCAGCCGCTGTCGCGATCACCACGGTAGCTCGCTCATTGTACGGTTGCAGCGAACGCGATAAAACGTTCAGCGCGACCTGTCCGTGGGCCAGCTTCGCCCTGAGTTCACGAGCGAGCCCCTCCAGAGCATCGCAGGCTGCGACCACTGCTGAAGCATCGGCGTCGGTCGGCTCGATCTCGGCCAATGCCGGCGCAAGGTGAAGCAGCCATTCCACCGCTCCGGCGCGCGCTTTTTCCTGCTTGCTCGGCGGAAATAACGCGTCCCAGTGCGACTCCACCATCATTCGCAACATGCCGAGACCGACGGCAAGACCCTCATATCCCTCCGCCCGAAACAAGCCATAGGAGAGCCAGGAGGCAACCAGGATATCCTTTGACCGCTTCGACAGAATATCGAGGGCCAGTATATTGGCCTTGCTCCAGTCGACGGCGGCCGGCCCCTCCAGGTCCATGCGCCGGATCTCGGCTTCGAGCCGTTTAAAGATGGCTGTCCCACGAATATTATGGCCTGCAGGTACAGGCGCTGCGCCGCTGCGTGAACGCGCAGCGATATTATCGCGGGCTGCGATCCAGTAATCGATCATGCTGACAAGGTCGCATTGATGGCACGATCGCTCGACTCATCGAAACGGCCGACGTCGTGACCGGCCCAGACAATCCGCAAATGGTCGACTATTTTGCGAGTCACCACTGCCGCTCCTTTAGCCGATGCTGCTGACGTGTTTCAATCAAGGATCATGCCAACAGGCCTGGCCCGATCGTAAACGCGCTTAACGACGATGTGAGGAATCTCACGTCGCACATTCGACATCGGAAGCTCCGCTAGCGCTCCGGGGTGCGCTTCGTCGTTTCGCTTCAGGCGCACCATGTCCACGCTCTTGCCAGAAGGCGCGACGTACGAGGACTGGAGCCGAACTCCTGCGGCATGAAGTGAAACAAGTTCGCACGCAGACGCGCTGTCTGAGTGCCTTACAAGGCCTCAAATTTCACTGGGCCGGATCGAACGCGCCAGCATCGGCCGGCACCTCTATTTTCGAGATCAGTCAACTACCAACGCTCGTCATTGATCCAGATGACGCCCACATGTCACCGTCGATAGCGAGCGTCGGCTGGTCAGGCGCACCCGGCCGTTCAGATGCACAAGGGTTCGCATGCAGGTCCGAGCACGTACCGTCTCCGCAAATCGCCCTATTCCGTCCGCAAGAGAGTCGTTCGCGGACATGATGCGCGTCCAGATCTGCTGCAGCAGCGAAATATCGTTTCTAATGGAAGCGCACGATGGGCTCTCCGCGGCGATCGCCGGACGCGCAGGTTTCAAGGGGCTTTGGGCATCCGGCCTGTCGATTGCGTCCTGCCTTGGCTATCGCGACGCAAACGAAGCGTCCTGGAGTCAGCTTGTCGGGGTCGTCGAGCGGATCGTGGACTCGAGCCAGCTGCCGGTTCTGGTTGACGGCGACGGCGGCTTCGGCAACTTCAACAATGCTCGCCTGCTGGCCCGGAAGCTCCGTCAATGCGGCGCTGCCGGCGTCACGCTGGAAGACAGCTGTTTTCCCAAAACCAACTCGCTCATCGGCGATCGACACCCGCTCGCCGACATTAACGAGTTTTCCGGGCGGTTGCGCGCTGTAAAGGACGCGGTCGCGGACGATCTGGTCCTCGTTGCCCGTATCGAATCGTTCATCGCGGGGCATGCAGTCGAGGAAGCAATTTCGCGCGCCCACGCCTATGCAGACGCCGGATCCGACGCGATCCTCATTCACTCCCGCAGAAGCGCCGCCGACGAGATCCTCGCGTTCACGCGAGCGTGGCAGAACAAATTGCCGGTCGTGATCGTGCCAACGAAGTACTATCGAACACCGGTCTCGGTGTACCGCAGAGCGGGCATTTCCACCGTGATCTGGGCCAACCACTCCATGCGAGCCGCGATGGCCGCGATGCGCCAGGTCTGCAGCCGCATCGTCGCGGAGGAGAATACCGCCAGCGTCGAGCCCAATATCGCGACCCTCGACGAAGTTTTCGAACTGCTCGGGTATGACGAGCTCGCCCGCGCCGAAGCGAACTACCTTCATCCTCAGCACCATGAACAATGAGCCCTTTCATGCGGGCTCAAGGTCGTTTCGAGTGGCACCACGAGAGCAGCGTCGCACGATGTTGCAGGGCCTGGCGTCCCCGATCAGAACGGATTCCCGGACCCTACGAGGGAAGAAGTTCCGCGCTTCACGACGGCCGCGGTCGGCCAAGCCTAAAAGCCCGCGAGCATCCGACATACTGAAGGGAGATTCCGGATGACTGACGTTGCTCCGAAAAATGCGGTCATACTTGCCGCTGGGTCCGGCTCCCGCCTGCGGCCACTCACGGATTTGCGACCGAAGCCGCTTGTCGAAGTCAATGGGACGCCGATCATCCTGAACACCTTGCGACGTCTGGAGGCGGTCGGGGTGGAGAGCGTCACGATCGTCGTCGGCTACCGCAAAGACGCCATCCAGTACGTTTGCGGAGCCCGGTTTGGCTCTGTCCGAATTGACTACATCGAGTCCTCTCTTTTCGACCAGACCGGCAGCGCGTATTCGCTTTGGCTGGCGCGCGATGTCCTGCTCGGCGGCGATCATTATCTGCTGGAGGGGGACGTCTTTTTCGAGCAAGCCGTCCTCGATCGTTTCGATCAAAGCGAGGCATCCGCGGTCGCGGCCGTCGCGCCATTTGATGCGAGGATGCAGGGCTCGGCAGTTCTGCTCTCCGAAGCTGGCTTTATTTCCGGCTTTCGTCTGAAACAGTCTGGCGCCGACCTTTCGCGCAATCCAGCGCTTTTCAAGACGCTGAATCTGTTTCGCTTCTCGGCGTCCACTCTGCGGGCAACGATCGTTCCGGGCCTGGACGACATTATCAGATCAGGGGCCACCAGGTCCTACACGGAAGAACTTCTCGCATATCTGATCGAACGACGGGGCCTGCAACTCGCGGCAGCGCGATGTGACCATGAGCGCTGGTGGGAGATCGACACGGCTGACGATCTTCGAATAGCGAACGAGCTGTTCGGGGAAGAGCATTCGACGCCTCGGCACGACAGCCCTCGAACTTGAATTGACCAGCGAGCGAAGACGATGCTCCGCTATTTGCTTGACCCGGCCAATGCGATAACGGCGTTTGGAGTGATATTGTCGGGCGTAGCCTTGTCTCTTGCGATCGACCGTCGCATAGAACTTGCTGTCGCGATAGCCCTCTGGGCGATGCTCGCAGATCACCTCGACGGCATTGTCGCGCGCCGGCTTCGCAATCGTTCGGAAACGGCCGGGAAGATAGGCAAAAATCTGGACGGCTTCTCCGATCTCATTTACGGCGCGGTATTTCCCTCAATCACGTTGCTGCAGTTGCATGGCGTGAGCCCCCTGTCTGCCGCTCTTGGCACGATGCTGCTTGTGGCAGGCGCGCTTCGTCTGAGCTATTTTGGGGTGTTTGGCCTGTCGGCGGATCGATACTTTTCGGGTCTGCCCCTGTCTTACGACGTTCCACTGCTTGCGCTACTTGTACTGGCCGAGCCATTCGTGCTGCAGCCGGTCTTCTCATGGCTTCTGCTTGGGACGTTTGCCGCACTCTCCGTGTTGCACGTCTCGCCCATTCCTGTTCCGGCCCCGAGCCGACCGATGTACATCGCAATTCTTTTGTTTAGCGTCGCAGCGTCGGCGGCTCTGTCTATCCGCGCCATGATTTCCGTCTAACGGCTCCCCTCGCGCGCCAGGAGGCATCCATGCGTAAAGACGTTATCGACCTGTCACGAGCGGTCCCGCCGATCGTTGCGACCCTGGAAGCGTCACTGGCAAGCAGCATGGACGAACGAATTCACCGCAAGGACGCCGGTGGGCTTCTAAGAACGAACCGGCCACGAGGAACCGAAGAAGATCGGCGAGCCGGCGCCGAATGGATTTCCCGGCGGCTGGCTTTCGTGCCCGACATCGATCGGATGATCGTTACCAACGGCACGCTGAACGTGCTTTTCCTGCTGCTAAATCAACTCGTGAGCAAAAGCGGAACGTTGCTGACCGAAGAGATGACATACCCCAACATGCAGGCTCTCTCCCGGATCCTCGGCTTCAATATCAGAGGGATACCGATGGATCCGGGAGGATTGAAGCCGGACGCGTTCGAGGACGCCTGCCGCACGATCAACACGAACAAGGTTCTCTACACGATTCCAACCGTTCAGAATCCGACGGCGACCGTGATGTCAACCGAAAGGCGGATCGCGATCGCCACGATCGCGCGACGATATAACGTTTTGATCATCGAAGATGAAGCACAAGCGCTGATGGTCGAAAATGCGGGCCCGCCAATCGCAACTCTTGCTCCGGAGCTCACCTGGTATGTGATGGGGCTGGCCAAGACGGTCGTGATGGGAATGCGAGTGGCGTTTCTGATGGCTCCGCGAGCACAGGATGCCGACGCTTTGATGGACAAGTACGGTAAGATGTCGATGTGGTTCGTGGCCGCGCTACAGGCCGAACTTGCCCAGGCCTTTATCGCGAACGGAACCGCGCACGACGCGACGACGAGGATCCGACAGATCGCGGCGTCGCGGCGGGCGATCGCGGCAGACATCCTGCAAAGGCCTGATCTCGCCAAGGGACCGCTGGGACTGCACGTCTGGGTCCCGACGCGATCGAACGCCAGCGACCTCGCGTCCGAGGCTCTCGCCGCAGGCGTGCTCGTCCGTCCAGGCATCCAGTTCGCGGCAGAACCGGCACTGACCAAAGCGATGCAGGGACTTCGGATATCATACTGCGAGACGCGTGATGAGGACGACCTGCGGCGCGGGCTGACCATTCTGGCCAGGATCATATCCGCCTGAAGAACTCCGGTGACGCCACTTTATCGGTCGAAGACGAGGAAAAGAATACGGCATGACGGAAGCCAGTGAACTGTTTCGCGGCGCGGCGCCCTACTACGCACGACACAGGCTCGGTTATCCCGCGGACCTGTTCCGGTCATTGCTTCGCGTCTGCCGCCTCGATGGCAGGAGCCGCGCGATCGACCTCGGCTCGGGGACCGGCCAGATCGGCATTCCACTGGCCCGTTCGATCGGGGGTGTCGTGTCCGTCGATCCGAACGATGAAATGATCGCGGAGGGACGTCGGAGAGCGGGGGAAGATGGGCTCATGAATATCGAGTTTGTCGTGTCACGGTCCGAAGATCTGCCCGAGCCGGCGTCGACGTTCCGCATCGCGACGATCGCAAGTTCGTTTCATTGGATGGAGCGAGAGATCGTGCTGGCAAAGCTGTGCCGGATGCTCGAGCGGGACGGGTGTGTCGCCGTCATAGACCGGGAGCGGTCCGGTTCCAGACCTGATGGATGGACCATCGCGATGTGGAAAGAGATGCAGGAGTTCTGGGGAGGGAGCTTTCCGGCAGGTCCAGGTACGTTACGGCAGATGGCCGTGTCACACCGCCAGGTGCTCGATGCCTCCGCGTTCACAGAGATCACGGAACTACGTCACTACTACGAACACGAATGGCACATCGATGATCTTCTGGGGTATCTTTATTCGACGTCTGCAGGCGCTCCCGGCACCCTCGGACATCGTCGTGAGGAATTTACAAAGCGTATGCGCAGGTCGTTGCTGTCTTGTTCGCCGTCAGGCTCGTTCTTAGAACAAGGGTATATCACGACCTTGCTCGGATATAGGCCCTGATCGCAGGCGGGACTTATTCCCAGCTAGCGCTTCAACTGAAAACAACCGGGACGCTGACGGGTCCGCGCTTGAATATCTCAGTCGCGCTCAGAACGTCCGCCTCCACTTGCGCGCAGGTAGCCATTGGGCGGCCGCTTCAAGCCGATATTCTCCCTGAGCGTCGGGCCGGAGTAGCCGGACCTGAATCTTCCTTGTCTGCGCAATTCGGGAACGACAAGCTCGACGAAGTCCTTGAGTCCGCCAGGAACGGTTGCGGGCATCACGTTGAAGCCATCGGCCGCATCATGATCCAGGAACTCTATCATGACGTCTGCGATTTCGTCCGGCGTTCCCAACACCATCAGATGGCCTTTGCCGTCGGATATGAAGCTGATCAGCTGTCGCCAGGTCATGTTCCGCCTTGCCGCGACCTCTAGGAGCAGCTCCTGTCGGCTTTGGACCAGATTTGTCCGCGGCAAAGCATCTGGCACTCTGGCATCGAGATCTATCGTGCGCAGGTCCGTGACTGAACCCAGGACGCGGTGGGCCAGCCCCATCCGGGCATCGATGTGCGTATACTCCTGCAACCGTCTGAGTATTTCTGCGGCATCCTGCGTTGTCTTTCCGACGATCGGGAGAAGTCCCGGCATGATCAACACCTCATCATCTTCCCGGCCGAGCGTCCGAGCCTTGTTTCGGAGCGTCGCGTAGAATTCCTTTCCTACTTCCAGCAATGGCTGCGCGGTGAATACGACCTCGGCAAACTCTGCCGCAAACGATATACCGGCGTCTGACGCGCCGGCCTGGACCAGCACGGGGTAACCTTGCGGCGGCCTTGCGACGTTCAATGGTCCCCTGACCGAGAGAAATGGGCCGCGGTGATTCACTGGTGCAGCCTGGTCGTATCGACGTAAATGCCGGTTTTCTTGTCGCGAACGAAGGCGTCGTCCTCCCAGGTATCCCAAAGCCCCTTGACCACCTCGACGAACTCTCTCGCGCGCGCGTAGCGGGTTTCATGATCCGGAAGGTCCTCCTGGCCGAAATTGCCCGCCTCGAACTCGTGGCCCGAGGTAACGATGTTCCAGGCGGCGCGTCCCGCCGACAGGTGGTCGAGCGACGCGAGCATGCGCGCAAGATGATAAGGTTGTTGGTACGTGGTTGTTGCAGTCGCGACGAGACCGATATTTCGGGTTCTCGACGAGAGCGACGACAGCAATGTGATCGGCTCGAAACTATCGTTCCGGCCGGCACGGGCAATCGCCGCCTGATCCGGCTCCATCACGCTCGGCGTATCGGCGAGGAATATGAAGTGAAACGCGGCATCCTCCGCGATCCGGGCCAGATGTGCGTAGTGGTCGATGTCGACCCCGCCATTTGCAGGCACGTCCGGGTCGCGCCATGCGCCCTCGTGATATCCCGCCTGATTCAGAAACAGCCCCAGCTTCATTTCGCGGTTGCGCGGCATGCTCGTCTCCACTTTGAGGCAGACACCGTCGGCGGCGCCTGTCCGCTTTCATTCGAACCGCAGGCCGGCGCCGGCCGCGGTCATCCGGATTCACTTTCGAGTCCGGACGTGGCCCCGGACCGATCGTGAAAATTGAAGGCAAATAGGGAAATCGCCACCCGCCAAAACTGGCAGGCGTGACCGTTCGCTCGGGCGAAGCCAACAGCACTCTCCTGGCCATTGCTCTCTGGCGGCGCGGACTTCTGACCAGGCGATCTGAGGCCGCGTGCCGTCCGCCCGAACAGCGAAGCCAGCGATAGCGGGCCCGAAAAGCCGCGGCGAACCGAGCGGGCGCCGCGCTAAGCAAAAGTGGCATTCAGCCCGGCTGCCGGAAGATTCGGCCGGCGGTCAACTGCCGGCATTGAGCGATTGATGCAGCTTGCAAAGCGTGACAAGTCTCGATGGATCCAGGCGGATCAAGGGAAGCTCCGCACGCCTTCAACACTCAGCTCGCAGAAACGCGATCCCCCGTATGTAACCTGCAGGATGAGCCTGTGCGGGCCCGATTTCGGTCGCAGCCTTGTGGAGCCGCCAGGGGCGCGGCGAGATGATCGGGTATCTTTCGGGGATGGGGCTGGGATCATCAGCAGGGAGCCTCTCTCCACGGCCGCGCTTTCCGGAAACGCGTGATGTCGACATGGAGAATCTCGGTGCAGAACTTCTCCCCGGTCGGCACAGCGCCCCTGGTTGACCGTGGGCAAGTGTGAACGGCGACGGGCAAAGGTGCGGAGGCAATCATGCTTGTAGCAAGTGAGATATTCAGCGGTGCGGCGCCGTACTACGCGCGGCACGCCGTCCCCTACCCGGAGGATGTTTTCAGATCACTGGTCCGGCTTTGCCGGCTCACGACCAGCGGCCGCGTGCTCGATCTTGGTGCCGGCACTGGACAGATTGGCCTTCCCCTGGCGCAATCCGTAGCGCACGTGTTTTCCGTCGATCCCAGCAGCGAGATGGTCGAGGAAGGCAAGCGAATGGCGACGACGCTCGGAGTCAGCAATCTGGACTTCGTCGTATCGACGTCCGAAAGTCTGCAACTGCCGGCCGCGACGTTCGACCTGACAACCGTCGCTCTAGCATTCCACTGGATGGATCGGGCTGCGGTACTGACCAAGCTGTCGCGAATCCTCAAACCCGATGGATGCGTCGCGATCATCGATCGCGTGCGAGAGCATTCCGAACCATCAGAATGGTACGACGCGATGGTGAAGGACATTACGGACTTCTGGGGCGGAAGCCTGCCCGCGGGCCCCGGCGGAGAGCGGCCATTGCTAAAGCAATCTCACCGGGAAGTCCTCGCCGCTTCCGACTTCAATGAAATCACCGAACTTCGGCACTACTACCGATATCACTGGACGATCGACGACCTTCTTGGCTGGCTCTCCTCCACGGCGATGGGCGCGCCAGGCACGCTGGGGCCGCGTCGCGACGGTTTTTTGACCCGCATTCGTCAGTTGCTGCTGTCGTACTCGCCGGCGGGTTCTTTTATGGACCGGGGCCACATCACGACTTTGATCGGGTACCGAGGCAATGGGACAGGTCTTTGAACTGCGGCGGTCGCTTCAACCAGAGTGGCGTAAGGCTCGAGATGCGCTTCCGCGCGGGTAAGCGAGATTGTCTGGAGCTTCAATCGGCATCAGCGCCAGCATCGATATCACGCCGTTCCAACGCCCGTCCTGACCAGTTGCAAATCATCATGGCGACGCTGGCAGTCGGCATTGACGCGATCCTGCCGGCCCGGTCGCCTAGCCGGAAACAAAAGCAGATTCGCGATGAAGTCTAGCTGCTCGCTGGCGGAGTTTTGGTCCAGAGCAGCCCTTCACTCCAGATGTGTTCGACCCGTCCCCACTCACAGGCAGCCGCGACGTCGGGAAAGAAGCCACATCCCCGATGATTGGCACTCGTATTGCAGAGCAGTGGAAGGCCGGTAAGCCGTTCATACGCGACGAGAAGCCGGGCGACGTCGTGCCTGGAGTCTCGCGGCACCGTCTGCAATCGAGCTGACCCGTCGAGATGCACGACGGCAGGGATTCTGTTCCGCTGTTCATCCCGCGTATGGTGCTCGAAAAGCATGTAGCGGTCCGGCATTCCGGGGCTGAAGAATTCCGGCGCCCGATCTTCGAGGCAGATCGGTGCCACAGGCCGGAAGTGTTCCCGATGCTTGATGCCATTGAGATGATCCTTCATGCCCGCGGAGGTCGCGGCAGCAAGGATACTTCTTCCCCCCAGCGCCCTCGGTCCAAGCTCCGCACGGCCGGTGAGGAAGACCACCGGGTGATTGTCTGCCAGGACCATCGCAAGTTCATGCATGCTGCACGGCGAGGCCTCCCATCCAGGCGGCGTATCGCCGTGCTGCAGATCCGGGCCGCTATAGACGGACCACTCAATCGGGATGAACCCCTTGTCCGCTGCCCATGCGGAACAGGCACTGCCGATTGCAGAGCCGCTGTCGTTCGGAAACGGCGGCACCCAGACAGTATCGAGCAGCGCTGACCCGCGGAGCGCCGTGTTCCATTTGATGTTGAGGCCGCAGCCGCCGGCGATACACAGATTCCGTGTTCCTGCCAGATACGAATGTCGCTGCAGGGCAGCGTCCATCTCCCGCACCAGCATACGCTCGAGGAAAACATGAAAGGATGCGAGCACGTCTTCAGGCGAGCGATCCTTCAGCCTTGCCATGGATGCTTCGAAAAAATCATGCAAACCTGCAAGCGCGTGGTCGATGCTCTTGACGTCGCCGGGGTAGTTGCGGCCGAGCTTCCCGTCCATCGCAAGACGCTCCTCGTAGAGCTCCTGGAATACCGCGACGACAGCTTCATCGACGGACCCGAGTGCGATGTAGGCCATGACCTTGCCGGCGATGCTCCGGTCCCCTCCTCCGGAGCGGTTCGGCCTCTTGTACGGACCAAACTTGTGACCCGCCACCACATAGGCATGACCGATCACCGGAAACAGGGATTCAATAAAGCGGGCCTGTCCGCGCTCCACATGATAAAGCCGTGGAGGTATCCCGCCGTCCCACAGGAGGCAGAGCGCGGCTTGTTCCGCCTTCGCAAAGGGGCTCGTGCAGTATGCTGAGGCCAGATGCCCCGTTACGTGTGGATAGCTCCTGTAAGGCAGGGCTTTGCCCCCGAGCATCAGGCCTGAGCCATCGTACCCAGCGAGCAAACCGCTGGCGTGCGGCTCGAGATAGGGCGCCCCTTTGAGAGTTACAGGCTTGCCACGACTGACGACGTCGAAGCGCGTCTCAATGTCTCCTGGCCAACCGTCGATCACGAATTCATCGATATCCTTCGGACCAAGACCCTGCCCGGCCAGAGCGACGACGATGTCATCCAGATCGACAATATGCTGATAGCGAGGATTGTTGTTCCGCTTTTCCTGTTCGATACAAAAGACAAGGCGCCCGTCCTCTATGAGGGCGATCGCTCCGTCATGGGTCAACTTGATGCCGCAGATGCGCATCGTATCTCCATCCTGTTGCCGCACCCATCGTGGAAACTCGAAATCGACGATCAGGCAGGTCCCGTTTGTTGGCGCGGCCATGCACCGCATGCTGGCGCCTGTCCCTGGTTGAGCACGGTTCGATCGCGGCGGATCATTTCACGTCCATTCCGGTGGCAACACGTCCGCTCTCATGAGCTGCTCGCGAAGCTGCGGTGGCATCGTTCTTCAAACGGGGCCGGCCTCTTGGAGCGGGGATGCAGTATGCAGGCCATCTGCGGGCCAGCAGAATTGCCACCAGTTACATGGCTCCCCGCTGCCGCACCGAGATATCTTGGCGGACTTCAGACATGAGGAAGATCGATTACGAACAGCAGTGGGCGAGGTCTGACGGCTATTCCGACGCTCCGCTGTCGAGTGCTGTTGGTCAAAGTCATCATCGCCGACCGCTGATGCACAGCGCGTCACAACAATATTGAGTAAATTCGTTCCGCGGAGAGCGGCCCATCGAGCGATCGGAGACCTTTGCTGCTCGAGTTTGGGCGTGCGTCGAGGAATTGCGGCCCGAATATGGAGGCAAGAGCCGCGGCTCGGCCAGAATCAGATCCTGCCACCTTCTTCTATGGTCCAAGAGCTCGCAAGGCGGCCCGTGTGCACCGGCTTGCCTGCGCCTCGCGGCTGCTCTCAAGCGGCGGCTTCCACTTCTTTCGTCTTTGCTCGCGGCGGGCTCGACAGACAAGCGGCGAGCTTCGCCACGATTAATGACGGAGTGGCGCTAGAACCGGTGTGTTGGCTCCACGAGGGACCAAACGCACCAAACGCACCCTCGCATACTCCCTAAATATCAACCGGTGAAACCAGACGACATGCAGGCTTTCAGCGAAAGCCTGTTTGCCGAACTCGAGATCGTACTCAGGTCCGGACGTCGAAAAGCTCGCATCAGGACGGGTGCCGCGGTCAGTTATCATGAGCGCTCCGAGCCATCGCATCTTCCAGAGTTCGCATCTAATTAGTCGATTATAGTCATCCATTTGTATCGCTCCGGATGCGATGGATCCCGCGCCAGGGATCCATCCTGTTCGGGGGTATTATGCGAGTTGAGATCAAAAGCCGTGCCGGGGGCACATGTGTTGGGCACGGGTATCGCAGCGAGCCGCTGTACGTGGCCGCAGACGATGTCCTGGTTCGGGCAATCACAAGACAGGGCGGGCTTGTCGTAGCGCTGTCGACAGCGGCATGGATTGCCGGCACCGTGTTGCCGGCACACGCAGCCGGTGTTCAGGACACAAGAAGCACTCCTCGGGATGAGGCCGGGACAGGAAGTCTTCAGCAGAAACGGGCGTCAGTTCCAGCAGCAGACCAACGCCAGAAGAAGGTAAAGGCACGGCACATAGACATCGCGGCGCGATCGCAGACCCCCGTCAAAAAGCGGGCAGCAAACGAAGCCGCCGCTTATATGATTCAAAAAAAGCCTAACCCGTTCGCAAAATTCGAAAACCTTCGCGAAAAGGGATTGGTCGTCAACATACCCGGTCCGGCCGATACGGTCGTCCAGGATGCGGGAGGCGTGAGATCTGCGCTGGCTGAAGTCGGTATCGGGTATCTCTTGTGGTCACAGGTCACCTACACAAACAATCTGCTGCCTAATGCAGCCAAGAGCACCATCGCCAACCAGCTCTACAATGGGCAAAACCCGACATTCAACACCGTCAACTACATGTGGGTGACCTACGATCTCAGCCGATATGGCATTCCGGATGGCCAGATCGTCGTTGGTGCCGAGGAGCAATCCTGGACGTGGCAACCCGGCGGGCCGGATCGACTGGGCATCAATACGATTTCCTACTATCAGACTTTCTGGGACAGAAAGCTCGAACTCAAGGTCGGCTACCTCAGGAATTCACACGAATTCGCCGGCACCGTGGTCGGCGGGAATGCCGGCTCGAATGTTTTCGGTCCATCGTCGAGCATACTCTTCCAGGGGGGTCTGAGCGCTGCTCCGGCGCCGACCCCGGCTCTCAACCTGAAGTACAATTTCGATGATCACCTGTACACGAAGGTGTCTTTCCAGCGTGCCGACAGTCCCGACGGCCTGTTCACCCAGATCACCGAAAACCCCACGGGCCTGAACTGGAGCACGACGCATGCCGGCGTTCTCTACCTCGATGAGACCGGCTATCTGAACAAGGCCGCTCCGGGGTCGCCGCAGACCTGGCTGAGGGCGGGTGCTGGTTACAACACCAGCAGCTACAAAAGTCTGGCGCTTCCAAATCAGCAGAGAACCAATCCGAACACCTTCTATTACATCGCCGCGGACAGGCAGTTTTGGCAGACCAATGTCCAGGACTCGCCATCACGAGGGATTTACGGCGGATTCTCGGTCATGGGAGCCCCGCCCGATCTGAATACGGTCAGCCAGTACTATGAGCTCCGCTTTTATGTAAACGGACCTTTCGATTGGCGGCCGACCGACCAGATTTCCATCGTTGCGACAAATACGGTGTGGAGCAACCTGGCCGTGGACGCGGCGCTGGCGAAAGGCAAGCTTGTTCATAGGGACAGCAAGGCGATCGCGGCCACCTACACCGCGCATCTTGCGCCGGGAGTTTATACGAGCATAGGACTGACCTACATAAACAATCCAACCAGCATCACCTACACCCCGCAGATCGGACATGCCCTGAATTTCTCCGTGTCTACGAACATCTTCTTCTAGGCAACTGCCGCTAAGACGGGGCGCGGCCAATCAAGAGGATCGCGCGGCAGCGCCCCGTTCAAGGATGCGCTGCCGACTCCGTGGGTGAGTGCGGGAATACGAAGGACAGCGGCGATGCCGGAACGGAATCGGGGAACTCAGGTGACAATGAGCCGCAATACGACGTCGCTTATCGCGGTTTCCCACGTGTCGGTCGGAGCGGGTCCGAAAACGCAGCGCCTCCCGCAACATGGTGATCGCTGCTGATGCGCGTGGCTTTCCCTCGTTACCCGAGCTATCGCGGTCTATCGAGTCAATTGCGCCCGATACGTTCGGAGCACAGGCAAGATGAAGCAGCAATCCGCTTGGGGCGTTTGCCGGCGAGGATTATGGAGACGCTTCGATCCAGGCGATGGCTCGCGTAATTGCAGCTATTCCGCGGATTGCAACCAAGCGTTCTACCTAACCCGATAAACCGCCGAGGATGCCTCCCGGAGCGATTCAGTATGCGAGGCAATTGCCGACCAATCGTGTGGTAAGCGCCCATAGTGTTTCACTACTCACTACCATCGGCGTATCTTGAATTGCGTCGCTCGCCTGCTCGTGCGAGCCTTCAGGAAGCCGTAGTTTGCCTCGTCGAAAGCCGGGACGATGCCGTTAGCTTTACACCGCGCTTCGTAATCATGACGCCGCGATCCAAGCCGCTTCGCCCAGCCGAAACCACCGCGACCGCCGCCAGTCGGAAGCTTCTCTTGCACAATGGAGGATCCACCGGACCCATGACCGAGGTTGCCGACAACGCCCGCTGCCTGCTCTCGCAGGTGGCGATCTGCCCGATCAGGTCACCAGGGCACGAACTCCAGCAAAGTTACGACTTGGCCTATGCAAGGCTGTCCGCACCGCATGATCCTGTCCGCGAAACCCGTGCACATTTGTTCGGTAAGTTGCCGGTGACGGAAATGATCGAGCGGGGCAAGAGCAGCCGACCAGTTTCCAGTCGGCATCAATCGCGGTCCACGTCCAGATGTCGCCAGCATCAGCCGGTGCTGGCTTGACGAACTTCGTCCTTGGCGGAAGTGCCTGTGAATTAAAACGGGGACGCTACCGGGCTTCAAACCCGGATCGCTGTGGCAATGGCGCCACTTGGGCGGCTCATTTCGTTGACGTTTTTCCGGTAGTGTCTCAGTTTGAATTTGAGGCGGCAAAGCTAGCCTTAGCCTCGGCCAAACATGCGTCCAGTAGAGCTGTTATGTGGGCAACTTGATTTTCGAGGGCCTGATATGAAGTTTCTTCGGACGTTATTTTAATTCGCCCATCCATATCGCTGCCAAACGTCCGAGCGCGATGTAGGCGCTCGGCGGGATAGGAAGGCCGTCCTTCAGGACGCCCCGGCCAGAGCTAAAAACCAGCTCAATCTTTCTCGGCGCCTCATTAGCCTCTGACTGATGGTCGAACGGCATTTGACGTGTCTCTCCCTCGCGAGGCTGAAACGCTAGGCAATCCAAGTGCGATGCCGCTTTTCTGCGTCCACGGAAAAGGAAAGCTTTGTTGGCTCGCATTCAGCGACTTTGCCGTGGACGAATTTCAGGCAGAAATCGAGCTTGTCTAGTAACTCTTCGGCGGCCGCAACTACATCGGACATGCCGGAAAGCGAGCGATGGTGATAGACCGCATTCCGTGCTTCACGGACCTTGTCAAATTTGGCGGTAAAATCAGCGACGCTAAGCGGGTGAAACTTGGGCGAGAATATAGTCCAGTGCTCCTCGATAAGCTGGCGGATATGGCCAAGATTGCAATCGTGCATGAACTCATAGCCATTCATCATCGCGGCGACCGGCCCATTAGGAAACTGCTTCCCTTCCATATCTTGGATGATCGTACCGATTCTAAACGCGGCATGGCGGGCCAGCGGAACGCCCCCGATCTGAGAAATGTTTTTGGCCTTGCCGCCCTTTTTCAACTCCTCGTAAATGGCTCGCCACCAGCGCGCGTGCTTGTAGTGCTGCTCTAAAGTTACCGCCACAGTTGAGCGAAGAGCATTTTCGAAAGAATGGAAAACCGGGAAAAGCTGAGCATGCTCAGCCACTTTTCGATTGTAGACTGAGAAAATGGCGGGCCGCCAATCGTTGGGGCGGTATTTGAGGATTTGACCCTTGGTTCCCTCCTTGACTTCGATCAGGGAGGCCTCAAGTAGGAAAGGACTTACAAGGGTCAAATCGGACTGGAAAACCTCAACCTGGCTCGGGGTTGGGGAAAATGGCAGATAGTCGGTAAAGAATTTTGTTAAAAATTCGTAAGAGATATCTGGCATTTAGGGTACGACCGAGTATTTTTTAAGGAACTTGACAGGCGGCTGCTAGTTAGCGATAAACCTGACCACTCCGGGAGTGATGGCGCGTTGCGACATTTGCCTTTGGGCCGCTACCTGAGTCTAAACATCTTTGAAAGAGGCTCCCGAAAAGGGGGCCTCTTTCGCCTTTTAGGCCCGCATAAACTCCTCCCTCAAGCCCCATCCTGACTTCTCGCGCCGCTATTGAAAAATCGCGAAGACGCCGTGACCCTGATTGACAAGCGGACGGCACCGGGCCTGCGCGGACCCTATAAAAAATGAGAACTGGAAGAAATTTCAAACTGGGAAAATACCGTTTTTCTCCCACCATGTCGATATAATTCCATTATCAGAAATATGAATTGATAGGAATCATTATCATACTTGAATTCGCTATGATACATTATTATTATCAATTCGGCGCCTTGATTAGGATACTAAATCATGTCGTATTCGAGCGAAGAGCTTATCCGGACAGTTCGGGCCAAACGCACGCAAGAACACATGAGCCAGCGCGCTCTGGCCGTCCGATCGGGTTTGACCCAGGCGCACATCTCCCAGATTGAGACCGGCCGCCTCGAACCAGGCCTCTCGAGCTTCATCCAGATGGTTCGGGCACTCGACCTCGAAATCGTGCTCGTACCGAAGAAGCTGCTCCCGGCGGTAGAGGGCATACTGCGCTCGAACGCGAACGATTTCTCCCTTGAGGAGGGACTGTCGGACCTCTTCGCGAAGGCCGAACGCCTCGTTGCTAGGCAGAAGAAGCGCCACGGTAGCTCCGTGCCACTCGACCGCATCGCTGAGTACTTTCGTTTCTTGAAGCAGGTCCATCTTTCAAAGAACGACCTGGCCCTCATCAGCGACGTCGTCGACACATTGCGAAGCTATCACTCCGAACCGATACGCAAGCCTGTGTTGGAAAACTCCGCAGGAGTATTGCAGGACCTGCGCAACCGGATCGCACACAAGGTAGAGGCCCCCCGCCCTGCCTACGCTCTCGACGACGAGGATGACGATGCCTGACGTATCGGTCCTGGACGTACGCCTATACGACATCCCGGTCGCAACACTCACGCTCGTGCAGGGCGACCGGTCGTTGCTCGCGTTCAATCAGAACTACATCGACGACCCCGCCCGTCCAACTTTAAGTCTGTCCTTCAAGGATTCATTTGGAAACCTGCTCACCTCATTCAAACCTTATCAGCAAGTCCTTCCACCCTTCTTCTCCAATCTTTTGCCGGAAGGCTCGCTGCGTCGCTACCTCGCCGAGCGTGCGGGGGTGAAGGAAAAGCGCGAGTTCTTTCTCCTATGGATGCTGGGCCGTGACCTTCCGGGTGCCCTGTCGGTCCATCCAACGGAGGGGGAGGCATTGCCTCCCCAAGTCGGGGAGGATCTTACGCCGGACGAACGGCAGAACATGCTGCGCTTCTCACTCGCGGGCGTGCAGCTGAAGTTCTCCGCGCTCAAGAATGATTCGAAGAATGGCGGACTAACCATTCCAGTCGAGGGCGTCGGCGGTTCGTGGATCGTCAAACTACCGTCCCATCAGTACCCGGGCGTGCCCGAGAACGAATACTCGATGATGAGCTTGGCGAAGGACATGGGTATGGAAGTGCCCGAGCTCCAACTTATCGATGTCGGGGCGATCAAGGGACTTCCGGACGGTATCGGTGAGCTGAAAGGACGGGCGCTCGCCATCAAGCGGTTCGACCGCACTGCCGACGGGCCGGTCCACATGGAGGACTTTGCGCAGGTATTCGGCGTGTTCCCGGACGAAAAGTACGACAAGGCTAACTATCGGAGCATCGCGCGTGTCCTGGGCATCGAGACCGGCGAGGCCGGCATCGCCGAGTTTGTCCGACGCCTCGTGTTCAGCACGTTGATCGGCAACGCCGACATGCATTTGAAGAATTGGTCGCTGATCTATCCCGACCGCCGGATGCCGGTTCTGTCGCCCGCCTACGATCTGCTGTCGACCATACCGTACATCGCCGAGGACAAGATGGCGTTGAATTATTCGCGCACGAAGAAGATGGCGGAATTCTCCGTAGACGAGCTGAAACATCTGGCGGCGAAGGCAAAGATCTCGGAGAAGCTCGCCATCGATACAGCTGCGGAAACCGTCCAACGCTTCAAGAAGATGTGGGCCGAGCGCAAGGCAGATCTCCCCTTGGAGAAGAAAGTCGTCGAAGTCGTCGACGCGCACGCCGCTTCGATCCCGATTTACAACGAGCTTTGAGTCGTGGCCTACGATTTCGGAAACCTTTCGCCGGCGGACTTCGAGGATCTGGTTCGGGATCTCGTTGGACGGGAATTCGGCGTTAGATTCGAGGCCTTCGCGGCCGGTCCCGACGGAGGCATGGATGGACGCCATGCGCGAGGCGGCGCTGCCACGATCCTACAGGCGAAGCACTACGGAAGATCCTCCTACGCTTCGCTCAAGTCGCAGATGAAGCGTGAGCGAAGCGCCATCGAAGGCTTGGCTCCCGGCCGCTACATTCTGGCGACATCATGCCCCCTCACGCCGAAGAACAAATCCGAACTCACGGAGGCGATAGGCCCGTCGCTGTCGGGCGAGGGCGACATTCTGGGGCCGGGTGATCTGAACGCCCTGCTCCGCAAATATCCCGACATCGTTAAGTCTCAAATCAAGCTCTGGCTGTCCGACGCCGCCGTGCTCGACCGGGTCGTCCGGTCGGCGGCCCATGCCTACAACAGGATCACAAAGGAGGAGATCGAATCCAAGGTCCGGATCTATGCTTCGAATCCGAGTTTCGACGGAGCGCGCGACACGCTGGAAGCGAACCATGTGGTCATCATATCCGGGCCCCCCGGCGTCGGCAAAACCACCCTGGCGGAAATGCTATGCTATGCGTACCTAGCCGAGGGCTGGGAACTCATCGCCATCAGGAGCCTCGAAGACGGATTGGCCGCAATCGAGGACAAGGGAAAGCAGATATTTCTCTTCGACGACTTCCTGGGCAAGGTGGCGTTGGATCGTCATGCGCTGGCCCATAAGGACTCCGAACTTGCCAGATTCATCAAGCGGGTCCGCAAGTCGCCGAACGCCCGGTTCATCCTCACGACGAGGGCATACATACTCGCAGAGGCACGCCAGGTCTCAGAATATCTCGCGGACCGGCGCCTGGACGTAAGCCGGTACGTCCTCGACGTGGGCGCGTACACGCGGCGCATCAAAGCGCGCATCATCTACAACCATCTTCTGGCCGCGGAAACGCCCGCAGGTCACATTGCGGCACTCGTCGCAGGCGACATCGCAAAGATCGTCGACCACAAGAACTACAATCCTCGCATCGTAGAATGGATGACCGACACCAGCCGCATCGAAGAGATCGCAGCCGAGGACTATCCTGTCTCTTTCCTGCACGCCCTCGATCATCCAGGTCAATTGTGGGACATCGCCTTCCGCAGTCACATCTCGAAGACCCGGCAGCATCTACTCATCGCACTCTTCTTCGGCTCGCAATACGGCGTCAGCATCGATGAGCTGCGGGAGTCCTACGACGGAATGCATCCGATACTCTGCGCCAAGTACGGCGAGAGCCACGGACCAAAGGATTTTGAAGAATCCCTGCGGGTGCTCGAGGGGGACTTCGTCACGATACGAGGCACGCAGGTCGGTTTCGTGAATCCTTCCCTGCGGGACTATCTGACAGGATATCTCGAGGACGAGACCCTCCTGCTCGAGATTGCCCGCGGCGCGCGTCAGACCGACTGGGCGGAGGCCGTCTGGAGATTCGGCGCGCGTCTAAGTCGGTCGGAGACTTTCCAAAGGAAGCTCGGCGTTTGGTTCGTCGACGCGGCGGAACGATTCGCTGCGGAACCGACATGGACGGTCGTTCCTGGACATTATGGCCCCACGCGCCATCCTCGGGGGCTGTCGAATACCGATCGCATCCTGTTACTGATCGATTGGTGGTTGGCAACCGAAAATACCCGCTTCTCGGACATCGCGCTCGTCCTGGCGCGTTCGCCAGTCGACGGCTTGGACTCATGGCGCGACGGCGGTGAGGCAATCGAACTGATCGCGAAGCTGAGAGACGGAGACTATTTCGGTGACGTTCCGGGCGCCATCGAAATGGCCGACTATCTCGAGACGGCAGCCATCTCGATGCTCGAATCGCCCATGACCCCTGACGAATTGGAGAAGATATCCGATGCCGTCGACGAATGGCGCCACCTTCTTACCGACCGCCTCTTCTGCGCGCATGATGATGCGATAAGAAACGAGATCGAGAACGTTGGATCGGTCGTCGAGGAGATGGATTCGGAGTCGACCCTCAACGAACATATTGATACGATCCGCAAGCTCTCGGAGCGCGTCAATATGTCCTCCCAAGTGGTATCGATCGCCTTGAAGAAGGTCGAGGAGCGCATTGTCAAGCTCGGGGAAGAAACCGATGTCTCAAGTTCACCGTCGTTTGGTGGCAGCAAGCCACAGGAAGGCGACGTATTCGACGACAAGGCACTGAGAAGCCTTTTTCTTCCGCTGCTACACGGGTAGCGAACGCTTCTTGCTGACTCGGCTCTCCTTTGATCCCGAATATCCTACTTGGTGGCCGCTTTCATCATCGGCTTCCGGCACGCGGTAGACTTGAATCGAATGCCGGCTGATGCCGCTTGTGGCGTGCATCAGGCCTGAGATGGCCCTCTGACGAACCGCTTTTAAGCCGGAAAACCAACGTGACGACCTCGCGCCAAAAGTGCTACTTCTCGCAGCGCAGCGCCGCTCAATGCGACTGCTGATCACGTCGTGGTCTAAACGAGCTGGAGACTTGCGAGCGGCCACATACCCGAGAGCGCCGTTACACCGGCGCGGCGCCCATGATTCGCGCAAGGCGAGCAAGACCTTCCTCTAACGATTGACGCGAAACATCGGCAAGAGAGACTCGGATTCCGTCCAACTGGTTCGGCTTTTCGACCGAGAATTCAGAACCACTTCGCACCAGTATGCCCTCCATTCGCGCGCGCTCGACCAGTTGATCCCCTGAAAGGGCATCGCTCTTCAACCAGACATGTAATGCGCCAACGCAGGACGGAGAGACGCCGGGCATCAACTTCGCCAGGAGGTCTCGTCGCCATGCCGCTTCGAGGCGGATCGCTTGAAGCAGATCGTCGGCTGCGCCCTCCAGAATGGCGCGGGTCGCAATAGCCGCAGAAGGAACGGAGGCGTACCACATTGCCATCGCGCCGAATCGCGACATGACCTGCTCGATGGCGGACCTGTCGGGTGCGACGACATACGCGATCCGCGTACCGACGAAGAAGCATTTCGACAATCCCATTACGGTCCATGAAATATCAGGCGCAATATCGGAAAAGCCCGGTGGGAAATCCTCGCGAACGAGGCCCTGCGGGTCGTCCTCGAGGATCACGACGTCATGCCGGCGGGCGATTTCCGCGATCTGTGTGCGCCTGCCCGCTGGAATCGTACACGCGGTCGGATTCTGGGCGTTCGGCACACAATAGAGGAGCCTCGGCCGGTGAACATGGCAGGCCTTGTCAAACGCTTCGGGAATCAGCCCGTGGGCGTCCAGCAGCACGGGGACTAGGCGAATTCCGAGGATCTGCGCCGCGTCGCGCACCTGGGAGTAGGTAGAGGCCTCGACCGCGATCGAGTTGCCTCGACCGACCAGGGTCTCGAGAAGGATCAGCAATACATTCCACGTGCCGTTCGCCAGAAACAGCCTGTCGATCGGAATGCGCCCCCTGTTGCCCCGTGCGAGGAATTTTTGCGCCGCAATCAGATCATCCGTGCTGCCGAGACGTCGATGCTGACGCATTTCGTCCGCACCGTCCCATCGGCTTGCCAGCGACAGCAGCGTTCTTCTCAGGTATTCATCCGCTCCTGGTACTTTGGGAGAGGTAATTCGCCGAAGATCAATCATAGTTCATGTTTCTCACACTTGAATCGCGACCGCGACGATGACCCGCGGTATTGACGAATGAGGCGCAGGCAGTGCCGGAGTTACCCGGCCGGCGGTCAGCCCTGAGATCGGACCACGCAGCTCCAAGGAGCAATGAACGGGCTTGTCTCCCGGCCGTTTCAGCTGAGGTCAGCCATGCGAGTCCTCCGCTGCTGGCAACGGCTCAAGATCCTTGAAGGCCCGCAGTTCGTCCGTCACGGCTGTCAGTTGCCGGTTGAGATCAGCCAGCGCGCTGGCCGTTGCGCGTGCGCCCGTTTCGCCGACAAAGAAAAAGTGTCCTCCCTCGACGGTACGATTCATGACCCGCGGCCACTGCCCGGCCAGGGCACGCAGCCGCCCCCAGCTCTCCGGCGGCAGCCGCGTGAGATCAGTTCCTGCGAGATGGTTGCGCAGCAGCCCCATTAGACCAATCGCGCTCCATATCGCAGCGTCGGCCAAAGCATGCTCAGCGTCGGAGGATGCCGTCGGCGAAATCGTCGCGCACAACGGTGCCTGTTCGAAGGTGAAGGCCTGCGAGTCTGCTAGCGCAGCTTCAAGGCTGGTGAACCGGCCATCGACATCGAGGCGATCGATCTCGCCGCGAAGCATGAGCGGGCCCTCGCCGTGATAGTGGATGCCGTGTGTTTCCAAACTGATGACCGTGCGGCCGGCCATCCGGTTCACCTCTTCCAGGCCCGCAATCGTGCTGCAGTGGTAGAGGCTGGAATCCCACAGATCATCTGCCGTGACCGGCTCGCCTTCCGCGAGACGTGGCGAGAGGCCCGGCCAGGGCGGACGGGCGCAAAGCGACACAAAGCCGGTCATGAGGACACCGCGCTCCTTCAGGGCACGGTTGAGGCGCAACACGCCCTTGCCGGCCATGCTCCAGCCGGCCACCAGCACGGGCCGCCCGCCGACCATGTTCGCCGTGACGTCCGCCACCCCCGCCGCCCACCTCGACAGCGTCATGAAGGGATCGGGCTTGGAAAACACCGGATGACTGCTCGGATAGGAGATGGCGAGCAGCGCCAATCCAAAGGCCTGAAGATGGTAGTCCAGAAACTCTTCGCGGCGCGCTCCGGGATGACCATAGGCCACGCGCGCCAGGTGGGCTCCTCCTGGCAGGAACAGCACGACGGGCGCGCCGGGTTCGAGACGAGCGTGCACCAGAAACTCGCCCGAGGCATTCGCGACGAGGTTTTCGCGGCCGAACGGCGACGAGCGCCCCCGGGCGTTTCGTTCAGGACCGGACAGGGTCATGAATCCGTCCCCATGGCTGCAGCAGGGGCACGAGCCGACGAAACCCCGATCCTTGTGCTAAATTGGTGCGATCGCGCTTGAGGCATCAGTCACCCGCCCTTTCGCCGGCCGCCGTCATCCAGTTCGGGCGTGCCAGCGGGTGATCGCGCAGGATTGCCTGCCGACCCTCGTCCAGGCGTGCCAGATGACGTCGGCGCTGGTGATCGCTGCGCCAAACGGCAAGCTTCTCCAGGTAGGCTGCGCCTCCTTCCAACAGCGTGAGCAACTCGCTTGCATCCCTTGTCGAGCCTTGACGGTGGTTGCCGACGACGACGTAGACAGCTGACGTATGGGCACCGATGTCGATGGGGTGTTGTGTGTGCAACCTGCCGCGGCCGAAACAACGCGCCACGAGCCATGAGCTGTGGTCGACGGTGACCGTTGCATCCAGGCGAGCCGCCAGCCCGTCAGCACCTGCATTTGCGCTGGCGATGACCTGACCATTCTGTACGAGGTCGATGACTTCAAAGGGCTGGGACGAGCGGGCTTCCGCCCTGATACGCAGTTGCCCACCTCCCTCGGCCAGCTGAATCTCTTCCCCGGGCATCCTCCCGTCGACGCACAGTTCCAGCATCGGGCCGGTGGAGACAAACGTATGTCCGTGCGCGATGGCGGTACACCATCTGCCGTAATCGAATTGCGCGCCATCGCCGAGGAAGGCGTAGGTGCGCAGCGCGCCCAGCGCGGTGCCGTTGGACATCTTGTCGGTGCCCCCGACAGCAGGCAAGCGATAGCCCGCATTGAGGTAGGTGTACCATTGCCCGACGCCAGGACAGTCGAATGGCGTCTCTCCCCAATGACCGTCGATGTGGAGATGGGCCGTGAAGTCGAAGTTGAACCATCTGACTTCCACGGCGTCGATCAGGCCCAGCGCGATGGCCGCAGTCGCCTCCGCATGCGGCGTGGGAGTGAGCTGGTTGAACACGAGGCCGCCCTGCATCTTGCAGGCCGCGCACCAGTCAACCAGGCTGACCTCCTCCCAACCGCCGATTTCGTCGCGTTCCGGCCCGCCACTCGACAGCGGCAGGACCGGTTCCTTGAGGTTCAGCAAAAAGACGTCGCCCATCATGTGATGACGGTTTTCGCTGTCGATGCGCACTATTCGATCGCGTGAGCCATTGTTGTGTTCGCGCGCAATGCCATGGCCGACGCCTGTAAAGGCGCGGCCCCATTGAGCGGCCAGCAGGTTGGTGACGTTGACGTCTTCAGCCGCGCTTTCCAGCCCGGCTGTCACGGGATCAAGAAAATGGACATGGACATCGCCGCAATACCAGCCGCGCCGGCGGATATCGCTCCACCGCTCGAGTTCGAAGAGCAGTTCGGTCTGCCCTTTTTGAATCTCGAGAGCTGTGCGGATGACCTTGTATTCGAAGCCGTGAACGATTTCTGCGGCGATTTTTCCGACCGGCAGCATGATTTCGAAATGGCCAGGAACGTAGGCATAATTCATGCTGCCGAGCCGGAGGTCGCCCCCGACGTTCTGGCCCCAGGCATCATCGACAAATGCCGCATGAGCGAGCGGTGGCAAATACTCGCCGTGCTCGCCGCGAAAATGAACACGTGAAGGCAGCTCCTTGCCGTCGGCGGCATCGACCACCCGCACCGAGATCCGGACCCAATCGTGAGCGGCCAGCTTGATCGGCGACCTGTTCTCGAGAATATCCTGCCAGCGAAACCTGAGGAGTGAGCTCCCCTTGCGCAGGAGCAAGTGGGCCTGTTGCGCAGCCGTGATCTGCGCATAGATCGCGCTAGCCGGCCCTTTAGGCGCCGGCGCTCCCCACCCCTTGACCGAAGCAGTCAGCCACTCCTCGGTCGATTCCCGCGGCAAGACCGAACACTGGGTAATCGCCCCGAGGTCGATGGCCAGAGCGAGCTCTCCGGGCGCAAGACCGCTGACCGGGACAAATCCTGGATCCGGCCCGTAGTCATCCGGACAAGCCTCGCTGATCTTGCTGTCGGCCAGGGCGGCGAGGTCGATGATCACGCCTTCCCTAGCCCCGCGGCGCAGCGGATTGGCTGAATCGATCGAGAGGGTAATTCCCGCGATGAGCACAAGATCGGCATGGTGAGCCGTCAACTCGATCGCGACGATCTCCTTCATCGGCGAGGGATTTTCGAGCGCCATCAGCCAGTAGGTCTGGCGGCTGCCTGGGGCGGTCGTGATGCCGGTAAAGCGCGCACGGCTGTCGACCGGCAGGTCCTGGCTCTCGAGGCTCGGGTGCAATGGCTGGTAGCGCGTGTGAGGTAGTGCAGCATACCCTTGCGTGCCGATTGTCCCTTGCCGCCCTGCAATTTCGAATCGCCGCCGGACGGGAACGTGCACACGTCCGCCATCAGCAAACACGATTGTGTAGGTCGCCAGCAGTTCGCCGGTCTTCGCGTTCCGCTGTTCGAGATCGGTAAAGTGAGCAACCAGAATGCCGGCAGCGAGCTGCGGCTTCTGCAATCGGACGGTCTCTCGCCGCACGAACGAAGCAGCCCGGTCGGTCAATGCAAGCCAGCAACGCCCGTTATTGCCTGCGGGATCAACAAGGTTGAACGGAATGCCATGAAAAAACTGGCGGCCTGCGAGGAAGCCCTCCAGAGCAGCGCCGCCGCCGGAGGGCCATTGCCGCACTGCCGGTCCCCTCTCGCTCCAGCGCCGCTCGTCGTCGGCGGCCTGATGCGGTCCCGCATTGGCATATGGGGCAAGATCGACAGCAATAAAGCGAGGGCCGTCTTCCGTCGCAGAGGAGTCAAGATCAGGCTGGATAGGCTTCATTTCGCTCCCGGTCGAAGTTGGCGACAAGTGCCTTCGGTTTGCAGCGTGGATGAACGGGGTCTTGCTCAGTGTGGCAGCAGCGCATCGACGTCCTTCCTGAGGCTTGAAAGGGCTGCGGCCGGATCCTGCTTCTGCGAGACCACGAGGTAGCAATGATCCTCGATGGTCTTGATGATCCTGGAGTTGTTCTCGCCCGGAAACGAGAACCACCCGGTCATCATCGAAACGCGCTGACTGGCGATGCGATGTTCGGGGTGCTGGTCGAAGAACCTGCCGAGCCCGCCAGGATCGTTGATCGCCGCCTGGTTCACCGGCACGTAGCCGGTCGCTTCGACCATGATGGTCTGACCGGCCGGTCCTGCCGCGAACTTGATATAGTCCCAGCACGCCTTCTGCTTGTCGGGATCATCGGTCAGGATGGCCATGCCGTTGCCGCCTGCCGGAAGCCTTGCGGTCTCTGAAGCGACCGGCAATGATCCGACCTTCAGCTTGAAATTGCCGGCCGCCGATTGCTGAAAACCTGTCAACAAGCTGCTTGCAGTGAACAAGATGCCGAGCGTTCCTGCCCGAAACGCCTGCCGGGCCTGCTCCGTGTTGAGCGCCGGCTGACCTTCCCTTGCAAGACGCTGCAACAATTGCAGCGCTTGAAGACCGGCGGGGCCGTCGAACGCGATCCTTGTTTCGTCGTCGCTCATCATGCGGCCGCCAAAGGCGCCCACCAACGTCTGGAACGACCAGCCGTTGTTGGTGTATTCGACATAGAGGCCGCTGGTGCCCTCGCCCAGGCCAGCGATCTTCCTGCCAAGCGCGATCACGCCGTCCCAGTCCTGGGGCAAGTTGTCGGGGTCACCACCGGCCCTCCTGACAAGATCGATGTTGTAGAAGAGCACGGGAACGGAAATCGCGAACGGGAGCGCACAGGTTTTCCCGCCGTAGCGCGCAAATGACGTCATGGCATCCGGGACGCCGATCGTTTTCCAGGCCGGATCGCCCGCGATGAAGCGGTCAAGCGGCACCGCGATCCCGCGATCGGCCAGAGGGCGGATCTGGTTCAGCCCCTGATGCGTGATGTCAGGCAGCTGCTTTGTTATGTTCTGCCGCAATGTCTGCTGGACGAGACCGTCGTAGTCGACGGCCGGACTGTCAAGAACGACGTTGATATCGGGGCGCGCATCCATGAACCCCTGCGCGAGCGACTGGTACAGCCCCCGCGCGGGGGCTGACGCGTAGGAAAGGCGGATCGTGAGCCGCGAACCCGCACGGGCGTCCAGGATCGGCATAGCGGCGGCAGCACTCGCAGTCGACAGGAAAGCCCTGCGTGAAAGAAACATCAATTGGCTCCAGTGGTCTATTGTTTGACGGCCCCGCCGGTCAGGCCCTCGACGAACCAGCGCTGGGCAGCGAGAAAGGCGATGACAAGGGGCAGCACGACGAGGGTGGATGCCGCCATGAGAGGACCGTAGTCGTTGCCTGCCTCCCCGTTTTTGAAGGCCATGATGCCAAGCGGCGGCGGCATCAGCGACTGGTCGCGCACCGCGATCAGCGGCCAAAAAAGATCGTTCCAGTGACCGACGACCGAAAAGATCGAGAAGGCGACGATCGCCGGCAGAGCCATCGGCAGCATGATCCGCCAGACGATCGCGAGCTCGGAAAGGCCATCGAGACGTGCGGCGTGGACCACGTCGTCAGGAACGGTCCTGAAAAACTGCCGGAACAGAAAGATGCCAAAGGGCGAGACGACATAGGGGAAGACGAGCGCCGCGTAGGTGTTGAGGATCCCGAGCTGGTAGCCGAGGATGAAGAGCGGCAGGGAAAGTACCTGTTGCGGGAGCAGCAGACCGATCAGAACCATGCCGAACAGCAGGTCCCGGCCAGGAAAGCGAAGCTTGGCGAGCGCATATGCGCAAGGGGCGCAGACAATGATCTGGAGCGACAGGATAAGGGTACAGACGATGAGGCCGTTGCCCAAATAGCGCGGCAGCGGCGCCTCGGTGAGCGCCTTGGTGTAATTCTCGACGCCGTGGAACTGCGTGGGCCAGAAGGAAGCGCGGAAGATTTCGCCCGGCGGCTTGATCGACAGCAGCACCATCCACACGAAAGGAGCGAGCATCAAAGCGGCGGTGAAAAGCAGCACGGCATGCCGAAACACCGCGGCAGCCGGCGACAGGCGGCTCGTGGGGGTGATGCTGTTCATTGGCGCGGTACCGCGCCATCCATGGTGTAGATCTTGCCCATGGTGAGCGTCGCGACGCAGGCGAGAGAGATAAAGGCAGCCGTCGCCCGTTCTGATGCTCTCGATATATACGAGGCCACAGCCGTTACCCGATGGTAAAAACGCTTGCAGAGCACGGCTTAGCGTTCCCTTTCTCGAGCGAGCTCGTCGCCAATGTGCGAGAGCACACAGCACCTGATTTGCTACGAGTGGATGACGAGCATCGAATAATTCGATCTCTTGTTGCGCAAATGCGATGCCTCGTGTGGACCGCCCCTCGTCTTTCAACAGTGCAAGAGTTTCCAGATGGACAGGTCCTGGCATTCGTCTTGGCGAAAGAGACCGCGCGCGTTATGAAGACCTCTGATCCGGACCACAAAACGCCGGTTGGCGGCGGCAAAGCCGTAGCGATGCCGCGCCGTAAGAGGATTGTTCTGCCCCCCATACACTCGCACGTCGAGAGAATCGCATCGGAAGCAAGGACCTACAAGGATTCGCGAGCATTGTGTGGTCCTTGTGAGGACGCATCTTCCGCGATTTGCTGCCAAATAACTGGAATGCGCATGTCGCGCGCGCAGTTCAAACGTAGAAGTGAGAACTCACCGGCACGACGTCGGCGTACCGATTTTCCGGTCGCATCGGCCTCATCTCCAAGATGCGAGCCTATGAAGCCGTCGAGCGTTGGCACCCGCCCCCCCTCGGCACCATCGCGAACTGAGTAATTTGGCTTCTCATTGCGGCGACGGTATCGAACAAATACTCGATGCTGGCCGCTTCGAGTCCACGACGAAGGTCGGGATGGCTACCTGCGCCGCGCTCATCTATTTAAATCTGGGCGCGTCGATGGCGTCGTATCGGCGAACAATACTGCTATGCTTAACTCATCGAGGCTCTGGTCTGCTCTGACGTCGAATAAGCATGATCGACGTGCTCACCATGGGTTGCGGTGAATAATCGACGTTTTTGGCATTTCCAAATTCGCGTAAAAGTTGATTTCATTATTGAATGACTACTATAAGATCTTTATGGGCACTGGGCAACAAGAAGACGCAGTCGTTACTATCCGGCTCTTGGCTAAGGGGATCGTCGAGATAGCTCGGCGGATCACCGATGGCGCCATCGTTCGCCAAGACGATATGCCGAGTTCGCTACGATCTGGGCTCGAGCGTTTATCGCGGCACTGCCTTGTGGAAGGCATTGCCGATCGTGGCGCGAATGTCCACGTTTTGATGGACTTGGCCACGATCCCGATCGGCGAATGGGGCATTCCATGCTTTTCGAGGGACTTCGCCTATGTTCGAGCAGTCCTTATTGACCGTGATCTCGGTATCCCGAGCAGCGATTGCTTCGAGATAGGCTCCATCACGACTGCAGAAGACGCGTATGAAGATATCCATCATCGCCAGTTGCGCGAAGCGGTTCGGTCCCACGGCAAGCGCGCCGACGAGGTTTACACGTTGGTCCGTGAACGCCTCGTGCGCAATCCCGTCGACAATCAGAAGCACTTGATGGCGTTTCTTCTCGACAATGGGCTCGCGAAGATGGCCGACGTCTTCCGCGGATGGATGCGACCGATTCCACTCGCCTCCCGATTCCCGGATGGTAAGACGAGGACTTGCGCGGGATGCGGTTCACTCCTTTATCCAACACGGGACACTCTACGGTTTCCTGTCGGACGGTGCAGGATTCGCGCCTGCATGGAAGTCCGGCCGACGCCTCTCGAGGGCATGGTCATCGACGATCCGCAGGAATGGCGGGTCGCGGCAGGAGACATCCTCGCCAGTTGGGTCGGTCCTGGCCTGCCAGAGATCCGGCTGCATGACGAACTCAAGGGAAGCGGAATTCCTGTGCGGCTTTATCCCGGCCAGGACGCCGTTGACGTCGGCATCCCGTATAAACTCGGGATCGACGTTAAATCCTATTCGTGTCCGGTCACGCTCGGTGAGCGGCTGACCCGCTCGATCGGTGGCTTGGCCCAGTTCGACCGTCGCATCGTGGCAGTTCCCGATGCGAAGGTCAGGCGTCATGCGAGATACCTTTCGGACCTTCGCGCCCATTACCGGGGAGAACAGGACGTCGAATTCCGTACGATCTCCGAGACGCTCGAGGCGCTTTCCGCATGAGGAAGCCGCCCGAGGATTTCGATCACGCGCTTCGCGTCCAGTGGGTTTGCGCAGCGCTTCATGCCTTTCTGGGAAAGCATGAACTGGCTGGGGCGCCCGCCCTGTTGTCGGGCTACCGATCCGTCCTGAGGCATCCAGCGGTCGCTCCGATCGCGCAGGCCGCATTCCAATTGCGCCAAATGGGCGTGAGCCTGGTTTCGGACGCAGCGTTGCGGGACGCGATCACGGACTGGTCGAACTGGGAGATAGAGAATCGCGGAAACGGCGATTACGTCGAGCCGCCGTTCAAGATCGATCTCGACGCACGAATGTCGTTTCATCTGCGCATGCGGACTGACGATCCGCGGTACGTCGCGATGGTAAAGGCCTTGACGAGGCCCCTGCCCGACAAGTTGTGGAACATCCCCCAGGTTGACGTTTCGCGTCCTTTCCGGGTGCCGATGGACCTCTCAGGCCTCGGCGAGCCCCTTATTGTCGATGCCACCGACCTCAACGGTAAGCTTCCTGACACGCCGCGCCGTGAATTCGTGCGCGACCGCGACGGCGGGATCGCGATCTCGTTCGCCGAGATCGAGCGCATCGCCGAAGAACTCGATGACATTGATTCGGCTTCTCCAGAGCGAATTCCCGGAAATTTTCGGGCGCGTCTTCGCGACGACGCCGGGAATCCCATCTTCACGCTCCTTTCGCCGAAGGGCGGCTCGCTGTCCGCAACGGACCAGGTGGAACTGTCAGGCGTGAAGCACATGATCGGTCTTCCTGGAGCGGGAAAATCGACGCTGATCCTGCTTATGGTCGTCGCGCTGGCGCGGCGCGGATTGCGCATCGTCCTGCTGCTGCCATCGATCGAGGCGTCGCTCAACTACGTTGCCGAACTCGAGCGATACGGCATCGAACCGGCGCTCCTCGTCGGCCAGTCGGCGGAATCGCGCCAGCGACACGCCAGGAAGCTAGCCGAACGCATCGCTGCGGGAGATGATACTGGGGGTATGGGTCGGACCGCTCCAGGAGCAGAGCTTCTGTCGGTGAATTGCGCGCTCGCGGGTTTTCTCTCTGATCCCGATCCGCACGTTCAGTTTCCCCATATGAGACCGCCGTGCCGTGATCTGAGGCAACGACGCCTGAAGAAGGACGGCAGCGAAGCCCAAGGCGACAGCAGCAAACTCTGCGCTCTCGCATCGGTTTGCGGCCGCCAAAAATCTGCCCGTGATCTTTCCGATCCTGATCACAAGGTCTGGATCGGGCACGTGATTTCAACCGACGTGCAGACGTCCCCGCATTTCGCTAACGAACAGATTCGCTACTTCGAAGCCATCGCTCGTTCCGCCGACCTCGTGATCGTGGACGAGGCCGACGGGGCGCAGGCCGCACTCGACGGTCACGCGCTGGCGGAACTGGACCTCACCGGAAGCGCAGAATCCTACGAAGCCGCGCTGCTGCGGGACCTCATGGTTCCGGTGGCCACCGGACGAAACCAGGGAGGCAATTCGTCCGTGCAGAACTACGCCTACGCGAGCCAAGAATTCACCAAGCTTAACCGGGCCGTGGTCAGTCATTTGCTAGAGGATCGCCGCGGTCCGCAGCATCTCCATAAATTTCAGGACACATTCGTTACGGGCAACACCGTTCTGGCGGCGCTCTACGAACCGGAGCACGATGACGCGCAATCTTCCTTTGAGACCATCCGCCCCCTTTGGGATGGTCTCGTGCGGCGCGTCATGGCCGAGCGCGGCGGCTACAGCGCGACCGTCGAGGATGACGACGAGAACGAAATCGTCGAGCTAGACGGAATAGACATCGCAGCGATCGCGCGTTCGGCTCGAAAGTCGGAAGGAGATGTCGACCGCCTTCTTCACGAAATCATATCGGGCATGAACCGATGGTTCGGGGCTACGGCCGTCCTCATGCGGGAAGAAGCGGCCGAGCGGGTGAACAAGGCCTTCTTCGAGCTCTTTCCGCCCGTAGGGACGCTCGACCCCGAAACCGCGCGGGCGTATTTCAGGTTCCTGCTTGAGGTCACTGCCGTCGTATTCCAGTTCCTGACCCTCATTCCGATGCAACAGGCGATGATCGCCGAAGGCGTGCACTCGCGCCGAATATTCGGGTCTGGCGTTTCGAGCGATCTTGCCAAGTTCGTGCCGGAGGCCCTGGTCGGGCGTTTATCGGGCATCAAGGTGTACTTTCAGCGGGGCTCCAAGGGCTGGACCCTTAAACTGAAATACGTGTCGTTCGCCTCTGCGCCCCGCCTCTTGCTTTACCGATTTGCGACGCTGCTCGAGGATGAAGGCGGCAAAGGCCCGGCTGTGCTGTTGGCGTCGGCAACGAGCTTTCTTCACGACAGTCCGAGTTACCACATTCCGGTCGGTCCGCATTTCGTCCTTCGCCGCGAAAACGAAATGGGAGCTTGGAACCGGAGCGAATACATCTTTTCGCCAGTGCCCGACCCGCTCGACCCGCGCAAGAATATTCGCCTGAGCGGTGCCTTCGAGGATCGTGATCGCGGCATCAAGGCCATCATTGATCATTACTTTTCCGGGGATACGCCGTTGGTGTCCCGCATGCGCGAGGATTTTGATCCGGGGCGCAGGGTCGCCCTGGTGGTCAATTCCTATGACCAAGTGCGGATGATCAAGGAGCATGTCCGCAAGAAGCATGGTCCCTTCGCTCGTCGGCTCATCGGGGTCATGGACCAAGCTGAAGACGTTCCCGGATCTGAGCTCGGGGAATGGGTGACTGCATCCCAAGTCGAGGCGTTGGGGGCGCGGGACGATTGGGACGCGGTGGTCTTTCCGATGAGGGCGATCGGTCGAGGGGTGAACATTGTCTATCCCGACGGCCCGCGAAAACGCGACGCGGTCATAGGAACCGTCGTCTTCCTGATGCGCCCTCACCCGTCGATGGACAGCCTCGGATTTACAGCGGGCCTTGCGGGGCGCAATGCGCTGGATTTCGACATGGCGGGCATCGACGGACAGGGCGGCATCGATGACGTCATCGGTGCGTGGCGCGCAAGCAGAAGCAATTCGCTCGACCTCATGAGGCGGTTGCTGCGCTACCCCGTCCAGGTCGGAAGGCTCGGCAAGTTTCTGATCAATCCATTTACCGCCGACATCATGGTGGACGTTCTGCAGACCATCGGCCGAGCCATGCGCAACGGCTGTCGGACACGGGTGATCTTCGTTGACGAAGCCTGGGCTCCGATGTCGGCGAAGGCCAAGCCGGACAGTCGTTACAGCAGCATGCTCGTGTGCATGCGGGACGTCCTGCGCGAATGCTTTGGCGATGCCGACCCGGTTCGAAGAGAAACCTACCGATTGCTTTACGAACCATTTTTGAAGCCTCTTTCTCGCTGCACCAACCTGATTTTCCCGGCCGAAAAACGAAGAAATGAAGTCAGACAATAACAACGAAACGAAATGGCGACGGCGACGCGTCAAGCAGGAAACATTCATTTCCGGACTTTCCTGGCGTGGTCACGATGGCAACGAAGCCCACTCGGTTTCCCTGAAATGGACCAAGTCGGCGAGCGGGCTTTTGTCGGGTGTGCTGCAGGAGGGCATCGGAAGCGGGAAAGACAACGGAAAGAACCTTCCCTATGCATCCCTGCGCTCCGTCATCGAGGCCCGCGTTCCGGGGATTTCGGTGGTGCGATCGGACCTTGGAAAGCCGTGGACGGATGTTGAACCCCGGCCCTTCTTGCGGGCGTTCGGTCAAAAGGAAGACGGATCCGACGTTGTCCGCAGCGTGTCCGGAGCTGTTGCCCAATGGACCAGCGACGTTCTGTTCGGCTGGGCCGAACGGCTCGACATCGGCACCGAAAGGATCGATCGCATCCGCACACTCAGCCTTGAGGGACGGATCGTCGAACTTTCGGAGGCTAACCTCCTGTCAATTCCTCCGGGAGCGGTCAACGCACACGAGAACTTCTCGGATGTCCGGGACACCGTGATTTCGCTCCTCGTCGCTGCGCTTGACGGCCAGGAACTGTTCGAGGGCCTCGGCCCGGTGCACCGTGTGATCGCGTCCGGCATGAACGGCAATGCCGTCGAGTTCGAGACCTGGCCTATCGCGGCTCCCAACGGCTCGTTCTCGATGACCTGCACGATCACCGTGGAGACGTTGCCGTGGTCGCTCGAACCCTACGTCATCGTCAACGCGGGAAAGCGCATCTGGATGGATCGCTTTCCGCGGCCGGGCGAGCTATTCGGAAGGAAGCGCCTCACGATCCGCATGATGGTGCGCGGCAACCGCAGGCTCTCGATCGCCTACGAGATGGGCGTCAAATCCGGAATTCCAGACAGTGACGGCATCGAGGATCCGGCGTTCCTGGCAGCGGTCCTACAGAATGGCGTCGATCTCGGGAGCGGCCTCCCGGAGGTCGCGGGTCGAACGAGCCTGGCTGGCAACGCCTTCTTGGCCGTGCCCTACAGCACGAAGTTTGGGCGAACCAAGGTGCCGCGCGGCGCCACGGCGCAGGATCAAGTCGATCTGGTGACCCGCGTCGCGAGCTTGACGGAAAGGTTCGGCTTTGCGCCGCTGCCGTTCGAACCCGTTTCCGGCATCGGCGACCACGAGGAGTACCACAAGGCGCTTAAGTCGGAGATGTTGCTGCATCATGCCGCAAGCGATCTCCGGCTGAACGACATCAGCGATGAACGTGTCACGGCCTTGTTCGAGGAAATAATTGGCGAAAAGCCCGACAGGAAAATCAAGTCGGACGACGTCATCGCGGCCGGACGACTGATCGAGACGGTCAGGATCGCCAATGATGAGCGGCTGTCTCGCGTGTTCAGCGATCGCGTAAAAGTCGTTCTCATCTCGAGAACGTCCGCCGAGGCCGACCTCTTCACTGCCGCCACCCGGTCCATGTTCTCGACCGTTGATGTCGAGCGGTACGGTCTTCCTCCGAAGGTTCACGGCGTTCTCGAAGCGACTAAGGATCGCAAGCGCTTCAAGCAGAAATTCGAGGATCGCGTCGCTGCCTGGAAATCTCTCGCCGAGACTATCGCCGGGGCGCATCCACGCGCACGCATCATCGTTCAGGTTGACAAGGAGTACGGAGACGATCGCGCAGCGCGCAAGCGTGAGGAGGACGCCGTCAACAAGCCTGCGGGGCGATATGCATTGGCCCGATATGCCGGCGCCAACGTCCAATATCTGCTGCCGATGGAAACCGGCGGGGCGTCCGAGTACCTGATCCGGCTTCAAGCGGCCCTCTATGATCTCTTGTTCGGGCACTCCGGGATGGCCCCGGCTGTCGGCCCCGCAATAAACGGCGCGTTCCCTGAAGGCGGGGCTCGTCCGGATTCAATCCTTGGATTTTCAGTGATTCGAAAGGCAAGGCAGCGCCGCGGCGGGTCGTCCGTTGCCCTGATCACGGCATCGCTGCTGGACGCCGAAAGCGGAGCGGTGTGCGCGAAAGTCGCGACCACCTCCGGGAATTCGTCATGGATGGAATTCGGCGACGCCCTGGTTCACGCCGCCTCCCTCGGGGCGACCGGCATCGGCGAGGGCCGCGCCGATGAAGCGACGCTCTTCCAGGACTTCGTTTCAAACGTCGTCAAGGAAGTGGTCTCCGATGGCCGCAGGCCACTCGTTTTGTTCGACGCCGTCAGCGCACAGGGACTGTGGCCCTGGCTCAACAACCCGAAGTTGACCGGGCTTCCCACCTTCGGCCGCGAACAGGTACCGGACAAGGCCGTCTGGGAGGAGCTGTCCGTCGTCAGGGTGAGGACGAAATCGACGCCTCGGCTTCTCCGCCTCATGCATCAGGAGAACACGTCCATTGATGGGAAGGAGGTCATCAAGGATTGTCACGCCAGCACGTCGAACGTGACCGTCCGCGTCGTCGATGGAGAAGATCGCGGCGACTACGTCACGGCGCGGAAATGGCAGCGGACGCAAAAGGTCGTTCGCGGGACGAGCGCGTATCGCTCGTTGCCGGGGTTCCGTCGTTCGGAAAAGGCGGATGACGGTACGACGCTGTACAAGCGGATCGTGCATACGCCGGAAACGAATGACGCGGTTGTTCCGGAGTCGGTCGGCATCACGGTCGTGCGCGCGGCGGCCGGGGCGCAGGCGGATTCCATCGCGGCGGTGGTTGCGTCGTTGCGGTCGGGATACGCCCATACCGCAATGGACACGACGTTGCCCGCGCCGCTGTCCTTCCGATCAAAGTTTGAAGACTACATGTCGCGGCACGGCCTTGAGGAGGACGAGGACGTCCAGGACGAGGCGACGACGGCTTCCGACGCCTCCGCGAGCGACGACGGGCCGGACGCCTCGGGGGTGGTCGGCGACGTTCAGACTCCAGCGGTAAGACTGCCGACGTTCGGAGAAGTTCGCGACCAATTCCGCTCAGGCAATTTCAATTCAGTACTTAAGGTCGAGACGAAGGGTTTCAGCTTCATGGACAACGTCAAGCTCGCATCAACCAGTGTTGGCTCGACTTCGATCTCTAAGCGGGCGTCGGCGGCCTTCCCGTCGGGGGACTTTCCGTCGGAGGCCGTGAGCCTGGTGAGCGATCATCGCGAACTCATCAAACCGCGCTTGCGCGTCCCGGAAGTGGCGAGCCCCGAATGGTTCAGGTCCCACATGAATATTACGCGGCGTGACTTGCGGGAGCTCCACGACACGCACGGCGATCTACTCAGGATGGTAACCGGCTTCCCGTGGCCGGAAGAGCGCCCGAACCTTGATCAGTTCTTTGCATTTCTGCCGGAAGCAGCTCGCTATCCGCTGTTCTTTCGGTGCTTCTTCAAGACGATGCGCCTGATCCGGGACGATTACTTGATCAAGCCGGTCATGCAGCAGTATTGGGCCGAAAAAGCGCGTTTCAAGAACGTCCCGGAAGTCGAAAATGCCGAGTCCGGCCCCGACGCATTGGTCGAGATGGTGGTTGCGGGCGCATCGCATGACCTGGCGATCGCTGTCGTCATCCTGGATTGGTCCGCCAGCATGATGTTCGGATCGAGCGGGCAGCGCCTGGCATCCTTGGTCCCCGAAATTTCGGATTACCTGCACGATCTGATGCAGTGCGATCCGGCTGGATATGCAACGCGCATTGACGAGATGAAAGACGAGGTGCCCGAAAGAGCGCGAATCCCGCATCTCCAGATGGCGAGCAGTGATGCTGACGCGGAGCCTGCGATCCGAGGGCCTGAAGAGATTGAGATCGAGCCTCCGATTGCGACCGCTTCCCTCGACGACGTCGTGAACCGGTGGGAAAATGATCTTCTCGATCTCATTGATACGGCCAAGAACGCCCTGAATGTCGGCCCCACCGCAGCGACGCAGCAGGAGATCGCGGTTATCGCGAGCCACTTGCGGCAACATCTCGAAGACTTCGAGCGGCTCAAGCCAAAGGGCGCCGGCAGCGATGCCGTCATCTCCCGCCTGACGAAGATTGCAAGAGCGTTTGTCGACATTTCTGAGGGGTACGTCAGGGACGTCGCCACGAGACTGACAGAGATCGAGGCGATTTCGGCGTCAGCGCCGCTGCTTGCCTCGGAGGAGAGCCTCCGGGAAGCGGATGCGTTGGCCGAACAGGCCGACGTCGACCTCCTCAGGGCTCAGGAGGCCCGCAAGGACGCGGATGAGCTTCAGCAAAAGAAGCTTCCCATGTTCGAACTGGTCAAACTCGGCCAGGCCGCGATGAACAGGCTCGAGACGATCGTGAATTCCGGTCTGGAGAATGTGTCGGCGGCCATCAACGCCATCAAGATTGCGGCTTCCGTCACCTCCGTCTCTTCTGCGGCTCGCTCGACAGCGGAGGAGGATCCTGCGACCGCTCCACCCGCCGTCGCGCCGCCCTCCCCGGGCGTCGAACGAACCATAGGAGCGCAATCCGAGAATGGGACCCGCCCCTCAGTCGAACTCGCCTCGTCTATCGTCATCGACGAGGATGACCTTGCCGAAATAGACGAAGGTCGGAAAATCGAACCAATTCACGAGCCGCCCGTACCCGTCCCGGACGACCAAGAGAGCGAGACGGACCACCTTCTCCACGATATCGAAAAGAAGGCCGACGAGCTCTTCATGCACGGCGAATTCGGTCTCGGTTATCACCTCGTCAACGCCGCGAGCACCGTCCTCGGGGATACCTCGGCTCTTCCCTACAGCGCCGAGGAAATGCGCCTCTATGCGCTGGGAACACGAATCCCGGGCGTCTCCCGCGTAATGCCCGATGGTTACCACCAGGCGATCGAAGCGTGCGTGGCGGTCGCCGCCAACCTCGGTTCAGGCGAGAGGGCCGGCGCGCGACGCATTTTGCTGATGGCGAATGTTCTTCCCACCGCCCTGCTCCAGATGAACGAGGCCGGGAATGCCTTCAATATCATCGACGCCATCACGACGAATGATTGGTGCTCGAGCTTTTTCTATCTCGTTGACCTCGTCAAAAAGTACCGAAGTTACTCGGTGACCGCGGCCAGCTTGCGGGCGGCGTCCAGCGTCAACGCTGACAAGTCGCTCGCGAACGAACGTCGAGATGCCGTTCTGGATCAGATAAAGTCGATCAAGCACGCAAAGTTCCGGTTCGTCCTCGGACAGAAAATCCTGAGATCCATCACCGCAAAGAACGGCATCGTCAGCGCGCTGGAGAACGCCGTAAATCAGCACGACCTCAACTTCGTTAGCGACTTCTCCAAAAAATATTCTGATCGGAACGCAGTCACGAACCTGCTGGATAGCGAAGTTCGGCGCATGGGTTCGATGCATGCCATCGATGGCGCGGCGCGGGAACGCTTGGTGGCCTATATCATCGACCTTGCGGCTGGCTGCGGCGCTTTCATAGACACAGCGGGCTCAGCCGACGAGAGTCGGGTCGACGGCAAGCGGCTCGACAAGGTGCGCGAACTGGCAGACAACATGAAGACCGGCATCCGGAACTTCGAGGTTGCAACAGCAGCCCCGACTGGAAGCCTATTGCTCGATGCGGCTTACGCCCATGCGCGCAGCGTCTTCAAGAGCCTCGCGGCGGTGATCCGCGGCGAACCGACGCCGGAAGTCGATCGCAAGATCGTCAATCTCGAACTGCACGCTCCCCTTCTGTGGCTTCCGGGCATGGCGTGGAGCGGGGCGTGGACGCCCAGTCCGAAGGATGCCGTACGACTGATCTCGGCGATCCGTGAACTCGACGTTCCGCGCGTCTCAGACAGCCTCGCCGAGGCCGCTGAAGTCGCCATTGAAGCGAGGCGAAAGGAGGATGCGTTCGTTCCGGCCAAGATGCTGCTGAGCTTCGCGCCGCATTTTGGAATTGACGCGGTTCGAGAGGAACATCTCCGCGCCATGATCGAGACCAATGAGCTTACGCGAAAAGCGCAGGTCAACGCCCGGCACGCCGACGTCTCGAAGCTGATCGCCAAGGTTCGCCGCATGGCGCTCGGAGGTCTGGAGGCATCGACCCGCCTCAATGACGATCTCGACGAGATCAAGGTGGACGTTCTCTCGCAGGACATCCCCGATTTCATGCCCGAGGAAATCGACGGGTTCCGAGTTCTCGACGTCAACGCCGCTCTGTCGCGCCTGAATGCCGTCGAAGGTTCTGCGCGGCGTCTTCTGGACGAGGCGAAGGCTGCCTTGGTCGGAGAGATCGACCGTCTCGGCGAGACATCGAGGATCACCGGCGAAGAGAAGGGCCGGTTACTCAAACTCCTCAACAGCGACGAACTGGCGACCGTCACCGACTGGATTCAAACCTTCAACTCGGGCGAACGGCGTCCGACGCTGACCGGCAAGGTCATGAACGAGCCGCTCGACAAATTCAACCACGTCCTGAAGGAAACTTCCCAGATCGACCTTTCCGAGGCCAAGCGCTGCATCGAAGATAATGTGGCCTACGGCGCGTTCGACTTCTCCCATCTCGACGGTGAACGACGCCAGGAGGCCGCCAAAACGCTCGAGGACTGGATCGAGTTCAAGCGGAAGATGAAAAACTCGCAGGTCATGCTTTCGCAAAGCATGCCACACATCGCGGTTTTGCTGACGTCTATCGCTTACGGGACGGAATTCGTTGACGTGAACGGAGATCGCAGCAACGTAGGCAGGCAAATCTTCGTTGTTGACGCGCAGATGAACCTTCCTTCGGACCCGACGTCACTGATGCTTCCCGAGTTCGGCAGCCTCACGAAGGGCGGTTGGCGAGTCGCGGCCGTCGGTCCCACGACGACATCCGCGGAAATCATGGCCTTGACGGAAGGAGCCGAGCCGCGCGGAACGCTCGTGCTGATGTTCGGCTTGATGTCGGCCGACAAGCGCAAACAATTGAAGCGCGACTGCGTAAAGAACCGGCGCAAGGTGCTCGTGATCGACGAGGCCCTTCTGCTGGATTATCTGGCGACGCCGGAGGCCACTCCGTTGCGCATGTTCGAGATCGCGCAGGCCTATACGACCGCGACACCATATCAGGACTACGTTCGTTCGCCGGTTCCAAACGAAATGTTCAAGGGGCGCGCGCGCGAAAAAGCCAAGATACTGGAGTCATACGGCTCCTATATCGTCTATGGCGGGCGACGGCTCGGTAAAACCGCGCTTCTGCGACACATCTCAAGAAATGCCCCCGAGCACGCGCTGTTCAAGTTCCTCGATCTGAACAGTTTCCCGCTCGACCTGTTCTGGCAATATTCCTCCGAGGCGCTGAAGGAGGTGTTCGCTAAACCAGTCAGCGCTCCCGAGGACTTCGTCGCCGGAGTGAAGGAATACCTGCAGGCCGACAATCGTCGGAGAATCCTTCTGTTGCTCGACGAGGCGGACAACTTCATCAAGCACGAGGCATCGCAGGACTATCGTGACGTCGTGAAGCTTTTGAACTTGATGGCCGAGACCGATCACCGTTTCAAGTTCGTGTTGGCCGGCTTGCACAACGTGTCCCGCATCATAAAGTCGGAAAACTCGCCGCTGGCGCAAATCTCCAACGATCCAATCCGGATCGGCCCTCTGTTGCAGGAGGACGTCGGAGACGCGGAAATCCTGATGCGCGGACCGATGTCGGCGCTTGGATTCGAATTTGAAAACCGCGAGGACGTCTGGCGCATCCTCAGTTTCACGAATTACTACCCGGTCCTCATTCAGGTCTTCTGCAGGGGTCTGCTGGACATTCTTGAGGACAAGATTCGCGATGGCCGGGATATCAAGGTGATCGATGGCGCCATGGTCGACGACGCCATGAAAAATCCGCAGATCAGAAAGGTGCTTTACGATGCGTTCGACAAGACGATCACGGGCATCGAGCAACGTTACGGCCTTCTGACCTACATTATCGCTTACGACGCGTACTTCTCGTCCGGACAGGGCTTGGAAGCGGACGGTTTAAGCGCAATCGAGGTGACCGAGAGCGCGACCCGGTACTGGCCGCAAGCGTTCCCGAAGGGCAGCGATCCGTCCGAAATCGAATACCTGCTCGACGAGATGGAAGGATTCGGGATTCTCCGACGCACGCCGTCGAAGAAGTGGACGTTGCGCTCGCGCATGCTTCTCGACCTTCTCGTTTCGAGTGAGGAAGACCTGACCGAACGCCTTCTCAGTTTCGACGGCAAGAAGATCGAGCAGCAGTTCGATCCGAAAAACGCACGCCGTACCTTAGAGGTCGCCTCAAGGGGGAAGCAGTCCGTAAGCAAGACATCGCCTCTGACGGACGGCCAGTTGTCACAAATTTTCGCGCCGAGACTGGACGATGCGAAAGTCATGGTGATCTTCGGATCGGCCGCGTCGGGTATCGTCGACGTGGTGGCTGCGATAGAGGCTTCCGGGACGTACCCCGGTGGCGAGCAGCGCAGCGCCACGCTCGACATTCGCGGCTGGGGCGACCGCGACAGCTTTGTCTCCGACATCCGGCGCAATCCCGCGGGGAAAAGGCGGATCGTGGTCGTGCCGCCGCAAACTGCGTGGCGGCACGACTGGGTGACGGCGGTTTCGCGGTTGCCTAGCGTCCTCCGGCAGGACGTCAGGCCGATCTTCGTCGGCGCCCCGAACCATGCCGAAGCATGGGTCGAGGCGTTCCGGAAGAGCCCGTCGCTCTCCCGGATCAGGGTCGAAACTTTGCGACCGTGGGCGCGATCGTTCCTGGCCACGCGGCTCGACGCGATGCACCTGATCGGCTCGATCGAGGACGTCCTCCGCGGGACGGAGGGATGGAGCGAGCCGACGCAAGCCGTTCTTGCCAACCTTCAACGTGGCATGAAGGTCAACACTGCCGTTGATCATGCGCTGGCGGCGGCGGTCAAGGACGGTGCAGAGGCGCTCGGAATCGGCGAACGCCTTGCCCCTGCCTTCGTCACGCTGGCGCAATGGTGTGGCGAAACCGGAATCAAGGCATCCTATGGCAAGGACGCCCTGGCCGTGGACGGAAGACCTGACGAGGTCGATCCTGATCACATCGTCAGGTTCGGTGCGACCATCGGCGTGGCATCGCTGAGCAATCCGTCGGCTCCGGCCGACCAGCAGATCATCGTGATGGACCACTTCGTCCGCCGTGTTCTTCTTGCGGGAGAAAGCAAGTGATACCGCAGGATTGGTGGATGCTTCCCGGGCCGAACGGCTTCACGACGGCCCTCGCCAAGGACTTGATCACGAAGGGCGTCGTTGCCGCGAAATGTCCTCGGCCGCTGCCGGAGGGATTGCATGATGCGATCCGCAGGAAACTCGCCGACGAATACGTCGTCGATACGGTGGTTTTCGACGCTTCGAACTTGAAACCGACGCAGTCGCCCCTGCACGAGATGGCGATGTTGCGCCGGATTTCTGGAGCCTCGATCGGTACCGTTGCCGATTTCCTCGAAAATCCGGATCTCGCCGACGTGGCATTCATCGTCGAGGGCATCTCGCCGGAACATATCCAGATATGGAGCTATTTGCTGCGGGCGGTGATGTCCGAGCGGATCAAGAGCCCTCCGGCTGCGGGTCCCTATCTTCTGCTGCTTCCACCGAGCAGATGGAAGGCGGAAGCGGAGAAGCGGCTCCTGGGTCAAATAGGAAGCAGGTTCTGGCGCGGCTATCTGTCGTCGGTGGACTCGTTCGGTTGGATCGCGGCCAACGGCATTCGGATCGGCTCTGGCATCGACGAACGGCTGGCGTTGGCGACCTCGATCGAGGTCGCGGCATGGTCCTCGAGCCTGCTAGAGCAGATGACGAGGCTCGATCTTGACGACCAGATATCGCCGATGGGATCGCTCGAAATCCTTGCCGCTCGGAGGGGGTGGCCATATCCATGTTGGGAGAACGGTCTCGTGGACTCGTGGGATGACGTCCCGATCCCTCACGCCCTCGCGGCCGTGGCACACGGGCTATCAAGCGAGATCGAACGCCGGATTTGGGTTGCACAATCCAAGGTCTTGTTGCCCATGATAGACAGCGCCCGCAGGGGCATCATTCGCACCTACCACGACGAACTTTCGAAACACGCGAGCGCATCGAATCCCTACATCAAGAAGATTCACGATCGGATAATCAAGATTACCGATCCGTGGAACTTCGAGTGGTACGAGATGATCATCCTCCTCGAAGGAGCGGTGCCCCTTCCCCGCATCCGGATCATGAAGGATATCAAGTGGGTACGCGACTCGCTGTCCCATGGGAAGACAATCGACAAGGATAACATCAAGAACCTGTGCGAGGTGTGGGAGGAACATGTCCTCGATCTAATGGCCGCCCCCGTGAACGGCTGGGACTGGCCGCGAACGGGTCAGACTTTACGTATGACAGTTGGGCCGTCCGGAGCCGGGAAAAGCGCGTGGGCAAAGCAACAGGCGGAACGGATTGTGTCGTCAGACAGCATTCGTGAAGAGATATTTGGTACCAACGATACTCCGCGCAATCAAGGACATGTATTCCGGACCGCGCGTCAAAGGATGGCGATGGTGCTGAAGTCAGGCGAGGATGTCATCCTCGACGCTACGAATATCAAGACAACGGACCGCAAACGCATCGCAACCAGCGTTCCGCCTGATTGCAGCATTGAGTACGTGGTCATTGACCGTCCTCTCTCGGAGAAGATGAGGACACGCGGGGAACGTGCCGCCGGCCTGATCGAAGAGCATCACCAGACTTTCAGTGAGTCGATCACGCAATGCCTCGATGGTGATGGATTGCCCAATGTGCGCTTGACTGATCTTCGCGAGAACAACGTTGGATAACTATAGGGATAACTATAGCGTTGGGTACGCTGCCCCGAATATCGCCGCCATCTGCCTCCAGCCATGCCCAGTACAGCGCTTCACCCTGGAATTAGGGCGGCACTTACAATAGATAGGATAGGTCGACCTTGGACGCCGAGATGAGGCTCAAAAGCTGCGCCAATCCACAGTCACCGCTTGCCAGGACATCCGGTGCGCTATCGCCGGCGGCTGCGTATCACCGATGTTTGTCTCACGACATTCCGGATCCGCAGCCTCGAAAACGTCCGGCCTCGAGGCGATACCCCAGGAACGCTCGCCGCAGCCCTCTCGAGGCTTCCTATTCCAGCAGCGCATTGATTTCGGCGCGAAGCTTGCGCACCTCGGAACACAAATCCGTGATATGACGAGCTGTTTGCTCAGCCCCGCGCGCGCCTACGAAGAAGAAATGTCCGCCAACGACGTCTCTGGATAAACGCGAGGGAAGCGTCTGGGTCAAGGCACGTAGTTCCCTCCACCGTGCGGCATCAAAATCGAGCGCGTGGGCTTGCGCGCGTATCTTCTGTATATTGAAGAAATTCCAGTTGATCCGGTCACCCAGCGCGTGCCCGTCGTCGGACCTATCCGTGGGGCTGATCGTCGCGGTCAATGGAAATTCGGAAAAGGAAGAGGCCTTCATATCGTCATGAGCGTGCTCGAAATTCCAAAACGGACTCCCACCCGAGAAACGTTGGGGAGTACCGCGGAGCATGACGGGCGTGTTGCAGAGATAATTTTCAAGATACGATTGTTCATCGAGAATCCGGTGACCATTGATCTGGTTTTGATACGAGAGGCTTGGCAGGAAGCCATCGATATACACGCCTCCTGTCCATAACCCGTCTGGCGTCAGCGGATCGCCACCCCGTTGTACGAAATTGAGCCCGGCGATAGGCGGCGAAGCGGCCAGCGACAGAAAGCAGGCGGCATCGACACCGCGGGCCTTTAGTGCTGTGTTGACGGCGGCGACCGAACGACCGGCCATGCTCCACATCGCGACCACGACAGGACGGTCCGGCGTTTTGCGCAGGACCTCGGAGGTCACGGAAGCGATCCAGTTCGCCCAACCCGCGATGGTCAGGTCAGGGACGATCGAGCCGATGGAGGGGTGATCGGTCGGATACGACAGGGCAAGGAGCCCTAGACCGTCTTGCTCCAGCCAGTGGTCCAAGAAATCGGTCCGATCGGAACATGGATCGCCGTAACAAATGCGAGCCAGATGCACCCCGCCGGGCAAAAATATCACAAGCGGACGGTCGCGGCTTCCGTCTCTGAAGTACCTCAGGCCAGCTATTTCAGCGAACTCCACACGCTCTTCGCCTGCGAACAGCAGTCCGGTTTCCGGTCGTCTCATGATCGTTTCTCTGTTTGAAGCGTGTTAGTGAATTGGTGGCAGTCGGAGATGCCAGTCGGTGACGCCTTGATAGGCGTGGGCGACGGCCAGGAGCGTGACTTCGTCGAATGGCCGGCCGACGAGCTGGCAGGCGACCGGCATGCCGTCCGGGGTGAAACCGCAAGGCACTGTCAGTGCGGGCAGTCCCAGATAGTTGAACGGTCTCGTGTAAATGTTGACGACGCGGCTGCGGTTGAAATCTTCGGCGAAGCGTCGGTCGCGCATCTCCTCGATCGTCGGCGGCGAAACTGGCAAGGCCGGCGTTACAAGGACATCCGTGTCTGCGAATACCTGCTCACAGAATTCACGCAGGTAGCGGCCCCGCAACGCCAGCGCCTCGAGATAACGCGTCGCCGGGATGAAATTGCCCCGCTGCAGCTGATCGCGATTGGGCTGCGTGATGTCGGCGCCGTGCTGACGCAGATGGTGGCCGAACACGGTCGCGGTTTCGCAATCGCTGAGCACCGAGGCGAGGTCCCAAAGCAGGTGCCCGTCAGGAAGATCTTTTGGCTCGATGGTCGCGCCTTCGCGCGCCAAAACTTCCTGGAAGCTGGCCAATGCATCGGCCACATGGTCATCCACCGTGGACCAGAACCGCCGCTGGACGGCAACACGGATCCCGGCGAGTCTTATGGAAAGGCCAGCCTCATAATCTGGAACCGACTCGTCGCTGGAGGTCGGATCACGCGCATCGAAGCCACTGATGCAGCCGAGCATTCTGGCCACGTCACGTGCCGTGCGCGCCATCGGCCCGATCGTATCGAGAGACCAGGAGCGAGTGAGTGCGCCATGCCGGCTGACCCGGCCACAGGTCGGCTTCAGCCCCACCACACCGCATGCGGCAGCGGGAATGCGGATCGATCCTCCCGTGCAGGATCCAAGAGAGCCGAAGGTCAGGCGGGCGGCCAGCGCGGAAGCCGGTCCGTACGATGAGCCGGGATTGAATCGTCGCGTGTTCCACGGGTTGTGACATGCCCCCAACGGCTCTTCGCCCGGCGTATCCGATGAGGCGGCAAACTCCAATATCGGTTTAAAACCTGAAGCTTAGGAAACCATATAGAACGCTCATTTAGCTCAGGTAGCCCGATGCACGCGGAGGGCTGACGAATGCCAAGCGGCACGTGCCCTCTCTATGGCGGGATGGCAGGCCCCGAGAAGGCATCTACGGGGGGCGCCGTTTGGCCCAAGGCCGAGCGCGCGGCGGAGGCGTGCAAGGCGGCGTGACCGGCGAGCGTGGAAAGCCTGCACCGCCCGCATGCTCGCGTTCCAAGGGCCTGCACAGCCGTCCCCTTCACTGGGCGGTACCTTCAACGTCGCTATCTTGGGGTGAAGTTATCCAGGCCGCGACACCCATGAGACCGAGGCGCTCGATATCATTCGGCGGCCGAAGACAACGCAGATCAATAGCCAAGAGCGATAAATGGAGGCGCAAGCGAACAGCGAGGGTATCCGTTTAAGCGCAGCCGTTCTGATCGCGCTACGACCAACCAAGATTCAGCCCATGCTCCGCGATCAATGTGGCGGCGGGGCGAGCAGTGGAGGAAGCGGCTCCAGTTAGCCATGAGCCGGCTTTCCGCTATGCCCGCCCGACGCCAAACTCGGCTTCGATAGTCTCCTTGGCGAGTTCAAAATGCATGCTGTCGACGGAGCGCCCACTGAATCCGGCGCCCCAGTACCAGCCATGACGATTGAAGAACGGCGCCAGTTGAAGACAACCCTGGTGGCAGTGATTGTCCCCCTGGCCGACGACGCCGCGACCGAAATAAAGGTCGATCGCCGTGCCCCAACTATGGTTCGAGAACGAATTCGGGTTGTGCCGCTTCGAGCGCACGCACAGCAATCCGGCGGAATTCACCGCCGCGACGACATCTGGAATCTGTTGCTCTGCTTCTTCGAACACGGTCTTCAACGAATTCACGGCGTAGTTGAGACCGCTTACCTTGAAGGGGCCGACATCGACGCTAGAAAGAATCTTTGCCTTGAACGAACCTGTGACCGGACTGCATTCCGAAGTTTTGGCTCCTGGCGCGCCCAGTAGGCGGATCATCGTCCTTTCGTCAGCCGATGTCAGCCCTTGATTGAACGTGTTCCGAGGCGGTATCGGGACTTTGGTATCCGGACTCGGTGACGCGCCGGCGAACATCCTGGTGGCGATTGAAGCACTTCTAATCCTCGTAGCGGCCCTGCCCATGCCGATCCCTCCCTGCTCAGGTCTCGATATTCGACAACATCGAGGCCGCCTCGCCCACTCGGAGAGTCCCTAGGATCGACGCGTGAGACGAGAGCTCGTGGCAGCGCGGCTCTTTTCGACTCAACCGTATTGAAGGGCAACTTCGACAGTCGGCTGGACGCTCGCCTATCTAGATCGGTTGCCGGAAAATTTCGGCCGGCCATACTTATCGGGAAGGCGTTCAAATTCGGTGAGAAGTGAGTGGGGGTGCGATCAGCATGCCCCTCATCCCGACGTCGAGAAGTTCTGCAATGCCGTCGCGGCCGCGGCATTGATGCCGAGCGACTGGTTGCTTCGCGAGACCCTTCTTGTCCAGAAGGGGACCCAGAAGAGCTGGCGCGATGATGAGCTGGAGGCGCTGGCGCTGCGGTTCGGCGTTAGTCAAGAAGTAGTGCTCCGTCGCCTGCTGACCCTCGGCCGTACCACGCAAGCCTTTTATGACAGCAAGCGCGTCGACTTCCAAAAACGCTATGCCCAGCTCGATGAGCAAAAAGAACCATCCGAGGGCGGCCCCAAGTATCATTACGTGGTGCTCAGCCAGCTCGGCCGTACGTTCACTCAGCTTATTTTCCAGGGCTATCACGATCGCTATTTCACGCTGCGCGACGTCGCAGGTCTTTTGAACATGAAGGTTACGACTGTTCCTGTGATGGAAAAGGCGGCCTTTGGCATGGCGGGCTAAGCCGGCATGGCCCAAAAGACCTATTGCATCGATACGAGCGCGCTGATCGCCGCCTGGTACGAGCGCTACAAGCCGAACCGTTTCCCGAAACTGTGGGACCAACTTGACCAGCTCGTCACCGATGGCAGGCTGGTTCTTCGACGCTGGTCCTACGGGAATGCAACAAGCAGCGCTCGGAGGAGCTGCACATGTGGCTCAAGCCGCGCGATGCCATGTTTATTGCACCGTATGACGCGGTACAGCAGCAAGTTGACCACATCGTCAACACCTACACCGCGCTAGTCTCGGCCGGCAACAGAAGTTTCAGGCCGATCCCTTTGTGATCGCCCTTGCCAAGGTCAGCGAGCGCGTCGCGGAAGCTTCTCGACTATCTGGAGCCCTCCCGTGAACGCGAAGGCCCCAGCCGGAACCTCGGTCGCGAAGGCGTCGAGGCCGAACTCGAAAACCTCCTCAGAGTCTGACTCATAAATCACCCAACCTTAGCTGCAGCCGCGAGTCTGCGGGTCAGGAGCCTGATGTGTGCAATCAGCAGCCAGGCAGCTTCGGTTGCCACCGTCGCCTCGAAGTCCTTGGCGAGGCGGCGGCATCTGCCGAACCAAGCGAATGTGCGTTCAACCACCCACCGCCTCGGCAGAAGCTGGAAGCCTTTGACGCCTTGAGGCCGCTCGACGATCTCGACAGTCCATGGACCGCAGTCTGAGAGCGCGTCGAGGAGTTGATTTCCGCGGTAGATCCGGTCGGCAAAGACGTGGCGCAGCCGGGGGAAGTTCATCCGCACGTTCTTCAGCAGCGGTACGGCGCCATGGCAGTCCTGAACGTTGGCGGGATGAACATGAACCCCAAGGAGGAGGCCATTGGTATCCGTCACAATGTGCCGCTTGCGGCCGTAGATGCGCTTGCCTGCATCGTAGCCGCGCGGTCCACCAGCTTGGGTGGTTGGCGCACTTTGACTGTCGATCACGGCTGCCGTCGGCTTCGGTGTCCGTCCAAGCTTTTTTCGCGCCCGTCGGACAAGCACGCTGACAATCCTCTGCCACCGGCCTGTATCCCGCCATCTATAAAAATAGCCCTGCACCGTCGAATAGGGCGGGAACTCCTGCGGCAACGCCCGCCACTGGCAGCCGGTCGAAACGATATAGAGGATCGCTTCGATCACACGACGCAGCTCCGTCTTACGCGGCCGGCCGCGCCGGTTCGCTCGCGGCAACAGGCGTCTGATCACCGCCCACTCCGCATCGGTCATATCGCTTGCATAACGCAGATCGTCCCGCCGATATTGCTCCCGAGTGATCCTGGTCCAGGGCATCGTGCTCTCCCTCGAATCTTTGCAAATCCGATGGAATCACACCCCACTGAGATCACTCACCCATTTTTCAGTCAGGCTCTCAGGACGGAGCACGAAGACAGTCTACGCGTCAGCGCGCACACCTGATCGCCAGCGACGTCGAAGCCACCGATGAATTGAATCCGCTCGATGACCTCAGCCTTTTTGCGCATAATAGCATCGATTAGGTCTTGCCACACAGATCGTCTTTGCCTGCCGGCTGTCACCACTCCCATCGATATCGTCGCCTCTCTCGCAGCCTCGGAAACCACCTACTCAGCGCGATGTTTTCGAATTCCGAAGGTCTATACTGTTAGCTCGAAGTACAGGTCTTCAATCTCGACGCCTGCTATCGTTCCTTCAGGGGCCTTATCTGTCCTAAGCGTTCGCGCTTGGGTCCTGTCAGATAGTGCGGCAACCAATGAGGCCAGCGGCATGGCTCCCCAGCGCATCTTCTTGGCAACAACCTCGTCGACCGGGATGATCGCCGTTTTCAACGCGGTCATCAGGTCGAGCCCTTTTTCCTTCATGGTCGCGTTGTAGCTGCCGTGATGACCGACCTTGTAGAAGATCGTGTGCTCGAGCAATCCCGGTCCGGTTCTCCGGTCCGCGCCGGCGCCCCACTCCAGCGCCTCCCACGAAAGCCAGTTCCCGACCTGAGCATCCGCGGCGAAGAGCAGTACGTCGCCGCCCTCGAGTTCGATGGCCAGAACGAGACTGGTATTATTCGTCGCTGATTGGAGCATCAGGGCGAACTCGTCCGTATTGCCAAGCCAATCGGCGTCGATCCGCCGCCAATCGGCTCCTGTCCAATAGGCCTTTCGGAAGAACTGATGTGCCTGCGAGGTGGAAAGCGGAATCCGGGAGGATGGTGGAAAGGGGACGACGTCGCCGTCCCCGGAGAGAGCGCTGATGACACCGAGTGGCAGCACGCCACTGCCGTCGAGCGCCAGCTCATAGGTTTCTGGATTCTTCTTTGAAGGGTTAAAGTGCTTGATGGCCTTTTCATCGTGAGGGGGCCCAAGGACGAAGATCTGGAAGTTGCATCCTTCAGGTACGATGGGCGGATCGGCCGGATGCAGATAGATGGGACCGCCGCCTCCCGACTTTGCCTTCGCAAGGTCGAATGCAGCCTTCGTCTTCTCTCCTGCCGCGCCGAACATCCCCGTCAAGGCGAGAACAGAATCCGCGCCAGTCTCGTTTCCTGCTGCTCTCAAGGCATCAACACTCGCGGATATCAATTCCAGTGACTGGCCGCGTTCCTTGCGCAGCTTTTTTGCGAGCTCATCGCGGGGATCTTCGGTCCAAGCAACCCAAACCTGACCGACGGCGAGTTCCTCGAACAGTTCCTCCGCCTGTTGGAAGCCGGAGACGTGGTCCCAATGCTCGTGAGTTACAGCGAGCACGTCCACAGATCCTTTTGTTACGTCCAGAATATCCCTCATCACGGCTTGCATTTTTTCTGCGCCCTTTTTCTGGGCAACCGCCACTCCGCAATCGATGAGCAGCTTGAACATCGGCCCGTTCTTGCGCGGAATGCGAACGAGGATGCAGTCCCCGAGACCGTGTCTGTAGATACGGATCAGAGCCCTCGGATCGTCTGTCTTTTCGGTGGTCGGCTTGCGTCGCGTCCCTCCGGATGGCTTCGTCTTCTTCGCAGCAGGTGGCTCCTTTGCCGCGCTGGCCTTCTTGCTCGCCCTGGTCTTGGTCGCCGGCGCGGACTTTCCATGACTTGATCGCTTGGCGCGCTTAGCGGCCTTCTTTGCGGTCCTCTTGGCCATTTCAAGTCCCCCAGCCACGGTGCAGGAGAGCAAACTGCTCGCGATCGTGATGAGGATCGCCTGGCGAAACATAGGCGATGCCCAGTTCCGCAGCGCGCTCTTTGGCAGCTAATCTGGCTTGTCGCTGCGCCACCGCTCCGGTCGACCCGCGCAGGCACTTCCTGATAAAGTAGACCGGCATATTGTCGTTGAGATCGACCATCACCGTACACCCGCCGCGGTAGCGCTCGGCGTCGGGATGGGCTCTGAAGGTCTGCGTGATCCCCATCACCAACCAACCGTGACTGGTGCCGTCGGGTGCCGTCTTTCGTGACGGCCGAACCGAATGGACCTCCACCGGGCGCATCTCGCCGACCATCTCACCGATCCTGACGTTCTGGGCTGCGTTCTCGAAGCCAAGCGAAGACAGCAGCGCCGCGCGCTTGGGATCGGATATCCATTTCCAGACCTTGAGACGGTTCCTCTCGGAGGTGTCGTATGCGTTACGACGGAGCGAATTCAGATTCCAGTCGAGGTCCAGGGACTTGACGAGAGCCGCAAAATCACGCGCCATCTGATGATCGATGGCCGGCGGCCTCCTCCAGACCAGGCTATCCTCAGCGAGATGGGCAACGTCCTTCGGATAGATGCCGCGATCCCGAAAGGCGGAGATGAAGGCAACGCGGTAACCGCGGGTATCTTCACGCACCAGATCACGATCGCCGGTGATCAATGCTCGCAGGTATTCGCCAAAGGTCAGATCCGTCGGCGGACAATAGTCCAGTGCGCGGATGCAAATATTGAGAACCTGGTCGGCGATTGTTGACGCCTCTGCGGCCAGCCTCAATGCCAAATCGTGCGAGATCTCGCCTTGCGGCAATATGCCGGTACCATTGGTCGCCAGCCTGACAAGGTCCGCGCTGCGTCCCCGATAGATCGTCTCGAACGCTGCAAATACTGCGGAAACCAGCACTGATCCCAAGAGGTGCGGATCCCCGGTTGCCTTCTGCGTCTCATAGTCGGTTCTGCTGGGCTTGACTGCTTGCCACTCGCCCTTCTCGTCAGTCCTGCCGATTGCGCTTCGCAGTGGCCCGTGCATCCCGCTGGCCTGTCCGAACTGCACGGCGAGTTGTCCCAACAGACTTTCCTGGCTGAGGTCGCCGCGCGCCCGCTTGATCTGTTGAAGGAGCGCTTCCGGGATCGTGAAGTGCTGGAACAGCGCCACGATATCTGCAAATGCCTCATGGAACGCGAGCATGTCCGGATTGGTCGCTTCCTGGTATCTCGGGTGCAGACCGTCGAGCAGCGCGTGGGTCGTCTCGTGCGCGATGATGTCATGCGAGACTGAGCAGAAGACCTGTGATCCCGGCAGGGATGTGCCGATATCGCCCTCTTCCGCGGTGAAATAACCGAACAGAAGCGCCATTCGGGCGCTGCTGTAGTAGGCGTTGTTCTCCCTCAACGCGTGCGGATAGACGCGTAGGCGCTGTACAAATTTACGGTCGACGACATTTCCGTCCGGCCCTCGCACCATCCGCGGCGCCCAAAGCGCCCGGCGTCCGAGAGCCCGCTCGAACCGCGTAATGGTCCGCATCGCAACCGCATAAGCCATCTGTTGGTGGAACTGGGGGTTCGCCTCGGATGGGGCGTGCCCGTTCGTCCCGAGAAGATGGGGATGATTGAGATCGACCGGGGCGTAGCAACATTTGCTTGCCGGATCGACGTCCACCACTTCGAGATATTCGCCCGTCGGACCTTCGGTAAGCTCGGCTTCCCAAGGAACCGACACCGTCGCCTCATTGATGCCGAACATCTGAGGATCGGTCTGCAGGGTCGGGTCGTAGGCGAAGACGCGGAGCTTCCGGACCGGAGGCACCGGCAGCGGAGGTTCGAGCGCTTGCTCAAGGTTGAGGTGATCCATTGGCGTGATCGCGGCGGATTGCGCGCTCGCCGGCGCCCTTGCGCTCGTCGCCACCACGGGCGCCTTCATGAGTGCCTTCTTTAGGGTATGCGAAGCAAGTGGGCTCGCCAGGACCTCAGCGACCACGGCCTCGAGCGCGCCGCGTGCGGGCCGCCCGGTCAACTTGGAATCGAGCCCGGTCTTCTGCAGCACCTGGCACAATTCAAGGTCCAACATCGGCTGTTTTAGCGGTCCCGCGGCCGCCAGTCCGAACACAAGGTGGGCCATGGAAAAGCTGGCATCGTCTTCGGGCTGCTTCTCCAAGCCGCCGCGCGGTATCCAGGTAGATGCGTCTTTGGCGCGTAATCTTCCCGCCCCGAGATACTTCGCGCGGGTCTGGTCGTGAGCTGCGGATTCGAACAGCGCATTTCGGATCAATTCGACCCTTTGCCAGGGCTCTGCCACTCCATCGTAGAGTGGGCGATTTGCCTGGATCCAAGTCGCTGCGGCAGCTGCGATCTGAGGCGTTGCCGCGGAGGTGCCGGCTCCATCGAAGTCGACGACAGCCGCTTCTCCGAATCTGGCCCAGGGCACATTAGGTGTGTAGGCGGCCAAGGCCCCCAGCATCTTGCTGTCCGGGCCGTAATCGCCCGCCATCAACGCCGGCGCGAGGTCGGCGTAGGGCGCCCCATCCGCCATGACGCCGCAAGCGGCAACCACCCGGTTGAACCGGGCCGGATAGACGATGAGATGGGTCGGGAAGTTGCCATAGTTGTTGCCGGCGGCCGTTACCACGAAAACGCCAGCGTCATAGAGCGCATTCACAGCTTCCGCCCAGGCTTGCGAGGGCACGCCTCCCATGCTCATGGTGACGACATGGACGAAGGTCGATGGCGTCCTGCACAGGCCGTGGACATGGTCGAACGCCTGCGCAATCGCGCTATTGCGAAAAAGAATCACGCGGTTCGCCACTCGAATGGGAACGATCTCAGCATCCGGCGCGCAGCCGAACGGTTTCACGCCTGAGCCGCCTCCTCCCGCAAGAATACTAAGCGTGCCGGTGCCGTGGCTGAAATTGTTGAACAGACCCGATGAGCGGTCTCTTGCATCGTCTGGAAAGTCAGGATCGACGAAATTTTTCTGGCCGTCGATGAACTTTGGGCAAGTCACGTGATCCGGATCGAAGCCGGTATCGAGATGAGCAATTCGGATCCTATGGCCTTTGCCTGGATCGGACTGTACCAATGCGGAAAACTGACCGTGATCATTATCCGCGAACCAATAATTGTCGGCCTCACGGGGGTAGTGCGGATCTTGGTCGTTCGGTGCCCCGGTGCGCAGCGCAAGCTTGTCCTCGACCAATGGCTCCTTGCCGATCGGCCACTGCTGCTCCAGATCCGGCTCGGCAAATCGGATTCCGCCGGGCGCAAGCGCCTGCCCTTGGGCGACCAACTCATGGCAGGCCTGCCAGGCGGCGGCTACGTCCAATTGGGGAGCATCCGCCTCGACCATGTGCCACTCGGCGGGCGCCGCGGCGCCCAGGCCGCCGCCTTTGCCGATACTTTGAAAAAGCGGCTTTACCGTCAGCTTAACCGCGGGCGCCTGGGCCAGACCGATCGATGCTGCCCTCAGTGAGCCTGGCGCCTTCACCAGGAAACGCATTTTACCGTTTGCATCGCTCATCATTGGTCCCAAGATCCTAGGCGGCCAAGGCCAAAGACCGCTCGAGAGCTGCAAGGAAATCAGCAGACCGACGGGCTGACTACTGGGCGCCTCCCTAGGTGCCGATCACGGCCACTCGGCCCCGAGAGGGACCACTTGACGTTCAGAGCGCCGCACGGGATCCGCAAGGTAGTCACTCCCTTCTCTCTCCCGCCTAAACCTCCTTCTCAGCTGCAGCCAAGATTTCTCCCGTTCGAAACGCTGCTTACAATTGGGCTAGGAACGCGACGGCCTCGGACTGGCAGGAACATAGCCGCCGCTATTCTGTGGCGAAGAGCTGGTACGGTCATCGATAATCCCTGCCGTCTTGCGTATCGACCCGCCGGACAGACATGGGCAACCATGTCCCCTTCAAGGAATGGCCCTGACTCAACGAGACCGAGGGCGATGAACTCGCGCAATCGGCGTCCTAACACGCTTGCGACCGTGCGTGCCCCGTACTTTCTCGCATCGCACACCGCTATCGACGAAGTCCGTTTCGTCCTTCTTAAGGACGTTTGCTAGCCGGCCTTCTTGGCTTGATCAGGAAGCTCAAACAGCACACCGACGACTTCCAGCAGGTTGGTCAATTTTGGAAGGCCATGCGAGCCATCCAAACTAAGCAGTTGCGCAGCCGTCGTTCCATCCGGATTCAAGCTCTCCAATACAATGAGACTGCCGTGAAGGCGCAACCGCTTAAAATAGCGTTCGCCGGTCTCGTCCACGGCGACCACAAGCCGACCTTCCATCCGCTTCAATGTTTCGGAGCCAAACGTCGTAGCATGGGTCGCAAGGTACTGCCCGTCCAGCGCGATTGGCTCAGCACTTCTTCCCTGCACTTGGAAGAGACGCACATTTGATAATGCTTTTTGGACCAGCCCCACATCGGTCACCGCCACAATCTCACAATTGTCGATGTGGGATGGCGGCGACGCAACGTGCGAGACAAACAAGGTTCCGACGACCTTTTTCTGCTGCAGTTTTTCGTTAGGCGCGATCACGGGCTGGGGAAGCTGATGAGGCTCGAGCGTTTGCCCCGTCAAGATAGTCATCGTCGGGTGAAGATCAGTTTCGCTATGGCGGCGAGCTAGCAGCTGCTCGCCAAAGGTTGCAACGACCAGGCTGTGTTTGGTGATTGGCGCATAGTTCGAAACGATGAGGAAGTCACCAATTCCCGCGACAGGATCGAGGGTCGCGGCGGCCAACTGATAGATCTCGTGATTGAAGAGTCTGACAGGCTCGGCATCATTCCACTCCTTGAGCGTGACAATTCCATCGCCCGCTTTGCCGTTTGACTTCGCAGCAGCCGCAACGCCGGTCTTCATCAACGTAAGGGCTTTGAGCGCTTCGTTATGGCCGGTTGGAAATACAACAACGTTCTCACGCCATCCGAACATTCGCGGCTCGCCGGCAAAGGCTTCAAACTGGGCATACACATGAAATGCTTGATGCAACTTGGGCCGAAGCTGCTTGTCCCAGAACCTTTTGACATCAACAGCCTGCGCGAGGCCCAGAGTTTCGTTATCCTTGTGATGGGCTTCGTTGATGATGTTCATTTCCTTGCCGCCGCCGCCTGTGAGCATGCCGACGAGCTCCTTGAAAACTTGTCGGTTGAATGGCGCCACGTGTGCTTCGCGCAAGCGCTTCAATTCGCCCCTCAAGGCATCAAGGCTCATACCCGCAATTTCGACACTTTCCGCTCGCATCATGCATTTCAGCAAATCCTCACTATAGACTCTTACAGCCGCGATGAATTGACGAGCGACACCATCATCATTGTCGGCGGCCGCTTTGTCGTAGAGCTGATCGACATTGGTACCATTGACGATAGTCGCAACGGGCGACGCCTTATTGAGAGGCGAAACCAAACCTTGCTGACCCTTCAACAGATTTTCGTTAACTAGAAACTGAACGAACTGACGTTCATGCGCGGTCAGGATCAGCTGCATTCCAAAAGGATCTGCCGAACCTGCGTTGGCGAGGCGCGCGATCTCTTGGGCCCATTTGCGTTTGTTACGGGGGTCAAAAGTTACTTGCGGGTCATCCAGCAGGACAAGTGGCAGCGGATTTGAGCCCGCCGCCTCGATCGTTTCTTCGCGCAGCGCAAAGACAAATGCCCAAAGGATCGCGCGGAGCCAGGACGTGTTGGCGACGAGTAACGCATCGATCTGTAGACCGGGCTCGAAACTGCCTTCTACTTTGATCGTTTTGCGCTCCAACGCTGCGTCCTTAAACAAAAAACGCTCGTTAAGACGAATTTTGCCGAGGATCGTGCGGATGCGGTCCGAAAGTGTCGCTATCGATCTTGCAGTTTCCGCTCCGACCAGATGCTTCAGGTCCTTGAGCGGTTCCAACGCCTCAATAACCGCCTCGCGAACACGCTGATGTTTCTGGATATTTTCCCATTTTTCTACGGCGTCTGCGGCTGCTTGCAGGCAGCCAGCGAGCTGATCCAGAGGTTCAGCCTTCTCGATTGCTTGTTCAAGGACGCGCAATTTGCCAATGATAGATCGCAAAGGCGGCGGATCATCCTTATCGGCTGTCTTGCCGATAAGTTGAGCCCATGCGGCTCGAAAAGCGCTCGCATTCCCCTCCCACCAAAAGGCAAGGTCAGAAACGGCCTTGAGCGAATGGATCGTTTGGCGAACGGCGAGCACCGACCGGGGGGCATCCTGTGAAAGCGCTTCCATGGCCGACGGGACGAAATCGGGGAGCGCAGCGACCTGTTCATCGATAATCTCGGCGGTCAGCTTTGTGATTCCGGTGAGAACATCGCTGAACGTGTCGTTCCTGCCGAAGCGTGATCGCGCGGCATCAGCATATGCACTTTTCGGCACCATGATGCGAAGCAGGTCGAAATGCTTTCGGATATCCGGTGTGAGCAGCGCCTTCAACTCCCGATCGATAGCGCCGCAGGCATCATCGATCTTGCGCTCCGCGACTGACGCATGCTCCCGCAACTGTGCAAGTTCAGCAGCAAGGTTTCTTTGCTGCTCGTTTGTAAGCTGACCTTCACAAAGCGGGCAAACCGCAAGCGCGTCGCCTTCCGGCTCGACGAAGTATTGGGCTGCCAGCGCCTTAAGCCTCAACCTCGTGTCTTCTCGCTGTCGTTCGTGCCAATACACCGCTTCTTCGAGTTTCTTCTTTGCGTCTTCTAGAGCCGCAGGAATAGACTTGAAACCCTCATCTTCGAGGGCTTCCTTCAAAGATATCCAGGCTTCAAATTGTACAATTCCATTGACGCCCGACTGAGTGATGGCGCGCGCGTTCTCCACGGCTTGCTTTATCCGCATGCGAATGGCAGCAACGCTTGTGTCCATGTCGTCTGCGATCTCGCTCTTAAGCGTCGCAATGTGTGCGGCTGCTTGAGCGGCAGCTGACTTCGCAGTCTCAAGGAGCAACTTGTGGTGATCTTGCGCTCCGAGGATCCGCAGGCTGGAAAGGTCAATCGCTAGGATGTTGGCGTAGACCCCCGCCTTTTCAATGTTCGTTGTGAAGGAGCCTGCGATCGCGTCGATACCTCGATCCTTTGCATATTTGTAAAAGCGCTGAGCCTTATTTGCCAATTTTGCCACGCCATCTGCGATATCTCCAAGCTGATCGAGCCCTGTGAGAAGCTTCACGGCCTCATAGAGCGATTGGCTCTTGTCGCCGAAACCTATCCGAGGGATTCGCGCGGGCATTAGGAGCCCGGTCTCAATCAGCTGGGGAATTGTCGTCAACCTTGCGTCCACAGATACCTCAATTGAGGCCATGCCCTCTTTAGGGGACGTGAGTTTTCGTTCCGCCAGCGCTTTCTCGGCGTTTTCGTTCTCAAAAGTGAGCCGCACCCAAGCAACAGCCTCCTGCGCTAGCTGCGCAACGGTTTTGGGATATGAGACGATAGAAGGCCACGAGCCGATCTCCTTTCCTGCAGGACTGTTTACTGCTGAACGCTCTCCTAGTTCATCGACAAGTCCATCCTGTTCACGAACCCGCTTTCCGGTCATCGCCCAGAGGATGGCATTGCTGAGAGACGTTTTCCCACTGCCGTTTTGCCCCTCCAAACACCAATTTTCACCGCCGATGCTCATGTCGAAGGATGGGCCATCCCAAGACGTCAAACCTGCGAAATTTCTGGCTTCGATCCGTACCAACCTCCAGATACCACCGGCGGCGACATCTGTTTCGATTGTGGTCGATGCTGCCGGATCATCGGAGGCTTCCCATGCTGCAATGAGACCCGGGAAGAGGACCTCGTTCGCCTCTGCGACCTTTGAGGGGCTTTGTTCGACGAGAAACTTGAAAAGTCGTCTTGCGCCGGGCGAGTTAAGGGCTATCGAACCCGCCTTGTGGTTTTCGAACTTCGTCCAGGAAAGAGGTGTGCCCTTGAGCAACTGGGCCCTTGCTTCGCTCAGCGATATCGGCATTTCGGTTCCGCGATGTGTTTAGAGGTTGTGCCCACGCTTTTGGTCGAAGTCCGACCAAGCATGCGGGGCTGCTCAAATCAGTTTGGAAATTGTTTTTGGACCGCCTAAGTCAGACGGATTAAGGGATAAACCACGACTGGTTACCGTGGAGATCAGGCACGGCTGTGTAGGGCTGTGCCGCAGATTAGAGTCTCGGTTCGGACACGACCCGCCCGTATCTAACCCCTTTGTGCTCGAGCGAACTTGTACGCCAAGTGCGCAGGGTCGATCTTCCGGAGAACTTTTGTCAGGTCGATAACGAAGACGTTTCGACCGTCAGTACGCTTCATGGGACGGCTCGCTGTCGGACATGCGACGGATGGTGCAGCCCAACTTGCGACATCTGCGCAAGAGAAGGCACTAGGGGATCACCTAGGTAAAGCTCCGCGCCTGCGCAGCCGGCCTAAGTGGCAACGGCGTCCGCTCGCCTCGGGCACATCGAGTTGCAGCAACCGGAATGCGATCTCTGCGTTGACGATGGCATGCGCCGCCGCGTTGCTGTCAGAAATGCTCATTGCGAAAGATCGCGGCTTTCTGAGCAGGTCAAAACTTATCCCTATTGCGCAGCATCCGTTGGAATGGCACTTGGCATCATGGCCAGCGAGGATCGCTTCCCTCGACCCATCGTGGAGGGCGACAAGAAGCCAAGCTCCGTGATGCATTGTATTACCGGGCTCGATGCGCCCGAACGGGTGGTATTTGAAGACGTGCAGGTTAAAGGATGGCTCCGACATAGCCTCTCGCATCAGTCGCGGAGCGTCGGAAACATCGATGCTTCGCCGCCACGGACCTCGAACTCATCACGGCTGGGTCCGGCGACGGCCAATTCTTGGCGGCGAAATCCTGCGCCAGGTACGGTCTCATCATGGGCCAAAAACTGCGCCAGCGAAGACCAGCTAGATTCGATCGTTCAGCCAGGGGGCGTCATGTATGCTGGTTAGCGCAACTTCCTCGGGCGTGGGGTTGCGGTCAGGAGCTCCGCTTGTCGCGCTGTTAATCAGTTCCATTGAGTGAAAGATTTAAAGTTTCGTCACGCACAGGACGCGCGGCCGTACCAGCCCTCACGCGGATTACGATGACGTGACACCTGCGACGGGCTACAGAATACGTCTTTGTCGGATGAGCCAACCGCACTCCGCCGCCGGCGAAACGGATGGCCAGGATTGGGCCACGCCTAGAAATGACCGAGAAGCTCTGATCGACCGGCGACAACAAAAAGGCCGCCTCTCCGGCGGCCTTTTTCGGCTGGGTTCAATCACCCTCGCCTTCCTCAGGATAGATCATGGCTGGGCTCCAATTCTGCATCTTTTAGACAACCACAACGAGTACATGTCAACTACTTTGAGCGCCTTTTGCCCAGCTTGCGCCGCTTTGGTGCGCCCTCCGGACCGGGGCCGTGACGGCGAAGGACCCACAATGCATGCTCGAGGATGTCCCTTTCCTTTTCGTTAAGCTGACTGGTCGTGGCATAGAATGTGGGGCCAGGGCTCGACGCCACACCTCTTAGTTCGGAGTCATCTTCGATTGCGGACGGAGAGGCCGTGCTCGCGGGCGGCACACTAAGTAGGCGCTCGATTGTTTCGGCGGCCGCTATTGCCTGCTCTACCTTGCCGAAGAGCAGGCTTGCTCGACACAACGTATCGATGAAGTTGAGCTGCTGCCTGGTACTTTTCCGAAGATCGAGATTTTGCTCCAAGAAGGTGAGGTGCTCCCTCACTTCTTCCTTGCTGATCTCAACGCCTTTGGGATTCAAGTCCAAATACTCAGCCGCGTAATGCAGCGCATTGTTGGCGTTACGCAACCGCGATATCATCGTCGACGTATTGTGAAGCGCCGCAAACTGGCAGGCTTTCTTGCTATAGCCGTATGCTTGCACAAGAAGGCGTATTCGTTCAGCCCTCCCCTCTTCATCGAGTGGCTGCGAACGGCTCTTGGCCCACAGCGCGAAGCCGAGCATTCTTGGAATGACAGTATGTAACCAATGATCGCGGGGCACGTAGCGATCAGCCGCAAGCAGCGATTCTGCCTTTTGATACTTTGCGATCGCGGCATCCAGTTCATTGAGCTTCACCAAGGCCTGCGCGTAACGGTAGTGTACAACGACGCTTTCAGGCGATATCTCCTGCGCCTCGCTGTATAATTTGATGGCTTCATCCAAGGTCTCCTTCTTGCCAATGGATAGCAGACAGAACGCGCGCTCCATTGTCACCAGAAAGGTCGCCACCTCTCGCTCACGATCAGAATCGAACGCTGAGGTCGGAATGAGGGCTCCAGCTGCAGAGAACGCTTCTGCCGCCTCGCGGAACATCTTCTCGGCTGCCGAACCCGCCCCTGAAGCTGCAGTGCTCATTGCGACAGCACGAGCCTCGTACGCCGCCCTGAACGCAGCCTGAAGCTTGGTAGACGACTTTCCGACACCTTTGAGTGCATTCTCGGGATCATCGACCGGAACGATGAGATACGCTCCTGGTCTGGCGTGGACGTCGATGGCTTGGGATTTTATTATTCCGGCGTATTGACTACAGCCGTCCGTAAACGTCTTGAGCACGTTGAGGTGAGGCCGCCAACTATCAATGAGTTGCTCCGGCTCGACTCGGCTCCTGTAGATCGAATACCGCAGCTTATGATCGATTTCCCCCCAAGCGTCTTCGAACACGGTCCTGATCTGGATTTCGATTGGAACCTGCACAACCTCGTCGTCTTGCTTCACGCTGCAGAATGCAACGAGATGGATCGATGAGTATCCTGTTTGGACCTGCAGAATGTTCGCGTCCCTGATGGGAAAGCCGAAGGAATCGAACACACTTCTCAGGCGGCTTGTGATCGCCTCGGGATCGCCAATGGTGGCATTGGTGTAGATCAGGCCCTCTTTGAGGCTATCCTTTGTGAACGGCGACTTAGAAAAATGGGCGCCTTGATGCTTGATCAGGCTAAGGAATATCTTCAGGGCATCGATGACGTCCTCCCGAAACAATGTAACCACGCGAACACCTACGATGTCCGTGATGTCCTCGGGCCGATAGCCTCCTCTGCCCTCTTCTTTTCGTTTACGCTGTGTCTTCTCGAGTATTGCCTTTACGGGCTTAACGCGACTTCTAACCGCGTAGAAGACGTCTGCGCTCGATTGCAGTGCGCTGAGGATTTCTTGCAGGGCCTTCTGTGCCGGCGCGTGGATTCTGAATGCCCTTAATTCCAGATCTTGCTCGCTTTCGGACATCGCGCTCCTATCCTTCGCCGTGCTCGCGTAGTTCGGCCCAGGCAGCTGTTCCGCAACGGCGAGATAGCCGTCGGCGAGGACGCAACACCGAACTCTCCTTGTGGAGACACCGTTTCCACAACTGAAGGCAAGCTAGGGAAGAGCCTAGGATACGCGGCCGCAGTGAATGCTAGGCTGGGTATCAGCATTCAACAGGCGTCCCTCTGCATGCAGGCTGGAACCAGGCAACCGGGAAATACTCCTCCTTTTCGGCGTCTACGGATCTATGCGTTTGATCCGTCAGCTTCGTTGGATATGCAGACCGCCGTGATCAACGAAGCGCGGGTGCAGCTCCCTTGGGAAGAGTTGGCCGATGGACCCAGCGGAGAGTATATTGAAGTCATCGACGTGGATCCGGCCAGCGGCGGCTTCTACTCGGCAGTGAGGCTTGATGAGGTGGCACTGCTGGTTCAGGACGGGCTTGCTCCTTCGGAGGGGAACCCGAAATTCCATCAGCAGATGGCTTACGCCGTCGCAATGATGACGATCCGCAATTTCGAACGCGCACTGGGACGGAAAGTGCTCTGGGCTCCTCGACCTTGGCGCTCGATCGGAAAAGGCAGCGAACGTTTTGTCGAGAAGCTTCGCATCTACCCTCACGCACTGCGCGAGGCAAATGCGTACTACAGCCCCTCAAAGGTCGCCCTACTGTTCGGCTATTTTCGAGCTTCCACCCGTGACGCCGGCCGCAACCTTCCTGGTGGCGTCGTCTTCACCTGCCTCTCGCACGACGTGCTCGCTCACGAAACTGCCCACGCAATCCTCGATGGAATGCATCGGCGCTTCATCGAAGCGAGCAACATCGATTCTCTGGCCTTCCATGAGGCTTTTGCCGACATCGTGGCGCTGTTTCAGCACTTCACGTTACCCGAATCCGTTCGGCATCAGATTTCGCACTTGCGCGGTGACCTCGGACAACGCTCGCTTCTTAGTGGCCTTGCGCGTCAGTTTGGAGAGGCGATCGGGCGACACCACGCGCTCCGGGATGCAATCGATGAGGTAGATCCGATCACCAATCTACCAGATCCTACGGCGCTCGATCGCATGACCGAGCCTCACGAACGCGGCGCTATTTTAGTCGCCGCAGTGTTCGACGCCTTCGTATCGATCTACAAGTCTCGGGTAGCTGACCTACTCAGACTGACAACGGGCAGCGGAAATCAATTTCCTTCTTCTGACCTGCATCCCGATTTGGTCGGCCGGCTGACGGTCGAGGCCACGAAGTCCGCTGGACATGTTCTGCGAATGTGTATCCGCGCGCTGGACTATCTTCCACCCGTGGACGTGACCTTCGGCGACTACCTGCGAGCTATAATCACGGCTGACGCCGATCTGGTTGCCGACGACGTACGCGGATATCGGCTCGCCTTCATCGAGGCGTTTCGCCGCCGCGGCATCTACCCAAAGGACATAAGGTCTTTGTCGGTTGAGAATCTCATTTGGGAGGCTCCTGCGCAGCCCATCAGCATAGGATGGCTGACCAAGCAAGACTTTTCGTATCGCAGGAAGCGGCGCGACATATTCCGGACAGAGGAGGTCAGGAAACGAAACCTGGCGAAGTGGCTCGTTTCGAATGCGGAAATGTCGCATGAGGCGATCAGAGCCATGGGACTATCGCTCCGGTCGGATGCGAAGAATACAATCCGGCGCTCAAGAGAACTAAGAGGGCCGCGTTTCGAGATCCAGTCTGTCCGTGTCGCGAATCGAGTGGGTCCCGATGGCCAGCTCGAGCCACAGATTATCATCGAGATAACTCAGGAACGCAGAGGCTATCGCACCGCCGAGCTCCAACAACAGGTCGAGCAACAGGGGCGCATTCCAGGTGTCAGAGCGGACTTCACCTTTCGCGGTGGTGCCACACTCATCGTGGATTTTCGAACACGCGAAGTCCGGTGCTGCATTGTCAAGGATATCAACAGCGATTCCCGGCTTGATGCGCAACGTGCGTTTCAGTTTGGCGCACAGAGCGAGTCACTTGGCGCCACCTATTACGACGCCGCTGGTCGTCGTGAGCCGTTTGCGTTTCTCCACAGAATGCTGTGAGCACGATGCCTGATAAAAACGAGAAAATGATGACTGGGAGCATTGCAATCCGGATGTATCGCGACATCCTCGGGGATTGTTTCCTGCTGCGGATTCCTCAATCGGAGGGTGCGTTCCATATCCTGATTGATTGCGGAATTTTGCAAGGAATGCCCAATGCCACCTCCCGGGCAAAGCGCATCATGAGCGACATCTGCAAGCAAACCGATAGAATCGACGTTCTAATTGTCACTCACGAACATTGGGATCATTTATCTGGCTTCGAGCAGGCTGCCGAGGAGTTTACGTCGATTTCGGTCGGACAGCTGTGGCTTGCCTGGACGGAGGATCGTCGGGATGAACAGGCTCGGCGTCTTCGCGAGGGACGTGAGCAGGCTATGAGAGTGATCGATCGTAGCTTCAACGCTCTCACAGCGCTGCTTGCCCCTGAATTCGATCCAGACGCTGCGGAGGAGGAGGAGTTTGAGCCCCCTTCCGCTTCGATGCCGCTAGATGGCCTCACGGGACTGATGGCATTTGTTGGAGCTGAACAACCAGGCGACATGCTGTCAGCGGCAGCACGTACAACGTCGATCCTGGATCAATTGCGCGCCAAGGCCGAGACCGTGAAGTTTCTTGCACCCGGCGGAGAAATTATTCGCCCGATGAATAGCGACGAGCTATCGGTCTATGTGCTCGGTCCGCCACGCGATGAAAAAATGCTGAAGCGGAGTCGTCCCAGTAAACGGAAGCCGGAAGTTTACGAGCTCGCTGGAGACGGTCCGGAGGTGGACATGTTCTTGGTGGCGGCCCTGTCGCCGGTCGCGGGCATCGACATGGCTCAATCAAAACTTGGCATGCCGTTCGCGACGCGCGAACTTATAGCCAATGATGCGAGCGGTGTTCGCGCCGAGGGGATCCGTAATTCTCGAGCGAAATACAATGATCCGGACGGGGAATGGCGACGCATTGATACTGACTGGCTAGGCGCGGCCGAAACGCTAGCCTTAAGACTCGATTCGGACACCAACAACACCAGTCTAGCGTTGGCTTTCGAGCTTCGGAGTGGAAAGGTGCTGCTTTTCCCTGGTGATGCTCAAGTCGGTAGTTGGCTGTCGTGGGCAGATTACGTGTGGCCTGCAGAGGCCAAGCCCAGCGACCCAGGAAGCGTGACCGCAGAAAGGCTTCTCGCTCGAACAGTCGTTTACAAGGTCGGCCATCACGGCAGCCATAATGCCACGCTGCGCGAGCGTGGATTGGAGCTGATGAATCATCCCGGATTGGTCGCTTTTGTGCCGGTCGACGAACGCTTCGCGCGGGACGTAAAGAAGTGGAATATGCCCTTCCCTTCATTGAACAAGCGTCTCGAGCAAAAGACCGGCGGCCGCGTGATCCGCGGTGACAAGGATAAGGACTTTCTCATCGAAGAGGCTCGCCAACGAGCCGGGAAGGCTGGCGAGTTGTCGAGATCAGACTGGGAAACTTTCCTCGATGACATCTTCGATATCGAGGATCAGGAGGGAAAGGTGGCGATCGAATATCGTCTGCGCATCTAACCTCCCCGACGGCAAGGAAGCGGATCGGATATCTCAGGCACCATGCAGAACGCGGACGATTTCAACACGGCTCGGGGCCGCCTTGTAAAAGAGCCGTACGTTCCGCAGCAAAGCTCCGGTGCTGATTCCGAGCTCGGGACGATGGTGACCGGCCCTGGGGGTTCTCGGCGAACGTCTGAAGAGATGGCCGGTGCGTTCTACCAGGCCGTCCGCCTGCACGAATTCGATACGATAAAGCGCCAGCTTCATTTCGATCCATTTTGCACGGAGGGCGCCTGGATAGATCACCTCATACTTGTTGATTTCAGCGGTTCGTGTCCGTGGGCCTCGGCCTGTTCGCCAACTCGCTGGGCTGGAATGGATCGCGGGGCCATTGCCACTTCCTACGGAGAGGCGGCACGCATCGCCTCCAGCTTCGCTTTCCGATGGTGCTCGCGTTCTTCGACCAGCCGCAGCCCTTGACATTGGTTCCAGGCGGTCACGTAGCGATCGCTGCCGAGGACGTCTTCGATGAAATCTCATTGTGTTTGCCGAGCGCGTCGCTAGTGGCCGTGAGCAGCTCCTAGTTTAAGTTATGGATTCCATGGGTCTTACTGAAGCGCACTGCGGTACGGCTGAGGGAACGCGCCCGACGACTTGGCGCGTCCAAGTACGCCCGCTGCGCACGCGGTTCGAGCCGCAGTTATCCGAGCTCAGAAGTCCGGCTTCGCGAGGACGTGTGCACCCGACCCGCTGTCCTTCCCGGTTTCGGTAATATGCTGGATCAGGGCCGCCCCCGACTTACCTGGATCATGGCCTCGCCGCATCTGGCCACGTGCGAGTGAATCGCGAGCTTCGGCAAGGCAGACGTAGGCGACGTCGGGGTCCAGATTTGGTGCCTTTCCGAGACGCTTGGGAAAATCCGGGCAGATGCCAGGGATGAACAGGCGTTCCTCGGAAGCCTTGCGGATCCGACCCGACCGCCAGCTCCATCGCGAGAAGCTGATCCAGCCCGTTTCCGAGCGTCTGTTTCTTCCCGCCCCGAATAGCTCTGAAGCACGCGCGTCTTGCGGATTCGAATCACGATGAACAGTGACGCCGCATGAGGCCAAACCACGCCTGCGATGCAAAAGCCAGTCACTGCAGCTCAGGCGACTCAAAGCGGCCGGGATGTCCCGGCGACTGGGGGATTCCCTAGGTTGTTGAAGGGCGCTGTCTGGCCACAGATGATGGAAAAAAGACAGGGATTCGCAGCCTTCTGCAGTGATCATGCTGTTTGGCACTCGCCAAGGCCGGGAGAACATCGTGCTCGATATGAAGATTCGTCTCGCCGGAAATGCGTTGGCAGTCCGGGTTCACCGAGGCCGGGGATCGGCCGTCCTCCTGATCCACGGGAATTCTTCCTGCAAGGAAATCTTCCTTCATCAGGAAGCTTATCTAGCGAGGCGCGGGCATACCGTCATCGTCCCTGACCTTCCCGGGCATGGCAATTCGTCGGACGCCCTCGCACCTAAGAGAACCTACAGCTTTCCCGGCTATGCCGCGGCTCTAAAAGGAGTGATGGACAACCTGGGTATTTCCAGCTTCCACGTGATCGGGTGGTCCCTGGGCGGCCACATCGGCATCGAGATGTGGTCTGGTATGAGCGCCGTCCGCTCGCTTCTGATTTCGGGAACCCCGCCCATCCACTTGAATCCGGCCGGCGTCGCAGACGGCTTTCTCTCCTCATCGGTGATGGACCTCGCGGGCAAGCGCGACTTTACGCCTGAAGACGTCTCGGCCTACGGTTCGGCCATGCTCGGCAAGCCTCTCAATCGAAGGAGCCGCTTTGCGGCAATGATCGAGCGAACGGACGGCAGAGCCCGCTACTGGATGGTTCGCAATGGTCTGGCCGGACAGGGGAAGGACGAGATCGCGTCCGTCGCCAAATGCGCCAAGCCGCTTGCGATTATCCAAGGGCGGCGCGACGTTTTTGTACGAATCGAACATGTCCGTAAACTTACCTATAGACACCTCTGGTTGCGCAGACCAATATTGATGAACGCTGGACACGCGGCGCATTGGGAAAGACCCGATGCGTTCAATAGATGGATGGGAAGGTTCTTGAAATATGTAGATTAACTATCGGGGAGCATGGGCGTTTAAGGGGATGCCATATGGTCGCCAATGTAGATGATTTTATTGCTGCTAGTATTTCGATTGTTTCCGATACCGAACTGCTCGAGCTGTTTCTGCAAGCCGTCGAAGCGGAAGGCTACCAGAATGCCGTGTTCGCGAAAGCGCGAAACAACCGCCTGGAGTCGATCCCTTGGGAGCGGTTCCCGACGGGATATCTAGACACCTACAGGGAACGCCAATGGGATCGGATCGATCCCGTCGTGCAACAGATCCAGCACGCCAGGCGTCCGTTCAGCTGGGACGATCTTTGCGCGCGGACAAATTTGGACCGCAAGCAGAAGATTTTCTTGGAGGAATGCAAGGAACTCGGCGTCCATTCAGGCGTCACGATTCCGCTGCACGGACCTGGCGCGGATGTCGATCTGATCAGTCTGAGCTTGAGGGATGAGCGGAAGCCGAACCCCCATGCGCTCGGACGAATTTATGGCCTAGCCGTGCAGTATCGGCTCAAATTAGGAGAACTGCAGGCAAAACCCGAGCGGCGCGCTCCGCATCTCACAGGGCGGGAGATCGAGTGCTTGCGCTGGTGCAAGGAGGGAAAGACGAACTGGGAGATCGGCGAGATCATCGCGACCTCCGAAAAGACCGTCGAATTTCATTTGTCGAATGCGATCAGAAAATTGGGAGCCTGTAACCGGATTACGGCTGTAGTGATGGCAATTCAGACCGGAGTGATCGCGCTGTAGGCTCATGCAGCCAAGTCGGCGCGGTTAGCTTGCTCAAGCGCTACGACGTCGAGCGCGGCTGCCAACCGAGCCAACCCCTCTCGGAAAAGGGAAAGCTCGATATTCAAAGGCGCCAAGATTTTGACGACCTCGTCGCGAGGGCCGCATACCTCCAGCACAAGGTGCCGTTTGAACGCCTCTTGCGAAATGGCACGAGCAAGCTCAGGAGAAGAGCACTCGAACCCGACCATCATACCCAGTCCCTTCTTATTTGTTATGGTGTGCGGATAGCGGACGCACACCTCCGTCAGCCACCGATCGAGCATTGTCGAGCGAACAGCTATTCCGGCGATGAAGTCGGAATCCGACCAAAGCTCGAGCGCAGCCCGCGCGGTGACGAATGCCAGATTGTTGCCGCGGAACGTGCCGTTGTGTTCGCCTGGACGCCAGGTATCGATCGAGGGATTGATCAGCAGCAGCGACATCGGTAAGCCACCACCGCTGATCGATTTTGCGAGGCATACCATGTCGGGCGCTATCCCAGCATCCTCGAAGCTGAAAAAGCGGCCGCTCCGTCCGCAGCCGGCCTGTATGTCGTCGACGATCAGCAGCGCCCCGATACGCCTGGCAACATCGCGAAGGTGACGAAGCCAATCTCTCGAGGCGACGTTCAAGCCCCCCTCTCCTTGGACTGTCTCCACGATAATGGCCGCAACAGGATCTATTCCACCCGACGGATCTTCGGCCATCGCCGCGAACCTTTCCAGATCCGATTGGCCTGCCCCGTGATAGCCGTCGAAGGGAAGCCGCACCACCCCGTCCAAACATCCCTGCAGACCCTCGCGCGCTCGGTTCGAACCGGTCGCCGACAGCGCTCCCAACGACATGCCGTGGAACGCGTTCGTGAAGGCTACGACGTTCGTCCGTCCGGTGTGCTTGCGCGCCAATTTGAGAGCGGCCTCCACCGCATTGGCGCCGGTTGGGCCGGTGAACTGCATGCGGTAGTTCATGCCACGGGGCGACAAGATGAGGTCGCGAAAAGCGCGGATGAAAGCCAGTTTGGCGCCGGTATGAAGATCGAGCGCACAGCCGATACCATCAGCTTGGAGATAATCCTGCAACGCCGCTTTGATCTTCGGATGGTTATGGCCGTAGTTCAACGACCCGCATCCTGCCAGAAAGTCGATAAATTCCGTTCCTTCCGCATCCCAGAGGCAGGCCCCCCTTGCCGTCGCGAAGAGGTTCGGGATCTGTCGACAGTAGTAACGAACTTCGGATTCCGAGCCCGCGAAATCAGCAAGATAATTCATTTTCCGGCCTTTCTGAGCGGCGCCTCGTCCTCTCGGCAGAGTTCGCCCGCTGGGAGGCCCGCGCCCTCAACATCGGCTTGCTCGGTTTCTTTCATCAAACTGCAACGCACGGCGCGGAGGTCATCTGCGATCTTCGACAGCCCTGTCCGGTCAGCTACCGAACTCAAATAGGTCACAGCATCGGCCATCCGCCGCGCAATCTTGGCCGGAGCGGTTTCGTCCTCTGGATTCTCCAAAGTCATGCAGCTCTCCGGAATGGTGTGGGTGGATGTTCCTTCAGGATAGAGCTAGGGATGCCGTATTTGCGGCAAAAATAGTTCGGCCGAATATGGGCGGTGGGAACGAAGAAGGCTCGTTCGATCTCGCCTTCGATAAGCGCTTGCTCGCCGAGCCACTCGATCCCCTCCCGGATGAAATGGGATAATAGATGTTGACGCGTCACGCCGACCATGCCCGCAAAACCGTTTGCTTGAAAAAATTCAGCGATCGCACTCAACAACTCGGGAAACACCGTCCTGCGCACCAGGGGTGTCAGTGTCCGATCAACACAAACCCTTGTCACCTCCCAGATCTCGGAGCTGTTCGGCAGGGCACCTGCTTTCACGAGAAACGGCCAGTATCCCGCCAGCATGTAAGGTCGGTCGGTGCGAAGCAGTCTCGCCATGCCGCGGACCCGCCGCTCCTCGTCTCTCCAGACCAGGTAGAGAGCTGAGGGTGTGTCGAATTCATCGAATTCAAGTTCGTCGAACGATGAATGATCCAAACCGCGCTGTTTTACGAAGACTTCGTATCGAAGCCTTGCCTGTGAAGCCAAGGCGTCCTGATAGAGATGGGCGGTCGCAAGCGAAAATGCCTCGATCATCGGTCTGTCCATCCTCCGGCCAGGGAAGGAAAGCAGGGGACGCCGATTCGACCTACTCGGAAGGTTCCTAGGTTTGCGCGAGCATGCTTGGCCTTCTAAACCCACGGCCAAGCCACGACTTTCTCAAGCGACCAAGCGAATTGCCGCGCTTGCCCTTTATCGAACCGTCATTCATTTCCTGAGCCGGACAGCGGCGCGCAGGTAGCTGACGACATTTTTGCCAACAACTTCCTGACCGGCTGCCTTTGGCTTGTTGTTGGAGGAACCGGTCGTCAGATCGAAGCCACTGCACGTCAGCTCGAACATGTTTCGCCGCTTGCGATCTCATGAGCTAGGACGCGGACCGCCAGCCATAGCCGGATAGATGCGAATTGGACGAAGGCGAGGTAGTCAGCGGCGAGCCTGTCGTAGCCGGCGACACTGTTTGATCCTGTTGAAGAACCTCTCGGTCTGGCCGCGAGCACGGTAGAGATACGGAATGAAGCAGATCGGATCGCTGCGATTGCTTTCGGCGGGATATTGGCTCACGTGCCTTTTTTATGACAAGCTCTCATCCAGTCGGCGTCATAGCTACGGTCCGCAAGCGGCATTGATCCGGATTTCAGACAAGACGCCAGCAAGTCGGACGTCATAGAGCGTAAATTTTGCTCGTCAAGCCGCCACGCGAAGTGAAGTAAGGCGAACAGCCCAAATACTCTCTCTATGACGCTGGCAGAAACTTCGTTAGGCTGCTCACTTTTCAGGAATTGTCCATGTTCAAAGTCGATCTTCATGCGACCGTTAATTCTATTGGCGTTGTGATCTCAGTTGCGCTGGCGGCAGCAACATATTTGAAGCAGGCCGAGCAGGCCAAGCAAAATATCATCTTCACAGCGAGTATAGAGAACCCAGATTTTAAATCCAGAATAGTTCAGAATAACCGAGGCGGTGTTCTCATCACAGTCAAATACAAGCTCCTTATCTCAAACTTGAGCTCCGCTAACACGGCAATAATCGATGCTACAGCATATAATTTCATTAATTACGGAGAATATACCAACTATACAGTTGCTTCGGATCCGCTGGAAACACCTATTAACCTCAACGCGGGTGAAGCTAAGATTCTCAAGCTAGATGTCCGGGTCCCACTAGGCGCAAAGTGCTCTGAGGAGCTGCGGACATTTGGCAGTGAAACAAGCTTCTTAACGATAATGAAAGCCCTCGGCAAAAAGCCGGACTGCCTGGTCAATATGTTCGAGCCATACTCGCAGCTTGGATTCGATTCTACATTTGATCCAAAGACCAATTCTTTGGAACAGACATATCATTTTCTTCCTCCAATAATATTCCAATTAAAGACAGCCACCGGTACACGTCATTCTACGGATACATCTGCTTTTTCTGTGAACTTTGGCGGCAGCGATGCCAAGGTCATGCCGCGTTAACGTTGATAGCCGCGAACCGGTCGGAAATCGCCTCTGGCCCATCGCGACATATTGCGCTGCTATAGGAGCAAAGCGGACGTGGTCACCACTCACATCGGGCAGCCGAGTTTATATGTACACGGGCTTCTGTTATGGGCCCGATGATGTCAAGCCTCCCGAGTAAGCGCCACGCCGCCGAGCTCATCCGTGGTCAACGCCTGGCCGCCACTCATGCTGTCAGAGGGAACGGTGAGCCTATTTAGATACGCGTGGTTCCGTCAGATGACGATCACTGGCCGTGTAACGACCTCACCAGATCCACCGTCCGGCGACGGGACTTCGGGCACTGGGCTTCAGTTCAGCCCACCTCCACCTCTTCTATGCCGCGATCGGCCCCGCTTCGGTCCACGGTAAGTTGCCGTCGACCCAGATCCGATGCAGGATCACTGCCAGCTTACGGCCAGAGCGACTTTTGCGCGCTTCGAACCTCGCCGCTTGGCGACGTCTATCCCCAAGCGCTTGAATTTTGAGAACCGCGTGATGCGCGATAACAGAACGTTGGCAGCCTCATACAACACCATGCGCACTATCGTCTCCGGCCATGTGATTCCGCCCGTGACGTCCTTTTCTTCTGATTGATATTTCTTTGGCGCGAGCCCGAACAGCGCGCCTGCCGTCTTCGATTTTACGATGCGATGAGGATCATCAATTACCGATTTGCAGGTAACAGCCAGCAGGGGACCAGCGCCCGGCACCGTCATGAGCCGGCGACAAACCGCATCGTGACGCACAATTGCCAGCACAGCCTTATGTAGCCTACCGTACTCTGCCTTCAAGGCATCGTGCCGAAAGCATCGCTGTGGCAATGCGCTCCAATGTCGCTTGACCCGCAACTAACTCTCGGATCTGCGCTTCGAAATTCTTCCGCGTCACCCGGCCAACATTCAGGCCCACGCAAAATCCCGCGGTACTCACTCCACGTCGATCAGCCGCCCGAGAAGCTGTTTGCGTGCGATCAGGAGGGCCTGGATCTCCTGCGCACCGACCGACTTGGCATGTACCGGCTGGAACTATCCCATCCGGATCAACTGAGCGATCCCGCGCGCACCCTTGCGATCAGTCTCCGCGTCATCGCAGACAATGCGGCCTTCACATGCCGCGTTTCGATCAGAACCGTCTCAAACTCTGCTCTTTTCAGCCCCGCATGCAGCCACTGCGACAGCGGCATCCGCTTCACTGCAAAGCCAAGCGTTTCGAAAACTTCAACCGAGGCGTCGGGTTCGCTCGCGACCTTCGCTTCCTATAGGATTTTGCCTTGGGCATCCACAACGTATACGCTCGACAGTTCCAATGACACGTCAATTCCGGCATAGTTCTCCACGGCTGTCCTCCGTCTCCAGATGCTTGGGGCCGACTCAAGTCGCGACCCCGTTTCATCATCTATCGGGGGACGGCCAACGTCATCGCTCCTTGCTCGGAGCAGGGCCCATTACGGCATCTAATAATCGCGGCGGCGCTAACGGCCGCCAATACGCGCCGCAATGTAAACGGGCGTGTCGGCAGCGGCGGATACATCGGCCAAGGTGCCCATAAGTTCCGATCCGGAATCAGCCAGGCCAGGTACGGCAGATTGCTTGCCGCTACTGCTTCACGGTCTCCAACGGTAAGGAGGGGCTTGAACGTTTGAGCAGCACCTCCATGCGCGATCCCGCTCCACTCCAGCACGACCGACACCTGGTCTGACCTCAGCCCTACACCTCCGCCTCGTACAGCTGCTCTGAAACTCAGCCGCCGAAGAATGCTGGATTTCCCTAACTAGGGCCGAGGAGTCCCCCGAGCAATCTGGGGACTCCCCTAGTTCCGGCCTGCTCGACCGGAATGCAAGCTGCCAGGGGATGGAGGACATCGAAATGAAGAAAGCAAAGGCGAGCCCGAAACCGGGGCTAGCTTCAGGGGAACGCTTCAAACAAGCTCTCGCGCTTCACGCGGATCGTCTCAGTAACAAGGTCATCAAGGACACCACAATCGTGGCCAGGATCGTGGCTGCGCTCGGCCTCAAGCCGCCCATCAAGACGGCAATGCAGATTTCCAAGCTACTTGGCGGAGACGCCAACGCCTGGGATATCGCGTTGGTACTGATGTCCTACCCGTCGTTCAAAAGCGATGGCCTCGTGCTTCAGAAGGGCGAAGTCATGGACAAGGAAACCCTTGCCGAACTGGGCGACTTGGTCTTCGCTTGGTATGAGGATAACGGCTGGAGCATCGAATCATGACACGGATTCGGGCGGCCCTGGCTTCCACTTTCCTCATCTGCACGGCTCTACCCACTTCAGCGGTACATGCTGAGGGTTTCGACGTCGACCACGCCAGCGTGGAAGAGCTGAAGAAGCGAAATGCGCTACTCGAAAGAGAAAAGGGCGCGATCGCGAAGCGCCTCAACGCGCTGACGCACAAGCAGGGAGGCGCGTTCGAACGCGGCGCCGAAAAGCTTTATCCCTCCGGGCCTGACAAGCCTGCCGAAGACGTGCAGAAGGTTTCCTTCTGCAATCAGGATCAGCGCCTCTTCATCAGAGCCGACAGCCTCGACAATTTCCTGTACACCGCCCCAACGGCTGCAGACGCGCAAGGCGCGTCGGTGTCCTACACAGACGATCGTATAGCGAAAACCCGTACCCTTGCAGTTCAAGGACAGGTCTCCTACGTCCTGTTCCGCGACCTATGCCCGCCAACACCCATCGAATACGTTCCCTTCATCTCCGGCTGGGCCGTCGTCCCCTTCGTCGCAGCTGACGGCGACTTTACGTCTCCCCGATCAAAGAACGAGCAAAGCTCGGCAAAGATCGGCGTGGAAACCCAGTTCGAATTATCCAGAGGATTAAGCTTGTTCGGCGACTTTCCCTTGCGTCAGGTCTTTACCTTCGCCCCTTACTACCAGTCCGATTTCCGCGGCGAGGCACGCGCTTATGGTTTCAACGGTTATTGGGACGCCTACGATCTCCGCTACCATCTTGGGGGTTATCTGAAGACCGATCCTTATCTCGGCTGGTTCGTGCAGCTTCGAGGCGAGGCTGACATCCGACAAGTCGACATTCCAGGTGTGACGGGACTTTCAAAAACCAATTACGAATGGGCTGGCGCGACAGCAAGGCTGACTTTTAACTTTCTCCCGAGCGCGGACGTCCCGGATTGGCTGCTAAATCGCTTCAGCTTCATCGCCACAGCAAAGTACTTCCACGATTTCAATTCGGGAATGGATGTGAACTTCTACCAAGCGACACTCAAGTACAGGCTCAATCCGTACTCATCGATCGGCCTGGAATACACCAACGGAACAACCAAGGAATCGCTCGTGTACGCCCAGAAATACATGATCAAACTTCTCTATGCGGAATGAATTCATCTGGCCATGCCGAGGCGACAACGCTCAACGCGCATCGCTTAACCCACGTCACAGGGAACCGCGTGAAATCAAGCTGCGCTAGTGACCGAGGAACAGCGTTGCGGGGGACGCCGCCTAGTTAATGATGACGCAGGCGATCAACTTGACGCAGCGCCACCTGCTAACATCAACCCAGATCGTTGGCGCCATAGACGCAGGAAGCCTCCTCTACGAGCAGAGCCTGTTTTGGCGATAGGCTATGCTGCTGGTGTAGCGTTCGCGAACGGGGGGCCGATTCGCGAGTTCAACAGATCCAGGATGTATCTGATTGCGAGCTCCGTGGTCGGAATGATGAGGTCATCAGAGGCTGCAAATGTCGGCGTATGCAAATGCGAATCATTGCCCGGCGCACGGCTGCCAAACCAGAAATAGATCGACGGAACGGATGCCGAGTAGAACCCGAAGTCGTCACTGCCTCCTACCCGCTTCTTGCTGGTGAGGCGTTCCGCGCCAACCGTCTCTTGAACGACCTGTCTGAAGCGTCTTACCATTTCGGCGTCATTGAAGACGGCTGGCTCGCCAGCTTGGATATCGCATTCAGCGCGGCCGCGGTGCATCAGGGCAACGGCTTCGGCGACTTCGCGCACACGTTGGCATAGCAGCCCCCGCCGTTCCGGACTGCCCGTCCTGACGGTCCCCTCCAGCGCGACGGAAGGACAGATGATATTTGTCGCATTACCACCATGGATGGTGCCAATTGTGAGAATCGCGCCATCATCAGCTGGCATTTCGCGCGATACCACTTTCTGAACTTCATTGACAAAGGCAGCCGCGATGGCGATCGCGTCAACACCCTGATGCGGAGCAGCGCCATGCGCCATCTTGCCGCTGAAAGTGAGCTTGAACTGGTCGGCGGATTTGGTGATCGCGCCCTCGCACGCATCGAATACGCCGGCCGGACTCTCAGGATTGACGTGAAAGCCGACCGCCCGATCGAAGCCGTCCAAGAGCCTCTCCGCTGCTACGGTGCGTCCACCCAATGGCTCGGCTTCCTCAGCCGGCTGGAAGAACACGCGCAACCTGCCGGCAAAATTGCCACGCAGCCGATGGAAGGCTAGAGCAGTGCCGAGCGCGATCGACGCGTGGATGTCGTGGCCGCACGCATGCATAACGCCATCGACTCGAGAACAGTAGGACAAATCCTGCCGCGTCTCCTGGATTGGCAACGCGTCGATGTCGCCACGCACCGCGATGGATCGCTTTGGGCCGGAAGCAGTACCTTCGATGTCGACATAGAGCCCGGTATTGTGAAAGACCTTAGCGTCCGCAAGGCCGAAGCGTCGGAGCATGTCGCGAATGCGTGCTTGTGTCTTCCACTCTGCGTTGGAGAGCTCAGGCTCGCGATGCATAGCATGGCGCAGTTCGATCACCGCGTTGCGCTCGGTCTCCGAAAGAAAGCTATTGCAGCGCATCGTCGCTCCGAGGTTCTCTTCTTGCCGTTCGGCCAACCAACCGCCATTTGAGTAGGTAACCTGGCGCGGCGACGAAAATCGGCCAAGTTCGACGCGCTGCGCATACGTTCGGCTCATTCTTTTGCTTTCGTGCAGAAATCCATCACAAGGAGATCGTCTCCATGAAGCTGAGAGAAGCCGGTTCAAACCCAACGCTCTGCTCCTCGCCGCTTGTGGCCGCCGATGTCGTTCCTGCTCACCGAGCTGACGCTGGGCAAGTCCACGGGAGCGCCTCCGGAGCGGGCGCCCGTCGCGAAATGCGACCGCGTCCATGGCCTAGATCGCCGTGCAGCTGATGATTCAGAGGCTTAGGGTGGTGAATCGCTTATCTCGGTTGCCCTTAATACCTTGGCCACTGTCAATCCCGCCGACATGCTGAGCGCGTCGGCCCCCCATTCGCATGAAACCAGGAGGAGGGAACAACTCCGTCATGAGCCGCAGATCGTCGATCGTAATTCGTGGCGGCATGATGGTGGATCTTGCCAAGGCTGATACGTGACAACCACACCGCTGCACCTCCAGGATTCGGCGCAAATGCCGATTGACGAGCGACGGATGGCGGTCGAGCTCCGGATTCGTACCTGACGTCAGTAAGCTAGAGAGGTCTCGGCAGAATGCAGCATGGTCAAGCAACACTCATCAACATGATGTCGCTCGCAGATTCGAATAGCGCCCGGCATTAGGTTATGTCGTTGAGGGAGATCTCCTTCTGATGCCAGGATTCGCGCCGGCCAATCGTATCATCGGGACGACTTGGGCCGCAGCCTGATAACGCCGACCTCGTTCTCGATGGCGATCTCGGTCCCAAATGGCTGCGAGAGCGCCTGTAGGCGCTCAAGAATGACTTTTGCTTGCAGAGCAGAGGCCAGGCGCGGGACGCCCCGGTTCGCAAGTCTCTTCGCGTGACCAAGCTCGATCGGAATAAGCCGCAAGTCGGCAAGCTGGTTCTGCTCAAATCGACTGACGGTGACAACGCTCTCATAGAAGATGGGATCCGAAAATCCCGGATCTGTCTCGTATCCTCCACCCATCTCGGCTGCCGTCACTTCGGCGTCGGTGTCGAGGCGCGGGTCCTTGCCCTGAGCGGCAAACATATCCGCGCCTATTGGCGTGCGAAGATCATCCATGATGAAGTTGCCGAGGCTGTAAAAGATCGGCTTCCCCTTGTAGATCTCGATGCCGCGCAGCTGGTGCGGCCCATGCCCGATATAGGCGTCGGCGCCGGCATCGATGAGCCTGTGGGCAAATGACTGTTCGTAATCGGGCGGCTCGTTGCTCCAATTGCCGGGCTCGTGACCGTGGTTCGTGACAATGCAAAAATCGGCAAACTGCTTGCCCTGGCGAACATTTCGAAGAATGCCGGCGACATCGCCCTGATCTGCTTCATAGCTGTAGCAGGCCCTGTCGCCAGCCTTGTATGCCGTGCCGGCGAGCACGAGGCGATCCGGATCATCACGGTCCGGCCTGAGGCCGGGCAGCGCATCGCGGATTTGCCGCAAGCTCTCGAGCATTTCCCGCGGAACAACGATGCTTCGCGCCAAACGAAGGCTGTTGAGCCCGGCTCGGCCTGGCGCCTCGCCGGCAGGATCGGCCGCACGAGAGAGCGGCGTGAAGGTTGAAGCGGACGACACCAGCGCCACGCGTCCACGTGCGGTCTCCAGGAAGCGAGCAGCGGCGGCTTGTGCAAGATTTTCGCCCGCTCCGGCATGGACGATACCACATCGATCGAGCGCCCGGCTTGTCTCGCGCATCCCTTCGACGCCCCAGTCAAACGAATGGTTGTTGGCGAGGCTTACGATATTGAACCCCATCGCCTTCAAGTCAGGTCCGACCTCCGGAAGGCTCACGTGATAGGCGCCGCCGTACTCAGCTTGCGGACTTCCCTTGAAGGATCGAATATCGAAGATGTTGGTTTCCATATTGCCAAACGTCACATCAGCGCCATGAAGAATGTCGACGATGGCGCCGAATTCGCAATCCTGGCTCTTGGTGAGCGCCCTCGTCACGATGAGATCACCGACCGCGACCAGTGTGAAGCCGTCCGCAACGTTGGTTGCAATCGAACCGACGAAATCGTAGCCGACACCCGGCTGGTCTGAATGGCGACCGCTTTCTGAATCTTTGTCCATAGTGCTCTCCGTCCACGAACTCTTTATAGCTAAATCCGGCCTGCCTGTTATCTCTCTTCTCTGGCTCCACTCGGCGCAATTTGCGAAAGAGGCCGCTGGCCCTCGCCTCCTCGACGTTCTACGTTAGCTGCGCTTGAGGCAAAGAGCCTGTCCTGCTCGTCCGCTGTTATGCGCACAACCCAGTAACCGATTTCGATGGCCGTTTGCCGCCACGTAAATTGATGATGGAGTCCGTCCAGCGGCATAAAATTAAATGTCTGCCCTTCCCCGGAGCTGCGCTGATAACTAGTTCTTCTATCGATTCGAGCCCTCTTCCCTTTTGCTCGGGATGTTTCATTGTGCCTGCGCGGCTCGGCTTGTGTGCGTGAAAGCTCTTGAACTGGGACGCATTCATTGATGGCGGCCAAAAGAAGCGCCTGTTCGACCCTAAGGTCCTGCTCAAACCGGCGGCTACCCTGAGTGGCCAGGAGAGGAACCGCCAGGATGCCACTGTGCCGATCGGAAGAGCGCCCGATATAATCCAAGGCCTCATGGTGAGTTCCTTCATGCTGAGATCAGTTGGTTTTGTTTGGTCTTGGGTCCCGCTCCTCAGCGATCGAATGTGCCAACTTTTACGCCCATGGCAACATCGCCCCTCCGCGCCCGCCGTACGGCCATCCAATTCCATGGCCGCACTGCCATCCAATTGATCTATTCTCGGAAAACTCAATACGAGTTCTAAAAAGGCCCCCAGCGGGCATGCCGGAGGCCTTCTTGGAGGTCACACTTGGATCAACAGAGCCGTTCCGTTCTCTCCTTTCCTCTGGTTGATTTAGAACTCACCAGTTGCGCTGAGCGCGTAGCAAGAGCGTGAGGCTGTTCTGGTCCTTCAGTTCATAGGTAGCGCCTGGCTTGGCTATACCTGGCTGCGCTGGCAGCGTCACCGTGCTTCCGCTCGCATACTTCTGATCCAGCATCGTGTAAGCGAGATCGGCCGAGAACGTCAGGTTCTTAACCGGTGTCCAGCCAGTCATCAAACCGACAACCGCATAGTTGAAATCGGGGTTGCAACCGGCAGCCCCGGTCGACAGCGCAAGTGTTGTTACGAAAGCGCCGCAGATGTAGCTTTTGGCTGTGCTGTTGTATCGCACCGCAGCCCAGGCACCGTAGAGGCTGGTGGCCCAGCGCGGATCCCAATTATGGGTGTAGCCGCCGCGGAAACCGTAGGTCGTGGTCAACTCCTGTCCGGAGCCCGCGACAAACACAGAATCGGAAAGACCTGCAAGCCCGACGCTCTGGTAAGCGCCGGCAAGGCCGCTGCCGCCGTACATTGCGAAGGTGCTCGACGTATAGTCCTGGAAATTGTAACGGCTCCCGCCCTTGGTATAGACGCCTGTCAAGTTGATTGTGTCGCCCGGACCGGTCGGGATGTTTTTGATCGACAATGCCAGCTGACCCGCCCAGCCCCATTTGTCGGCCGGATGGCCACTCGTTTCATCGGCGCCGTAGTAGGCGGCGTGATTGTCGTGCGCTGCGACCGCCGCCTGGAACAGGCCCCAAGCCTGGTCAACGCGAAGCATAGCAATCAGATCAGGAGCTGCCGTGCCGGCGATGTCGTTGCCACCATACGCACCAGTTGCAAGGCCCGCGGGCGTGGCTGCACTCACATTCCAGATGTTGGTTGTGTCGTGCTGAACTTGATCCTGAGCTGAGAAGGAGGCGGTGATGCCCTGGCCGAAGTCAGCGGTATAGGTGAACTGGTTGACCGGATCCCAGCCGCCGCCACCTGGCAGGCCGTCGAAATTGTTACCCGGATAGTTCGCCCAGGGCGCTGAGAATTGCGACTGCGCCTTGCCAAACGTGAACCCAGCGAATTGGATGAACGCGTAGTAAACACCGAGCGTGCCGCCAGCGACGCTCGCGCCACTATAGGCAGTCGAACCATTCGAGGCAGTGGTACCGGCGCCGGCATAGCTCCCCGCGTTCCAGTTGAATACGCCGTCAAAGAACGTACGGACCACGCCGTACTCTGTCTGGGTACGCGTGTCGATCGACAGATCTTCACGCGAGGCAGTGCTGTAGTAATTGCGGAGGCGATTTTGCGCACCGGCTACGCCGCTATTGGCCGCGTCATAAACGGCGTTCGTGGCCAAGCCCGCTTGGACGCGCAGATAACCGCCGAGCTTGATGCAAGTATCAGTGCCGGGAATGTAGTAAAAACCTGGTCCGTATAGGGAGCAAATCTTCACATATTCGATCGCTTTGGCCTTCACAGGTAGATCGGCTGCCTGCGCGCCGGCGCCCGCGAACAGCGTGGCAGAACAGAGGACAACACTCGTCGTCAGTTTCATCGATGAACCCTCCAAGTTGGAAAATGGGTCCCGTGGCCCAAGGGCCCGCCGCGCTGCGTTCACTGCGACGGACGGAGCTTGACGGAACGAACTTCGAGGCCCCCCTCGATGTCTGACGAAAACGTTACCTAGGTACCGAAGTCGAGGTTCGCCGATGTAGGCCCTCTCAACTTCCAAATTCTGCGCGCGGGTGGGAGGATTTGCAGCTTTTGTGCAATCCAGCTCGGTTCTACGGCCGCGTCGACGACGGACTCAGCTCGGCGCCCGATCCGCTTGGCTTGACCGTCGCTTCAATGCAGCGACTGCGTTGGATGGCATGACCGATCCCAGCGATGCGGATTGGCCCAAGGCTAGTGGCGCCCATGCACGCGCCGCGCAGGGGCGCGTTTTCCTTGCTCACGCGGACGCGCGCGCCACGCTTCGAGCTTGGCCCGGGCAGCTTCGAGTTCATAGATGATTTCTATGGTATCGCTCCGGCAAAGGTCGCCTTGCGCGTTGCGCGGAGGAGTTGAAGACATAAGCCTAAGACTGACCGTACGCCTATGTCGAAGATTTCCCCGTTAGAAGTTGTCTCGATAGGCGCTCGGCACCGTTGGATATTCGAGGAGAAGCAGCGATCGGCAGCCGAGCTGCGGACAATATCGTCGTATCTCGGACGCGAACAAATTCGACGTCGACTCTCGTCCGAGACAGTGAAGCATGGAAGCACGCCGGCGCCGACTGGAACGGGGCTTTCTGCAGCGGTCCTCTATCGAGACCTAAAGCCGAGCATTACCTCCGCTATAACTGCAGCTGCTATTCCTGCTAGTCCCACAATTCCAACGAATGCTCCCAACGATATCGATCCTCCCGAAGTTGCAGATGCTTGTTCGGTGGTCAGCTCGGCTACGCGATAGGCCGACATATCGGTCCTCAACTTAGCTTCCTTTCCATACGAGAAGGTCCGGCGTGAAGCTGGCCGACAACCTCTGCCGCCTCACGCAAACAGAAAATCAATATTCGTGCCAACGGCCGCGGAGACAGCGGTGCGGAGCCAGCGGGAATGCATTGAAGAATTGATCCGCACAGACCTCGATGTGGTCATTGCGCGCCCGCGGTACGAACGCTGCAAAAGAGCCCGCCATGAGGGAGGGCCGCCCGAATTACGTCATCCGCACGGCGCCGGCCGCGATCGCCGACCGCAGCTTCGGGCCGATTGAGATCGCGGTCCGGGGCGTGGCTTAGCGCGGCCGGCCGCCAAAACCACGATGTTGCATCCTCTCATTGGCGCGTAGCCAAGTCGTAAAGTTCGGGTCTTGCAGCCGCTTCCGCAGGTTCGAGCCTCGCCGCGTCAGCCACAATCTCGCGGGCCTCGCGGAGGGAATTTCGCTTCAGCAGTTCTCGGCTAGCGGGCTCGCATAATCCGGATGCTCAGCGCCGTCTTCCCGCTTGTTGTGTTCGCGACCATGGTCGCATCCTCGACATAATGTTCTAGCCGTCTGCCGTATACTTCACTTAAGTCTCCGAACAACACGCGCTCTTATTGCTGCTTTTCCTACTCGGCTGGCACAGAACTTGAAGCCCGTGGGCTGGCGGGCAGCAGTTGCCGACCCGTCGTAGTGTCGAAAGGAAAAAGCATGAATCTGTCAGCTTGTGAGGTGACCGAACTGACCTTCGAAGAAGCCTGTGCTGCTGCGGGCGGGCATTGTGAGTGGCCGTGGGATCCTCCCGGTTGTGGGTGCGACCCCATCGACCCATTCATTCCCCGTGATAAGCAACTGGTGTAAAAATTTGCTGGCGAGCCGGCCGGTGGCGCGGATGCAGGCCGGCTCGCCTCCGCCGCACTGCGTACGGCTGATGGACGCGCCCGACGACTCGGCGCGTCCAAGTTCAATCCTGTGCCGAACGAAAGGCTTTCGCGCCATAGCTATGGCGCGAATTTCGCCTTCGACGTTGTTCTGCGGTAGGACACAATGCTGGCGGCTGCCGATCTCAGAGACCGTTAACCTCTCTGGGGGCCGCAGGAGCTGCCGACCTGCATTACCGGCGTACGCATCCGACGGGCGCCGTCTTGCGTGACGCGAGGTAATTCGCGAAGCGTGTAGCCTTAAGTCTAGCTTTAAGGTCATCAGGCGATGCGGGTCGAGGTTTTGGGCGGGCTGGAGCGGCGGCGGCGCTGGTCGCAGGACGACAAGGCACGGATTGTCGAGGAGACGTTGGTGCCGGGCGCGAAGGTGACTGAGGTTGCGCGCCGCAACGGAGTCGCGGCCAGCCTGGTGTTTACCTGGCGTCGACAAGCACGGACATCAGAGCAGGTTGTACCATCTTTTGCGCCGGTGCAGGTCGTCGCTACGGAGGTGGAGGAAACTGCGAAGCTTTTGCCTGCGGGTGACGGTCGGGTGCGCTCCGTAGCGTCCGCGCGTACTGGATTGATCGAGATTGATCTTGGCAACCGGCGACGCATCCGGGTGGATGCGCACGTCGACCCGGAGGCACTGGCGCGGGTCCTCGAGGTGCTTGAGCGCCGATGATCGCCATACCGGGTAATGTACGGGTGTGGCTTGCGACCGGCCATACCGATATGCGCCGAGGCTTCCCGAGCCTTGCGCGTCTGGTTCAGGAGAGCTTGAAGCGGGATCCACACGCTGGCGATCTTTACGTTTTTAGGGGCCGCCGCGGCGACCTGATCAAGATCATTTGGCATGATGGCCAGGGCGCATGTCTGTTCACGAAGCGGCTGGAGCGCGGCCGCTTTTTGTGGCCGTCAATGGCGGACGGCGTTGTGACGATCAGCGTTGCGCAGCTCTCTTATCTCCTGTCCGGCATCGACTGGCGAATGCCGCAGGCAACTTGGCGTCCGCAGGCTTCCGGTTAAGCTGTGGCTCTTTGACTCACGGCAGGAATCCAGCGGGATTTTTTGCGGCGATTATGGTTGGTTGGTCATCGTGACGATGCCCTCCGATCCGCTTCCCGCCGATCTTGCCGCTGCGCACGCGATGATCCTTGCGCAACGCGAGCAGCTGACGCTGGCGAAGAGCGAGGTGACGGTCGGCCGGCTGGAAATCGAGCGGCTGAAGCTGATGCTGGCCAAGGCACGGCGCGAACAGTACGGGCAATCTTCTGAGCGCGGCAAGCTGCTGGTCGAGCAGCTCGAACTCGCCATCGAGGATCTTGAAGAGACCCAGGCCGAGCAGGAAACCAAGGCGGAGATCGCCGCGCCAGGGGCCGCTAAGGAGAAGCGCGCGCAAGATCCGCGGCCGCCGCGACATCCGCTGCCGGACAATCTGCCCATCGAACGTGTCGTCGAACCCGCGCCTTGCGTATGCGGCAAGTGCGGCAGCGAGCGACTGCACAAGCTCGGCGAGGTGGTATCGAAGACCCTGGAATGCGAGCCGCGGCGCTGGAAGATTATCGAGCATGTCCGCGAAAAGTTCTCCTGCCGAGATTGCGAAGCGATCACAGAGGCTCCGGCGCCCTCCCATCCGATCCCGCGAGGCTTTGCCGGGCCGAGCCTGCTGGCGATGGTTCTGGTCAACAAGTTCCTGCTGCATCAGCCGTTGAACCGACAGAGCAAGACCTATGCTCGCGAAGGGATCGAGATCGACGTCTCGACCCTGGCGGATCGGGTCGGCGCCTGCGTGGTAGCACTCGATCCCATTATTGAGGCCATCCGGATCCACGTCATGAGCGCGGAACGCATCCACGCCGACGATACGACGGTGCCGGTACTGGCCAAGCTTAAGACGGTGACCGGTCGGATCTGGACCTATGTTCGCGATGACCGGCCGTTTGGCGGCTCGGATCCGCCTGCGGCCCTGTTCTACTACTCACGCAACCGGGCTGGAGAGCATCCGCAAAACCATCTTGCCGGCTATGTGGGCCTGATGCAGGCCGATGCCTTTGATGGATATAACCAGCTCTACAAGGCCCAAAGGAAGCCGGCTCCGATCCTTGAAGCGGCCTGTTGGAGCCACGGCCGCAGAAAGTTCTTCGAGCTGGCGAAATCTGGAGAGGCGCCGATTGCCAGCGAGGCCGTGCGACGCATCGATATCCTGTTCGAGATCGAGCGGACCATCAACGGCAAAACGCCGGAACAGCGACTTGCGGTACGTCGTGATAAGTCGAGGTCGATCGTCGCCGATCTCGAAATCTGGATGCGCCAGCAGAGAACGTTGCTCTCATCAGGCAACGATACTGCAAAGGCGATCAACTACCTGCTCAACCGCTGGGCCGCGTTCACCCGCTTCCTGGACGACGGCCGCATCTGCCTCTCGAACAACGCTGCCGAACGAGCGTTACGCGGTGTGGCTGTCGGAAGACGAAATTGGACCTTCGCCGGTTCAGATGCTGGCGGCAATCGTGCCGCCGCTGTCTATACCCTGATCGAAACCTGCAAGATGAACGACGTTGATCCGCAAGCCTGGCTCGCTGACGTGTTGGCCAGGCTTCCAGATCACCCCGTCAACAGAGTCGCCGACCTGCTCCCGTGGAATTGGAAGGCGACCCAACAGTCCAAAGCGGCTGCTGCCTGAGGCGCCGCGGCAGACCGGCGCGACTGCCCGGGGTGCTGGCCGGATGCGTACTTACCGGCCGTGTCAATCGGCGTTCAAATTTGCCCCCTTCGTGCGGCGGGGTTTGGCGGTAGCGCTCGTCTCGTCGGAGCTGGCCGGGATTGCGGAGACGAGACGAGCGCGGGTTGCGTGATCGTCATCGCGGCTCTTGAATCGCCAGTTGTCATTGCCGGTCTCGTCGATGTCTTAACGGCAAACATGACGCGGAGATAGCCACCGGCGTTAACCGGAGCGATGCGGTGCTCCGCGACAGCAGATTGCGCGAGAACAAGGGATAGCTCGAGCCGGCCGTGGCCATCCGACGTGCGCTGGCAATTTCGGCGCGCTGATCGCCCAGGCCAGTGATACGTCCGGCCCATCACCTTCGATCGTGGCCCGCTCTTCGAGCTCAAGGCCGAGCTCGCGAAAGAAATCAATCTTCCCCTTCGAGGTCCTCAACGACGATGCTAGTTGTCCATCCGCTTGAGAGCCATGGGTCCAACCTGGAGAGCCTCATCTAGGCGGCTTCAAGTAGCCGGTATCCATGGTTCTGCGCTTGAAGTCGCACGATCGTAGAGGCCACCCCGATTTCTCCCGAAACCTTGTCGAGCAAAAAGGTCGAGACGTCCTTTTCTTTGCCCAGACGCTTTTCGAGGTAGCTTGCAGGAGCAAGCAATTCGGCCCCGAACGCTCGGCTAGCTTGCTGCTGACGGGTCCGTGACGTCGTTACCAAGCGCGAACTCTCGTCATCGCTAACCCACGCCAAAAATGATCCGCGTGCTGCGGAGAATTCCTTGTCGGTTCCGGACGACAAGGCAAGTTTGAACTCGCTCTTGGCGCGCCCAACTGCCCCCTGTATCGGAAATATTGTTGAAACAGGATTGCCCAGGTCGGCAGCTTGGCTCGGATCAAATCCAAGCTTCTTGAAGAATTCTTTTCTGCCTTCTGGACTATCATGCGCAATGCCGAGAGCGTTTCGTACTTGCGCTGCAGCATTGTAACCCCACTCGTAGGCCCGCGTGACATTATCCTTTGGTTTGGCCAGTCGGGTGAGCGCGGTCACATCAAATGAGCCACTGCCTCGAAGTGCTTCAGCGATACGGCCAGTGAATTCGGCAGCCCTCTTGAAGTTTCCAAGAGTAGTGGCCTCACAGAGATCCACCAAAGCAGATTGAGAAATTGTGTCCGAGACTCTCTCTAGAGCTGCATCGATTTCGGGATGTTCAACATAAGGGGAAAGCCCCATCGATCCTATTAGTCGGCAGTACTCTTCTTGCTCCGCTGACGTCTCAGTCACCTTTTGCCAGGCTTGGTGAGCCTCCGAGGAGCGCACCCCTTTCTGCTTCATGTGATCGAGTACGGCATTTATAAATTTGTGCAGCTCCGCCTTTACGTCAGTGGTTCTAACCGTCGACACGCAGGCTCCAGTGAAACTGAGCTGCGCAAATCTCAAATAGGCCTGCCGAGCGACGATCTCGATTGTTTCGCCGGAAGGGACAAACATAACGTCAGGCAGGGCTATCCCGTGCCTCGGAAAGCCGAACCAGTGCCGGGAGCGAAATTCGCTATCTGCGTCGCTGCGATCTAGCTTTTTTGGTTCATACAAGAACGCCCACCAGTTCTGGGCCAGCCATTCGACGAGATAGTATGCGGGAACAGTCAGGTACGTGTTCTTCGTCCCCAGGTCGGTCAAGTACGCGGTTATCGCGCTCGCACCGACTTTCATCTCGAAGCGACTGAGCGAGGCGTCCAATTGCGGATTGCCACCGGCCTCTGGATCAGATGGCCATTGCACATCAATGCCGAAGCTATCCGGCTCTATCGAAAGTTCTTCGGCCATTGCGATCGATCTTCCAAGGGGTACGCGTGATACTCTCCGTTCTCGCGATTAGTCAGCCTAGCCTCATAGAGAACGTCGCCGTCCAAATATCAGACATAACGCGGGAACCCGGCGCCCTCCCAATAGCAAGACACCTTCGCCTCGCTTATAGCACGCCTAAGCGCCTCGGTCGCTGTAGCGTTTGTCCAGTTCGGAGGGCACTTGCTGGTTAGACCGGCGCGCCGCGCGATGGGGCCAGCCCTTGATCCAACGGCGCGATGATAGGCACTGCCAGTGTATCTAACTCGGCTTATGATCGCCTTTAGAGCCCTTTCGAACTTCTGCGCGGCTTCTTTCGATAAGTTTGCAGGATTAACAACTCTCCCGACTTGGTCGGCCCGAACCTCGCTTCCTGCTTGGGTTTTTTCAAAGCCATTAACAATCACTTGCTTCCGTCAGGAAAACACAACCGCAGATGGCGCACCTGCCGCCGCAAATGGCAACTATTCTGGCGAGCTGGTGGGAATGCAACACAAACTGCGAGGCGCGCCCTCGACATCTAACAAAAGCTTGGCCATTCCCGTCACGCACCGGCGGCCAGCTCATCTCGAGTGTTCCGCTTTTGTTCGATTAGCAAGCAACCGAAGCTCGACGCCGGCTTCCGGCTCCCCTTGGCCGCGTTGAAGGTCATTGCCTCCGTTCTGCGACAGAGACACACATCACCGCGTTAGGCCAGGCCTTGGCGTTGCGACAGGCTGCGCCTCTAAAGCGCGATGAGATTGGGGTTGTATCGTCATCGCGCTTTAGCTTTGCGCATGATCTTTCGGAAAGCCGCCTTCACGCTGTGCGGATCTTGCTCTCAGGCTCGATCGTTCTCGAAGGGGCCGATATTCTCAGGTTGGCAAGCGCAGGTATCGGAGTTCACGCTCACTGGTTGAGCGATGTTTTTGAAAGCTCATCGAGCACTTGCTTGGTTGCTCCGTATGCGAGTTCGACGATCTCATCGATCTCAGCTTCGGAGACAACAAGAGGCGGCGCGAATCCGAGAATGTCTCCGTGCGGCATTGCGCGAGCAATGAGTCCCCGATCACGGGCAGCTTTCGAAATGCGAGCTCCGACCCTGAGCTCTGGATCAAATCGACGCTTGGTCTGACGGTCGGCAACGAACTCGACCGCCCCCAGCAGGCCCACACCTCTCACCTCGCCGACGATCTCCAACTGAGCAAACCGTTCCTTCAATCGCCGCTGCAAATGCGCTCCGACGGTTCTGGCGCGGTCGCTTAGTCGTTCCTTCTCAACGATATCCAGGACCGCATTTGCAGCGGCGGCCGCGATCGGATGGCCCGAATAGGTGTATCCATGCGAAAACGCCCCGACCCGATCGGCCGCTTCCTCCATGACGGCGTAGACTTTTTCTCCAACGATGGCACCCGAGAGCGGCACATAACCGGAAGTCAGGCCTTTCGCGACAGTCACCAGGTCGGGCTCGATCTCGTAAAGTGTGCTGCCGAAGTCCGCACCAGTTCGACCAAATCCACAGATCACCTCATCGGCAATCAGAAGGACGTCATACCGCCTGAGCACAGCCTGAATTTCGCGCCAGTATCCGGCAGGCGGCGGCGTAATTCCCCCCGTACCGAGCACCGGCTCAGCAATGAATGCGCCAATCGTTTCCGGTCCTTCCCGCAGGATCAGCTGTTCGAGCTCAGCTGCGCGCCGGCGCGAGAAGGCCTCCTCCGTCTCGCCAGGCTCGGCGCCCCAATAATGATGCGGTGTGCCTGTGTGCAAGATTCCGCGAACGGGAAGGTCCATATGATCATGGTAGAACGACATGCCGGTCATCGAACCGGATATGACCGAGCAGCCATGGTAACCGCGCTCGCGTGAGATGATTTTCTTCTTGTTGGGCTGCCCACGGAGATTGTTATAGTACCAAACGAGCTTGGCCTGCGTTTCATTGGCGTCCGATCCGGACAAACCGAAGAACACTTTGCTTGGTTTACCCGGTGCTATTCGCACCAGACGATCAGATAGGGTGGCCAGCTCTTCGGTCGTATGGGCGGCATAGGTGTGGTAGTACGCGAGATTGTAAGCCTGCCGCGCGATGGCTTCAGCCACCTCGGTCCGACCGTATCCGATGTTCACGCAGTACAGACCAGCAAAGCCGTCAATGTAGCTGCGGCCTTCGGCATCTTGGATGCGGATGCCTTCGCCGCCCGTGACGATCGTTGGATCACCAATCTTGCCTTGGGCGAAATCCTTGAGCTGCGTGAATGGATGCAAGACCGTTGAGCGATCTCGTTCGGCGATGGTTTTGACGTCGAGCACTTCTATTCTCCTAAGCTATCAAATCGCCGAAGCAGACGTATTTAAGCTCCATATACTCGGCTAAACCGTGTCGCGAGCCCTCACGACCGAGCCCAGACTGCTTCCATCCGCCGAACGGAATAGGCGGCCCCGTGAACGAGGCTGTATTGACACCAAGCATGCCGCACTCAATTTGCTCCGAAAGTCGGAACGCTCGACGTAGATTGTCCGTGTACACGTACCCAGCCAGCCCCATCTCACTGGCATTAGCTCGGGCAATGACCTCTTCCTCAGAATCGAACGAAAGCACGGCAGCCACCGGCCCGAAGGTTTCCTCGCGCGCAATAAGCATGTCATCGGTGACACCAGTGAGTAGTGTCGCAGCGACGAAGTTCGGACCCAAATTGGCGCCTCGATGCCCGGCAAATGCTCGCGCCCCCTTCTTCACAGCATCATCGATGTGGGTCCTGCATTTGTTGGCGACCGCCAATTTGGTCATCGGCCCGATGTCCACCCCGGGCTGCAAGCCGTGACCGACGTTGAGGTCAGCAATAGCCGCTGCAAACGCCTCAACGAAGGCATCATAGATGTCGGCTTGAACATAGATGCGATTGGCTGCCAGGCAGTCCTGACCTGAGGTGGCGAATTTTGCGGCCATCGCTCCTTTGATGGCTTTCTCAAGGTCAACGTCATCAAAAACGATGAAAGGCGCATGTCCTCCCAGTTCCAGCGACACTTTCTTGATCGTGTCGGCCGCCCCCTCAAGCAAGAGACGACCAACGTCGGTGGACCCAGTAAACGAAAGCGCTCGGATTCGCGTATCGCGCAACAGCGGAGTCGAAAGCTCGATCGGATGGCCAGTTACAACTTGGAACACACCGCGCGGGACTCCCGCCTCTTCAGCCAACCTCGCCAAGGCAAGGGCGGAGAGCGGCGTCTCGGGTGCAGGCTTCACAATGACCGGACAACCCGCCGCAAGCGCGCACCCCGCCTTGCGCGTAATCATCGCGATGGGAAAATTCCACGGCGTGATCGCGGCTGCAACGCCGATTGGCTGCATTCGCACATGAAGCAGACTTCCAACCTTGTGGCTTGGGATCGTCTCGCCGTATGCGCGCTCCCCCTCCGCAGCAAACCACTCGAGAAATCCAGCACCATACGCAATTTCTTGGCGAGCTTCTGCTAGCGGCTTGCCCTGCTCGCTCGTCGCCAGGATCGCGAGCTCTTCCGAATGCTCGAGCATCAATGATGCCCAGGACCTGAGCATCGTTGCCCGATTTGCCGGCAACAGACCCCGCCAGGCAGCAAACGATCGTTCAGCTGCGGCGATTGCTCGGTTCATGTCGGCGCTTGAGCAACGCGCTGCGTTGGCGATTTCTTCGCCAGTCGCAGGATCGACCACGGCATCTCTTTGCTCGCCGGCAAACCAGCGGCCGTCAATCAGCGAATGCCCAGCCAGAAAGTCGCGGCGGCGTACATTGTTCAGATGTTTGATAGCAAGGCCGGCCAACTGAGGGCTGTTCTGCCGAGCAGTTTGAAGGGGCATTCGAACGTCCAGTGTGGTGATTTTGTTGAAATTTCCGATGTATTCAGGATAGTTGTGTCACAATCGACATTTGCGGCGCATTTTCTGCCGCTCTGAGGATTTCCTGCATCGCACAGGCGCTTTGCGGCGCAATTCACCTGAAGGCGGAGATGACCATGCGGTACGATCGAATAGACGCCCGGATCCTTGAGATCGTGCAAAAGAACAACCGTTTAACGTCTGAGGTTATCGGCGAAATGGCGGGGCTTTCCGCCACCGCGTGTCAACGGCGGCTGAAGCGGCTGCGCTCGGACGGCATCATCGAGGCCGACGTCTCTATCATTTCGGCAAAGGCGGTCGGGCGCCCCATTCAGATGCTCGTGCTCGTGAATCTCGAGCGGGAGCGTTCGGATATCATCGATAGATTCAAGAAGGCGATCAGGTCTTCCGCCGAGGTCGTTAATGGATTTTATGTTACTGGCGACGCCGATTTCGTCTTATACGTTACCGCGCGCACCATGGAAGAGTATGAGCAGTTCACTCGGCGATTCTTCTATGAGAACCCGGACATCAAAGGCTTCAAGACGATGGTCATCATGGACCGCGTCAAGGCGGGATTTGCCGTTCCAATTGAGAAACCGTCCGAGGAGTGATCCAGGGACTTCCCTCGCGGATCGTTTCTTTGCACCTTGGTCAGACATCAGGCAGAACTTTGGAGCATCCTGCATCACGTATTCTCTACCAACTCACATCACGTCACACAGCCGATGAGAGCAGCCAATATCTGTCGATCCTAACAGTTCCTGCTCCATCATTGGACAGCACGCTGCAGCACATTGATGGCTCGCTGCAGAGCAACCCAGCAATAGTTCTTAAGGCTGGAGATTGCTTTCGTTATGCTCCCCAAGCCGCGCGAGCCCCTCCGCAGACCCGTCAGGCGCTCCAGATTCGAGCCCAATATTGGGCGCCATCTGACCGAGAAGGTGCGAGTGCGATGACCACTTGCCGTCGGCATTATCGAAGCAGCATCTGGCCCAATGCGAACATCTGAGGCATAGTGATCGGATCGCTGAGCGCGGCCGACGCTATCGGGTGCGAGCAGAAGCGCGCGATCACCATCTCTGCTTTCGGCGCGATGTATAGGCGCTGGCCATGGATGCCCCGAGCTTCTATGGCGTCCAGCTCGTTATGTGTCATCCACCACTGGCTGCGATAGGAGTAATTATACCCCATCAGCGGAAACTTGAGGGAGTGGTCGGCCTTTTGCAAGTCGTGTACGACCGAAGCGGGAATCAGTTGCTTTCCATTCCACTCCCCTTCACGGCGCATCAACTCGCCGAAACGCGCCATGTCACGCAGCGTTGCCGATAATCCCGCGCCAGCCATCGGCATGCCCGCGGAATCGACAATCATGTAGCCATCTTCTTCGCAACCGAGGGGCGCCCAGAGCCGCTCGCTGAGCAGCTGCGCAAATGAGCGGCCCGTCACGCGCGCCATCACCCAAGCCATGACCTCAGTGTTTACGCTCTTATACGCGAATGCCTCGCCGTGCACGCCAGCTTTCTTGATTGAACGCAGGTAGTCGGCACAGGTCTGTGTCCCCTGCTCATCGTTTGAACGCGGGCGCCAACCGGCGGCGCGCGCATACTCCCAGACGCTCGAGGTCGATTCCGCGTAAGATTCTGTGTAGGCAAGACCCATTTGCATGTCCATCACCTGGCGCAAGGTGGCGTCATCCCATGCGGTGCCGCGCAACTCGGGTAGGTAATGCGGGATTGTCTTCGTATCGTCGAGCACGCCTTCACACACGAGGGCAGCTGCGAGCGTGCCTGCGTACGACTTCGTGATCGAGTTACACGCATGCGGCAGGTGAGGTGCTAGCGCGCCAAAGTATCGCTCGTAAGCGACGCGTCCACGATGCAGCACTAGAATGCCGTCAGTATAGGTGTCGATTAATGCCTCATCGAATCGGCGCTCGCGCCCGGTCGTATCAGTGAATGTCAGGGCATCGATATCAACCGTCCGATCGTCGCCCTGCAGACGTGACGACAGGTACGCCCCCCGCCAAACATTAACGGTGGCCGTCAGTTCGCGCATATGCGAGAGCGCCCAACGTATTTTTGGGAATTCGAGGAAGGTGTCGCTCTCGAAAGTAATGCGCTTGTCTGCAGACGGCGGGGCACCCCGCATCCAGCCAAGCTCGCCGGGATCAGACGCACGACCATCAAGGTAACGCTTGCCATCGAATTCGACCATTCCCTTCGGCAGCTTGTCACTATTTCCGATACGTGTACGCCATTCGTCTTTCATCGGCTTCTTTCCAGCGCCCCTCTGTTCTTGGCAGACCTTTACCGAGTTCCTGAAGTTGAATTCTCTCAAGCCATGCGTGGCCACGCTCAAATACTGCGGCTAAGTGCCTGGATGCGCCGTTTTCGCGCTATCGGACGCAAGGGAGAGAACCTGGGCATTAGAGCGATGGCCTCTCGGCACACTAGAGTAGTGAATATAGGCACCCGTCCGCTCGGGCCTGCCGAACCGGCAAACTGCGCCAACTATCCGAGCTTCTCCTCCATAGCCTGGTTCTTGAGGCGACGGCTTGCACTTCATCGCACAGACTCGCGTGATGTCGAACGCACTTCGGGCGCTGGCGATCGATCTGACCGCGGAGATAAGCTACTCCACGGCGAGGCCCTCCGTCAGATAGTAGAGGCCCTGCGAGGCTCTCCTCGCACGTTGTCCTTCAGGACCTCCAAGTTAACGCTGAAAACACGTCGGATCGGAGGGGGAATCTGCCTTCGCGGAAATGCAATCGACGATCGGCAAGCAGGACGATGCCTACCTCAAGCGACATGGCGATCGACCGGTCTGGAACAGGCGTGCTCAATCGACGGTTCGAGGCTTCTTGCCCTCGTCCGCGCCAACCAGACGGGAAGTTATTGGAAGATAATGCTTAATTAAGCAAGTTTGGCTCGATCCGGGCCTTGTTTGGCCGCACGCAAGATGTACATTGTATTATAGATTTCCACGGTTTCCGGGGAAGCTGAGGCAACTGATGGCCAACATTTCCAAGAAGTACTCGGAACAGACTCGCAAGGCGAAGAAAGCCGCAGCGATCGTCGTCAGAAAGTCGTCGACAGACCCCGAGGAGAAGCGCATTTTTGAGACCTTCACCAAACGCGCTCAGCAAGACTTCAGGCCCGCAGCGAAGAAGCGTGCCTAAAATCGATCGGTCTATTTGGATCTGGCCACACCGGTCGTGATCCAATCAGGCCGATCTTGTGCTCCCACACTGACACCACAGTGCGCATCGTAGACCCATCGATGGGTCGATCCATCGTCTGACCGACCATCCAGCGTCCGTTCGGTTTTTCCTTCCGCGACAAGCTCCAGAACGAGAGCGTCGCAATCTCTCGGAAGCTCAAGCTTCTTCGCCCCGTTCACGTCGTCTTTCCAAAGCGCTATCGCGCTGGCTTGCGGATGATCCCCAAGTTCGTTTTGACGCGCTATCAGGCCGAACGAAGTGAGTGTCAGAACCGACGTTCCCGGATCCTCAGCCAGGACCGTTGCGTATCTCGCCGGCCACCTGTTCTCCAATTGTGGTCCGTCCATCAGGAGCGCGATCAGCAGGTTGGGCCCGACGCCCCGGACGACCGCTTGGCATGGATCGACGCGCGCCAAGTCCTCACAAATCAAAGTCGTCAAGGTACTGTTTCCTCTGAACACGAGGACGTCCAGACTCCGGCTGAGAATGGACAGATGCTCCCACCAGCTCTTCTTTGGGTCTAGTCCAAGATCATACGCTTCGATCTGCGAAGAATTGAGCTTCCAGCGATGGTGCTTTTCCCGCACCAGGATGATCTTTTCCCAGTCCGTCATATTGGCGGTCCGACGACCTTCCAACAGGAAGAACGGGGCGATCGCGACGAAATTTCCGCCGCGGCCGGACCGATCGTGCGTTGTTCCCGCAATGAGGAATTCGATCATTTCGTCCTTGGCGAGAGCTCGAGCGAGATCCACGAACTGCGTGAAATTGAGTGCAAGCTCGGGAAGCACGACCGCGTCGACGCGTTTGCCTTTCGACCTCGCCTCGCGCACCAACTGCAAGACATATCCGACGAACGCCTTTCGCTTCGTTCTGTCTCGATTATCCGGCAGCCAGCTAGACCGCACACCGAACCATCCCCATGCGTCCTTTGCATGCACAGCAACCTCCTCGAAGACGTCGTCAGCGATCCGGAATGGGTACGGCAAGAGCAGAAGTCCCAACTTTCTGGGCCTTTGGCCGGCTCGTTCGGGAAATACTGGTTGGACCCAACGAGCGCGAACCTGGCCTCGCGGAGGAAGCAGCGCGAGATGATGCGAAAGCGACCTCAGCGTGCATCCGACAGTGGGAGTCCTTGACTTAGGTTGGACACACACAAGATCATCGACGGCAGTCGATAGTGAGAATGACGCTCGTTGAAGGGTATAAAAATCGTCCTCGGTCTCTTCCAATACGTATGCGGAACGCATCGGCAGAATGAATGGATGATCCGAATCGAATCCAATATCTCGGGACGCCTCGTCCGCGATCATCATCAGCTCCAGACAAGGCATCCACCAGTCGGGAGCATCCGATTTCTCCAATAGCGGCTCATAGACGATTTCATCGCGATATTTCCTGAGACGACGCCACGTCGCTATGACTTTGCCTGGCGCGCTGGGAAGCGTCCGACCGGCCGGCGTCGGCGCGCGGAGCCATTCCTTCCCAAGCCTGGCGGCCCGATTTCGCATCGCCGCGTCCACGATCAGGCTGCGAAAATCCGAGTCCGGCATGGGCACGTGCGGCGCGATGTGATGGGATGCGCCCGAGCGCTCCAGCAGGTGAGCTGAGAACGCAAAGACGTCGGCAGGCAACCTAGGCGGTTGCACGAACGGGTCTTGATCGGCGGGAAATTCAGGAAACAATGAACGAAATACGTCTTCTAATGTTGCCATCACTGCTACGGGTATTTTCTGTTCTCTGCTCGCAGGGATTTTGGATCAGTCCGGCTCGCAGGTCGACAGAATAAAGCGCGAGCCCTGCCCCTATCCTGTGGAAGCGTCCCTCTCCCTGCCGGCCGAAATCACGCAGCAGGCTCTGATCGCTTGTCCTCATTGGCAGTCCAGGCAAGTCCTTGCGCCCAACACCCGTGTCGGCGCTCGCGCTGACGGCGCCGGCCATCGAAATCACAACACCTGGCCGCCGGATGCCACTCGCCTCCGGCGTTCTCCGAACCGGAAAATTGCCGCGACGCAGTTTAGGATCCGATCTTTGTTCTTGTTATGTTCGAGCGAATACCGATTGAGTGTGGGACTGCCCGGCGTCGAGTGAATCGATCCTGAATGAGCAACAGACCAGCGAGTTGTCACACGCCGAAGGAGATGGAGAAACTCGCGTAGCGGCCGAACGAGATGCCATGGAGCGCCCAGTCGCTCTCGATGCAGGCATGCCGGGGAGAGAAACGCATTCGTGAGCGAGCTATCCTCAAGTGGCGGATATTGGCGTTGAATTACACGTTGGAGCCACGTGCCTCCACGGGTTCGGTCACGCAAGACCTTGGTCAAGGTGTGCCGAACGAGGCCGACCATCTCTTCGTATCGGCCGGTGTGGTTCAGACAGTCGTTGTCCAACAGTTTAGCCGATAGACCCAGATAGACCCTCACCCGCGGCCGGCCGGCGATCAACGGTAGTGTTGGCTGGAGACCGAATGTTCGCGTTGCAAGCCGCTGCGCGATGTAGATCTCGCGGTTCTTCCGCATCGCCGGACAAGGTTCGTCCGTGACCCGGGCAGCGGGCGTCGGTGCAGCAAGGCCGGTCGAGCACTCGCAACCTTGCTGCAACTGCGACACCGCGCCGCGTGCTGCCGGAGAGCTGATCGTGTGCGCTCTTCAACTCTCAGCTTTAGTAGGTGCCTACATTTGAATGCCTGCTAATGTGCCGTGGCCCCGGCATTTCAGCCGCACAGATCTTGGTAAAGTGGATGCTTGGTTTCAGTTCGGCGGGTCTCATGCGTCAGCATCTCGCTGATCGACAACGGCGCGCTGTATCAGGATGTAATTCAACTACGAGCAGAGATTTCGATGTTCTTAAGGTCTGATCAGGCCACTTGACTGTGGTTCGACACAAATCTTCTTGGAAGAAGACCGATGATCAGATCTGAGACCGAACGCTTGATCCTCGTCCCGCCGGGACTCGCCCACGAGGCGGAATTGTTCAAGTTGCACAACGACCCCCTCGTTCAGACGGCGCTATTCAATGGCGTGCCGCAAAGCACTGACGATGTCGGCAAATGGCTCAATCGGTTTATCGCCACCTGGCGCAAGAATGGCTTCGGCGACTGGATTGTCTACGAGAAAGCCAACGATGGTCCGATTTTTATCGGCCGCTGTGGCCTGCGCGACTATGAGGGTACGAATAATCTAGAACTCGCATACTCCCTCACCGAATATGGAGCAGGACGAGGTCTGGGGCCGGAAGCCGCACGCTTTACCATCACGCACGCCTTGCAAAGCTCGACCAGGAAAAAGATTGCCTGCGTCATTGCGCATGGCAATCTTCGCTCCGAGCGGGCCGCCAAGAAGCTTGGGCTACGCTACGTCGACGACCGCTGGTATCAGCGCAAGTTTTGGCAGTACTACGAGATGACCCGCGAGGAGTTTTACGACTTGCAGGACGAGCAACTGACAAGGATTACGCGAATGCAGCGTGATGGCAAGTGAATGCCGACTGCCGGTTAGTAATCCCTGTTTGACACGGATCCAGCCGCCCCCACAAACGATTTGACACTGCCGGGCTACCCGCTCGCAAATCGAACCTTACAACAGCTCAAGCCTGCCACTCGAGTAAGTCGGTGCTCGCCGTCTGGCGCTATCCGAGGGAGCCTGTTGAGCCAAAGCCAACGACACAACCAATGAGGGGCCGTGCTCGCGGATGCGGTGTCTCATCACCCCTGAATTTGCGCGACAGCTCACCTAGGGTAAGGAGCCAAAATATGTGCGGCATCTGTGGATGGATTGACTTCGATCGTGACCTTGGAGCTCCCAAAGCGCGACAGGAGCTTGCCCAGATGACGGCCACCATGGCCGACCGCGGTCCCGACGACGAAGGGATTTGGATCGACGGACCCGCCGCGCTTGGACACCGCCGCCTGGCTATCATTGACATTGAGGGCGGTCGCCAGCCGATGACGCTCCAGCAGGACGGCCGAACCGCCCTGGTGCTTGTCTACACCGGAGAAACCTACAATTACCGCGAGCTGCGTCGACTACTCGCCGCCCTTGGCCATCGGTTTGATACGAGCAGTGACACAGAGGTGGTGCTGCAGGCTCATCGCGAGTGGGGCCGACAAGATCCGCGCTCCGCGGTGAACGAACTGAACGGGATGTTTGCCTACGCACTTTGGGACGTTGGCAGGCGCGAACTGCTTCTCATACGCGATCGGCTCGGCATTAAGCCCCTCTACTACTACCCCACCCCGCACGGCGTGCTGTTCGGCTCCGAGCCAAAGGCGATCCTGGCTAATCGCCTGGCTGCCCGCATCATGGACGGCGACGGACTTCGCCGCACGCTGTGCTCCATTGCCGATCCGGACATCACGGCCTTTCGCGGTATGCGCGAGGTACGGCCGGGTCACATCGTCCGCGTGACGCGCGATGGCATCCAGCAGATGAAATATTGGCAGCTCACCGACACCGGGCACACCGACGACGTGCCGACCACGGTTCGGCGGGTCCGCGATATGCTCGAGGACACAGTCCAGCGGCAGCTTATCGCTGACGTGCCATTGTGCACACTTTTGTCGGGCGGGCTGGATTCCTCAGCCTTGACCGCATTGGCCGCGCGCTTCAGCGACAATCGGATCCGATCCTTCGCGCTCGATTTTGTCGGCTACACCGACAATTTTACCCCAAGCCCGATGTGTCCCACACCCGACGGACCATACGTGCAGGAGGTGTCAAAGTTCGTCGATACCGAGCACACAAACATCACATTATCCGCAGACGAACTCATGGACTCGAGCGTGCTGGCCAGCACCCTCCACGCTCACGACCTGCCATTCACGGGAGGGGATCTCGATAGCTCACTCTATCTGTTGTTCCGGGCTGTGCGGAAACGCTCGGCGCTCGCGCTGTCCGGAGAGTCGGCCGACGAGCTTTTCGGGGGCTACGCCTGGTTCCACGATTCCGCGTGCGTTCAGGCTGATACGTTTCCCTGGTCCGAGAGCGTCGATACCGCCCGGCAGTGCTTAGACAGCGGCGTTGCTACGAAGCTCGAGATGACCGGCTATCTTGACGAGCAATACCGCAGGGCGCTGGCTGAAGTCCCCGCCTTGACCGGCCCCGCCTCGGCTGATCCGCTTGAGCGTCGTATGCGCCAGGTCTGTTACCTCTTTCTCACGCGCTTCCTGCCGAGGCTGCTCAATCGCAAGGACCGGCTGAGTATGGCTTCAGGCCTGGAGGTGCGGGTTCCCTATTGCGACCACCGGCTGGTCGAGTATGTGTTCGGTGCCCCATGGGGCCACAAGACGTTCGACGGGCGCGAGAAAAGCCTGCTGCGGGCCGCGACCGCGGACCTTCTGCCGGAGTCAGTGGTACGACGAGTTAAAAGTGTGTTCCCCTCTATCCAGGATTCAGCCTACTCCCGAATGCTACGCACCCGCTTCACCGCCCTACTGAACGACCCCAATGCGGTATTGGCCCCGCTGCTGTCCATCGATCGCTCGCAGTCCTTGCTCAACGCTTCAGACAATATCAGGTGGGTACAGCATATCCTCAACCTGCAGGATTTCCTGACCAACTACAAAGTCAGCCTCACCATCTGAGACGCCAGCAGTTAGTCGGCTGATCCATAAGGTGTAGGACTAGATCGCCTCGGCTCGACAAATCGAGCCGTCGTTGTTTCGCCTTCAAAGCGCCCGGACCGATCATCATCGTCAGGATCCGCTCCCGCGCTCCCGGCCCGATCAGTCGCCAGCACAATGTAATCAGTCACCAAATATCAAGGGACTGACAAATCGTCGAACAGCGCCTCACCCAGATCACCCATGAAGCGCGCCACTGCATTGTCTGGGAGAAACGACCGATCATCTCCACTGGCGAAAGCTGTCATCACCACTATCACGCCACGCCGCTCGACAATGACTGCGTCCCCACGAACACCGGAAACGAACCCGGTCTTGCCAGCGATGGTGAGGTCTGGTGCCGTGCCGTGGTCCGCGGCGTACGGATCATACGGCAGTTTGCGTAGCAACAGATCGACGTAATGCTGGCGCGACATGATTTCGCGGATTGTCTGCGAAGCTCGGACGCTGATCAGTCGGCCTTCGGCAATGGCCGTGAGTGTCGCAAGGAAGTCACGGGCAGTGCTCACTGCAAAATTTCTTGGGTCGTTTCCGATCTTTGCGAAATCGATGCGATTGATGAGGCGCGTCGATGGCAAACCGATGTCGGCAATAATTTGGTTGATCTTGTCGAGGCCGAGCAAGTCAATAATGATATTGGTCGCGGAGTTATCGCTCAGGATGATCATGAGGGTCGCGATATCGCGAAGCGGCATGCTCACCCCAGGCGATAAATACTTTAGCACTCCCGATCCGCCGACTAAATCGCTGGTTTTGACGGAGATGACCTGATCAAGCGATTGCCGTCCCTTCTCCACCTCGTTCATTAGCGCGACGAGGATATGAAGCTTGATGCAGCTGGCGGTCGCGGTGGATTTATCCGCTTGCCAAGTGATCGACTTTCCCGTCGAGATGTTGTATCCGGCGAAGACAACATCGCCGGACCAACTTCTAGCGAGATTGATCGCGCGGGACGAATCATCCTCTGTCATAGGTCGCTGCCGGAAAATGAGGGCTGAGATTCGCCTCGACCTAGCGGCATCAAAGATCTTTGACATTGCCAAACTTCTGCAAGATGCCTGTTGCTGCCAGATAGCGATTTTCCGGCACAAGGGGCGGCAGCAGGACAACCTTTCCGGCCGCATCGTAGTAGGTGTCTACATCCTTCTTCGTGAGCACGATCTGTGGTGCCTTTGTCAGCGGCGGTGGCTTTTCGTCGTTCACGATCGCGACGCCCATGGCGAGAAGATACTGGCCCCAGTGAGTGCTGAACACGGAGCCTTCGCCGACCCATTGCGGATTGGTGCGCAGCTCTTTCAGAGCCGCAAGCGAACCGCCGAGGCCGGCGACCAGCGCCTTATCGCCGCGCCCGGACTCTGCAACAGCCCGCCACGTGGCGATGGCGGAATCATCGTTGACCGCAAACAGCAGCAAGTTGCGGTCCTTGGGAATGGTCTGGAGAACGTTCTTGACCGCCGCATAGCTAGCTTCGAGCGCGCCCTTTCCATCCACCTGTATACCGGTCGGACTAATAATGGTTGTCGTCGCGGTGATCGCCTCGGGGCCAACCTGCTGCATCCCCATCTCCTCGGCGATCGTAATGTAGAAGTAGCGGACGCAGTCGTTCACCTCCACACCGGCGGCAGCCGCCTGAGCGACAAGCACAGTGGTATTGTCGGCGGTCCAGCCCTTCTCCCTGGCGGCGGCGGCGACAATCTTGGCAGCGTCGATACCGATCTCCTTGTTGACCAGGTTGAACCAGTGCCCGCCCGGAACGGGTACATTGATCGCGACATAGGGCACCTTGGCCCGTTCGAAAACCTTCCGCAGGGAGTTCCCGATACCTTCGACACCGTTGTATTCGAAAACAATGTCCGGCTGCTCCTCGATCATCAGCCTTGCATTGTTCAAGGCGGTGACACCGTCGCCGTTATTGTTGTATCGCGAAAGTACAACGCCTATCTTGTCAGCCGCCGCCTTGAAGCCGTCGCCAAACTGCTTGAAGAGCTCGCCCGACTCCTGAACATTGGCAAAAGCGAACTTGTACTTGCGATCGCCGGCTTCAGCCTTCTGGATGCCCAATCCGGCGAGAACAGAGCCGCCCAGAACCGCAGTACCAGCGACGAGCGTGCGCCGGCTCATCATGATTGATCTATCTGTCTTCGAGTTCATCATTTCCCCCTGAGTAGAATTGTCCGCGATGGCCACGACCACTTAGCTGTCCTCACGCGCGAGCACCTCACGCAGCCTGGCGAAGCTCACACCGATGAGCAAAATGGTTCCGGTCACAATCTGCTGGTAGAAAGCAGGCACATGCAAAAGGGCCAGGCCATTCGCCACGGTCCCGAGGATGAGCACACCGATCAGCGTTCCTCCGATATTGCCTACGCCGCCCGATAGTGAGGCTCCGCCAAGCACGACGGCAGTGATCGAGGATAGTGCCACATCGGAACCGACCGTCGCCGAACCTGCGAGCAGCTGGCTTGCAACAACGACACCAGCAAATGCCGAGAGGGATCCGCAGAGTACATAAACTGAGATCGTCACCAGATCGACACGAATGCCGGCGAGACGGCTCGCCTCCGAGTTACCGCCAACTGCGTAGAGCATGCGGCCATATACGGTAAAATTCAGCAGGAACGTGCCAGCGAGCGCGAGAGCGACAAACGCCACGACATAGGCAGGAACGCTGGCAAAGGCAGGATCGGCCAAAACACCGGCCTCGACATTGGCGAGTGGCACGGTAACGCCATCGGTCACTGCATAAGCTAGACCGCCGGTGATGGACAGCGTTCCGAGGGTGACGATCAGCGGACTAATTCTAATTTTGGTGACGATGAGGCCGTTTATCAATCCGACGACTGCTCCGATGATGATGACGAGCGCAATGGCCGCCGGCACATTCATCCCAGCATTGGAGAAGAGCGCGAACAGAACAGAGCCGAGTGGCAAGACACCGGCGACGGAGAGGTCGAACCCCCCGGAAATAATCGCAAGTGATTGTCCGAGGGACACGATACCAATCACCGTGACATTGGTCAGCACATTGGCCGCATTGCTCCAAGTCAGGAAAAATGGGCTCGCAAATGAAAGCGAGACGACGATCAGGAGATAGAAGAAGCCCATCCCGAAGAACTGCACGAGAAGCCGCACCACCTTTTGCCGGCGAATACCGGGATCTGCTGGCGTTTCGGGCGCGGTGGTCTCAACGAAAGCCTGACTCATTTTAATCAAATACCTCCTGCCGCGAGCGCAGCCGCGGCCGACTGCGTTTTGGCCGCGCCGCTTAGTTCTCCGACGATGCGGCCATCACGGATCACGATCAATCGATCGCTCAGCTCGACTGCTTCCTCGATGTCTGACGTGACGACGACCATCGGACACTTTGTCCTAGCGATATCACAAAGGAAGGAATGGATTTGTGCGCGCGCGCCGACGTCGACGCCCCGGCTCGGCTCCTGCAACACGAGGAATGCGGGGGCCATCGCCATTCGCGAAGCAAGAAGGATCTTCTGTTGGTTACCACCGCTCAACTGACCGAGAGGCTGCTCCAGCTTGTGGTAACGCACGTCGAAGCGCTGGCCTATCTCTGCCGCCCAGCGCCGTTCAAAGCCGGCGCGGATCACACCGAAGCGAGACATGTGCGATAGCACCAGCAAAGCGAGATTCTCGCGGATGCTCCGCCTTAGTACCAGCCCTTCGCGCTTGCGTTCGGCGGGAACGTAGCCAATACCGAGCCCCCTTGCCTTGATCGGGGTGGCAGGGATCGGGCCACCTCGGCCAAACAAGGAGAACGTTCCAGAGATATCATTTCGAGTTCCGCCAAGTCCTTGCGCGACAAGTTCGGCGCCAGACCCCCGCAGTCCGTAGAGGCAGACGATTTCGTTTGCCGCGACGCTGAACGACACGTCAGAAAGAGAAGGGATACCAGATCGCGACCATTTACTAACAACAAGCGCCGCCCGGTTGGATCTGCTCATAGGCGCGATCACCGTTTGCTTGCTGTGCTGATCGCGGCCGAGCATATGGCGGATCAATTCCGACTTGCTGGTTCTGGCCGTAACCATGTCGGCAACCTTGCGACCATTGCGCAGGACGACGACACGCTGGCTAAACTCATGCACCTCGTCCATACGGTGCGAAACGTAGATGACGCCGACACCATCGCGGTTCAGCCTGGCGACGATGCCAAACAGTCGGCGACTCTCCTCCCCGCTGAGCGCTGCAGTTGGTTCGTCCAGCACGATGATGCGCGCCCGGCGGGCCAGCACCTTGACGATCTCGACGATCTGCCGCTCGGCCAAGGTCAGTCGAGCCATCGGGCGCGACAGGTCACCGAGATCGACTCCAATGTAGGCAGCGGCCTCCTCTGCCGCCCGCCGCGTGGACCGTCGCGTAACGAGCCCACACTTTCCTTCCCAGCGATTAAGCATCACATTATCGGCCACTGATAGATGCGGCACATAAGCGAGCTCCTGCGGGATGAGAGCGACCCCATGCGCCAACGCATCGCGGGGCGCCTGAAAGACGACAGGCCGGCCCTCCAGGGCCATTTCGCCGTTATTGTCGGGCCGAATCACGCCGGAAATGATCTTGGAGAGCGTGGACTTGCCGGCGCCGTTTTCACCAAGCAGAGCAACCGTCTCTCCGCGCGCAAGATCGAGATCGACGTGCTGCAGCACGCGCGTGACGCCGAAGGTCTTGCCAATATTACGTAGACGCAACAGGTCGCTCTGGATCGGGCCGCAGTCCGACAATACGGCTCCAGGACTAATCTCGGCCGCGGGCACAGTCGAACTTCTCATCACCCCTCGCGCGCGTTTCACTTCCGTAGAATATTCTTTTGTCCGTTCGCTCGAACGGATAGCCAAATATTCTATCTATTCAGCGCAGTTTGGCGGCGATTTTCGTGCAGTTTCCGCATCTTTTGTGCGAGATCGGCCTCTCACCCTACTCAGGAAACCCACTCGCGAACCTATTCCGGCACAGGGCCTCAAAACGTGCATCGGCACGCAAATGCCTGCAAATCGTCACCTCCGTAAGCGATGGGGCGGTCAAGCGCGCCTGCCCAGATGGCCGCGAGGTCAGACCCCGTCAGCACGTCAGGTCCGACGAGTGCGTGGCTTCGCGCGGCAGCGGCGTTGCGGATTGCTAGCGACGCAGAAGCTCCTTCGCCGCCGCTTCGCCCACATCACGGACATCGACAAGCGAGAGGCCCGTGCTGCCAAGTGGCATCCCGTAGCCCCCTGAGTGAGCAGCGCATCCTTCTGCGCCACCGCATCGTTCTGGAAGTAATAGAGCGGACGAAGGAGCGTTGCCGGTAGGTCGCAGGCTTCGGTCATGTGCTCGACTGTGGCCTTGTTGGCAAAATTCGGCACATCCGCAAACTGCCCCGCCTTGCCCCCTGATAGATGAACTATGCCCTTGACCTTGGCGTCGCGGGCGACGTTCAAGGTCAGCATTGCCTTGGCGAGTTCATCCGTCGCGTTGGCGACAAGCAGAAGAAGCGTGCTCACGCCGTTCATCGCGGCGCGGATACTGCTCACGTCGCTGAATTCACCCTGGACCACAGTCACCCCGGCCGGGAGCTTCGCCTTATCGGGGGCGCGAGTGAGAGCGCGAACGTCCGTGTCGGCTTCGGCAAGCGAATGCGTGCCGGTGGCGCCGGCGACCAGAATGGCCATTTCTTATTTCCTTGCTGTTGCGCGACGGCCTAGGCGACAATGCGGCGAAGCTGTTTCCCTTCGGCCGAATCTTCGTCGATGCGGGATCCCTGAAACAGTTCAGCCCGCCGCGAGGCGCAGCGGGCTGGACCGTGCAAGGACCCCGGGGCGTAGGTCTATGCAGCGATGGTCTGAGCTTGCGTTGTTGGGGGCGAACGCCTCGACAACGCACGGCCCATCGAAAGAGACAGACGTAAAACCTCTCTCGTGGATTGTTTCATCGCAGCACCCATCAGAATAGGTGTTTATCTGATATGCGCCATCATTTTAGCCGATGGATAAGCGTGGCCGGTGGCGCTGCCTGGCGCGCAGGTCAGCATACCGACGATCTTCGCCCTCGGCACTTCAGGGTACGCAGCTATGTGCGGGTTCGTAGACGTACCGCTGTGCGTATGTCCTGCATATCGACGCGGCCCGCGAGCAGCGTCTGGCGGAAGGTCTGGAAAATCGGCGCGCCGCGTTCTTCGTCTTCGATGGTCAGGATCAACGAAAACGGGATTCCCTCGGCCGGGAAGGTCGCCTCCGCGCGCACCACGCTCTCCACCTCAAGCCGCCATTCCGCCGAGTTGCCGACGCCGCCGCTGAAATCCGCCGCGTAGCGCTTCGTCGGCCACCATTTCAGGCCGTGGTCGATGAGGCTGCGCTCAGGGATCGTCAGCTTGCCGGTGCGCGGCAAGAACGCCTGGGAAATCTGGTCGTTGTAGCTTGGCTTGCCGTCCTTCCGATCGGCCGGCTGGCGCTGCCGAAGATGGGCGCTGAGATTCACGCGCACGAATTCAGACCCAAAGGCCTGATTGATCGGCGCATCGTAGACGAGAGTCATTCTGACAAGACCCCGGCAGGCGCGCGTGGCGGCATCCACCAGCGCCGCAGGCCACTGGAAATTAAATCTGAGGATCGCGGGTTTCTGCTCGCCGGCGGTGAGCCGGCTTTCGAAGACCATGGTGATCGCATGGTCTTCCGTTTCCAACATGGTCGTCGCCGACGAAGGCCGGCCAAACCCGACGAACTGACGCGCGACATCCCGCAGACGGGGCGAGGCGAGCGGGGCGGGAAGCGTCGCGTTATGGATCAGAAAGGCCCGCAAAGTGCGGGGCGCGAGCCGCTCCCCCGTCGCGGCGTCAAGCGCGGCGAGCGTCTTCGCGGCAAGCGGGGCCGCAAAGCTGGTGCCGCAGGTTTGCGCCTGATTGCCTTGCGGGTCGCACGAAATTAGATGCGTCGTGCCCGGCTGCGATGCGTCGCCGGTCCCGCCGAAATGCGCGACATCGGGCTTCACGCCAACACGTAGGCCGGGCCCGCGACGGGTGTAGGTGGTCGGCGCTTCTACGATCTGGCTAGAGCCCGGAGGGTTTAGGGCGCCAACCGCGATCGCGCGCACGCTCTCGCACGGCATGAAGATCGTGTCGGGATCGGTTCTGGCCGCCAAGGCCGCCAGCACCTTATTAAGTTTTGCGGGCCACGGGCCGCGCCATTCGACGCCCGACAGATTGCCGGCGGAGTTGACGATCAGAATGCCGAGCCGATCCTGAATATCGTCGAGCCGCGCTGCGTAGAGGCTGTAGGTATCGGCATCGACCGGCGCCACGACATTCAACGACATATTGAAAATCCGGACGCCATGGCTGTCCCGGGCCTCAGTGAGCGCCGCTTCCAGCTCCTCCAGAAATGCTTCGAAGCCGCGTTGGCCATAAACAACACTGAAGGGTGCTCGCGGCATCAAGGGTACATCGACAATGTCACACCCGTCGGACTCGACGGCCAACTGCGGCGAATTGACGGCCTGAGCGCCGATCAGCACGCCGGCCACGAGTGTTCCGTGACCGGGGTCGCAGTCGGCTTCATCCAAAAAGTCATGACGGTCCAACACCCATGCTCTGAGCGGGCCGTCGATGCCGGTATCGATCACGCCGACACGAGGATAGCGGCCATCGGCGACGCGCGGAATCGCGGGAAAGGGCGATGGACCTGCAGCGGCCTGAGCTTCGGTCGGCTGAATGAGGATCGGAAACCTGATGCGGCGGACCAGCGGATGATCGGCCAGCCGCCGAAGGATATGTTCGTGACGGTTCACGTCACGATCAAGGTGAGCCGGCGTGATGACGCGCTCCTCTGCGCCGCGCACGATCCGCCGGTCTTCGATCCGTGCCGGTTCGGTTGCGTCGGTCAGAAGCATTTCAATCGCGGGCGTGCCGCCGGGGCTCGGCAGCAACGTCGCAAGCAGGCCGCGCCCACCCTCGCGGAAGATCGTTTGCAGCGTCGCCAGCGAGCGCTGGAATCCCAAGGCATCGTGGTCGCCGCCGTCGATCAAGGGCTGCGTCTCAAATAGCTCGACGATGTAGCCGCTTGCTGCGCGCGGATCCGAAAGCGCCGCAACGGCGGCATCCGCCGCAAAGGACCGTTTCAGATTGGACGGAGCAAGCTCGATGGCTTCAATGGCTCCGACCTCACAACGATTGCGGGTGACGCAATGGTAAGGACGCCCGGTTTCCCTTGAGATACGGGTCTCGCCCTGGTCTTCAGCAAGAGCAATGTGGCGCCGCAACCGCGCGAAATGGATCAGCGGCGCCCGGAAATACAGCTCGCCCGGCGCTCCGGCCCCCACGCAGGGAAACTGATCGGCCAGGAAGACAGCGCGATTGGGCCGATACGATTTCGCGATCGCTTCAATGCGCATCCGAACCCGCAGATAGCACAGCGGCCCGTACGGCCACCGGGCAACATCCTGTTCAATCCTTTGCAGAGCGGCGAGTAGGCCGTCGCGATGCTTCACGAAGGCGGCATCACGCCCTTCGAAAAAGTCCTTGTCGCTGCCTCCGCGCTTCGGATCGGGTGCCCGCAGAAACGCATCGTCGTTGAGCACGATCTGGACGGGGTTATTGGGCATTGGTCAGGCCCTCCGGCGGTGCTTCGCGCGCCGCGTAATCCTGCGCGTAACGCGAAATAGTGCTTTGGCTGACGCCTAGCATCTTCGCGATGCTCGCCTGCCGGATCGGCAGGCCGGAGTGGAGAAGCGCACCGACGAAACTCGCCTCGTCGCTCACGAACATCGATGCGGGTGAGAGCCGGTTCTCGCCGATCGAAAGCCTTGGCACCAGAGCCTTGGCCGCCGCCAGAATCGTCGTCGCCGATACGTCCAAGCGGCCGAGAGCCAGACCCCGTTTCAAGGCATCGGCAAAATTCTTGAGGAACGACCCCGACCGCTCGCCGACGATAAAAACAAGCGTTCGCACTACGTCCTCATCAACGTCCAGTGGACGGAGGAATGTTTTCAGCATGGCGAAGCGCGTGCGCTCGTCCGGCAGATCAATCCGGATATGATTTTCAAAACGCCGCCACACAGCGGAGTCAAGCAGTGCGTCGTGGTTGGTGATCGCGACGGTCAGCCCGGTTCCTGCCCGCGCATCGAGGTTCTGAAGCAGCGTGTTGACTACGCGCTTGATTTCTCCCACTTCGTGGGGGTCGTCGCGCATTTTGGCCAAAGCGTCGAATTCGTCGAGCACCAGCATGCAGCGGTAGCGATTGGCGAACGTGAACAGGTTCGCGATGTTGCGCGCCGTCGTGCCGAGGAACGAGCTGACAAGACCGTCGATACGGGCGTTGATGACCGGCAGGCGCAGTTGCGCGGCCAACCAGAACGCCGTTAGAGTCTTGCCGGTGCCCGGCGGACCATAGATGAGGCAGGACCGCGAAGGCTCGACGCCCATCTCCCGCAGGGCCGTGACCTGCTTCCATTCGCCGAGCATGGCGTCTAGCGCCAGCGTCAGAGTCTCGCTGTAGATCGGCGCGGGACGCCCAGCGCCCGGATCTAGGATCACTTCGGCCAACGGCACGCTGGTTTCGCGGTCGGCGGGCGGATGCACATTGGCGGTGAGTTCGTCGCCCGTGACCAACAGGCGAGAAACCTCCACCGCGCTCGGGGTGAGGCTATGCTCGCTCGACACGCCCGTGAGCAGCCGATCGACAGCGGCCGCGGCCTTTTCGTCACCGTCCGTCCTTAACCGGTCGCGCAGGCGCTCGACCTGCTTCCGAAAACGCGGATCGGTTCCTTCGAGGCCGATCCGGCAGAGGGTCTGTATGACGGAGAAGTGCTCCATGGTCCCGACGAATCGCCTATGAGGGTTATATATTCACTTGCATTCCCATTTATGCACGAATTCCGGCAGTTTATGCAACAGGAAAAGTATTTGACCCGAGGAGCGCAAATGGGTGGAACCCTGCTGGGGACCGCGATTGTTGCGGCTTTCCTGGCAAATTTGACCGCTTTTGCCCGGCTGGCCACTCCCGCAGGGCGCGGGGCCGGAACGCCAGCGCATCAGCACCATGCGGATCGCCGCGATGTTTGCTCGCGCCCGGGCTTGCTCGGGCGCGGTGGCGGCATGACGGCGCAGGATGTGTTTGGCTTCCGCCAGAAGACCGCACAGATCCGTTCCCGTCAGGTGCATCAGTTCGGCGATGGACAATACTTGCATGGTTTCCTCCGTCGTTTTGACCGCGCCAATCGCGGCCTTCTGGCGGAGGCCCCTGCACCGGAGATGGCGGATGCATCGCCTGCGACCGGAACGAAGAGGAGGAGTGCACAGCACTTGCAGCCATCCAGCCGACGAACGGTGCGACATGGCCGAAAAAAGGACGGGGTTGGTGTGGCGAAACGAAGGAGGAATGCGAGTACTTGATGATGACCGGGCTGATGCGCCTGACGCGAACCGAGCTGCGCGCCGGTTGCGAGGATCTGTTGCCGTTTTCGCGACATGCCTTAGGTTCGACAGACCAGATCATCGCGCGAACGCACGGACATGGCCGTGGTGAAAAATCTGGGCGCGCCCCAATTCGGTGATTGGCTTCGCTCTCCGTTAGCACTGTTTTGCGCGCGCTCTATAGCGGTTGTCAGGCGTTTTTCTCGGGGAGAACAGTTGGGTCAATTCCTGCGTCCTGCAAAGTCGCTTCCAATTCGTGCAACAGCACGAACGTACAGCGGCTCTTTGCCGTCGCATATTTGTTTGAGTTCTTTAAAGCAAAAGATCGAATAAGATCGCCAACGAACACGCGGCGATCAAAATCGAACACCTGTGTGCGATAAGGCCAATTCGTTTTTCTCACATTTGTGTGCAGAGACGAGCATCACTTCGTGCGTTCATATCAAGAGGGCACGAACAGGAGCGCCGTTCTACTTCCTCTGCGAGCAACGGCCATTGGCCATGAGCAAGCCGAGATCGTTGCCGACCTGAAGACGACTGAAGGAGCGATATCATCGGACTAAGGAGCGACGAGAGCGCTTGCTTCGATCCAAGGAGCAGCAGTTGCCACATCAGGCGGGAGATCGTCGCGTCGGAATCACAAGAAATCGGTCCGATTATCCCGAGGTAAGAGCCTCCTTCGCTCTCGTCAGATTGTGAGAGGCTCGACTTGAGCTTTGATGCCAATGTTGACGACAAGGTGTTAGCGGCGCATCGAGTCTTGGTAGACTCCAAGAGGCGATGGCGGCGCTATGACGGGCTGGATTGTCAAAGGATGACGACCGATCACGCTTTGTACAAAAACCGTCTTCTCCAGGGAGACGCCAAGCCTCACTGCCATCACGGAATTCGAGAAGCGCCTGACAACGCTGCGCTCGGTGCAACAAGGCAGCAAACATCACCAGCACCGCGACTTCGTACTCGCATTTGCACGCCCCCCCGCGGACGCTCGCAAGCGATTTCGACTATCGGCTTTGGTAGTTTCAGAGCTCTCCTGGCGGTGTAGTCTGCGCCAGGTCTACCCTGCTCAAACATTCCATGCCCCATCGATCATCGAGAGTAGCGGAACTGATGTTCATGGCTGAGCCACGCTCTCATAGACCCGCTCGCAAGCTGCGCGGGATGCCACCGAACATCGTTGTGACAGATGTAATTCCGCCCTCGGTCATAAACGCAATCGAGCGAGGCTCTGAAGGGTCCCATAGCCTTATAGCTAGCACGGGTGATCGACGGCCGCTTGCTGTCTTGCTGAATCAACCGGAAACCCAGCGCGTTGTGGGCGGTGCCATAGGGTTGTCATCTCTCGGATTGCTGTTCCTAGACGCGTTCTTTTTGCCCGAGCAGTTTCGTGGAAGGGGTCTAGGGACAATGCTTTTGAGGGAATTTGAGGAGGAGGGCCGGCGGCGCGGATGCCGAACGGCATTTCTCTACACGATTAGTTTCCCAGAATTCTACGCTGGAAACGGTTGGAAGGTCCTCGGCCGCACACCTTACGATCGACCTGGAACATTCCGCGTTTTCATGACGAAAAGCTTGAAACCATGCTCATAGGCCCGGATCCATTGCTCTCCGCCGGTTCGCCACTTGCTACAACTCGCAGTTCAAGCAGCGTGCGTGCCGCATCGCATCCAAATATCCATCTGGTCCGCCTTCCAAGTCCAGTTTGGAAACAAGGTCTAAAATCCAAAATCGCGGCAAGCGCCAGGCCAGGGCTCAACCCGGCACCTATGGGTATTTTACCTTTCAGGAAAGCGGGGCATTCCTCTGCGGCACCCGGATTGCTGGAACGGAATAAATAGCCATTGAGATGAACCTGCTCGTAGCAGTCACGTTCCCGGAGTTCTCGATGAATGAGGCTATGGTCACAACACACAAACCCGAACATCAATTTGGCGTTGGACACATACTCCGGACTCCTCACTAAAGAGACTAGACTCCTCGCTAAAGGGACTTTGGCATCCATCAAGAGAAGGCTGGACACAAGGCTATGGGAGCTTCGGCGCAAGCCCGCGAAATGAAAGCTGGAAGGCCCTTCTGGAAATTCGGACATTCCTTTCTGCCGTCGAGCAGTTCCGGAACACCGCTTCAGCTAGACATCGGCGAGCGCGTTCTGCGGAGTTCGCGCGACTGCCTAGAACGACGCAGAGCTCTATGACAAAGTGGTCGATTTGCAATCTCGCAGCCCGCCTGTTGGTCCCGGTGGACCAACTTCGCACTTCAGCTCCGGCGGCATCCTGCCGTGCACGCTTTATGGTCGCCTTCTTGGTACCTTGAGATAGGTCGCGAGTACGAGCAAATGCGGACAGCAAAACGAGGTCTTATCGAAGTCGCCTTCAGCGATTCTCACGCCAGTATTCCGGTTGACGCGCAATTCACCGTTGCCGCCACCGGGATAACGGCTGTTTTTGGCCCACCGGGTTGCGGCAACGTCAGGCTGGCGCGCTTGATCGCCGGTCTCGAGCGGCTGCCAACTGGCTTTTGTGCTATCGATGGCGAGCGATGGCAGGACGAAGATACGTTCCGCCCGCCGCATCTGCGTCGTATCGGGCATGTGTTCCAGCGGCCGATCCTCTTTTCGAATCTGTCTGTCAGGCGCAACTTGCTTTACGACGCACCCAAACCCAAACCGCTCCCGATCGGGCTTGACGAGGTGGTCGAACTGCTCGACTTAGCGCCCCTGCTTGAGCGCTCTCCGTCGCTCCTTTCTGACGCCGAGCGGCAGCGAGTGGCGATTGGCAAAGCGCTATTATCTCAACCTCGACTGCTTATCATGGAGGAGCCCGTTGGCTCGGTCGATCGCTCCACCAAGCGCGAGCTTCTGCCTTTCCTGGAGCGATTGCATGAGAAACTCACGCTGCCGATGATCTATATCAGCCATGACATGGCTGATATAGAAGGACTGGCCGACTATCTCGTCATAATGAAACGGGGCGTGGTTATAGCGGCCGGCCCCCTCGACGCTCTTCAGAGCGACCTCGCGCTGCCGCTTGCCACGCGCCAGGAAGCCGCCGTCAGTCTTGATACCGTGGTCGACGGCTATGACGATAGCTATGGGCTGCTCGTCCTCCTCTTCAAAGGGACGCGCCTACTGGTACCAGGAGAGCCGCTCGCACCCGGCGCACGGCAACGGCTTCGCATCGCAGCCCGCGACGTTAGCATTGCGCGCGCGATGCCGAGCGCAAGCTCCATCGTCAACGTCTTTCCAGCGCGCATCAAGGCTTTCGTGCCCTTCGGCGACGCTGAGATCACGTTGCTGCTTGCGCTCGAGGCGGACGGCTCGGGCGCGCGATTTTTATCGCGCATTACGCGCCGCTCCTTTGATTCGCTAAGGCTCAAAGATGGCATGGACGTCTTTGCCCAAGTCACAGGCATCTCGCTCATCGCCACCTCGGAAATCCTCTTGAAAGGATTGGCGGCTTCGACCTGCGGGGAAGATCCTGTGCAGGAAAGCAGTGAGAGGCTGCATCCGTTGACATTTGGACAGGGCATAGCGTTCTAGGGAGAGATAAGCAGGCTGATACGATCTGTTGCGACTGGTCGAGAATAAGCCGGTCGGAAATCTGCGCGCGAGAGGCCAATCATCGGCTTGGCATCAAGGATGCTCGTATCGTTACAAACGACGAATCCTGACTCATCGCCTTGTACAACAAAGCTTCGAGATAGGGCCGCGCGAATTTCCGCGGAAGCCGCATCCTCGCATTAAGATGCGTAATTTCCCGTGAACTATCCGCCCCCTGCGTTGCCTTCCGAGAAGCCGATAACGGCTGCCAGTTGACGCATAAAACAGCCGTCCGGGCTCAAATTCTCGAGCTCTCGCACAGCCATTCGCTCGTGCACGATGGAGCCGAGGCTTACGACGATGCGGCAGCTGAGCCATCGCCGCGGCTAACGTCATCTTCGAAGTATTTCTTTGCTTCCAAATGCTTCCGCAGGGCGACCGGTCTGTACGGGCCGAAGCTCGTGTAGTTGCGCACAGATTTCATGGCAAGTCGTTCGTAGACGGTATCGTGAAGCTGCGCGGTGTCAGGGACTTCACGGGGCGCCTTGGACCAATGGAGAGCCGTTCCGCCCATTCCGACCATGCATTCATCGTGCATCATTCCATCCGCTGATGGATAGAGCCGCAGCAGATTCCTGTCGACGAGGACGCGGCCAGGTTCAGGAATTTTTTCAGCAATGAATTCCACCATCCAAGCGAGCGTGACGTCTGATAAACGCGATTCGTTTTCTGGATAGCTTCCGCCGACATCAGCGTGATTGCCGGCGAACCAGATCTGATCGAATTGCTCGGGTTCGCCGTGCCTGTCGGGCCATGTAACGGTCCCGCTCCCTCCCCACGGGACGCGCTTGAAATCCTTACGCCCTTCGTCGATCGATTGCAGATGCCGTGCGTACTGAACATCGGATGGGAAATGGCGGTCGTACGTCCAATCGGGAAAGATCCGTTGCCAGCCGATCGCCGCAACTGCATCCCATATCCCGATGAAATAGGCGGAAGCACCGGCGGCGCGTCCAGCTTCTGCTTTGTACGCCGACCGGAACTGCTCCGCTCGCTTGTCCGCCTCTGCTCCGTTGCGCGGCATTCCGAGACGATAGACGCAGGCAACGGCCTCACCGGCCACTCGCCGCAGCGATTTCGGATCGAGGCTGATGGATTGCCCACTCCGCTCCTGTCTCGGAATGCCGCAGAGCTCCAGTACATGGGCGAGGCACCTGGCCGTGTAGGCACCCCGGCTGAAGCCGAACAGGTAGATGCGATCCCCCGGCTCCCACACGCCGATGATGGCCGTGTAGCAATCGATGATCTTCTTGGTGATGCCGAACCCAAACATCTGCTGGAGCGTTTCCTTGAACCGGCGCCAGCGACTGTCATATCCTGGTGCCGGCGTTCCTATTCCTGGAACGTAGAGCGCTAGCTGCTTTCTGGGGTCGATGATCGAGCCAGGACCTGTCCGCGTCGCCCGGTACAGTTTATAGACATTGGTCCGGCTCTCGTCTGGCAGCAGACCGCCTTCGTTTCCGGTGCCGTCAGCGAACAGCAGGATGTTCTTGGCCACGTTCGGTTCTCCTCTCAGGTCACACCAGAAGATCGATCGACGATTCTGCGATGACAATGCCGGTAGCATCCGTGAAAATTGCAGCAACGTCCCTCATCTTCTGCCGGAACGTGTCATAGGCATCCTGACCGATCAGTGGAATAGCTTCAGCGAGGCTTGCCACCTCTCCCGGCTTTTTTGCAAGAATGCCCTTGAGCTTTTGCTCTTCAGAGCGAAGGCCTGCGATAGCGGCGTTAAGGTCGGAGATGTTGGTCGGGGTTACGAGTTTCCCACCAATGTAGACAACCTGACTGAGACCAACGATGCCGAGAATCGTACCCGGAACGACGAATGTCGACAACTGATTGACACCCGCAGCGATCAGACCGCCAATTACAACCAGACCAAATATGAAGCTCTGATAACGGTACACGTCAAAGGCCCCGTCCGTGGTGAAGAAATCCCGCCAGGTTGCGTTTGCCGGGTCAACGACAGTCTTCGCCATGGGTATCCAGCCATGTCGCAGGAGCCATGCCCGGTTATCAGCTGAGAGCGTATTGCGCTGGCTGTCGGTACCTTTGGCGATTGTGGCTCCGATGCCGCTAATGCCGAGCAGCGCCAGGATTGAGGCAGAGAGGTCGACAAGAGTTCCTGTCTGCAACAGCAGCAGAGTTATGAGGGCGGCGACGGCCAGCGAGAATGCAAGTGTCTGGAACGTCGAAAGACTACCCTTCCCATCCGGACCTGCGCAGACCTGAGCGGGACTTAATGCTCGCAGAAACGAACCAAACGTGTGATCCTGTTTTCTCAGAGCAAACGCAATCCAAAGGTAAAGAACGAGGACCTCTGCGAATACCGAGAAGATGCTGAACCAGTACGGACTGAGCCTGACACTCACGGACGATACCCGCCAGGGAGATTGACCAACCGGACTGTTACACGTGTAGAGGTACAAATCGACCCTGCTCCAAAACCACGCAAGGTCATCGGCCATGTTCAGCGTAACGATTGTCTGATCGGGCTCGAGCAGATGCTTCTGCACCAGCGAATCCAAATCCGTCGCGCGGCGTGTCACAGCGTCTTGTCGCTTGAAGATATAAGTCTGATCGCCGTAGTCGATTCCGGCAAAGTATCGCGCGCCATCGACGAATGGCGCACGAACTCCGATGTCCACGCGCTGATTTGTAGGAAGAAAATTCGTGGCGAGCACGAGGGGGGCGCCAACCGGATTGCGGCCTGACCTAAGCTCCACGGCAAATTCGCCAGGCTTAACGCACTGCTTTTGAGGGTCGCGGGACGCGGCGACAGCCGGAGCCTCGGCAGCTGCGGGCTTCTGATCCAGCTGATCCGCGCGCGGTTGCTCGGGCGCCGGGCCCTGCTCAGGGAGGAGCGGGCCATCAATCGCAGCCGTGTGCTGTCGGGCTTTCGTCGGTGAGCAGAGCAACACACTCGTCAGCATAATCGTGTACATCGCAACGAACAGCGATCTCGTCATTCGCCCTCCCCGACAGCCCGAATAGTCGGCGCCATTTACCAGGGGTTGCGTTCGTCACGCAAGCCAACCTGCCCAGTTGAACCCTCGTGGGATCGGTGCTGCCGACGAACCGGCAGCGAGAGCGGTCCTGAAGCGAAAATTCGTCCGCGGTCAAATGTCATGGCGGCCAGCTCCGAAGACCCGCTCCCGCGCAGAGTGGCGGCAAAGACAAAGCGGAGCCTCATGGCTTGAAATCGTCATGCCGGAAGGAAGCCCTGAACGCAGCTTGCAGCGTGTCTGCCGACAACGGAGCAATCCAGGGCAGCCGTCCTAACCACCGCACCCGGCCAATCTCGCAAATTGCTTTCGTAACATCCGAATTCTTTTCACCAACGAGGGCTATTCCAAGAATATCGATCTGGCGCCTTCGGAGCGCATCTATGGACAGCAGCGCACAATTGACCGTCTCCATACTTGTGCTAGCGCAGAGCACGACAGGAAGTCGCCATCTCTCCAGCACGTCAATGTAAAGCGAGCTGCAATTGAGCGGGTCCATCAGTCCGCCCGCTCCTTCGATCACAAGCGGATACTCTCCGGGATCCGGCACGTCCAGCGAATCGATGTTGATGCGTACTTCGTCAATAGCTGAAGAACAGTCGGGCGAAACGATCGCTGGCAGTCGGTAGCGCTCAGGCACGATGCGGTTCAATGGAAGATTCCCAAGACGACGGACGCGCTCGCTGTCGGTTTCTCCCTCGAGACCGGCTTGAACTGGTTTCCAGAACTTCGCGCCGAGAAGATTAACAAGTCCAGCGCAGAACACCGTCTTTCCGACCCCGGCACCTGTACCGCTCACCACTATTCTCTGCAGGCTCATCGACCTTGCACTCACGTCATCTCCAGCGGTGCGCGCAACTCAACCTCCACAACAATCTCGGTTCGTTAAGAGGATCGCCTGACCTTCTGGACGATCGAAAGCCTGCATTCGGCGCACGGCCCAGCCTTTAAGGTTGAGCAAAGCGTCCGGTGCGCACTTGCGGCTATTTCTTTCTCCAGGCCAAGGCGGCCGCAATCATGGAAGATGCATCTCGTGTTCGCTCCCTGCCCCAGAAAGACCTGCTCCGCATGACTAGATTGACCATGCGCCTTGAGCGTGCATGCGATGGCTCTTCCCTGAGTTGCGTGCCATTCGTTGTGACAGGTCAAGATTGTTTCCGGCACACAAATTTTGTCCGCGCCGTACGAAAGCAGCCCCCTTTGTCAGAGTGTGTCCTGATAGATGCAAAACTGTACGCTTCGAACGACGGCCGGGGGTTCACCTGGTTGGTATCACCAATGGCGATCGTCTTGTCGGAAAGGGCGTCGACGCATACCAGGCTGCTACGAGTCATCTGCGCGCTCCGGCCCTGTACGCGAATATCGATCGAAGAGCCGAGCAGGCCGGGCGGTTCATCGCATAGGCATCAAGAAGCAGCTCGCCCACTTCCGCCGACCAATTTTTGTGCTTCCCCTATCGCCGCGCAGAATCGGCTCCTGGGCCCATCCCTACGCCACCCGCCTCCACCCGAATGAATTTAGCGGTGACGCGCTATCCAGCGCAGACCTATCGTCGAGGCGGATTTTAGTTCCGTCCACCGGTCTGAAAATGCTCAGCCATTTGACTTATTTGAGACAAAAGCGGCGACGTTGGCCGGTCGCTCATCGATCGCCTCCTGGTGAGCGCGGACTCGCGTAGAGCTCTATCGGTTTGCGACGGCCACGCCGGCTCCCAGGCCACCGTTTGCGCTTTGAGGTCGACAAATATGATTCTCCCGATCAACCAGCACAACACGCGGCTTGAATTCGTTAGCCTCCTTCTCGTCAAAAGACGCATATGCAACGATGATCACCTTGTCGCCAGGCATTGCGAGCCGTGCAGCCGCTCCATTCAAGCCTATTGTTCCCGATCCCATAGGGGCCTCAATCACATAGGTGGCGAACCGCGCTCCAGTTTCGATATTGTAGATTTCGACGCGTTCGTTGATGAGGAATCCCGCCGCATCCAGCAACGCGCGATCTATCGAAATCGAGCCTTCATAGTGCAGATCGGACTGGGTGACCGACGCGCGATGGATTTTTCCCTTCATCAACGTAACCTGCATGGATTGCCCATCCTGAAGTCTGTGCGGAGTGCAGTGCTGCCTGGTTTTAACAGGATTGCCGACCTGCCCCCGTTTCCAGCCCGGCATTGCGTGCTGGCCGGCTTACGGGATTATGCTGGTCGAAAGCAAGTCGCCGCGGAGATCGAAGTCGCGCTGTTCAAAAAGGATGGTGCTGCACTTCAATCGATCATGTATTCCGTCCGCGAGCCACACCATACCTCTCGAGCACCACGGTCCGTGCTGTCGTGCAACTGACATTCAGATCGTTGACGTGCGGCCAACTTACACACCTTGATCAACCAGAAATTCTGCGAGCTCCGCTGCAAGGCCATCGACACAAGCGGCCAAATACGTGTTCTGCTGTCAATGCCCTTCCGGCGTTGCGTTGAGCTTGATCCCGGGATAAGAACGCCGCCAGGTTAGGTCGTCACGTTTGCGGTCGCCATGATCCGTCACATCGTCTTCTTCACAGCCAGGGACAAGGCCGATATCGACCAAATCGTAGAAGGTCTATCGGTTCTCACGTCAATCCCATATGCACGTCGGCTTGAGATTGCGCGCAACCGCAAGAGCGATCAGCTTGGCAATGATATCGACATCGTGGTGTACGGCGAGTTTGACAGCGAGGCGGATCTTGCTGCGTACAAAACGCACGGTTTGTATCAAGAAGCGATCCGGTGCGTACGGCCATTTCGGGAGATGCGCTTTGCCGCAGACTACGAGCTATCAACAGACGTGTATTTCGCCGGAACTGCCGGGCTAGGGCAGCTCGCTCGGCCCGTGAGACGAGCCCGCCATGAGTAGCTCGATGATCGGCCTCAAGGTTTTGTACGCATCGAACGAAAAATGCCCTCGTTCGGAATGGCATCACCATCGGCGCGGGCCTCACAGTCTGTCCCTCTTCGGCAATCCATAGCCTATGCACGTCCGCGAGCTGCATTGGGTTGAACCTGTCAAGGCGCTGCGATGCCTTGCGCAGCGGCCGCAGCTTACTTTTCTCGATAGCGCGGCTGGGCCCGAGCTGCTTGGACGTTACTCATATTTGGCTTGCGAACCGTTCGGTACCTATTTGGTCGCCGAAGGAAAGGCAAGCTGGCATGGGGAGGTCCTTCCAGGCGATCCATGGGCGGTCCTGCGCAACCTTCTCGTCAGATGCCGGGAAGCACATCGGCCCGATCTCCCGCCGTTCCAGGGGGGAGCTGCCGGCTTCTTCGCGTACGATCTGAACCGAACCCTGGAGCGGCTGCCAGGGCCATCAATTCCCTGTCTCCGATTGCCTCAAGCAATTCTACATTTTTATGACGTGGTGGTCAGCTTCGATCACCGCGACCGCAGATGCTGGATCGTCTCGACAGGATGGCCGGAGCAGGACCCTGCTCGACGAGCCGACCGTGCGCGTCGCCGGGCCGATGAGTTTACGGCGCTGCTTGCCAGACCAAGGTCGCCGCAGATTATAATTCCTGCTAGGGCGGGCGCGTGGGAGTCGAACTTTAGCCGTGAAGGCTACATAGCAGCGATCCGACACGTTATCGAACTGATTCTGGCTGGGGACATATTCCAGGTGAACATCGCGCAATGCTTCAATGCGAGGGTGTCGCCGCTGTTCGATCCGGTCACATTCTATTGCCAGCTCCGGTCATCAAACCCAGCTCCTTTTGCTGCCCTCTTGCGCTACGATAAGCTCACGATTGCATCGAGCTCTCCTGAGCGATTTCTGAAACTTGACGCGCGACAGGTCGAAACGCGTCCTATCAAGGGAACTATTGCGCGTTCCGCGGATCACGCGGAAGATCGCCGCCGGGCCGAAATCCTGCTTGCGTCCGAAAAGGACCGCGCTGAGAACATCATGATCGTCGATCTGCTGCGCAACGATCTGTCACGCGTTTGCACAGACGATTCGGTTGACGTTTCGACACTGTGCGACCTCGAATCCTATGCCTCAGTGCACCACCTCGTCTCGGTCCTCACGGGCGCACTTGCTGCAGGGCAAGATGCTGTCAGTCTGCTTCGCGCCTGCTTTCCTGGCGGATCCGTGACCGGTGCGCCAAAGGTGCGAGCCATGGAAATCATTGCGGACATCGAGAAAGTGGCCCGGGAGGTCTATTGCGGCTCGATCGGATTCATCGGATTCAACGGACACATGGACACCAATGTTGCCATCCGCACAGTGATGGTCAATGACGACCACGCTTGGTTTCATGCAGGGGGTGGAATAACGGCAATGTCGAATCCTGAAGCCGAGTACGAGGAAACGCTTGCGAAGGCGCAGAGTCTCTTCGGCGCTTTTGGTGTCGATCCGGCCGGTGCATTTTGATTTTCATCATCGATAATTACGATTCCTTCGTGTTCAATATTGCGCGCTATTTTCGCAAGCTTGGCGCGGAGACGAAAGTCGTCCGGAACGACACGATCAACGTCACCGATCTCGTTGAACTTCAGCCACGAGCAATCGTCATATCTCCCGGCCCCTGCACACCAGTCGAGGCCGGCATATCCACTGCGGTTGTTCGCGAACTTTCGGGGCGCGTCCCCATGCTTGGCATCTGTCTTGGGCACCAATGCATTGGAAGCATGTTCGGCGGATGCGTGGTCCGCGCACGCCATCCCATGCACGGTCGGGGTTCCCACGTAACGCACGAAGGGCGCGGATTGTTCAAGGGACTTCCGTCACCCCTTTATGTGGGGCGCTACCATTCTCTGGTCGTCGAACTTAATCCAGCAGACACGCCGGATCTCATGGTGACAGCTCGTTCAGATGAAGGTGAGATCATGGCCTTGGCACATCGGCATCAACCAACCTACGGGGTACAATTTCACCCGGAGTCCGTACTTACTAAGGACGGTAACTTGCTACTTACGAATTTCTTGCGATTGGCGGAGAGTTTTCGAGCGTGAACCAGAGCTCCTTTATTAACAGCTCCAGAAATCGGCTCGCCGAAGACAAGACGAGCTGCTGCATTTGATGGACGAGCTCTGTGCACGTCGTGAAAGACAGTTGTGGTCTGTTGAAGATCGAGCGAAAAAGCGCGAAAGAGCTCAATTTGTACGCCGCGTACTCAACTTTTTCTTTTAGCGCAGCCACAAATGCACTACTTGAGACCACCAATGCAAAGCCTCTTCGCATCACCTCCTTCGATGAACAGGCGGATTACCCTCTGGCGTAATCGCAAAAATATTTACTAGAGATCCGCCAAGAGATTGGCGGTGCCTTGCGGTAGTCTTGCTACCGCTGCCCTTAAGGGCGTTTCCTCCCTTGACTTGGCCGCCGGTCCTCCAGGATCGGCGGCTCTCTTAGGGTTAGGTCAACGTCCTTCTGATTGAGAAATCATAGATCATCTCCACTCGGCCTACGCGGCACCGGACTGGCGGAACGTGTGGGATGGGAATTGAGAACATCATGCAGCACAGAGGCGTGCAATTCAGCATCCTGGAAGCATCGCCAGGCCAATGGCGCTACAATTTCAAGATCGATGGCAAAACGATCAGTGGCAAGACCCAAACGAGATTGCAGCTTCTCGCGGTCCGTCGGGTCAAGGATCGCATTAATCGAGAACTGAATCGCAGCGCGGAAAGCCAGAATTGACGTCGCGTGTATGGCTCTCCCGGCTGCGCCCGCTCGACCTTGTCGTTCAAGCGTCAGCTACGCGTAATCGCCTGGCTACGGCCGCTCAGGCAAATCAATCCAGATATCCGAAGGACCATTCAGGAGCATATCCTGATCTGCAACGTAGATACTATCGAAGACCCTGATGCCATGAGCCATTGCTGCACCGACGATTATGAAGGGGAGCTTGACCTGTTCCAGATTTTCGAAGCTCTCGGCGTCAACGATTCGGATAAAATCGAGTTTGAATTTTCGGAACGCTATCAGAGATGTAGCTGACGTGATCAGATTCCTGACACACGAGGTTCCCTGGGTGACCTGTTTTCTCGCATGATCGAGTGCCATGAAAAGACACGACAGCTCGTCAAGCTCGGAGCGGCTAAACCGCCTCAATCGCGACGAGATCGGCACTCCGTTCCTGTATCTCACCGTCGGCACAAACCGTATCTCACAATCGAGAAGGAGGTCGGTGACGGCGCGCTTCACCAGGATCGCCTGACCAATATCTTTGAGTCCGAAGTAGCTGCGGGTTGGTCGCGCATAGCAAATCCAGCGGATCGCACCGGTCACGGCTTCCTTCAAGCGCTCCTGGGGCCCGTCCAGACGCAAATCATAGTCCTCTTGTGATATAAGCGTTCGATAGCCTGCCGGAAACATCTCGGCATCATTAGACGAAACCACGGCAGTTGCGCCCGCTCGTAGCGCAAGCCCGATATCATCGTCCAAATTGAAATCATAGCTAACACCCGGCTCAAACTGGCTCTTGTTCGGGTATACCGTGACAATTGCTACGTCATTTTCGCTTGCAGCCCTTCTGATCAGTTCTGCATGACCGCGGTGCAGGGCGCCCAATGTGTGCACCGTGCCGATCGTCTGCCCTGTTCTCGCGACTTCGCGAAGAAAGGTTCTGCCAGCCGAAAGGGACGCCAGATGCATCTGTTTTACTCCAGTTCTTCTGAATGAAACAAAGCTTCTCCGATCGCCTAGTCACGGAAGATACGTTCTGCGTGCTGCACCGACTGATCGCGCGCTGCGCCGGGACGAAAGTTTCACGTCGGCCGCATGGGCATTCTGCCCAACCTGGCCAAGCTAATAACGTTGTCTCTTCCCCCGTTCATCGCTCGTTTTCCCAAGGCGTCAAGTTGACCCTTCTCGACTGCGTTGCATCAACGATGAAAATCCGGCGAGATACTCTGTTGGCTCGCCCGGCGGATCATGCTTCAGAGCGGCTTTCAGTCCTGGACATCGGTCTGCAAAGAACGGTGGCTCGAATGTGGTTATCTTGGCACCCGAAAAATCGACCTTTACGAAGCTGGCCTGGAACGGCGAGATCCCACTCAGGTTCGCGTCGCGCAAGGACGATTGGTTCGCGCGGATGTATGCGACGCGCGTTGCCTCCAGGTTGCTCTCGGTCATTCCCGCCGCGAGATATGCTTGAACCAGATTGGATCCCTGGAAGTTTGCGCGATCCAATGCCATGGATTGCGGGGGATCACCGGTAAGCATCGACCTGTAGAGGTAAGCCTGTGACAAATCTGCATTCTCGAGATCGCAGTCACGCATAAACGCACAGCGGCCACGAAAACCCGTGAACTTGGCGGCGCGCATCGTGCTTTCTGTTATCGAAATGCTTTCGCCTGATGCCCGGGACAGATCCGCTCCATCAAGCTGGCAGGAACGAATTGACGCACCGTTCAAAACGGCGCCGATGAGGTTCGCCTCGGACAGGTTTACGGACAGGAGCCGCGCTTCCGTGAAATCTGCCTGTTCAAGCTCCGCTTTTGAAAGGTTTGACAGGTGCAGATCGGCGAACGGTGCGCTCAGGGCCCTGGCCTTAATCCGCCCGCTCACCTTTGAGAGTCTCAGATACGGAAGATGAGCGCCTTCCAGGATAAGGCCATCGACCGAGGTGGGGCGCATGATCGATAGACAATCTCCCTTCGACTGGAAGAACGAGCAAGCCGCCAGATATGTCTTCGTGATCGTGACCTGGCTCAATTTGGCAAAGCGGAATGAACCCGAAGAAAGGAAGCACTCATTAAGAGTCGAACCTTGCAATTCCGCCCCATCGAATACAGCATGACTCGCGTCGCACTGATAGATGAGAAGTCCACTGAGCATCGCGTTGTCAAAACGCGTCCTCTTCATACTGCAACCGTGGAACAGACCGCCGGTCGCATCAACTACATTGCGCAGACTGGCATCGTCGAAGTTGCACACCTGTGCCGCAATCGCGTGCATATACGCAAAGTCCAGCTTGGCCCCTCGGAAGCTTGCTCTCTCTAGCCCGGGACAGATCAGGTTCGCTCCAGAAAGGTCTGCCCGATCCAGCTTTGCTCCGTAGAGTTGCGCGCGATTGAGGGTGCAGCGCCGCAACGGAAAATCGGATAGGTCGAGACCGCTGAAGTCCTCTGAGGATAGCTGCAATCCAATCCCGGTCTTCCTGATCACCTCCTCAGTTCGCTTCCCCACGGCCGCCACCGCACGTAGCCGATCGGCAGCTCGGCTCCAGTGTCGAACGAACTCTCCATCCGATGAAAAATTGTCTGTCGTACCGCTCCGGTCTTCTGATTCTTGATTCGCGCTGCACACGCAGTTAGCGCCGATCGTTTGCGACATGTCGACGATTCCGTCTTGCCCGGGGCTTTTTTAGCACTTGTTACTCGGCAAACGCCGGTACGCCATGCGATTCGTGCCATCGCCGACTGCCAAATCAAAGCCTCGACGTGCCGATGACGTAGCAAGTTCGCGGCGGGCCTTCCCATCCGTCGGCCGTGTGCTCGTCGACTGAATGCATCATGGCCGTCCACCACCGCCTTGTTGGCGATTGTTGCTCACCGGGGGCCACCGAGGTCGCCAACACAAGCTCGTTTGACTTTTCTGATATGCTTAAACACCCGATTCGTCTCTCCCGGTCGAAGTCCGTCCGTCAACCGAATGCGAGAAGCTCTCAATCTTGCTTCTTTCCCAGAATGAAGCCACGGCTTGCGGCCGAAAGCGATCGCTTACGTAGAGCCGTACTCGGCAGTACCTGAGCAATGACCGTGCCAGCCGATCAGCTGTAATAAGGGGCTGAATAAATGCGATGAAGTCGAGATCGTCGGATCGACGCCAGGTGTTTTGAACCTGACAAAAGCCGACGCTTGTCGGGGATCGCACCAGGTTCGCGAGGAGACCGCAAGAAACCAGGTTCCGATCTTGCTCGCGAGACGGCGATGGCCGAGAAGGTTCCGGCACATAGTCAAGGAATTCGGCACGTTCCAGGCGTATAGTTAGCGAAACAGTGTACGAGCTCGAGTGGTCCGCCCCGCGCGCCGGCCGACCCATCGCGAACCACACTGGCGGTGCGATGAACGAGCGCGCAATCGTGACCGAACCGGCGCGCAAAATGGTAGTGCCTCCCGATTGAAGATCCGCTATTTATGACCCAGAAAGTCGAATTCGGCAGCATTCACGCGATGCCTCTTTCGAGAATCATTGACGGACGACTTATCTCAGAATCGCGCACAAGACGGGGCATGGCGGCGATAAGGCTCCTGGTATATTCAGATTGTGGATTGAGGAATATCTCTTCAGTAGCGCCACAGTCGACAATTCTCCCCTGGCGCATCACGATGATGCGATCGCTGATATGACGAACAACGCCGAGATCATGGGAGATGAAGAGATAACTCATGCCGAGGTGGCGCTTTAGATCGCCGAGCAGGTCCAGGACTTGGGCCTGGATCGAGACGTCGAGCGCCGAAACCGGCTCATCGCAGACGATCACGGCAGGATTAGGCGCGATCGCGCGCGCGATTGCGACGCGCTGGCGCTGACCGCCCGAGAGCTCGAGCGATCGTCGGCCAAGCAAGGCGCTCGACAGCCCGACCAGATCGAGCAGCTCGATAACGCGCTCCTGACGCTTGCGCGATGTCTCCACGTCCATCGATAGGCTATCGGATAAAATGCGACCGACGGTCCAGCGTGGATCAAACGAGCTAAGAGGATCCTGATATATAATCGATATCGACCGCCGGCGAGCCCGCCGTTCACGTTCGGCAAGCGTGGTCCAGGCCCGGCCTTCAAACTGGACGGCTCCCCCGTCCGGTCCCTCGAGCGCGAGAACCATGCGCGCCATCGTGGACTTTCCTGACCCGGACTCACCCACGATGCCCAAAGTCTCGCCGGATCGCAATTCAAATGAGACGCCGTCGACGGCTGCCCGTAAGGAGCCATCTGGGCCCTTGAAGCGCTTCACCAGGTTTGTCGCTTCGAGCACGATGGAGCGAGATGTCGGCGGCCATTGCACGGGTGGCTCCGTTTGCTCGCCAATGGCCGATGATGAGAGACGTGAGCCACGCGGCCGGCCTGACGGCACGGCGTCCAGCAGCTGACGAGTATAGGAGTGTCGTGGATCTCCGAATATCTGAGCGGCGGTACCGCGTTCGACGACCTCGCCTTGACGCATGACGAGGACCTCATCCGCCACGCGGGAGACCACTGCCAGATCGTGACTGACCAGGATCAGAGCTTTACCTCGCGTTTTGGTTTCCTCGAGCAGTGCCAGCACCTGAGCTTGCGCTGTCACGTCGAGAGCGGTGGTCGGCTCGTCGGCGATGAGCAGGTGTGGATCGAGCGCGAGTGCTGCGGCGATGAGTGCCCGTTGGCGTTGACCACCGGACAATTGCTGCGGCAGTTGCTTGGCCTTGATTTCGGGTTCAGGGATGCCGACGAGCTTGAGGAGAGCAATCACGCGCTGTGCGAGCTCCTGGCGTGATGATACGGCACCATGCAGGCGCAGTCCCTCGCCAATCTCTTTGCCGACCCGGCGAAGCGGGTCCAGTGAGACGAGTGCATCCTGTAGTACGAAGCCAATCCCGTTGCCGCGAATGCGCCGCCAACCACGATCGTGAAGGCCGATCAGGTCCGTTCCGTCGAAGCTCAGTTGGCGTGCATGGACCCTGGCGTGGCGACCGGCGAGGCCTATGAGAGCCCGCGCGGTCACGCTCTTGCCTGAGCCGGACTCACCGACGATCGCAAGGCACCGCCCCGGGCGTAAGGAGAAGGAGACATTGCGCACGACCGCTTTTGCGGAGATGTCGCGCCCGAAGGAAACATGCAGCGAATCGACCGTGAGGAGATCTGCCTGCTGCGAGACAGGCTTGGGAGGAGCCTGCAGCATTCAAATTTTTCCTTCCAGACGGTCCTGCAGGTGGCCTCCGACAATGGTGAGGCTGAGGGCAAAAATCGTCACGGCCAGTCCGGGTATGATCTCCAGCCACCACGCATAGATCACATAGTTGCGGCCGGCATTGAGCAGCGCACCCCATTCAGGGGCCGGGGGAGCAACGCCAAGACCTAGAAAGGCCAGGCCGGACGCCCAGATAATCGCCTGACCGACCCCGATCGTCACCATAGCCGTCAGCGGGCTCATCGCGTTCGGAAGAATATGCCTCCAGACGATACGTGGAAACGGATGTCCGAGGGCCTTGGCTGCCTCCACGTACCCGGTCCCCTTGATAGATAGCATCTGGCCCCTGATCATGCGCGCATAGCCGGGCGCCGCGCCGATTCCGACGGCTATGACCTCAGTCAGCACCGACGGCCCAAAGACGGTCACGAACACCAGGGCGAGCAAGAGCGTGGGAATTGCGAAGAGCACGTCGAAAATCCGGGTGAGAATGCTGTCGAGCAGGCCACCGGAAAGCGCGGCGGCGACGCCGAGAATGAGTGCAACGGACATGCTCAGTGCGGTCGCACCAAGTCCGATGGCAAGCGATTGGCCAGCCCCCTCCAGCACGCGGGAGTAGAGATCCCGGCCCAATTGATCGGTACCCAACCAATGGACGATCGAAGGCGACTGCAATGACGAGCTTAAATCAATAGCGAGCGGGTCGTGCGTCTGCAGCACCTTTGGCGCGATGGCCGCGAGGACGAAGAAGCCAATGGCGGCAAGCGAGGCAGCAACCCGGAAGGGAACATAGCAGATGAATTCCAGGAGTTCTCCGAGCGGCCGAGACACCGTGACTTCTACGGACCTGCTCATGTCAGCTTCATCCTCGGATCGAGTATCCGGTAAGCCAGATCAACAATCACACTGACAAGGACGAATAGGCCGGCAGAGATCAAAACAGCTCCCGAGACAATCGGAACGTCCCGCGAGGACGTCGCGGCAACGAGAACTCCACCTAGGCCTTGACGGGCGAAAACGACCTCTATCAAGATCGCCCCCGAAAGAAGCTTGCCAAGAGCCCAACCTGACAACGTAATGCCGGGCAATGCGGCATGACGCAGGACGTGGTGAAGTCTGACGCCGAAATCACTCATGCCTCGAGCTCGCGCGGACGTAACGAAGGGCTGCTCGAGCACGCGCGTGAACTCGTTCAGAACGACTTGTCCGAAAAAGCCCGACAGTTCGAGCGCCAGCGCAAGGGTTGGGAGAACCAGTCCCATCGGCGAACTTTCCCCGACAACGGGAAAAATCCGCAAGTTCACCGCAAAGATGACGAGCAGAATTGTAGCTAACCAGTAAGGCGGTACGGTTGCCAGGAAGATTTGCGCGCCGCTGAGCAGCTTCGACCATATGTTGTCTCTGCCGGCGATCAACAGGGTGGTCAAGATGGCAATAGCCCATGCCATCAGCAGCGCGGCGATCGCCAGAACGATAGTTGGACCAATCTGCTCTGCGATGATCCCCGCGACTGCTCGATGCTGCTGGTATGATTCACCAAGATCGCCGTGCAGGATGCACCATACGTACTTGGCATATTGAACCACGAGCGGTTGATCAAAGCCGTATTGCGCATTGATGGCTGCGAGCTCTGCCGGAGCCGCCGGCCCGACATTACCACTCCGTACATTGATGATGATCTGCGCGCGATCGCCGGGCAGCAAACACTGAATCAGGAACGCAAATGTTGCTGCAGCCCAGACGACAGCCACGCCGGAGAGTATGCGGCGCGCGAACCAAACAAGCGGATTGTGGGCTACGCGCTTCACGGCCTCATTTCCGTTCATCAAAATGAGCATCATAGAAGACGGGCTCGCCCACTGACCCGTGGTCCAGCCACACGTCTTTCAGATTAGGGCTGGTAGCCAAAGTCACGTCCAGCACCGTGAAGCCAATCACAGGAGCCTCATCCACGATCTTCCGTTCCGCCTGCTGATAAAGACCCTTACGTTCAGCGCTACTGAAGTCCTGCTCCGCCCTTTGGATCACCTCCCAAAGCGCCGAATCCTGGAAGCGCGACGGATTGAATCGATTGGGTTCACCATTCTGGTCCGGCTTCCATGAAATTCGGAATATCTCGGCGCCGGGTGCAACCCAATAGAGCAGCACGATTTCATAATCATCCGGGCCGAGGTTTCTTCCGGCGAAGAAATCAGCGGGATTAGTGGGTTGAAGACGTACGTCAAAACCGGCCGCCCTTGCCTGCTGTTGGATTACTTGCAAGGCTTGCTCGCCATCGGGCTTCAGAAAAGCGTTCGAATAGGAAATACGTACCGTCAGTGAATTGCCGTTCTTGACACGGACGCCGTTACGGTCGCGCTCGGTCCAACCCGCCTGATCAAGCAGCTGATTGGCTTTCCGAATATCGTACGCATAGGCCCGCCCGAGTTCGTGCAGGTATTCCGGCGAGCTTTGACTTAGCGCACCGTTGCCTTCAAATGGCAAAGAGCCAAGGAAGGATGTGTCAACCGCGGCCTTTCGATCAGTAGAATAAGCAAAAGCCTTGCGGACGAGTACGTCGTCAAACGGGGGCCTGGCCGCATACAATGCAAGGCGTAGAGGGGTGCCGCCGGTAATATGCCGCAATACTGGAAAGCGGGAATTAGCGTCTTTCCATGCAATGGCCGGGATATCGTAAATGGCATCGGTCTCGCCCGTGATCAGCGAGCCATATCGGACAGTCTGATCTGGCAGAAACTTCCAGCTGATTCCGTCAACGTAAGCCGGGCCCTGGTGTTTCGCGGTGGCCGGCGCCCAATTGTAGTCGGGATTACGGCGGAAGGTGACTTCCCGCCCATGGCGCCACTTGTCGACGATGAAAGGACCCGAGCCGACCGGGTTCTCGCAATTCACCGCAAGCCCACGTTTGAGCGCGGTTGGCGACAGAATACCTTGTGAGGATTGAGCGAACACGTTGAGCAAGGGCTCAAACGGCACCTTCAAGGTTACCTGCAGCGTCAGGGGAGCGATTGCCTTTGCCGATTCGAAGCTGTCGCTAAGATACGGAGCGGCAGTCGGATTGCGAAGATCGGGATCATTGCTGAGCCACCCGTTGATATTGTCAGCGATGGCCTGCGCATCGAGAGCAGTCCCGTCCGTGAACTTCACATTTGGTTTTATCTCGAATGTGTACACCTTTTTGTCGTCGGAGATGGTCCAGGACTCGGCCAACCATGGCGCAATCTTGCCGTCGTCGCTACGAGCAACCAGATTGTCACTGTACTGGCGTTGCAGGTACCATTGCTGCACCCACCCGCCGAACAGGCAGGCAGGCTCTTGAAAATGTCCATAACGGATAACGCCTCCCCGCTTCACGGCTACCCCTTCTTGGGCATGAACGCTGGGTGTCCATTGAGACAGGCCTGAGAGCACGGCAAGGGTGGCCGCCATCTTTCGTGCTAGATGGTTCGACCGGCCAGTGAAGCGCCTCGTGGGTCGCGCAGTCGGTGAAAGCATATCCAGGCTCCGGAGCGTTTGATGTTGAGGAAACGTCACAGCGGTGAGCTAGCTGCGGCTCTTGTCGGCTCAGAAGGAATCGAAATTCCAAAATGCTCCCGCAGTGTCTGCCCGCGATATTCTTTGCGAAACAGTCCGCGCTTCTGCAGGATGGGCACCACATTGTCGACAAAGGCCGGAGTGCCATCCGTCAGCACGTCCGGAATGATATTGAAACCATCGACCGCGCCAGCGCGGAACCATGCTTCAATCGAATCCGCGATCTGCTCGGGTGCGCCTACGATCAGGCGATGCCCAAACGCTTGAACGCCACTGATGATCTCGCGAACCGTCCGGCCTTGACGTGCAAGGACTTCAATCGTGCGATGGTGGCCGACAGAAAACGGAACCTTGTCTGCATCGGGCAAAATCTCCTGCGGGATGGTGCTTTCGAGGCTGAGCTTCTCGACCGCCACGCCCATGCTTCGTGCAAGAGCAGCCACGGCGCGCTCCAGATCGAGCAGCTCGTCCAGCTGCTCTTTGCGACGAGCCGCCTCTTCCTCGGTTCCCCCGATGCAGGTGACCAGCCCTGGCAGGATGAGCGGAGCCGCGGGCCGTCCGAATTGCCGCGAGAGCGCGCGCAGGCGCGCGGCCTCCTGCAGCGCCGTTGCCAAGTCCCCGGCGGCCGCAAACACGACATCTGCACTGCGGGCACCAAGCCGCAATCCGGGCTCCGAACCGCCTGCCTGAACGATGACTGGAAGACCTTGCGACGAAGCGGGATGCGTAAGCGGGCCTCGGATACCGAAGATATTCGTAGTTGGGTCGAGAAGCCGGAATTGACTCTGATCTGCATAAACACCCGCAGCCTGATCGGCGATGATCATCTTGTCGCTCCAGCTCAGCCAGAGAGCACGGACGGTTTCAACGAAGTCCTCGGCGCGTCTGTAGCGATCCGCTCGTGCGATCTCTTGACCGCCAAAGTTCGCGACCGTCGCCGGGCTCGAGGTCGTGACGGCGTTCCAGGCGACGCGGCCACCGCTGATGACATCGAGAGATTGGAAACGCCGGGCGAGATTGTATGGCTCATTGTAGGTTGTCGACGCCGTCGCGATCAGCCCAATCCGCTTCGTTTCGCGGGCAATCACAGAGAGAACCAGCGTAGGCTCGAGCCCATTCAGCGGCGGCTGGTGCGTAATGTCGGAACTTATCGCGGGCGTATCGGCGACGAATACGGCATCCAGCAGACCGTGCTCCGCAAGCTTCGCGGCCCGGACGTAGTGCTCGATATCGAAAAAGGCGCTTGGATTTGTGCCCGGCCAGCGCCACGCGGCAGAGTGCCCGCCAGCCCCATGAAGATTCAAGCCCAGATGAAGCATGGAGTTGACCGAAGACATCACACCTCCGAATGCGACGGCCTCTGAGCCGCTCGCCGGGTCTTGACGTCAAGCCGATCTCCGCCTGCGATTTCGGCGGCCCCCCTGCCCTTTCGCGCAGGCCCGCCCTGAATGCCGCCGAGCGACCGATTTGAGAGCGCTGATAATAAGCCGCCAATTGATACCGGGCGGCTATCACCGAAGAGGCCTTGGCCAGGCCTTCCGATGTTCTCGGAGCCGGCGCGCCTCAGAAGAGCTTCGACCACGATAGTTGCCGAATGACGCCGAACTGTGTGCAGCGCTTTTGCAACCCCGATTTGATTCCACACGAGTGCACTCACATCGGCTCTCCACTACTCATCAAGAGCTCGCTTCGTTCTCAGGAAGGTGCTGTCGACGCGCCCATTTGCGACCGTAATGTTTTGGACCGACCGAGCGAGCTCAAGCTGGACGATCTGTAGAGGTCAAGAGCAGCTAAACGCAATAGTTGAGTATTTCAATCTAACATCCTCGGTTGGCATCCTCTTCTATTTCGATGTCTATCTTCCCATCGCTAACCAGACTCGTCTCTGGTCAGGTTCACCGAGCAAGTCGATGCATGACTACAGTAACTTCGAGCGGCAACGCCGCCTCGCGGCCAACCGGCATGAATCGATGCGTTCGACGACACATGAGACATTTGGCGCAACAGTTTTGATCAACTGCTTTCTGCCGCGCTTCAAAGTTGAAGCCAGCCATTGAGGTGAAGCCAAGCCAATCATCCAATAATGCGATGAAATACTGCAGATTCTCGATGCCCCCGTGACACAATCCTGGCGGCCGAGATTGCTACTGAGGTCACGCGCGCGCGCCCAGGCCGCATGCCTTGGCGGGCTTGATCAGCGGCCTCAGAGATCAGCCTCAATCTGCACTCGGCCGACGTGGTGCTGAACCGGTGCAAACGCCGGTGATGAGGTCGAAAGAAATTATGCAACACAGGGGCGTGCAATTCAGCATGAAGCGTCGGCAGGCGAATGGCACTAAAGTTTTGAGATGGGCGGCAAGACGACCGGCGCCAAAGCCCGAACGAGATTGCAGCTTCTTACAGTCCGTCGGGTCAAGGATTGCATTAGTCGTGACCTGAATCGCGGTGCGGAACGTCAGAGTTGATATTGCCGTGGATGCTTCTGCCAGCTGCGCGAGCTCAATCTCTGCCGCCTTGGGATCGGGGGTACCAGTTGGCCCGCATATCGAACTTGATGCGCACGCGCCGCACTGGCGCAATTCACGATTGGACATCGCCATCAGACGACGAGCGGTGCCTCCCCTTGGCCGTGGCTCTCGGCCCGGGCGTCCACCGGTAACGCAATGTCCTAGCTGCAGCCAGGCTAATGATGAGCGCGGCCGTTGCTGAGTGTTGTCGGCGGCCTGCGGTTCGTACCTGTCGTCGAACAGGCGGATGAACCGGCAGTCGCGCGGAAAGAAAGCGTCCGTCCGGGAGCTCGAGCGCTGTATCACGCTCGATGCGCTGGGCGCGCCAACCACCCTCACATCGCTGATGGTCATGGATGTAGACAAACTTTAAACGAGGTTGTGCGCCATTCACCGCTGCGTCGTATCCTCCCGATGCGCTTTCTGAAAGAACTGAAGCGCGTTGCCGCGCATGATCCGGTCAATCAAGTCACGGGTGTCCTCGAGCGCGATCCAGCCTTCGGCGACCAATTGCGAGAGAGCTCGTGCGATTCCACGGCGCGCTACGCACGCATGGCCATAAATTGGCTCGACAGCGACATAGTCGCCGCCAAAGGTGAAGATCTTGTTGGACGGAACCGCCATCAAAAACTCCTTCAAGAAGCGAACGCCCGCCACGGGGTTGATGATCCATGCCCAGCACATGTCGATCGCCGCGTTAGGATAATGTTTGGCCAACGCAATAAACTCGTGCTCGTATGGGTAGCCAATATGCATGAGGACGAATCGGGTTTCGGGAAAGTCCTGCAGCAGACGGCAGAGATCTGCTGCATTGCTGCGAGTACGCGCGAGTTGCATCACGCCGTGGCCCGCCAAAACGCCGGTGTGCAGTTTGACCGGCAGGCCGTACTCGCCAGCCTTGCTGACGCAATAGCGGAATAGATAGTCTTGCAGCGCCTTAAGGTCCTCAGGACCAAGGGCGTGCAATGCGCCTACCCTGTCGGCATGGTGCGGGAATAGTCTTGCGGCATGCGCCTTGGTGACCGGCTCGAAATTGAGAGCGCGAGAATAGGCAATTTGCGATTTTACAGCCACGGCTTTGGCGGCGTAAGTCGCAAAATAAAAGTCTATAACCCCGAGCCATTCATCGAGCGTGGTGGGGCGTCTGCCCGTCTCGGCTTCCACCCACGCAAAGTCAGCAGCACTACACCGGCACAATTGAAGGATGCTTATGTCGTGGTCGAGCAACCCTGGCTGCTCGGTCTCCATAAAGATGCGCTGTAGCGAATTGACGTGACAGCCGTTGATGTTTGCCAGCTCCAGAATCCGTGCGTAAAAACCCGGCTGAACGGTTTGATGGTATTTCTCGGCGATCCGGGGCAGGCTTTCGTCGGACAGGTCTTCTTCACCGTAAACGCCACGAAATGTATGGCGCAGCGCCTGGGCGTAGCCGGTGTGACGGATCCGTTCCCAATAGGGCGCGATCAGCCGATATTTTTCCTGGCTCGTAAGATCCGGCCCGAGAAACGCTCGCAGGTCGCTCACTGGCAGGCCCGCAACCACCAGATCCTCGGCAGCATAGGATCTGAATAGATAGGCCCAGTCGTTGCATGGCAATGTCCGTGGATGGACTGCTCCAGAAAGGCGCTGGCTTTCCTCGATCAGGTGTTCATGGGTGTCCACAAATGGCGTCTGCTCGACCCATTGCGCGATTTGTCGATCCGCGTCCGTCATCGACTCCCAGCCAACCGCTCCGCTTCTCATTTCACGCTCCCTTTAGGTGACGACAGTTGCTTGCGTCAGCACTCGCGATCACAACCAGCATTGTGACCATGCTGCAGGTCTGGCGTTGACGTCCTATTGCCGCAGCGGCTTCGGCTCGCCGCGGTCAAGCTCAGTAATCGACGACATCACTGGGGTGAGCGACGCGCTCCTTGAGCGCATCGGGCATTGGGAAGTTCAGATTGATATTTTTCGGCGGGATCGCAGCCACGAACCATTTGTCGTAGATTTTGGTGAACTCGCCGGAAGCCATGAGTTTGGAGAGAACGTCGTCGACTATCTTTTTGAAGTCGGGATCATCCTTCGAGAACATCAGGCCATAATAGTAAATGGTACCATAGTTAGCTTTTAGAAAGATGAGGTCGGTTGGTTTCGAATAATCCGCCTTCATACCGGCCAACAGAATGTCGGCTTCCACCCACGCCGCCACACGACCGGTCGTGAGCAGCAGCAGCGATTCCGCATGGTCTTTGGCTTGCGCGATTGTCAGGTTGAGATCGTCCTGCTGCGAAATGCCTTTGGCGATGCCAAGAGCATCGGACCCTTGAGTTACGACAACGGTCTTCCCTTTCAGATCTTTCGGCGTCTTGAGCCCGCTCGAGGCCTTTGCGAGCCAAGCCGTTTGACTGGCGAAGGTCGCAACGCTGAATGAGACCTGTTCTAGACGCTGCTTACTGCTGGCTGTGCCACCGCACTCGATGTCGATCGTGCCATTCTGGATAAGTGGAATACGATTGGACGAGTTGACGGGCGTAAGCTTTGTCTGAATGTCCGGAGTACCGAGATCAACTTTCAGACGATCGACGACGTGCGCGCACAGCTCGAGAGAAAAACCAACAGGCTTCTGGTCAGCGCCGAGATAGGAAAAGGGTATCGAAGCTTCGCGATAACCAATGGTGATCACCTTTTTAGATTTGATGTTTTCAAGCGTTTGGCCCGCTTGGACCTTGGAGATCGCCATTAGGGTGATCGCAGTCGCTGAAAGCAGTGCAAGCACTTTAGCCATGGGAATTCCTTTGCTTCATATGAAACGCGGCTTTTGCGCCTTTGATCTGGGCAGCGCGTGCGCTGCCAGCGATCCGTGCGCGATCAGCCGTCTAAGATGACCGCTTCCAACCGCCGGCAGACGCCTTAGTCCCCGAAGCTGGGCAGCGCACCATGCGCTCACTCCGAACCGCACATAAACCGGGCAGCACTCAACCGTGGCTAAATGATAGGCCGCGGGCGCTATTGGCACCACATAAATGTCAGTTTACGAGTTCTTTAATTTCGAAATATGATAATTCTTCTATAGGCTAAGACGCCGAGAACGACGGCTCGCCTTCCCCACCCGCGATATGCTCCAGCGCGTGGGCATACGCGATCGCGTCATTCGCGCTCCGTCGGCGATGCGCTGGTCATACTCTAAGTGTCTGCCATGGCGTTTCACGGAAGACGGCGCGTGGCGCGATCTCAGTGAATGATCTGGTTGAGGAAGGCTTTCGCGCGGTTCGTGTTCGGCGCTCGAAAGAAGGTGCTCGGATCGCCCTCTTCCACGATTGCGCCGCGATCCATGAAGACCACACGATCCGCAACTTCGCGCGCAAAACCCATTTCGTGCGTGACGCAGACCATCGTCATCCCGTCCTGCGCGAGCTCAACTATGGTCTCGAGCACCTCCTTGACCATTTCCGGATCGAGGGCAGACGTCGGCTCGTCAAAGAGCATGATCTTGGGCTGCATGCACAGGGCGCGAGCTATAGCGACACGTTGCTGTTGGCCGCCCGACAATTGCGCCGGATATTTCTTGGCCTGATCATGGATCCGGACTTTCCTCAGCAGGGCCATCGACCGCTCATGCGCCTCGGGCTCAGCAAGGCCTCTGACCTTCATCGGAGCCAGCATGCAATTTTCGAGCACCGAGAGATGTGGAAACAGGTTAAAGCTCTGAAAGACCATGCCGACTTCAGAGCGAACGTTATTGATGTCGCGAATCCGGTCTGTCAGTTCGATCCCATCGACGACTATACGTCCGGAATCGTGCTTTTCGATATGATTGATGCAGCGGATGAGAGTCGACTTCCCGGAACCCGATGGCCCGCAGAGTACGATCTTTTCTCCTTTTGCGACTTTGAGGTTGATGTCGCTGAGGGCATTGAAGCTGCCGAATCGCTTGACGAGGTGCTCGACGACAACCATCGGGAACGGGTCAGCTGGGCTAACTGTGCGCTCTTGCTGCATGCTGATCTCCAGGTTATAGCCCCAGGGAACGACGGGCCATCAGATTATGATTGACTTGACTATCGGCGGGCGCCCGCGATCGCGTACTTCTTTCGGAGCGAGGTGACAAATTGGGACGCGCCGCAGCTTACGATGAGATAAACAACGGCCACTGCGAGGTACATCTCGACGAGACGACCATTGAGCTGTGCGAGCTTCGAAGCCGCACCAAGGAGATCCGTGAGCGATAGAACGTAAACAAGGGACGTATCCTGAAACAGGATAATGGTCTGGCTCAGTATGATGGGGCTTGCGACCCGAAACACCTGCGGAAGGACGACATGGCGATACGTATCGAATGTCGACAGGGCGAGAGCCTGGCACGCCTCGAATTGTCCTTTGTTCACTGCGCGCAATCCGACACGGATGATTTCCGAATAGTAGGCGGCTTCGAACAGGCCGAACGTAAAGAACGCTGTATAGGTGGCACCGACTGGAACTGGGCGACCGTTGCCTGACAGGTGCCCAGAACGATGGGCACCAAGAAGAAGAACCAAAACAGGACTAGAATAAGCGGAATCGATCGCATCAGGGCGACATAACTACGGACGAGCGGGCTCAGAACGCGGAGCTCAAAGTGCTGCACGAGGGCGAAGAGCGTTCCAAGAAACATCCCGATCAAGAAGGCGGCAGCCGCCAAGGAAAGCGAGAACAGCAATCCTGACCAAAGATAGGGCCATGCCTGTACGACAATCGAGAAATCGAGACTGTTCATTTCACGACCTCCATACCGCTAGGGAGGGAGCTTTCCAGCTTCACATCGTCGAAATCTGACCCGCCGGTCTCCCTACCCGGTGCGGTACCAGGTATGCGCACGGCTTTATCGATGAACATCATCGTCTGGTAGGCGATCAAAGCCAAAGCGAGATAGATGAGTGTGGCGGCGCCGAATGCCGCGAAGGTTTGGAACGTCGCGTCGCTGATTTGGCGCGCCTGGGCGGTCAGCTCCATCAGACCGATGGTTAGAGCAACGGATGTATTCTTATAGATGCCCATCACCTCGCTTGTCAGGCTAGGTACGATAAGGCGAAGTGCCTGCGGCAGGATGATATGACGATACGCCAGGTAACCACTCAGGCCGAGTGCGGCAGCCGCTTCATCTTGCCCCCTGGGCAAGGCTTCGATGCCAGCGCGAATCTGTTCTGCGATGCGCGCGGCGGTGTAGAGGCCCAGGCACCACAAGGCCGGAAAGAAAGATCCCCAAGGCAGAGGTATCTGCTTTATCCAGTCGCCCATGGTCGTTGGAAGAAGCTCGGGCAGGACGAAGTACCAGAGAAACATCTGCACGAGAACGGGGATGTTTCGGAATATCTCAACGTACAATCGAGCTAGGGCCCGGAAGAAGGGGTTCTGCACAGTTCGACCTATGCCGACGACGACTCCGATTGCGAATGCAATCCACCAGCCGAAGAAGGCGAGCGCCAACGTCCAACCGAGACCCGAAAGAAGCCAGTCGATGTAACGCTGGCCATCCACGGTCTTTTCAAGAAGAACAGTGAACATCGCGAACCTCACGATTGCGGGTGTGCACGACGACCACGCTCAAATGATCGCTCATCGTGCGCGTTGTGCCGGTACTAATCGACCGCGCCAGCTGAATGCAAGATCCTCTCCTTCGGCGTATCGGCAAGCGCAAAGCCATGATCTTCGCGCTTTGGCAGGATCAGGCCGTCCGCTTCGAGCACCTTTTCTCTAACTGCTCCCATGCCTACGCAGCCTTGAATGAATTTTTTGACAGCCGTCCGCGGATGAGATGCACTAAGCGATCCACATCGTCGATCGTGTTGAACATGCAGAACGATATACGGATGCCGTCACGCTCTGGGGAAACACGCACGCCATTCCCTTCGAAGTAGCTGAGCCATTCTGTCGCGGGAAGACCGACGACGTAGATGTGAGGCGATCGATGTCGCCGCTGACGCGGACCTATGAGACTGACGCCGAGATTGTCCAGCTGAGCGAGCAGATGATCACCTAAATCGAAGCAATGGTTCTGAATGTTCTTCACACCGATCTGCTCGATCATGTCGAGCGAGGCTCCGAGCGCATGAATTGCAGGAAGGTTGAAGTTGCCTAACTCGAAGCGTCGCGCGGTGGGAGACGACGCCAAGCGATCGGGACGAGTGATAAGGTCGTCAGGAATTTCTGCCAAACTGGCAGCGGCAAGATAGGCGGGCTCCAGCTCCTTCAGAGTCTGGTCCCAATAGAGCAATCCGAGACCTTGAGGGACGAGCAATCCCTTGTGACTTCCGGAGCCCACGAAAGTCGCCTGGATGGCCTTCACATCGATAGGAACGACCCCGATTGCCTGCATGACGTCGACGACGAAGTAGAGCTTCTTATCCGCGCAAAGAGCGCCGATACTCTCGATATCGAAGCGATGTCCCGCGTGGAAGGTTACGTGCGACAGCGAAATCGCGCGAGTTGTGTCGTCGATGTAGGGAAGAAAAGCCTCGGCGTTTACGACATCCGTCATGGGAAGGAAGTCAATCCGGACACCCTTCTTCTTCAAATTGAGGAAAGCATAGGTGTTGTTTGGATGGTCGCCATGGATCATCAAAACGCTATCGCCGTCTCGCAGAGGCAACGCGTTCGCCGCGATGTTCATGCTTTCCGATGTATTCTTGGTGAAGGCGATTTCGTTGGCCGACACCCCAAGGAAACGGGCTACTTTGGCACGCGTTTGCTCAACCCGATCGAGCCACACGCTCTTCGGCCCGGCGGTCTCCAAGCCTTCACGAAGAAAGGTTTCGATGGCGGCCATTACGGGACGCGCTAGCGGCGCCTGAAAACCGGAGTCGAGGTAAACCATCCTTTCGGCTACAGGGAACTCCTTGCGCACAGCTTCCACGTCGTAATGACGAGACATTCCCACTCCCCTTTCAAAACGCGTCGCCCGTATTGCCAAGTTTCCTGGGCTTGATCGCCATCCAAACCGGGCCTGTGCCGTGCACAAAAACCGATCAACGAGCGCCGACGCCAACGATATGAGCAAACTGGAGCTTAATCCAGGTCATTTTTCATATTTCAGTAGCAATAGTTCCGAAAAATGATAATTTACTTCCGACTAGGGAGATTGCGATGGCCGACCAAAAAAAGACTGCTGGGCCCCTCGACCGAGCGTTCGCCATAGTTGGCCATGTCGCTCATCAGACAAAGGCCGTCTCGGTCGTTGAGATCGCGAACGCCCTTTCGTTACCCGTTCCGACGGCGCATCGACTTGTCGGAAATCTGGAAGAACGCGGCCTTCTTCAGAAAGCGCTTGGATCAAAGCGCTACGTGGTAGGCAATCAATTGGTGATGCTGTCCGCCAGAGTCATCGGCGCGGCTTTTCGCACAGCACGGCGCCACGCCGTGCTGCGCGCGGTTGCCGGCGAGATCGGCGAACAGTGCGAGATCGGGGTCGTGCGCGACAATCTCGTCACTTACGTTGACAGCGTACGTGTGTCCCAACCACAGGGGCTTCAATTCAATCCCGGCGAGGCGGCTCCACTTCACTGCACCTCGACCGGAAAGATCTACATGAGCCGACTGCCCAAAAGGCCGCGTGAAAAGTTATGCCGCTCACTCGCTCTGACCCAGTACACTGATAACACCATCGTGGATTGCGAGACGCTTCTGAAGATTCTCGAGGAGACACGCCATCACGGGTGGGCCAAGACCAATGAGGAATACGTGAAAGGCGTGGTCGGCTGCGCGGTCCCTATCGTTTCACCGGACCGGGAGCTGATAGCCTGTCTTGGCGTCTCGGTGCCCGCGGCGCGAATCAGCTTCGCAGAGCTTGACCGGTTCATTCCTCCACTCCAAAGAGCCGCCGCGCTCCTATCGCAAACCATTCTTCAAACCGACAGCGAGGATGAAACGCTTGAGGATACTTGAGGAAAAGGATCCCTCGACTTCGCCCCTTCTGGTCGGGAGAAGGCACGGATATGCGTCAGAAGATTCGGAGTGATCGCTCGCCGGCGACATCATGAAACGCGCTGGGCGTATCGATGCAAGTCTTTGCCCTCCGGAAACGGCATAGATGGCGGTAAAGTTGATCGCAATTCTGCACAGACAACAAAGATGCACATTTTCAGAGAAGACGATGAAAGAATGCGCCAGAACCACAACAACGCATCCCGCGCAGCCGAGCTATAGTGCACGATGCGCAACATTGCGGGTTCCAAGCTCTCGGTGGTCGCGAGCAGCGCAAGGTGATTTTGCAAGACTTGTTTGTTCGACAATTGGCTGCTGAGCCCACCCGCGCTGTTTGCGCCAGTACTTGGTTGGCGATGGCCAGCAACTCGTTTCAGGATACAGGCAGCTCAAATACGAGGTGGCCTCATCTTGAAAGGCGGATGAACCCTATCGCTGGAGAGAACCGAAGCTTACTGGACGTGACGGGTCCAACGCGAGGAGCTTCCGGTTCGGCTTCACCAGGCCTATGCAGCGCCTCTGCCTGCGCAAGCCGGAAGGCCCGGTAGCTGGGCTAGATCGGCAAGGTCGGGACTAGTTGATCGCGGACAGTGTCCTGCCAATCGGCGAAGCCGTTCGACTCTAGACGTGAGCCCGAAGTCAACGCTCACCGAGCCAGTCAGAAAAGGCGAAGGCTCGATGGGTTGAGGCGCCGCTCTCCTCCTGATTGTCGCGCTGTAGGCGTCGATTGTCGCCGACTCGAATACCGCGACGTCACAACCGAAAGGTTGCGACGCGCCAGTTCGTTCGAGGGCCGACCCAGGACATAGGAACGCATGAAGCTCCCGTCCGTTGAAGCTCCGGAGAAATCCTATGAACAGACGGATTGACGAAACAGTCGCCGTGCGCGCCTATCAGCTCTGGGAAAAGGCCGGCAAGCCGGAAGGACGCGACGAGGAATTCTGGCGTCTGGCCGAACAACAGTTGCTCAACGAGGATAAGAGCTCGCCTCTACGCACCCCCGACGCTCTCTGAGGACGGCAACTGCTCATTTGCCGGGGCCTCGGATCGATGTCCGCGCCTCGCCTCGATGTGAGCGGATTGCTCAGTGAGATTCCGGCCCGGCAAGGCTTAGCGTCGACCTTGTTTGGGCATCTTCTCGGATGTTACCTTGATGCCCGAGAGCTTCTCGAACCCCGGCAATTGGGCCGCGACCGCGTCGGCATACGGATGAATGTCGTAGGCCCAGACGATCGATGCGCCTTCAAACTGGCGCCAATTGATGTCGTCCGCCTTGGCTTGGGTGAAGACCACGGCCGTTCCAGCAAAAAGCGTGGAACAGATGAGAACGTTTCGGGCAACCAATAACCGCGAGAAGCGGCGAGCTTTCTTGTCATCATTCCCTTCTAGGCTCTTTGGCCCGTGAACCCACGCGCCCTCCTCTTCCGGGGCCGCGGGGCAGGGATGCCAATCCGTCATTTTTCCGCCTTGAGGCGGTTTTCAAACGAACGTTGGGTAACATTGGGTAAGATCCAAATTCACGCTTGGTGCCGACGACGCACCTGGTGGGTAAGACAGCATCACGGTTCCGTAAAACAGGTCCTTCTCGGCGAAGCATGATCGCTTTCGCTGACTTGGCTATCGACCTGACGAGGGGCCCGGCCTTCGGACCGGACGCGTATGCGCTCGGCACGCTTGACTTGCAAACAGCTGAAAGGAGGGGCGCCAGTCCCGCCCGATTAGCCGCAGTCGATAGCTCGTCAGGACTGAGAGGGTCAGTTGCCGGAATCCGAGGGGCAATGAGCTCGAGAGTCCGTCATCTTCTCGGGCGTATCGAAGGTGATCCTCGCCTTCTTGATCGGCGCATGATCTTGCGGTGTGCTAGTAATGTTCAAATTATCCACGCTGGCTGTCCGATAATCAGCTAGGTTGCCGCCCAGAAACAAGACCTCGGTCTCCTCGCGCGGTATTCCCCTCAACCAATCTCGCAGCTCCTCATCTCCGGGAGCATGCCCACGCTCTAGAATATCGTTGATCTTTTTGATCGGCCAGGCGGTGACGCTTGGTAACGTATAAGTGTGCAGCTTCTTAGCGTTCCTTGCAATCGCGTTTGCGCCATTCTCGCTGTGGTCCTTTGAAAGGAGCAGTCGCGAGGGGGTCTGGCACAATGACACAAAAGCACTCTCTGTAACGCCTTTCGTGTGCCATGCCGCGAGACGCGCCATATCAATTTCGTCCTCCCTTTCGTCGTCCGAGCAGATAGCAGCCTTATAAACATGCGGGCTAGCCTGAGCACGCAAACCGGCTAGGGAACGCACATGCGCGATGGCACTCACCTCCTTGTCTAGAATGGGCTCACAATCGATGTCCTCGTTCTGAAAGCGGTGCAGCGACAGATACGATGATGCCAGCACATCGTCGAAAATGCGATCGCCGTCGATACTGCCGGCAGAAGATCCGGCGGTTCGTTGCCACTGTGCGGCTCGCTGTGCAGCGAGTTTGATCTCGTTCTTCAGCGCCTTAACGCTCGCTCCGGCTAGCGATGCGGCAAGTTCGGCGCGCCCCCTAACGAAGGATGCGGCCGGGCACCGCTCGCTTTCTTGGATGGCGCCCGCTCTCCGATTGCCCCTCATCATGGTCGAGGGTGATCCAATCCGGGAATCCGCCGAAGCGGCAGTTGAATATGATGTTCGGTGTGACCGCAGTTCACTCAGCTGCTGCTCAAAGTCCGCTTGATCCGGCGACGGGTATGCTGGTGAGCTGGTTTGTGCGCTTAGGCCGCCCGGCTGTTGCTGCGTCCGCTGCTGCTGGGTCAAGGGTTCCAATGTGTTTGGTGGATCGATGTTCATCTGTTCCCCTCGCGCGTGGGACGTTCAGTTTGATCTTGGCAGGTGCGGCTTTCGAGGAGCTGACAAGTGAGGAAAGGAATGGGACCGACCGCCAACTTTTCGGGGGCTTCCCGCTCGGCTATCGATGCTACGGTGCGTACTCCGGGTAATCCCGCGTCTTCGGCGCGCATGAAGGGTTATCGGGTAACGTTGCGGCTGTGTAGCTCCCTGCCAATAGTTGAACAGCCGCTGGTAGTGTGCGCGCAGCCGTGCTGTCCCACATCCTTTTACGCGGCTGAAGTCGCGCAGAGCCTCGGAACGAAGCCACACTTAGCAAAGTATCGCGGCAGAGAAGCAAAGGAAGGGAAGAATTCTGCGCACAATCTGCACATCGAATCTGCCAAGCATCTGCGCGCTTTGTGTCCCCCAGCTACTTCCAGCAGGAGCGAGCGTAACCGGGGACGCCGGCCCAGGCTAAGCAAGCGGACGGCTCGTTGGCCTGAACATCCCAAATGCCCGCGTTCTCGAGCGCAGTCCACCGGTCGGTGGCCAAGGCAAAGGAGGAGGAGCTTCTGCGCGAGGCAGCATTCCTCTTTCTATGCGAATATATGCTCTCCACCTATATGATGGTCGGGGTGCGGGTCCTTCGCCGCGCGATGAACCAACGGTTTTCAATGGATGACGCCTTGCGAGTGCAATGATTCAAGCTTCCTCCTGGCGACACGCAACATGTCGCACGTCGGTCCTCCTTCACATCGGTCGCAGCTGCAAGAATTCCTGCACCGTCCGCACCGCGACACGTGCCAAGATTGCTGGATCCGATTTCCCCTTTGCGGCCAGAGTCCAGACCTTCTCGGCAAAGCATGCCTTCAACGAAGAAGTCCGCCTCAGTTGGGGCACCATCCGGATGGCATCGTCAGAGCACATCCCAGCTCAGTACACACTTTATTTGGGACGATTTTGTAGGTCTCATGATGCTACTCAAAATCGTGCCGGCTCCGACTCAGCCCAGCCAGTGTTTCCGAAAAATGTAATCCGGCATCCCTAGCGCGTCCCTCGGGTGAGTGTGGCAGTCGGGCTAGCCAATTTGGCTCTCTTAAATCCCTAAGTGCGTCAGCTTGTCGACAGCTGAACCTAATAGGCCGAGAACAGAGAGCGACACTATCTGCTCGGGATTGCGACCGACTCAAACGGGAGGTGACATGGACCCATTTAACAGCATCAACCCATTCAACCAAGATCGCGCTGCTCACAACGCCGCGGAGCCACAACCGCAACAGCAACAAGCGGCGTTTGAGCCGTACTTGGATGAAGTGCCGCAGCTTGATACCAGTGCCGTCGCAGGGGTTCCTGTTTCTCCAGGTCACTACTATCCTCGTTTATCCGACGAAGACCGTAGACTCACCGAGGCGTTGGAACTTGTGCACCATGGGGCCCGTGGTCCTCATCCCGAAGACGCAGGACGCCTCGGGGGCGCCGCCGCGCAGCACAGCGCGCCGCGAGAAGCTTTAAGTTGGCCGAACGAGCTGACTGCGGAACATCACGATCAGGATCCGCTGCGGGGGATGATGGGCGAAGCCATCCTAGCATCGTCTCTCATGCCAACCGCGCGCGATCACCAGGCACCGGATCCCGGAGAACCCGTTCGTCACTTCAACTGGAGCGACGGTTACCAGCCGGCTGCGAATGAACGGACGGGGAGCACCTCCCTTTCAAGTCACGCGGCCCTCATGGGTGAGGATTTCAGCGGGCAGTTGAGTCCTGCGAAGAGGCAGAGGACGCTAAGCCATGCGGAACTGGATGCTATTGAGCGCCAGCTGAGCGAGCCGGGCAATTCAATGGCTCGTGTGCTGATGGAAAGCGCCGGCGCACCGTCGCCTTTCGGGCCAGCGGTCGGTTCGCCATTGGTCCTTCCTGAGGAAGGTTACGATCAGGATCGGCTGTGGGCGATGGCGGAAGACGCCGGCCCATCATCGTCTCTCGAGCCAACCGCGCGCCATCAGCAGACCCTGGATTTAGGAGCGGTCGTTCGTCCCTTCAACTTCCGGCAGGGCGACCAGCACGCGTCGGCTGCGCTTGACGGTAGCAGCATCCCGCCGAGCCAGGACAGCCGACCCAACAGTTTAGTGGTTCACACTGACCGCTACACCGCGCTGTTCGTGCCCGCGGCGACGATGAGGCGAAGCAGCCCACTCAATCCGTCAGGCGCTGCCATGCGTCCCGGCTTTCGACTGGAAGGCGTTCCGAACCCCCGTGCGCAGCCGGCGAATCGGGCCTCGCAAGCGCAGCTTGGACGGTCGACGGAAAAAGCCGCTCCGGCGTCCGCCAGGGCTGAGACGCCGTCCCCCGCGGCCCGCGAGATTTATGCTGCATCATGGGCCGTTCCCGAGGGCTTTTCGCACGGCACCCAACCCGCCCCGGACACGATGCTCTCGAAGCTCGGCCGCTGGGGCCTCTTGCCGGACGCGGCGCAGCCGGCAAAACAGTACGACATTCGTGGCGAGCGGTACACCGCCCTCTTGGGCCCGGGAGGGCCCAATGACGTTCGGCTCATCCATCACCCACGAATGGAGGCCGACTGACACTCCCGACGCTAGGAGCCCGTCCAGATAGCTCTGGTATCGGGCTTGTTAATGGACGATAGCTTGCTCCAGCGACTCTTGCGAGCTTGGCGACCTTATGGGCGGTGCAGATGAGCGCTCCCCGATGAACTTGCGCGCATCATCGCTCAGCGACTCCTCGTTCAACCGAACGGCCACCGCCTCTTGTTAGCAGGCCGCCAAAGCTGCGAAGAAACACCTACGGTGTTCTTCACGGCACGTTTGGCGGCATTGCCCTTCGTAAGGCCCTGCTCAAGCCCGAAATAAAGGAAGCATCCTCGGAGTAAAGAGGCTGCTTCCTGCCTACCATTGAAACCCCGGTCGACTGAGCTGGCGGCACCCGACGACGACGGGTCAGGTGGTCCATCAGCCCCAGATGCATATCCTGGTCGTGGCCTTCCGCAAAAGCTCCTCTGGCCAACGGCGTCTGCGGCGTCGTCCATCCGCCTCGAGCCTATCAGTGCCGTATTTTCGGGATCAGCAATGGTCGGGATACCAGGCGCGATCGCCATCGCTCTAGCGCCCACCGATGACTTCCGCAGCTGAGCCAGTGCTGCGCCGACGTTGCCGCCAACGCCAGTGTCCTGGTTATAGCTCTTGACATCAGCATCCAGCGCCTCCGCGGAAAGCTGGCCAGCAATGCCCTTCCTATTTTTTGAGGCAGATAGTCGCTGAACCCTCTGAGCGCAATGCATAGATCATCCCAACTACGCCGCTGACGCTCGCCCAGTTCGCCGAGATCCTGATCCGACAGCAACAGCACCGAAAACAATGCAGAGATCGAAGAAAAATCGAAATCGTGGTGGATGCGCGATTAAACGACCCTACCAATTCTTGCAGGAGATTTGCGGGACTTAGGTCAGTTAGCGTGCTGGGTGTTAGTCACTTTTGGAGATATTTCAGTGTTGATTGTTGAAACCATTTTGAAGCCAGACCGCTTTGGCGGCATCGGACTTTTCTCTGCTGCTCTTTTACCTAAAGGCACATTGGTTTGGATTCATAATCCAATCGTTGACATTGCCGTGACGCCTGAACAGTACGAAGCCCTCCCTCCAACATTTCAAGCTTTACTTGACAAGCATGCCTATCCAAGAGACCGCGATGTTGATGATGGTGTTGTAGAGTACAATGCTGACAATGCCCGTTTCATGAATCACAGCAGTCAGCCAAACACATATCAAGACGATCATTGCCGAATTTTTACAGCCCGTGACGTACAACCGGGTGAAGAACTGACTTGCGATTACTTGTCTTTCGATCCACGGTGCGACTTATCGTGGGTTAAAGAGCTAGCGCCGAATCCTGGAGCCGGAAGGCGCCAGGCGGCGTTGGATTGAGTTTGCGGTCTGGCGACGTTGATTCCGTCGGCGAATTTAACACCGGGGAGAGTTTCGGCAGCGGTGTCCCTATCGAGACGACGCGAGTTGAAGACCATCGTGAGCGCGGTCTTGTTCGACGTCCCTCGGCCGCGCACGAATGCGCTTTCGATGACGTTGGTCCCCTCTACGCGGAGTTCACTACATCTGTTGTGCCAACCTAAGGCTTCGTTACTGGCTCGTTTTTTTACTCGCTAATTCCGCAACGCGTCCTGGCAGCGAAAACACTGGGCTGCGGTTACGATTCCCCCGTGAGCCTTTAAGGGAATTGGTGCGGCGTTCATGCAAAGCAGACCGTGGGAGCGGACGCTGCTGCCCCGAATGCCTCGACGACTTGATTGACGAGAGCAGCCCGGTTCGCGTGATCGACGTATTTGTCGATGCGCTCGGCTGAGATAGGCTTTGAGGTTGCGGAGCCGGCGGCGGTTGGCCATCGTACCATCCCTCGGCGCTCCTCAGGCTTTACATTTACGGCTATCTAAACCCGGGTGCGGTCGGGCCGGCGGCTGGAACGAGAGGCCGGGCGCAATGTCGACGTGATGTGGCTGCTGGTTCGGCTCGCTCCCGATCACAGACGATTGCGGACTTCCGCAAGGACGACGGCCTGTCGCTGCGCAAGCTGTGTGCGAGCTTCGTCGAACTCTGCCAAGAAACGGGCCATCTGGCGGCGGCCAGCCGTCGCCATCGACGGTAGCAAGTTCAAGGCCGCGAACAACCCGGACAGGAACTTCACGCGCGCGAAGATGGAGCGACGGCGTGCTCTGTTGGAGGAGAGCGGCACGCTATCTGAGCCAAACACGGCCGAAGCCAAGAGCCGACAAGCCGCCGACCACGAAGGTGACGAGGCTTACCCACAAGCTGACAAAGCCGAAGGAAGGAAATGGACATGCTTGCTTTCTGCGAGAAGCAAATGCTTGCTTCACCAAGTGACCTGCCACTGAAGTTTCATCCAGCAGCGGTTAGGTACGCCAAGTGGCTTGCAGTGAGACTGAAGTTTGGACTCGAGAACTAGAGTTTTGCGCCTTGGTCACGTTGGCGGGCGGTTACGCCGACTGGTTTTTACGCCGACTGGTTTTGCAGCAAAATCGGCGGTCGATTGCCGATCGCCCCGTGAGCGACAGGTCCGCCATTGCAGCCACGGCACTTTATTGACATCGGCGAGGTGTTGATGTGGAGCTTTGAGTGCAAACTCGGCGCTCCCCCCGCCTCATTCCGACCGAAAGGCCGAGCCGAGGCAGAGGAAGCAGCATGACGAGGAGATCGTCGCATCCTTGCCGGGAGTGAAAAGGATCGTCCTCGCCGCTCACAGAAGCCTTCGATGCCCTGCAGCAACGTGACTATGCCGCCTTGCGCAGTTTGACAGGAGTCGCGCCAGTCACCAAGCGCTCGGGTAGGAGCTGCCTTGGATAGAAGGCAGGCTCCGCGCTTTTTGTCTTTATTCCTGCATAGTGACGTTTGGCATGCGAGCTGCTGAGCGGCTCATCGGCTTGGCTGTTTATCTTCACGCGTCTCCAGACAGTTGAAGCTTGGCGTAGAAAACTCGGCGCGGGTGGTGCCTCCAAACACCCGCGCGTCTTTTTCCGTTAACCCCAGGCCGCGGCGTTGGCCAAAGACGCTGTGGAGACCATTCCATGAATGTGAAGCCTTCCGAACGTGGCGAGTGTCTGCGCCCGTTGCCAGACTAGCGCCTTGACTTCGGTTTCCACCCGCGCCTCGCGCTGCAGTTGCCGGCATAACGCTTCGGTCGCGACCCGGGTAGTATTTGTATTTTATCGGTGTTCAGCTCGACGCTTTTTGCAACCTCGCCGCCAAACCATTCGCTAAACTGAGCTGGAATGATCCGAATGTTCTTTCGGCAGGCAGCAGACTGCAGCATCGCCTGAAGCGTCGTGCAGTTGTTTTTCAAGACCGCCGATTCGCCCGCCGGAATGACAGACTTTGCAAAAACCGTAACTGTTTTTGCAGAGGCTGTAATCTTGCGTGGAAATGCAACGCAGCGGAAGCCGTCCATGCCGTAGACGCATCTCATCTTTCGAAGCTCGATAGGCTGCCCAATGAACTCGGCGGGATCGGCACAAATGTCGTTCCACTCAACAAGCCGAAAATCATTCACGGTGGAAGTCACAACGAACCTGTTAGTTATCTCTGTTTCCGGCGAGCGAGGTACGTCGGCAGCGAGCGCGGGCCGCGGCGAACAGAGCGTGATTGCAGCTCCAAAAGAACACCATAGCAATCTACTGACTCGCACATTCGACATCAAAGCTGGCCCTTGTTTTAAGAATTCGCATCGTCAGCGCCATAACGGAGTATTTCGACTGAGCGGGTTGTGCATGAGCAAGAACCACACCAATGTTCTACGGCAGAGGCGACGAAGCGGCACGCCGCAGATGCGCGGGACAATCTATTATGTCTGACGACCTCACATCGCGCTGCGTTCCCTACACTCAGTCTCTTTCGACACTTGATGTAAGCGATTTAACGTGCGAGCTGCTCGACGAACCAGCAGCGTTTTTGGCAAGATGCAGGACCAAACCGGCTCGGAAGCACAGTGCATAGCCACCCTAAGACTACTGAAGCGGCCGACCGCGTTGAGCGACACCTCCCTTCGCGTGGACAGTGGGACAAGAGTCACTTCGAGGTCACGACCAAATGGTTGACTTCGAAGTTTAATCCGCCTTAAGACGAGGTTATCTCAACGCCGTATTGGACGATGGTTCGTTTGGTCCCGCCGGCCTATTCCCGGGGCACGCCGCAAAGGGGCTCCAGCCACTGCCGCTGCTTTTCCAGAGTTTGTCCGCAGCGCGCGAGCGTTTCTCCAGAGCCTCGGCCTCGCCAGGATGGCCGAATCCGTTGCGCGCATTCGCGCATGGCTTTGTCCAGCGCTGCCTGCCCGAAGCCATTGACTTGTCGCGCCGTTCGCGACCCGTTGCGTCGAGGCTTCCTTCCCGCAGGCGCTCGGTCCTTGGGCCCCCAACGTTCCTTTGGAATTCAGCTGGATCTCCGGCTCACGCTCGGTGATCATGCGAGCCGGAGTCGGACGGCCGCTCGATCCCACCCGACGCTTGAGGCGCTCTAGACGATGTCGGAAGATCGTCAGCGTTGATGCAAATGCTGCTTGCCCTCGAGAGAGTTCGCTCCGACATCCCGCGCGGAAGTCAGCACCGGCGTTCAAGCAGGCTAGCCTCGATCGTGAGCGCCAGCCTCTCGTCGAGGAAACCTGGATTGAAATAACGAGATCTCATTGCTGTGTAGCACGCGGGCGAAATGCATTGCATCAGAACTTCACATTGAAGGTGGCATTCAGTCCGTTCTGGGTGATGCCTGAACCGAACTGACCCTGGTAGGCGATGCCAAGAGTGCTGTTGCTCGAAAGCTGGAAGTCCAAACCGGATTCGACGAGTGCCACGTCCTTGCCGATGGATAGGCCTGAAGCTGCAAAAGGGCTGGATCCAGCAGCAAAGCTGGCTGTCGACAGCGGAATGAGGTCGCCTACGGCATGACGCCAGCCAATATCGGCTCGCGCAGTCGTGGCTATCTGGCCAAGTTGAAAACGGGTGGTCGCGTAGACGCCGAGCGTGGAGAGCGTCGTATCCAGCGTGCCAGCGTGAACACTAAGCGCCGCTCCGTTCAACCCCCTCTCGCTAAAGCTATCCGTCGCCGCGCGAACATGGGCGAGATTGGCATAGGGCTCGATCACCGACCCGTCACCGAGATGGACTTTATAGCCGAGTTCTCCAAAAATCTGGAACGTGCCTGCATCGTAATCCGAGATCAAGTTGTCGTTGAACCCTGGGAACCTCACGTTGCGGCTCATCTCGAGATCGTGCCATGTATAGGCAAGGCCTGAACGGAAGGCGATGGCCCCTTCTGGCACGGTCCACTCGGTGCCGGCATAGGTCCCGAACGTGTAATTGTCGCTGCGGCCTGACGACGAGGCCGCGCCGACCTTGAAAATGGAACGGCTATAGCCTGCAACAACACCGACCCGCCAGTCGTCAAATGCCGACGTGTCGATCCCGGTCATGAGGCCGCTGATGGTGGATCTGGTGCTCGCACCATTGTTATCGCCCGATTGGGTCGTCCATCCGCCAAAGGCAGAAGCCCACGCTGCATACCCCTGCAGGTCATAAGAGGGCAGGCCAGACGAAGCCGGGCCGACCAGGCCTGTAGCAGAGGCAGAATTGCCGCGCGACCACTTCTGCTCAGGACCATAACCCATCACCGCCATCGCCGAGGTTGGCGCGCCGTCAAACGCCTGTTCGAGACGGTTGTAGACTGCCGAACGCGCATAGTAGCTGTCATTGACACGTCTGCCCTGCTCGGACGCATAGATGGACGGCGAAAGCTGACGCAGCCCAGATGTCACCGCCGTGCCGTCCGGCGCGGAAAAGTCGAGCGCCGCGAGAAGCGGGTGCAGCCCTGTAGCTGCGTTGCCAGCTACTCGATCGAGCGCCGCGCCCACCTGGCGGCTGTTGGCGTCGGTCCCATAACGCGAATAGGCATCGGATGGGCGGGAGAGTGTCAAGGCGTAGGTGTTGTCGCCTTGAGCCGTTGCACTCGCCAGCAAGGTGGGCGATTGCAGCGATGTCGTCACGTTCGTGAACGAGCCTGTGAGATTTGTCGCATTCAGCCACTGATCGGAGGAGACGTTAAAGCCGTTACCATACCAGCCACGCTGCGGGGTGATCGTGAGCGTACCATCGAGCGTCGTATTGCCATTCACCACGAGATGGCTGAACGCGCCAGCATCGTTTACGGCGACCTGCAAGCGACCGGTCGAGGTTTGCAGATAGTCGCCATACACCTTGATGCTGTTGTCCAGACCGTTGATGAGGGGCGCGACAGCACCGCTGTTGGTGAAGCGACCACTAGCATTGAGCAGATAACTGCCGTTACCGGACAGGGTTGCACCTTGCGCGACACTTGCATCGTACACCGCGTGATTGCCAGTCAATGTCGTGGCGCCACCGGCGAACTGCAGCGAAAGATTGTTACGTCCAACGATATTACCGTCGTAGCGGGTTGCAAAATTTGTGTCGGGCTCCTGCGTTGAGTGATCGTTCGCATCAGGCTTCAACCCGAACGTTAATTTGGTCAGACGCGGAGCACCGTTCTCGTCAAGCTGGTTGTAGTCAGACAAGATGTCCCCCGACAATGCAGAGCCACGCATCACATTGATCTCGCCGACGTAACCATTGTTCGACATGTACATCGCTGCATGACTGCCAGCCAGTCGCCCGGTCAGATCGAACTTGCTGACGAGCGGACCTGCGATCTCGTTCAGCATCGGGGCTTGGTTATTGCCAATCGTGCGAATATACGAACCACGATATTCATAGTAATTGCCCATCGCATTGTTGCCAAAGTCGAAACTTGCCGCGATGCCATGCTCACCGAGAGCCTGCACATCGCCACGCTGAGTCAGTGTGTGGTCCTTGCCATAGGCGAACATAACACCGCGCCCATAGGCGCCGTCGGCGTACACACGGGTCCCGGACGGAATTGTGATCTGATTGTTTTCGCCGTCGACGCGGATGCCGGAGCCCCCTGCTCCTTTCGAAAGCAGGTCGGCGCGCTGGACCACAGTGTTGCCGCTGCCATAGACGTGCAGTCCCAGTCCGAGAGTAGCCGTATTGTACGTATTTGGCAGATAGGCGGTACCCTCAGCATTCCGAGCGAAGAACGGATTGTCGTTTATCAGATCGCGACCGGTGCCATAGATGGAGTAACCAAATAGACCACGCCGATCAATGCTTTGGCCGATGTCCTGGAAGGCGGCGATCTCCGCCTCCATCGGGGCGGTGTAGTTCCGGTATTGCTGGTGGCTCAACAGGCTGTTCTTAAGCTCGCTATGCGAGACAAAGGGGACATCCAGCCGGCCGTCCTCAGTCATCACTCGAACGGGAATACCTGGCATGGCACCGGCCAGCACTTCACTCACATGCTTCCCGGCAAAATAGCCCCGATCGTGGCGCAGGTCGAAAACGTCCTCAGCTGGCGAGTTCACGCACAGCGAGCAATAGATCACCTGCCCCGGCCTGGCTTGTTTGCCGTTGTCGTCATACAAATGGTTAGTCCAGGCATTTATCGCATTAGGGAAGTACGGCGATATCGGCTCGGTGCGCCAACCATCATAACCGTCAATGGTACCGGCCATTCCCAGCTGATGAGCGAACTCATGAATCATAACAGGTGCCAGGCCGATCTTCGGCGTCATTGGCAATTGCGAAGGAATGTATGCTTCGGATGAAAATCCCATTTCGCCGATCGCAATCATACCATGTGCGCCATGGTTCAACTCGCCCGGATTCTGACCGGTGACTGCCGCCTGCACCTTGTTCTCGCCATCAGGCGAGCTCTGGACTGAGGCCCATGCCGTGTTGCCCTGAATTCCGCCGATGTTGACGACGGCCGGCGACTGCCCGGGTTTGACCCTTATGATTTCGGCCCAATAGCGGATCGCTGCCAGCGAATGGTCCGTTTCCCATTGCGCTAGATCCCGAGCTGAATACGCCGGCTCGCTACCTCCGCCACAACAGAAAGGGCCATCTCCGGGACCGAATATCCGTGCTCGGATAAAGGACACGCCGTTCGAATCCCTAACATCGTAAGTTTCAACCGCTCTACTGGGAGAATCCAGCAAGGCACTAGCCGCAAGCACGATGGTCGTAATTGTCTTCGTCTTCATTTACAGATTCTGTTCGAGGTCTTGATTGCCGGCGTGCTTCGCCGTCCAACTTGGAGCGCGCGTGCACGCAGATGCGCCAGCGAAGCGCAGCCGTCATTGATCGGACATCGGCCTTGCGCCTTCGTAGCCCGAGTCTGACGGCAGAACTTCAATTCAAAAGGAAGGCTAGCTCTCTGCAGGGAAGCCAGCCTTGATGAAGTCAAGTCAATTCACAAGTATGTCCCTCATTGCTGGTGACTTTGATTTCAACTTCCTCAAACTCAAGCTCTGGCACTTCACGCTTGCCATTTGCGATCCGCCGAGCCGCGGCTCGCCTGAGCGATGATGACCGCCCGATGCTTCGCGGCCGTGGCCGATGTCGAGCGTTTTCATGGGCCCCGTTAACAATGCGAGCTCCTATTGTCTTTTGATCGCAGACAGATCCTGCATTCTGCAGCGCCAATCCCGACAAAGCAGGCGACTGCACGCAACTAACAAGCAGCGGAGCAAAAGCCGGGCCAAATCGCCTGATGCCTTCGCCGTGCGCAAACAGATGAACGCAGCAACGCCGCGCGGCGGCCCTTCTGCGTGAAAACGGGCGATGCCTGTGCGTCGCCCGCCAATGTTGTCGCAAACTCGCCATTGCACAGGAGCAAAACGACTGCCACGCCTGACAATTGCAGCGCGCCCTGTTCATCTTTGCTGGCGATCGCCGTGATCGGTTCAAGGTTTGAATGGGGCGCAAGAGGCAGGCATTTTTGTTACACTCATCGTCGTGAGCTTCGCCCTGGCATGCGTCAGGCAGATGTAGAGCACCGGGACGTAAGCCCGGCCACCTCAAGCTAGACGACGCGTAGGGCAACTGAAATGCAGCGTGCGCGACCTGACTGGTCGAAATGCTCGGCCGGCGATCGAACTCCAGACGGATCGAGGATGGCTAGGCAGTTTACTGGGGAGAAGCCGGAGCCCGTCCTCTTTCCGGCAGACGAACGCTTGACCGGCCGCGCCGTGTGGGGAGCAACCATCGGCAATATTCTCGAGTTCTACGACTTCGGAACCTATGGCTTTTTCGCCATCCAGATCGGTCATGCATGCTTCCCGGCAAGCGACCCGTTGCCAGCCTCATGCTGTCGCTCGCAACCTTCGGCGCTGATTTGTGACCACGCCGATCGGGCCATTCTGCTCGGCTCGCCGGCGCTTCCAATAGAACAAAGCCGTCCGCCATTGTCTTGTACGAGCATGGCAGAGTCCTTTGGCAACTCCTTTACTGTTGTCGCCGTGACGGCCGACAATGTCTCGGCGGACGGGCCAGAGCAGCGAATCTGGATCGCATTCGCCAAACCGAGCCAGGCTTCGACATTAGTGCTCACCGCTGCCCCCCGAAGGTTGGACAGCGGTGGTTGTGGACATGGAATTGACGGACAAAGAGCGACGAACGTTCGAGGAACTTAACGTCAAGCTCGGCGATGTTTACCGATTGAGGAAGTATAGCCAGCTGCATCGCAGCTACCTATTCAACGCTTACGCCGTTTGCTCTCAGCCTATTCGCGGCCTTAAGCTGGTCTGCGATGTGATCGGAGATGTCGCCGATTTCAGCTTGCAAGTCGGCCTGGATGTTCGGAAACCGAGCCCGTAATAGCGAGACTCAGCCCGTTCGTTGAATATCTCAAGTGCGGCCCGAATCGAGCTCCTCTGGAGCGATCGGGCCATCATAGCGGGAACACCCTGGAGCGCGCGGGGCTGGCGTTGCTGGTGACCATGATCATCATCGGCGCGCCGATCATCGCGTTCCGGCAATTCTGGCGCCGGCGCCGCCGACGGCGATCATGGGCGCGATGATCGCCTGTCGACATTGATGCCGACGCCGACGATCCTCATGCTGCTGGTGCCGGTGTTGGTGCCACCAGCGCTGGCCCGCTCGCACGCAGCCCCTTAGGCTGAAAGTGTCAACGGTCGTTTATAAGACCGATGCGGCGAATAGCGGCGACTCTTATCGAGTCTGCCAATTCTTTGGGAAAGCCTTTGGGGAGGTCCTTTATCACTTTCGCAAAGGCTGCCTCGAAGTTTTCGACGAGATCCTCAAAGATTGCGTGGACTACGGCCGGTCCAACGCCGGAGATTTCGGCGGTCTGTAGGAAATGACGCGGCAAAATATCAGTCATTCCGTAGTGGCGATTTTTGCCGACCGACATTGCAAGTTTAAAAGCTTTGCGCTGAATTTGTCCGGCGTCGAGGCTTGGTTGCGCGCTCAAGACATCATAAAGCGGCGTGAGCCGGAAGCGCCCGCCGGGGCTCAGGAATAGGCTAAAATTCTTGGCGTGTCCGTCAGTTGCGCCGATGAGCCAGAACACGATGCTGGCCCGCAAAAATGTCGCGATGTCTTCGGTCGGTTCATCGCTACCCTTGAGGAGTTGCAGGATGTCTTTCATGCCGGGGCCGCCATCCGATTGATATTTCCGGGTGGTGGGTACGGATAGAGCCTGGCAGCAATCTTCCTGAGGAAGGCGCAGCAACCTTTTATCATTGGTCCAGCGCCTATCGAAGCGCTCGACAATCAACGTGCGGCGACCACCAAAATCGGCGATCTCGACGTTCGCCGTTGGTACGCCAAGCGCGGCCAGCAGCTTAAGGCAGAAATATTCGTTCTCGACGCTGTTCGAGAGATCGATCCCGTTCGGCAAACGACCGATTTGCGGTTTGAGAATGTGCGTCGTCGCCGTGGTACCAGTCGGCTTGTACCATTTGCCATCTCGCCGCAGCAGGGCGGTCTTCTCCTGGGCACCAGCGATGGAAATCCGGAAATCGTCGTCTTCCCCCATCCCAAGTGGAGCGCTCGCAAGGTTCTTGATGATGGCGGCGACATCGCGGTCGGTGACAGCGTTCCCTTCGATCGTACCGGCAGGTCCAGGATCGACACGCTGTGGAAGAAACTGGAGCGCACCAACGCAATCATGCCCGAGTGCAAAGAGCATGCTGTAGGCGTCAGTACCTTTTGCCCCCACCCGCTCCGCGACTCGTTTGCGTATCTGTTCGCTATCGGGCAACAGGTTGTCAAACACGGCGATTACAGGTGCGCCGATATAGCGGTCTTCGCGCAAGGGCAGCGATAGCGAGATTGGGAAGGTCGATTCCCAGGAGAGCCATTGCGGAGTGTAACGAAAGTCGATCGCACCGCTGGACTCGCGCCGGAGCATGCCTGCCAGGCGTGCGTTGACGAACACATTCAGGGGCGCGTTTGCTGGAGGCCGGCCCATCAGAAAATGTCCTCGATGTCAGTCGAGGTGGCCTTGCTGCGGGTACGGACCACCAGTTCAAGATTGAGCGCGGCCAGCGCCTCCATGAGGGTGTGGAGCTGAATGGCAGGCTCGCCCGCTTCCAGTCGGGATACGGTGCCCTGACGCAGATGGATCTGCTTTCCTAAGCCTGACTGGGTAAGTCCGGCCTGTCGGCGAGCCCGCCGTAGAATGGCGCCGAGTTGCTTTTCCGTACGAGCAATATGCTGCGTCATGTGAATCTCCGCGTTCAATATACGCATATCCGTATATATCGTCAATATACGCAAATCCGTATATTACAGAAATATACGCGTTAGCGTATATAACACAGATATACGCGATCGCGTATCGGCTATTCTCGATTGCGGGCGTGCGGGATGGTGCTTGGCAAGTCAGTGTTCGGCAACATTCCAAAATGTCATCGATCGCCGCCATCAATGCTGCCGTACTCGAGGCGTGCTTATCGGTCGTGCCAGATGGTCGCAAAGACGCATCCGCTGTTGGGATCGAAAAATGCGGCTTGCTCGTCCTTCTTGATCTCCTTGCGCTTGGCCCGAAGCAACTGAACAAGACAGCGTCCCTCACCCGCATTGACCAGAAAGTGGCCGGTCGGTTTGTCCTTGGGGCCGCGTTCGGGTTCGACGACAGGAAATTGCAGCATGCCGAGGATGCGATATTGGCGGCGAGAGCTTCGACTTCAGCCTTTCGAATTTGGCATCTTACGAGCATTCTTGGGCGACTTCTTCAGTTTGCCGCGCGGCACCATCACGACGGACTGCGGCGGAGGTCTTGGTTCTGTTGTTTTTCTCCTTAAGGCTGAGGTTGCGCGCGGCAAAAAGCCGCCATAAGCCCTGCCTCGCGGCGAGTAGCGAGGTGTGCAAGGCGCAAGGGCTGAAGGAAGTTGGAACAACTTTTTTAGGGCACCGCGCGGAGCGTGGGGGAGCCAAAACCGAAGGCCTGCGCCGCGCTGAAGGGCCGCGCCCCTAAGCTGCTGCCGCGGCAGCAGCGATACAGTGCTTTAGAGTACTAAAGGCGCGCAGAGCTTGAGAATAGAAGTATTTCCAAAGCCTCGGGGAGAGTGGTGCTCCGGCGGCACCGGCCTTTGAGCGGCACCCGTCTAACGCGGCAGCGATAGCGACGGCGGCTGGCCGCCGGCCCGCTTCAGCGAGTGCCCCCGGCGAGGAGAACCTTATGTCTTCGCGAGTGATCGCGACCCGAAGGGCCGAGACAGCATGCTCGGTGAGCTGGCGCATAGACGAGGTCGTCGCTGCGTATAATTGCGATCTGCGCAGCGCCCTCAAGGTCCTGTTGCTCGCCAATGAGCAGTTGGAGCACATTCTGAACTGTTTGAACGCCGAATTGAACGAGCATATGCAGCGGCATCATCGACAGCAGACGTTGCATTAGCCGGCAAAGTTCGAGTTTGGACCCCCGATCCCCCTAAGCTTTTCGGCGGCAAATGATCTTACTTCGCGCCACCTCAGGCGGGCGCGGCGCCGCGATGTCGCGGCATGTCTTCGGCTGGTGGACCGCTGCGAGACGCCGGCGGCGGCGTTCAGGTGAGCTCGATGGCTGGCCGAGTTTTGGCCGACGAGATGTGGACAGAAATCAACATGGTTCACTGCACAGCGGCGCCGAAGCCACGCATCCCCATTCATCAGAACTTCACGTTGAAGGTAGCATTCAGTCCGTTCTGGGTGATGCCTGAACCGAACTGACCCTGGTAGGCGATGCCAAGAGTGCTGTTGCTCGAAAGCTGGAAGTCCAAACCGGATTCGACGAGTGCCACGTCCTTGCCAATGGATAGGCCTGAAGCTGCAAAAGGGCTGGATCCAGCAGCAAAGCTGGCTGTCGACAGCGGAATGAGGTCGCCTATGGCATGACGCCAGCCAATATCAGCTCGCGCAGTCGTGGCTATCTGGCCAAGTTGAAAACGGGTGGTCGCGTAGACGCCGAGCGTGGAGAGCGTCGTATCCAGCGTGCCAGCGTGAACACTAAGCGCCGCTCCGTTCAACCCCCTCTCGCTAAAGCTGTCCGTCGCCGCGCGAACATAGGCGAGACTAGCATAAGGCTCGATCACCGAATACTTACCGAGATGGACTTTATAGCCGAGTTCTCCAAAAATCTGGAACGTGCCTGCATCGTAATCCGAGATCAAGTTGTCGTTGAACCCTGGGAACCTCACGTTGCGGCTCATCTCAAGATCGTGCCATGTATAGGCAAGTCCTGAGCGGAAGGCGATGGCCCCTTCCGGCACGGTCCACTCGGTGCCGGCATAGGTCCCGAACGTGTAATTGTCGCTGCGGCCTGACGACGAGGCCGCGCCGACCTTGAAAATGGAACGGCTATAGCCTGCAACAACACCGACCCGCCAGTCGTCAAATGCCGACGTGTCGATCCCGGTCATGAGGCCGCTGATGGTGGATCTGGTGCTCGCACCATTGTTATCGCCCGATTGGGTCGTCCATCCGCCAAAGGCAGAAGCCCACGCTGCATACCCCTGCAGGTCATAAGAGGGCAGGCCAGACGAAGCCGGGCCGACCAGGCCTGTGGCAGAGGCAGAATTGCCGCGCGACCACCTCTGCTCAGGACCACAACCCATCACCGCCATCGCTGAGGTTGGCGCGCCGCCAAACGCCTGTTCGAGACGGTTGTAGACTGCCGAACGCGCATAGTAGCTGTCATTGACACGTCTGCCCTGCTCCGACGCATAGATGGACGGAGAAAGTTGACGCAGCCCAGATGTCACCGCCGTGCCGTCCGGTGCGGAAAAGTCGAGCGCTGCGACGAGTGGGTGCAGCCCTGTAGCTGCGTTGCCAGCTACTCGATCGAGCGCCGTGCCCACCTGGCGGCTGTTGGCGTCGGTCCCATAACGCGAATAGGCATCGGATGGGCGGGAGAGTGTCAAGGCGTAGGTGTTGTCGCCTTGAGCCGTTGCACTCGCCAGCAAGGTTGGCGATTGCAGGGCTGTCGTCACGTTCGCGAACGAGCCCGTAAGATTTGTTGCATTCAGCCACTGATCGGAGGAGACGTTAAAGCCGCTGCCATACCAGCCGCGCTGCGGGGTGATCGTGAGCGTACCGTCGAGCGTCGCATTGCCATTCACCACGAGATGGCTGAACGCGCCAGCATCGTTTACGGCGACCTGCAAGCGACCGGTCGAGGTTTGCAGATAGTCGCCATTCACCTTGATGCTGTTGCCCAGACCGTTGATGAGGGGCGCGACAGCACCGCTGTTGGTGAAGCGACCGTTGGCATTGAGGAGATAACTGCCGCTACCGGCCAAGATTGCGTCTTGTGCGACACTTGCCTCGTACAGCTCGTGATTGCCAGTCAATGTCGTGGCGCCACCGGCGAACTGCAGCGAAAGATTGTTACGTCCAACGATATTACCGTCGTAGCGGGTTACAAAATGTGCGTCTGGCTCCTGCGTTGAGTGACCGTTCGCATCAGGCTTCAACCCGAACGTTAATTTAGTCAGACGCGGAGCACCGTTCCCGTCAAGCTGGTTGTAGTCAGACAAGATGTCCCCCGACAATGCAGAGCCAAGCATCACATTGATCTCGCCGACGTAACCATTGTTCGACATGTACATCGCTGCATGACTGCCAGCCAGTCGCCCGGTCAGATCGAACTTGCTGACGAGCGGACCTGCGATCTCGTTCAGCATCGGGGCTTGGTTATTGCCAATCGTGCGAATATACGAACCACGATATTCACGGTCATTGCCCACCACATTGTTACCAAAATCGAAACTTGCCGCGATGCCATGCTCACCGAGAGCCTGCACATCGCCACGCTGAGTCAGTGTGTGATCCTTGCCATAGGCGAACATGACACCGCGCCCATAGGCGCCGTCGGCATACACGCGGGTTCCGGGCGGAATTGTGATCTGATTGTTTTCGCCGTCGACGCGGATGCCGGCGCCCCCTGCTCCTTTCGAAAGCAGGTCGGCGCGCTGGACCACAGTGTTGCCGCTGCCATAGACGTGCAGTCCCAGTCCGAGCGTAGCTGTATTGTATGTATTTGGCAGATAGGCGCTACCCTCAGCACTGCGAGCGAAGAAGGGATTGTCATTGACCAGATTTTGGCCGTTTCCGTAGATGGAGAACCCGAACAAATTGCGCCGATCGATAGTGTAACCTATATCTTGAAACGCGGCGATCTCCGCTTCCATTAGGGCGGTGTAGTTCCGGTATCGCTGATGACTCATCAAACTGTTCTTCAGTTCGCTGTGCGCCATAAAGTCCGTCGATCGCAGCGGAATACCTGGCATGGCACCGGCCAGCACTTCGCTCACATGCTGCCCTCTGAAATAGCCTTGTTCACGTCGCAGATCGAAAACGTCGGCAGCTGGCTGGTTCGGGCATTGGGAACAATATATCGCCTGCCCCGGCTGAGCCTGTTTGCCATTGTCATCGTACAAATGACTCGTCCACCGATTTATCGTTTCGGAAATATACAGCCCGTCGGCACGACCAATGAAGGCAGCACCAGTCATACCGAGCAGATGCGCGTTCTCGTGCACGCTAACGGCTGAAAGGTTTGTGCTCGGTGTCATAGACACTTGGGACGGGACGTAGGTGTACGGTGAAAATCCCATCTGGCCGATGCCGATCGCGCCATGAGCACCAGATTCAAGTTCGCCCGGATCCTGACCGGTGAGCGCAGCCTGCACCTTCGTGCCGGCTCCATGAGAAGGGGACATGCCCCAGGCGTTGTTATCGTAGTCCGCGCTGATACTAATAATCGCTGGCGATTGACCAGGGATGACCTTGATGATTTCCGCCCAATACCGAATCCCGGTAAGCACCTGACCTATCTCCCAACGAGACAAATTGCGCGATGAAGATCCCGGATCGGCCTCGTCGGCACTGAGTATGCGGACCCGCATGAACGGCACACCGTTCGAATCAGCGACATCGTAAATTTCGACGGCCCTACTGGGCGACCCCAGCACCGCTGTAACTGTAAGCACGACGGCGGCGATTGTCTTCGTATTCATACTACCCATTCTATTCGAGGCGTTGATTGCGGCGCGGTTGCCATCACACGTTCGACCATGCGCACGCGTGATGCGCTTGAGCAAAGCGCGCCTGCCGTTGATCAAACACTGGCTGTGCACATTCACGGCGACAACCTGACGGCCGCGCCGCAATATCAAAGGAAGGCTCCTCCCGTGGAGGAGACCTGATGAATCCGGGTCAACTCACAGAGGCGCGCTCGCTGATGACGTTTACTTCCATTTCCTGGAGCTCAGTGTCCGGTGCATGAGGTTCGCCATGTGCGTCCGGCTGAACGCGGCCCGCCATGAGCGGATATCCTCGACGTCTGCAGCGCAGGCTGCGATCCGTCCTTTAAATTGTGTCGTCAACAATGCGAGCTCATGCCACCTCTGATCGTAGGAGGATCCCTGGTTCTGCAGCGACAATTCCGACAAAGTAGGTGGCCGCACACAACTGGTAAGCAGTGGAGCAAAAGCCGGGCCAATTGCCTGAGCTTTGCGCACACGCGCAGCCGGCTGAACCCTGTCTGCATGCGCGGTCATCTGTGTGAAAGCAGGCGGCTTCTGTTCGGTGCCCACCAATATTGTCGCAAACTCGCCATGCACAGAAGCACAACGAGCGCTGCGCCCGACAATTGCAACGCGCTTGCTCATCTTTGCCGGCGATTGCCGCGATCCGTCCAAGCTTTGAAACGGGCCGCAAGAGGCAGGCATTCTTATTGCATTCATCGTCGTGAGCTTCGTCCTGGCATGCGTGAGGAATGTAGAGCACCGGGACGCGGGCCCAGCCCACCTCAAGCTAGATGACGTGCAGAGCAAGTGAAGTGCAATGCGCCCGACCTCGCTGGTCGAAATGCTCAGGCCGGCGATCGTGCCTCAGACGGATCGAGGATGGGCAAGCAATCTACTCGGCAGAAACCGGAGCCGGTCCTCGTTCCGGCAGACGAACGCTTGACCGGCCGCGCCGTGTTAGGTGCAACGATCGGCAATATTCTCGAATTCTACGACTTTGGGACCTATAGCTTTTTCGCGATCCAGATCGGACAAGCGTTTTTCCCGGCAAGCGACCCGTTCGCCAGCCTCATGCTGTCGCTCGCAACCTTCGGCGCGGGTTTTGTGACCAGGCCGATCGGGGCCATCGTGCTCGGCTCGTATTCAGATCGGGCCGGGCGCCGGCCCGCGATGACCGCCAGCTTTGTCCTGATGAGCGCCGCGATCCTTGTGTTAGCGCTCACCCCCTCATACGGGACAATAGGAGCTGCTGCTCCGCTCCTGGTCATTGTCGCGCGTTTGGTGCAAGGCTTCGCGCTCGGCGGTGAGGTTGGTCCGACAACTGCCTATTTGCTGGAAGCGGCGCCGGCCGAGGGGCGCGGTCTTGCTGTCTCGTTTCAGCCTGCCAGCCAACAAATCGCTGCAACGGCCGGGGCGCTTGTTGGAGAAATACTCTCCCTGACCATGACAAGCGAGGCACTCAACGCGTACGGATGGCGGATCGCGCTCTTGCTCGGCGCCGCTACGCTGCCGTTCGGATTTTGGCTGCGGAGCGGCTTGCCCGAAACGTTGCACCGGCCCCAAGCGCCGGCTCCGGGCGTTCACCCTGTAGGAAGATTGCCTGCCACTCGCCGTATCATGAGCTTGGGATTCGTCGTCCTGGCCAGTTGCACGATCATCACCTACGTCACGGGATATATGACCACCTATGCACTGAACACCCTACAAGTTTCCGCGCCTCTCGCCTTTGGCACCACGCTCGTTAGCAATACGGTAGGAATTGCTGCCGCGCTGCTGGGCGGCTGGCTCGCAGACCGCGCGGGCCGCCGGCACATCATGATATGGCCGCAGATCGCTGCGTTGTTGATGACCTATCCGGTGTTCTTCTGGATCTCAGAGAGCCGCAGTGCCCTCGCACTTCTCGGGGGTCTCGGCGCGCTCACACTTATCGGAACGATTCCGTATAGCGCCTTCTATGTGAGCATGGCCGAAGGTTTGCCTAAGAACATTCGTGGTGGCGCCTTCGCGATCATCTACGCTTTTGCGATAGCGATCTTCGGAGGCACAGCTCAACCAGTCGTCACCTGGCTGATCTATCTTACCGGGAGCGCGCTGGCGCCCGCCTGGTACATGCTTATCGCTAGCGCGGCTGGGCTCCTTGCCATGCTCATGATGCCGGAGACGGCACCGCTCAAAATTAACAGCGCTGTAAACAAGCAAAGCCCGCTATAGCGTGGCGAATGCGCTATTTTTCCAACGTGCAGCAGCGCGTGCTAGGGCTCATCTTCGGCAATCCTCAGCACAGCTTCTATACGTCGGAAATCTTTCGAAGCGTCCGTTCCAGCAACCGGCCTCACTTACTATTTGCGCGCCGCTGCAGAGCTTCACAGCGCTTCATGAGCTGCTCAAACGGCTCAGGTTCGCCGAGAAGTAATCCAGCGTCGATCGTCTTTTGATAATCGGCCTCAAGGTCCTTACGCATCTTTTCGTCAGGAACTAACTGAAGCTTGCCGGATATCGCGGCGTGATAGTCGATGACATTGTCGTCGCGATCTTTCTCCCGGAAGAACTTGCTCTTCCAATCGGCGACTTCCTGCGCCAGCACTTTGTCATCGAAGGCGGCTTGCGCAAATCCCTTATCATCGAGCTTCACGAGATCGTACCAATGGCGCGACACACGATCGCCCGCGATACCCTGAGCGCAAAGAACGTGGACGGCCGTTGCTTTCTCCCAAACGGTGCGCTTGGGAAGCATGATTTTTGGGGTCGCTACAGGAAACTCGAGCTCGGACAGGGATTTCGCCGCATCGCAGGTGATCTCTCTCGTCTCGGACGGCTGACCGGTCGAGCGCGCACCGAATTCGAGCTTGATCCAGGGCGGAACATAGTCGAAGCCCTGGGTCAGCTTTTCATAGTCGACATAGATGACATCGTTCTCAACACGGAACGTGACGTCGACTCCTGTAGCTGCTGCGTGTTTCTGTAGGACAGGAAGTGTCTTGTCTTTGACCCAGGCGGTGAGCCGCTCGCGAGCAAGCTTTGTCCACTTGTCGGCCTGGCTTCGCGAAGCGGGTATGGGTGGGTCGCCCGTGGCAAGCTCAGGAATGATCCGGCGGACATCGTAAGTGAGATCGATATCCTCCGAGAACCGTTCGATGACGTCGTAACCTTTGGAGAGGGACGTACCTCCCTTAAAGACAAGATGCTCACCCAATTCAGAGTCAAAGAGTCCTTGCAGGGCCCAAACGGCCCAGATGTCCTTCTCCAAAAGATGGACCGGGCGGCCTGAGGCGGTGGCGGCGACGCCAAGTGCCTCAAGCCTCTCGTCACGAGAGAGCGTCAGGTAAAGTTCAGCCATGATTTAGAAGGGATTGGCTGACGGATTTCGACATCCACGGAGGCATCGCGCGACGCAGCGCGACGAGATCCTGCAAAGTGTCGTCGGACAGCTTGCGCTTCAATACCTTAAGAGCCTCGCCCGCCTCTCGCTCGCCGAGCCAGGCAAGAGCCCGGATTGCCTGTCCAGCAATCGAGTCTGTCGGCAGAAGCATCCAGTGCGGTGCATGCCGCATCTCAACCGTCTGTGCTCCGAGACGAAACTGACGATCTGGACCGGAGGTCAAATAGACGAGCTTCGTCGGCACTTGCGTAGTGAGACCAAGTTTATTCGCGGCCGCGGCTCCGTGTGGAACGATCGTTTCCGCGTGCGTGGAAGCCAGCGCTTCGATGACCTTTTCGGCAGCCGGCGCGCGTATGCCAAAACGTGTTTTCACTGGCAGAGCGTAGAGCCCATGGGCAAGACGCATCAACTCGTTGCGTTTGGCGAGACGCTTCAAAGCTTGATCGACCGCAGCACGGCTTCCCAAATGCAAAACTTCCTTAGCACCGATCAAAGTGCCTTCTGGAAGTGCTTGGGCATAACTCAAAATACGCTCGGCGACGGTTTGCATGGTTTCCCTCCGTTGTCAGAAACATAAGCCAATTTCTGACAACACGCAAGGTTTATCGAAATAAAAAATAAAAATCAATAACTTAGCCGCTGCTTGATATTACTTAGCAGGGGCCAAAATCAGAACGGCAAGGGCATGAAAGGCCATGAGCGTGTGGGGTCTCATTGCTCGGGGCATCGAACGGTGGGCTCAATCCTCAAGCCCTCCGTCGGCAAACGAGATGGAGGCGGCAGAAGCGCGGCCGTTACACACTTCAGCGGTTCGCAGGGCACAAACTACAGATTGCGACCACCTTAGCACCACGCCCGGCTTGGATACTCAACGGAGCCCTGCTCGTCCGTCAGCCCGGAGGCTTCCGTCCTCAATAGTTCTTCCCTAAGATCTCCGCGCCTACTTCGGCCGAATAGCGGGGCTTTTTTGTCTCATTGGACAACATAGCTTGCCGAAGTTCTTTGAACGGCTTTTCCCCGAAGACCCATCCCTCCCTCAAAGCGCCGGCACGGAGCCCTGAGGCTCGACAGCTTCCCTTCGGCAAGCTATATAGGAACATACAGCGAACAAAACCCTTCTGGTTGCGAGTCCTCGCGATGCATCTCGACTGAAGTATTTCCCCAGTAGATCATGAGGTTAGGGGCAGGGCAGCTCGCCCCTTCTCTGGATGACGCCGATTCAGGAGTGGTAGCGATTGTCCTTGTTCCGTCATTTGCATGATGAGGCTTTTTTGGCCTTCTCGCGCGATCACAAGCACCTGTACGCGGCCTGTCTGCTCGACCTCCTCGAACGCTTCTTTTCAGGCGCGCCGTCGTTCCCGACTCCGCAGCAGGTCGTCCACGCCATCTATGACGTCATGCGCGCCAACCCAGCCCTCTGGAGCGAAGGCGACGACTTCGGCACCTTGCCGGAAATGATCTCGGCAGGTCGCCGCCGTATCCGGAAGGCCGACGTCGCGCTCGCGTCCGAGAAGGGCGACAAGGCGCTCGGTCTGGCGCGGCAACTCTACGCGCGGCTGCTCGCCTGGGGTTGGCTTGAGGAGGAGGAATACGGGCTCCGTGTCACGGTCGACATGGCTATGGGACCGCTGCTCGTGATCCAGCGGCTCGCGAGCCTCAATAAGGATCTCTCGCAGCGGTTCGGCGGCTTGATCGTGCAGATCCGCCTCAATCTCGAAGCCGTCGAAAAGCTGAGGCCCGAGATCACCGACCGCAAGCAGCGCGAAGCCGCGCTCGCCGTCCGCGAGGCACGCAACCAGGCCGACCAGTTCACCAAGAGCCTGCGGGCCATTCTGGCCGACCTGAAGCGGATCCGACGGACCGTCATGGAATCGAAGACGGTGGCTACCCGGCTGGAAGCCTTCTTCGAGGAGTTCGTCGACCAGCTCCTGCTGAAGGATTTCGAGTCCATCCTCACCGTCAACCATCCGTACCGCTTCCGCGATGCCATCGTCGATCTCGCACGGCGGATCTCCTATACACCGGACACCATGCAAGTCCTCGCCGAGGAGTACACCGCTTCCAGCATGGCCGCCGACGTCGAGGACGGTCGAATGGCGGCGGCCGACGATCTGCTTGCAATCGAAAACATCTTCGAACAGATCGGCGAGATGTTCGAACGGATCGAGGCCTTCCGCAGGCAGCTCGAGGCCCGGGTCCGCAATACCATCAAGTACGCCGAGCGCGGCGGGCAAGGACTCGTCGGCCGGGCCGGCGACCTGGTGCGGCGGCTGGACGCTCTGCTGCGAGACGGCAGGCACGATAGGGCGACCGTCGAGTGGAGTATTGAGCCGCTGCGGTCGCCCTGGTCGGAGCACCATCAGGCGCCGGCCAGGCAGCCGCGCCGCCCGGTCGAGGCAAGGGAGCTCGCCGGCCCGCCCTCGGACCCGTTGTACGAGCTGAGGAAGAAGCTCCGTCTCGAGTACATCGCTCGCATCGCGCCCCGGCCCGAGGATGTCAGACGATTCCTTGAGGGCCAGGTGCCGCCATTCGCGACCAAGGAAGCTCGCTTCATGGAAATCGACACCGTGGACGACTTCCTCGCCTTCGATTGCGCCCGCCGCTATGCGCTGACGGGCGAGGTTCCGCCGCAGGTCGCGGCCGGATTCGATCTGGAGCCGCGCCCAGACACGCCGCCACACGACAGCGATTGGCTTCGTTGCGCGAACTTCCTGGTCAGGCGGTCCGGCAGGCTCCGGAAAGCGGAGGCGCCCAATGCTCAGTGAGTTCGAACACGTCGAGCGCTCCTTCGGCGCGGAAAAGGCGGCCGACCTCCGCAAAGCGCTGCACTTCCTGCTGCGGCGGCAGTTCGTGTTCGCGGGAGATCCCAGAACCGGAACCGTCTACAACATGATCATGGACGGCCGCTTCCGCAACGTGGTCGATGACTTCTTCGATAGTTGCGGATACCGCGTCCATCGCGATCCGGAGGCGCAGTGGGCCGGCATCGTCGCCATGGATGAGGACGTGCCGCTGCCCCGGATGAAGCTCGACGAAACCATCGTCATTCTGGTGCTGGCAGCGTACTGGCAGCAAGAGGTGAACGTCGGAGCGGTCGAAGACCGGGCCGTCGTGGTCGCCACCTTGAACGATCTGTTCGACCGCTACCGCGAGATGGCGCAGCACGGCGGCGGAGGCGCGATCTCGGCCGCCCGCTTCCGCGACATTCTGCGCGAGGCTGCCCAGCGCAGCCTTGTCGAGATCGGCGACTTCGACGACGAGCAGCAGGACTGCGAGGTCAGGATCCGCCCGATGATCAAGCTGATCAGCGGCGGCGACGCCCTGCAACGGCTCGAGCGCTACGTGCGCAGCGAGGAGGCCCGCTTTCCGCAGCCCGCGGGAGACGAGGCATGATGGAGCTACGCCACCTGACGATGGTGAACTGGCACCTGTTCGACGTCGCGGACATCGACGTGACGGGGCACGTCGGCGTCCTTGGCGAGAACCGTTCCGGCAAATCGACGATCCTGGACATGGCCCAAGTCGTACTCACCGGCGGCAGCCGGCGGTTCCTGCGCCTGAACGCAGTCGCCGGCGACAGCGGAAAGTCGCGTAGTGGCTCGAAGCGCAGCGTCGTCGACTACTGTCTCGGCACGCTCGGCGAGGACCAGCGCCGGCGCGACGAGGCGCGCACCTACATCGCGCTCGGTTTTGAAGACACGGAAGGCGCGCGGCCGCCGGTCACAATCGGCATGGCGCTCGAGGCGCGGAAGTCAGACAGCAGGGAAACCGTGCTGGCGCTGTTCGTCACCGTCGGCACCCTTCTAAGCTCCAAGGACTTCATCGAACAGCGAGGGAAGTTGCAGTTCCCGGCGCAGTGGGAAGACGTGCGCGCCCGGATCGGGCCGGCGACTACGTCCGCGAATACATGCGCCATCTCCTGCCGCATTCGCCCTACGGCGAGCAGAACGCAAGCGCCCTGCAAAAGTCGATCGTCAATGCGATGACGCTCGATCACAACCAGACGGCCACGCAGTTCGTGCGGAACTATATCCTCGAGGACAGTCCGATCGGGATCAAGGAGCTGCGCGAGTCGATCCAGACCTACCGCAATATCAGCGAAACGATCCGGAAAATGCGCCTCAGACTCGAAGCCCTGAGGGCACTTCGGGGGGTTCTCGCCGCACTCGAAGAGGCGCTCGAGACCAAGTTCAGGGAGGAGTGGATCGCCAAACGCGCGGCCTGGCTCGCGGCGCGCGCGATCAACCTGGACTTTAAGACCAAACGGCGTACCGAGATGGCGCGCCGAGATGCCGCAGCAAAAGAACTCGAATTCATCGAGGAGGACGTCAAGGCCATCGATCAGGAGATCGAACGCCTGACGGCGGCGATCGCCGAGCACGATGCCAAGACCGGAAGAAAGTCGCTGCAGCAGAGCGCCGATGTGGCCGCGCAGGCGGCGCACCGCGCCTCGGCCGAGTTCAAGGCACGCCTGGATAACATCCGCAGCCTGTATCCGCTCCGGGCGATGTGCGCGGACTCTTTCGAAGACTTCGTCCCTGCGCTGGAGCGTCTTCTAACCGCCGCCGTCGGGGCCGACATAGCGGGCGTCTCAGACGAGCTCTCCGCGGCCGAGAAATCCTTCGCGACCAGCGGTGCGAAATGGCTGCCGAAGATCGACGAAGCGCGTCAGGCGATCATCGCGGAGCTTTCCGGGCTGCGAGGCCGGCGCGACGAGGTGCTGGAACGGGTCCGACAGCACGCCTCCGGAGGGGCGCGGGCCTATCTTGGCGACGACACTGAACTCCTCTGCCGAAGGCTCCGGCAGAAGGGAATGGCCCCGCGCGTGCTCTGTGACATCATCGAAGTCGCCGAACCCGAATGGGTGGGGGCCGCCGAGGCGCTCCTCGGCCGCGACCGGGAGGCGGTGTTCGTGGACAGAGCGGACATCAGCGCCGCCACGGCGATGTTCAAGGAAGGCCGCCGCGAGTTTCGCCACGCATCCCTCGTGAGCCTGAACAAGCTCGAGCAGTTCAGGGCCAAGCCGGAGCGCGGCAGTTTCCCCTCCATCTTCCGGAGCCAGGATCCGGACGCGATGGCGTTCATCATGCGCCGCTACGGCACGGTCCGTCTCGCCGACACGCTCGATCAGTTCAATAGGCCCGGCCGGGCCATCATGAAGGACGGCCTCTACGACGATGGACTCGTCAGGACCCATCGCTGGATCGAAGCCTCGCAGCACAAGATCGGAAAGGCGGCCCAGGCGAACGCCCTGCGCTCCCTGCAAGATCAGGCCGAGGAACTGGATCGGCTCCTGGCCGACAAGAGCAAGGAGGCCCAAGCCGCGGAGCAGGCCTTTGCCGCTCTGAAGAACATCTGTGAGGGGCGTGACGACCTGAAGGCTTTCGCTGCGGCCTTCGCGGCCGCGCAGATCGAGATCGGCGAAGCCCATGCCAGGCTCGATGCACTCGATGGTGCGGGCGACGGCGGCCTTCGCGACAAGAAGCGAGCGCAGCAGAAGCTGAAGGACAAGAGGCTCGACGAGAGAAAGACCCAGCAGAAGGCGTTTGGCGAGCATGACGGCGAACTCAGATCGGCCGAGAGGAGGCTCAAAGATGGGGAGAACGTGCCGGGCTCCGAGCTCAACCTCCGGGTCGCCCGATCGATCTACCGCAAGACCTTCCCGCTCTACTCCGCCGCGAAAGGCAGGCTCGTCTACCGCGAGCGCCTCGATGCCGCAGCAAAAGGCGGTTTTGCTGAGAAACACCGTGCCATCGCAGACAAGGCGGTTAAAGATGCCGACGCCTCGGACGTCGAGCGCGTCCGGATCGAGCGCCGGGTTCGCGAGTTCCTCTACGATTACTTCGACCAATTCGGGATGAGCTCGCAAGTTGGCGCCGAAAGCGAGCCGCTACGCGAGGTGAAGCCCTGGATGGAGCAGCTCATCTCGGATATCGAATCCAACGAGCTGCGCCAGTACGAACGGCAGGCCCGAGAAGCAGCAGAAAAGGCCTCTACGCTACTTCGCGGCGAGTTCATCAACGCGCTCACGGCCCGGATCGGCAAGATGGAGCGGGAACTGCAGTCGTTGAACCGTAGCCTCTACGCACATTCCTTCCACAACGAGAGATATTCGTTCCATCGCACCCAAGTGGTGGAATTCCAGCCCATCCTGAAGATCATCGAGATCGCCAAGACCTCTCCGGAGGCGCTCGACATGCTGTTCCGGGGCGATGTGCCCGATGACTTCCCGCACAAGGATACGATTCTTGCACTCGAGGCGCTGCTAGAGGATCCCGACAAGGACTTCACCCAGTTTGAGGACTACCGCAACTTCTACACCTTCGAGATCCACATGGAGGATGTCGCTACCGGCCGCTCGACCCGCTGGGAGCAGCGGCGCGGCACCGGATCGGGCGCCGAACAGCAGGTACCCATCTATGTCGCCATCGGCGCTTCGCTCGCCGCCGTCTACGGCAGCGCCGAGCGTCGTACGGGCAAGCCCGCCGGCTTCGCTCTCGCCATGTTCGACGAGGCCTTCTCGAAAATGGACGGCAAGAACCAGCGGCAGATGATGAGCTTCTATAAGAATCTCGGGCTCCAATTCGTGATCGCGGCGCCGTTCGAGAAGCGGGTCGCCGTGCTCGAGCACATGGATACGATCGTGGAAGTGGACCGCATTGGCGAGCAGTCCAGAGCCACCGTGGTGGAACTGAAAGAGAAGGCCAAGCGCGAGCTGATGGCAATCGATCCGGACCTAATGTCCGAAGATGAGCTCGCCAGCCGTCTGGCCGCCGAGTAGCCATGGCGCGGCGTTTCACGGACGCGAACGGCCTCCTGAATGACCTGCTCGATCGCTTCGAGGCCGGCGCCGCGAGCCCGATCGCGCACCCGGATTATGCCGCCTTCGTCTCGGTCGTCGCGGCGGACGCCTTCCTCAAACAGATCAGGGAAGCCGAAGGTACCGGCGCGGTGTCCGTTGGCTGGGGCCGAGGCGTCAAGCGGGATCAGGTCGCACACGTGCGGCTGGCCTCGGCGGAGATCCTATACCGATATCTCGACCGCACCCCCGCGTCGCGGATTGCGCAGGACGCTGCGGCAAGGCTTGCCGCCGGATCGGCGCTGCGCGACTCTCTGAAGAACAGCGCTTCCCAAATCGCCGAGGTCTGGGGACGGGGGAAGACGTGGCACGGATTCGCTTCGTCCGACGTCGAGATGCTGCGCGACGCCTTCGTTCTCGCCCAGGCCATCCTGGACGACAAGCATCTCGACGTCGACTACAAGACCTTCTCGCGACGGACGGTGGGTCACAGCAAGACGCTCGAACGCATCGAGGGTGCGGTCGTGCGGCTCCTGAGCGGCATCCTGGAGTTTCCCCCCGGCGCGCGGCCCCGCGAGGCACTGCGGGCAATCGGACTGGAACGCTTCGCGCCACCGCTGCTGGTCGCAGGAAAAATCGACCTCGATGGAGCCGACCTCTCCAGGATTTCTCCACATTACCTCGGAATCACTCCCAAGGAAGCAGATCGCGTTCGTTTTCGGGAGCCACCGGCATACATTCTGACGATCGAAAACTTCGCAAGCTTCAACCGACACATTGCCGAGGCGGACCCCGGTCGACTGGGAACGACGATGTATGTCGGCGGTTACCCTTCGCTCGCCACCCAGCAGGCGCTGCGGATGATCGCAGGGTCGGTATCCGAAAAGACGCCAATCTTTCATTGGTCGGACATCGATCCCGACGGGACCTGGATCTTCCACACCATCGAGCGCGCCATCGGCCGACCGATCCGACCCCACCTGATGAGCGTCGAAATTGCGGAGCGCTCGGGACAAATGCCGTCCAAAAAATCCGCACCCGCCAGATGCTCACCACAGTCCGGTATCGCGCGGCTGGCAGCGTACCTGGCGGAAGATGGAGCCAAGACGCTTGAGCAGGAAGAACTCGATCCCGTTTTGCCAGAGCTTCGTTAGAAAATCCGTGTCGGTGTGAGGCCGACATCGCGCCGTCCGCAGTTCAAGGATCTCGGCCGGCGATGGTTGAACAACACATGCGATCGGCAAAGCGGACGCCATGAGTAAGGCGGCTGCTTGCCGGGATCGAAAAACGCCGTCGGCACGCGCTCGACACGCCCCCAAGCACCGCCTGCTCTCCGGAAGAGATCGCGTCCACCGTTTTTCCTGAGTTGCATACCCACCGTCGTGGTCAAGCGCATGCGTGCAAGGGCGGCGCCTGCGATCCGGGTGACGGCGCAGGACCATGTCCATCTCGCCAATGCCCGCGAAGGCATCGTGGCCGATGTTGCCGTCCGGACGCGAGTAATGGGTAGCGGGGCGATGTCTACCTGGTCGCCGAGCTCTTCAATCGCGGCACATATGCGCAGAATTCCGTCTGGTGCAGCCTGAATTCAGGACGAAGGAGCCTGTTCCGACCGCAAGCCGGCCGATCGCCAACTTACGCGTCGCAGATTGGCAATCGGCACCCTAGAATACTTCACGTCTACCGGAGCACAGGGCCCCGATTCCATCATAGATACCGGGGATGGTCTCTATGACGTGGGTAGCTCCTTGAACGGCGAAGGCATCTCGTCCGGCGCTGCACCTTCTATGCGGCGTCAACGCGCCGGGCCGATCATTCACTTCGGCTATGTCACTGACAAGCCGCAGTCGGTCAGGTCGACCACGACGTCGCTTGTAGAAACGACGCCCTTGCGGTGAGTGATCGCCAGCACGGTCACATCTTTGGCTAGCGTACGGATATGGTTCATAATGTCCTGCTCGGTTTCTTCGTCGAGCGCGGAGCTGGCCTCGTCAAGAAGAAGGATCGCCGGCTCGCCATAAAGCGCGCGGGCAATAGCAATACGCTGGCGTTCCCCGCCGGAAAGCTTCAAACCACGTTCTCCAATTGCTGTGTCAAATCCTTCAGGCAAGGCCTCGATCAAGGGGAGAATAGCGGCTTTTTCCGACGCAGCGCGAAGGCGCACCTCGTTGCGGGGCCGCCCTAGCAGGATGTTGTCGGCTAGCGACTCATTGAGCAACATCACGTCCTGCGGCACGACAGCAACTGCGGCATACCAATCCGCGCGTTCGATGCCCGCTATATCGGTTCCATCTACCAGAATACGACCGCGGTCCGGTTCAATCGATTTCAAGACGAGCTTAAAGATTGTCGATTTTCCCGATCCCGATTCACCGACAAGGAAGGTAATCCCACCCCGCCCAGCCACAAACGAGACGTCCGTAACGCCACGACCGTTGTCGTAGGCGTAACCAATGCCCTCGAAAGAGAGCTGGCCAGCGGAGGGCGTGAAATCTTGAGCGTGAGACGGTCTCCGCTCTTCGGGTGCGGCCCATAGTCTAGCCAGAGGGATGAGGTCGGCTCGCGACCGCGCCGCGTCAGAGATGGCGCGCGCAACCATCTCGAATGGCATATTGAGCTGGAGTAGAAGCGTGTTGAATAGCACCATATCCCCGATGGTGACCGCCCCGACCTGGTATTCAGGTATGAGAAGGAAAAACGTGACCGCAAATTGTAGCGCGACGGCTGGGCCGAGCACGGCGATGTAGGCAACGCGTTGCAACACATAGGCGCGCCAGTTATCACGCACCTCCCGCGCCGTTATCGTAAAGCGCTGGCTCATCCAGGAATGACTGCCGAAATAGCGCAGGGTGTCCATGGAGCTCATGACGTTGCCAACGAAACGCGCATTGTCCTGTCCGGCTTCTCTGGCTCGTTCCAGGAACACGTACGCCCGACGCGTGGAACTCCACGTCAATGCAATTAGGACTGCCCCATAGACGACGACGATTGCAGCGATCTGGATATTGAGGAGCGCGCCGAGAGTGGCGAACGTAAGTAGAAGTTGTGTTGCAGCAGGGATGAAGACGACGATCCCAAGCTGGACCAAAGCCGTCAGGGCGCTGCGCCCGCGCGCGGCCGCATTCTGTATCTCTACGGGATTGTGCTCAAGAAAAAAGGGCGCGGTTTTCCTCAAGATGCGATCAAAGAAGCCCGTTGCAGCGATGAAGCCCAGGTTCTCGGCTGTCATGAAGGACAGATACTGCAGCATGCGCTGCAATGCGGAGGCTACCCCAAGTAGGACCGCATAGCCTGCGAACCCCCACGCAAGCACCGACATGTCTTCCTCGCGCGGGAGACGGTCAATGAGACACGAAAATACATAGGGCGCTGCGACGCTGGTCGCGCTTGAGATCAGCACCACGGCGACAACGACGAGAAGCAACCACCGATCGGAGCGCCAGTACGCATGTAAAATTTCGGAAACCGGTGATAACGTGCTGCCGTTCGACATATCTAGCGGATAGAGAAATGGGCTTTGCTGAGGTTGAAAGAGCCGACATAGCCCTGTTCGCACGATGATTCCATGGCGAGCGCACGTGAAGATGCTCGATGAGGGCTCGCAGCACTTTCCTGTGTATCATTGCTTGGCTTCAAATCAATTGATCCAGCACGGTCATCAACTCACCAAGGCTGGTAGGTTGTCGTCTGCCTTCTCACATGAGAGATCATTTTGTGGCGGGGTGGCTGAACGCCAGCTGCGAATTTTGCGATTCTTGTTTGGCGATTGACAACTCGACGGAGCGCTATGGATCTCACCTTGAAGCGCGCCGAGGCAACATTAGGCAGGAGGTCTGAACTCAACGATTTTACCCGCGTTTTAATCTCGTCCCGGCCTTGGTGACAAAGCGGAGCTCAGCATGCGCGTTGCCTGATCGTTGTTAAGCACCCTGTCCTTATCCGCGCGATCCCAAAGCTCCTGTGGCGAAACTTGAACAGCTTCAGAGACCGGAACGCAACGGCTTTGATCAAATCGCAGTTGGCTTGGCCTTTGAACATAGCCGGACGCACACATGTGCTCGGTAAGTCTTGATCTTTACCGGCAGGTGAGCCTTGGAGGCTTACGGCGAGATAAATGTATTCGGGCGTTCTGAAGTTCGCGGCTATATTGGAAAGTATGGCATCCGGGGTGCTCAATCGGGAACACCGAGTAGCGACGTCCGCCTACATCGTCCGCCTGCCTCTTTGCCTTTGGCGCACCGATTTCGGAGTTGTCGGGATGCTCGCACGCGCGCCGCGATCCAGCGCACTTCTTTTCCTGTCCGCAGTGCTCCTCACAGACCGGCTGGCCGCGTCATCAAGAGCAGATTCAGCCAGCTCGACCAGGCGAAGCCTCATATGGGACGCGCCGAGTCGCCTGCGAGTCCCAGACCGCGTTCAGTTTCTCCGACGGCTTTGCAGTGCCCGCCGATCGACGACGAGGTTCCTAAGGTTCAGGTCTGGCTGCGGACCTTCTGCTAATCGACTGACCAGTGCCCGCGTGCCATCAACCACGACGACGCCGCAGTCGTACTGATTGCTCTGCTGGCTTATGGGCGCGTCTTGCAGGTTGGCCCCGACTCGTTCAGCGATCCTGCTGCGTATCATTATATCCTAGAACTGAGTCATAGTGATAGGTAACGAGCCGAACGCGGCGATCCACCAGCAGGAACGACCAATGGGAGCCAAGGCGATTGAGGTCTGTAGCGCTAGCATCATTCACCGGCAAGAACGGGAAGTCGGCTGTAGCCGGAGGAGGAGGACGCGACCGCTGTCCAGCTAGCGGCCGGCGCCTCTATCCTCGTTCTATGCTTGGTTGTCTTCCGTCGTTAGTGCTGCACGCACGAGGGATCGGTCAAACAGAAGAATAAGTCGCAGATACCATCCAACGGGTCATCCGCGCATTGAGGATATGACGTATCGGCTACCTGCACCTTGGTGGCGACCGGTTGGGCGGCAACCTCAGCAACAAAGGTCGGCACCGCCGGCGTTCCAAGCGTGAAGGCGCTCGCAGTCACAATCACGAATTTTTTCATTCTAGAGTCGCTTCCCTAGGTTGGCCCCAGCCGTCCGCCACGTCTATATGACCTCACCGCAAGTGGTAAAATTGATTTTCTTGATTGGGTCTATCTACGGAATGGATACGTTCGGATATCTCGGCAGGGCCTCGCCTTAAGTCAATCGGAGTCAGCGGAGCCGTTTATGCTCGAGCTCTCGCCCAGCCATCGAAGCTATCGATACATCTGTCGAAGCATTGATCCTGGCATTGCATTGGTTGGGACTGCACGGGTTTCCCGACGGCCCCTGCGTCACTTTCCGGATGAGCGTATACGCGATTTCTTCACCGCCGATACGACCGATTGCGGAGATCGCTCTACTAGTTCCTTTTTCTTATGGCTACGCTGCAGGCCAGACCGCAAGGCTTTCGCCGCTGTAGTGCCAAGTCTGGTGCAGCACCGGGCAAGTTAGTCCCTACGACCTCATCAACCGAATGAAATCGTTGAGGCCAAGATTCACGATCGCGAGGATTGAACGACCGATCCGGGCAAAGCAGATTCCCCTATGCACGTGCACAAGGTTTCATAAAATCGTTCCCTCGGGTTGAACGATCTCGATCGAACAACAACACGCCATCTTGGCGGCGTCCTTGATGTTGGCCTGAGGCCACGGCAAAGGCGCTGCCCGACGCCGTTCCAGGTCGCCGAGCCCACGCGAATCCTCGCGCTCCGTCAGGAATCCCAGCAGAGCACAATGTCGCTTCCACGCAACGCCAACCGGTCACGAGCCCGATGGCTGTGACAAGCTCGGCTATTCCGACCAGAGCCAGCGTCTCGAGCGGCACTTTCGGGCCATCGATTCACGATCGATGCAAGCCTGCCTCGGCAGCCTTCCTTACGCAACTCAAGCTCAGGATCGTTGCGCCTCCGCCGGGCCGCATCTGCCCGACTTTCGCACTGCCGGATTTAGCGACGATGGCGCCATCTCGCCAAAGTCAGCTCTGCGATGAACAATGGACGGGCGCCACAGTCGCAAGGGCTGGATCTTCAAGCAATGAAACTCGTCAGCTGATCGACAGCTAAACCCTCTAGCATGAGACCATCTCTATCCGGACAAGGCTAGGCTTGTGAGCGATACCCCAACCGAGGAGCGCGAGGTACTGTTTCTGGGCGGGAATCTGGATGACTATCGGACCGCTAGCGAATTGAATCCATACAGAAAGTCAAAGACGAGAGGCTGAGGCTAAAGGGTGCGAGAAAGCGCGACATCTCTTGTTGCGCTGCTCGGAAAAATCGGAAGCAGCGTTCGCGGCATCTATAATGCCTGATCGGAGTGGCCAGCGGGGGAGCTGACCGGGTAGCGTACGTCGACCATCAAAGTTTCCGCCGAGATCTGTATCGTCTTCAAATTCGTCGCACTTGTCGTCGTTGGGAAGCGAGGTATTTCGCTCGCCGATAGCCCAATATGCTCCATTATAATCGCCATAGCTCCCGCTCGGTCTGACAGCAATGCCAGCAGAGCACAACGAGCTTCCCGCCACCCCGACGCGGTCGTGGCCGTCACAGGATCAGTATTTGCAGAGAAGCAGCTCCGCCCTCACCGGCTGGGACAATCGGAAGAACGAAAAGCCCCAGCACCTTCTGGGGGGCCTGGAGGCCGGGATGCTGGGGCTCTCGTCGCCTTATCCAAGCAAAAGGATAGGCAGGCTCATTGTGCATTGCGAAGTCGATTCGTCAAACCAGAGCGCATAGTTTTCTATTGGCATGCCAACCATCGGAAGCAGTCCCTCTGGAGGTTTACTTGTCAGTTGGCGACGCACATGCAGGCCTTTCGCGACGAGCGCGACGACATCCGACCGTATCGTCATCGGGATCACGCACATGAGGATTTTCTCCTGCTGCCGCGCTCAGCGGCTGGCTTCGTGCCCACGCGCCGATCTTCGGCGTCACCAATGGCCTCATAGAGAGCTTACTTGCCCGCGATCGAAAATGATCCGGCTCCCCGGCCGACGAGCCTCTCGTGGATTTGGTGCGTGTTCTCTTCCTCCGCGCTCCATCCTTTGGGAGATGGAGCCTGAGGAGCCCGGTGCGGCTCAGGTAATCCGCCGAGCCGATCTGGAGGCATGAAAGCTGCCATCGAACGGCATGCTGCCGCAAGACAAGAAGCTGACTAGATTCCCAGTCGCCCCATCTGCGCTGACACGTGCCCAGCATCGGGAAGGTGGTACAACGCCTGGCCGCCAGCTGCGGTGCTCAACAAGGACTTGCAAAACGCAGGTGTGAGCTTGCCGCGGTGGATCACGACGTTGTTGTGCCCCTCGGCGGCTCGAGCGTTCTGCCAGTGCCGATTATAGCCGCGCTGTTCATCGGACTTCACGTGGCAAGCGGCGAAGTCACGTTCCCCCAGCATTGCCAATTGCCAGGCATGTACCGGCCGCTTGGTATGGATGTGCACCCACATCGGGCTTGGCCTCGCACCACTGCTCAGCGCCTTTGGCTGCAGCTTGACCTCGAACAGCTTCCCTGGCTCTCCCTGCAAGGCGCGCGGTGGATCGACTGGCGCCAAATCCCCCGCCGCCCGCAATTGTTCAAGGTACCTTTGCGACGGAAACGCATAGGTCTTCATGCAATCGCTCGTGATTGCCGCCTTTCGCCCGCTCAGTGAGTTTGCCTGCCCCTGCACCTCGGACCGCATCGCCTTGAGCCGAAATATTTTTTCGTGCACTTCGGGCACTTGCGCCGGCGTGAGCAGGCCCCGGCGGCGAGGCTCCTCCAGCGCGGCTATACAGGCCTCAATCTCAGTAGCCTGCGTCTGCAAGCGCTTACTGACGAGATCCAAGACGTGGTCGGCGTCCTCGGGCTTCATCTGGCGCGCTTGCGAGACGGCACTTTGTTGAGCCGGCAGATCGAATTGCAGCAGTTCGTCCAGTCGCTCAAGTAATCCCGCCAGCGCTTTCCTTGAGGGCGGAGCCTGCCACATCTGGAGGTGCTCGGTAGCAGAGGTTGAGGCGCTCGCGCGTGCCTCCGCCGCGGTCACGAGTTTTTTGGTACCGAGGTCCGAGAGCACGATAACCTTGCCGGTCGGGGCCGTGGCCGCATCGGGCCTGGCGAGTTGCGGCTCGGGTGGGCGGGCCGTCGAACTCCCCTCGCCTGCGGCCGCTGCGCGCCTTCCTTTGCCCTTTCTGCGCGCTCTGCTGCTTTCACCCACCATGGCGGTATTTTCCGCCAGCGCAGGCCGGACCGGCGGTTCAATTGTGGCTGCCAACTTTGGCTGCACTGCCAGCAACCGCATGACTTCGTTCGCCGTAAGCCACGCACCTTCCACGATCTGGTCCAGCAACTGCAACGGAAGGTCAGCTCCTGATCCGGCTTCCCTCAGCGTGGCAACCATGGAACTCACTCCTGGAGCGAACTCCGAAAGCCGCTCCATGACACCTTCTAGAACGGCGCGATGCTCGGCGTCGAGCGGTGCCCCGTTGCTGTACATAACGGCATGGCCGGTCGAGACAAATGCTGGGAAAACATCTTCGATGAAGGTCCCGAGCAGACGCACACGCCCGTTCTCGTCCATGAGGGCCTTGTGTGTGTCTGGTTCCAACGTGCTCGCTTGCGACTTAATCAAGAACTCCGCCAGAGCTATGCGCGATTGCAGATACATGCACTTCATATTGAGCGCGCAGCCGGTGTGCAGCCTTAATGCGGCCTCTTCGGCCTTGCGCATCTCGGGCGTAGCGCTTGGCAAGTCTGCAGTAGCTGCGCAGACCGATTGCATCCGCTCCGCGCGCAGTGCCTTCTTTCCCCACCACTCCATGTGGGCCGCATGATGTTCCGCCACGCTTGCGACCGAGCGGCTCAGCTGGTAGGGCGTAGCGATGCCTTTCAACCTCTCGAACCAACTTAGCGCTTCTTTTCTCTTCTTCTCCACTTGCTCAACAATCTGCCTGGCCACGGTGTTACATTGGGTGGCTGCGTCAAGGACGTCATCGCGGAGAAGGCGGGCCCGATCGTCGGGCAGAATGCGACGCGCCAAATTTGGGGGCAGATCGGCGTAGTAGTCCAGAGCTGCTGAGCCTGCCCTGACGACTTGGTCGATCAGCTCTTGCGCCTCGGGCAAGTCCCGGCCGTGCATGGCCGCTCGACGACAAATTTCAAGTTCCTCAAGGAGACTCTCCAATCTTTGCCTTGCTGCTCTGATCTCGTCCCGCGTTGGCGCCACCACATCTGAATCTTGTGGCTGGCTCGCGAGCGGCGCGGCCCGCTCCTGAAGCCCGGAGCGCATCCGCTCCACGACGGCGTCGAAGGATTGACTGCGGTCTCCAGTGACGCCGCCGAGTTCCCCGGTGCTGTCGGCTGCTGCCGCCCCAACGTGCGATTTCCCGGATCGGCCAATGCCCGTCATGCTTTATCTCCGATTAAGTCGACGATGTGCAGCCTGTCTGGATAGACCGCTTGGCTGACGAGTAGCTGACCAAGAGCGTTCTCCAGGGATGCGATCCTCGCAGCTCCTGTGTTGCTGCGGGGATAACCGCGTGAGTTGCGGGATAATCAGCTGAAGCACGACCGCGGACTAACCTGTCCTGGTCGTGATCTGCTTTGTCGAATGCGGCAATACCGGCCGCGAGGCGATCCGTGGTCATCTTGGCTCCAGGCCAGTCGTGTGTTCACACGAACTGGACGAAGCCATCCAAATGCTGGAGAGCACCAGGCAATGCTCGCTCATAGCGAATTGTGGTCAGGCAGAAACTGGCCAGCGTAGATCGATCAAGACCTTACGGCCGCCGCACGCATCTCACGATCCGGCAAGCAGACTTCGAGAAGAGTTTACGAAGCCAACGGCCACGCACCGACCGTGATGAAATGTTGAAAGCCGGTCAGCAACAACATTGGCCCCGTGCGAAGCGAGCAGAACCGACATTGCGCAGGTCCTTTTCAAACTACATCTCGCCAAAGCCGGCACCCATCCATGCTCAATCAGAATTCCCTCATAGACATATGGCAGCGAGCGTACCAAGCGCACCGAGCAACAGCCCGATCAGCGAACCGGTTGTCGGAACGTCTCCAAAGAGGAGAAGGGTGAGTATCGGCTCCACCACCAGAATAGCTCCCACCGATATTGCGACAATAATCCAGATATTCTTCAGATGCGTGTAGCCCAGCGCGTATCCGAAAACGAGAAGGATGCCACCGAAAGATATCAGCAGAAACATCGGCAGGAGCATTGTCACATCCCCGCCGGATTTTCCAAACCGCCTTGAGGCAATCAACTCGGCGATGATCGAAATCGCTTCTCCAAGGAAAATCGCTGCCACCGCTACAATCTTCAATATCAAGCTCATCGACCTTTACGGTTGCAGCTATCCAAGGCGGCCCGAAGATGGGGCTTTGAGGCGCCGTTGGCGTTGCCCTTTTCGCTTGTCATGCGCCGGCAAGGCCGCCCGGCCCGCTACACCTGTCGCTCCTTACACGAGCTCCACAACGCCTGCCCGGTTGCCGACCGGATCCCGACATGCAGCGATTGTTTGGCGCCGATCAAGCCGCTTTCGCTACCTGCGGCAACGAAAGCGGTTCAAGACAAACCCAACCGCACCGCGTGCCGTCTGCCACCGACGCGATCAGGGACTAGGCTGCAATCTGCACGGGCAGCGCGGAATAGCCGTGAACGAAGTTTGACGCGATTCGCTCGGGCTCGCCGACAACCCTGACGTCCAGCCCTGCACGCAATATTTCCTCCCAGAGGATATTCAACTGCAATTGCGCAAGATGCCGACCAACGCACCGATGGATACCAAATCCGAACGACAGATGCTGCCGCACATTCTTGCGGTCGATCACAAAGCTATCGCCATTCTCGATGATTTCTTCATCCCGGTTGCCAGAGATGTACCACATAACGACCTTGTCGCCCTTGCTGATCTGCTTTCCACCCAGAATGCAATCTGCCGCGGCGGTGCGGCGCATATGGGCGATCGGTGTCTGGTATCGAATAATCTCGGACACGGCGCCCGACACCAGCCGCGGATTGTCGCGCAGTTTTCGCAGCTCGCCGGGGTACTGATTCATGAACAGGACGCCGCCGGTCATCGAGTTGCGGGTGGTGTCGTTGCCTCCGACGATCAGCAGGATTAGATTGCCGAGAAACTCATCCGGCTCCATATGGCGCGTGTCGGGCGAATGTGCCATCAAGGAAATCAGGTCCAGCCGCGGCTCGGCATTAATGCGCTCGTTCCAAAGTCGTGTGAAATACTCAAGACATCCGGACAGGATTGTCCTTCGCTTTTCCCAGCTGTCGATGGCATGGCCGGCTCTCGGAGGTGTGACAGCTACATCTGACCAATAGGTCAGGAGCCGACGGTCTTCGAAGGGAAAGTCGAAAAGCGTGGCGAGCATCTGCGTCGTCAGCTCGATCGAGACCATATTCACCCAATTGAACGGATCATTGCGCGGCAAGCCGTCCAGAATCACCCTGACCCTCGAGCGGATCAGACTTTCAAGCTTCGCCAGGTTGTCCGGTGCAACTATCGGACTTACGGTGTTGCGCTGCCGGGCGTGTTTTGGAGGGCCCATCTTGATGAAGCTCGGCGTCCAGTGCTCGTCAGGCACGTCGACGATCGTGACACCCTGCTCTGATGAGAATGCCTTATGGTTTGTATCCACCGCGACAATATCGCGGTACTTCGTGACGGACCAATAGGGGCCATAGCGGCTGTCTTGGCAGTAGTGAACGGGATCCTCCCTTCGCAGCCGCTCGAAGTACCCCCATATGCTGTCATCCTGAAAGCGCTTGGCTTCGCTTACATCCAGCTTGCTCAGCGGGATACTCGACGCCCCATCGGCTCTACGTGCCGATCTCGCTTTCATGATGGGCTCCGCAGATTTTGCTCATTCGAGAGCATACGGGTCCGCATAGTTGCTATCCCCGACCGCCCTGGTGTGTTGGTTGCGAGCATGTCCTCGCTCCAACAGAGTATCTCAAAGCGCGAGGCGGCCTCTCCTACCATTTCCGGCAGTCAGAACCGCATTGACTTTCCATATCGATCTGTTTGTGGCTGGCCGAGAGCCATCATCCCATGGTTCGGCGCCAGGGCTGCGCTGTAAAGGGGCGCAAGTTCAGAACGCAGCTCCGCCACCCGCATGCCGCGAGGCTAAGCTTGTCAAACTCGCAACACATACGCGTTTGAGCGCCGGCCGCGTGCGCAGGTTCACTATCGACTGCCTGCTCTGTCGACGCCATGACGGCCGATCCTCCACAAGCATAAGGACCTCAGCGACTGATGGTGAGTGGCGCCAGATCCAGTGGCTTTGCTGTCACGGGTCTGCGATAATCATTTCGAGCGGACCAGATCGATGTCACGCGATGTGGCCTTGCTGCGCGGTCTCCAGCGGACTTTCGCGAAAAATCCTAGGTGCACCAGAATCGAAGCGCAAAAGCGTTGTTGCGTTCGTGCTAGATACGGCCGAAAGTAGCCCATACTCCCTCTTCGCCATCCCAGCTGCCGCGGCTCGCTGCCTTGGAGTACTCCGTAGCGCGCTGCTCGAAGAAGTTGGCGTGCTCGACCCCATTGAGGATCTCGACCAGCCAGGGCAATGGATGCGGCTTGAGCTGGGTAAACCCGCTCTGACCAGCCTCAAAAAAATCGAAGACCGGGGTAATCCCGAGCTGGGTCAGCCGCCAATCGGCGACATAGCGGACATAGGCATGGATCTGCTCAGGGCGCATGCCGTCGATCTCGCCGAGACCAAAGGCGAGATCAACGAAGTTTTCCTCCAGCTTCACCATGGTCCTGGCGACATCGATGATGTCGTCGCGAACGGAGCTCGTCACCGCGCCAGTTTCGCGGTGCCATTCGTGAAATAGCTTGATGATGCCCTCGCAGTGGAGACTCTCGTCGCGCACTGACCAGCTTACGATTTGTCCCATGCCGTTCATCTTGTTGTGCCGCGGAAAGTTAAGCAGCATGGCAAAGCTCGCGAACAAAGCCATGCCTTCAGTAAAGGCACCGAACATGGCCAGGGTGCGAGCGACGTCGGCCACAGTATGGACGCCGAATTCGTGCATGTAGTCAGCCTTGGCGCGCATCTGCGCATAGCCGCGGAATGCCTCGAACTCGGCCTTGGGCATGCCAAGCGTCTTGAGCAACAACGCATAGGCGTCAATATGGACGGTCTCCATATTGGTGAAGGCAGCCATCATCATCTGCACGGTGAGCGGCTGGAAAATCGGGATGTAGCGTTTGAGATAATTGTCACCGACCTCGATGTCCGATTGAGTGAAGAAGCGGAATATCTGGGTGAGCAGCGCGCGCTCGTTGGCAGTGACACGATCCGACGCCCAATCCTTGAGGTCGGAGCCGAGCGGAACCTCCTCGCCCATCCAATGGGTCTGCTGCTGACGCTTCCAGAACTCGTAAGCCCAGCCATAGCGATCAACGTCATAGCTTCCGGTCGAGTCCAGGAGGCCGACCCGTCCCTTGCCGATCAACGTGCGCGGATCGACAGCCGAGAGGTCAATCACTGACATGCAAGGCACTCCTCATAGTCGGTGCGCTGCGGCTGCGGTCGTTCCGCCTCGTCACGGCCGCTGATTTTGCCGGCGAACGCTGCGCGCGAGATCGACTTCGAACGGCAGTAATAGAGGCTTTTCAATCCGCGCTCCCATGCCGTCCAATGCAGCATATGGAGATCCCACTTATCGACGTCGGCCGCCAGATAGAGGTTGATCGATTGACTCTGGCAGATGAACGGCGCGCGGTCGGCGGCGAGCTCGATGATCCAGCGCTGGTCAATCTCGAAAGCGGTGCGAAAGATCGCTTTCTCGTGCTCCGAGAGGATGTCGAGATGAGCGACCGATCCCTCGTGCGCTATGATCGACTGCCATATCGCCGGGGTGTTGGCGCCCTTGGCCGTGAGTACCCTGGCGAGATGCGGATTGCGCACCGAGATGGCGCCAGACAATGTCTTATGGGTGTAAATGTTGGCCGGGACTGGCTCGATGCAAGCGCTCGTGCCGCCGCAGATAATGCTGATCGAGGCGGTCGGCGCAATTGCGATCTTATGGCTGAATCGCGCCATCACGCCGCGTTCCAGCGCATCCGGGCAAGGGCCGCGCTCGCGAGCGAGCGTCACCGACGCCGCGTCGGCATCCCGCCGGATTTTCCGGAACATGTTCAGATTGAACGACTTGGCCAGGACGCTCTCCATCGGAATGCCCTTGGCCTGAAGGAACGAGTGGAAGCCCATGACGCCTAGGCCGACGGAGCGCTCGCGTAGGGCAGCATAGCGGGCACGCCTCATGCCCTCCGGCGCCACCGTGATGAAGTGGGTGAGCACGTTGTCAAGGAAACGCATGATGTCTTCGATGAAGCCCGGCTCCTCGCTCCACCGGTCCCATGTCTCGAGATTGAGCGATGAGAGACAGCACACCGCGGTGCGCTCCTCGTCGCGATGATCGATGCCGGTCGGCAGGGTAATTTCGCTGCACAAATTGGAGGTCGAGACCTTGAGGCCGAGGTCGCGCTGGTGCTTGGGAAGGGCGCGGTTCACGGTGTCGATGAACAAGAGATAAGGCTCGCCGGTCTGCAGCCGGTTCTCGAGGATACGTTGCCACAGCTGGCGAGCGTCGATCTCGCGAACCATTTCGCTGGTCTTTGGACTGCGAAGCGCGAACGCTGTCCCGGCTCGCACGGCATGCATAAATTCGTCAGTAACGTTGATGCCGTGATGCAGGTTGAGGCTCTTACGATTGAAGTCGCCGGACGCCTTCCGGATCTCAAGGAACTCCTCTATCTCGGGATGTTGGACATCGAGATAGACTGCCGCCGAGCCGCGCCGCAACGAGCCTTGACTGATCGCCAGCGTCAGGCCGTCCATGACGTGGATAAACGGGATGATGCCCGAGGTGACACCGCCCTTAACCTTCTCGCCGATCGAGCGAACATTCCCCCAGTAGGTACCGATGCCGCCGCCGTTGGAGGCAAGCCAGACGTTCTCGTTCCAGGCGCCGACAATACCTTCGAGCGAATCCGAGACCGAATTGAGGAAGCATGAAATGGGTAGACCACGCAAGCTGCCGCCATTCGAGAGCACCGGCGTCGCCGGCATGAACCACAGTCGGGACATTGCATCATATAGACGCTGAGCATGTGCAACATCGTCCGCAAACGCGCACGATACCCGCGCAAACATGTCCTGGACGCCTTCGCCCGCGAGCAGATAACGGTCGGTCAATGTCAGCTTGCCGAACGATGTCAGGAGGCTGTCGCGCGATCGATCAAGTGCAAGGTCGGACGGCTTTGGAGCTGGCGCGAGGGGACGCGGCAGCGGGGCCAGCGATGGAGGCGGCGCAACAGACCGCTGAAGCGGGGCAAGCGCTGCCTGTGCTTGCGCTGCCCGCACACTGGATGGTGTAACGAGATGACCCTGCTGATCGAAATCAAAAGACGGCGACATCGGCAACCCCGCGATGTTTGGAGCCGGGGCCACGGACGACTTGCAGGAGACAAACGTCCCTCAGTGCAAGCGCTCCACCGGGGCACCCCGCCCGAGGACGTTTGTTCTGTCGCGGCAGGTCTCCTGGCTTGCGGGTCGCTGCGGCTGTCGACCTTCCCGGCGCGTTTCTGCGCCAGTGGCCCATGATGACAACCGCTCACCGCTTACAGTTGCGGGGGCAGCCCCGGAGTAGCCGTTCGGCGCACCGGGTTCCCTCTTAGCTTCCTGTCCTACAAGATAAAGGATGGAAGAACCATGACAGATCTACATCTAGGCGTCACTTGCCGAGATTCGTCAAGTCTCGTTTGGGGTACATCAAGTCAGAAGAGGACACCGCGAAGTCAATGAATGGAGTGGCCGACGCCGAGCACCGGTATGTTCCGCTATCCATATACGTCCACCTGTGGCTGTTCAGGCAAATCAATCCAGAAATCCGGCCGACCATTCATCAGTCTATGCTGATCTGGAACGTAGATCCTACCAAAGGCTCTGAGACCGTTTTTTTCCGTTCCGATGAGTATGAGCGGATCTTCAGCTCAAGATCTTCGAAGCTATCAGCGTCAACGATCCAGATGAAATCGTGTCTAAGGCGCTGGAAAGCTATCATGGACGTAGCCGACGCAGTCAGCTCCTCGACACACGACGCTCCCCGTGCGATCTCGCTGCTCGAACGGCTGACGGCCCTGAAGAACACGAAAGCTCATCGAGCTCGCAGCGGCTAAGCCGCTGTAAGCGCGACGAAACCGGCTCCCTTCGTGAATTTACCGTCGGCGCAAGCCTTGTCTCACAATGAAGGAGCAAGTCCGCGGCGGCGCGTCCCACCGAGATCGCCTTGTCAATATCTTTCTAGCTAGTATAGCTGCTGTTCGGCGCGCATAGCAGATCGATTTGGTCGCGGCGCATCTAGGTCGCCGCCCTTCTGATCAATTCGGCACGTGCCCGGTGCATGTTTGTAGCGAACCAATTGTCTGGCCCATTCTCGCGATCTGCCGATAAAGGCTTCGCCTACTGTTCGGTGCCCAAAGAAGCCAGGTTGGTCCTACTCGGCCGCGTCCATCAGGATTTCCGGATCGTCGCGCCTCTCATCGCGCCCCAGAGCAATCTTCGCAACACGCGAAAGCCTCCAGGGCCGTGCTGGATCACGCCCGACGCGCTTGAATCGTACCCGACGTCATGTTGCAGGATTCGGCGCAAGCCACGACTGTTTGGCAAACAAGCTTGGCATTTCGGACGCGATCGGAACAACGTATGTCGCCTCTGGGCGGTCCCATGTCGGCGATTGACTGCTCGGTCCGGCGACACGGAGATGATGTGGTCCTCAGGATCGAGCACCTCCCGGAGCCCTATTTGCGGCTCTCCTCGACAACATCAAGAGCTGTCGAGCTGACGTGTTTCTGGAGGAAAGGAGGATGCTAGGCGCAGACATGGTGGTAGGCGGCAATCGACACCCAGAGAGAGGAGCGCCGGACTGGTCCTCCTGTACCCTGTTGTCGAAACCAGCGTGGCAAAGCACGGGCTTCATTCAAGGCATCTCGCCCAACGTCCAAACTCCGGTTGCGATCGTTTCAGGCAAGGCGCGACGCCGCGTTAGCTGCGCTCGATCTGCGGCAATTGCCTGCTCCGGCACCTGAAAGGACCAGATACATGACGGCATACCCTAGGGTCTTACAAGAGTTGCGTGTGGTTGAGCCCGGCCATCGGGTATTGGAGATAACCACGACCACCGGCTGCATCGTCAGATGTTCTTATTGCTCCCAGGACAAGTTTGCAGATCGCCAAAGGCCCGTATCCCAAGCCAAGCATCTGGGTGTTCAGGATTTCAAGCAATGTCTCTCACGCGTACCGACAGCTACTGGCATTAGTTTTTCCGGATATTCGGAACCCTGGTTGCATCCGCATTGCAGCACGATGGTTGAGCATGCTTACGCACGCGGCCACGACGTCCGGATCTTCACGACCCTTGTTGGAATGAACGGGACTGACGTTCGACGCCTGCAAATGCTCCGGTTCAAGACTTTCGTCGTGCACGTTCCCGACGACGGCACTTATATGAACAGCCGCCTCGTCGGAAAAAACTACATCAATGTCATGCGCCGACTGATTGAGGCAAACATTCCCTCGATTCAATTTGTGATCCTGGGTAAAATCCATCCTGATCTATCCGATGTAATCCCCGCCAAAAAGCTGCAACGCTTGCGGCCGCTGAGTAGCAGGCGAGGACATATAGATCCGAAAATGATCACCCCGCGGCAGCCGATCGCCGGCACCCTGACATGCAATGGGAAACAGCAACATCGGAATGTCCTTCTTCCAAACGGCGATGTTACTTTGTGCTGCATGGATTTTGAGCGGCGTCATGTCCTTGGGAATCTTTTGCGCGACGAGTACGAAGATCTGTTCGAAGGCCGGATATTTAGCGAAATCGCCGACCGCATGAACGGTACAGATGGCTTTCTGCTTTGCAGGACGTGTGAATTTGCCAAACCGGAGCCGGAATGCTGCAGGGCCCCTGCCCGCGCGCTGTGAGGAATGGCCATACCAATGGAAGCTCGCCGCACCAGCTGGACTAGAGGGGAGGGATTATCCGGCTGAAGGAGCGATACGCTCTCCTCTCATCAATCGCGAACTCGGCCAATGGCAGACCGATCATCACGATGACAGGCCTGGGATCGTCGCGATCGCGAGCTGAGCGTTGGATCGAGGTCCTCGCATCGCATTTCAGTTCGAACCTCAGTTGAAGGATTTGTCATCCTGCGCTCTCCTTTTCGCGACGCGAACACACAGCATCGCCTTGGGTGCCGCCCTTGTTCGCTATCATTCTCTGTCTTGCTTGGGGGCTACGTCAGGTTTTGGACAGCCACCGCTAGTACCGAGGCGCCGAGACCGATGCAAGCGGAGACGCGACCATGAACCAATTTGACAATATCAACCCTGCCGATAATCGTCCCGCTGCGTCCGAGACAACCGTGGAACAACGGCAACCGCAGCAAGCCTACTTTGAGCAGCAGCTGGCAGATGTGCAACAGCTGGGGCCTATATATGCTCACAGTCAGCTTTACGATGTCACTCAGGAAGACGATCGCCTGATCCAGGCAGCGTCTGGTGCGGCTCTCGAGCGAGGACCACCGCCTGGGCCGACAACCATCAGTATTTACGATCGCCGCCTTCGCAAGTTGGCTGAGGCGCTGAAGAAGGATGGCAAATCAATAGCGGCCCTCGATGATGATACGCTGCTCGATTGCGCCAAGAAGCTGCTGCCAAACGATAAGATTATCGCCCCAGCATTGTTGATTGTCAGCCGCTACCGCAAGCCTGGCGCCACCCTTCGGATCACGACACATTACCGTCCATCGAACGAAGACGAACGCCTCATTAGGAAGGCCGCCGAGGCAGGCTTCGGTCGAGGGATCGACGCGAAAACGGCCGGAAATTACGCAAGCTGCCTCCGGAAGTTGGCGTCAGCTCTCCGCCCCCTGTCCATTGCCAGGCTCAGTGCCGACAAGTTGCGCGGTCACGCCGATACTTTGTTCCCGAAAGACAAGAAACTCCTCTACGCTTTGAACAGACTCCGCGACTATCGCGCGGGCGTCAGGCAGGACAATTTGGAAGGACAAGGAGGTGGCTCGCATCCGCCAACTCAGCCGGCCGCGCGTTCGTCCATGCTGACTGTCGAGAACCAGCTTTTGGAGAATGCTGCGGATCAGGGCGTATTGCTGGCTGGCAATCTCAATGCTCCGGAGGTTTGGGGTGAAATGGATTTGGCCGCTCATTCTCCCCTACAAAGTGTCGCGCAGGATGTGCTTTTCGACAACGCGGCGCGGAGCGGGGAGCTTGCGGTCTCCGGCTTCGATGCACCGTTACTTTGGCAGGGAATGCGCGCCCCCGCTTTCTCGTCCGTACAGAGTTTTGCTCAGGAAGAGCTTTTCGATGCTACGGATCGCGAGAACCTGCTGGCAGCCGCGCCGTACGATCAATCGGCGCTTTGGCGAACGATGAGCTCAGCCTCCCGTTCGGACCTGCAAAGTGCCGACCAGGCGGAGCTTTTCCATGGCATTGATCGAGATGATTTGCTGCCAGGGATGACTTTCGATACACCGGAACTGGCGTCGCGGGTGAATCCGGTCGTCCCTTCGCCCGTGCAAAGCGCAGCCCAGGAGGAGCTTTTCGAAGCGGCCCTGGAGGGCTTCGTGGTCGCGGACGATCTTGTTGTTCCGGAACCGGACTCTACTGCCAACTTGCCCATTGAAAGTGCCGGCCGAGAAGAGTTTCTCGATGCTGCAACCTCACAGCCGAACTCGCGATTGCTGAACCTTGCCTCTGAACAATACTTCGCACGCATGATGGACCAAGGCGGTGCCGCCCCGGCCACAACGCCACTTCCAGTCAGCGAAAGCTTTGACGCTTCTTTGGTCGTTCCAGGTGACTTCTTCCACGGCAACCAGCCCGCGCCGGATATGATGCGCTCCAAATTGGGCCGTTGGGGTCTGTTACCGGACGCGACGCAGCCGGTGAAGACGTACGACATTCACGGTGAGCCCTATACGGCCGTGTTAGGACCCGGAGGGCACAATGATATTCAGCTTATTCATCTGCGCTCTCTCGCCGTCGGCGACACGTTTGATGTTTCATTCGCCGTGCCGAAGGACTTTTCCCATCGCACCCAGCCGGCTCCCGACACGATGCTTTCTAAGTTGGGTAATTGGGAGTTCTTGCCTGATGCGGAGTATCCGGTGATGAACTATGAGATTACCGGTGAACGCTACACGGCTGTGTTGGGACCGAAAGGGCCCAACGACGTTCAACTTATCCACCACCCTAGGTTCGCTTTGCGGGGTGAAGCTGCGCTTGCGACGCCGACGGCTCCCCCGCGTACCTATGGCGGCCCTGTATCCGGGTTTAATCCACCCGCCACGCTCGAATTACGAAAGGACGCTCCTTCGGCGCTGGGGCCAAACCTTCCATTGCCGTCTGCGGCTTCGGCATGGAGCCATCAGCCGGCCCCGCAAGTGCCTGAACTCGGAGAGTTGTTCGGCCAAGACTGGAGGCACGGCCCCCAAGAGGCTTCGCCTCTCGTGATCGACATGCTCCAGGACCTGGGCCTTTTGCCGAGCCAGGGTGTCCCCATGACCTGTTTTTTGATCCATGGTCAGCCCTACACGGCCGAAAGCCTACCCGGAGGCCGCATTCTTCTGTTTCATCGGCCGCAATTTGACTGAGTGAGGTGCTCGTTGGCACCTTGCACGGCTACTCAGGCCGCGAAACCATATCGAATCGTTTGCTTTCAGAGAACCTAAAACCGCAGGCGCGTCAGAGGAGAGCTCGGCAAACTTGTCTCCGCGAGCGCGGAGAAGACCTTCAAAGACGCCGCTGGACAGCTTCGCCTTCAACGTCGGTGACGGCCAACATGTCCTTCATATTGAGAATGTCGGCATAGAGATGGACACCGTCGACGCGGTAGGCGATGTTCGTCGACAGGTTGGCAAGCTTGGTGTCCCGGACATACTCCTTGATTTCGATATCCTTAAGCGGCAACGCGTCGATCTTGGCGCCAGTGCGCTTTGTCGCCCGATCCTTATTCCAATTGCGGCCTGCCTCTAAAGCTCCTGTTCAGCGCCACGTTCAAAGCATTGCTAATCGGCTCGCCGCAGTCCGCCACAAGCAGGGGCGCCTCATAGGCCGCATGGAGCGCCTAGGCTTCCCACTCAAAGCAGAAGCAACACTTCAAAGCCTCACCGAAGAAGTCGTGAAGTCCAGTGAGATCGAAGGCGAAGTCCTCGACCGCAACCAAGTGCGCTCGTCAATTGCTCGCCGATTGGGCCTGGACATTGGTGCGCCTACACCGGCTGACCGTAAGCGGCAAGCTGAGGCCGTCAGGCTGCGTGGTTCCATGGCATAAGCGCGTCGATTTGGCTGCTCGGCCAGCCGTTGGCGATACGCTGAAGTGTTAAGGCGAGCCAGGCGAACGGATCGACGTTGTTCATTTTCGCCGTCTGCAGCAGCGTTGCGATGGTCGCCCAGGTTCGTCCGCCGCCGTCGCTGCCAGCGAAGAGGCTATTCTTTCTCGTGATTGTTAGTGGCCTGATGGCGCGTTCGACGACGTTGGAGTCGAGCTCGATGCGACCATCGGTCAGGAAGCGTTCGAAGATGGCACGGCGCGAGACGGCATAGCGGATCGCCTCAGCCAGTTTTGATTTGCCGGAGATCCGCCGCAAGGTCTGCTGCCAGAGATCGAAGAGATCTGCGACGATCGCCGCGGAGGCTTGCCGGCGCGCGGCAACGCGAGCGTCGGGGCTTTGACCGCGCACGGTCTTCTCGACCTGCCAGAGCCTTGCCATCCGCTCGACCGTCGCCGTTGCCACTTCCGAGCTCCCTGCAACATGCAGCTCGTAGAACTTGCGTCTGCAGTGTGACCAGCAGCCAGCCAATGTGATGCCATCATTGCCGCGATCGGATCGCGCGAGCTTGTTATAGGCGGCATAGCCATCCACTTGCAGGATGCCGCGATAACCATTGAGATGGCGGACCGCGCATTCGCCGGAGCGGCTGTCTTCGAAGCGATAAGCCACCATCGGGGGACCGCTGCGGCCAAAGGTTCGGTCATCCCGGGCATAGGCCCATAAGTAGGCCGTCTTTGTCGATCCGGAGCCCGGAGCGAGCGTCGGCAAAGTGGTTTCGTCGGCAAAGACCCGTTCGGCCTTCTTGACCTCGCTGAAGATGTAGTCGGCCACGATCTCGAGCTCGAAGCCGAGCTTGCCCATCCATTGCGCCATCAGCTGGCGGTCGAGCTCGACATGATCGCGGGCGTAGATAGCCTCCTGCCGGTAGAGCGGCAGGCCATCGGCATATTTGGCGACGGCTATCTGGGCCAGAAGCGCTTCCGTCGGAATGCCTCCTTCAATGATATGGGCCGGGGCCGGCGCCTGGATGACGCCGTCCGCGTTCTTGAAGGCATACCTGGGACGGCGCGTGACGATCACCCGGAACTTCGCCGGCACCACATCCAGGCGCTCCGACACGTCCTCGCCGATCAGCACCTTCTGCTTGCCGGCATGCTCAGCCAGCTCTTCCGGCTCAATGACGGTTTCGATCCGTTCCAGATGGGGCGCAAAGCCCTTGCGCCGACGCGGTGCACGCTTGCCATCCGCCTGCGCACGGCCCTTGCTGACCTGGGCCTTGATCGCGGCGATGCCGGTCTCGATCTCCTCGAAGACGAGGGCCTGCTGTTCATCGTCGCCGTTCGCCGAGCCGAGCTTCTCCGATCGTCGGCCGAACCGGGCGCGGTCGAAGGCCTTCAGGATTTGCGTCAGCCGCTCGATGCGCGCATCGGCATCGGCGTTGCGGGCCTTGAGATCGGCGACTTCGCTCTCCAGAGCATCGGCGCGGGCCGCTTTCTCGGCCATGGCAAGCACCATGGCTTTCAGCGTCTCTACGTCATTCGGGAGGCTGAGATCGGGCGGCGTCATTGACCCGACCAGAGCACATTTTGCCCCGGTTCTCTTGCCCTTTCAGGCCGCTGATTCACTTCGCCGCAGTGCTTTTACCCAACAATCTCCGGCGGCTTGACCGCCGCGGTCCGGACCCGCTTCCAGTCCATCCCATCCACCAGTGCCATCAACTGCGCAGCATTCAGCTGCACCCGATGATGCCCGATCCGCGGCCAGCAGAACCTCGCCTTCTCAAGCCGTTTTAAATAGAGGCACACGCCGGAGCCATCCCACCATACGATCTTTATTCGGTCGGCTCTTTTGGCGCGGAACACATAAAGCGCACCGTCGAACGGATCTGAGCCGGCATCGCGCACCAGCGCAACAAGGCCATCGATACCCTTGCGGAAGTCGACTGGATGGCTCGCCAGGAACACCTTCACGCCGGAGGGGATCATGCCGAACGGACCGCCCGGATCACCCGCTGCAACTGCGCCTCGTCGACGTCCACGCCGGCGCGCACGATCACCTCGCCAATGGCAATCTCGATCACCGCGCCTGCCACAGGCGCCACCACACCCTCGCAACTCGAGTGCCGTGAGCGATAACGCCGCCGCTCGGCCCGAGCGTCACGGCGCCAGGCGAACAGCTGCGACGGGTGAATGCCGATCCGGCGGGCGATCGCCGAGACGCTCGCGCCAGGCTCCAGCGCCTCCATCACGACTTGGGCCTTAAACTCGTCCGACCAGCGTCGGCGAAGCTGCCGCGGCGCTCCCTCAAGACGGTCGGCGACCGCTTCGATCATATGGAAGGTTCTAGTTCCAGAACTAGGCGCAGACATAGAAGCTCACATCGGCTCACAAACTTAGCAGCCGATAGCCGATCGTTCACCCCCTCCGCCAGACGGGGTCTCCTTGCCGCTTACGGCTGACCGGAATGTCGAAGGCATCGTCGAAATGATGCTCGATGCCGCAGAAAAATATGCCGATGAGCTGTCAGCCGAACGCCTCTACGCTTGGCATGCGGCGCTCTTCCCCACCGGACGAAGCGGCATGACCAAGATCGTGGTCGGTGCCTGGCGCACCGAGAAGTCCGGGCCTATGCAAGTCATCTCTGGACCCATAGGGCGAGAGCACGTGCATTACGAGGCTCCCGCCGCCGCACGGCTCGAAAATGAAATGCGGGCCTTTCTGGCCTGGTTTAACAGCCGGGCTGACATGGACCTCGTTCTCAAAGCCGCAATTGCCCATCTATGGTTTGTAACCATACACCCTTTCGACGATGGAAATGGACGCATCGCGCGAGCCATCGCCGATCTAATGCTGGCGCGTTCCGAGAACAGCACGCACCGCTTCTACAGTATGTCGGCCCAGATCCGTCGCGAAAGGAACGATTACTATGCGGTTCTCGAAAGAACCCAAAAAGGCGACCTGGATATCACCGAGTGGATTAAGTGGTTCCTAGATTGCTTGGACCGTGCCTTTGACGGGGCTGCGGTGGTCCTCGCCAGCGTTCTGCGGAAGGCTACTTTCTGGGACGAACATGCGGGAAAGCATCTCAATGAGCGTCAGCGGACCGTTCTCAACCGGCTTCTGGATGGCTTCCATGGAAAAATGAGTTCATCCAAGTGGGCGAAGTTGACAAAGATTTCCCAAGCGACGGCTTCGAGAGATATTGATGAACTCGTTGCACTCGGCATCCTGAAGAAAGACGCAGCAGGCGGCAGAAGTACCAGCTATTCTTTGATCGAGCCGAGGGTAGAAAGCTCATGAAGGACGATCAAGAAGAGCCTTTGAGAAGACTCTCTCCATGCGACTTATCCGAACCATCGATTTCGTCAAGTTCGCCGAAACCAAGAATGCCGCCCTTCTTACGTTCTCCTCGGCTTGGATCATCGGCACGATCAACCTGCTAACGAGCCAGGCCAGCTTGCCACTTGGTTACAACGTCGCATTTTGCGCAGCGCTTCTTCTCTTCGCTGTGGGCGGCCTGGTTTGTATTCTGTCGTTTGTCCCGCAGGTGTTGGCTCAGTTTTTCGAGACGGATGACGACTCCGTCAGCTTGCTGTATTGGGGCGCCGCGCCGAGCACACATTCAGGCGCTGCCTTCTTATTCCATATGCGAGGCGCTCCAAACCCTGAGGGCCCGGGGTGCCAGTCTGGTATCGACGAGTTTGCTCCAGGACTTGCCTACTTCGATCCAGCGGCATTTTCGCGCCGGCAAGGTCTCCAGCACTTTTTGGGCAATAGGTGCGAGACTCGCAGCTTCGGAGGTTGGGTCAAGGCCAGCATCTGCAAGGATTTTCACGGCGGTCTCTTTGGATCGCATCCACGCCGCTTCGGTGAACCTGCTCTCCGAGAAATACTCGAAACAGGTGCGAAACGTCAGAGCACGGCCGATGACCTTATGGTTTGGTAATCCCGTCTCACTGAGCCATCGGCGCAAATGGTCGCACCATTCCTTGTTGCTGAAGTCGAGAAGATTGCCACCTTCGAAAATCAAAAGCGCCGCCATGCCGGCGATTTCACATCGCACGTCTTCATCTTGTTTTTCGAACCATTCGCGGATTGCTTGCAAGGGCGTCCTCGGCATCTCGGCCGCGCCGGTCCGTTTGAACGGGACGACGTTTTCCAGTGGGGGCATGCGCGGCCAAGGCTTGCCCTTTGCGTCCCATAACACCCAACGCTCTGCGATCGCTTTTGCTTCTTCCGGTGATCTGGTCCGCCAAAGCTCCTTGAGCGCCTCGTCGACGTAGTATGAAACATCCGCCTTCAGGCCGCATGTACGCGCGATTGCTGCTAAGCGTCCGGCGTCAAGGAGCCGGGCCGCGAAGTTGTTCTCTGCGTTCATTTTCCGAGCTCTTTCGCGCCCTCTCCAGCGCGTCCCGTTCATTCTGCTCTAAGCGCACTACAAACCCGCTATTCACGCCGTTGAAAGTTAGCGGCGACGTGACAGAACGTCCGTCGGTATCGGCCGAGCAGACGCCGTCTGCCTTATGTCACGCGCCGCTAACTTCAGTGGCCAGCCACGGCCGCAACTTGCGATGTAGCCATGCCCGGAAAGCCCCTAGGCATGGCTAGGGGCATGCATTCTTTGTGCCAAGCAATAGTCGACAGTCTGGATGACGTTTGTGTTGGGTTTGTCTGCTTCCCGACATACTAAGGTCTCGATCCTAGCAGTCGACCTTGTCGGCAGCGGGCTCATCTTGATGCTGCCGTCTCCGCAACCACGCGAGCGACGTCGCTAGTGGATCAAAAGGCCCTTCTGTTTTCGCTATTGGCGCTTTAAATCGGCACCCCTGCAACAGCGCTGGGCTCCCTCATGGTTAGTTTAGTCAGTCCGGTTCGTACAAAATTCCTGCTCCAAGCTGGTTGCGGTCACTCTTAGACACACAACCTGCATTCCAATCATCTCAGTAGCAGTGTGGCCATTGGTGATTGTGTTTTCTATCTCAGGCGTCTTCACAATTTTCCGACAACGACGGCAGTTTAACGTCGCCGGTACGTGCATACGAGAGAGATGCACTGATACCCAGTTAGGACAATTTTCATTCGTCGAATTTTGGACATCTTAATGAGCGTATCGCGTGCGGAGATCGACTCTAACAAACAGATCGTTCCTTTCCGAGGAAGATCACGTCTTTACTTTCTTCCATCGCCAAAACGGGGATGACTGGCTCACAACTCTTGAGGAGGTCGATCGGCGCCGTGTTGTGGTTGCCTCAATCGAATAAGTTATCTATCGAGTTGGCGCGTCGGTTTCGCCGACTGAGCTCTACGCGCTACGCGCGCCGAGCCGCCGTCTCCCATCCCGGCTTCACGCCCCTCGCGCGCGGCTCCGCCCCGGCGCCCACAAGGGCTCTGTGCTCACCGCGGCCGTCTCCCCAGCCTTCCGCGCTGCGCTTGTGCAGGCTGAGTGATCCCCTCGGCAACGTCGTCCCTGCGTGCGCCCCCGGTCTCAGTGGGCTTGGCATGACGATTCAGCGTGGAAGTCTGCGCTGAATCGTTACCCCCAAAAGGAAAACTGAAAAATCAAGAATTGCGTCCAAACGAAAGCTTAAGGCGTACAAACGCACCGCGGTAGTCGCGGCACGATCTTAAGCGGGATGGTTCAATCACTGTGACCACGTTTGGAAGCACGAAACTCTCAGATGAAAGGACCAAAAAGACGCGGGAAGCATGATACGAGCGCATTGTCGGGCGGCTGAGGAGTAAGCGTCATCATCGCGGGCCAGCAGCTTGATCAGGTTGAAACCTCACAGGATCGCGGATCAGATGCGGACGTACTTTGGAAACGTCTGGAATGTTCAAATGACAGGCCCGTCTCCGAACAATATGAGGATAGCCGGAACCGCCGATCTTCCGACAACTGAGGCTCAATGAGGATCGATGGCCATCATACGGTACCTTGAGACAGCAAGTTCGTGCACTCGATGCGGCTCGGGAAAAGACGGCCAGATACAATCTGGCCGTCTCTCACGATCAAAACCATCCGTCATGACATGCGAAGGTGTTTGCACGGTTAAAGGATCAAGGTTTCGAAGCGCGTCCCCCTGCGCTGTTCGCTTCGTTTACCAGATGAACTTAGCGCCATCCGGCAGTTCGCAGATGAATTCGCCCTGGTTCACGAGTTCGGTGGTCCCGACGACAAGCTTCGAGGCCCGCACCGTGAGCCTGCCTTCGCGGCTTAAGCTATGGCGGATGTACTCGGTCACGGCATGTCCGGAGCTGTCCACCGTTTGGTGGGCATTGGCGAAGCTAATGCCGTTCTGGAGGGTCACCCTGAAGGCATTGATGACCAGACCAGCCTGAGTTGCCGACGCAGCTTTGCCACCCTCCGCGGCTGTACAGCGGCTCATGTCCAGTACGAGCTTCACATTCTTGCCGGTCTGCAGGGCATGGAGCACCTCGGTGTATTTCGGCGAAGGCTCATCGGCTCTCGCCATCGTGCTCACGCCTACGGTCGAAAGCAAGGACAATACGATGGCCAGTCCTTTGCCAGTACACTTCATACGCTCTTCTCCCTCGAAAAGTACCACAGATCGTACGTTGCAAGACGTCGTGTAAGCCGATTGGCGGATTTGAGACATCAAGCGCGCCTGCGACAAAGACAATTTGCCGCAACTAGACGCAAGTGGTTGTGACGGCTATTCCGACGTCACAACCTCGTAGGTCAGGTTTGCTAAAGCGGCTCGCCCCCGCGCGAAATCGACTAGACGATTTGATCGAGCGTCGGCCGCTTGGAAACCACAAAACGGTGACCGGTCGCGCTCGTCCATTGCAGGTCCGACGGCCGAGAGGATACCGTTCTTACATCTGTGTAAGCAAACGACTTGAAAAGAACGCGTCGGCCCGTCGCATCCGCCAGCTTGTCCATGTGATACGCGGGCAAGGACCGCTGCCCCAGACGGCGTACCCGCAACGAGGTGGTGGTGGAGCGAACCTGGCGCGGCAGTCCGAACAAGCTCCGATCTCGGCCCATTCGAAATAGCAACGACAGAGAGCACAAGACAGCACCGACTTGTGAATCCCTGGTTTTGCGTGCCTTCCTTCTGGCTGACGATCGCCTCACTGACCAAATCCGTCCGGCTCCCTCAAAGGTCAAGGCAAATGGCTTCCTTCCTGGTCCGTCAGCTTCTCGAAAGCTGCGCCTGCAATAGTCTGCGCCAATAGCCGGCACCCGAATGGAGACACAAATGAATGTTGATCCCCGGAAGGCCGCCGACACTCCATGCGAGGTTCACGACGTGCTGCAGCAGCCGAGCCGGATCGACAGGCAATCAGACGAGCTTAGCGCCCAGACCAGCGCACCCGCACACAGTTCCGAAGATCTAGCAAGCTTTGAGCAGCAGCTGTATGACCTGAACCTCAATGACCAGGATTCGGTTTTGCCAAGGTCGGATTCAGTCTCGTCAGTGGCAAGCTCGGCAACCAGCACGTCGTCGTCTGCGTCGAACCAGGCGGCCCCGGAAGCCGTTTGCTATCCAGCCACATCATTTGTCAGCGCGCGCGCCCAACTTGCCGCAACGCTGACAGGTGCCACTCTTGAAGCGCTGCGGAACGAGATCAACCTTGCCGAGCAGCAATCGGCACGTTGGTCACCGGCGACCGCACCTCCCGTCGATCGGGACCGCGTATTCGAGGACGTGGCGGGCTCGTCATATGTCACACTGCGGCGCTTTCAGAATCAGAACAGCGATTGCAAGCCGCGCAAGGAAGAAAACACAAGCGCAATATCGCATGTCCGTAACACGGCTCGGGATCACTCTTCCGTTGGATACCCGCTAGAGCGCTATCCTCTGGACCGGGCGCGCCAAGCTGGCTGGCATATGCGCGGCCAGACAACGACATCTGCCTTCGTATCGTTGGTCGAGGATCCGGAAACACTAGCCGTTTCGCGCGACCCTTGGGCAAGAGCGATCGCCAACCATGCGGACGCGCTGCACACCTACACGGTACCGAAGTCGGCGGTCAGGACGCCTGACGACGTGCTGTGCAGCATCGGTCTTGGAATGAATGCCGAAGATCCGGACCACGTCGACGGCGACGTCGATTTGATGTGCTCACTCGGCAGAACTCCAACCCGAGAGACTGAACGCCTGTTCCTGGGCGGCATTTTGGAGAGTTACCGAACCGCAAGCGAAGCCAATCCCTGTCGACCGCGCCATTTGGCAGGTTCGTTTGGGTTCATGGCCGAGACAACCACCTCAAGGTAGACCTGGAGCACGACACATCTCACGCGTTACAATTTGAGCATAGGGCATGGCGTGACCGACGTCTGATCAACTCGCCGATCGACCGGGGCAGCCCTCTACGCAATGCGCAACAGCCGGTTGAGGGTTCCGAGAGGGAAAGTCGCATTTCGACGGTCGGGAGGAGCCGGCCGTTCGGGCATCCTGGTATCTTGGCTGCGTTCTGACATCGCACGGCATCTATTTGTTAGTGGACATCACGCGTGGCCGGAGGCGTGATGAGGTAAGCCGCTGAACGCGAAGCATCGCCCCTTTAGCTAGCTCGACCTGACATTGAATGGGCGATCAACACTTTGGCCGCGATCGCATCAGCTATTCACTCGTCTCCGGCAAGCGTACTGTTGTAGCCGGTCCGATCCGTCACCTGGATGCGTTCCATCAAAACAATCGATTTTGCTGGGGACGGCTAAACGTCTCATAGTCGACCGCGATCTATGGAGGCAGCATTCAAAAATGACGTCTGGCAATCGATTCTCTTCTCAATCTCTTGATGGTCAAATTGGTTCGCGCGATCGCTCGTCCGCATCTCGGCTGTTAGCCCATGACCGTCACGTGAACGCATACCCGCCCCGGTCTTCCCGCAAAATTGCCACGCATGTGGCGTATCCGTCGATCGTCCGATCGTGACGCCCTGGCTTTGCTCAAAGCCTGGCACGAACGACTGACTCTTCGTGCACATCCATGGCTCTGACGCCAAGCTTGATCGGACGGCGAAATGGTCACGACCCGGACAGCGCGAGACAGACCGCCACGCGAAGGTCGATGGTCCAGTCCAAACTGTGTCACCATTAGCTCACAAGACTTTCGAGTTTGATGGCACCGCCACAAGCATCGAAGGCACTTGAATCTCACCTAGCGTCAGATTGTAGGATTTCCGACAGTCTCGCGACAGAATCCGCTCGCGTGAACTATTCCCGACAGGTAGCAAGAAATGCGATCGTCTCAAAAACTCAATGCTCGGTGGCTCCGCCTGGTTAAGCTACTCGATGGCTTCTCTTCGGAGCGCACATCGTGCATCGCCTCTGCGCACAGCAGAGGACGAAGCGCCCCACGCGTAGCCAGGGCAGGACCCAGCGAGCGAGAAGAACGGGGGCAGTCGCAATTTTGCTCATGCCGGTCACGCACCGAGTTGGAGATCAAATCATTCATTCGCCGTTCATCCTGTGTGACGACACGGTGCCTACGTAAGCACTTCGGGCGATGCGCGATGACAACACCGGACTCGACCCGTTCTTCGTTCGCAGCATTCGCGCCGCGGCGGCGTGGGAGAACTTCGGCGCGTCCAAACTTCGGGACGCTTGGCATCTCGCGTGGCAATCACCGACCAGCGAGAGGATGTCTATCAGGCCGATAGACGTATTGATCTTTTGTCATGCGTCTCGGCCTTTCCAGCAATCGGCTAGATGCAGATCGCGTGAACCGTCTTAAAAGCGCGGGAACACTTGCATCGTCGTGGCTTGACGACAGTACGGGCTCAAGCCCTAGCAGGAACTGACCGCGGATTAAGACGAATTGGGGAGTTTCCAAATGTCAGCTTCGCTAGTCTGTTCGGACAATTCAGCCGCTTTCGCCTGCGATTTCGTTTCGCTCGTGCGGTTTGGCGCAATCGTTCCCGCAGGCGGTCTCGGCCCACAGATGCATCAGCGCGCTGCCAAGGCTTTCAACCTTGTTGGAAATCGCAGAGCTGTTGCCGACATACAGGATCTTTTGAACGGTGTCGCCGGCGGACGCGATGCGCGGCAGGTCGCCTGTCCGATAACGGTAGACCGGCAGACATTGATCGCCTGTCATTATGCTCAACCCTGGCATTTCCGACTTTTCGAATTCACGTCAAAGCGGCCGCCTCTCGGATCCACCGAGCCTCATGGTCAACCGTGACACGCTCAAGTCCTGCAGAGGATGGACGAGAGGCAATGAATGCGAATTCTCCTGGTTGATCATCATGCGGACTTTGGCCGCGCCGTGAAGGAAGCGCTCTTGGATTGCGGCTTCGCCGTTGATGTGACGCGCACACTGGATGAGGCGTCGGCCGCGCTGGAATGCGCGAACTACCACATGGTTCTGCTCGAATCTGTCTTGCCCGACGGAGACGGACTTGAATGGCTGAAGCAGTTGCGGCGCGAAGGACGCTCAATGCCGGCGATGATGATGAGTAGTCTCAATGATCTCAGCCGCCGAATTGCAACTTTCAATGCAGGTGCGGATGATTTCCTGCCCAAGCCCGTGTCTATCGACGAACTCATCGCCCGCATGCGAGCCATTCTGCGACGGTCAACGCAAATGACGGCGCCGGTGGTGACATTCGGCAATCTGCATTTCGACCCGATCGCAAGGCAAGTCTCGGTTGGCGGCCGGATACTGAGAATTGCGCGACGCGAAGTCTGCATTCTCGAACATCTGCTCAACCGCGCCGGCCGCACCGTGCCGCGCACATCGCTGGAAGATAGCTTGTATGCGTTTGACGACGAGGTCTCGACCAATGCGCTGGAAGTCGGGATCTATCGCTTACGCGCGCATTTGAACCAGGCCGGTGCGACGCTCAGGATCAAGACCGCGCGCGGGGTCGGCTACACCCTTGAACTCGTCGGCGCAGCATCGGCTGCCTAGCAATCTAACTTGAAAGCAACAATCCCTTGAAGGTCGTCAAGAATGCTGCCGGCGCCAATCTGCCGCCGATGGCCATCATCTCGCAACGCTCTGCCGTCCTGCCCCGCTTGTGCTACGTCCTGTGCGGACTTGCTCTGCTATTTCCACTTGCTGGCGCAGCCGAGACAAAACGGGACGGCAAAGGAGAGCCGCCACGTGCGGCGCCTGGCAGCACCACCGGCACGCTCAACCTCACCTCCTCACAGGGCAAGACGGTTCATCTGAACGCGCCGGCAGCGAGCATTTTTGTTGCCGACCCGGCGATCGCCGATTACCAGGCGCCATCGAGCAGCACGATATTCGTATTCGGCAAAAAATCCGGACGAACCAGCCTGTTCGCTTTGAACGAGAACGGCGAGGCTCTCGCCGAGCTGCGCGTCGTTGTCACCCAGCCGATCGAGGACCTGCGTGCCACGCTGAAGGCTGAGATCGGCGATTATCCGATCCAGGTCAGCTATACCCCACGCGGCGCAATCCTTGGCGGTACGGCTCCCAACGCCGATATCGTCGAGACGGCCAGGAAGGTGACCGAGCAGTTTCTCGGTCCGGGTGCGCTGGTCGTCAACAAGATCCAGGTGGCAGGTTCGCTGCAGGTGAATCTGAGTGTGCGGGTGGCAGAAGTCTCCCGCAGTGCCGTCAAGGACCTCAATATCAACTTCACGGCTTCCGGTCCGAACGGCGCTTTCCTTGTCACCGGAAAAAGTGGCGGTTCCGGGCCGGCCCGCGGCGGCGGCACGATCGGCATCGGGTACAGCGCTGGCAATACCAACCTGAGCGCTGTTCTCGACGCACTCGCCAGCGAGCACCTCGCCTCGATCCTGGCTGAACCGAACCTGACCGCCATGTCCGGGGAATCCGCAAGTTTTCTGGCCGGTGGCGAATTTCCAATTCCGGTGATGCAGGACAACCGGCAAGTCTCGGTCCAATTCCGACAATTCGGAATCAGCCTGGAGTTCGTCCCGACCGTCCTCAGCAATAATCAGATTAATATCCATGTGAAGCCTGAAGTCAGCGAACTGTCGAAAGAAGGCGAGGTCAGCGTCAACGGAATATCGGTGCCCGGTCTCTCCACGCGTCGTGCCAGTACTGTCGTCGAGCTTGCCAGCGGTCAAAGCTTCGCCATTGGGGGGCTCATCAGGCGCAATTTCAGTACCGACATCGGCACTTTTCCTTGGTTAGGAGACGTTCCGATCCTTGGTGTGCTGTTTCGCTCCTCTTCATTTCAGAAGCAGGAGACCGAACTGGTCATCATTGTCACTCCCTACATCGTCCGACCGGGATCTGGCCCGGGCAAGATGAGCGCTCCAACTGATCGCATCGGACCGCCTTCGGACGCAGGGCGCACCCTGACCAATACGCTGGCTGGTTCATCGAAGGGCCGCGAGGCGGCGCCCGCCACGGCCAGATCGGGTGCGACCTTCGGTGCCGGCTTTATCATTGAATGAGGACTGCCAATGACCTTGCGACACCTATGTCTTTTGATCGCAGTTGCGGCGGCCCTTGGCGGATGTGCAAATAGTGCTGCGATTTCTTCCGGATCGGCTGGACAAGCGGCCCGGGTGGAGCAGAGGACCAGTGTCCTGCTGCTTCAAAATCTTCGTCGCAACGAGAGGTACAGCCTGCGGGATTTCATTGCCAATGCCAGCCGCGGCCGGCGCGATGCACTCCAACTCGACGTCGCCGGCTCACCGCGGCTCGTAGCGCAGGTTGCCCATGAGGCGCGCGCGATGGGCATTGCCCCCTACAATATCCGCCTGTCCGCCTCTCCCATCGATCAACGCGCGCATTTCGGGGTCCGGATCGAGGCAATTACCTACGAAGCACATCCTGCCGTCTGTCCGCCGCTCGCTGTCACCGGCCCTTCTCTAGGCGACAATTCATTCGATCCAACGCTTGGCTGCTCAGTCCGCAATAACCTCGCAGTCATGGTCAACGATCCTGGCGACCTGCTAGGCAATGGCGCCGTCATGCCGACCAGCGGTGATCGTGCAGTGCTTCCCATCACAGCTCGTGGGACCGCGGCGACGGGCAATCGCAGCAATTTGGAGGATGGAATCCGAAACAGGAGTGCGCCAGAAACCCAATAAGCGGCTCGCAACATCCGGGCAGGACGAACGACGCTGGGCACTCTGGTTTCCATATCAGTCTTGCGATGAGCGGACGAGGCTCCTGGCATCCTGTCTTTGCTCGGCCGTTGTTTTTGGATCGCGCAGCTTGTACCAGGTTCTGCGACAATAGGGTCTTTGCCGGTAGGTCTGAGCGTATCGACGCTATACAAGGCCGGCGGCAAACACCGCCTTTGCGACCCTCTCGAAACAATCCATCGGAACGGCCTTGCCCATCGCACCTTTACGGATCAGTTGACGCGCCAACACATGATCCTCGACAATGCTCAGACGCTGGGCCCGCGCCTGCGCCAGTAACTGTGACGCCACCTCGCCTTCACCGCGGCACACCAGCACCGGGACGCCTGTCTCGCCCCGAACGTAGCGCAGCCCAATCACCGCCGCCGGCCCACTCAGTATTAAGGTTGCCCGGTGGATTCCCAGCGGAGACTCGTTCGCCGACTCGCGACGGAGCCTGCGGTGTTCACCCTTGATATGCGGATTACCATCCTGTTCCTTGGACTCGCGCTTGGCCTCGCTCTGCGTCATGCGCATGTCGCGCAGGAATAACCAACGCTGAATGAGCAGATCGGCCAGCCCACCAATCAGAAAGGCGCCGGCAGCAATCGCTATCAGTACTTTCAACTCGTTAAATACAAAACCAAGGCAGCTTAAATCGCACACCGGCAAATAGACCAGCGCTCTCCAACCTGCGAGCACAGTGAAGACGAACGTGGCACCCAGAACCAATACTTTGACGAGGGACTTTCCAAGCTCGACAAGCGAGCGCTGGGAGACAATCCGCTTCAGCCCTTTGACCGGATCCAATTTCTCAAAGCTAGGTTTCAGCGGCTCGACGGAAATCGTCAACCCGCCGCCGGCCAAGACGCCGGCCAAGATGGCCGCAATCAACGCCGCACCCAGGATGGGAGCTACGGCTGCCATAGAAAGGTCCATCAGTCCGACCAACGCCTGCCGGACCGCGCTGTTGAACGGCTGGCCCTGCAGCTTGTCGATGAGCCGCACGGCTTCGCGCCATGCGTCTACGATCGGGCCCGCCCTGAAGTACAGGCAGCCGAAACCAGCGCAAAGGCTTGCCGCGGTCACAAAGTCGGCGCTGCGCGGGCTCTGCCCTTTCTTACGCGCGTCCCTCAGCTTCTTGTGACTTGGTGGAAGCTTTTTCTCTTCACTTGTGTCGTTCATTTCAAGAACTTCTCGAGCCACTCCAGCACACCGTCGAACTGACCGATCTCGGCTCCCATATATTCGATCAGGAAGACGGCGTAGCTCACCATGATGATGCCAAAGGCGGCATTCTTGATAGTCGGTGAGAGATCGTTCAGCTTGATTTGCGGCGCAAAGCGCCCGAGCAGCATGAGGGATACGTCAATCAGAAGCAGCAGAGCCAGCACGGGCCCGGCGACCACGAGGGTCGTATGCATGATATGGTCGAGCAGCTTGATAAATTCCATTGCCCCCTGCTGGGTCAGGGGCGGTAGCAGTCGATACACGGGCCAGATCAGATAACTTCCGTAAAGGCATCTGATCATTGTCTGCAGGCCCCCCGATACAACGAAGATCGTAACCGCCGCAGTTCCGAGAAAAAGCCCCATTGCGGAGGTTTGACTGCGTGTCGCAGGATCGTCTACCTGACTGGAGATGCCGCGCTGGGTATCAATGATGTCACCAACGGCTTGGATGCTCCAAAGTGGTATGCTGAGCAGAAAGCCGAACAATAGGCCGATAAATATCTCCTTCACACCAAGGAGCGCGACCGCAATCATACGGGTGCCGGGATCCAGCGTCTGCAAGCCGCTCTTGATTTGCATCAAGCAAGGCAATCCAATCACAACCGTCGCGCTTGCGCGGATCATCCCGCTAATGTGCGGCCGCGTGAATACAGGATGAACCAGCATAATACCAAGCGCACGGGCAGTGCCAAGTCCAGCCGCAACGACGAATTCGACGGCAGTCTGAACCAGACTTTGCGTCTCGGTGGGTGACAACGCATCCATTTGAGCTCAGCTCACCGCTCGCTTCAAGCCAATCTAATCGCCCGTGCGCCTCGCCATGATGCGAGTCGACAAGAACTCTGCTGGTCATCTACCTCGTGTCCTAGCGGTTGCAGATTGACATACCGAGCACTAGGGTCACTCACTTGCGCTTCAACTCTCCGCAGCCGGCTGTCCACCAATAAGGTATGACCATTTCAATGATAGGACCCGCCGAATAGCGCCGCTACCAGGCCAGCAAGCCAAGCTCCTTCGGCTGTCACCGGCCGCAGGGCGGTTCTGGTGACCTAGAGCTTCGGAGCTTGCATCAATTCAACAGTTCGCGGCGATCGGTCTCGGCCGGCGCTTCATCGCGGCTTTGATCCATCAGATCGTCAAAACCCTGCGTCCACTTGAGATCAAATCGGTTCGCCTATCCACCTAGTTAACAACTCGTCAGGTTATGCATCGAGGACCAGGCCTCACCGCAGGTCATTTCATCGTAAGCCAGACTTGAATTGAGTGGATGACAATATCAGATGAGGTCATTCCTCCTCCGAAGGCCGATCGAGCCGAACAGGACAGTCCGGATATCTATCTGTCCCATGCTAATGAGGCGAGCTTTCGGTAAGCTGACGAAACTCGCCTCTTCCATGGTTCAGAAAGAGGACAGACAAACGCGACGCCATAGCTGTAGGCTTCGTCCGCCTTGCGTTCCCCGCACTAATACCTCGCTGTGAGCGCCGGGAAATCGGTGAAGATGTGCTGTGCTTGCTCGATCAGTGGCGCGCTCAGCACCGGGGCAAACAGAACGAGCACCGCGACGACGACGAGGAGCTTCACTGTCAGTGGCAAGGTTTGATCCTGGAGCTGGGTTGCTGCCTGCACGATGCCGATACCCAGTCCGGCCACGAGGGCTGCCAGGAGCGGCGGCAGAACCCAGATCATGAACAGGACAAGTGATCGGCTCAGGTGGGTGAGGATGCTGGCTTCGTCCATCTCAACCTCCGGGGGTTGCGTAGCTTAACACCAATCCGTGCATGAGCCGCGACCAGCCGTCGATTGTGACGAACAGAAAGAGCTTGAAAGGAACAGATATCATTGTTGGTGACACCATTGACATGCCCATGGCCATCAGAATTGTCGTCACGATCAGGTCGATCGTGATGAACGGAAGGTAGAGAAGGAAGCCGATCTCAAATGCACGCTTAAGTTCCGAGATCAAAAACGACGGCACGAGAATTGCCAAATCATCGGCTGTTGCGTTGCTGCGCATCTCGTCCGACCAGATATGTTCCGTCGATGACAGGAAGAACGTGCGCTGCTCCTCAGTGGTGAACTTTTTGAGGTGGGCGCGCAGCGGCTCGCTGCCCTCCTTGGCGGCGGTCAACCAGTCGTCGGCGGTTTGGTAGCGAAGTTGCGGATCGGTCACGCGGTTGTAGGTCTGCTCGAACACTGGAGCGCCTATGAACACGGTAAGAATCAATGCAGCGCCATACAGAACGATATTCGGTGGTATGGACTGAGTCCCGAGCGCGTTGCGAACCAGGAAGAGAACGACAGAGACCTTTATGAAGGCAGTCGTCGTGACTACTGCGAACGCCAGCAGGCCAAGGCCGACCGTCGCCGCAAGAAGCGCAAGGATACTCGGTTGAATGTCAACCATTGACTGCCAACCTGCTACGTAACCGGATCCCAAGCGCCTCACCGATGCGCACGATGTCGCCCCGGCCGATCAATTGACCGTTGGCTACAATATCGACTGGACCGTCCAGGGGCCGCCCAAGTTCGAACACGTGTCCCTCGTTGATGCTTCTCAACGTACCCAGGGGGATAGGCCAGCGGCCGCATTCGAACACAAGCGTGATCTCAACACTGTCGATGTCGGCTTCCGAGGGCGGGATTGCTTGTTCCGTTTGGGGGCGTATCGTCATATCTACATACCTTAGAGGATGGGGCTGCAGGCGGAATGGTCCGCGAAGGACAAGTCTGTCGTCCACGGCCTGCGCCGGCGCCCACAACCTGTCCGCCGTGAGGATCAGCTGGCTATGGGCAAAGGGAATGACGTCGGGCAGCAGTGCGTCGCCGGGCTGTGCTTGGCGAAGTAGTCTGACAGGCGCCCGCAGCGAGCCGATCTCTGTCGTAATCACGACCGGCAATTCCGACGAAATCTTGCCTTGCTCTCGCGGTAATTGGCCAATCAATTCGCCTAACAAGCGAAACGCAGAAGGAATCAGACCGTCAAGCGGTGCGAACAAGAACAGGCGGGCCTTTCCCGCCAGCGCTCCGATGGCGACATCGAGCTCCAGATAGGGGTCTTTGGCCGTTGCGTCTTCGATGCGGATCAACTGCACATTCGATGCGAGCACGTTCTCTAGTCCAGCGATCCAGGGTTCCAGTGCGAGCTCGAGAACGAGCGAGCGGGTTGGGTCGGAAGGTAACGTAAGGCCCTGCTGGACCGTTGAAATCAGTGTCTCGACGAGAAGACGAGGCAAGGACAAAACAGCTGTCTCGCCGCCGGCGCCAAATACGCAGTCGAGCATCGACATGTCATATGGCTCTGCCTGCCAGACAAGCCGGCTCACACGGATGGATAGTATCTTGTCGCCATGGCGGCTCTGCAAGATGGTACGCCGTGCGGCAATCTCGTTGGCCCACGAGACCACTTCATGCGCCAGCTTCACCGCTGGCTGAAATAGTGCGGGTTCAGCCACGGCGCTTACCGACAGGTTGCACAGGCGCAGTTCGCGACGTCATAACAGAACCAGCATTAGAACGCCCCGCCGATCGTCTGGCTGCGCGAACCACCCTGATATCGGAGCAAAACCTCATCGTCGGCGTCGATTTCGGCCGCAGACTCCGAACGGACGGCGCTCGCGCGCTGGACATTGCCCTCGATCTCTTGCCATTTCTGGCTCGCCGCCGAACGCCCGGCCCATACTGCCCGCGCCTCACTCACAGCCCGCTGTGCCTCCTCATGCGCCATGCGTGCCTGCTCAAGCGCCCGACGCGCCGATTCGATCTCTGCTGCCAGTCGCCCAATGACGAGTTGACACCGTCGATCGAGCTCGGTCACGGACGTTGTGCCGAGCGCCGCCAGTTCCCGATAAAGTTCAGCTTCGACCTTGGCGCGATGCTTCTGCGCGGCTTCAAGACCCTCAGACGCCCGCTGCAGCGCGTCGGCTGCAATTCGGCGCTTGGCTTCCATGTTCGACAATTCACGAAGCGCGCTTCGCTCCCTCATGTCTTTCACCAGCCGCAATTTCGACGCTTGCACGGGATTCAGGCCGTGAGACGCGACATCCATGAAACGGTCTCCTCAAAGCTGGACGGCTCGTCCTGTCCCTGGCGCAAGAATGCGCGCAGTTCCTCGATTGAATCAATTGCCCGATCAGTCAGTGGGTCGCTGCCGGGCTTGTATTCACCGACCTTGATCAGAAACTCAGCTTCATTGTAGCGCGAGAGCAGATCGCGGAAGACGGAGGCCGCCTTGCGATGTGGCGCGGAGGCGACCGCATCCATGACACGACTTCGGCTCGACAGCACATCGATGGCGGGAAAATGCTCGCGCGAAGCCAGCGCGCGCGAAAGAATGATATGACCATCAAGAATGCCGCGCGACTCTTCGGCAATCGGATCGCCCGTGCCGTCACCTTCGACAAGCACTGTATAGAATGCCGTGATGGAGCCCCGCTCTCCCATACCGGCACGTTCCAACAGACCGGGCAGCAGCGCAAAAACGGAAGGAGGAAAACCGCGTCGGGTCGGAGGTTCTCCCGCGGCGAGGCCGATTTCGCGCATCGCGCGGCTAAAGCGCGTCAGCGAATCCATCATTAGCACGACCTGCAGTCCTTGATCCCGAAAATACTCCGCGAGTGCGGTCGCCATATGAGCGCACTGCGCCCGCTCCATTGCGGATCGATCGGATGTCTCAACGACAACGATCGTGCGCGCAATGGCATCTCCAATATGACGTTCAATGAATTCACGCACCTCTCGGCCGCGCTCTCCTATGAGTGCAACTACGGTGACATCAGCGGCCGCCCCTTTTACAATTTGCGACATCAGCGTCGACTTACCGCACCCAGCATCCCCATAGATTCCGATCCGCTGACCTTCGCCACACGTCAGAAGCCCATCCAACACGCGAACGCCGAGAGGAAATGGCTGCTCGATGCTACGCCGTTTCATCGGGTTGGGTGCCCTGCCGCGGAGCGGACAAGTGTGGACCGTCTTTATGGGCCCCTTGCCGTCGAGTGGACGGCCGAAGCTGTCGATCACGCGACCGAGCAGGCCGGGCCCGACTGACACTTCCTGCATGCGCCCGGTCGGGACCACTTCCGCGCGGTGTGACAGGCCTACCATATCGCCGATAGGCGTCAGCAGAACCCCATCCGGCAACAAACCGATGACTTCGGCCTCAAGCGCCCATCCGGATGCGTGATCCTGCAACAGGCAAAGTTCTCCGACACGGGCCCCTGGTAATACGGCATGAAGTAACGTGCCGATCGCCCGCGTGATCCGTCCCCGCACAGCACGCGTATCGACATCCTTTGCTGCGGACCTTACAGATGCCAGCGCCGCACGCAAATCTCCTTCTCTGGCCGCTTGACCAGGGCCTGATCGTTGCATCGTCACGATTCGCCTTCCTGAGAGGACGGATCAAGGCTGAGACGCAATTTGCGGAGTTGTGCGGCAAGTCCTAAATCCACATTGCCGAACTCGCTCCACAGAACGCACTGGTCAGGTCCCATAGCCGGGTCCGGATCAATTCTGACTTTCGGCCGACCATCCGTCCCGTCGAACGCCTCGAATTCATGTCTTAGTGCATCAGCGTTCACAGGAGACACGTGAAGGCATACTTCCGCGCTGCTATATCTTTGCTCGACGGCGTGACGAACGGTTCTTACCAGCATCTCGCCGGGATCAAAGGAGCCCAACAGGTCGGTCAATATCTCAAGGACGAGCTGTGGCAACTCCTGCTGCAGAACGGCTTTTCGCCGGGCCACATCGGAAGCAGCTCGGGCGATCAGCTGCGCCATTTGGTCCGATCCTGACCTAAGACCCTCGCTGTGGCCGTGCTCCCGCTCTTGCTGATAGGCTTTGCTTGCCCAGCTGCGAACCTGCTGCAGATATCGGTCGGCTAGCGCACGCGTCTGCACCGCATCGTACCAGATGCCGAGTTCCGCGGCTGGTATGAGTGGACCAACCGGCCGTATCCGCGGGCTATCTGGCTGGGCCATCTCATCGGCCGTCATGCCGCTGGCGCCTCGTTGGCCAAGTGGGCTACCACCAAAGACAGCAAACGACCCGCTGCGCTGTGGTGTTCGGCTGCTGGGGATTCGGCGGCGGTCCCAACACGTAAACGGAATAGGACGCGCAAACGGTCAAGCTCTGATGCGTCCTTGAGCCAGGCACCAAGGCTGGCATGTCCGTCATGTTCAATCTGGCTCGACAGTTTATGCGGATCGACAATCGATGTGGTCGCGACCGCAGCAGATAAGTGTCGGATTGCGAAAGCGTGCGCTTCCGCACCAATATTTTCGATCAGAATCGCCACATCATGCTTTGACACAAGCTTCAGCATCGAACGGGCATGCCAGATACTGCCAGCGAGCAAGGCCGCCCGACGCGGATCATGCCCGAGCAGAACGTCCCTGCCCCAGTCAGCTCCGTTCGAGGCCAGCTCACTTAGCAGCAATCCGGCCAGTCTTTGCTGCAACCTCGGCGTCTTCTGCAACTGCAGCACCGTGGCCTCCGACAGGAGCCCATCAAGATGGCCGGCCAAACGGCTGGGATGGATCAAGGCGGCAAGCTCGCGCAGGCGATCGGAATGCGCGTTGAGTGAATGATTTTGGTCGGGGGATACCATCGATACGAACCTGAATGCCGGCCTATTTCGCATCGGAGGAGAGCTTTTTGCCAGCGGACTGGACCGCTGGCTTGCTGGCACCACTGCCGAGATTTATCAGCTTACGCCAGGATTGGCGAAGTTGCCCACCGCGTGCGCTCAGCAGTAGCCAAGATACGATGCCCAATACGGCGAGCGCACCTCCTGCGCCGATCGCAATGGGAGCCGCGACGAACCTGGTTGACTCGTTTGACGCTGCCGCTGGCGTAACCGAGACCTCATGCTGAGTCCGCTCGACGGGCACGAACACGACCGCCACTTTGTCGTATGATAGACCTTCGATGCTATTGGCGACGAGCATCTTGATTTGCGGCAGCAAGGCTGAGAGCTTCGCGCTGGAGGCGTGCCGAATGAAAACCGACGCCGAGGACGGGGTTGCATCCTGCCGCAGCAGATCATTCTTCGGTAGAACGACATGAACACGGGCGGAGAGAACCCCATCAATATCGTTGATCGTACGCGACAATTCTTCACTTAGGGCATAGACGTAGCGGGCCCGCTCCTCGACCGGGGAGGCAACGAGCCCCGACCCCTTGAACACCTCACCAAGGCTCTTGAAGGGCTGGCGCGGCAAGCCCTGGTCATTTAGCAACTCGATGGAATAGGCGAGCTGCTTTTCTTCGACCTGAATGGTGCTCGTCCCATCCTTACCGACGACCCGGATGGCATCTACGCCCCTGCTCAGCAGCAGCCCAAGCATCTCGTTGGCGTCACGCTCCTGCACTTTGGTATACAGATCCGTTTTGCAACCGGTGAGGGTCGGTAAAAGTAGCAGCAGAACAACAGCATGAAGCCGCTTGCTCGCGGGCCGACCGTTACCGATCTTACCTTTCGTCAAGACAGCCAACGGCCCGCTCAGCCTGCTGATAGAAGTTTATTCAGAGATGAACTGACGGCACCTGTACCCTTGGAGATGAGCGAAACCTGGACGACGCCGTTGTAAACATCGCGCAAATTCGTCAGCGCCGAATCGAAATGATCCGCACCTTCCGGCTTGCCCGCCGGATGCACCCCGACTTGCTGCGGCCGCAGGAGCGGTTGCGCGGCCGGCCCAAGCTGGAAACTCTTCGCAGGATCAAGGTCGCCGACGAGCGTCGGCGACACTGCACCTCCAGGAAATGGTTTGCCCTGGTGGATAGCAGAAATGCTCTGAAGGACGCGATCGCCAAGCGGGCTCGCCGGCGTGACTGCGCGCTGCACTTCCGGCACCGATGAAACTGGCGCGCGCTCGGTCACAGAAGAGACGCCCCCCTGTTTCAAGGCGGCCTGCGCGAGACTCTCATGAAACTGGGCGTGCGCCAGCGAACAGCCGCTGGAGGCACACTCGACGGGGTTGGCGGAGACCGACGCAATTCCAAGCAAAATGGGAGAAATCATTTCTGTCCCGTGGTGAGAGTAGCCATTCGCTCGCATGAATGGGCTGGCACCCTAGAGACCCAGACTGACCAAAAGCTGACGAGCATCTGTCATCTAATAATCACGGTTGGCTTCCAATTTCGTTCGAAGCGTCGGCCTCCAAATTTTGGGACGAATTCCGGTGCTTGGTCTCAAGTAGAAGAAACTCGCTGGAATGCTCATCCCGTCTACAAGGCTGCATATCTTGAAGAAAGTTCTCTATCTTGCTGTTTTCATGTGCTTGGGCGCCATCAAGGCGCTCGGCGCCCCGCTGGCGCTGCCGTCGACGCCGTATAGTTACACAGTGCTGGATCAGGACCTCGCGACCGCGCTGCAGGAGTTCGGTAACAACCTCAATATCAGAGTCAATATCAGCACGGGGGTGAAGGGACGAATTCGCGGGCGAATGCCGGATCTCTCACCGCGGGAGTTTCTCGAACGGTTGATCAGTCTCTACAACCTTCAATGGTACTACGATGGGCTGGTGCTCTACGTATCTGACGCGCATGAGGCGCAAAGTCGCCTTCTGATACTAAATCCGATCAGCTTTGACGCGTTCAAGGCGGCGCTCGACGCACTCAACATCTCGGACGAGCGCTACATCGTGAGAGCCGTGCCGGGAGATGGCCTCGTCTTCGCGTCCGGTCCGCCTCGCTTTATCGCGCTTGTGGAGCAAACACTCAAAGGACTGGTGACGGAGGCACAGGCGCGACGAAACCCGAACGGAGCCGAAAAGCCACCGCATGAGTCGGTCTTGATGCTGTTTCGCGGATCTTCCAGCGTGGTCGTTCGCGAAGGACGCCCCAACGACGTTCCTTCACCCGAGCTTTCACATCAAGACGGCGTGGTTCACGCACCTGATCCTGGCAAGAATTGAACGGATGATAACAGATGGGTCAGGAAGAGATGTAATTTCCCTCTGTCAGCTTTTCGAAAGCTGCTGCTGTCATGATTAGAGGGCGGCTGTCGAGCGGCGATGCCGCAAGACAGGCAATAAACGTCCGGGCCCGCATCACGGATGCGCGAGTATCCGTGACCTGCTTTGCAGCCTTAGCGCTTCATGCGCGCCTTTGAAAAGCTCTACGAAGTCCGTCATGAAGTTCGTCGCATCGGATGAGAGCCGCTTTGTTGTGCAAAAGGAGGAACAGGATGGACTTCAATGCGCTAAGCGCAGCAGACAAGAGCCCACCGCACCACTCGGCCTCATCGCCCGCCGATCGACGTGAGTTTGAGCGTGAACTGATGGCATTGGATGAAATGCCCGAATACAACCAGGACCTGATTTGGCAGGAGCTAGGAGGCCAATCATCACGCGGCGAGCCGTCATTGATCGACGGCGAGCAGTCCAATTCCCAACAAGCGGCCGCTCAAGAACGCGCGGATGCCTCCGATTTCGGCAACGACCCTGTTTGGCAAGATCTTGAGCCTGGACTCCTGCGGGCGGGGTCGCCTCACGCCGGACCGTCCCAAGCGGGACCCGCGCTGCCCGCACGCGGCGCGCCGCCGGAGCTTGGCGATTTCGTCATGGCGAACGGATATCTCGCTAGCGAAAACTGGGTCTTCGTCGGCCAAACAGCTACGCCTGCTCAGATCGAGATGCTGAGAGGCCGTGACGTCATGCCGAGCAGAAATGTCCGGACTACAACGTTCACCGTCTTGGGTATGCCTCACACGGCACAATGGCGAGCAGAAGGGTTCATTCGTCTCGAACCGTCGCTAGACGCCGCCCTTCGGCCCGCAGATTCGAGCGAACACCCGCCAGGTGACGAAGCACAGTGACATTGACAGATGCAGAGGTACATTTGAGATCCGAGGTGTCCGGAGTACCATGCGCCGCTCAACTTTTGGGATGGATTGATTCGTGCGTCCACCCCGGCAATCTGATCCGATCATGCTGCATCGCCGCGATCGGGCAGACGCCAACAACTTGTTTGACACGCAGGCGCGAGCTGGCTGAACGCTGGTGAGTTGCCGAGCGATGTTGCGGAACCGGCGATGTGTTGCATGAATCAGCGCACGCGAATCCTGCGAAGAGCGGCAGACTCGTTGACCTTGCTGTCGCAGAGGCGAGCGATCGAGCACCGAAGCAAGCCGATGCCGAATTGAGGACACGCCGCCGCCTTGAGCGACGTCATTTCTCAACTCATTGTGAAATCCTTTGAGCGCCGTCAGCTTCTCGAAAGCTAATCGCTCCTACCATACGGCGTGAATATCTAGACGGCGATATGCCTCTAGATTGTAGCCAAACTGAGCGCTGGGAGCGCTGTGCAATCGGAAGCAAGCGGTAGGAGCCATTGAAGCCTATCGACATCTCTTGCTCGTTGTTCGCCGCGATCTCAGGCTGCGCCACATAGCCAGCTTGTGGTGCGATCTCAAATCAGAGGACGTATGATGTCAGTCAACAATCTGCCGCTAACCACCAGCTCGAATTTGGCTTTGTCGGGGCTAGCTTCCGGGCCCTCGCCGGCGCGTGACTTTTCAAGCTTCGAGGCGGTGCTGGTCAGTTTGTCGTTGAAGGGCACGACTGACGAGCATTCCCCACCGCAAGGTCCGGCGGCCGAGGACTCGGCCAAGCAACTGACGGAGGAACTCACGCAAGAGGTGCGGAACATCATCCCGCCGGAGATCAAGGCCGCACTGGACGCATGTCAGGAGACCCCCGAGCCGTCCTCTGAGGAAGCCTCCTCCGCTGCGAACGCCCCAAAGATTGCAGAAGCCCCCGTACAAAGCTCCAGAATTACGTGGAACAGCGGCACCCCGACTGAGGCCGAGCTGCAGATTGTGTCGGTGCTGATCCGACATAAGGACAAATGCCCGCTGGATTGGAAATCTCTGGGAGATTTGGCCAACGATCCCTCCACACCGCCGGATCTAAAGGCGGCCATCGAGGCACTGCAGCGAGACCCCGAGCTCTTCTACGCGATAGGCTCGCAAGGCGACGGCCGCTGCGGCGGTAAAATCAAAGCGGGTGATCTCTCCGGCTTCTCCGATCACCACCCGCAAGTTGCTGAGTTCCAGGAGCAGCGGGCAAAGAACTATACGCAAAACTACATCCCCTCCGACGGCAGCGGCAACGGCGAGCCATCGGTTATGATGCTGACCGATGCATTGCGCGAGCTCTATCGCTATTCCGACAACCTGCCCAAGAACCTAAGCCTTTCGGATTTCAAGCAGATCGTCGACGGCGAAGCCAAGACGGGCAAATGCCCGCCGCAGGTTCTCGCGGCCGCTCAATACTTCCTCGACCATCCGGATGAATGGAAGCAGTTGTATGGCGGCTCGATAGACAAGGTCCACAAAGAGGACTTCCTGCAGGTTGCTTCATCATCGGTGAATCTCACGAAAGCCGAGCTCGATACGCTCGACACGATCAGCAAGAACCGAAGCGCCTTTTTCGGGAAGGGCGACCTGACGCGGGAAAAGCTGGCGAGCATGGCTGACGACAAGAGCCTCGCGCCCGAGGTGCGAAGGGCGGCATCCCGGCTGCTGTCCGACCCTGTGCTGTTCGGGTTGATGAACAACGCGATTACGGGCTACAAAACCCACCACAAGTTCTTCGACTTCGGCGGCGGTCATACGGTCGATTCCGGCAATATCAGCAAGAGCGACTTCAACCAGTTCTTCAGCAACATGTCCGGTGCGAACCGCACCGTTCAGCATGTGAAGACGCATGCCGCCCGAACGGCCGCCGAGAAGGACGCGGTCGCGGACATGACGATGGGCGTGGCAGACCAGCCCGACATCAAGTCTCCCAAAAAAAACGGTGGCGCCTTCATGCACGCAATCAACGACGTGCTCAAGGTTGGCTCGAAGGTACTCGACTGGGCCGCGACAGCAGTCGGTGTACTTAGCTTCATTCCAGGCTTGGGCGAATTGGCCGATTTGGCGTCAATGGTGCTCGAAGCCGAAGCGCAAGCTGCAAATCTTCTTCACACCGCGATCAGCGGTGGCAATATAAAGCAAGCGCTCGAAGAAGCTGGCCTGAACCTTGCGGCACAGGCGGTAGGCTGCATCGGCGGCCCTGAGGTCAAATTGGCAATGCGAGAAGGCTTGGTAAAGCAGGCAATTCAAGAAGCGGCCACGGCGGGGGTCAACCTCCCGGTTTCGGTAGCCCAGTCCTACGCGGAGGACTACCTGAACAACTTGAAGGCTCGCATCGAGTCCGAACGCATGCAAGCTGCAGGCGCTAACGCCTAGCCGGATCGCACTGTCTGTCAGGATCAGGCTGAAAACGCCAGTCGAGCTTGTGCGGCTACGCGCGGTCAGGTCTCCCTGCCGAGCAGTCGGCCGCGCAAGCTCTACCATCCTCGATACCGTCCGCTGGATCCAAGGAACTTGCTCGCTCTTCACTGCGCACAATTTATGTGGGCCGCGCTCGATCGCGCGAGGGCGACCTCAAATCCAGTCTGCCGCTGCGAAGGTCGATCGACTGCATACGCAGCCCGGCAAGAAGGTCGATGCATTAAAACCGCGCGACAGAACCGGTCGGAGCCGCGGAGCCTGCGTACGCACACGACGAGGGCCGCCCGATTGACGCATGCGCGCGGGTCTCGAGAGCGCTATGATGGCGTTGGGTGAAGATCAGGCGGCCCGCTGATCGGAGGGCTCTGCAGCCTGGCGCACAAGCTTCCATTCCCAGGGCAGCAGTTCGTGCAGACGCGAAGTGGGAAGATCGGCGATACGGGTGAGGACGTCGGCAAGCCAGGCCTTTGGATCGACGTCATTGAGACGACACGTCGTGATCATCGTCAGCATGATGGCGGCACGGTTGGCCCCACGCTGGCTGCCGGCGAAGGTCCAGTTGCGCCGTCCCAAGGCGATGCCTCTCAATGCGCGTTCAGCGCAATTGTTGGTCAAGCAGATCCTGCCGTCGTCGAGGAAGCGGGCGAAGCCCTCCCAGCGCCTGAGCATGTAGTTGATCGGCTTCAGGACCTCGGACGAGCGCGAGAGGGTTTCGCGCTCGCGCAGCAGCCAGGCGTGCATGTCCTCGAGAAGCGGCTTGCTCTGTTCCTGGCGGACGGCGCGCCGGTCGTCAGCGTCACAGCCGTTGATGGCGCGCTCGATCTCGAACAACGCGTCCAGCCGCTTGACCGCCTCCAGTGCGATCGGGGAGACCGGTTTACCCTTCTTGCCCTCCCGAGCATTTTTCTCGATGTCAGCCAGCTCGAAGAAGCCTCGCCGGGCATGGGCAAAGCAATACGCCGGCGTAATTGGTAGTGTCTTCTTCTGCGGATCGAACAGCGGCTCGAAGCCGTTGTAGCAATCGGCTTGCAGGATGCCGGCGAAGGCGGCCAGATGCTTCTGGGGATGCTCGCCTCGTCGGTCACCCGAGGCGTAATAGACCGCCGCAGGCGGCGCAGGCCCGGCAAAGGGCCGATCATCCCGTACATACGTCCAGATCCGTCCGGTCGTGCACTTGCCCTTCGCCAGGATCCGGATGGTAGTGTCATCGCCATGAAGGCGCTCGGCAGCGAGCACATGGCGTTCGATCAGGTGGAAGAGCGGCATGACCGCGAAGGTCCCGTGGCCGACCTGGTCCGCCAGCGTCGACAACGACAGGTCGATCCTCTCGCTCTTGAAGCGCGCGCTTTGGCGGTTGAGCGGGATATGCATGCCGAACTTGTCGAACAGGATGGTCGCCAGCAATTGTGGACCGATGAAGCCGCGCGGCGTGGCATGGAACGGCGCAGGCGCCTGACTGATCGTCTCGCAATCGCGGCAGGTGAACTTCTCGCGTACCGTCTCTATGACCTTGAAGCGGCGCGGGATCTCCTCCAGCGTCTTGGTCACATCCTCGCCGACCTTCGCCAGCCGTGATCCACCGCAGCAGGCGCAGGCCGTTGGAGCTTCAACGACGACGCGCTCGTGTTCGATATCGTCTGGCCAAGGCTTGCGCACCGGCCGCTTACGCGTGAAGGGACGGACGTTCTGCGTCTTCGCCGCCGCCGCCTGAGCGGCAAGCTCATCCTCGCTCGCCGTGGTTACGAGTTCCTCGAGCTCCAACTCCAACTGCTCGAGCAGCCGTGCCGAGCGCTCGGATCGCTGCCCGTGCAGTTCGCGCTTGAGCTTCTCGATCCGCAGCTCAAGATGTGCGATCAGCGCTTCGTTGTCCGACAGCTCCGCCCGCGCACTGGCGGCATCCGCGACGGCGACATCGCGCTCAGCCTGCAACATCTCTCGCTCGGCCAGCAGCGCAAGGTAGGCGCTCGCGAGGTCAGAAGGAAGATCGTCCGGCTTCGATGTCATGAAGCCATTGAATCAGATCGAGCAGCAGATTCAAATCGTAAAAGCGGCTATCCGACCCGCGTCGGCCGATGGGTTTCTTGAGGGTTACGCCAATCGATTCCGGACAACAGGTAGCTCATCTGAGCCGGCGAGATCGTCACAGCTTCACCCGCAACCGATGGCCAGACGAACTTTCCTCTCTCGAGTCTCTTGGTGAACAGGCATGCTCCCTGGCCATCGTGCCAGATCACCTTCACAAGATCGCTTCGGCGACCGCGGAAGACGAACAGATGACCGCTGAGCGGGTCCTTGCGCAGCACCTCCTGCACCTGGAGTGCCAACGACGGAAAGCCTCGGCGCATGTCCGTGTAGCCTGTCGCGAGCCACACTCGCGCGCCCGTGGGAACTGGGATCATCGGCGGACCAAAGCATCGAGAACACGACGTAGCGCGTCTCCATCAACGTCGCCATCGACCCGGATGCGGTGCCCGGTACCAAGATCAATCTCGATGATGCCGTGGCTCTTGCGTCGACGCGTCGTCGTCGTCAACGGCGCTTCGGCCACCTCCCGCGGTGGCGCGGACGACCCAATCTCGACCGGAACAAACGGCGCTATGCTCGCTTCGCCGTGCCTGCAAAGCTCCTTGCGCCACCTGAACAGCTGGCTCACATGAAGCCCGGCCACGCGAGCCACCTCGGAAACATTGGCGCCGGGCTCCAGCGACGCTGCAACAAGCCGTTCCTTCTCATCTTGCGACCAGCGGCGCCGCCGCTCGACCGACGTGATCACCTCCGCCCTCGAAATCGTCATAGCGCTTCTCCTAGGATTACCCCTAGGACCTGCAGCGATCGCGTTCGTCAAACAAGGCGGCCCTCAACGGAGGGATACGAGCCTGCCGGCTTGCGCAAGGATCAGGAGCACGCGGATCGTAGAGCGCCAGGGCTCAGGACCTTTCTCGAGCGGCAGGCTGCTGTTCGCTCTCCTGAAGGCGGGCCCCGATTGACGGATCCTTCATGAGCCCTCCAGGACCGAGGGATCGTCATGAATCGCCGTCTCGCTTTCCGGCCCGCTCCAAACCAAGTCAAGATCTGTCCCGCTGCGCCCGGCCGCGAGCAAATTGTCGAAAGACCCCGCGGGTATCGAAAGGGACGTCAGCCCGGGATTGCAGCACGTCGACTTCGAACGTGATCTATTAATGGTTGCGTTAACATCCGCCTGTTGAAGCTTTCGACTTGATGAGCAGCGATCCGACCCGATCGAGCTCCACAAACGAACGTTTGTCCTGGTACATACCATCTGATCTGCAGCTTTCGCAGATCCAGCATCGGCTCAATTTTCTAGAACTCGTCAGCTTCTCGAAAGCTAACGTTTGCACATTGGTGGGCGGAAACTGCCTCCATTGGCACGATCGAATTGACATAGGAGAACCCGATGCGCGTTACGAGCTCTAGCGCCGCAGGGCACGTTGATGCCGACCTCCATGCGGCTGGCGGCAAAAGCAGCGGCAAAAAAGGATCTCACAAACCTGACGAGCGCGACGATCATGGCCGATCGCCAGATGCGGATAGTCCCGTAAACGGCGGCGCGTCCACTCCGGGCGGCACCTCGCGAGAAGCTGCTATGCAGCAAGCATTCAACGTCGCTCTGGGAGCCGCTGCTCTGCAGATTGCCAATAGTGCAATGGGTCATTTCGACGACGTCATGGCCGAAACAGAAGAGGATTCCTGACGTCGCATGTTGCGGCGTCAGGAAAATAGGAGCCGCACGTTGCGGCGAAATTCGAGCAAACAGGAGAATTACTATGACTAAGGGCGTTGGTGCGTCTGGTACCTCGATTGCAGGCGGTGCAGCTGGCACCGCTGCAACTGGAGCCGCTTCCGCCGGTGCTGAAGTTGCTGGAGAGGCGGCATTCCAACGGCAAATCGCCGCTCTGACCGCCACGAGCACCAAGGCTGCCGAGAGGGATGTGGAACTTCGCGTCGTCTCGACCGAGCTTTCGACCGTCAAGAAAGCAGCCGATGAGCGGGTGCAGTAAGGGATGACGTGGGGCGACGTACGTCGCTCACTTTCCCGGGCTGCTTAGTCCGTGAAGTCGCAACGGGCCGTACGGTTTTGCCGTACGGTCCCGTTCGCAGTTCAGGAGAGCGACCGTGAATGAACCACATTGCCCGCGTTTCGAAGTGCTGCTGGGGTGCTATTCTGGGCTGACGGGCAAAGTAGGGGTCGGATCGTGTCTGATCGGAAGCAGCCTCGATGCTGATTTAATCTTTGTCGAACAGGGCCTCGAACCACACCATCTTCGTGTCACCCCGCATTCCAACTCGATCGAGATCGAGGCCCTGGCGGGCGACGTTCGTGTCGAGGGACACGAGACTGTTTTGCCAAACGCGCCCATCGTTGTCCCTCTTCCTGTTGTCCTTCATGCCGGCGAAATGTCGATCCAGTGGTCTATCGAGGGCCTCGAAAAAGCTGGCTCTATCGATCGCCGGCGTGTATCGCTCGCCGGACTTGCCATGGTCGTTATCAGCCTTGCCGCGGCTGGCACATTGTCGACCAGTTTTGTCCAGACTGACACGGCTGCAGTGCCAAGTCCGCCTCCTGCCGCCGACGTTGCCCCCAAGCTGGCGCTCAGCGCTCCTGATGCTCTGGTCACCGATGCAACTGCGGGGCTGCTGCAAGAGGAAGTTGACAGAGCGGGCCTTGTCGGCATCAAAATCGGTTCTGGGTCCGGCGTTGTCACGGCCGACGGCAGCATTACGCCCGCTGCACTTGCCACGTGGCAAGGCATCCAGCAACGCTTTGATCGCAATAGCAACGGCGCTTATACGCTCGTCAATGCAGTCGCCGTCAAGGATGAGAAGACACCCTCCGCAATTGGAATCCAGGCTGTGTGGCGCGGCAGCGACCCTTATATCGTCGTTGCTGGCCAAAAGTATTTTGTTGGCGCGCTCTTGAGCAATGGATGGACCGTCAACGGAATTGAGGAAGGGCGTGTTCTGCTGAGCCGGAATGGCCGGCTTGCCGCTCTGTCCTATTAGCGTTTCAGGCCGCAGGTAAGGAAGCAAAGTGCCATGACTAGGCTGCCCCCGAATTCCGTCGAGCCTGGCGCCTCTTTTCAGGGACCAAACCTTGATCATCATGCATCTAGCATCACGCCGGGCAATTCTCGAGCCAAGTCCATCGGGATCGATCGGACGCGTGGCAATGATGACAAGAACCACGGCGCAATTTCCCAGCATAACGACGCACCGGATCGCTTGGTTGAGGGCACGATCGACAGCGCGCTCGAGCTCGGTTCGATCAATGCGATTTCGCGCGTCAATCTCGACGAGGCCCGCGCCGAGCCATGTCAGATCGAGCCAGGCTCGGAACTCGCTTGGCTTAACGGGCCTAATCTCGCGCATAGCCTGCTCTCTTTCGTGACGCCGCGGCTACGTCATTCGCACGTTCTGCGTCCTGATCAACACGGCCCTCTTTTGGAGCGTTTGGCCAATACGCTATCTGCCGCGCCAGAGGATTTGGTGGCACGTGAAGGAGCCGCCCTTCTGCAGCTGGAGCTGCAGCGGTTAATCTTGCTCCGGCAGAGCCACAACGGCTTGATCAAAGGCTAGCAATGGCCGAGCCAGACAAATTGCAACACGTCACATCTACACAGCCGCCAAACGTTTCCGAAGCCGATGCTCGCGAGCTGGTCTCTGGGCCGGAGCGAGATTTGCTCTGCGTGCTTTCTTATATCTATCTTTCCTGCGGGCAGAGCGCAAAGAGCCTGGCTCTGTTGCGGCTGGTTGCTCACGAACAGTCTCGAGACATCGGCTTGCTGCGGATCCTGGCCTACGCTCTCATCTCGGAACGTCGCGGTGACGAAGCACTGTCGGTATTGGATCGGCTTGACAAACTAGATGACGAACCGTCCTCGTCTCTGCCCTTGATGCTTATGCGCAGCCACGCCCTGCGCCATGCCGCCCGCATGACCGAAGCGCAGGCCACCTTCAAGCGCTATGTTTCATTGCGGTGCAACACAGCTGCAGCTAGGCAACAATAAGGCTTTTCATGGCCAACGTTCTACGAAATCTCATCACGCGCGCGCCCGCTCATCCGGATTTGATGGTCGCGCTGATGCTTCTTCTGGCGATCGGAATGATGATCATGCCGATCCCGATTGTCGTGATCGATATGCTGATCGGCTTCAATCTGGGCTTTGCCATATTGCTGCTGATGGTCGCCCTGTATCTCAACACGCCACTCGACTTTTCGTCGCTGCCGGGCGTCATCCTGATCTCCACTGTTTTTCGACTCGCTCTTACCGTTGCAACGACGCGGCTGATCCTGTCCGAGGGTGACGCCGGCAGCATCATCCATACGTTCGGCGATTTCGTCATATCCGGCAACATCGCCGTCGGCATTGTCATATTTCTGATCGTAACCATGGTGCAATTCATGGTTCTGGCCAAGGGCGCCGAACGAGTGGCAGAGGTGTCGGCGCGCTTCACGCTCGATGCGTTGCCGGGCAAGCAGATGGCGATCGACGCGGAGCTGCGCAACGGCCATATCGACCAGCACGAAGCCCGCAGCCGACGCGGCGCGCTGGAGCGGGAAAGCCAGCTTCACGGCGCGATGGACGGCGCCATGAAATTCGTGAAGGGCGACGCCATCGCCGGACTCATAGTCATCTGTATCAATATGCTAGGTGGCATCACGATCGGCTCGCTCTCCAGGGGCATGTCCCTTGAGGAGGCGATGCATCAATACACTATCCTGACAATCGGTGATGCGCTCATTTCGCAGATCCCAGCCCTGCTGCTGTCAATTACAGCCGCAACCATTGTCACTCGTGTCAACGGTCCTTCCAGACTCAATCTCGGCGCCGATATCGTCAACCAGCTTACGGCCAGCACACAAGCGCTCCGGCTGGCCGCCTGCGTCCTGCTTGTGATGGGGCTCGTTCCTGGCTTCCCTTTGCCCCCCTTTGTCATACTGGCCGCGCTCTTTTCCGCAGCCAGCTTTGTCAAGGTTGGCGTGCCAGAGAGCAAGACCGCTCCCAAGGCCGGCGTCAATCCCACCGGTTCGGCTCCCGCTTCCACGCAGGGTCAGAAGCAAACCGTGCCGGCCGAAGCACTTCCGATTACCCTGTTGCTGGCGCCGAACCTAATGAAGGCAATGGACGTGGGGGAACTCGAGCAGTGCGTCGCACGGGTTTCAGCACTGGTCTCAGCTGATCTGGGTATCACAATTCCACGCATTCCCGCCCAAAGCGCCAACCACTTGGCCCGATCGCAATTCAGTGTGGCCGTCGAGGGCGTACCCGTAGAAGAGGGCGCTATTGACCCGACAAAGCTCTTGCTTGACGACGACGTAGCGAACATCGAATTGAGCGGTATCCCGTTCTGGCAGGATCCAGACACGCATCGGATCTGGATCGAACAGGACCATGCGGCTGCTCTCAAAGCGGCCGGCATAGGGCACCACGGTCCGAGCGAAATCGTCGCCTTGCGCGTCCGGTCCACGTTGACGCGCTATGCACAGCGCCTGGTTGGCATTCAGGAAACGCGCCAGTTGCTTGGCCGGATGGAGCAGGAATATGCCGATCTGGTGAAAGAGGTGCTGCGCACGACACCGATCCCTCGGATCGCGGATGTCCTGCGTCGTTTGTTGGACGAGGGCATCCCAATCCGGAACACCCGCTTGGTTCTGGAGGCGCTTGCGGAATGGAGCGAACGGGAGCAAAACGCTGTACTGCTTACCGAATATGTGCGCTCTGTTCTGAAGCGGCAGATCTGTCACCGCTATGCCAACGCACATCGCGTTGTGGCCGCCTTTATCGTCGAGCGTGAGACTGAGGATATCGTGCGGGGTGCCGTGCGCGAGACCGCCGTCGGCCCATACCTCGTTTTGGAGGATCGGCAAAGCGAGATGCTGCTCTCCCAATTTCGCCAGATCCATTCAAGCATCGCGCGCAGCCAGAACCAGCCAGTTATTCTAGGTTCGATGGATATCCGGCGTTTCGTTCGCGGCTTTCTCACGCGTAACGGAATCGACCTACCTGTCCTTTCTTATCAGGATCTCGCCGCAGATTTCACTGTCCAGCCGATCGGATCCGTGAAGCTGGCACCTGCCAAGGACAAGAGCCCTTCCCCGGGCGGTCTCCTGAGCGCTGCGAGTTGAGACTGCACGAGCAGGCCATGAATTCAAATGGAACCAAACGTCGGCGGCGCTTGTGCTTCGTTAGTCCAGGCCCATGGTCGGTTCTGCCTGCGATGCTCACTATTATGATGCTCACCGGTTGCGCGAACCTGTCACGCCAGCAGTGGTCCACGTCAGACTTAGCAGACGCCAAAGAGTTTGATCCCGCCAAGCGCGAGCGCATCTCGCGCGCTCTCATTGATGCTGATGAGAAGAATCTGCGCGCGGCCTTGGACCAACAACCGGACAACGTCAATGCGGCAATTTCTCTTGCACGGGCCTTGTTGGCGCGCAACTCCTCAGATGAGGCACTTCAGGTGCTCAATGAGGTACTATTGGCAGCACCCGGCGACCTGCGCGCATTGAATGCCAAAGGCGTAGTACTCGATCAACAGGGGCGCCACGAGGAGGCGCAAGTGCTATATCGTCAAGGCCTCGCGATCGAGCCCACAAATTCGATGTTGCGCAACAATCTCGAGTTGTCGGCCGCACTTGAAGGTAAGACGGACATCCGAAACTCCAATCAGGAGTTACAACCTGGCGACGAGTACGCATTAGCCAGATCGAGATCTCACAGCCGACAACGGTAAATCGCGAATGCCTAATCCACGTCAGTCGGCTGGCCGACAGACAGCTGGATAATGATCACGTGCAGAGATTACAGGCGCATTTGCATTCGAACGATATTGTCGCGAGGAGCGCAACTTTATCGTGCACAATCGGGAGAGCCGAGCGCCATCTCTTGGCTGGATGGCGTGAGCCCGACACGCCCTCGCTTCGACGGAACGGCGATCGGCCGGGCCCTGATGTCGCGCCCGCGGCTTCTGCTGCTCGACGAAGCCTCTACCCTCAATTAGAAGCCAGTAAGTCACCGATCTTTCACACGACTTCGTAACCAGGTCACCTGGCCAACATTCTGTATCTTGAGTTTACCAATTCTTGGGTAGCGGCTCTTTGGATCGTCCGGTCACTTCAACGAAGACATGCAGGCGAACAGTTAAAATATCTCTCAAGCTCCGCAACCGCGCGCTCCTCCCACTCTACAGCTTGCGCCAGCAATGAGACGCCTTGTATTGGCCGAAATGCGGCAGCCTGCCGGCACAGAGACGCTATCGCGCGATAGCGGCGCACGTTTTCCATAACGGCCAGTCCGGTCATTTGCGGATATTTCCCCTGCTGTTTCAGGCAAGAACTTGCTGCATAACAGTTTTCGATCCGTTAGCGGCAAGGGCGAAAGGCGTGAATGGTTGGCAGATTCTTGCCGGCCCGACGGCCGATGAACCTTTCCCAGGAGGAGATCCTCCATCAAACGCGCCTCGGCACTGCCGGCCAAGGGCGCCGCTGCTCCGCGTTTTCTCGGCATACAGTTTCAGCCAGGCAAAAGTATAGATGAAAAACGGGAGCGAGGGCACGTCTCGGCTTGCACGTCAATCAAGCGACCTGTGATAGTGGTCGGCTTCCAATGTGAGAAGCGGAGGCCAACGCTTTGTCAACCCCGCGACGAGGCCAAGGTTTGGGATCGACTCCGACGCAGATTGACGTCCATTGGTGCCAGTTCGAACCTCGGTCCCATGCCACACGACAGGGTTAATTCTGCGCGGTCCAGACTGACCGATCCGTAGCCCGAACCAGCGACGTCGCCGGATCTGGAGACACTTACAGTACCTGTCAGCATGACAGCGAGGCAGCACTCTCAGCGTCAGGCGCATCATTTTCCACCTCCGATTGAGAGTCGGGCCTTCGATTTGCGGCCTTTGGCCCATGCACTTGCTGCCCCTGCGGGTGACGCTTGGGCCAAGGCGGACGTCTCCGACTTAGACTCAACTCGCCAAAACAGATGGGTGACGGCACGTGTTGTTTGCAGCAGACTGCTTAACAAGTGCTCGGTTAACAATGCCACGCTAGAGCGCTCGCACCGCGATTAGGGGCACTCAGATGATCACGCCGGTTCGACGGAACTGGAGTCCAAAAGAACTATTCAATTCTCTTACGCCAGCGATGTTCAACGCTGAGCCGTCGGCTATACGTGCGCGTTGGAATAAATTGTGGCCTGACCTGTACACGGAATATGACGCCCGGCACTTGAAACAAGAGTTAGCCGACCGAAACCTCATCGTTAGCGATGAAGCTGCGGCATTCTTCAACGCGTGGGCGATCGACGAGGAGCGCCACACCGATGGCTTCATCCGCATCATTGAACTCGTCGCTAATGGATCCGAAAGGGATCTTCGGGAGAGATTGGACGCTCGGCCTCACGATTTTGGTCCAATCGTTGAACACATGAAGGACGAATTCTCCCTGATGGTTATGATTGCATTTGATGAGATGTGCACTTGCCGTGCCTATGCAGCAGAGAAGCCCTTCTATGACGCCCTTGGTAACAACACGTTTCATCACTGGCTGAGGGAAGTGATTGCCGACGAGGCGGTTCACTCGATGAACGCCGTAAACGTTATCCGTGCGCGCTATCGCGATCGCATTGGCCAAGTGGACTCAATTCTCGATAATCTAATCCGCGCGACCGAAAGTCTACGCTATTCCGGCACCTTCGTCCTCGACTACTTCGGCGCGGTGTACTCTAAGGAGCTGCTCGCCGGTTCTCGCCTCGTGACTATGAGAAATATCGCCAGGCCATTCACGGTGGAGAGCAGAATGTTGACCGCGAGCCTGTCGAAACTTCAGTCGGCGCCACATCGACGCCCTTCCCCGTAAATATCCATTGTGCCAATTGGCTCCAGCTTTTCGTTTGCGTTCGAGCGTGCCGAATTTCGACAACCGCGTCGGGAAGCCGCAATTCGACGCCCGATCTTCTGCAAGTCCGCCTTAGCTAGATAGATGCGGTTATCGACGCGCGCGATGTTGTCGGACACGCGTCCGCCGGACCGGTCGCTCCGGCTTCCCTGCCGTCCTCGTCAGCGACACGATAATCCTGCTTCGACACGGATGCAGGATTGCGATTTGCGTCCTCGCGGATTTAAGCACTCGCACATCCCGCCCCCTCCTACGCAGGGGTGTCCGGGGAAATTCAGGCATAGCGGAGCTCCATCTGGTCAGGTGAGATGGTTGATTTCCGACGGCTGGGGTTGATGGGCGGAGGTTTGTCGATGGCAGCGAGGGATCGACGCGTGAGCAGGAGCTGGCCGACGAGTTCGGCGAACCTGAGCGGGAGCATTTTGATGCAGTTGGTGTGAGCGGCGATGCGCAGCAGCAGGTAGGCAATCATCGCAGCGAGCACCTGAAGGCGGATCGCGTTGTCGTTGGCGCCGAGGAACTTGCGAATATCGAGATGCTGCTTGATCCAGCGGAACAGCAGCTCGATTTGCCATCGGCTCTTGTAGAGGGCGGCGATCTCGACGGCGCTACGGGCAAGGTCGTTGGTCAGGAGTGTGATCTTGCCGCCTTTCTCGCGTCTGATCTTGATGCGGCGGAGCTGGATTGGAAGGCGCGAATCGCCCTTGCTGGTGAGCTTCACCTCGTCATCGGCAAGGATTTCGAAGCCATCCCCGTTACGCTTGCGGATGGCGCGATGCCTGAGCGAGCGAAGACGGATGCTCGTCTTCGCCCGGGTAACGAACAAAGCCTTGCTATCATTGATCTTCTGCCACCAGTCGAAACGGCAATAGTAGCCCTTGTCAAACACATAGGTGGTGGCGGGCTGGATTGGGGTCTGTCGGCCGATCTCGATGTCATTGACGTTCGCGGCCGTCATCTCGACGCAGGTCGGGACATCGCTCCTTGGGTCGTAGACGACATGCAGCTTCATGCCGCGGATGCGGCCGTTCCACGTCGCCCAACTGCAGACCTTGCCGAGCGGGATCGGACTGGCGTCGATCAGACGCACCATCTCCATGCCTTCACTCCGCAGCTGGCGACGCGCCATCGCCGACAGCGCCGCAAAGGTTTGCGCGAAAATGCCGATCGGACGGCGGGCATTGGCATCGGACAACGTCGAGCGCGACAGCTTGCCGGTTCCCAAGTGATAGTGATGCTGCGAATTGGCGTTGAAGCCAGTCACCACCCCGCGCAGACTGCTGTTGCCGCTAAGCTGGGCATAGATCAGCGCCACCAGATGATCCCAGCTCCTGAACGACTTGTCGTAGGCATCCCCGTCCAGACGATCCACAACCGTCTGAAACTGCCGTCGATTGATCGGTTCAAGCAGCCTTCCAAAAATGCTACCGCGATATCGCATGCTCGGCCCTCTGTGTCTCGACAACCAGAAAAGACCGATTTGCCTCGGTCCTGCCGAGCATGCACCGCGACACAGTGAATCATTCCCCGGACACCCCTGCCTCCTACGAGGGTGAGAGCGAGTTCGTTCAACCCATTTTTAGAACTGATGAGGCGCATTCCAGCGAAAACGTCATCACGCTTCTGGAGACACTAGATCGGCCAACCCAGGTCAAACGAGCTAGATTCGCGACTTTTCTCCAGGCAATTGCCGCACCACCTCGATCCTGTTTACATCGAGGCTACAAGCTGACGCAGCGCAAGATTCACGTCATTTCCACGCCGCTCCAACGATCGGTAGATAGAACGCTATCGTTATCGCAACGACCACCAGCCTCACGGTTGATCCTTTGGTGGCCGACCCTTCGGCTACTCACAAACCTCACGTAGATCACGAGCAGGAGCGATTACTTTCTGCTCTCGGCCTGCGTCACCGTCTCAATCGCACGACGCAACTCGTTCGATGTTGAAAACGTTCGTCCACCTGAGGAGCGCTCTCATCGAAAATTCAATTACCCTTCTTTCTGCCATGTTCTCACCCAAAGCAGAGACGCGCCGATTGCGCACGTCGCGCACGGCAAGAGCGAGTGTCTCAGGAGAATTCGATGGTGAAGCCAGTTGTGATTGTAGTGGGCGCAGACAAGGGAGGTGTCGGCAAGACGACCGTATCACGAACGCTGCTGGACTACTTCAGCGTCAACAACGTGCAAACACGCGCCTTCGATACGGAGTCTCCGCGGGGGACGTTGAAGCGCTTTTATCCCGCGATCACCGAGATCGTCGACATGACGACGACCGCGGACCAGATGAAGATTTTCGATACCCTGAACTCCGGGCTATCCGTCACCGTCATTGACGCTCGCGCCGGATTACTGTCCTCAGCACTGGCCTCCTTGCGCGACATCGGATTTCTGGATTCGGCGCGGTCCGGCCAGATTACCTTTGCCGTATTCCACATCCTAGGATCGTCCATCGCTTCGCTCGACGAGATCGCGGAGACCGCTACCTTCATGAGCGGCGCAAAGTACTATCTGGTCAAGAACTTCATCAATGACACTCAGTTCTTCCAGTGGGACCAGTCGACCTATAATTCCTATTTTCACCGCATCAAACAGGCGACCGAGTTGACCATCCCGAAACTTAACGAGATGGCCTATGAGCAGGTCGAAGTCGCATCCGTCCCGTTCGTCGATTTCGTGGCAAACAAGGGCCGCAACGATGAGCCCGCGAACAACTCCTTCGTGCTACGCGGTTATGTCCGGCACTGGCTGGCAAATGTCTGGAGCGAATTTGATCGCATCAACTTGACGGAATTGGCCGGCGCCAAGTCCGCTACGCGGAGTGGCGAGAAGTAGTCGCATATTCTTGCGGGCCAAGAGCAGGCCCATATACGAAACGAGATTGATCTGCTGGCTATGTTAGCGACCCCTATCTACATCATCTGCTCTCCTAGCCCGCAGGTTGGAAAAACCCTCATCGCTCGCGTCCTGAGCGAGTTCTTGCTGCTCAAAGACGGCACCGCCCTGTCGTTCGATGTCAATCTAAAAGAGCCATCACTGCTCGATTACCTGCCGAAGATCACCGAGACCGCGGATGTGACGGACACTTACGGCAAGATGCAGTTGATGGACCCGCTTATCGTCCACGATCGGGTACCCAAGGTGATCGATCTCGGCTTCCATGCCTTCGACGAATTCTTCAAGATGTGCGAGGAGATCGGCTTCATGAAGGAGACGGCGCGCCGCTGTGTCGCTCCTATCATTCTCTTCATCGCCGGCGCTGACCGCATTTCCTTTCGCGGTTATGACATACTGCGGCGGCAGATTCCGTCAGCATCGCTGGTCACCGTCCACAATGAATTTGCGCTGCGCGGCGGATTACCTGAAGTCATGGATGGCGAGCGGGTGCTCCAGATTTCGGCGCTGCCGCTGTTTCTCAAGAGATATATAGACCGACTTAGCTTTTCCTTCACCGGATATCTGCGGGACGAAAAAGACTGGTCCACCGAGCTGCATCAGTGGATACGACGGAACTACACGATGTTCCGCGACCTAGAATCGAGCTTGATGCTGCGAAGATCCTATCGATCCCGGGGGACGAACATCGAGAGCCTGCGTTGCACAAAGGCAACTTGAGGCTGGGACTACTCGCCATCTATTCGTCCAGCTTATGAGCAGTCGTTTGACCGGCCGCCAACGGCTTCGGCGGTCATGAAATGCACGTGCGAATCCCCGCCAGGATTGGGTGCAATCAAGCGTCCTTTTCCTTGAGCTCATCCGCCCCCAATCGCGCGACCGGCAACTACCTCTTGGGCTTTGCGGGCGGCCGAGACGCATCGATGATCTTTCCAGCGGAGGGGCTCATAGCTCGAAGCCGAGCTTCCCGAGCACCTGGTCCATGACCGCGCCTTTGATCTCGCGGGCGATCTCGTTGCGTATCTGGGCGCCGAGCACCCGCTCGGCATCGGCGTCTCCTGTCAGACCATCCTCGGCCAGCCGCCGATCCAAGCGGGCTTGAAACGGTTCGCCCATCGCGTCGACAAGCCGTTCCTGCATCTCAGCATGGTCTTCGGGCGCGATGCGCCTTAGCACACTTTCCCATGGCTGCCATCGGGTCGCGAGGAACTGCGGAAATTCCGTCGCCTCCTGGTTCCGCACTGCCGTCTCGGCCCTGGCTACATCATCCCCAGTAACGTGAGAGACGCTCATGAAGCGCATATCGGGAGCGATGTGCCGCAGCTCCAGCGCATCATGCAGCCGGGTCTGGTAGGCAAGGTAGACCTCGATCTCATCGATGTCCGCATCCGGATCGGCACGACGAAGCGAGTTGACGGTCTCGCGCGCGATTCGGTCCAAGGCCTCCAAGCGAAACATGACGCGGCCGTGCTGAAGCAGTTCGCCAAGGCGTCCGTCATAGACGCCGTCTTCAACATCCGCGTTCAGGCGTGCGCTCTGCATGCCGTTCCAGGTCAAAGTGATGCGATCTTCACAGCTCGCGCTCGCTCCGGAGGCCAGTTCGAAATACTGCTCGCGCAAATTCGGCCTGATGGCTGCCTGCCGCAGATCTTCGGCGACCGCGTGCCGGAACGCGTCGCGACCATAGTTCACGGTGCCGCGGAGCCTGTCGAGAAAGCGTGCATAATCTAGGGCACCTGGCTCTTCGGCGAAGGCCTGCCAAGCGGTTATTGCTGCCGGCTCGCCCTCGAGCCAGTGCGCGACAACCTCCTGCAGCGACCGCGGCTCAACTTGGACCGCGCCTGCGGTGTTCGAGAAGAAAACCTGCGGGCCGACATAGTCTCCGGCATGCATGGCAGTCGCCAGGCCGGCCTGCACCGCGTCGGGCAGAGGATTGTTCTCCAGATCAACACTCGCGTCACGGCTTAGCTGTGTCAGCACGGTCTCGGGCACGCTGGTTAGCTGGTTGTTGCTGGCGGCAAACCATAGCAGCTCGGCCGGAAACGTCTGGGGAATACTGGTCAGCCGATTATGGCTGGCACTAAGCCATTCAAGCCCGGCCGGAAGAGGCTCGGGCAGATCGGTCAGCTGGTTATAGTCGACATTCAGGCGCTCGAGCCCGGCTGGAAGCTCGGGCAGACGAGTCAGCTGATTGCCCGCGACGTCCAACTCCTGAAGCGTCGCTGGAAGGCGATCGGGCAGACTAGATAACTGATTGTTGTCGACATTCAGACGCCGCAATCCAGGCGGCAGCTCTGCGGGCAGGCTGAATAGCCCGTTGCTAATGGCATAGAGCCGCCGCAGACCGCGCGGAAGCTCGGGCAGCCCGGTCAGCCGATTATTGTTCGCAGAGAGCCGCTGCAGACTGGCCGGAAGAGTTTCGGGAAGGCTGTTCAGCTGATTGTTGTCGACATTCAGGCAGCGCAAGCCGGCCGGGATCGGAGCCGTCAAAGTGGCCAGGGAGAGGGACGACAGATCTAGTGGCTCATTGAGATTGCCCGTGTCCCTCCAGGCCCTCATTCGACTTACCGCCTGCTGCCGATCCTCATGCTGCCCCTGCCCGTCTTCGGCAGCCCAATCCGTCAAGACTAGGTCCGGCAAGTCGGCAGACGCCTGCGCATCCGTCAAGACTTCGTGCCATTGCGATGAGGCCGGAGACCCTGGTTCGGAGCTTTCCCAATCGGAAGCTTCGGAAGGAGCGCCCGTGCCGAGCTGTTCTGCATTCATAAATGTCGTCTCTTGGGTAGCTAAAGGAAGCGAATGCACCGGGGGCGGCGTATCATGAATCCGGTAGAGTCCCGCTATGGATGCGCTTCATCGGCTGACGAGAGCACGGGATCACGAAGCAGTCGCCACGCAGGGATTGGTACGATTACTCTGCGCCGGATGGCGACCGAGGACCAATCTCAACGGGCCTCACTCGCTCCCGGATCGGGTCGATACTGGAATCCACCTCTCCTCTCCTGCAATGCTTGAGCACATCGAGCCGGCCTTGCCAACGAGTAGGGACTTTCAGCCTACGAGATAGAGCTGTCGACAAGCTGACGGCCTCGACGATGATCAATGCGCCGCCCCACATTCCTTCGATGTCTCTCGACGCTTAGTCGCAGGGCTCCGCAAAACGCCCGACGGGATCAAAACGGCTTCCTGCTCGCCGAATTGGTGTCCGAGCGGCGGCCCGCCGGGAGCGTGATGTTGGCAGGACGGCGAGGTTGCCGTTCCTATGCGGTCGAAGCGGCTACCCCTTCCTGAGAGAAGTTGTGTTGATCGACGAGCCGAACGCTAGCAGAGTTTTGCGCGTAACGCGCTCGCTACTCACCAAGGGACAAGGCGTGTACCCAATCAGCCCGACCTGAACGATGAACCTACAGCTATTAATGATCGGGGCCATGATCCTCAAGCTCGATGGCGCTTTCGCGGATTGCGGCAGGCAAGCGGTAATTCCGCTCGCGGATCCCTTCCGTATCGAACAGACACCGCGTATCGCTGCCGGGACCGAATTTCCCTACGTCGCGCTCAGTGGAGCCGGCCCTCGCCGCGACCAACGAACTCGAGCACTGACTGCGCTTGGTTGATCTCGCGCGACACGCGCTTCAATACCCGTATTGCGACCTCTTCCGTCGCGATCAATCCCGCTCTTTCGCACGCCAGCCCGAAATGATGCATCACTTGTTCGTCGGATGGCGCGATACGATTCTGAAATAGGCTGATCGTCAATGATGAGAGCATATGCTCGACGACGTCGTTTTCAGCCTGGCTCACGAATCTACGTCCTTCTGATTAGTCGCTCGATTCTGTACAATATGGGCATCGCCGATAGGGTCATGACACCTCTCATTGTGCCGGGTTGTCGCCTCTTGACATCGCCGCATGATGCGTATCGAACACCGCTAGCTGGCGCTTTCTTTCCTCGATCGCCTCATCTGCTGGCATCACCTCTCTTCCTCACGAGGCTGCGCGGCCTCAGACTACGCAAGTCTCAGCTCCCTGATGATCTCAGTTATCCTCCCTTGGCCGGCGGCGTGTTGCGGCCACTTGCTAAAGCCACTCAGCAAATTCTCCGATTCGAGCCTGGTAAAGTCAAAGAGCCTGACACCGCGCCCAAGGACCTCATTGACGATCGTGATCGTGGCTTGGCGAGCGGCACTTTCTTGTGGCGATCTGTTGAAGCCGATCAGCAGGCCCCTGAGATCTTGGGTAGTGAAATCCGAGAGCCCCGTCCTCGGATCGGCGCGGCGAAGGACCTCGCCTGCGAGCACCACGTTCACTTGACCGCATGGTAGCTCGTCCGGCCAGTTACTGAAGCCGCTCACTAGGTTTGCAAGTCCCTGCTGTGAGAACTCGCAGAGCTGATCAGCGCGGCGCAGGACCTCGCGAGCGAGTGCGACCGCAGCTCGGCGAGACGCGGCCTCTTCCGGCCACTTACTAAAACCGTTCACCAGGTTTGCCAGCCCCTGCTGAGTCAGATCGGGGAGCTGGGCAGCACGGCAAAATACCCCACCGGCGATCGCGACCGTAGCCTTACGGCAAGTCGCATCTTCGGGCCATTTGCAGAACCCGTTCACCAGGTTCGCCAATCCTTGCTGGGTAAAATGGGGAAGCTGGGCGGCACGGCGCAGGAGCTCGCTTGCGATCGCGACTGTTGCCTGACGAGATGCATTCTCCTCTGGCCATTTGCTGAAGCCATTCACCAAATTCGCCAGATCCTGCTCGCTAAACTCGTGGAACTGCGTCGCACGTCCAAGCACTTCGGTTGCAACCGCGACCGTGACTTGACCGCAGGGCAGCTCTTCAGGCCACTTGCTAAAACCGTTTACAAGGATGGCCAACCCCTGCTGAGGGAAATCGGCGAGCCGGCGGGGGCGCCGCAGGATTTCTAGTGCAAGCGTGGCCGCGGCTTGGCGCAAGGCCGCCTCTTCTGGCCACTTGCTAAATCCGTTTACCAGGCTCACCAATCCTTGCTGTCTAAACTCAGAGAGCTGATGGGGGCCGTCCGCTCGGCGGATGACCTCACCCGCGATTGCAACCGCGGCCTGTCGAAAGTCACTCCCTTCCGGCCACTTGCTGAAGCCGTTTATCAGCCCTGCCAGGCTGAGATTGTTCAATTCTTGAAGCGATTTGCTTTCCTCGCGACAAAACTTGGCTATTCGGACCGCCCCATGGCGACATTCCGCTCTCCTGGCGTGCCTGCCGAACGATGCCGCAAATATGGAAAGCGCCCTGATACCGATCTTTCTCATCAGAGCATGGTCCAGCTGCGACACGCGAGAAGCTATTCTCTCGCAAGTATCCCGCCCCGCCTGACCTCCAGCCCTTCGGCTCACCGCATTGCATGTCGTGGCATAGCCCCACGATTTCTCTGCACGGATGCTTTCCTCGAAACTCGGTAGAAATCTGGATTGAAACTCAACGGCTGCTTGTTGCAGAAACACCGGCAGGTCCGCCTTGCACAGTTGCTTGTCGCGCCTGACCACTGCAGTCGAGAATTCAACAATGCCGCCAGCACGATCGATTTCGTTTAGCGCCGTCGTGAGACTAGTTTGAACGGACATAGGACCTTCCGAGCGTTCATCGCAGTACCCTTCGGCTATATGCGACCGGTCATCGCCTCTGGCTAGATATTAATCGTCTACGCTCTTGGAGCATCTGCCTGACGCCGGGCTGTTCACTCGGCGCGCTTTCGCTGCGCGACTAAAAACGCGATTGCAGTTGTCGCTAACCACATTTTGCTGCCCGCACCATTCCATCGTTCCAGCCAATCCGCTTGCCAGCACTTGACAATGCCCCGCCCAGCGTTCCCGTGGCGATGGTGCAACTCCCCTTCCTGGCCATCGCCTGAACAAGGTTGGCAATCAGCAAGCCATTCCCCTCGGTCTCGATTTGCCAATGAGCCGTCGACGCCTGCCCCATCCTGAGCTTTGTCTTGACGCATCGGCAAGTCTACAACCTGCCGCAACGTGAGATTCAAGCTGTAAATCGGCCTCCCGAGGCAGAGGCGGATTGTATAAAGCGGATATCGATTGCAATACTTGCCGGTGGAGTGCTTATTTAGCTCGACACCGCGTCCAGCTGACGTTTGCCGTCGATAGCTGAGATCCCACCCTTGGCTCATGCGCTTTGTTTGATCGATTTGCGAGCGCCGACGGTCGCGGTCAGGCTCACCCGCCTGCCCGTAGGCGAAAGCATCTCCGCCACGTCATTTCTCATGCTGTAAATGAGAGCGCCCTCACTCATAAATTTATCCATTCGGAAAAACGATTGCCCGTACCGGTGGCGGCGCGGGACTGCCCAACCATTAGAGAGGAGGCGAGCGCAATGAAGGCGCCACCCTTGATACCGCTTGCGCCGCCAGAGGACGATATCGCTATATTGCGGGTCACGAGTTGCCGGCCTAAAGTTAAGCCGCGCCGAGTCTGGGCAATCAACAAAGCCGCCGGACGCTTGTAAGTTTTGGTGCCATAGACCATGGCGACATTCACCATGCTTTACCAGCTCGTGCTTAAACAGCCTAATGCCGGACGTGACTTAACATCTCTCCATCTTTCGTATCTGATGGGCACGAAACTGTAGAGCGCAGGAATTATGCAAGACACGCTATCAGGGCGCGGAGAACACTCGCGGATCTGCCGCGATTTCACGTCAGACGTGCGGTGTAAGGTGATATGGATTAAGAGGGGCCTTGCACAAATCGAACCGCTCGCCACATCTGCGCAGAAACGGGGGAGCAGTCACAAGTCCTCAGACGGAATTGTTCGGCATGAATGCGGAGCCACCGCTACTCATGAAGATCCGCGTGCTTAAGCTCGAATGCCAAAGTGAACTACATCTGCAATGACTTCGATCGATGATAGATTAAGTGAGATCAGGTGGCTGCGGAACGAGATTTGGCGCTGCCGGCGGTTACTTAAGACGGACCTATCTGGCGCGGAACGCGAGGGTGTTGAGAAGCGCCTGCTTGAACAGCTGTCTGCCTTTGAGCGGCTCTCGTCGACGACGTTTCCTTTGGTTTTGAACCCTAATGTTAATTCGACCAAGAGCATCACGACCGGGCCAAACGGCTCCACCGAAGCGCCCATCGAAAACGCCGCAATGGCATCAAGCAGTTCCTTCGCGAATTCAATTGGGGGTTAACCTCAGCGCTCTCCTCGGCTCGATTCGACCCCCTCGAGCCCAACCTAATCCCAATGTGAAAATATCTGGAAGACCGCGATCGAATGCCCGCCCCAACGCGAGCATTCCGCGATTTTTTGCCAGTCATACTCGATCTGGTCACCTGCGGAAAATGCTAGGCTGAAGACAACGACGCCATAGATTGAGGGACAATACGGACTCCTGAACGATGTGCGGCCTAACGACCTCCGACGTTGAAGCAGATTCGTCCGTCGGATCATTTGCAGCCAGCCGATTGCAACTTCACGGTTGCCTTATCCGCCGAACAGGCTGCAGCGCAGATAGCGCGCAACTGCTGCAGTAGCGCATCGAACCTCAAAGCGAACCCTGACCTCGTAACACGCGTGGCGGCCCTGTCGATCGCCGAACGAGGCCAATCGGCTCACGACGTTCAGTGCCGCTGGCGGACGCGTCCGGCTCGACAGGGTGACGATTCCAGTCCGATAGACTTTCGAAACAGTAGTCAGATCAAAGTCCGGTGCTAATCAGCCTGGAACACGTCACCGTGCGTCAAGTTCTGTAACTTCTGCTCGGACGGATCACTCTCGATGGAGGACGATCGGAACTCTATTAAGGCGTCGTTTTCGCCCGCCGTTTCTGTCCGCCGCGGTTGGCATCGCGCGGCGACATTCGACGCCCAAGCTTTTGAAATTGTCCCTAAGACAAAACATGGCTGCGTCTACATCCCTACGTCCTGTGAATCGCTCACAGAAGCGCATTACGTCTGGTCTGCACGACGTAAGGACTTCTTCGGCCCGCTGATCTCGCGCACGAGCGTATCCTGCACACCACATGGCCGCGATCGCGATCGCAGCAAGGGCGGTTGCCGAGCGGTGCGCATTGTAAGTCCACCCCATTCGTCGTCTTTGATTCACCAAACCCCTCTTAAGCCGCATATCCTTCACTATGGTTCTTTGCCCAACGAGCGTCATCTGTTTATCGGGAGCTAGGCAACAGCTCGGCAGCGGCCGTCGCGGGGCCGCCGTAATCATTGTGGTCCCCTGAATCATCGTCTCGCCACGCGCAACACGTTCACTGCTAAGACTGAGACACGACAGAGACCCGCTGCGCTTTGCAGCGCGCGCAATGCGTTCCAGCCTCTGTGACATTCGCGATGCTAGTTCCCAATGTGGCGTTTCCTGATGCGAAGCTCTGCTTCGCAATGCCTACAACCTGACGCTACGATCGATTCAAGCATTTTTAGCGTCCAGCAAGTGTGAATACGCTCTGAGACGGGCACATCCGCATTGTGGACGAACTCGCGCCAGCTGCACGCTTCACCGGCTGCCCCCGTGTGAGAAACGTCGCCGGTGTTGGTCGATGACCGCTCGGCCTAGTGTTGGGTTGAAGGCGCGCCGGGACAATCGGCGATAAGTTATCGCCAACGCTGCTCGCTTGTTCGTCGTCCGATCCAACGATCTTAGAGCCTGCAGACAAGAGTTTGGCACGATAGTTTTCCGAGAAGCACAAGACTTTGGACCGGTGGGTCAGAATGGCTTGTTCTGGATTGTGACGGTCGCGGCTCTGACCGACGGCGGATCCTGTAGGCTCAAGCTGCCCCCTGCCTATTGCTAGTGTGCAATTGTTCAACGCCAGCTCAGCGGCTTCGACCTTGCGCTCCGCTGGCACGGCAGTTGCTACTCAGCGCGTGAGCTGGGTTTGGGTGCAGCCTAGCCGCAACGCGGAAGATATCATTCGTCGTTGATTGCTGCGGATCTTTCTGCGGACGGACTGAAGCGCCCGCACCGCCCTATGTTCGCGATCGCCTGATCTACGACGAAAGAGGCTTAATATGAGGAAACCAGCGGCAGGCGAGCTTTATATGGTGGGCAAGCTATTTGTCGTGGCCATTGCCATTCTGGTTTCGTCGGCAGCAGGTGCCAATGATGATCTAATGAGCGCCGCCAGGCGACTTTTCATGCCGATCCCCTCAATGGTTCCAGCGGTGAAGGACAATCCGATCACCCACGAAAAGGTCGCCCTTGGCAAATCCCTGTTCTTCGATCCGAGGCTTTCGGCGAGCGAGGTCATTAGCTGCAACACGTGTCATAACGTTGGGATGGGCGGGGTAGATGCCGGTCCGACTTCGATCGGTCATCGCTGGCAGCAGGGTTCACGTCGCGCGCCAACTGTCTACAACGCGGTCTTCAACGTGGCGCAGTTCTGGGACGGGCGCGCGGCAGATCTCAAGGCGCAGGCCGCGGGCCCTATCCAGGCCGGCGTCGAAATGAATGCGACGCCCGATCGCGTGCTCAGCACGTTGAATTCCATGACGGAATATGTCGTTATGTTCAGTAAGGCATTCCCCAACGATGCGGCGCCCGTTACCTTTGAAAATTCTGCCAAGGCCATCGAGGCTTTCGAGGCGACCTTGATCACACCCACCGCCCCCTTCGATCAGTACCTTGAGGGCGATGCATATGCTCTCAATGATCAGCAGAAAGCCGGGCTAAAGCTATTCATCGAAAAGGGATGCTCCTCTTGCCACAACGGAATCAACGTCGGTGGACAGGATTACTTCCCGTTCGGCGTGATTAAAAGGCCCGACGCAAACTTGCTTCCGAGAGACGATAAGGGACGTTTTGCCATCACTAAGAATCCTAGCGATGAGTATGTTTTCCGCTCCGCGCCATTGCGCAACGTCGCATTGCGGTCTCCCTACTTCCATTCCGGTCAGGTTTGGAGTCTCAAACAAGCGGTTGGCGTAATGAGCGAGGTTCAACTCGGCATAAAGCTGAGTGACAAAGAAACCGACGAAATTGTCGCCTTTCTAAATTCGCTTACCGGGCAGTTGCCGAAGATCGATTATCCGATACTACCCACACGCACCAACGTCACGCCAAGGCCCTCTTTAGACAAATAGGCCGTCACGATCGCGACACTCCATGTGATTAGCGAGAATACAGCGCAGTGACTCAGGCCGCGACGAAGTCAGGATCGGGTGGTCGAGCTAAAGCTATCAGCCAAACCTCTAGGTCGCTACCCTTTCGCAGCTGACGCTAGCACTCTTTGGGCGCGGGTCGACTTCATCTCGATCCTAGGTGGCTCAGCCCCGGAAAGAACAGCTGGCACTGCAACAAAAGCCGCACTGAGACGCGCCAAGTGACGCTGCTACGAGGGATCCGCGCCTTCCGTAGCTCGCGAGCACCGCATATCATCGCACGCCGGCAATATTTCCACCCTGACTTCAACGATCAAGACGCCCCTACCCTAGCGCGAGGAGCAAGCGCGACGTCGCAGCAATTTGCAATACCGTCCGATTATGCGAAAGGCAACCGCTCTCTCTGACAGGAGAAAAAGTGATGCGGCAGCCGAACGTTTTTGGAAACCGTCACTCTGTACGATCTCACTCCAGTTGAGCAGCTCGAACTTGCGAGAGCAGTTTTGCCTCCCTTGCGCAATGTTACGACGGCACGGCAACTTCGATCTCGTATGCGGGACGCGCAACGCTGACGGGCGGACGCAGGCGCATTCGAATGCGCACAAGCTCCCGGAGGTTGCAAGCTGACATTGCCGCCTCAGCCGCGATGAGCTTCTTAAGAAGCCATTCAGTTGTGAATGCCCTTTGCCTGAAATGCTACAGAGCCCAAGTTTCGGGAGAGCTGTCGTGCGAAGTGTCATGGCGACAGCGACCAAAATGATCAGGGGTCCTTACGCCATCACCACGTCATTTGGCCTTCGGCAACTCGCTCATTGGGGCATTCCAGTTCGGCGTTCTCTGACCGAGTATGCTGCAAACAAAGAAGTCCAGCAGCTTGAGCTCGGCATAATTGCCCGGTGTTCCGTGATTGCCGCCCGGCACATAAAGCATATCGAAGAATTTTCCCGCCTTGATCAGCCGATCTACAAGCTGCAACGTGGAGGACGGATCGACATTCCGGTCCATTTCGCCGACGACAAGCATCAGCTTACCCTGCAACCGATGTGCGTTGTCGATCGCCGAAGACTGCGAATATTCGACGCCGACCGGCCAACCCATGTACTGTTCGTTCCACCAGATTTTGCCATGCGGTTGTCGTAGCAACCGCTGTTGGCCACAGCTACTTTGTAGAATTCAGGATAAAACAGCAGCGCGCTCACTGCATTCTGCCCGCCGGCGGACGTGCCAAAGATGCCGACATTGGAGATATCATACCAAGAATATCTTGCGCTGGCCGCCTTGTGCCACAGGATTCGGTCGGGAAAACCGCCGTCCTTCAGATTCTTCCAAGCAACGTCATGAAACGCGCGCGAGCGGTTATTCGTACCCATGCCATCGATCTGAACAACGATAAATCCCAGCTGGGTGAGCGGTTCGACCCGCGTCGAGAAAGATTTCGGAACGGAAGATCCGTGTGGGCCGGCATAGACATCCTCGACGACCGGATATCTCCTGTTTGGATCGAAGTTGACCGGCAGGTGAATGACGCCCCATATATCGGTCTTGCCGTCGCGCCCCTTGGCAGTGAAGCTCAGTGGCGGCTGCCAACCGACGCCGATCAGGTCTCTTATGTCGGCCCTCTCGACATTCGTAAGTTCGGCATTATCGCTGGTCCGGTACAACACCATGCGCGGCGGCAAGTCAAGGCGTGACCACAGGTCGGCATAGTAGCGGCCGCTCGGTGAGAACTCAATGTGATGATTGGCCTGCTCAGGCGTCAGCGCAGTCAGTCCCCTCCCATCGAAGTCGATGCGATAGGCGTGGATGAAATAGGGATCCTCCCCAGAGTTCATCCCGCTGGCGCCAAACCAGATCTGGCGTCTGATCGGATCGACATAATAGACCGCGCGGACCACCCAATCTCCTCTGGTGATCTGATTTTTTAGCTCACCGGTCCGGCCACTGAACAAATACAGGTGCTCATGCCCGTCGCGCTCGGACGCCCAGATGATCTCCTTCCCATCCTCAACGTCGTACCGGAAGGTCTTTCCAGTACGCGGCTGCAGACGCCCGTACTCGATAAAGGTCTCGCTGACCTCGTCAATCAAGGAGCGCACCTGCCCGGTGGCGGCGTCCACCTCGACAAGTCGATAGAGCTGATGCCCACGTTGATTGTATTCGAAGGTAAAGCCACGTCCGTCCTTCCACCACTTGATCGGCGACAGTTCATACGGATTTGGGAAAGCGGTGCTGTCGATTGCAATCACGCGCCGGCTGACGACATCAATGAGCACCGGCTGGGACAACGCCAGGGCATCACCCGGCTTTGCGTATGTCATCGACAAAGGCCTGGGTTGAATCTGGTCAGTTGGAGAAGATTCGACGTAGTGAATCTTCCTTTGGTCGCCTGGACGGATCCGATAAGCAGCCAGGCGAATTGAGTCCGGAGACCATCTCAACGTCGACAAAGCATAGTAGTTTCCTTCTGATCCGTCCCAGGTCAATGGGATGTCCTGCAAGCCGTCCTTGCTGCGCAGAAAGATATTGTAGTTTCTAATATAGGCGTCCCATCTCCCGTCGAGAGATGTACTTGTCTTCGACGAATGATTCACAGCAGGTAGCGTGTCGTCAGCACTCAGCCCTGATGGACCTGCATGCTTGTGCAGACATAACTTGCAAGTTCGCAGCTCCAGCGGGTATTCTCGATTTCGAAACTGAGCCTTTGACCGCTATCGGCCAGCTCGAAACGGGCGAAGGGCAGATCGTCGGCTTTGTAGTTCTTATGGCTCTTCCTGTTCAGCGCCGCCGCGAGGCGAATCTGATCAAAAGCTGGTCGCTTTACACCTGTGGCAGCATTCACCAGCATGAACTGGCGTTTGCCCTGGGTTGTACGTCGGTAGACGAACGACTCGCCCTCTGGCAGCCAGAACGGCACTTCGGGTACATTGACGGTGAGTTGGCCGTAGCGGTCGCCGATCGTCAGCGCTCGCTCATAATCGGACTGAACCAGCGGCGGACGGGCGATTTCGTCGGCCAGGGCATGCGTGGCAGCAGATTCCGGCTGGACCAGCATCGCAAGCACTACAAGAACTCCAGGTCGCATTTCATCCCACGAAAATGACAAGCTCGTGCCAACCGCGGCAACCTGACCAATGTCCGATCGCTGCTCGGTCGCCGGTGATATGCAGGGGCCATGCCAGCTGATGCGGCGCGCGTGCCGGCTCTTTTCGATCTCAACGTCGTTTTCGCGCCAAGATCTGTGACTGTTCAACGCACAGCTGGTCGGAGGTCGAACACAAAGCACATATCGCACGTGGTCTGGTGGTTGATTTCAGGCCGCAGCATGCTGAAAGACTTGAACTCCGGCTCCAACAACTGCCAAGGCAGCATGAAGATGCCATCGAAAGTCAACCGATTGGCTCCTACCGCCATCACATGCAAGGACGCAGCGATCTCCTCTTCGTTTCGCCACGGCTGCCGTGGTTGTTGCAGCTGGTCAGATATGCGATCATCTTCGTCATCAGATCGCGCGCCTCGGCCTCGACGGCAATTGCAACCGGACGATAAGTGCCGCTGGTTAGACGTACATCATTTGGTCGACAGCTCTTTGACTTGCCGTGAGGCGCAATCGATGGGCTGCCAATGATCGAGCCTCTGTCGGTATCGTTGCAGACGCCCCTGCCGGTCGAATCCGTCTGCTCCGAGAACGCAACGTCGTACTCTCGACACCTTGATGCGGGGACTGACGCGCAATGGAGCGGTGGTGTTGCGGTGTGCTGCTCCTGATGAGAGAATGTTGCACGCACTGGCACCGTTGATCGGTTGCGGCCGAAACCACCTGTGTGCTGATGTGACCAGGAGATCGATCATGAGTTCGCGCGTGACGCCTCGCCCTCCGGTTGCTGGGACGATCGCGCGCGGCTACGAACTGGGCTGGATCTGAATGCTCATGACCTAGCGATAACTCGCATCCGTGAGATGTCCGTCCAGGCGATCACGAAAGCTTCTAGATAGCCAGTCAAGTCCCTCAGGTTGCCAATGAGCTCACCTTCTCTCCTCCGGCAGATCGGTGAGGTCTGACAAACTGGATCGCATCGCCTTGTGCATTATTGGCGAGTTTGACGGTCGCACGTTCGCCAACGCACCATCTTCAGCGCAAGTGACGATGGTACCGCGCCCAGCTTCATCTCATCGCCCTGCATGTGCGGTTGATGACGCGAGCGTCCAAAACCCTACCATAAGATACGACCATCTAAGACGCCGGGCGGAGAGCGATGCGAAGCCCCTTCACGCCGGCCGCGCACCATATTCCTGGGAACGGCACGCGGATTGCTGGGCAAGGATCAACGAGCTGCCGCGAAGAAAGCGGTCGCAGCGGACCCGGAGTCCAAAATGAGGCTTATCCGATTGATCTTGATCGATCTGACTTTGATGCTGCTCGCACCGGGGAACGCAGAAGCCACGATTAGGGCCGCCGGCGCAGCCTTCACATCTGCTACCAAAACTGTGGCGTCATCGGAGCGGATTTCGGCCCCAGATCCAATCTTGAGCTCTGGCGCGAGCCGACAGCCTTCCGGCCCAACGACACAAGCGGCGCCATTTCAGCTTGCAACGAACACCCTCGGTCCGGTCAAGCCGGCTGAGCATTCCACGATGCTGGAATTGGGCTCTCCCTGTGTGATCGGCAAGCGCGCAGGGCAGCTTCCGATTGCCACGATGATCGATGGCTCGGAGATGCTCAACAAGCCGCTTGTCCTAACACCATCGATCTGTATTGCCGCAACCATGCGTTATGGCCTCTTGGGGCGCAGACACCGCGTTGGAGCGGAACAGACTGGATTCTCGGAGGCATGGTGATCGCGGCGATTCTGCTCGTGATCTTGGTAGAAAGATACTTCACAGGCGCGGGCACGTGAGAGAAGCAAAACCTGGCTATATCGAATTCGCCTTCAACGGCTCTCTCGCAAACATCCCGCTGGTGGCCCAATTCAGCGCGCCAGCCAAAGGCATCACGGCTATTTTCGGGCCGCCTGGCTGCGGCAAGACCGCGCTCGCACGCTGCATCGCCGGCGTGCAGCGTCTGCCGGGTGGATTTTGCGCAATCGATGGTGAGATTTGGCAAGATCAGACGACGTTTCGGCCGCCTCATCTGCGTCCCGTCGCTTATGTATTCCAACGACCAATTCTTTTTTCGCATTTGTCCGTCAAGCGCACCCTTCTGTTCAACGCGTCAAAATCGAAACCGACACTGATCGACTTTGATGGCGTGGTCGAATTGCTCGCCCTTACCCCGCTCCTCGAGCGTTCGCCATCGCATCTTTCTGACGCCGAGCGACAGCGCCTTGCCCTGGGCAGCGCGCTGCTGGCACAACCTCGGTTACTTTTGCTTGACGACCCGCTCATTTTGCTCGACCGCTCCGCTAAGTGCGAGATCTTGCCGTTTCTCGAGCGCATGCGGGAAGAGCTCCCATTACCCATGATCTATGTCAGCCATGACATGACTGACATAGAGCGTTTTGCCGATCATCTCGTCATGATGAAAGACGGCGTTGTGACTGCGGCCGGGCCACTCAATGTCGTTCAGACCGCCCCGGCTCTTGCCGCGCGCGGCGATGCGGCAGTCTGCCTTGATACCGTGGTCGGCGGCTATGACGGGCGCTATGGGCTGATCATCCTCCGCCTCAAAGGTGCGCGCCTGTTGATCCCTGGAGCGCCGCTTAGGCCGGGCGCGCAGCTGCGGCTGCGCGTCGCAGCCGGCGATGTCAGCATCGCGTGCGAGCCGCCGCGCGCCAGCTCAATTCTCAATGTCTTTCCGGCACGCATCAAAGCCTCTCTGCCGTTCGACGATGCTGAGATCACCTTGGTCCTGGCTCTCGAAACTGGCCGTTCGGGCGTACCGCTTCTGGCCCGCATCCCGCGTCGCTCCTTTGATGCGCTACGGCTCAGCGATGGCATTGACGTATTCGCCGAGGTCGCGCGCGCCGTGCCGGTCGCAGTCCCCGAGCGGTTGCTCGCAGGGCCTTCCACATCAACAGGAGGCGTTCGACAGATAAGCGTCGATACGAGAAATGAACAGAAATCGGAGTACGACAGTGAGCGACAATCTTGATGAGATAGATCCGAAGCATATTGCGGCTGTCTTCGACCGGCCAGACGATGTAGATATGCTACGGGGCGATTTAGCCCAGGATCTCGCGCGGCGAGCCGTACGCGTCTGCGGCATCATCCGGCGATACTTGACGGGCGCACACGGTACCCGGCCTGGTCGCAGAGGACATTATGTCAGGGCGAGAAACCTCGATTTCCGAGCAAGTCGGCAGCGCAACATTGTCTATAAGCTGGATACAAATGGACTCGCGAAAGCCGCAGCTATCGCTTTCCGAGCGCTTCGCGAGCTGGTCGATCTCCTCGCGATGGGCACATTTTGCCGGCAGCAAGCAACTGGCGGCCGCCTGCGCGCCGAATTCGTCGACCCAATCGCCCGTGACGTACCACTTCTGACAGCCGTTCTAGTTAGATGTCTTGCCGCTTGGCGAACTTTCACGCGTGATGTTGGCACGTTGCTATTTTGCGATCGCCAAATCGTTCAGCGATGGTGGCGCGATATCTCCGCGCGCCTAGCGCGCAGCTGGGCTTTCATTCCCAGCTGCGACTATTTAGGTACTATGATACCGGAGCGCCTGATGACGACTGTACGACCACCAGATACGTCGCTCCGAAATCGCCCGTCGGACTCCGTCGCCGTCTCTGAAAACAGCCTTAGCTCCGGGCTCCGCTCCTCGTTATGAGACACCATGATGCTTTGCGAAGGTTCCGATTGTGGACGTTCAGCCGGCGAGAAGTCGCGGTTCAATCAACTTGGCGCTATTCAGTCGAGGCCGATATCAGCCCCTCAGCCGGTTTTGCAGTGCCTGCCGATCAATGACGAGATTGGTGAGACTGAGGTCTGACTGCCGTCTTCCCGCGAGCCGCCTGACCAGCGCCCGCGTACCGTCGACCACAAAGACACCGCAGTCATAGCCGTTCCTCTGCTGGCGTATTGAGGCGCCTTGCAGATCGGCTCCCACCCGCGCTGCGAGCATTGCTGCATGCCTGGCGTTGTATCCCTGAGCTGAGTCGTAGTGGACCGGCCCGTCGCGATCGCGGCGGTCCACCAGCAGCAACGACCAATGGGAGCCGCGGCGATCGAGGTCCGTGGCGCTGGCATCATTGACCGGCAAGAACAGGAAGTCGGCTGTATCGTTGCCATCCCGATCGTCGACAATGCGATGGAATGCGGCTAGCGCGTCGGCATCGGTCCCCTGGCCCACCCGAAAGGCCATGAGAGGATCGACGAACCAAGTCCTGGCGGCGAGGTTTGGATTGCTCGCCCACAACTCCTGCGCCAGGAGTTCGTAGTCCCGCTGGATATGCTCGTCGCCCAGCCATTCCCTCGCTCCGAGAACCCGTCCGCTGCGGTCGCTGGCAGAGGCACCCGCAGCCGAACCAGCGACCCGGGTCTTAGGAACCGAGGATGGGCCAGCATGATAGACCAGCTGAGCGTCGCGGCGTCCTCGCGGACCCAACGTGATGGAGTAGGTCTCCCCGTTGATGGAGACCGGCTGGGGAGCCATTCGCGAACTCGGCAACAGGCTTTTTTTGTCCAGTACATCGAGCAGGACATCCGGCACCGGCTGTGAGCCATGCTGCCAATCCTCGCCGACGCGATTTCCGATGTCCTCGAACTCTTGAGGCATACCCGATGGCCCGATGAAGAACGGAGGTCTCTGCACCGACCCTGACTGGGCATCGTCACGCATGTCCGGCGGTGTGGACGGCAGGTCAACCAAAGAACCAAGACCCCGATAGATGTCTGAGAACCGAGCTGGCTCGCCCATCGGCGTTGGAAAGTCCAAATAGGACGGCAGTTGCCGGGACCAAGTCGAGCTCGACCCGGCCTGCTCCTGCAAGCCGGCCGGGCCAAACGGGCCTAACACCGGCGGCCACTCACTTACGGACGGCGGCGTCGGCAAATTTCGTATCCAGGTCGAGGTGGAGGTTGAGTCCGAGCCTGCTCTTTGCTGAGGAAAGCGTACACCCCAGCGCCCTGTTTGCCTCGACGACTTGCACATACTGCCTGAGCTTCTTGAGCGTCACGCCAGATTTCCTGTTGGCTTCGGCGCAAGCCCGGTAGTCTGCATCCAGCGAGCGTTGCTGCTCATTATTGCCGTTGATTCGGCTTGCGATGCTCGCCTTGCCCTCTGTGCGGAGCCAATCACCGAACTTGCGTTGCGCCGAAGCAGTACTTTGAATGGTTCTTCTCCTATTCTGGGAACTCGAATCGAGCTTGCTCAGCTCTTCGTTGGCAAGGCCAGCGATGAGGCTGGCGTCGTCGTCGTAAGGACGAAATCCTTGTTGGGGCTCGAGACCTAGATATTCTCTAAAGGGATCGAGTGGGGCCGTCCGCTTTGTGGCTTTACTGAACGCCGCATAATCTGCGTTCAATGACGATTTTGCGCAGCATTGCCGTCGATTCGGTCCATGATGTGATAGCCGCATGTGCGTTGACACTCTACAACCTGACGCTACGTAGATTTCCAGCCTTCATTGTCACCACAGCGAGCCTGGTTTGGGTTCATTCCTGTTTCAGATGCGGCACATCCTCGCAGCTTGGTGATCGCCTGCCGTTTCGAGCGGCCTCAATGCGCGAGGCGAACTCAGCCAAGCCGCTGCGCGGCGCAACCAGGACAATCGGCTCTTGAGAACTGATGGCATGTCGTTTGCTTCAGCAGCATGGTCACCATGTCCGGAAAACAAACGTGTGAGGACCGTATGCTTGGAATTGGAAGTCAATTGCCGCCGTTCGAGATTACAGGCGTGAAGCCTGGCTTTCAGGCGCAGGAAGAAGATGGGCAGAGTGCATTCGAGACGTTGACCGAAGCCAGCTTCCCGGAAAAATGGAAGATCATCTTCTTCTATCCCAAGGACTTCACCTTCGTCTGCCCGACCGAAATCGCCGAGTTTGCCCGGCTTTCCAAGGAATTCGTCGACCGCGATGCAGTGGTACTGGGGGGCTCGACTGACAACGAGTTCTGCAAGCTTGCGTGGCGACGCTCACATGTCGACTTGCAAAATTTACCAATCTGGCAGTTTGCCGACACAAAGGGGACCCTGGTCGATGGCCTTGGTGTGCGTTCCCCCGAAGGGGTCGCGTATCGCTACACCTATATTGTTGACCCCGCCAACACGATCCAGCACGTCTATGCGACCAATCTCAACGTCGGGCGCAGCCCCAAGGACACACTGCGCGTGCTGGACGCCCTCCAAACTGACGAGCTCTGTCCCTGCAACCGCGAAATCGGCGGCGAAGTCCTGAAGGTCGCTTGAGGCAGCATGTTGTCGATCGAACAGTTGAACGAAAAGATCCCCGATTTCGCCAAGGACGTCAGGCTCAATCTGACGTCCTTGATGGCCGATGAGACACTCTCGCCGCAGCGGCAATACGGGCTGTTGCTGGCGAGCGCGATTGCCACCCGCAATGTAGATGTCATTGCCGCAATGGAATCCGCCGCGGTCGCCGTGATGACGCCCGTGGCGATCGCGGCAGCGAAATCTGCGGCCGCTGTGATGGCGATGAACAATGTGTACTACCGCTTCGTTCACCTCGCCTCAAATTCGGAATACAAGACGATGCCGCCACGGCTGCGCATGAACGTGATTGGCAGTCCGGGTGTTGACAAGTCTGATTTCGAGCTATGGTCACTTGCTGTCTCCGCCATAAACGGATGCGGTGCTTGTATCGATGCCCACGAGAAGACACTGCGAGCTGCGGGCGTCAGCTCCGAAGTGATCCTCACTGCCGTGCGTTCTGCCGCTATCGTCCAGTCAGTGGCGATTGCTATCGAAGCCGTTCGGCCGAGCCCATCCCAGGCAACGCGCTGATTCCTCCTCTGCCAGCCGATCGACAGGGTGTGGCGCCGTTCCGTATCGCCACACCGATCCTGTTACCTTGATGCGGGTCTAGCTCAAATTGCTCGCACCGTGCCAGAGGCGGAACGCGCGAAGGATGCAAATATTCCGACGCTTAGGGAGGCTCGTACCACGGCTCGTTCCATCCTCACCTCACCCTCAGCCAAATTTGAACAGCACCCCATATCCGCCGCGCGGGTAACTCCACTGGATATCGCCGGTGGGCTCGGCGATCACCCGACAGGTACCGCACTCGATACAGCCGTCAACAGTCACCTCGACTCGCCCCTCATCGTTCAGCTCATAGCATCGCGCGGGGCACGCTTTCAAAAGCGCAACTAGCTGCGGCGATGGGGACGTGTGTGCGCGAACCTTGACGTGAGGACGACCAATGTCGACAAGGTAGCGGTTGTAATACAGCTTGTCTTCCACGCGCACCGAGGGTTCGGCATCCATGCTTTGTCCTTCCATACTTGGAACTCACACTTTTGATAATTAGCGCCAGGCTCGCGCAAAACGACATGCATCGCCGAACAGCCCCATCCATGAGCGCGCCTTGACAAAGGATTTCAAGGTCGCCTTCTCCTTCTCAACCTTGGGCGTACCATCGACCCGCACAAAGTTTTGCATTGCCTTAGAGATGAGCTGCGGATAGGTGAGAAAGAAGTTTTGTGAGTGAGTATGCATTAGGGGTGGCAAATCCTTGTACTTCTTGAGGTCCTTGATGACGAAGGACTCATCCAACATCTTCTTGTAGAGCGACAGATTTGTCGCTGTCATCGGCTCGCCGCGCGATTTCACCAAGCCGATCGCTTCGGCCGCTATGCGACCTGAGGTCATCGCGAGATTGGAGCCCTCGCGATGAACGGCATTGTTGAGTTGCGCCGCATCGCCAACGACCACCCAGCCTTCCCCGTAGAGCCGTGGGATCGATTTGTAGCCTCCTTCAGGGATGAGATGCGCCGAATATTCCTTGACTTCGGAACCTGCTAGCAGAGGCAACACAGAGGGATGCCTTTTGAATTGATCGAGCAAGCCGTAGGGCGTCTGGCCGGTGCGCTGGAAATCGGCGACGAGACAACCGATGCCCAGCGAAATACACTCTTTGTTGGCATAGATGAAACCCATTCCGGTCATACCGCGGGAAATGGTGCCCGCCGCCTCGATCACGACGCCTTCTTCGCCCTTAAGATTGAAACGCGCTTCGATGGTCTCGCGAGGCAAGAAGTGCATTTCCTTGACGGCGAGCGCAACGTTATCGGGTGTCGGCCGCGCGCGCAGGCCCGCGCGCGTCCCAAGCAGACCATTGACCCCTTCAGCGAGCACGACGACATCGGCATGTATTTCGCCGTCGCGGCGATCTGTACGAACGCCGACAATCCTTTCACGCTCGTCCCGTACGAGCTCCGTCACGGTCGTCTCGCAGAGCACGGTCGCGCCGGCTTCGCGCACCTTTGACGAGAACCATTTGTCAAACTGCGCGCGTATGATCGTGTAACGGTTCGGCCGCTCCTCGTTGAAGTCGTCCGAGCGGTAATGCATCCCGACATGCGAGCGGTCGTCCATCATCCAGAACCGTTGTTCAACCAGATGACGTTCGAGCGGCGCCTCTTCGCGAAACTCGGGGATTAGCTTTTCCATCATGTCCGCGTAGAGGATTGCGCCCTGCACATTTTTCGATCCAGGATATTCGCCGCGCTCGAGCTGCAGCACCTTCATGCCTTGCCTGGCCATGGACAGCGCCGCCGCGTTACCAGCCATACCGGCTCCTACCACGATGGCATCGAACCTCTCTTCAATCATCATCATCTCCTCTAGACCGCGATCCGCGCGCGCGAATTCGGCAAGAGCCGAGCGCGAAATGCCGCCGTCAGCGCCGGCAGCAATTGCATGGCATCACTGACGATCGCAACATGGGCGAAGTCGAAGATCGGAGCACGTTTGTCAGTATTGATGGCGACGATCAGATCCGCCCCCTCGACACCCACCCGGTGCTGGATCGCGCCGGAAATACCGGCCGCAATATAGAGCTTTGGCCGGATCGTCTTGCCGGTCTGACCGATCTGCCGATCAGACGTAACCCATCCCTTCTGCACCAGAGGACGCGAGCAGCCATATTCAGCGCCAAGAAGAGTTGCAAGCTCGCGCACCAGCCGGAAGTTCTCAGGCGATCCCAATCCCAAGCCACCCGCAACCACGACGTCGGCATAGGCCAGATTTGATGTCTCGGAATCACGATCTGGGAGGAACGACAGAACTTTCGTGACAATATCGTCTTCGACAAGGCCGAGCGGATGGACGATGATACGGGCCGCATCACGTTCGACGCGCTCAGGCATCGGCATGACCCGCGGACGCACTGTTGCCATCTGCGGACGATAATTCAAGGTATAGATCGTGCAGAGCAACGAGCCACCAAAGGTCGGACGCGTCGCCGCAAGAGAACCATCGGCGTCGACATCGAGCGCGGTGCAGTCGGCAGTGAGTCCCGTTGACAAAGTGGTCGCCACCGAACCCGCGAGATCGCGCCCCAGCGTGGTCGCGCCCAACAGCAGGATCTCGGGCTTGTAGGTATTGACGAGTTCGGTGAGCGCTTTGGTATAGGATTCATTGCGGTAATCCGCCAAAACGTTGTCGCTCACGAGATAGGTCAGATCGGCCCCATAGCAAAAGGATTCAAGTGCGGCGTTACGGGTGGACTGCCCCTCCGGGCCGACAACGACCGCGGCGAGATTCACCTTCAGCTTGTCGGCAAGCCTGCGCCCCGCTCCCATGAGCTCCCAGGAAACCGGATGCACCTGGCCGCGCTCCAGCTCGACGAAAACCCAGACATGCTTGTAGGCCTTAAAGTGCTCCGGCAGTTCCTTCTTGGCTGCTGCCCGGCCGGCCGCCGCAGGCACAGCTGTTTTGGTGACATTGCTCATGCTTTAAAGTCCCCTCAAGAATACGCGCGCCCGCGCCACAGGTTTGTATCTAGATTCAGTTGACTGAGGATCAGTTCTGATCAGCAAGTGGCCTGGCTGCTCGGCTGCCCGGCCCGCTTAGTGCAAACCGACCAGGCAGTAAAACTCGTCATCGACGTAGACGCTCCGGGCGGGCCAGAGCCAGAGATGTCCTCGACGGTAGTGCCTCGCGCGCTCGGTTCGACAAGCGCCACGGTGCCGGCGACGCCGCTACGGCATCTGTGCCCGGAAGAGTTGTTGCGTCCGCCTGCTCTGCAGTATCGGCGCCTCGCTTTCGGCCCAGCGCTCTGCACCGGGTGCGACCACCAAAGCGATCGGAGCTGCGCACCTGTCATGCACTGCGTGGTCAGCCTCCAGCCCCGGCACCTTGCATCGGCCGAGCTTGGCGCCTCCGCCGGACGCATGTTGCTATCCGCGTTGCGACGAATGCCACTTTGCACGCATCCGCGGACTCGCTCGACGCTGACGACTATGTACATGCCCTCTCCAGATGTTGCGCAACGGACAACTTAGCCAATGACCACCATCTCACGGTCGGTGTCGGCTTCGTTCGCATCAAAGGCCATATCGAACGGACCGGGTGCGAGCGTGAGCCGCGAGATCATGCCGCATCGCTCGGTAGGCGGTAGAAGCAGCGTCATAGGTGTTCCTTTTTTTCATCTCGGACGACCGCCATCTGTCAGCATCGATGACGGGATAGGCACGACAACAGCAAGTGTCGTACCACTTGCAAGAACCATCGAAAGTCAGGCGGAAGCAATGATTTGACAGAAACTTAAATGCTCGCTCAGGGCCTTGGACACGATCAGTCCGGACATGGGTCGGGAATGCGACAGCGTCGCTCGGGTCATGGCTGGCAGAGAGATGATCTGGATGAAGGAGCTTTCAGACCGCACGGCAATCGTTAGAGAGCACCTCATTGCGGTGGAGCGCGAAGTCACTTCAGCTCGCTCAACGGAACAAAGGCTGTCGGTTTGCCTGGGCCTGCAACCGCATCCTTCAAAACCTTGAATACTCGCTGATCAATCGGCCGCGATGCCACGAAATCAGCATAAGCCTGCTCCAGCATCGCTTTGCACCGAGCTCTGATTTCCAGCTCTGTGGCGCCAGAAAATTGCTCTTCGGCGAAATATTGTCCCATGCGCTTTAGGATGTGAAGGCGCGCGACATTTACAATCTTCGGATCATAATCGACGCCAAGCAGCGAAAAGAACTCCTCTGCCGACGAGGCGTTGCTAAGCCGGTCCAGGATAGGGGCGGCCGGGGATGAGTTGATCATCGAAAGGTCTCCTTTGGATCAGCTCTCGGACGCCAAATTAGATACTCTTAGCGCCTGATGATATTGCCGCGGTTCTACCTCGCACAGCGGGTGCGCATCGCCAACGCCTGGAACGCCGACGCGCTCAACTTCGCTATCCAGATCTGCAGGTTCGGCGGGCGCCGACGTCAGCCCGGATGAGGAAGGGGCATGAACGGCCAAACCGCAATCGGTGCTGATGCTCGTCCGACCGGTGGTCGGGCGGGACGGCAGCCTCAAGAGAAGACGTCGCTTGGCAGCGGCTCGCTGCCGGATTGCAGATCACAGCATGAATGCCGGAATAGCCCGTAATAACTGGAGCGCAGATTTGCGACCAGCGAGCTGGCGTGCGGAAGTGGGTCATTTTCGCGCCAATCAGTGGCATCGGATGGCCTCCTTGCGACGCACTTGGTCTCTCGAATAGTCGGCGCAAACGATGCTAAGCACGGCTCTTCACTCGCTTTGGGTGGCTGGGCATCCGCACACGTCGCGCCAGATCGCCGCCACCGTTTGGCGCTCGACCGGCAGCTTGTGCTCGATCGCATGCTTGCGAACCTGCGACAGGATCTGTCTGGCTTGATCGGCGCTGGCGGCCAGCTCGAGTTCATCGAGCAACGCCGTAATCGCCGCAAGTCCAGAATGCTTGCCGATCACAAAGCGGTTGCGGCGGCCAAGCAAAGCCGGATCAAGCGACTGATAGGTGCGCTGATCCTTCAAAAGGCCATCGACATGAATGCCGGATTCGTGCGTAAATACGTACTCTCCAACGATGGCCTTATTCAGAGGAATGGCACGCGCGGCCGCTGCAGCCACCAATGCGGCGACGTTCTCGAGCTCCGGAAGTACGATGCCGGTCCCGCGTCCGTAGAGCTGCTTGAGTGCGACCGCGACTTCCTCGAGCGGCGCATTTCCGGCCCGCTCGCCTAACCCGATGACGGTCACCGAAGCGTGGCTCGCGCCAGCTTTGATGGCTGAGAGTGTATTGGCGGTTGCGAGTCCGAGATCGTCGTGGCCGTGAAATTCGAGTTCCAAATCGGTGGTCACACGCAGTTTCCTGACCAGCGCGTAGGTTGCGTCGGGATCGAGCACACTGAGCGTATCTGCAACACGAAAACGACGCGCGCCCGCGGCTTTTGCGACTGCAATCAGCCGGATCAGAAACTCGACGTTGGCGCGCGAAGCGTCCTCGCCGCCAACAGAAACCTGAAGCCCCTTCTGACGAGCATAGCCGACCAATTGCCTCACCTGTTCCAGTGCCAGGCTGCGATGACCGCCGAGCTTGGCTGCGATCTGCACATCGGAAGTCGGGATCGACATGTTGATCATGGACACCCGGGCTTCAATCGCCGCATCGACGTCCGCTTTCCTCATCCGGCACCAGCCTATCGTAGTCAGCGGAAGATCTGCTTCGACAATGGCGCGGATTGCTGTGATTTCCTCATTGCCCATCGCGGGCGTTCCCGCCTCGATCTCCGTGACCCCGGCCCGCGCGAGCGCCTGCGCGATCGCCAGCTTTTCCTTCGTGGTGAACGCAACACCGGGCGCCTGCTCCCCGTCCCTTAGCGTCGTATCGTTAAGCACGGTCGGCTTCGCGCGTTCTTGATCGAACCATGAGGGTTCGTCGCTAGAGGCGATCACGCAGGCTGGCTCCTTATCTTTGACCACATCCCCTTAAGCAACCCGCATGCCACTGCGCTATCCCTGGCAACGGATTGAAAATCTACGCTTCCTTCCTTAACCTCCTCCCGCCAATGGATTGCCGCAAACGCGACTGGCTCATGAAGCGGGCGCTTTTGCCATTCCCAAGTCAAGTTCGAAAGCCAACCCGATTGCAGCGCGCCGCGATGTTGGCGATTGATCCCGGAGCAATTCTGGCCGGCATGTCTTGGATCCATGGCCACTTGCTCGCATTAAAGCGACGTTTATCCGCACGATGACATGCCGCGGGGATCGCCAGATCCTGGAAGCGTTGTCGCGCTGCAACGCACGAGAATATTTGTGGCAAGTCAGATGGGCCAATCAGCGGTGACCTGCTGGCGAGCCGCCTCCAGCAACTGGTCGCGCCGGCGCTCGGCCATCCGGCTCTCACCGCTTTCTTCGCCGAAACAAAGGTTGAAGTCATTACATTGCGTGCACACTGGTGTTGTGCACATCGCGAGGCCTTCATCCTCGCAAAGCATGCGATAGAAGAAACGCTTCCAACGCATATTGTTGACATTGCGCGCGGCGAGCGGCGCGTAGTGACGGCTGAGCAGCCGAGAGAGCTCGCCACGATTGCGCAATCCGAGATCTTCCCATAGATGGTCTGGTTCGATGGCTCGTCGGGCGATCATGGCAGCCAGCCAGCGGCCGAGATCTCCTTCCGTCGAGCGGTGTTTCAGGAGTAGATCGCGCACCATTGCGATTTCGTCGTTCTCGTTGCATTTGCACCTCAGGAGCTCATCGGGGAGTTCGACCTCAAGTGAGGGAAAGTACTGCGCGAGCAAAGCCGCGAGTTCATCGCCCGATAGGCCAGTCTTCTCCGGGAGAGCGCCACCATCCATCGTGGCAGCCGCCAGAATAGATGCCAAAGCGTGGCGGTCGAAATGACTGTCACTGGCAATGTCGGCAGCCGCAGAAAGTACGCCGGTGAGGAGGCGGTAGGCTACAATTCCGTTGGAACTGCTCGCATCAGGCTCACAAGCAGCCATAAACGGAAGGAAGTGCACTTCGGACATGATTTTGTGGGTCTCTATAGCGGCCGGGTTTGCGTCGCCGCGTCCTGGTCCCGGCCGGGAGCGCTGATCAGAATGCCGGCCTCCCCGGATGGGGGGTGAGGGAGGCCGGCATCCGTCGCGCGCCTTCACAAGGCCGCGACTCACGACCTTTACGAGGCCGCGAGTTCGGCGGCAGTTTTGCCGATGATGGATTCGTCGACCGCCTTCATAATGCCATGCTCCATCAGCATGTCCTCGAGCTCGTCCATGGAGATCGGAGTCGGAATGATACCCTTGCCGCCATTGTTGTGAACCTTGGTAGCGAGATTGCGATAGTGATCGGCCTGCTTCGAATCCGGCGCATACTCGAGCACCGTCATGCGGCGGAGTTCGGCATGCTGCACCACGTTGTCGCGCGGCACGAAGTAGATCAGCTGAGTGCCTAGCTTCTTGGCCAGCGCCTCCGCCAGTTCCAACTCCTTGTCCGTCTGTCGTTCATTGCAGACCAGGCCGCCCAGCCGCACACCGCCCGAGTTGGCGTATTTCAGGATACCCTTGGAAATATTGTTGGCGGCATACATAGCCATCATTTCACCGGACATCACGATATAAATCTCCTGCGCCTTGTTTTCACGGATTGGCATCGCAAAGCCACCGCAAACGACGTCGCCGAGCACATCATAGGATACGTAGTCAATGTTCTCATAGGCGCCGTTCTCCTCGAGGAAGTTGATCGAAGTGATGACGCCACGACCGGCGCAGCCGACGCCCGGCTCAGGACCACCGGACTCCACGCAGCGGATGTCTTTGTAGCCGACCTTCATCACGTCCTCGAGTTCAAGATCCTCCACGCTGCCGGCACTCGCCGCCAAGCTTAGAATCGTGTCCTGCGCTTTGGCATGCAGGATCAAGCGGGTCGAGTCCGCTTTAGGATCGCACCCGACAATCAGGATTTTCTGACCCATCTCGGCCAGCGCCGCCAACGTGTTCTGGGAAGTCGTCGACTTGCCGATGCCACCTTTCCCGTAGAACGCGATTTGCCTTAGTGAAGACATGTTGCTCTCCATCAACCGATTTGCCAAAAGTTGCGCGCCTCTCACGCGCGAGCTTGTTTCTCTCTCTCAGAAACGGGGCACACGGGTTCAAGGGAAGGAGCACATCGCTCGTCTTACGCGTCGGCGTGCACTCAGCCCTCACTCAGTGTTGCTGCCCGATATTAGCAACCGCCGTGCCAACGCTCGTAAGCGCTGCCCAAGTCTTTGATTACATTTAAAAAGCCACCTGCCCGCGAGTGCGCCTGGCCGTTTTGGAACCTATCGGTCAGCGCGGCTGTCAGAAAACGAACAAGAGGCAACCGCTGACGCGAAGCTCATTTGCATGGGCTGTCCCATATCTTCAGCCACGGAATGGGACTTGCTACTCCTCTCGTGAACCGGCTCTCTGGGGCTTGAGCGGTGCGACAATGTCGGTTGCGATCCAGACTGACCGGACAGCGGATACCAGCGGCGCTTAGCCGACTGACATTGAAGATAATCGGCAAGACCATCGACTGGGCGTCGAACGCAGCAGCGACAGGGCCACCGTTCAGCTCAGCGCTGCCAACATAGGTATGACATGGCGACAATCATCTTTTATCAAAAGCCCGGCTGCGCGACCAATGCGCGTCAGATTCAAGCGTTCAACGCTGCCGGTCACGACATCATAGCCAAAGATATTTTGATGGAGCCGTGGGCTTCGGAAGAACTGCGCCGCTTCTTCGGCAATACCCCGGTCGCCTCCTGGTTCAACCAAGCGGCCCCCCGTATCAAATCAGGCGAAGTCAATCCCGCCATGATTGACGCCCAGCGCGCACTAGCGTTGATGTTAGACGATCCGCTCCTGATACGCAGACCTCTGATCGACGTCGGCGGATCACGATGCGCCGGATTCGATCATGAGCTCGTGCTGTCGCTGCTTGGCCGCGAGGCCCCAGATGATCTCGAGCGATGTGCGCATGACGCGAACGAGACGCGCTGTCCGCAAACGTGAGGCTAGTACAGAAGGCTTTGATGCGAAGAACCACATTTTTCTGCTTCCGGATTGGTTCGTGACCGCCGACTCGGACCCTCGCTGAGAAGGCCAACCTGGCTGCTCCGTAACACGGATCTGCCGATATTGCGCCTCGGGTGATTGCTGCCTCTACCGGCCCTGCAATGTGCGGGGTTGCTGCATTGCCATTTTGATTTTGCATGGCCCAACGGGCATTGATTGGATCGGGGCATCAAGCCAACCAACAATCTCCTGAAGAGATTGGACTCAGCACAGACAATGAATCGAACAGCTATCAAGCAAAGACAACGACGCTTCGATAGCCGTGCTTCTTATGCAACTCAGCCGCATAATTGCGGTGAACCAACCACTATTTTGATCCGCATCAAATCCTCCGCCGCTTGTCATGTGTGACAGAGATCTCGCGCGTGTTATCGCGCGACTTTTGGAATGGAGAATTCGATGAGAAGAAGAACAATTCTGACGACGACGTCGCTCCTCACGCTCGCGATCTCGTTGGCCAGCATCTCGGCACAGGCTGCAGATCTCGGTCCGGCGCCGGTTTATTACAAAGCACCCCCGATCGAACCGTTCAATCCATGGATGATCCGCCTGCGGGTGCTCGGCGTTTTGCCGGATACCGCAGGCAGTTCAGTCCACGTCTCCGGGGTACCCTCGCTGTCTTCTCCCAACTCCGGGCTATCGATCAGCGATCAAGCCATACCGGAGCTCGACATCACGTATTTCTTCACAAAAAACATCGCGGCCGAACTTATTCTCGGCGTGACCCGCCATCACATCAGCGGCACTGGCACGCTTAATGGACTCGATATCGGCAAAGCCTGGCTATTGCCGCCGACGCTAACCCTGCAATATCACTTCAACGATTTCGGCCCACTGAAGCCTTATATCGGCGCAGGCATCAACTACACCGCATTCTTCAATCAGTCGGCGGCCAATACGTCGCTCGCCGGCCTTACCGTGACGGATCTGCACATCAGCAACAAGTTCGGCGCGGCGGTCCAATTTGGCTTCGATTACATGCTTGACCGTCATTGGGGCCTCAACTTCGACGTGAAGAAGCTGTGGCTGCGGCCAGACTATTCTGCGACCGTAAACAATGCGATTCCCGTCTCCGGGCGCGCCAATATCGACCCATGGCTCATCAGCGGCGGCATCGCTTACAAGTTCTGACGTCAGAACAGGGTCCAAAGAAGAAGACAAGGTTGATCAATCCGGACGCGGCGAGCCATCGAGCGCGTCCTTCAACCGCACCGCAGTTCATCCGCGAGCGAGATGGCGTGTCAAAGACGCGTCGTCTCGCGAAGAAAGTGAGCGCCATCCGCACCTTGCGCTTGCGGCGTGCTGCGTAGGGACAGTATTAAGTGACGCGAACAGATTGATCCAACAGCCATCGAAGGAAACACGTTCTTGCTTTGTCAGGCGTTGCGACCGTGCCAGTTGCCGATCGGGTCCGACAATTCAAGGCGTCGCGCTGCGCCGTGACAATGATAGTCTGACAAAGGAGTTGACGCTCAAGGTTCAGGGCCCGGGCACGAGCAGCGCTCTAATCTGGGCCCGTCTCACCGAACATCTCAAAGACCGCCATAACGACAAATTCCATGACGCGCTGTCCGCACGTCCTGACGCCTGAGGGCCGCTCGGTCATCCTGAGCCGACCGACGTGCCGAGGGGACAGCTCATCGACGGAGAAGCTGTCCATGCTTGATTGCCCGGCCAAGCGGCGCGAAGAAAGCCGTTTAGCTGCGCTTTAGCACCATCACGAGGCGGTCGACACGTTTACCCTGCTTGAGATGGGATTCCAGGATTTCGTCGACGTCTTCCGGCGTAGTCGCGCGGTACCAGATTCCGTCAGGATAGACGACCATCAAGGGACCGGAGTTACAATATCCGAGGCAGCCAGCCATCGTGAAACCGATATCATTAAGGCCTTGCGCTTCGATCGCCTTGCCCATTCGATCCCACAATGCTTGCGCGCCAGAGGCGCCGCAACTGCCGTGCGGATGAGTGGGCGGACGCTGCGTGTTGCAGGCAAAGACATGATGCCTATAAATTTGGGGGAGCTCGAATTCGATTTCTGAGTCCATGCGCTTATCCTGCGATCAATGCGAGCGATCCGAAAGAGACATGGCCCGGGCTCGCATCGCCCTCACAGGGTCTCTTGCTGTCGAACGCCGCATCGATAGATTGATGCTACTGATTTCGACGCGCGCCTGCGAACGCAGGCGAAATGAGCGAACGCAACACTAATTGTAAACGCTGAAGATCAGCCACAGATGACTCACGTCTGGCACAACCTTCCTGATTCGTTTCAACGTCTTCTCCTACCATCGCAATCTCTTCGCTCCTACATTGCTCAACCATCCGATTGCTCCAAAGCAAGTTCCACACCAAATGCAGAATCCTCGCGTTTTTACGACCATCTCTTGTTCTGCCGAGGCGCTCCTCATCGTTGATGCTCGAGTTCCGACAATGTCGTTTCTCTTCTGTTTTGGACAAGACAATCGTTGGCTTCGCGTTTGACGCCCCCCATTCTGCCTCAGCCGTTCGCACGCATGATGTGCGCTCCGCTGTTTCCGATCTATTGTTTACCAGATAGCGCCTGGCGCAAACGCCCCGACAGTCAGAGTGAACGCAGACCCGCGTTCAAGGCTATAGGTTAAGCTGCCTGGACTTGATCGGCCGTCACGAAACCGGCAACACAGCGGTTCTGGATCGCGCCCACAGCCCTCCACGACACCGTCAAGGCGCACTTGCCGCCTCAATGCCGAACAGCGAACACGTGTTATGCATGCGTCCGCAAACCGGCGGTGCGCTGAGGATCGCGGCGCCACTCGCTGAGTGTCGCATTGAGGCGTTTGGTATCGCAATTGCTGCGCGGGCAACAAGCCAGTCTTAGCGGATAGCCAAAAGCTTCTGACACAGGATCGTCATTGTTCCTCCCAAACGATCCTGTCAGTCTGGGTCTCCCCATTCTTGCAGCCCAGACGGTGCCCTCGGCGGACTTCCAGCCGCCGAGGGCATTTCTTGACCATGTTCTATCGGCCGGCAGCAAGAAGCATGTCCCGCCTGCCGGGTCCATTTGGCGAGTTGACGTAAGAGCAACCTTTCGTTGGTGCGGTGGAGCTCGCTGGCCGCCTGGCAGCAATGCGTTGGACTGCCGTTTGCTCTGACAAGCTACGAACGCATAATACCGATCTGCACCAACGCTCAGGAGGGACGATTTCGTCCTCCGATGAAATCCCGCAGCCAAGTTGAACAACAGCCAAGTGATACGCCATCAATCCGGATGGATCGTGATATCCATTGTTTCTTCGCTGTCCTCGAAGCGTTCGGAAGCCCGATCCTCCTCCAGCAGCTTGACGCCGCATAGGCAAACGTCACCTTCGATCACGGCGAGCGCTACCGGCTCAAGCGCTTGTCCATTGCATAGACCATCGATGCACACTCCGGTCTCGATCTCGAACCTTGCACCATGCCGGCCGCATCTGAGAAAGGAATGGTCTGCCGAGAAAAACTCGCCGGAGCCGATGTTCAGCCAGACGCCGTCATGCGGACAACGATTCACATAGCCAAAATAGTCGTTGCCGAAGGTACGCACCACAATAATGGAAAACAGCCGGATCTCGCCGCTATCATCGATACGCGACAGGCTAAAGCCCCTGGCGCCACTCCGCTCGATGGCGTCGGCCGGACAGACGGCAAAAACCTCGATCTGGTCGCCCATTGGGTTCCCGATCATCGCTTGGCTCATCCCGGCCTCGCAGTTTCCTGCTTGAAGGCTTCGACCGCAGTACGGCTCAGTCGGAATATGCCACGGCCACGAGCGAGCGGTCGATATGCCGCGCCAGCGCGGGCGTTGAGAACTTCAAACCATTGGTTCGGCGTGAGCTTTGCCGGTCGCTCGCTGATCTGGACCACTCTTCCGTTCGGAGCGAAGCGGACGTGAATGATGACTTCCTGTACGTTCATGGTAATCTCTGTTTGACTAACTCGAGACACCCCAGCCGAAACGATGATGGCGCGTGCTGGGATTCGAGCATCTTGGTGCGTAGGCCTCAAGCCACGGCATGGGGACGGCACTTTGCGACGATCGAGCAGGTTTTCTGCGAGCGCGAGGCTAGAGCATTTCTCCCGCAGCTTCCCGAACAGTACATGATGCAGCGGCATGTGGCGTGCTCCGGCCTTACGCGGATAGCTATCTGCCCGCGAGGCATCGCATGACATGCGGCTCGCTCGATTTCTCATCTCGCGCACGCCCAGAGCTACGATTGTGCTCAATCGATCCTGCTCCCTTTCATCTGGTGCATAACGATCATCTCAGTAGATCGCCGCACCTGCGCCCACGTTGATCGACGCATCTTTCATGGTCTCCACGATAAACTCGATCTGCTTGTTCGTGAGATGGGTGTGAAACGGCAGCGCTAAAGCGCGATCGGCGACCTTTTCGGTAACCAGGAAATCGCCACGGCGATAGCCAAGGTCAAAATAGTGGCGTTGCAAATGCAACGGTTGGCTGTAGGCAGCGGATTGAACCTGGGCGGCGCGCAGATCATCGATAATGGCGTCCCGACCGGAGCGCGTGAAGCGTGTCCCCAATTGAACGAGATAAAGCATCCAGTTCACATCCGTCACATCGGGACCGACATAAGGCGGCTTGATGCCTTCAAATGACTGGATATGCGCGTTATAGAGCTGCTCGATGAGCCGACGCCGCTCCAGGATTTCATCGAGACGCTTCAGCTGCGCCAGCCCCAAGGCAGCCGTGAGATCGCTCATGCCAGCCTGGTAAGGTGCTGTGCTCGCGACGACAACTGAGAATCGCTCGTCCAGGCGGTGGGCGCGATGGCGGCGCAACCCAACCGCAATATCGATGTCATCCGTCACCACCATTGCGCCTTCACCGCAGCTTAGGGCTACCGGCTGGGCAAAGTCGAACACGGCCAGGTCGCCAAATCGGCCGACGAGCTCCCCCTTGTAGCTCGACCCGATCGCCTCGGTAGAATCCTCCAAGAGCAGCAGCCGGTGGCGCTGTGCGACCGTCCGCAGTTCTGCCCATGGCGCAGGATGACCGTTGGGATTGCCGGCGACTATCGCCCGAGTGCTCGCCGTAATGCTCTCTTCGACCTTCGCTGGAACCAATGTTCCCGACCAAAAGTCGACATCGGCAAATACCACCCGTGCGCCTGCGAGACTGATGGCATGCGCTGCTTCGCGAAAGGCGTAGGGCGAGGCAATGACCTCGTGTCCTGCTCCGATCCCGAGCGCCTTGAGTGCAAGCAGGAGCCCAATAGTACCACTCGAAACCGCAACGGCATGTTTGCGGCCCAGATAGACCGCGAAGGCCTGCTCGAACGCCTCAGTGATCGGCCCGCTGGAGATCTGCGACGAACACAGCAGGGTTTCCACTGCAGAGAGCTCAGCGACGGTAATATCCGGGTCCGACAGTGGGATGAAGGACGCATTATTCTCCACATTATGCGCGCCATCGCACGGATGCTCTGCGAGCTCAGTACCGCTCACTGCGCAGCGGTCCTTTTGGCCAATATGATGCCAGTCGCCCGTGCCGGATCGGCCGTAATCTGCACGCAGTGATCCGATCCATCGATCAGATGGAGATCGAAACGCACAAACTGCCGGAATGGCTGATCCGTCATATCCGACGCATCACAGCGCACACAAGCAAGCTGCGGAAAGCGGCGCCGCAGCTCGACAAACGGCTCCTCCTCGGCCCTGTCGGCCGCAAGCAGCTGCTCGATTTCAATCAATTCCTGCGCAGTGAGCGTCATCGTGGCTCCTCTGTGGCCCCTCAAAAGCCGCCCCTCATTGCCAGAACAGACGCTCCGGATCCGCGTTCAATTCGTCGATCGCTAAAGTCAGGCGGTGATATAGGCTGTAAAATTCCCAGATTCCTTGGGCGTGGTTCTTGCAAAACACCTTCCAAATTCCGCTCACGCCATCATAAAGAATCAGCGCGACGTCGATTAACGCGCCGTCCTTGTCAATATTGCGCGAACAACAGGGGCTCTCGACGAGGTAGCCGGCTTTCACCGGTGTCACCTTCGGCGAGACGTAGAGATAGCGCGTGCGGGAGCTCAAGCTGCGCTCGATCCGCTTGCGATCAAGCTCGTTGGGGTGCGCCACCAGCCCGGTCTTGACCTTCCTCATCAGCCCGGCATTCATGCGAAAGCCTCCCTTCAAAGACCTGTGATTTCTTCTTCAAGACAGCCGATGAGCAACCGCTCTCCAAAATCGACAGTATAGATCGGAACGTTCGCTTTGGTATGGATGGCAACCCTGATGATCTCTCCGGCCACTCCGGCGCCGAGCAAGACCCCGTCAGGCTCCGCATTGGGAAAAGAGCCGTCGTTAATGATATCGACTGCGGTTTTAACCCGCTGGCCCCGCCGATATTTCAGAAAACCGCCTTCATCCACGACACGGCCTCCTACAGCAATGGCACATCATCGATCTCCTCGCAGGCATCCACCGGCTCGAGTTCCTTGCGCTTCATGCCAACGCGGTAGCCGCTTTCCATAAACTCGACACCGTAGATGTAGAACTGTTGCAGGAATGTGCCGATCGAGATGACGTAACCGATCTCTCCCTTCTTGACCAAGATGTCGCCAATCTCCTTGCCACGAAAGGTGCCATCATTCCGGATGGTGCGATTGGCTCGTACCTTTTGGCTAAAACTGAAGACAGGGGGCTCGTCGAGCTCGACGACGTCGCTGTCGCGAACAATACCGCTCATGTAGCGCTCCTCATGCATCGCTCGCCGGCAGACATGCAGGGGTGCTGCCCGGCCCGACCAGGAGACATCCTCCACGATTGTGCTCATCCCTCGCCGCACTCAGCCGATTCGCCCACCGCAATGCGGTTCGCCAGCTTGTGCCGACACCAGGATGTCGCTGTAGGGCAGTCCGTGCCCCGAGTGACAGCCATTCCGCGAGATCTAGCCGCGCTCTGGCGTATCGGCCCGTAGCTACGCCAAGTAGCCCCGCAACGGCAGCGCGACGCGGCACGATGTGTCGGAACTGGACGTCCTCAGCGCAGACCGATTGATTGCGGAGCTGCCGGGCGAAGTGGCGCGCGAGGGCGTCGCCAGCTCCTTGTCGGTCAGCCTCGGCATCATTTCTCCGTATGAAACGATGTTCCGGCTTGGGCGACGAGGCTTCTATGGCCATCGAGCATCGACGATAAGACGACGGCATTGGCCTGCATGGACACGATCGCTCGGATCTCGCCGTCTGCGCGCCACGTGCCGCCGTTGCTGAGCGCGGGATTGCGCTGGGAGAAGTGCTGGAAATGTTGCCGGCACGATCATTTGCGCAAATAGCCGAACGCCGGTAGTCGCAGCCCTTCTTGCGCGACGGACGAGCGCAGGCACTGCAACTAGAGTGATGCCCCGGGGCAGCGTTGCCAATGTGATCGATCTTCGGATTGGCTCCTCCGCTGCAGGACGTCCGCGAACGATTCGGTACCGATCGTGTCAGCCAGTTCGAGTTCGAGCAGCTTGGTCGCTGCCTCGCCCCTGCTTCCAGATTGCCGGCCCATATCGGGAGGCCGGTGAGATCCTTCAACACGGTGGGATGCAACCGCGGCATGATGATATCGGCGTGATCAAGTGCAGCGTCAGTCACGTTGACCATCCTCCAGTCTTGGCCCGGGACTTCGCCGAACAAAGTGCGCGCGAGCAGCGCTCCCTGACCGGCAGATGCCGACTTGGCTGCTGCCTCGAAGGTCATCGGTAGCTTCGCTCGCCCGGCACATTCCGCGATGTTGCGGCTCGGTAAGGCTGATCCCGCCGGGCATGCGCCGATCAGCGTGACCTCGTCAGTCACATCAACGATAACGGCGCTGGCCAGAAGCCTACGCTCGGAGTTGAGAGGCGTTTTTGGCCTGCCGCGCCAAATGAAATGTCTGCCGACGCTCCGCTGCCGGCGAGCAACGAAGTTTGCAACGCTTTCAGTCCCAGCTCTTGGCATGCCGTTCACGGAAGCTCGCGTCCTAGGCTGGCGCCCGATAGCGGGGCAAGGAGGTGTCAATTACGCAGGTATTGTCGACCGGACAGGCCGCGGCGCATTGCGGCTCGTCGAAATGGCCAACACATTCGGTGCATTTCGTCGCTTCGATGACAAAGCTTCCTCCCTTTTCCGAGATGGCAACGTTCGGGCATAAGGGTTCGCAAGCTGAGCAGCTGGTACACTGAGAGGCGATGATCTTGAATGGCATATACCCCCCTTTACGCCGCGGAGATCAGAGCTCCCTGGCGGATCGCGGCGTCCCCGCGCTTCTCATGCTGGACATCGCCGCTCTTCACCTTGTCTAGATAGGACCTGAACCAGGCGATCGTCGACTTCTCGATGAACTCATGCGCGTATTGATCGACTGGCTCGATCCCGGCCTTGATCAGGTTGCTTTTTGGGCAGCCACCGATCTTGGCCACGAACACCGCATGGCAGTCATGGATGCCACGAATGATGGTCGAAAGCCTGTCCTCCTCGCCATAACCGCCCTGACAGTAGACGTCGACGCGACGGTGACCGATGAATTTGGCGCCGGATGTGGAAAGTTCGTATACTTGGAATTCCTTTGCATGCCCAAAGTGCTCGTTGATGAGTCCCGAGCCCTTCGTTGCGACTGCCACCAGAACCGTGATCGCGCTCGTCTCGCCGGCGAACTGTGTAAGCTCTTGTTGGTGGGCCACGACGCTGGCGGCCCGCTCGTCCTCCACCCTATCTTGATAAGCCTTGCGCGTCCCAAGGTCATATTTGACGTCCATTTTCATGATCTGATCGGTACTGAACTCTGCGCTGCGATCCTCTCCGATCAGTCCGACAGCATCAGCGCGGCACTGGCGACAATGCCGCATCATGTTCATCTTCCCTTCACAAGCATCCTGCAGCGTCTTCAATTCCTGCGCCGTCGGCCCCCGCTGACCGTTTAGGCCAAACACCGTGCCGTACTCAGGCGCGGAGATCAGCGGCATGATATTGTGAAGGAAGGCACCGCGCGCCTTAACCGCCTTGTTGACCTCGACCAGGTGCTGATCGTTGATGTGGGGGATCATCACCGAGTTGACCTTGCACAGGATCCCCCGTTCGCTAAGCATCTCCAGTCCTTGCAGCTGACGGTCGGTTAGTATCCTCGCCGCATCGATGCCGGTATAGCGTTTATGGTTGAAGAAGATCCAGGGATAGATCTTGGCGCCGATTTCGGGATCGATCGTGTTGATAGTGATGGTCACGTGGTCGATTTTGGACCTGACGATCGTGTCAATATGGTCCGGCAGAGCCAGTCCGTTGGTCGACAGACACAGCTTGATGTCGGGGGCCGCCTTGGCGACCAGTTCGAATGTCTTGAACGTCTTTTCTGGATTGGCGAGAGCATCGCCGGGACCAGCGATTCCGAGCACGGTCATCTGCGGAATGGTGGTCGCGACCACGAGCACTTTTCTCACCGCCTGCTCGGGGGTGAGCTTCTCGCTCACCACGCCCGGGCGAGATTCATTGGCGCAGTCATATTTGCGATTGCAGTAATTGCACTGGATGTTACAGGCCGGCGCGACCGCCACATGCATGCGGGCGTAATGATGATGCGCCTCTTCGCTGTAGCAGGGATGGTTCTTCACCTTTTCCCAGATTTCGCTCGGCAGATCGCCTTGGCTTGTCCGTGACCCGCAGTCTGCCTGGGCGGTCTTGGCTGCGATGCGACAGCCCTGTTGCTCGGCGGCAGACTGCATCATCGTGCCGTTATCCAGCGCAGCTTTGGCGTATCCTCCGCCCCCCACGACCGCATTCATTCTCTTTTTCCCCGCAGGCACATTGGCTTCCCAGGACCATCCGTGAGCGAGCCTCTAGACGAGGCGTAGCAACTCACATGCCACGGCGCAGAAGACGAACTTTCATCGGTTTGTCATAGCGTTAGCGGACCCGGCCGACGTTGAGACATGTAAGAGCCGCAGTGATACGCTTGTTAAGAATGCGACAGATGCGTCCCCATCCTCACTCAGAGCTTCGCGGGCTGGCGCGTCAATGATGGCGGCAAAGCGCGCGCAACACCCAGCTCCATCTGAGCGGGCCTTTCGTGCGCCGCCCCCACTCACAACTGGCGATACAAGTCGGGCTATCCAGCTTCACACATCTAACGGTTGAGCAGTATCTCAACCGCGCAAGGGAGCCGAATCGCAAGCGGCGCCAGACCTTGTTCGAGCAGAAAACGGAGCTCGTTGCGCGACAGCGTGTCCGGATCGACGATCGCATAGTGGGCGCCACCCGAGCGCTTGATAATCTGCCGCGCATAGCCGCGCAACAGCTGGTCGTTAAAGCGACAACCGATGAAGAGAAAGGCCCGTCCGCTCCGCCTTTCCTTGATGATGTCCGGAATTGGACTCTGAATGTCAATCTCGGTCACGGCCTCGACATAGTCAGCATCGGAGATCAGGAAGTTGTTGGCTGGACGCACGCTGCCATGCGGCTTATAGAGCACTGTCGCCCAGCTACCGGCCACGGCACTGTCGACCTCTTGGCCAGAGAAATCATAGAAGCGGTACCAACGATTCTCGCCAATGCCGGCACGGGTAATGCCCTGAACTTCACCCCAGCCCTCGCGCTTGCCCAGCGCGGCGCGCATTGCGCCGTCGTACCATGCATCGACGATGACGGGAAGCGACAGGGACGCGAAATGATGATGTAGCGGCGTCGGCTCCGCTGACCGAGCGAAGGCCTGCACCATCAATGTCGTCAGCGTAGAGCGATGTTTGCTGACCTCGATATGCTGCGCCGATGCCCATGCATTGCCTTTGGCCCGCCGAGGCAGTGCAACCTTGCTGGCGAAGAAGTCGGCCAGCGCCTCGGGCGAAGTCGGCACATCGGATCTGGACAGTTCGGTGAGGCCAGGACCGAGATAGGGCACGACGCGCGCAACCCTTAACCCGGCAGCGATGTCGACGAGAATGGTCCTAGCCTCAGCTGCATCGACCAAGTCGATCCGCCGAGGCCCCTTCACTGACCCTCTCCGTCCGTTCCTCGTTTTTTGGCGTCGATTGTGATTGGCAATTTTGTATCGCTCGCCATCTTGGGCAAATCGAGTACCCAACCGTTGGCTATTTTGATCCACCCACCCCAGAGCGTCTCATACTCGGACTCAACGATCGGCTCTTCGAGATCTTTCTTTGGTACGTAGATCGACAGGCCTGCCTCTGGAGACCGGCGGATCATGATTTTCACATTGAACTCCTTGACTGTGAACCATGGCTCGCCAAGCGAGCCGACTCCCGCGAAGCGGCGCGCAGGCGAGCCACGATGTCAGACACGGCGCACACGACCTCGTCGACCTCTGCAAATGAGGTTTCTCGCGATAGCGAGAAGCGCACCGCGCCACGCATGCTCCACGCCGGCACCTGCATGGCCCGCAAGACATGCGATGGCTCCATTGAGCCCGCGTTACAGGCTGATCCGAGCGACACAGCAATGCCGGCCCGATTGAGATGATGGGCGATCGCTTCGCCTTCGAGATGGTCGAAGGCAATATTGGTCGTGTTCGACAGCCGGTTACTGATATCGCCGAGCGCAATGCACTGACCAATGTGCAGTATCCCCTGCTCCAGGCGGTCGCGCAACGCAGCAATGCGAACGCGCTCCGGTTCAAGCCGCTCCGCCGCTAGCTCTGCAGCCTTTCCAAGGCCGACGATTGCGGGAATATTCTCCGTTCCGCCGCGGCGCCGTCGTTCCTGGGATCCGCCCCGGATCAGCGGCCGGAAACTTGTCCCTTTGCGCAGATATAGCGCGCCGATGCCTTTGGGACCATGCAGTTTGTGCGCGGATAGCGACAGCATGTCGATCGCACTATCCTTAAGGTCTACGCGCATCTTGCCGACGGCCTGGACCGCATCGGTGTGAAACAGCGCGCCCGCCTCATGGGTCAACCCTGCAAGAAACTCTACAGGAAATATCGTACCGGTCTCGTTATTGGCCCACATAACGGAGGCAATCGCGGTCCTTGGTCCGAGCGCACTCCGAAACGCCTCGATATCGAGCCGGCCGCGGGAATCTACCGGTACGACATGCGTCTTGACTCCGCTTGCCGCCAATTGCTCAGTTACAGTAAGAACGGCAGAGTGCTCGACTGAGGTGGTGACGATCTCGTCGCGGCCTTCCTGGGTCGCAAGCGCAGAGAGAATCGCGGCATTGTTGGCCTCGGTCCCTCCCGAGGTGAAAACGATCTCACGATCGTATGCGCAGCCTAGCAACCCCCGTAATCTACCCCGGGCCTGCTTCATGGCGACTGCGACTTCGCCGCCAAAGACATGCGTGGATGAAGCGTTGCCGAATTGCTCTGTGAAGAACGGCAACATGGCTTGCACGACGGATGGATCGGTCCGGGTCGTTGCATTATTGTCGAGGTAAATCGGCACTTGAATCCCGCTCAATCCAGCGCCTGGCCGACAGCCGCAATCGGGACGAGACGAACGCATTCGCCGATTTTGTCGACCAGCCTCGTCTGAATGCGGTCCAGCGTCAGTCTAGGACGCTTATAGAACGCGGATGCGCCGTTCAGACTGGCGATGGTCCTGTGACTATTGGTCCCGATGAGCCGACAGTCGCCACGATCGCCATGCAGATCCGCTCGCATCTGTCCGATTGCGCCGCGAATGCGACGCACTCTCGCAGCCGACGATTGCCATACTTCTTCCGGTTCAGCCAGCATGCTGCGATGTTTCCTCTTTATCAGCTGAACGATTTGCCGCAGGAGCAGCTCGCGGCGGCGTTCGGGTTCTGAAAGGTGAAGCCCGAGCTCTCCGGCGCCACGACGAAATCAATGGTCGTGCCGAGCAGATGCTCATGGCTCTTGCTGTCGACAAACACCTTCAGACCGCCGCATTCGATCACGGTGTCACCAAGCGTCGGCGCCTCGGCCAAGCCCATCTTGTATTTGAACCCATTGCAGCCGCCTGCTTCGACCATAATGCGCAGGCCACCGGTCGGGTTCGTCGATGATGCCATCGCGCCTTTGATGGCACTCACTGCGCTGTCTGTCAGGTTGATCATGGCTTACCCTCTCATGAGCTTAGGTCTGCCCGACAATGGCAAGTCATGTGCCAGCGTGCACAAGCTTGACCCCACTTACCTTTTTTTGATCGCATCTGTCGGCTTCGGGACCGGTGTCGAGTTCGTGACAACGCTGCCTGAGGCGATCGCCTCTCGCATACGCGTTTTGTTTCGAGGCACGGCTGGAGGTCGTTACAGATGCGGCGGCAAGCAATTTGCATCGCATCTGGCATCGGCCAGCGCGCCGGTGAAAAGCTCAAATCGAGGACGAATTTAATGACTGCAATCGAGAACACCGCACTCGGTCGACTTGAGAAGGAGGGCCGCCTGCTCAATGCTGTACTCAAGGGCGGGACGACCAAGCCGGGCCGGTTTGGCTTTCGCGGCGACATAGCACTCAAATTTCAGACGCAAGTCGCGGACGAGAAGCGGCCACCGGACTATTCGATCGAACAGGTTCTGACGGTCGCGCAGGACGGAGAACGTACTATCCCGGTACTGGCCGGCTACCTGCACTCGTTCGCCTATCTTGCTGACGTCGCGGCTGTGCTTGACGGTGCGTTAAGCCAAAAGGGCAGCTATTTCTTGTTCTGTAACAACGTCGATTTGCTGGCGAAGTACCACATCAAGCTCGGTGGCATTACCTTCCACGTCCTGCCATGCGATGAATCCACTGTTTGGAAGGAGATGATGGACTTGGTCGGGCTCAACAAGGACGACCTCAAGAAACTGGATGCGGGCGGCAAGCTTGATTACCTCCTCGATGCGGCGAAGGCTCTCGATCTATCCTACGACGAGATCTCCTACGAAGACGGGCTGGAGAGGATGGAGCCGGTAAAAAACCGCAACGAGAACCGGCCGGTCTGAGCGCGGACGTCATTCGTTCCGGGACGCATCGTCTTCGACAAGACGCACGCCGACGACACAGATATCGCCATCCAGAACTGTCAAGGCGATCGGCGTGAGCGTTCTGCCTTACACGGACCATCGACGCACAGCCCGGTTCCGAGCTCGAAGGTGGATCCGTGTTTGCCGCACATCAGCCGGACGCCGTCTGGATCGAGGAACTCGTTTCGTTCCCAGTCCAAAGCAACGCCGTTGTGCTGGCATCTATTGACATAGCCAAGCACCTTCTTACCCCAGCGCACCACAACGATGGACCACGGCCGGTGATTGCCGTCATGATCGAGGACCATAAGGTGGAATCCCATGGCCTTGCGGCTCGGAATGTCGTTAAAACCACAAATCGCGTAAATAGCATCTACCTGCATTCATTGCTCGTCTATCGCAAGGGCTCTGCACTGTTGCTGTGCCTTGAGCTGTAAGAATCGTCCGAGTGCTGCGTGCCGTTCTCTTAGCCCAACGCGCCCCCTTCGGTGCCGCACACCTTGTCCGGCTAGCAGAATCGCAAGCGCGTGCGCAACTCGCTGCTCCTGGCGTAGCGATCCATCCCGCCTCCGGCGTACGCGCATTGGCGCTCTCGGGCGTCTCTATAACGCTGATGTTCTATTTTACCGATAATTTCGTCCATTTGCTGGACGAGCCCGACAAGACGCTCGATCGTATGCTGGAACGCTTCGTTTGGTCGCACTCCCGATGGGGCACCTCGCGCTAGCCGTCGCAGAACGATTTTCACGATCGCCAACTTCGCAACCGCCTAAGTGATATCGGATTCAACGAAAGTACTGATTTCGTGAGCGCAATCGGTTCTCGCATTTGCCTCAGATTGCCGCTCAAAAAGCCGGACTAAAGCAGGTCCTCTCCCAAACCGTACCAAAGCCCCGCTGGCTCGGCGCCGCAGGCCCTCCGGCACGTATGACACAAGGCCGGCCCAGCTCCACCAACCAACTCGCGAACCGGTATCTGGCAAGCATAAGGGAGCGCGACGTGGCGCACGCCCCCTTCAAGGCTACGACTTCTGCTCGTGCGCGAGCTATGGCGAAAAACCGATCGGTTCCGCCGCACTCCGATTATTCCGAATCGTCTTCAACAGCCATTCGTCGAAGTTCGCGCTCCAAGTAAAACGAAGGGTCATCGTCAGATGAATTCGTCTCAACGCTCTCTTGACGACCGCTGCGGGCCTCTTCGACTTTGGAAAGATATTTTGTAGGCTTGTCTACTCGCTGCCACTTGTCGTTCTCGTTCTTCGTCCACACTTCGGGATGCTGGTGAGGGTCGAGCACCCAGTGATTTTGAGCCACGTGAACAAAACCCATTTCAGCCAGACGGGGCTCCATCCCCGGTCGGGCAGGACGTGACAATACCAATGGATGATCGCCGTCCAATCGCAATTGATGCTCGAGCAGGATATCGCCTGCGTTTTCGACGAGCGGGTGAGTAACGCGTAGATCTACTACGGACGTGATATCGTTACGCCCGAACTGTTCTCGAAACCGGTCTCCCTTGATCCGGACCGGGCCACCCACTGCTAGCAGGCCGACACTTTCGTTACCCAGTTGATAGCTGAAGAACCGCGCGGGTCTATTCGGGTCATGGTAAGTGTTGGCATAGGCTCCAGCAACAGTTGCAGCCCACTCAGCTTTCTTCGAGACAAACTCAGGGTACTCTTCTTGTGGGTCGTCTGCGATGTCCATGATATCGCGACGCAAGTATCTCTCCACGAGATCCATGAAGTCGTCTTGTTCGTGGATTTCGATAATGGGTGGATCGGAACTCAGAGAGTATGGCGCCGCGGCCCCCGACGACGACCCACCTCGCTCCATGCGCGCAACTGTTTCCGCAAAACGGGGGCTATCTCCCGCCTCGCTCGAATCATCAGCCTGATTAGCGCTTGTGGACTGGCTGGATGAGCCAACGATTCTGCCATACATCCGGATCGTTCTCCTATCGGCGAATTGCACGCAATCGAGCTCGTGCCGCGCAAGCTCTGCCGACGAGGATACAATCTCTAGCTGACCACAAGCTTACCACGCCACCGGCCCACCACGGGCTCGGCAAGGCATCCGCCGGAAGACAGACAACGACTCGGCCGCCTTAAGGCTCCACTGGATAGATGAACTGCGTGTCCCTTGTCGCGGACGGGCGATCAACGACGTGCCGCTCGACGTTGTTACTCTCAACCAACTAAAATACCCAATCAATCATTTCCAAGTCACTTGGTCTCGGAGGTTTGAGCACGACGGCCTGATCAAAGCTGCGAGCTCACTGACCACGTGCGCGTCATCCGCAGGCGGCGCATGTGCGTGCACTATCCTCTGCTGCGGTTGGACGAGGCGGTCTTCTCACGCGACTTCCGCTCCGACTGAGGCGTGGATCTGGCAATTGGCCGGGCACACCCTGGCGCAGGCGCCGCAGCCGATGCATGCGCCCTGATCATTCAGAACCATGATCTTCTTTTCGATCTCATCGTCCGCGTCATCGTCCAGATCGACAAGCTCGCCCTCTTCGCTGATTCCCTTCAAGGTCATTACATCTCGACCGCACACTTTGAAACAGCGGCCACAACCGATGCACTTCTTGTCATCGATCGATATCAAGTATTCCGGTATCCACTTGCGGCCATCGCGCGCTGCAAATGACATAAGTCAGCCCCTTTGATTGTTTTCAAACGCCTTCAAATCATGGTTCTTGCGCTCGAGTTCGGCATAGGCATCGTACGCCTTCTGCGCCACCGTCATGATCGAGCCCCAGTTGACGGGCAATTCCTCCGACAGGTCGTGCAAATCCATTTTGGCTTGCAGCGCTTTGCCTGACAGCTTCTTCAGTTCTGCTTTCAATGCTTCACGTTCGCTCATGAGCGTCCTCAATAGTTCGCCACGTCCGGAAATCTGCGAACCATCTCGATTCCGTCGTTGACATATTTGTCGCCTTCCTGTGCCAGCTTTACGAGACTAACGAAGCCGAAACGATGCACATCGCGTAGCTGCTTGTTCACGGCGATCAGCCGGCCAGCGATCAACACCACGCGGCCGAAGCCTTCATGATGCAGCTTCATAATGGGCTGGATCATCACACCGGTGACCCTCTCGATCGAGAGCGCGACCGCGTCGAAGAATAGTTCAAGCCGCCACAGCGTGTCCGGATCGGGATCGCCGACAATAGGTAGGGCGCGCCGCTTCTCCTTATCCAAGATATAGGGTTCGAGCAGGTCGAGATCGCTCTTCTTCGTCCAGGCGCCGTTGGCATCCTGAGCACGCCAAATCTTGATCAACTCCATGAGGAACGGTTTGTCGATGCCGCTACCCTGCCGCACAATTTCTTCGGTCATCTCACCTCATTTGTCGAACTCAAACGCGCGGCGCTGGTCCTTGGCCATGGCCTTGCGAAGCCAGGGAGGTGGCGTTCCCTTCAGTACGTCCTGAAGCTTTTCAAGCAGCTCAAGGATGCTTTCCGGCTTGCTCACCTTGATGGGATGGATCTTGTTGGCCACCACCCGCGCGGCCCCAGCACCGCCGATGGCGGCGACGTAGAGAATTGCGCAATCCTTGATTGCCTCGATCTTTGGCGCCAACTTATCGTCGTTGCCGTCCTCCTTGAAATCGCCCTCAAACTCGACTGCTTTAAGAAATACGTGCCCGCCCGGCGCGACATCATAGATTGCGATATTCTTTGCCCAACCAAAATGCGCATCGACCCGTCTAAGATCTTGCGTAGCGAATGCGACCTTCATGCTATCGGCCTCTCAGTTGCGCCATGCGAGCTGTAGCCGGCTCGTCGTGGCAGTGCGGGCGGAGCTCGCCAGCTATCGGGCGTAGGCTGATGATTCTCCTCGCGGTCAGCAATCACGAGATTGGCGATATCGAAGAGCATGTCGCGCGTACCACGGTAGCCGACGGATAGCTGGTGTCCTGCACCAAGCCGATCGAACATCGGAAAGCCCGCGCGATAGAACGGGATTTTCAGCCGAGCCGCCGCTTGCCTGCCATGCGAATGCGTGATCAGCAGGTCGCATTGCCTGGTTCTGGCGAGCTCTTCGAGATCCTCGAGATCGCCGATGAAGACTTCCTCGGTCTTGACTCGCTCAATAACGACCGACTGCGTGGTTGTCACTGCTGCGGTCACCTGCGCACCCATGTCATGCAGCATAGTGGACAGGTCGAACAGGAGGTCCGGCTCGGCGGCAATCGCAACTCTGCGACCACCAATATGGAAGTGCGCGTCCAGCATTGCATCGGCGAGCTGGCCACGCTGCCGCCGATATTTCACCGGTACGGGCCGGCCGCTGATCTCGCTCAAAAAGGTGATAAATTCGTCGTTGGGATCGAGACCGCAAAGTCGTTCGAACAGGCGAAATGGCACGCCGGCCTTGGCCTGCAGGACCTCCGCCGCGCGTCGCATCTGTGCGCCGATTGCGATTGTCCATTGAGCGCGTCCCATGCTCGCAATTTCGTCGATGCCGATGCCGCCTATGGTTGTCGGCGTAAACTCATCGGGGATATGCCCATCAAGCGAGCCTGCCAGATCAGGCAAAAAAGACGGCCGCAATCCGAAATCCTCCAGGATGGCCCGGAGTTCGTCTAGATCACCGGGGGTAAGGTGGCATCCTGGAAGAACATTCACCTTGGATGGGTCGCGCAGTCCACTTACGCCCGGCCCCTCGACCAACGCCTCCACAATGCGCGCCACAGCCTTCTCCCAGCCGTCCTGGAACGCTCCCTTGAAATCTGGTGTCGAGACATAGACCAGCGGCAATTTTGCAAGTTGCGGATGCTTGTCCCGGATCAGCTTGAGGTAGGCATCGACATCGTCGCCATTGGTCTCTGTAACCCCGGTCGAGCAGATCCCCACGATCTTTGGCTTGGCTCGGCTGTGGATATTGAGTATCGCCTGCTCGAGATTCTCGTAGCCGCCGAGCACGGTTGCGACCTCGCTCATAGCGGTGGTTTGCAGCGGTACTGCTTCCTTGAAATGGCGCACGAAGAGCGTGAGCCCGAAGGATGTACAGCCTTGCGAGCCGTGCATAAGCGGCATAGCCCCACGCAACCCCATAAAGGCGAAGGCTCCACCGATCGGCTGGCTCATCTTCAGCGGATTGACCGCACAAGATTTTGTAGACGCTTTGACGAGGGCCATAACAGGTCCTTATTCTGCGGCCTGTGGCAGGGCAGATGGTGAGGCCGCCAAGATTCCCTCGATGCGTCTGTTGCAGCAGCCGCCGACCGCATTGGTGTGCTCTCTGACAGCTTCCACGCTGATCAAGCCATGCGCGGTGATTGCATCCTCGATTGTTCCGAGATCGACCTTGTTGCAGCAGCAGATCTCCTTGGCTCGGCGCGCCGTTTCGCCGAGCGCAGGATCGCAAGCGATCTCGGCCAGCGGTGATCGCATCTGCACCATCGCCTTCGCCAAGACCTGCCATGGCGCAGGTCGACGCAGCTGCTCCCACATCGGATTGGAGAGCGACTTGTCGATCTCCTCCACCAGTTTGACCATTCCAAGATAGCCCAGATAGGCATGGCACCGCTCCTGGTTGATATCGATCCAGGGCATCGCCGCCTTCAGTGCGACAAACTGCGATTTGCCGCCCGACAGCATGATGTCCGCCTCCGCTTCTTTCAACATTCTGTACATTTCGCGCGGCGTCATCTCCTCGATCATGTGGGCATCCTGCCCCATCAGCTCCTTGATGCGTTCCTTATCCTCCCTGGTCGATTTTTTCACGCTGGTTCCGACCAATTCGAGACCGGCTTCCTGCAGCGCCGCCACGACCGACCATGACTTGACGCCGCCGGTAATCAACAAGACCTTCTTGCCTTTGAATCGTGGCTTGTACGGTTCGATGGCAGCCCAGGCGCGCGTTTCCTCGCGCGCGATCACCGCATCAGTGCGCCCGAGCAACTCTTCGGGGGCGCCGCGATCGACCAATAAGCGGGCGATCTGGCGAAGCGAATCGCTCGAATCCTGGATACCGTAGAACGCCCCCTCGAAGAACGGGATCCCGTAGCGTTCCTTCATTTTGCGTGCGACATTGATCATAGATTTTGAGCAGACCAACATCGCCGCCCGCGCGCGATGAGAAGAAGCGACCTCGCGATACTTTCCGTCGCCAGAGATGCAGGAGAGAATCCGGACTCCGAGCTCGTCCAGCAATGGCTTCACTTGCCAGAGCTCTCCCGAAAGATTGTATTCTCCGATCAGGTTGATGTCGTACGGCGTTGTGTAGTCCGGCTCCTGCGTTCCGATGACATGTTCGAGCAGGGCCTCGCCGGCGAGCTTGTTACCCAGGTTCTTGGAGCCAACGAACCCGGGGGAATTGATCGGGATCACTGGCTTACCGAACCTTTGAGACGCAGCCTTGCAGACCGCATCGATATCGTCGCCGATCATCGCCGGGACGCAAGTCTGATAGACGAAGATCGCGGGAGGGTCCCACTTATCAATGATTTCTTTGATTGCTTTGCACAGCCGCTGCTCGCCTCCGAACACGATATCGGTTTCGTTCAGATCGGTTGTGAATGCGGTCCGCCACAGGTTCAAGCCAGAAGACGCGGAGCCGCGATTGTCCCAGGAGTTGCCTTCACACGCAATCGGACCGTGCACCAGGTGAGCGACATCGGTAAACGGCTGCAGCGCGATCTTGGCACCGTCGAAGGCACAGCCCCCCGCAGCACTGCCCGGCTGCAGTTGCTTGGTGCAGCCCTTCCTGCGTTCAGCCTCCGGCTTATTGCCATTCTTGCCGCAGCCCGGCTCGTCGAAAATATTCTGGACCGTAGCCGCCAGCGAACTCATCCGTTTTCCCCTCAGCGGAAGTCAATTGAAAGTGTTTAATGCGTTTGTGCCATCGCCGCGTTCGGCGATGGCACGTGCACCATTCGTCATCAACGAATGATGTCGAAGCTGTAGTCGGTTTTGCCAAGAAGGTTGGTCTTCTTGTCGATTTCGTCGAAGATCTTGTCGAGGATCTTGACCAGCACATTCAGGCCGCCCTGATACCCCCAAACGGGCGAGCGGTGATGGTGATGCCGATCAAAGACTGGAAAGCCAATTCGGATCAGTGGCGTTCCAGTGTCGCGCTCAAGGTACTTGCCGTACGTGTTGCCAATCAGAAAATCGACCGGCTCGGTAAATAGGAGCGAGCGCATGTGCCAGAGGTCCCGGCCAGGGTAGACTTGGCAGCTCTGCCCAAACGGCGAGCTGGCAAGCAGCGCCGCCATTTTTGTCTGCCATGCCTTGTTGCCGTTGGTGGAAAGCACATGGGTTGGCTCGGCGCCCAGTTCGAGCAGAAAGGCAGCTACTCCGTAGCAGAGATCCGGATCACCATAGATCGCGAACTTCTTGCCATGGATATGCGCACTGGAATCGGCGATGGCATCGACCAAGCGGCCACGCTCTCGTGCGAGTTGCTCGGGAATGTCCTTGCCGCCGATCCGCGATAACGCCACCAGCAAGTCATCCGTTGCGGATATGCCAATCGGGTAGTTGAAGGACACGACATCCTGACCATGCTCGGCCACGAATTGCAACGTTTTCTCCGTACACCACTCCTGCATGGAGATTGTCGCCTTGGCGTGAACGGCGTTGGCTGCGTCTTCCAGCGTGGTGCCACCGTCATACATCCGGAACTCGCCATCTGTCGGGGTGTCGAAGACTTCGGAGTTGTCGGCGAGTATGGTGTGCTGGATTCCCATCAGTTCCAGGATGCGCTTGATCTCGCGAAGGTTTCCGACGGTATAGCCATCGAAACCGCCGATGATGTTGATGGCCTGGTTCGGCCTGCGCTCCAGCTTCGGCGCCGTTCCGGCCTTGCCGTCCCAAAAATGCTCCAAGATGCCCTTGAGCGCGTTGTCGTAGCCGGTGACGTGGCTGCCGACGAAGGCCGGCGTGTGGGCGAACGGCACGTCGAACTCCGCCGGAACCGAGCCCTTCTCCTTGGACGTCTTGATGAAGGCGTTCAGGTCATCGCCGATCACCTCAGCCATGCAGGTCGTGGAGACCGCAATCATCTTAGGTTTGTACATGTTGTAGCTGTTGGCGAGCCCGTCGATCATGTTGTTCAGGCCACCGAATACAGCAGCGTCCTCCGTCATCGACGATGAGACGCAGGAGCTCGGCTCCTTGAAGTGTCGCGACAGATGGCTGCGGTAATAGGCCACGCAGCCTTGCGAGCCGTGGACGAATGGCAGCGTGCCTTCAAAGCCGACGGAGGCGAATACGGCGCCAAGCGGCTGGCAGGCCTTGGCCGGGTTTATCGTTAGCGCCTCCCGCGCAAAATTCTTCTCGCGGTACTCCGGCGTTTTCGTCCATTCCTTGATACGCTCGACTTCGGCAGGCTCGCGGGGATCCTCGAACATTTTCTTCTTGTCCAGCATCTGCTGGTATTCTGGACCGCGGAACAGTTCGAGATGATCGAGCACGTGCTCGGCACTTTGCGCCATTATTAAGATCCTTTTACTGTCGAAATTGATCGCCTCAGCTCTCCGCTAAGAGCGTGACTTGTTGCCCTATTCTGCAGCCAAGAGCTTGGCCCTCGGCGATTCCTTCCAGGGCGCCTTCGTCTTTTTCCAGACAGGCGAGTTGACAGCCATGTCCATGTCGCGCGCGAAGATCGCAAAGCCGTCATAGCCGTGATATGGACCCGAATAGTCCCAGGAATGCATCTGCCGGAACGGCACCCCCATCTTCTGGAACACATATTTCTCCTTGATGCCCGAGCCGATGAGGTCAGGCTGGAGCTTTTCGACGAAGCGCTCGAACTCGTACCCATTGACGTCGTCATAGATCAGCGTGCTGTCCTTTACGTAGTTCTGAGCGGTGCGCTGATAATCGTCGTTGTGGCCAAACTCGTATCCGGTGCCCACGACTTCCATCCCGAGGTCTTCGTAGGCGCCAATCACGTGACGCGGACGAAGCCCGCCGACATACAGCATGACCGTCCGGCCCTCCAGGCGCGGGCGATACTTCGCAACCACTGCGTTCACCAGCGGCTGGTACTTTTCAATCACGCGCTCGGCCCCTTCCTTGATCTTGTCGTCGAAATAGGCCGCAATCTTCCGCAGCGATTCTGCGATCTTTGAAGGTCCGAAGAAGTTGTATTCGCACCAGGGGATGCCGAATTTCTCTTCCATGTGGCGGGAGATGTAGTTCATTGAACGGTAGCAATGCAGAAGGTTGAGCTTTGCTTTCGGAGTTGCCTCGAGTTCAGCGAGTGAACCGTCCCCGGACCACTGCGCGATCACCCGCAGGCCCATTTCCTCCAGCAGAATTCGCGATGACCAGGCATCGCCGCCGATATTGTAATCGCCGATGATCGCAACATCGTAAGGCGTCGGCTCGAACTTTGGTGTGCCGTCGGGCTCGAGCTTGTCGAAGATCCAGTCACGTACCGCGTCGTTGGCAATGTGGTGACCTAGTGACTGCGATACGCCACGAAAACCCTCGCAGCGGACTGGCACGATGGTCTTGCCTCCATACTCCTTGGATTTAGTTCTTGAGACAGCTTCGATATCGTCGCCGATCAGTCCGATCGGGCATTCCGATTGGATGGTGATGCCGTTGTTGAGGGGAAACAGCTCCTGGATTTCGTCAAGAACTTTGACCAGTTTCTTGTCACCACCGAATACGATATCCTTTTCTTGGAAGTCGGAGGTGAATTGCAGGGTCACGAAGCTATCGATCCCCGTCGTACCAACGTAATAGTTGCGGCGCGATCCCCACGAATACTGACCACAGCCAACAGGACCATGGCTGATATGGACCATGTCCTTGATCGGTCCCCAAACCACGCCCTTGGATCCCGCATAGGCGCAGCCTCGGATCGTCATCACGCCGGGTATGGATTTGATGTTGGACTTCACCCCGCAGTCGGACTTGCCGGCCTGATGAACGTTGAGGTGCTTGGCACGCCTTTTCGCGGTTTTCTCCGGATAGACCTTCAGCACCTCCTCGATCAGCTGTTTGTTGCGAGCCCTGATATCTGCGATACTCTGGGTCGTGGCGAGACTCATCTGATGTCCTCAAGGTTAGCTGTTGCAAGAGCGGCTTCGGACCAGAACTTTTGCAACCAGCATGCCAGCGCTTCGCGAACACAAAACCCACAACGATTAACGGCAGTTAGCGCGTCTCGCGCGGTGGCAACGCCGTTGTTGCGAACGCGACATCGCGCTTTGCTCGGAGGCTTCTTGGTTTGACCTGTTCGAAACGGAACAAGGGGGAGCTATGCGCGAAATGGCCCCGCTCAGCTATCAGCGCGTGTTTTCGTTCTAGACGATGAACCCATAAATCTGCCGGGCGGACGGCTTGCCAGAATCCGCTATGGCCCGATAGCGACCAAATTCCGCAGCGCGACGAAATAACGCGAAGGGTCAGGAGCGGATGTCAGCTCCAGCTCACGCTAATCTATGAACTTGGCGCAATCTCAGATCTGATCCATTCCACGAAGGTCTGCAAAGCGCGGCGCTGACGGCCAGCGCGCGGGAACACTAGATGATGACCAACGTAGCGGATGTCGGTGGAGCGGCCAGCCAGGGGCGCTATCAGGCGCCCCGACGCTATCTCACTTTCAGCCAACCGAGTTGATTCCAACGTCACGCCAACCCCGCCGCAAGCCATGGCTATTGCGAGGAAGCTGCGGTCGAATCGCATTCCATGGATCGCTGGAGGTTCGAGCCCGTTCGCGGCGAACCATTGATACCATTGAACCTGCTTCACGTCGGAGCGAATAAGAACTTGGCTCAACAAATCCTTTGGCTGGCGGATTCTCTTCGCGATTTGAGGAGCACACAGAGGGGTGACGGTTTCCTCACCAAGCGGGATCACTTCGAGGCCCTCACCGCGAGGTGAACCGTAGACGATGTCCAGATCGAAATCGTCGTTCGTGAAGCGGGCGTACTCCGTATTGGCGGCGAGCCGAACCTCCAGTTTCGGTTCGGCCGCGAGAAATTTGGTCAGGCGCGGGGCCAGCCATTGCGCTGCGAAACTTGGGGCACAATGCACCCTCAGGAGCTGCGGCCCGCGACCTGCGACTTCTTCGATCCCGCGCCGCAAATTGTCGAAGGCCGCACCGGCGTGGCGCATCAGGTTCTCGCCAGCGGGCGTTAGACGGACGGAACGAGCACTCCGCTCGAACAGAACGGTGCTCATGGTGCTTTCCAGCTTGCGGATCGCGTGGCTGACGGCGCTCGGCGTCAAATGCAACTCGTCGGCCGCATCGCTGAAGGAGCCAGTGCGCGCAGCCGCTTCGAAGGCCCGGATAGCGGAGATCGGGATGCTCGACAGCAGCATACCCATAAGTGAACCAGATTCACACATCCAAGACAACTGCGCGTTTGTCCCGGCCGGCCCCTCGGCTCTAGCAATGGGGCAAGAGGACCGGCTGCCTACCGCGGCGTCCAAAACGACAGGGACAGGGAGGATTCGAATGCTGCTTCGCGGCAAAACGGCGATCATCACGGGGGCGGCCTCGCCTCGTGGGATTGGCCTCGCAACCGCCAGGCGATTTGCCGAAGAGGGCGCGCGGGTCGCCATCCTCGACATCGATGGGACCGCCGCACAGGCTGCCGCGCAAGGCCTCGGCGACGCTCATATCGGAATTGCTTGCGACGTCGCCGACCGGGCTTCGTGTCAGAAGGCAGTCGAAGCTGTCGCTGACGCTTTCGGCCAAATCGATATCCTGATCAACAATGCCGGCATCACACAGCCGGTCAAATTCCTCGACATCACGCCGGCCGACTGGGACCGTATCCAGGACGTCAACCTGAAGGGCATTCTGTTCCTCTCCCAGGCTGTGATCCCGCATATGTGCAAGCAAAAATCGGGATCGATTGCATGCATGTCGTCGGTATCGGCCCAGCGCGGCGGCGGCATTTTCGGTGGTCCGCACTACTCGGCGGCGAAGGCCGGGGTCCTTGGGCTTGCCAAGGCGATGGCTCGGGAATTTGGCGCCGATGGTATCCGCGTCAACTGCGTCACGCCGGGATTGATAGGCACCGACATCACCTCTGGCAAGCTCAACGACGAGATGAAAGCGAAGATTCTGGAAGGCATTCCGCTCGGACGGCTCGGGGAGGCCAAGGACGTTGCCGGTATCTACACATTTCTTGCATCGGACCTCTCGGCATACGTCACCGGCTCCGTGATCGACGTCAACGGCGGGATGCTCATTCACTAAGAGCAGCGATGGAGAGACGGATGTCCACGAGTTTACTTGTCAACACGCCCAGCCTTTCGCAGCGTGCGCGCAACATTCGCCGCAACGCCCTGCGCATGGGCGAAGTTCAAGGCCAAGGCTATATCGCGCAGGCGCTCGATATTTCCGACGTGTTGGCGGTCGCATATTTTCACGCGATGCGCTACCGGCCTGAGGAGCCCACCTGGGAAAATCGCGATCGTTTCCTCCTTTCCAACGGTCACTACGCGATCGCCCTTTATGCCGCACTGATCGAGGCCGGCATTATCCCCGAAGTCGAACTCGAGACGTATGGCTTCGACGAAAGCCGCCTGCCGATGTCAGGCATGGCGTCCTACACGCCCGGTATGGAAATGTCCGGCGGGTCCTTGGGGCTCGGACTGAGCATCGCGGTCGGCATGGGCCTCGGGTTGAAGCACAAGGGCTCCAAGAGCCGCGTTTTCACGCTGTTCTCGGACGGAGAGCTCGACGAGGGTTCGAAGTGGGAAGCAATGATGTCGGCTGCGCACCACAAGCTCGACAATTTGATCGCGATCATTGACGTCAACAACCAGCAGGCCGACGGCCCTTCGAAACAGATGATGGGGTTCGAGCCGTTGGTCGACAAGCTCGAGGCCTTCGGCTGGTTCGTACGCCGCGTCGACGGCAATGACCTGGACGCCGTCGTGGCAGCATTCGACGCAACGATTTCGCACCCCGAGCAGCAACCGAGGATCATCATCGCCGACACTCTCATGGGCAAGGGAGTTCCGTTCCTCGAACAGCGAGAAAAGAATCACTTCATCCGGGTCGAAGCGCACGAATGGAAATTGGCGCTGGCAGAACTTGATGCGGGAGACAGGTCATGAAGTCGGTTACCCCAGGTACGCCCGGGAAACCGCGGTTCACCACCTCCGCGATGATCGCGTCGATCGCCGCCGAGGGACAAAAGACGAAACCAGCGCCGTTCGGTCACGCGCTTGTCGAATTGGCCCGGAGCTGCCCCGAGGTGGTGGGCCTCACCGCCGATCTTGGCAAGTACACGGACCTGCACATTTTCGCGAAGCAGTTTCCAGACCGCTACTATCAAATGGGTATGGCGGAGCAGCTCCTCTACGGTGCGGCTTCGGGCATGGCGGCTGAAGGATTCATGCCCTTCGCAACAACTTATGCCGTATTCGCCTCGCGGCGCGCCTACGACTTCATCCACCAGACGATTGCAGAGGAAGACCGCAACGTAAAGATCGTCTGCGCCTTGCCAGGTCTCACTTCCGGCTACGGCCCAAGCCACCAGGCGGCGGAAGACCTCGCGCTGTTCCGCGCAATGCCGAACATGACCGTGATCGATCCCTGCGACGCTCACGAGATCGAGCAGATCGTTCCGGCCATCGCGGCGCATCACGGGCCCGTATATATGCGGCTCTTGCGTGGTCAGGTGCCCCTCGTCCTGGACGAGTACAACTATCAATTCAGGCTCGGCAGGGCATCCTTGATTCGGGACGCTCGGGACGTCCTGATCATCTCCTCTGGAATCATGACCATGCGAGCGCTGGATGCTGCAAAGGAACTCGCCGGTGATAGCGTGGACGTAGCCGTGCTGCATGTACCGACAATCAAGCCGCTCGACCACGGAGCGATACTGCGCGAAGCAGCAAAACCCGGCCGTCTCGTCGTGGTCGCCGAGAACCATACCATCATCGGCGGGCTCGGAGAGGCGATTGCAGCGCTGTTGATGCGCTCCGGCGTCCATCCAGCTTTCCGCCAGATCGCGTTGCCCGATGAGTTCCTTGCCGCTGGGGCGCTTCCCACGCTGCACGATCGCTACGGCATTTCGACTGCGGAAGTTGCAAGGCAGATCAAGGGGTGGCTGCGCTAAGCGCGCACCTAGATACGTCAACTTCGACTGAGGGAAGCATCGCCTACGCGGCGTCGCCGCGGAGAACGATGGCCGCTGCCTGACGGCCGGTGCCCGAGAACCGGCCGGAACTGCAGAAGCGTGCTGCTGCCGATCAACATACCGATACTCAACAAGGAGGAAGCAATGACCCAACGCAAATCGACTGCCATCACCCGTCGCAAGTTGCTCCTGGCCGGCGCGGCTGTCCCGTTGTGCGCCGTCCTCAGCCGCCCGGCCGCCGCCGCAGAGTTCACTTACAAGCTCGCGACCGGGCAGGACCCCGCGCATCCGGTGAATGCTCGGGCCAAGGAGGCCGCCGATCGCATCAAGGAAGCGACTAGCGGGCGCTTGGAAATCAATCTCTTTCCCGCCAACCAGCTTGGCTCGGATACGGATCTGCTGACGCAGGTTCGCAACGGTAGCGTCGAGTTTTTCAACCTTTCCTCTCTAATCCTCGCTACCCTTGTACCCGCCGCGGGCGTCGTGAATCTCGGCTTCCTCTTCCCCAACTATGATGCCGTCTGGAAGGCCATGGACGGCGAACTCGGCGCCTACATCCGCGCGCAGATCGCCAAGACGCCTATCATGGCGGTGTCCAAGCCTTGGGACAATGGCTTCCGCCACATCACGTCGTCGGGCCGTGAGATCAAGACACCGGACAACCTCAAGGGCTTCAAGCTCAGGGTACCTGCCGCACCCAATCTGACGTCGCTGTTTCTTGCGCTCGGGGCAGGACCAGCGCCGATCAACTTCAACGAGGTCTATTCCGCGCTCCAGACCAAGGTCGTGGACGGTCAGGAAAATCCCCTTCCGATCATAGCAACGGCGCGCCTGTATGAGGTGCAGAAGACCTGCAGCCTGACGGGTCACGTCTGGGACAATTACTGGATCCTCGGCAACAAGCGCGCGTTCCAGAAGCTTCCGCAGGACGTGCAAGAGATCGTGACGCACGAACTCGATCGCTCGGCCAACGATGAACGAGCCGACATCGCAAAGCTCAGTGAATCCCTCCGCACCGACTTGACAGCCAAGGGCATGCAATTCCTCGACGTCGACCGATCCGCCTTCCGGCAGGCGCTGGCAGAGACGAGCTTCTATGCCGACTGGAAATCCAAATTCGGCGCGGAGGCCTGGGTTCAACTTGAGAAAGCCGCGGGCAAGTTGGGGTGAGCCATGGAACAAGCGCACATGGACGGGGCGACACTTGCTCTTCCTGAGCCTGCCTCCGGATGGCGCAAGGCCGTTGTGAACCTGAACAAGGCACTGAAGCCCGTCGTCGCCATTCCTGCCGCACTGCTGGTCATCGCAGAGGTGATAGTCCTTTTCGTCGGCATCGTCTCTCGCTACGTGCTCCATACCCCGATTGTCTGGTCGGACGAGCTCGCCGGCATCCTGTTTCTGTGGCTGGCGATGCTGGGATCGGTCGTCGCCTTCCAGCGGGCCGAGCATATGCGGATGACGGCCATCGTTGGCATGATCCGCCCGGAAGCCAGGTTGTTCCTTGACGTCTTTGCGACGGCTGCCTCGTTCGCGTTCTTGCTTCTGGTAGTTCGCCCCGCCTACGAGTTTGCGGCCGACGAAGTCTTCGTCACAACTCCGGCTCTGGGAATAGTCAACACTTGGCGCGCCGCCGCCCTGCCGGTCGGCATCGGCTTGATGCTGGTCGTTGCCACTCTGAGGCTGGCAGCCACGGCCAATGTGAAGCACCTCGCGGCTGCAATCGCTGCGGTGGGAACGCTGATCGGGGTTCTCGCGCTGCTCGCACCGATCCTTAAACCGCTCGGCAATCTGAACCTGTTGATCTTCTTCGTGTTTATCGTTGGCGCCATGGTTTTCGCAGCAGTGCCGATCGCCTTCGCGTTCGGCCTTACGACCATCGGCTACATAATGCTGACGACCAGCACACCCGACGTGGTCGTTATCGGTCGCATGGACGAAGGCATGAGCCATCTCATCCTGCTTGCGGTGCCGATGTTCGTGTTCCTCGGCTTGTTGATCGAAATGACCGGCATGGCCCGCGCCATGGTCGTTTTCCTCGCCAGCCTGCTTGGCCACGTTCGGGGCGGTCTCCAATATGTGCTTGTCGGTGCGATGTATCTGGTCTCGGGTATTTCGGGATCCAAGGCGGCCGATATGGCAGCAATAGCGCCTGTGCTCTTCCCCGAAATGACCAGACGCGGCGCGAAGCGTGGTGACCTGGTCGCGCTCCTGGCGGCGACCGGCGCTCAGACCGAGACGATCCCCCCATCATTGGTGTTGATCACAATCGGATCGGTGACGGGTGTGTCGATCGCGGCCCTGTTCACGGGCGGGTTATTGCCGGCGATCGTGCTCGCGGTCGGACTGTGCGCGGTGGTGTGGTGGCGGTACCGTGGAGAGGATTTGTCGCACGTTCAGCGTGCGACCAGCCGTGAAATCGGCCGTTCCTTTCTGATCGCGCTTCCCGCCATTGCCCTTCCATTTGTGATCCGCGCTGCGGTGATCGAGGGGGTAGCAACAGCCACCGAGGTCTCGACGATAGGCATCGTCTATTCCGTATTGGCCGGGCTTTTTATCTATCGCCGGTTCGACTGGCGCCTCCTCTATCCGATCTTGGTTGAGACCGCGGCTCTTTCCGGCGCGATCCTCTTCATCATCGGTGCGGCGACGGGGATGGCCTGGGCTTTGACCCAATCGGGCTTCTCGGCATCACTTGCGAAGTTCATGACCTCCTTGCCGGGTGGTGCGCCGATATTTCTGATCGTCACGATCCTTGCGTTCGTCGTCCTGGGAAGCGTGCTCGAAGGCATCCCTGCCATCGTGCTCTTCGGTCCGCTGCTTTTCCCCATTGCCCGTCAGGTGGGGGTGCATGAGGTCCACTATGCCATGGTCGTCGTTCTGGCGATGGGGATTGGACTTTTCGCGCCGCCATTCGGCGTCGGCTACTATGCGGCGTGCGCCATCAGCCGGATCCATCCCGACGAAGGCATGCGTCCGATCCTGGCGTACATGCTGGCCCTGCTCCTCGGCACAGTCATAGTGGCTGCAGTGCCGTGGATTTCCATAGGTTTCCTTTAAACTCTGCGAAACGTCTCAGCTACGGAGATCGCCCGCACCTCTCTCCTTTCACCGCATTCGGAGGGACGCGAGGTGAGATTCTGGCGAGCTAGACAGGTTGTTCGCACAGTTCTTTGCTCCTCGTGGAGGCAACGATCGCCTTCCTCGGGGCGCGGAGCGACGCACGGCCTTCAGGGCCATACGCGACTATGGATCGCGCATCGACCAGATCGCATGCGAGTTTCGAACAAAGGCCTGACGTGAATGCGAGTCGCCTTTCGTTCGAAGCTCCGATCACTTTTCATGACCAGCGCGACTGGCCTCTGGTAGTCCTCCAAGGCCGATCCTGCGTCATGTCCGCTTCGGGATCATTCACGACCGGGTCGAGCCACAAGCAAGCCCGGCCAAGTCCGCTACGCCGCCAAAAAGTGGATGTGTATTCAGAGCATTAGCGGCACGCCACGGGGCGTTGCCGGTTGATGGCGTTGCCCGAGGCATGATTCAAGCTCCGAAACCGGAGCCTCGAATCATGCGCCACGAATTCAGCGATTGCGAATGGACCGCCATCAAACCGATGCTGCCGAACAAGCCGCGCGGCGTTCAGCGCGTAAATGACCGCCGCGTGCTTAGTGGCATCTTTTGGGTCCTGCGTTCAGGTGCGCCATGACGCGACCTGCCGTTAGAACACGGCCCCCGCGCTCGACGAAGGCGGTCGCAAAGGAAAAACGGCTGCAAGGTACCCTGGCCGACCAGGCCTGCCAATGCGAACTTTGCTTGCCGAGACCTCAGGTGTTGACCTTCTGCGATGACGATAATGCTCAGGGGCACGACGTCATTCAACTTCGCAGCTCAATGCAGGCTCTCTCTCACCTCGACGCAGCACGCCAGCCGATCACGCCAATAGCTGGCGTGCCTTGATAAGTGCGCGCGCGAGCACATCAATTTCTTCACGGGTGTTGTAAAGTCCAAGGGACGCACGGCATGTTGCCAACGCCCCGAAGCGCTTGAGCAGCGGCATCGCGCAGTGAGCCCCTGCCCGCACCGCTACACCGGCGCGATCGACGACGGTGGCAATATCGTGCGCATGCGCACCTTTCACATCAAACGAGATGATCGGCCCCTTCTCGGCCGGCGCCCCGATCATGCGCACGGAGTTGATGTCCCCGAGCTTCTCCTGCGTGTAAGCGAGCAGTTCGCTCTCGTGCTTGCGGATCTGAGCCTTGCCTATTGAATTGATGTAATCCACGGCTGCGCCCAACCCGATCGCCTCGACGATCGGCGGCGTACCCGCTTCGAACCGGTGCGGCGGATCCCCATAAATGACGCCGGAACGCGAGACCTCGCGGATCATCTCGCCGCCGCCATTGAAGGGCGTCATCGATGCCAGATGCTCGGATTTTCCGTAAAGAACGCCGATTCCGGTCGGACCATAGAGTTTGTGGCCGGTCATGACGTAGAAATCGCAATCAATATCGCAGACGTCGACACTCAGATGGACGCATGCTTGCGAGCCGTCGACCAGCACCGGGATACCACGAGCATGTGCGACCCTCACCAGGTCTTTCACCGGCAAGACCGTGCCGAGCACGTTCGACATCTGTGTGATTGCGACCATCTTGGTGCGCGAGGTCAGCAGTCGCTCAAATTCATCGAGTAAGAAGTTGCCGGCATCATCCACTGGTGCCCATTTGATCACTGCACCGAGCCGTTCCCTAAGAAAATGCCATGGCACAATGTTGGAGTGGTGTTCCAAAATTGACAGAACGATCTCATCACCCGGGCTGATGCGCTCGCGACCAAACGTCTGTGCGACCAGATTGATCGCCTCGGTGGCGCTGCGCGTGAAGATAATCTCTTCGTCCAAATGCGCGTTCACAAACCGCGCTACCTTGGTACGGGCGCCCTCATACGCTTCGGTCGCCGCATTGGCGAGATAGTGCAAGCCACGATGAACGTTGGCATATTCGCTGGAGTACACCTGCATCATGCGGTCAAGTACCGCATTTGGCTTTTGCGCGGACGCAGCGTTATCGAGATAGACAAGCGGCTTGCCGTACACGGTCATGGCCAGCGCCGGAAAGTCACAACGCAGACGGTCGACCTCGTAACGACCATTGCTGACCGCGGGATGTTCGCTCATTGCCGTTCCTGCAGCCAGTGTTCAGCTTGCGCGGTCACAAAATCGCGCAGGTTATCGGCGAAGATCTCCTCAATTGACTCTCCAATGAACGCTTTAATCAGCAACAACTGCGCGTCCTTCTCGGACAGCCCCCGCGCGCGCAAATAGAATACGAGATTGCCGTCTAGCGCTCCTGAGGTCGCTCCGTGGCCGCAGGTCACGTCGTCGGCCGAGATTTCAAGTTCCGGCTTATTGTCGGCCTCGGCCTGGTCGGATAAGAGCAACGCTCGCGTCGACAGGCTGGCGTCGGTCTTCTGGGCAACGGGACGAACGACGATCCGGCCCTGAAACACCGAGCGGCCGCAATCATCAACGACCGCGCGGAACTTCTGCCGACTGGTGCAATGCGGCACGGCGTGGTCGACCACTATTGTTGTGTCGGCGTGCAGTTTATCTTTGATGAGATTTACCCCGTTCGCAGAGAGTTTGGATCCCTGGCCACCCAGCGTCACGAATCCCTGATAGCGATTAATAGAGCCGCTGCACGTCATGCTGAAGAGATCGAGCTTAGCTCTGGTGCCGACCGCGATGATCCCCGACGAGATGTTCACCGCATCAGCGGCGTCAGCCGCTATGCGGATATGCGAAAGGCTCGCCTCGTCCCCAGCCAGGGCGATTAAGACATCGTTGGCCTGATAGCCGCTCGCGCCTTCGGCAGAGATGAAACTTTGCACCACGGTCGCATGCGCCCCTTTATCGAGCTGCAGATATGAGCGTGTAAAAGCGGACACCGACGATCCCGTTGCGACCTGAACGATTTGAATAGGGCGTCTAATCGTGTTGCCTTCGGCAATCGAAATCACCAAACCATCTGAGGCCATTGCCGCATTGAGCGAGATCACCGCATCGTCCGTCGTCGAAAGCACCAAACCGGCCATTGCGCCAGTGGACGAATTCTCCAACACCTCTCGCAGTGACTGCACATGGAGCTCATTTTCCAGCTCGCCGAGATCCGATAGCTCAGGCGCGAATATGCCGTCCACCAAGACCAATTTGACCGCCTGATCGACAGCCACTCGCCTGGCCGACGCCTTTGCGCGCGCCAACGCCGCTGCATCCGGTCGCGGGGCGAGTGGCAACACCTCGCCGATCAGGGCACGCAGATCCGTGTATCTCCAGGCCTCCATGCGCCGATGCGGCAGGCCGGCGCGCTCATAGGCTTCGAATGCCCTCGCACGGATATGGGGGACGAGGCCCGCGCCAGGCAACCGTCCGAGCGCAGCTGCGAGAAAATTGCTCGTTGCGCACCCGGCATCGGCCTTAGCCAATACTTGCTTCATGGGGAAATCCATAGAGCCGTCAGGCCGCGGTTTCGAACTGGGCGTAGCCACAGGCCTCGAGTTCCAGCGCGAGTTCCTTGCCGCCGCTCGTCACGACGCGGCCTTTCGACATCACGTGCACATAATCGGGCACGATGTAATGAAGGAGCCGCTGATAGTGGGTGATCACGATCATCGCCCTTTGCGGCGAACGCAGGCCGTTGATGCCGCTCGCGACAATACGCAGGGCGTCGATATCCAGCCCGGAATCGATCTCGTCCAGTATGCATAGACTCGGCTCGAACAACGCCATCTGCAGGATCTCGTTGCGCTTCTTCTCGCCGCCCGAGAAGCCGACATTGACGCCGCGCTTGAGCATGTCCCGGGTAATGTTGAGTGACTCGGCCACCTCACGGACCTTTTTCAGAAATTCGGGCGTGGATAATTCCCCTCGGCCGCGCGCCTTGCGCTGGGCGTTGAGCGCCGCGTGCAGGAAATTCCAGGTGGTGACGCCGGGGATCTCGACCGGATACTGGAACGCCAGGAACACGCCCTTGGCGGCGCGCTCGTTGGGCTCCATCTCCAGCAGGTCCTCGCCCCTGAACAGGATCTGCCCGCCGGTGACTTCATAGCCCGGCTTGCCGGCGATGACGTGGGAGAGCGTCGACTTGCCGGAGCCGTTCGGCCCCATAATCGCGTGCACTTCGCCCGCATTGACCATAAGATCGAGGCCACGGATTATTTCACGACTGTCGACACCAACATGCAGATCTTTGATTTCGAGCAGCGTCATTTTTTATCTGATCCCTCAAACTGCGTCGTCCGGAACGGCGAGCCGCGTTCGCGGGGCTCGCGGGACGTTTGGTTATCCGACAGATCCCTCGAGAGAGATCGAGATCAGCTTCTGCGCCTCCACTGCGAACTCCATCGGAAGCTTTTGCAGGACATCTTTCGCGAAACCGTTGACGACAAGGCCGATGGCCTGTTGCTCACTCAAGCCTCTTTGCAAGCAGTAGAATAGCACGTCCTCGGAAATCTTCGACGTCGTCGCTTCATGCTCGAACGTCGCCGAGGAATTCTTGGCCTCGACATAGGGCACGGTGTGCGCGCCGCATTTGTCGCCGATCAGAAGCGAGTCGCAGGCGGTGTAGTTGCGCGCGCCGGTGGCCTTGCGATGGGCGCTGACGAGACCGCGATAGGTGTTCTGCGACTTGCCGGCGGCGATGCCCTTGGAGATGATCCGGCTCGACGTGTTCTTGCCGAGGTGGATCATCTTGGTGCCAGAGTCGACCTGCTGGAAGCCGTTCGAGATCGCGATCGAGTAGAACTCGCCGCTCGAATTGTCGCCGCGCAGGATGCAGCTCGGATATTTCCAGGTGATCGCCGAACCGGTCTCGACCTGGGTCCAGGAGATCTTCGAATTGCGACCACGGCAGTCGCCACGCTTGGTGACGAAATTGTAGATGCCGCCCTTGCCTTCCAAATTGCCCGGGTACCAGTTCTGCACCGTCGAATATTTGATCTCGGCATCGTCGAGCGTGACGAGCTCGACGACGGCGGCGTGCAGCTGGTTCTCGTCGCGCTGCGGTGCGGTGCAGCCCTCGAGATAGGAGACGTAGGAGCCCTTGTCGGCGATGATCAGCGTGCGCTCGAACTGGCCGGTGTTGCGCTCGTTGATGCGGAAATAGGTCGACAGCTCCATCGGGCAGCGCACGCCCGGCGGCACGTAGACGAACGAGCCGTCGGAGAACACAGCCGAATTCAATGTTGCGAAGTAATTGTCCGAGGTCGGCACCACGGTGCCGAGATATTTCTGCACCAGCTCGGGATGCTCGCGGATCGCCTCCGAGATCGGCATGAAGATTACGCCGGCGGCCTTCAGCTCCTTCTGGAAGGTGGTCGCGACCGAAACCGAATCGAACACGGCATCGACCGCGATCTTGCGGTTCGGCGTCTGCTCGCCGCCGGGCGGCGGCTCGACGCCCTCGAGGATCGCAACCTCGCGCAGCGGGATGCCGAGCTTCTCGTAGGTCTTGAGGATTTCCGGATCGATCTCGTCGATCGAGGACAGCGTCTTCTTCGGCTTCGGCGCCGCGTAGTAGTAGATGTCCTGGTAGTCGATCTTCGGATAGTCGACGCGCGCCCAGGTCGGCTCGGTCATGGTTAGCCAGCGGCGATACGCCTCCAGGCGCCATTCCAGCATCCAGGCCGGTTCGTTCTTCTTTGCGGAGATGAAGCGGACGGTGTCTTCCGACAGCCCCTTCGGGGCCTTGTCGGACTCGATCAGCGTCTCAAACCCATATCGATACTGGTCGACGTCGATGCGCCGGACGCGCTCGACCGTCTCTTGTACAGCTACCATTGCCCACTCCGTTCACGCATGGACGATTCCCGGCGGCGATGATCGCGTCGCCTCTCCTCCGAGCGGATCGCGCAAGTCATGGCCGACTCGAGGCCAGGTTGGGAAAGAACCAGGAGACTGACCCAAAAGGGAGCCGCCCTGGATAGGGTTTCGATCATGTTTCGCGCCGGAGTGCCATCCGTCGGCTACTCGATCTATGCCGGCACACAGGTATCAGGCACCGGACAAACGACGGCGCATTGCGGCGCATCAAAATGCCCTTCACATTGAGTGCACTGGCTCGGATTGATCACATATATGTCGTTCTTCAGGCTGATCGCGGCATTAGGGCATTCGTACTCACACGCACCACAGACCGTGCATTGTGACGCGATTATTTTGTAGGCCATCACTACGATTCCATAAGCGAAGGTGCGGGACGACGCCTTGCCTTCAAGTCTCATGCCAAGGAGTCTTGTGCTTGATTTGTCTTGGCTAATTTCGATAGCGCAAGCCGCCGCCTCGACCAGGTGTCGTAAACCCTACAATCGGCATCGCAGCTGCTTGATCTCGTAGCTTGCGCATTGTCGAGATTTCGCGATAGCCAGCGATCATGTGAAGGGGTTCGCCTATAGGACGCAGCTCGGCTCGACCTGACGTGGCGGCGGAGCGCTTTTGAAGTGGTATCGATTGTAGCCGTGCCACCGTCTCGGGGGATCGCAGATCGCCCTCTGGCGATGGTTCTGCTCACCCGGACAGCGGCAGCGAAGGCACCACGATGTCAATCGGGCGACGTCGTCATCGGCTCAAGCAACGTCTCCATATCGCAACGAGAAAAATCGTCGCGATGGCACCAAATAGAACCGCTCCGGTAATCGAGGGCCCCCTGGCCGAGCCGGCGCACGCAAATGTTCAAATCTCGCAGATTACGGCCGCGCTCGGCGTCGCAAACAAATCTCAGCGAACCGCAGCAGATTGATAGAGCCGAAAAAAAGCCACCCCGGAGGGTGGCCCAAGTCAGGGAGGAAACGCCCGTAGGGGCCTCTGGGATCAGGCTGCAGCCTGCTCGATCGGTGAGAACGGGAGCCCGAGACTGTCGGCCACCGCCTTGTAAGTCAGCCGGCCTCGATAGACGTTGAGGCCTGCACGCAAATGCGGATTTTCCAACACGGCGGAAAACCCCTTATTGGCCAGAGCCAAGCCAAACGGCAGCGTGGCGTTATTTAGTGCCTGGCTCGAGGTCAGCGGCACGGCGCCGGGCATATTGGCCACGCAATAATGAATGATGCCATCCACTTCATAGGTTGGATCGGCGTGAGTGGTTGGGTGCGAAGTCTCAAAACAGCCGCCCTGATCGATAGCGACATCCACGAGCACGGCCCTCTTACGCATCGAGCTCAGCATGCTCCGGCGGATCAGCTTCGGCGCACTCGCACCTGGAACGAGCACGGCACCAATCACAACATCGGCCGCAAATACCTCTTCCTCCACAGCTTCGATGGTCGAAAACCTGGTTCGAACGCGCCCTTCGAATAGCTCATCCAACTCGCGCAACCGAGGTATCGAGCGGTCGATGATACTCACTTCTGCACCCAGACCGGCCGCCATCCGTGCCGCGTGCGTACCAACGACGCCACCACCGATCACCACGATGCGGGCCGGCTGAACACCGGGCACGCCACCGATCAACAGCCCTCGTCCGCCTGCACTGCGCTTTAGGGCGCTACCCGCCGCTTCGACCGCGAGCCTGCCTGCGACCTCGCTCATCGGAGCCAGCAGCGGAAGGCCACCATGCCCATCAGTCACGGTCTCATAAGCGATTGCGGTGCATCCCGATTTTAGAAGCCCCTTGGCCTGCTCCGGGTCCGGCGCCAGATGCAGATAGGTGAACAGGATCTGGCCATCCCGCAGCTGGCTCCATTCGGACGGCTGAGGCTCCTTGACCTTCACAATCATTTCGCTCGATGCGAATACCTCAGCTGCAGAATCCAGAATCGCTGCACCGGCGCTGCGATAATCGTCATCGGTTGCGCCAATGCCAGCGCCGGCATTGGTCTCCATCATTACGCGGTGTCCTGCTGCCGCGTATTCGCGGACGGCTCCAGGGGTCAGGCCCACGCGATATTCGTGTGCCTTGATTTCCTTGGGAACTCCGACCTTCATTTGCAAACTCCCTGCCTAGTGCGCCTTTCTAATTGAAAGAGCGCAGCGATATTGCGACGCAGCAGCCCAAATGGCGCAGGAATTCAGCGATCTTTGACCAGCCGCGCAGGTTTTCGATGCCGAATGGGTTGAGCGACCGTGCTCGCTAAGCTTAACCGTCGTACTCCGCGATAGAGATGACGCGCTTAATCGAATTCTCGGCTCGCGGAAAAGTTAACAACGAATCCAGTCTTGCCGACCTTGTCGAAGAACGAACAACGTAGTCTGCCAGTGAGGCAGGATTTACCCAGAGGCTGGATTGTTTGCCACCGCTGATGGCCAAATGACCATTGATCATCAATCTGATTCCTAGATGCGCACGGTTGACGCCTTCATGCTCGTCGCAAATGGGCGTGGATTGTTCAACAAATCCGAGGCAACTGTTCGCCTGACAACCAATCGACGATCCGTCCGCCGCCGAAACTGGTCGCTATCTGCACAAATTTGTGATCGTCAGCTACCGTCTCGCCGATATCAGCAGCATCGCGTCCGAGCGGATGCGCCTTCATAGCTGCAAGCACTGCATCGGCCAAATCGGGCGTGACGATCGCAACGAGCTTGCCCTCATTGGCGACATGGATCGGATCAAGCCCAAGGAGTTCGCAGGCTGCCGCGACCGCTGGCTTCACCGGAATGGCTGCTTCCTGTAGACGGAAGCCAAGGCCCGATTGATGCGCAATTTCGTTGAGGGTTGCGGCAAGACCGCCGCGCGTGGGGTCGCGCATCACCCGGATGCCGGCGCCGCCAGCCGCAATCATAACGGCGACAAGGTCATGTAGCGCTGCGGAATCCGACACGATCTCGGTTTGAAACCCGACGTTCTGGCGTTTTGACATGATCGCCACGCCATGGTCGCCAAGGCTGCCCGACACCAACACACGGTCCCCGACCATAGCCTTATCGGCGGAGAGATCGAACCCATGGGCCAGAGCCCCGATTCCGGTCGTGGAGATAAACAGACCATCAGCCTTGCCGCGCTCGACGACCTTAGTGTCCCCCGCAATGATGTAAACGCCCGCGCCGCGCGCTGCCGCGCCCATCGAATCCGCAATCGCCTTCAGATCAGACAGCGGGAACCCCTCCTCAATGATGAAGCTGGCCGACAGATAGAGAGGGCGCGCGCCGGACATCACGACGTCGTTGATCGTCCCGTGCACAGCGAGTGAGCCGATATTGCCGCCAGGAAAGAACAGCGGCGAAACCACATAACCGTCGGTCGTCATCACCATTTTACCCGTCGCAACGTCAAAGGCCGATTGATCATTGCAGCGGGCAAGCCATTCATTACCGAAGGCTCGGTGAAAAAGGCTGTAGATCAGCTGTGCCATGGCTCGTCCCCCGGCCCCATGGGAAAGATCAACGCGTCCGTTCTCGAGATCGAGCTTGCGTTGATAGCCCTGTACGCTCATGACGTTCGGCTCACCTGATCATCGCGAACGCGGCCATATGTCCAATACGCCGCACAGGCGCCTTCCGATGAGACCATGCAGGATCCTATGGGAGTTTCCGGCGTGCAGAGGGTTCCAAACAGCTTGCAATCGACTGGCCGCTTGGCGCCGCGCAGGATGGCGCAGCACTCGCACGCCGGATTGTCGGCGACCCTCAGTTCGTGCATCGCAAAACGCGCCTCCGCGTCGAACCGCGCGTAGGCCCGCTTCAGCTTCAGTCCACTATTTGGTACGAAACCGAGCCCGCGCCATTCGAACTGCTCACGCGGTTCGAATGCCTGCGAGACCTCGTCTTTGGCGCGCCGATTGCCTTCACGCCTCACTGCACGGCTGTATTGGTTCTCCACGTCGTAGCGGTCTTCGTTCACCTGTCGCACCAGCATCAGGATCGCCTGCATCACGTCGAGCGGTTCAAATCCCGCGATCACGATCGGCTTGCCGAATTGTTCCGCCAGGAGCTCGTAAGGCTGCGTCCCGATGATCGTGCTGACATGTGCAGGCCCGACGAAACCGTCGATTGCAGCCCCGCCGATATTGCGGATTTTCGGGTTCTCGAGAATGCTCTGCATCGCAGAGGGTGTAAGCACGTGGTTGCAGAACACGCTAAGGCTCTTCAGCCGCTTCTTCTCGGCTATCCGGATCATCACGGCCGTCGGGGGTGTCGTGGTCTCAAATCCGATGGCAAAGAACACGACCTCGCGGCTCGGCGCCTGTTCGGCGATCCGGATAACGTCGACCGTCGAGTACACCATCCGGATGTCTGCGCCGAGCGCCTTGGCTCGCAACAGGGACCGTCCTTGCGAGCCAGGCGCCCGTATCAGGTCGCCGTAGACGCAAAGGGTGACCTCCGGCCGCTCGACGAGACGAATCGCCATGTCGATCCTGCTGGCAGGTAGGACACAGACCGGACAACCGGGCCCGTGGATCATGCGAATATTCGCGGGCAGCAGATCCTCAAGGCCATAGCGTGATATCGCATGAGTGTGTCCACCGCAGAATTCCATGAACCGATAGGCCTTTTGCGGATCAGCTTCGGCGCTAATCGCACCGGCGAGCCGCTGCGCAAGGGTCTTGTCGCGAAATTCGTCGGCATATTTCATGGCCGGAGTTCCTGCCCTGCGCTGCCTAGCTCCTGCAGGAGCTCCAGCGTGCGCTTGGCTTCTATCGGATCGATCTTGGCCAGCGCGTACCCAACATGGACAAGGACGTGATCACCGACGTCGAGCTCGTCGATAAGAGCAATCGATATCTCCAGGCTAACACCGTCGATGCACACGACGGCCATGTGGTCGGGAAGAAGTTTTACGATCTTTGCCGGAACCGAAAGACACATATCAGATTCTCCGTTCGGTGGCGGACGACTGTCCAGCAATCTGCAAAGCGGCAATCCAGGCTTGGCCAAGGCTCAAACCACCATCGTTGGCCGGCACCCGCTGTGGCACCAGCGGGGTCAGGCCGGCAGCGCAGCACCCGCGCCAGATCTCATCCATCAGTACCGCGTTCTGAAAGCAGCCTCCGCTCAAAACGACGGTATTGACGCCGGTTATCCGCGCGGAGCGCATGACCCAGTCAACGCAGGCAGCGGCGAAGGTGCCATGAAACAGGCCGGCTGCGCCTGCGGCGTCAATGTCGTCCGCAATCAATCGCGCAAACAGCGGACGAAGCGACAGCACGCCACCATCGATCGTCCACCCGGCCTCTAGAATCGCAGTCCGCCGCACTAGCGCCTCGAGCTTGATCGCGGCTTCTCCTTCATAGCTCTGCCAACTCACAATCCCCAGCAGCGCCGCCACCGCGTCGAATAGCCGGCCCGCGCTGGTCGTGCTGGCCCCGCCCGACTGATCGAGCAAGGCCGAGATACATCGAGCTTGCCGTTGCGCTGCAAAGCGCGGCGCGATTTCGTTACCCCGTCCGAGCCAGTGTAGTATCGCGCTCGCCATGCGCCACGGCTCACGGGCTGCGCGATCGCCGCCAGGCATTTGCAGCGGCGCGAGATGCCCGATGCGTCGGCACATCGCGCCTTCGCACAACAATAGCTCGCCACCCCAGTTACCAGCATCCGAGCCAAAGCCATGGCCGTCGAGCACCAGAGCTAGCACCGGTCCTGCATGGCCATGTTCAGCGATCACGGCGGCGGCGTGTGCGTGGTGGTGCTGGACTGCAATCAGCGCGCGGCCGCTTGCTTGCGCAAAGCGGGTGGATGCCATGTCGGGATGCAGATCATGAGCGATGACGACAGGCTCTACGTCAAGGATCGATGTGAGGTGTTGAATCGTCCCCTCGAACACACGGATGCCTTCGGGCGTATTGAGATCGCCAATATGTTGGGAGACGAACGCTTGGTTGTCCCGCGTGATGGTGACGGTCGATTTCAGCGCGCCGCCGACGGCGAGCACGGGCGGCACAGACTGCGCGAGCCGGATCGGTTCGGGAGCATAGCCACGAGCGCGACGAATGAATTGGGAGCGGCCAGCCACCACCGCGACCACGGAGTCATCAGCACGCGTCAAAATATCCCGATCATGGGTCACGACAAGGTCGGCGATCGCCTCGAGTCGGCGCAGCGCCTGCGCGTTGTCGATCAGGAGCGGCTCGCCGCAAGGATTGGCACTGGTGACGACGATGACCGGGCTTGGTTCCGCAATCCACGCTCCTGTCGAGCGAAGCGCATGAAAGATCAGATGATGCAGCGGCGCTACAGGCAACATGACGCCAACGCGAGACAAGCCGGGCGCTATGGCGGGCGCTAGACATTTGCGCGAAGTTAAAAGCACAATGGGCCGCGCTGCGGATTCGAGCAGCGCGAGCTCGAGAGCGTTCGCTTCCGCGATCTCGTTGACGCACTCTATGGAACCGAGCATAACTGCAAACGGTTTCTGACGGCGCTGCTTTCTGCTGCGCAGGCGCTGCACAGCGTCCTCGTTACGGGCATCGCAAAGGAGCTGGTAGCCGCCGAGACCCTTTATGGCTATGACTTGACCGCCTGCGATTGCAGCGACAATGGCGTTGATCCCATGGCTAAGCCGAGGGCCGCATTCTGGACACGCGATCGCCTCCGCATGAAACCTGCGGCTCGCCGGATCCGCATATTCGGCCGTGCAGGCGGCGCACAGCCTAAACGCCTTCATCACCGTGTTGTGGCGATCGTATGGGAGCCGCCCGGCAATAGTGTAGCGTGGACCACAATGGGAACAACTAATGAAGGGATAAAGGTAGTGGCGATTCTGTGGATCGAACAGCTCGCTGAGGCATTGCGCGCAGGTCGCGGCGTCGGCGATGATGTGCGTTGACAATTTTCCGCCTTCGCTCGCGCCGATCGAAAATTTTTCTGTCGCGAGCGCCGCTGTCTCCTGAACGCAGATGTGGTCGATGCGCGCCAACGGAGGCGCCTCGAGCGGCAATGTGGCAAGAAATTCTGACGCACGGCCACCTTCGACTTCGATTGTGACGCCCTCCGGGCCGTTGGCGACAAATCCTGCCAATCCGTACCGCGTAGCGAGGCCATAGACGTAAGGACGAAAGCCGACCCCTTGCACCGCTCCGCTCACGCGCACGCGCAGTCGTGTTCGGTCGCAAATGGTTGCGGCGCTCATCGCCTGGCGTCCTCTACGGCCTGCCTTTGGTGGACCACCTTTCTATCGATCCAAGCGTAGAGCGCGTCAAAACCCTCGCCGGTACGGGCCGAGACCGTAAGCACTTCGATCTTTGGATTGGCGCGTCTGGCATATCCAATGGTCTTGTCCAGATCGCACTCAAGCAGTGAGGCCAGATCGATCTTGTTGATCACCATGAGTGAAGAAGCCGCGAACATATCGGGATATTTCAGCGGCTTGTCTTCACCTTCGGTCATCGACAACACAACGATCTTGCAGGCCTCGCCAAGATCGAAGGCCGCGGGACAGACCAGGTTACCGACGTTCTCGATGAAGAGAATACCGCGCGTGAGCCGCGGCAAGCGGCGATAAGCCTCGCCAATCATTGCAGCATCGAGATGGCACCCCTTACCCGTATTGACTTGAATAGCTGGCACGCCGGCCGCTCGAATGCGTTCGGCATCGTTTGAGGTCTGCTGATCGCCCTCGATGACGCCGGTCGGATAGCTGAGCTTGAGCTCGGATACGGCGCGGACGAGCAGCGAGGTTTTGCCAGCACCGGGACTCGACATAAGATTAAATACCACCAGTTCATCGGCCGCGAAGAGCGTCCGGTTGTCGGCGGCGATCGCATTGTTCTTGCCGAGGATGTCACGCTCGACCCGAATGATGCGTTCGCGGCTCGCGCCCTTGACCTTCGATCCAGCTGGGCCGGCGCTGCAGCTCAGAAGCGCTTGCCGACCATCACTCTGATAATGTTCGTGATCATGACTGTGGCGGGCATGGGATGAATTCTGCACGCTCTCGTCGCCGTGAAAATGTACGTCATGGCGCCCGCAATCGTCCTGACTATGAGGATAGCAACGGCCTTGGCTCTCCGGATCACGTGCTCCGGCAAGTTCGATCGAAGACGTCGCTTGGCTGCAACCGCAAACGGTACACATCAATCGATCTCCAGTTCTTTCACTCGCATCTGCTCGCCGCCCGTTACTTGCAACTGATAGCTGCCGCAGCAAGGACAGGGGTCACCGCGGCGAGCAATTTCCACACTGTTAGAACAGCTCATGCACCAGGCGACACCCGGAAGTTCGAGGATCTCAAGAGCTGCCCCCTCGGCAATCGTTCGCGTCGCAACGACAGCAAAGCAGAACCTGATCGCATCAGGCGCGATATGGCTGAGCGCCCCGATTTCCAGACAGATGCTCCGCACCCGCGACAACGATCGCTGACGCATCTCCTCCTCGACGATTTGGATGATGCCCAGACAAATCGCCATTTCATGCATCGTCAACTTTGCGAAACCTGAGTGTGAATCCGACACAGGGATCAAGCGATTCAATCACCGCACGAACCGCTTTCTGATGCCGTCTCGCCCTCAGCACCACGCCGTGCAGGTTCCGGACAACCGGTCCGCTCCTATGGAAATTCCATTCCGTCGGAGCAAGAAATTCGAAGCGGTATATCTGGCCCCAAGGATCAAGCTCAACCGCGTGATAGAGCCTGCCCCTGGCGCATTCGACCGCGGTCGCGGCGCGTCCAGAACCCAACCGGTAGCTTTCGATGATCCCAGGCTCCGCTGAGTCAATATGAGCGCCGGAATTGAGCCAATCGCAGAGCCGAACGATTTCTGCAATTCTGGCCTTCAGCCGCTCGACCGCACCCGACCGACCCAGCCAGAGCCGATCACGCGTCATTTGGCGTGCCCATGGACCCGTCTCGGGCGCACGCCCCCCAAGGTCGGGACAATGACAAAATGTCGGGTCATCACCGAGCAGCCGTTCAATGATGTTGCGGTCGTCGGCAACGGACAGGAACGAGTGCGCGATCCGGATCGATTTCAGGTCGATCTCGTCCAGCGCGGCTATGCGAATTGCCAATGGGCTGCAGGGCCTGGGCGCGCCATCTCCGTTCGGCATGCCGATCGCGGCCAGCCCAGCCACAATTCTTGCCGTCGCTTCGCGTCGAGCAGGACCGCAGGCCGGTTGTCCGCTACCGATAAGTGCTGACATTCCCTGCATCACGGAGCGAATAGCCGCGGCACTGGCGGTGTCCTGGGCAAGATGTCCGACCAAGAGACCCCGCAGCAATTCCGCGATGCGCTCGGCAACGACCAGCGCAACACGATGCTGCCTTGTCGTGGGGCTGATCGCTTCGTCGCGCGCCGTCTCGATCGCAGACAGAAGCGCGGTTTGCTGCGCAACGGCACACAATGCGAAGAGCCGCGGGATCTGTTTGAGCAGCGACGAGGCCGGTTTGCCGACGAACAGCCGCGCCAGCGGTGGCCGGGCTCGCGGTAGGATCTCGACCGCGGCAATTACGTCGGCAGCAAGCCAGACCGTGACATCGATTTTATTGCGGATCGCGAAGCTCATATGCACCGCTGCGTCATTAGCTCGCGCGGAACGGCAGCCGCGCTGCCTGCGCTGTCTACGCTGTCTGCGAGATCCCACTGAATTTCGAATATCTTTAAGTTCTTCATGTGAGGTACGCCTCCATAATTTCCTGCAGGCGCCCGGCGGAGTCCTCGAAATCCTCGTCAGCAGCCAAGGCAACGATCGGCACGTCTCCGACCTCCACCGTATCGAGGATGACGTCGTCCAAAGAATTGAAGTACTGCACCGACCAGACGTTCCTCACTCCTGTCGCCTGCACGCGGCATGTGCCGTAACCGCGGAAGATGAGCTGGACCGGACCATGGCCCAAACTTTGCTGCAGGAACGTCATGTCCACAGCACTCATCGGCAGCAACGTCAGATTGATAACATGCGCCCGCATGCCCGACCGCCACACACGCGCCCGCGCGCGTATTTCCGCAAGCACCGCGAGCACGTTCATGGCGCCGTCCGGCGCCGCGCCGATCGGAAAGTCGGCAGACGTCAACTCAGTTGCGGCGCGCTGCACAATCTGCGGGATTGCCCCAACCTCGACATATTCGTGCGCCGATTCGGCCCCGATACGCACGCGCCAGATTCCCGCAAGGACCGCCTCCCGGAGTTGCGCAAAGGAGCCATCTGGCAGCGCAACCACGCCGGCGACCTCGCCCTCCCCGAGCACCTCGCCAATCAGCTTGCGCTCGAGCTTGCTGAGATTGGCGAGTCCGTACAGTTGCGTCCGAGTGCTCTGCCTCTGGCCGCGAGCGGCAGCGGCGACATTCGACAACAGCACCGTGACATTCGGATAGTTCCTTGCAAGCTCGTTGCCGTCGCGCCGAGCGCGCTTGGCTACCGCCTCCATAGTCGTGAGCCCGCTATGGAATACATCGAGACTTTCCGTGCCCGTGGCAGACTTGCTCACCACCTGCTCGGCGTCCTCGGATACGACGCGGACCGCTGTCTTCATGATACGATGTCCCGTTGGATCTATCGGGAGGCATAGCCGGCACAAATGCTACCCGCGTACAGCCAAATGATCGGTACGACGATGCGGTCGATCCTGATCAAACGGTCCAGACGCCTGCCGATCAGGCAGAGCGTATCGTGCCGATGGCACAAAATTGGCGTCAATCGACGACGCGGGCCGAGTCTTCCGACCAGCTTTCCAGCCAACGCATGCGCAGGCCCTGTGCTTTGCACGCAACGCCGAAAAGCCTTGATCAATTCAGGAAGGGATAATGCGAGATGGACGGCCCGGAGCGAATGTACGGCATCGACCGCCAGCGGCACTTCCGGCGTGCTCGCGGAAGCGTGCGTGACGAGGCGTGCATCCGCGCCGACGCTCTCTACCTCGGACGGACAGGGTGCCAGATCATGCCGCGCCAGCTTGAATTTCATCAGACTCCTTTCTGATAGTTCTTGGTTTGAGCTAGGTGAGATGTAGCAAGGCACGTGCCAATCACTGTCTCGCTGTGGGGGAGACCGGAATCAATGGCTCGAAGCATTTTGATCTTTCCATGCAGAAGGTGCGCGCGATTGATCGATTTGCGGGCAGGCGTAGTCACCGCAACATCCGCAGCAGAACCGCTAACGTAGGTGTTCGGGCAATTGCGGCTCACGGCCGACCAGGTCTGCAAAGAAGGGATCGCAGTCCTGGCCGTTACGGCTGGCGTCAAGCCCGTCGAGAGCTTCCGAGATCAGTCTTGCTTCATCCTCATCCAAGAGTCGCACGGCGCTGTCGATATGAACGAGCACCCTGGCGCCGACCGGGGCGCCGTAGAGCAGCATGACCGAGACACGCCGCTGTTCGTTGCGATACTCACAAAGTGCCGTGATGTCGTCCGTCTCAACAATCGTCATTGGCAAGCCGAGGCACATGATCAATCGCGGGCCGCTAGATTGGCTGCGCTCCCATCTCATAACTTGCATGGTCGATATTGTTCGCCAACAGCCGTTCTGATGCGGGCAGCGGCGTCGTTCGCGGTGTGGCCGGCGAGCCCCACTGCGCCAGGAGTTTGCAAGCCAGTTCGATCGCCGGCGCAATCTGGAAGCGCACCGGAGCTGTCAGCGGACCGCCCCAATGCTCCAGGTCCAGCGCCTGACATCCGATGAGAGCGAGGTCTCGCGGGCAGCGGCCAAGCAGATCGGCCGCACTCAAGACCTCCTGAAAACCGGTCTGATGTAGGCTTATCTTATTGGCGCCAGCAAATTTTGGCACCTCGGCATCCCGCATGAGCTTCAACTGTCCGGGCGGGAGTGCAAAGTCGATGGCATCGAACACGATCATGCAATCGGCCTGCTCAAGATAACTTACCAGGTAGAGCCCCTGCGTGCCGCCATCAAGGATGGTGACATTGTCAGCGACTACATAGCGGCGATGGAACTCCTCTACCGCCCGCACGCCGAACCCCTCATCGGCCCACAGGATATTGCCGATGCCAAGCACAAGGATCCGTTGCTTGTTCTCCGGAACTAGTATCCGCTTGCCATTCAATCGCGTAACTCGCGCTCACCCGAAATCATCGAGGAGATGCTCCGGCGCGACATGATGTCCTCCCGGATCACCGCGTAGATGTGAACCAGCACAAAGACCACGATCACCCACAGACCGAGATGATGCCAGGTATGGACGTCCTGGCTATTTGGCCAGATTGAAAACACCCACCCGAACAGCCTGTCCTGCCAACTGTCGCTACCGGCGCCCTGCCCATAAAGTGCAAAACCTGTGACGATCATGAAGGTGATCGTTTGCGTAAACATAAGGAACATTGCGAGCTGAGCCAGGCGGTTGTGCCCGACGCGTCTGTCGGGCTCAACTGCAAGGAACGCGTACCAGCGAATCTCGTGGTGCACCTCGCGCCAAAAGCACCCGCGCCAGAGCGGAACACAAAAGATCTGCATGGCATGTCGATTTCCAATCAGGGCCGAGTAAATACGCAGAAGAAAGCCGACGCTGAGCACATATCCCGCAGAGAAATGCGCAAATCGGATATAACCGAACAGGTAATTGCCGCTTGCCTGTCCCGACATCGCCGGCGTCCCCGTTCCAATCAGATAGCCGGTCAAGGCCAGCATCAGAATGGCCGCCGCATTGACCCAGTGCCACAGTCGCACCGGCGCCTCATAAACGTAGGCGCCGCGACGGCCGATGCCGCGCTCGGTCGGTGCCGCATCGACGGCAGCGGGGGGCTGCGGAGCGTTGTTCAGCATGTCCCTAACGAACATTGACTGAAGCCATCTCTTGGCCGTCAAGACTCATCACATGGGTCGAGCACGCCAGGCACGGGTCAAAGGAATGGATCGTACGCAAGATCTCCAGGGGGCGCAGCGGATCGGCCAACGGGGTGCCGATCAGGGAGGCTTCAAAGGCGCCAATATTGCCCTTGGGATCGCGAGGAGATCCGTTCCATGTCGTCGGTACGACACATTGATAGTTGTCGATCTTCGTGTCCTTGATCTTGATCCAGTGCCCAAGCGCACCGCGCGGCGCCTCAGTGAAACCGTAGCCCATGGCCTCCTTGGGCCAGCTTTCCGGCTTCCATCTTGCGACATTTGCAGTTGCCGTATTGCCTGCCTTAATATGGACGACCAACTTATCCTGGAAATAACGCAGCTGATGCGCCGCCCACTGGCATTCGAGTGCCCGCGCCGCGGTACGGCCAAGCGTCGAGAACATCGCCGTCAGGGGAAGATTGAGTCCCTTGAGCAGTCTGTCGGTCGGCTCCTTGAACTCGGCCTTGCCCTGCGCATAACCGATGATGTATCGCGCCAAAGGTCCGACTTCGACGGCGTGGCCGCGCCAGCGCGGCGCTTTGATCCACGAATACTTGCCACCTTCGTCGAGTTCCTCGATATCTGTCTTGCTCCCCTTGACTTTTGACCCGAGCTCGAAACTCGGTTCGGTGATGCCATCCCATGGATGCAGTCCACAGCAATCGCGCGGGTACTTATACCACGAGTGCGTGACGAACTCCTGGATCTGGTCCGGATCGCTATGGTCGATCGGCAATATCTCCTCGAGATTGCCATCAAGAATGACGCCGCGTGGCAGCTTGAGATTGTTCGCAGAACAGTCGTTGGCGTTTTCGAGGATGTCGCCATAGGACATTACGCTTTTGCTTGAAAGTCCGCCACCATGTAGCCAATCCTTATAGAACGAGCCGATCATTGCGACGTCGGGCAGATAGACCTGCTCGACAAACTCGATCGAACGGTCGATGATCGAGGATACGAGATTAAGTCGCTCCATGTTGATCGCACCCACCGCACCAGTTGCGTCGATGTTGATCGCGCAGGGCACGCCGCCGACCAGCCAGTTAGGATGCGGATTTTTGCCCCCATAGACGGCCTGGATTTTGACGATCTCTTTCTGGAAGTCGAGCGCTTCCAGATAATGCGCCACGGCCATCAGGTTCGCCTCCGCTGGCAGCTTGTAGGCCGGATGCCCCCAATAGCCGTTCTTGAAGGGACCTAGTTGCCCTGATCCGAAAAATTTAGTCAGCCTGATCTGCAAATCCTTAAAATAGCCAGGGGATGACAACGGCCACGGCGAGATGGACTGCGCCAGCGCGGAGGTGGTCTTGGGGTCGGCCTTGAGCGCGGATACCACGTCGACCCAATCGAGCGCGTGCAGATGGTAGAAATGCACGAGATGATCATGCACGAGCAAGCACAGCTGCATGATGTTTCGGATCGAATTGGCATTCTCCGGAATCGTGATCCCTAGCGCATTCTCAACCGCGCGCACGGAGGTCAGCGCATGGGTGCCGGTGCAGACACCGCAAATCCGCTCAGTAAACGCCCAGGCGTCGCGCGGATCACGTCCGCGCAAGATGACTTCGATGCCACGCCACATCGTCCCGCTCGAAACCGCATTGCGGATCACGTTGTCGGAATCGACATTGGCTTCGACACGCAGGTGGCCTTCGATCCGCGTCAGCGGATCGATGACGATTCGCTTGCCGGAGCGATCGAGATTGAACCCTTTTGGTATCTGTCCGGCCACCGTCGTCCTCTTCTCAATTCCGCTTATTTTTGTGAGGCTGTGCGATCCGGCTTGTTGGTCAACCGCTTCACGGCAGTGACCGCCGCATGGGCGGCGACGGACAGCCCAACTACCCCTGCAGCAGCCATACCAATCTGATCGGCGTTCTTCTCAATGCCGAACTGCTTGATGGTCGTGAGTCGGTCGTAAAATGAACCTCTGTCCCAAAAGCCGTCTTCGGAGCAACTGAGGCAGCCGTGGCCGGATTGAATTGGAAATGAAACACCGCCGTTCCAGCGAAGGGCCGAACAGGCATTGTAGGTGGTTGGCCCCTTGCAGCCCATCTTGTAGAGGCAATAACCCTTGCGTGCGCACTCATCGTCCCACTCTTCGACGAATTGGCCGGCGTCGAAATGGGAACGTCGATAGCATTTGTCGTGAATGCGCTCGGAATAAAACATCTTTGGGCGCCCTTGGCGATCGAGCTCCGGAAGCTTTCCGAACGTGGTGATGAAAGTCACCAAGCCGCTCATGACCTCTGCGATAGGCGGACACCCGGGTACCTTGATGATCGGCTTGTTCTTGATCACCTGATCGATCGGCGCCGCGCCCGTCGGATTGGGTCTGGCCGCCTGCACGCACCCCCAGGACGCACACGTGCCCCAAGCGACGATCGCCATCGACTCTTCCGCCATCGACCTGAGCTTTTCAACGAACGGCTTGCCGCCGTCAATGCAGAACATGCCCCCCTGCTTCAGCGGCGGATTACCTTCGACCGCAAGCACATACTTGCCTTTATACTTGGCGCGGGCTTCCTCCAGGATGGCTTCAGCCTGGTGTCCAGCCGCCGCCATGATCGTATCGTCATAGTCGAGCGAAATCATTGACAGCAGCGTGTCTTTGATCAACGGATGGGCCGAGCGGATAAAGCTTTCCGAGCAGCAGGTGCACTCGAGCCCGTGCAGCCAGATGACGGGTACGCGCGGTTTGGTCTCCAGGGCGTCGGCAATAGTGCTTGCGGCAAGCGGACCAAGTCCGAAGCTGGCGGCCGTCAAACTGCAGAATTTATGGAAACTACGACGCGTGATGCCCTGACGTCTGATCACGCTGTAAAGCGTCTCCGTTGCCCCGCTCATGAAGCCTTCCATGTGAGTCGTCGTCGGCCGACCGAACTGCTAGCGCAGCAGCAAGAAACAGGCCATCGGAACCCAACGCTTGACTGGGCGCCAAGCCAGCCTTTCGACTCTTGCCCTATCGGCGAGCCGGCCAGCAAGCCCCAGGCTCGCGCCGTTGAGCCATGTCACGCCAGTGATGTCGGGCTTTGAACGTCGATGTGAGAACTTCAACAGAGCAGCACAATTATTTGCCAATCCAGGGCGACCACGTCATACCGGCTTTTGCACAATCGGAACAAGCGCGCGCATACCGCTTCTTGAACGAGTTGGTGACAGAACGAGTTGGTGCAGTTGACGGGCACCGTCCATCTCAATCAGACTTGCTCTCCGCGGGGCAAATGGGGTTCGATCCGCGTCGTAGTCCGACTGCGGAAACACGCCAAAGTGGCCGGCCCAGCGCCGAACAGAACGCGATGCCGAGCCGCGCAGCGCACATGCTTTGATTTGCGAGGCGGATCGATCTGATCTGTCTGTCATTCAGTGTGGCTGCCGCACGGCATTACCAAGGGATCGGACGCGACGGTCTGGATGTTCTAAAGCGACATCTAGGAGAGCATCGCGCGAGCCAATCGACGGCAAGCCGCGGTCCTCTTAGCATATCGCGACACCGCACTCGCCTACGAGAGTCTCTTCGCGATGCCGGAAGCGTCACGTTCGTTCCTAGCATCGGCGCAATCCGGCCGAGGATAGCCGTTCCGGCGCTGAGTTCAGTCATCGGTGTCCAGCGGCAACGCCGGTTTCCAACCACCCAAAACTGTCGTCGGGTCAACGCCGGGCGAATTATCGAGTTATTCCAGCATAGACGATGTACTGGACTTGTTCGCGATAGTACTTGCGGATTTCTCCGGGCGCGGCCGTTCCGACCACCACGATCAGACGCTCCTTCGGGTCGCAGAAAAATTGTGTTCCGTAAGCGCCGGTCCAGGTGAACTCACCTGGATTGCCCGGAACCGCCGAGATACCCTCGCTTATGCGCACAGCCACTCCGAGTCCGAAGCCGAAGCCGGCGCGATGCGCCTCCACATTGGCAATCTTATTCTTGATCTCCGGCCCGAGGTGGTTGGAGATCATGTGGCGCACCGTCTTCGGGCCGAGAATGCGCTGCCCATCGAGCTCCCCGCCGTTTAGCAGCATTTGCCCGAAGCGCACATAGTCACCGACTGTCGCAAACGCGCAGGCCCCTCCGCAGTCAAACAGTGTCGGACTTTCGAGGAGCTCGATCTCTTGTTGCTTTCCAGTCAGCGGGTCGTCTGGAAACGGATGCGCGAGGCGCTCGCGTTGTGATGTGGACAAATGGAAAGTGGCATCCTGCATCCCGATCGGCTTCCACAAGTTGCTGGCAAGATAGTCGCCCAATCGTTGTCCGCTGACCTGTTCCACCACAGCTCCGAGCACGTCGGTCGAGAAGCCGTATTCGAATTCCGTCCCCGGTTGGTGCGCTAGCGGCAACTTGGTAATGGCCTGGATGAACGCCTGCTTGTCACCCTTTAGCGGCGGGGCTGCAAAATCCGGGTAGAGACGCGCCACTTGGTCTGGGCTATCTGGAGGCGCGCCATAGGTGAGACCTGATGTGTGCCGATAAAGATCGTGGATGTAGATCGGAGAACTCTGCGCTTGATACATTAACGAACCGTCAGGCCGTGGCACCGCGACCTTCATGTTTGCGAATTCCGGGTAATAGTCCGTAAGCCTGCCCTGTAGAGGCAGGCGACCTTGCTCCATGAGGGTGAGCCCGGCAACGGCCACCATCGGCTTGGTCATAGATGCAAGCGCGAACATCGCATCGAGGCGCATCGACGATCCTTTTGCAGGATCAAGTTGGCCATACGCCTTGTAATGAATCAGCTTGCCGTCTCGGGCGATTGCAACCACCGCGCCCGGCACGCGCTTGCTTTCGATCTCACGATCGAAGAACTCATCTAGCTTGGCAAGGCGTTGCTGAGAAACTCCGACGTCATCGGCCATGGCCTCGGGCAGAGGCGCTGAATGTACTGAATTGAAGCTGATTCCAGCAACCACTGCGGTCATAACAAGCTTGTTCATTCTATCCTCGCCAATAGACGGAGCTGGCTTGCGCTGTTCCAGCTCTGGCATGTCTGGTCTGACGAGCCGAAAGCCACTCGGTCCGGTCTGGCGCGCCTGCGCTCATGTGCTTCTCCTGGCACAGCGTCTGTCGAGGAGAGCTAAGGTGAAGATGACCGCAAAAGCAAACATCACCATACCGCCCGCAACCACACCCGCCTCGCGCCAGCGTGATGCTTGGACGTAGTCTATGACGTAGGCTGACAACACCTTGGTGCGCCCAGGAATATTGCCGCCGATCATCATCACGACGCCGAATGTGCCGATCGTATGAGCAAAGCCAATTACAGCGGCTTTGACAAACTCCAATCGTGCCAGCGGCAAACCGATGGTAATGAAGGCATACAACGGAGAAACCCGCGCCGCAGCTTCCAGCGGAGGGTCGCCCATCGCGACAAAGGCGTTGCGGATCGGCTGCACCACCAAAGGCAGCGCCGAGAGCACCGATCCGACTACGATTCCTGCGAAGGTAAAGGCGAGCGAGCGCTCGCCCCAGAAAGAAGCGAGAAGCCCCCCCGGTCCGCCGGGGCCGAGCAGCACGAGGACACAGAAACCGAGTGCCGTCGGCGGCAGCACCAGCAGTAGCGTGATGATCGCTGCCACCGCCTCGCGCAAAACAGTATGTGAACACGCTAGCCACCACGCGAGCGGCGCGCCAATCACCAGGAGGATCATGGTCGTCACGCTGGCGAGCTCGATCGTAAGCGCAACGGATTGCCAAATCTCTGCCGAAAACGCATCCATAGGCTTCAGCGCCCCAGTGAGAGACGGTCGCTGTCTCGAGGCAGTGATCGTGTGCACATCCGGCGCGCCGAGGTATGGAACGCGCAGCGCCTCTTAGTGGTGCAGACCTTCGCGGCGGCCACCACATTGACGCGCGTCGTTTTCGCGAGCAAGAGCAGCGTCGCAAACTTCATAGGAAACTCCTGTCACGGGCCGCTTCGACTGGTCTTGACGGCGGCAGCTCCTCGCTCGTCATCCAGCAATACCTGTGCCGCTTGCGCAATGTGGTGCACCACCCTAGGCTCGACGTGAGAAAATACGCACAGACGACGAGTCCGCCGTGGAGTGGATCTTGCGCTCTGTCAGGTTTCCGGCATCTTTGTTCCCGAGCAGACAGCGACGGCACAATGATGCGGCAGGGTTTGCCCCCGCCTAGGGTTTGTTATTGGATCTTACGGCGCTTCATGATCACTCGACGCGCCCCTTAAGTGGATTCTGTTTCGAAAATTGCCCCGGTCGTTTAGAGTTCGCTCGAACGCGGGCGCGGCTGAGCGCAAGCACAACCCGCCACAGTGCCATTTACGATAATGGACGCGGCTGGTAGCAAGGGTATCGGAATTCATGCCTTGCTGGACATGGCCGCAAAGGACCTCCAAGCAGCGACGCCTTTATCCGGTAATCATGTGCGCACCGTGATAAACGCGACATGCAGCTAGTTGTGAGGGAGGCACCGAAAACGGTTTGCAGCGACCTACAGAGCTTCCGGGCGGTGCCGTATATCGACCGTGATAGTGCCCCGGGCGCGGGAGACACATGCACAGATCTTTTCGTTCGCGCGTTTCTGCGGCTCGCTGAAGAAGACGTCGCGATGATCAAGCTCACCGTCGATCTTGATGATGTCGATGGCGCAAACACCACACTCGCCGCGCCGGCAATCCGCAATCACCTCGCAACCGGATTCATTGAGTACGTCCAGCAGCGAGCGATCACTCGGAATTTCGATTTCGAGGTTCCGATCGACAAAGCGAACCCGAAATCCTTCAGTCGGCAGCGAGCCGCTCGACCCGAAGGTTTCGTAGCGCAGGTCGGACACCGTTCGTCCTGCGCTATCCCAGGCCCGGCGCGCGGCATCGAGCATCCGCATCGGACCACACAACATGGTCAAGGCGTCAGGCGGCAGCGAGGCGAACAGATTATCGAAATTGAGCCGGCGCTCCTCATTGCCTGCATGGACAATAAGCCGCTCGTTCAGCAAGGGGGCGAGGACATCCAAATAGGCGGCTTGCTCGCGGGAGGGCACAGCATAATGCAGCGTGAAATCGGCATCGCGACGGGCGAGCGCCTGAGCTGCCCCAACCAGTGGCGTAATGCCGATGCCGCCCGCAATCAGGCAGTAGTGCCGGCGCGCCCAGTCGATCTGCAGCAACGAGGCAGGCAATGTGATGCTCAGCCGCGCACCCGGCGCAAGGGACCACATGTACCGCGAGCCGCCGCGGGTGTCCTCGGCGCGGCGCACCGCGATACGATAGCCGCCTCGGTCGGCTTCGCCGACCAGCGAGTAAGACCGCGTCTCTGGGCGCCCATCGATAGTGACAGCGACATTGATATGGCTGCCGACCGGATAGGTCGCGACATCAAAGCTTTCCGGTCTGATTAGCAACTCGCGGATCGAAGGCGTCAGATCGCGCGTCGCGACAAGGGTTGCCGGTATCCAGCTTTCAATGAACCGCATGCAGATTCCTTTACTCGCCTGCCATCCTGATAAGCGCCAGCCCCGGCAGTAGGTCAAAATGCGTCTTGTTCTGGAGCACAAAGCGCAAATTGCGCGCCGCCACTCGCGCATGCTCGCGCATGATCGCCTCAGCGCGCGCACCTTCGCGGTTTTCGATTGCGTCGATCACGACGCGGTGTTGATCTTGCGCAATCATGAGCGTGTCGCGCGCATCCGGCAGTGTCGATTGGGTCACCACAAAGCCGCTCGGGGAGGCAAAGGGCAGCGCGGAGGCGCGATCCACCTGCCGGATCAAGGGCGGGCTACGCGACAATTCGGTCAACATGGCGTGAAAGCGCGCATTGAGCGCAACGTACGAGGAGAAAGCGTCGACGGAGATTGGATCCTGCCGCACCACGCCGTCGATCTCGTCAAGGCATCGTTTCAGAGGCTCGAGATCACGCGACGAAGCACCGCGCTCGGCTGCAAAACGAGCGGCCAGACCTTCGAGCGTGCCACGCAGTTCGATCGAATCCAGGACATCTCGCTCGGAGAACGCCTTCACCATGAAGCCGCCAGAAGGAAGCGCTTCCAGAAGTCCTTCCTCTTCGAGGCGGACCAATGCCATTCGCACCGGGGTGCGCGAAGCGCCGGTCGTTTCAACAGCCTGCAATTCGGAGATCCGCTCCCCCGGCCGCAAATCTCCGGAGAGGATCAGATCGCGCAAGCTGAGCTGGGCGCGTACAGTTTGTGAGACGGAGCGATCGCCTTCGCGCTCGGTCATGCCCTACTCCGCGGCCTGCCGACTGTGCGACGGAATCTCGGCGTCGATCATCCGGTCTACCAGGCGGCGGGCCCACATCGCGCCCGCATCGATATTAAGATTGTAAAAGGCGCGGTCAGGATTTTCGTCAACCGCGCGCTGCTGCGCCTCGAGGATGACCTCGTCCTCACGGAAGATGCCAGAAACACCTTGGCGGAGCTCGGTGGTCAGGCGCTGTTCGTTCAACCGATAATTGCGCACAAATGCCCAGAAATAGTGGCAGCTCGTTTCCGTTTCGGGCGTGATCGTGTTGAGGACAAGACCATTGACGCCGGCAGCGCGATTGCCTTCGGGCGCGCCGGTTCCAGTGGGCGCCACCCCGACGTCGATATTGATCGTGCACGGGGCCTCGAAACGAATGATTTGCCAGCGGTCCACCGGACCAGGTTTTTGCAACTGCTTGGCCCAAAATGGCGGCGCGGTAATCCCCTTCATCCAGCGCGTCACGGTGGCGGTCTTCTCCCCATGAGTGACGTCAAACGGCGCTTCCGCGATGGCGTCATTGCCGATGCTGGCGCCGTGCACAAAAGTTTCGTGCGTCAGGTCCATGAGGTTGTCGATAACCAGACGATAATCGCATTTCAGATGAATGGTATCACCATCGCCGGCCCAAGCGGGATCATCGTTCCAGTGCATGTCCGGCACCAAGGCCGGGTCGGCTAGCGCCGGATCACCCATCCATAGCCAGACGAAGCGATGGCGCTCGACGACGGGATAGGCACGCACACAGGCGGAGGGGTTGATCGTTTCTTGCGAGGGCATGAAGGTGCAGCGGCCCTGCGCGTTGAATTTCAGACCATGATAGCCGCAGACGACGCTGTCGCCCTCAAGGCGGCCTTTTGAGAGAGGCACTAGTCGATGCCAACAGGCGTCCTCGAGCGCTACCACTTCGCCATTGGTGCGCCGATACATCACCACGTGCCTGCCGCAGATCGTGCGCGGCAGCAAGGCCTGCTTCACCTCGGCATCCCAAGCGGCTGCGTACCAGGCATTCATCGGAAAGCACCGGCTCATGTATCAACCCCTCCAGTTCTGGACACTGCATGTATACACTCGCCGGTAACTTCGGTTGAAGTGTGGCCATAAATGCGCAACTGAGTCTCTAGTCCGAAAAGTATGTATACAGAAAAGGGGCCTGAACTGCTCTCGCCAGCCGAGCATCAGCTGGGTTAGCGCGCGGCAAAACGGCAGTACCCGCTGAGTTCGACCTCGCCGGCGCGCATGCCCGACCGCATCTCGCGCCAGAATCTGCGCTGTCCTCATATGCGATCTGCTGCGTCCCTAGCCTGATCGGGCTCTCAGCACCGTCCAGCGTGCGCGACAACCGCGCGATAGCCCGAGATCGGATCGAGCTTGATAGCTCCAGGTGAAATGCGCAGCGCGATGGCAGCACCTTTATTGATGCCAATATCGTGCATACGCGCGCTCCCCCAAAGCGATAGCAAAGTCGATGGGCGACGTCCAACACCCAAGCAGAAGGCGCCATCGGTCCGTGCGATCCGAATGGCCTCCGCCAATTTTTGCCGAAGCGCGCCTCTGCGCGATTTACGATAGTGGCAGCCCCTCCCCCGATGCGCATGAATGGCGTGAAGGCACGTTGCTCAAGCATCGCGCAATGCTTGAACAATCCGATAAAAACGACGGAATCAGCGCGCCCATTCATCTTGCGCCGCGCCGCATGCGCTCGTGCTCGGAGATTCTCATTGAGCCACGATTCGGCTCTGTAGTGCGCGCCTACATGCGGGAGCTATCGAGCATGTGCGGTGTTCCATTCTCGCCAACCGCGAGGTCGAGCAGCGACGACGGTACCCCGTCTTTGAGGGCCACGTTGCCGCTGAACTCGGCAACAGACGGCAGGACTTCAAGGGCCATAAGATTGCTTCTTCTTGGACGCCCTCTGCGGGCTCTTGTGCGCACAGCCAGATCTCCGCCTTCTGCTGAACTGTGCGGTCACTTCACCTGGAGACAAATGCCCCGCGAACGGACATGCTTTGCCGCTAGCGAAAATGCAGCGCCTCCATCACAGAATTTGCGGCAATCGGGTCCTAGATCTTCGATGTGCCAGACTTCCATCGTGTGAATGCCTACGATCGAAACTATCGATTTTACCAATCTCACGCAGTGTTGCATCAATCTCATCAGTCGGCGCATACCGATCACGCCAAGTTTCCAGATCGAGACGTGCCCGCGGTGCGCCCAGCCGACCAAACATACACATTATGCTGCAACGTCATGTTCGAGCTTGCAACCGCGGTCCGAGCACCTGGACCGAGCCAACGGCGAGAGACGGTTTATCCGCGGGCACTTGATTGGCCCAGATCGGGCATCTGGTGCATATCTTGCTTAGCGAAAAAAGATAACGTAACTGAACGCCTGCCTTTGGGAAGACGCGCCGCTTCTCGGATCGTCTTCAATCGGACACGGCTAAAACGACGAGCCTCGCATGATGCTGTCGCCTCTCAACGACGCGGCGGCTTGCATTCGGGTATATTCGGGAAGGAAGCGTCATGACCACCATGGCAACCGCGGCGCCCGCGCGCGCGTCGCAAACTTGGTATAAGATCCTCTATGTCCAGGTGTTGATCGCCATCGTGGTTGGCGCCTTGGTCGGTTGGCTGTGGCCATCTGTCGCGACCAACGATTGGGTCAAGGCGCTCGGTGACGGATTCATCAAACTCATCAAGATGGTGATCGCGCCGATCATCTTCTGCACCGTCGCATCCGGCATCGCACACATTCAGGATGCAAAGAAAGTCGGGCGCGTCGGCGTCAAGGCATTGGTTTATTTTGAGATCGTCTCCAGCTTTGCGCTGCTGTTGGGCCTTATTATGGGTAATCTGGTCCAAATCGGTCATGGCCTTGCAGTCAAGCCGGACGCTGCAGCGGTCGCCAATTACGTCAAGCAAGCGGAAGCCTCCAAGAGCGTCGATTTCGTTCTCAACATCATTCCCGATACCATAGTTGGCGCGTTCGCTCGCGGCGATGTTTTGCAGGTGCTCCTGTTCGCGATCCTGTTCGGTTTTTCTCTGATGGCGCTAGGAGAACGCGGGGAGCGGCTGCGCGGCATGATTGACGACGTCGCGCACGCGGTGTTCGGCGTAATCGCCATCATTATGAAAGCGGCCCCGATCGGGGCCTTCGGCGCCATGGCCTTCACGATTGGCAAGTTCGGGCCGGCAGCGCTCGGCAATCTGATCGGTCTGATCGCACTATTTTACGTGACGGCTGCGCTTTTTGTGGTGGTTGTGCTCGGCATTATCGCACGCATCGTCGGCTTTTCGATTTTCAAGTTCATTGCCTATATCAAGGACGAGCTTTTGATCGTGCTCGGCACTTCGTCCTCGGAAAGCGCGCTGCCGCAATTGATGGGGAAGCTTGAGCGGCTGGGCTGCTCCAAGCCCGTGGTCGGCCTGGTGGTCCCAACTGGGTACTCCTTCAACCTCGATGGCACCAACATCTATATGACACTTGCCACATTGTTCATTGCCCAAGCACTCGGAGTCGATCTCACCTTTGGCCAACAGCTCACGATCTTGCTCGTGGCAATGCTGACCTCCAAGGGGGCAAGCGGCGTCACCGGCGCGGGCTTCATTACGCTCGCCGCAACATTGTCGGTCGTCAACCCAGCGCTGGTACCGGGTATGGCAATCGTGTTCTCGATCGACAAGTTCATGAGCGAGGTACGCGCCCTTACCAACATCACCGGCAATGGCATTGCAGCCGTGTTCGTATCCTGGTGGGAAGGCGAGCTAGAGCACGCGACGTTGCACGCTCGGCTCGACCGGCCCACCACTGTCGACACAAGGAGGTAGCCCGGATCTCGGTCGCCGTCATTGCAAGACGCGTCGAATCCAAGCGCAACCGCATTCACGATTCTTCGTAGTTCAAGTCGGCACCGTGCTCGAACTGCGAGTCGGAGCTTTCTCCCACTGGATCTCCAGAACGCAGCTCTTGCTCCGCTTCACGCCCCCGGCAGTCGCCTGTGAGGCGCTACCGCACGCGAGAAGGAGCTGCAATTTTGGAAAGTCATTTTCAAGCGTGGTCTTTCGAGGTTAGGCTTCTGGCCAGCCGAGCGCCTGTGCAACATTGCCGAGCCAGACAGTAAGACTGCGAAAGAACGTATCCAGCGTGACGGACCAAGGTGTTGACCTGCCCACAAATGGCCACGTCCGTGGTCACCGCACTCGCCTCGCCCGGCCGGCTAGGCGGTAGCTTCTTCCGCGTTCGACTCAGTCTAACGGTACGTATCCAGATCGCGATAAGTGTGATCTGCGTGGACTAGATTGGCACCTTGACTGAGACGAGGCGGCTCGAAGAAGCTAGTGTCGGCTCGGCGTCATATACGCGCTCTCGATTCCGGCTAACGGCTCATCGGCACGAAACCTGAGCTGAGATGGCCGCGAGTCATAGACAGCCGTTGCATAACTTCGCCTTACTATCTTGGCACATTACATTGCGTTCCCTTCCGCATGATCGACCGCGAGATGCGTGGTCCCGCAGCTTGCATCTATCCTTTCCGGATTCGGCGAGCGGGGTGCTTTTTCGGCCGCGACGTCCTCGCTGAACTGTAACCCTTGTCCTCGTCGTGGCGTGCCAACAGGTCCCGGCGGCGATCCTAGGGCCGCAACCTCCAATGCCTGCCCCGAGGTCACCGGCCGCGGAGGAAACCAGACAGCGCAGCCTCGATTGTACACAGGTTAGCGCGCACTATTGAAAGGTTTAGGACAACTATACGTACGTTTGTAATGCGTATTTCTTCGGCGCGTGCTGAGTTCAACAGAAGGCAATCGATCTCGGATCCGCTCACGAAGTTCTGTCGGCAGCGAAAGGATTGCCCCATTTTTGCCTAAAATGTTATAGCTCTCCCGCCGGAGAAAAGGCCGGACGGTATAAAAATGCGTAGCCAGATCAGCAGTTTCAAAGTTTCAGCGCCTCAGTTTACCTTCGGCAGCATAACGTTGGCCGTGGTAACGCTGGCTTGCTTGTACCTTCACGCGCAGTTCGCTGCGACGGCGTTCGCCTATTTGTTAGTCGTGTTGCTGTTTTCGTTGATGGGCAGCTTCATCGCGTCATCCGCGCTTTGCGTCGTGGCCATCGCAGCTCTCGCTTACTACTTTGCGCCGCCAGCGTTCAGTCTGCGGATCGATGATCCACAAGATCTTCCGGTGGTCGTTGCGTTTTTCGTTGTCTCGATCGTCGGAACGCACCTGATCGGAAAAGTGCGCCAGGAAAGCCAAGCCGCGCGTGAGGCCGCAGCCATGCTCCGGATCAGCGCGGCCGATTTGGAGGACCGCGAGAAACGCTGGCAAGCAATCTTCGAACACAATCCGGCTATGTACGTCATGGTCGACGAAGCCGGTACCGTCCTCAATAGCAATTCGTTCGGCGCGGCACAGTTCGGCTATGCGCGTTCCGAACTGATCGGCCACTCCATCCTGGGAGTCTTTCTGGAGGAGGATCGCGAGTTAGCTCGCGAATGCATTCGCGCCTGCCTTGAAGATATCGGTCAATCGCGAACCTGGGAGGCCCGGAAAGTCAGGAACGACGGCTCGGTACTGTGGGTACGTGAAAATGCCAAAGCCATGATCTGGGCTGATGACCGGCCCATTGTTCTGATATCCTGCGAAGATATCACCGAACGGAAGCGGACCGAGTTTGCCCTACAGCGGAGCGAAGCACATTTGGCCCAGGCCCAGGAGCTGAGCCATACAGGCAGCTTCGGCTGGAATGTCGTCACCGGCGAGGTCTTCTGGTCAAAGGAGACGTTTCGAATATTTGAGTTGGACCCGCAGACCGTTCCGTCGCCGCACCTCGTCGTCGAGCGCACCCATCCAGATGATAGGGCTTCGGTTCAAGAGGTTATTGATCGGGCGATGCGAGATCGTAAGGATTTCGAGCATGAATACCGGCTGCTGCTGCCGGACGGCTCGGTGAAGCACATCCATGCGCGGGCACGAGCCACGAGAACCGCCAGCGGTGATATTGAGTTTGTCGGGGCAGCGACGGATGTTACCGCGGAGCGGCAAGCAGAGCAGAAGCTGCGGCGCAGTGAGGCCTATCTCGCCGAAGCCCAGCATCTCAGTCACACGGGCAGCTGGTCCTGGGACGTTCACGGACTCGATTTTGTGTATCGCTCCGCCGAGGTCGATCGTCTGTTTGAGTTTGATCCGCAAGAGACCGTAACAATAGAGACCATTCGCTCGCGCATCCATCCAGACGACCTCCCCGGGCTCCAGGAGGTGCAGCGCCAGGCTATCGAGCTCAAGGAAGATCGCTTCGAGTATGATTTTCGAATTCTTCTAAAAGACGGCGGGATAAGGCGCATACACTCCGTTGCGCATATCGTGGTCGGCAACGATGGCTGCGTGAGCGAACTGATCGGAACGCATATGGATGTGACCGAGCAATACGCCGCCAGAGAGCGCCTGGAAAACACACTGGCTGCGCTGCGCGAAAGCGAGCAGCGCTTTCGCGATTACGCCGAGACAGCTTCCGATTGGCTCTGGGAGACCGGGCCGGATCACCAGGTTACGCGCTTGTCCGAGCACACCAGCGCTGCGGGAATCTTAGCGACAGGATTGATCGGCCTGCTCCGCTGGGACATTGCGTGCGATGTGGAAGAGGAACCTGAGAAGTGGCGGCAGCACCGGGCCACACTTGAGGCGCATCTGCCGTTCCGGGATCTGGTCTACCGTACTGTCAACCGGACCGGATCTCCGATCTACGTTCGGACGAGCGGCAAGCCCTTTTTTGATGCGAACGGCAAGTTCCTTGGCTACCGCGGCGTCAGCACCGACATCACCGCTATTATTCGCGCAAATCAAGCCGAACAACAGTTGCGGAAGGCACAGGCGGAACTTGCGCATGTGACACGTGTGACGACGTTAGGAGAGCTGACAACCTCCATTGCCCATGAAATCAACCAACCACTCGCCGCCATTATCAGCAACGCTGACGCGTGCCTCGGTTGGATGGGCCGCGAAACTCCTGATCTATCCGCCGCGCGCTCTTCGGTTGAGTGGATCATCGAAGACGCAATACGGGCAAGCGAAGTGATCCGTCGCGTGCGCGCTCTTGCGAAGAAGGGCGAGATCGAGATGGTGCCGCTCGATATCAATGAGGTCGTTGGGGACGTCATTGCGCTGGTGACGCGAGAGCTGGTGAGCCACCAGGTGGCGTTAAGAACCGAGTTGACGGCAGCGCTGCCTACGATTCTCGGTGACCGGATTCAGCTGCAGCAAGTGATCATCAATCTGGTGATGAACGGGATCGAAGCCATGGACGCAGTCACGGACCGGTCCCGTGAATTGCTGATTCAGTCGTCTATGGACGATATGGGGCATGTGCAGGTGGCCGTGACAGATTGGGGCGTCGGGATCGCCGAGAATGATGCGGACCGCGTGCTAGAGCCTTTCTTCACCACGAAATCCAGCGGCCTTGGAATGGGTCTTTCGATCTGCCGGTCGATCGTTGAGGCTCACGGAGGACGGCTGTCAGTGGTGCGCAAGGAGCAGCCGGGCGTGACATTCCAGTTTGCCCTGCCGTTGCATGAGGAGATCGTCTTATGACGCGACGCTCTGACTCGCCAAGCAGCAATCCTGAGGCTTCGACAAAGGCGATCGTCTTCGTCGTCGAGGATGACATCTCCATGCGTCGGTCGCTCACCAACCTTTTTCATTCGGTAGGATTGGACGTCGTTGCATTTGGATCGGCCCGCGAAATGCTGCAGAACGCACTTCCGGATGTTGTTAGCTGTCTGGTTCTTGATGTCCGGCTCCCAGGCTTGAGCGGCTTGGAGTTCCAAACCGAGCTGGGGAAGTTGAACATACATATTCCGATCATTTTCATTACCGGCCATGGCGACATTCCCATGAGCGTCAGGGCGATGAAAGGAGGCGCGGTCGATTTCCTTACCAAACCGTTTCGCGATCAGGAATTGCTTGACGCGGTGATCGCCGCGACCGAGCGCGACCGCAAAAGACGGGAGGCCCAGCAAACAGTCGCAAACCTGCAGTCGCTATTTGAGACCCTGAGCCCGCGCGAACAGGCGGTGATGAAGCTGGTCGCTTCCGGCCTGATGAACAAGCAGGTAGCCGCTGAGCTTGGGCTCGCCGAGATTACGGTCAAGATCTACCGGGGACACGTAATGAGAAAGATGCGTGCCCGCTCGCTGGCCGATCTGATCAGAATGGCTGAGACCCTGGGGATCGGCGCGAATCGTTCTGAACAAACCTAAGTATGATTTTACAATTTCGTCACTCGAGCCCACTTTTCGCCCAGGGTGGCTAATGCCTCGGCAGCCGTTAGTCCCGCGCCAGGAGGGATCGTCTTGTCCACGCCTTTGATTTCTGTCGTTGACGACGACGCATCTGTTCGTGCGGCGACGGAGAACCTATTGAAATCGCGCGGCTACATCGTTCAAACATTTACATCGGCGGAGGATTTCTTGAGATCGCCGCGGTTGAACGAGACCTCCTGCGTAATTACGGACGTGCAGATGCCCGTTATGGGCGGCTTGGACCTGCTGGCGGAAATGCGGTCTCGCGGTTACGGGGTGCCGTTCATTTTCATTACTGCCTTCCCGAACGACCGCGTGCGCGCCTCAGCTCTGAGTGCAGGAGCGGTTGGCTTCTTGGCCAAGCCCTTCGCCGGACATGCACTGATCGAGCACCTCGATGCCGCACTGAAGGAAAACCGCAACGGAGGATGCACTTGAAACGATCAGCCGGCAGCGAGCCATTTCAGTACCGAATGTCGAGATCCGGCGAACTCGGTACGATCTTACTGAAGCGGCCTTTGCGAAATCAGGTGGCCCAGCGCCAGTCGATGCCGCATTGCCTTCTTGGCCCGTGAGCTGCCCAGGCATCAGGCCGCTCAGGACGACGTTGCCACCAAGGGTCGGAGTATGCTTCTAGGCTCTACTCGTCCTTTTTTTGGCACTTCGGGGGACATTGCGCAGAGGGTGTTCGACAAGCTCAAGCGCGAACGTTCTGCGCGAGCTCCTTCCGCCACGGCGCCAGTCGCCGCATTTTTCCCTGCCTACCTCCCATCGCTCTGCGCTTTCCTCAAACCACCCTTAAAGCGGCCTCCTCGACGCTCCCCAACTCTGCTCATGTTAGATGGTGTACAAGACCTCCGCAGCCAAGCCGCCCAGATACTCAAGCGAAACGCCGGCCGCCAATGGCGACCGGGCGCATCTTGTTCTGATCTGACGTAGACCATCACCGGATGCGAGCAACTCCATCTATTGGATTGCGCATCGGATCGGCTGCCCAGTAGGAGCGAAACCTGACGGTGCAGCTGTACTCCAAGCGGTATCTCGCTCGAAAACAGCAGGCTCTCTTCGGGCTGCGAGCCGCAATAGACCGCTTAGTTACTGACGATCTCGCGAAGAGCGGCGCCAGATAGTCTAGATGACGATCTTATGTGAGATTCTCTTGTCACATGAAATCGTCCTCGTAGTCGACCTTGAGGAGCTTACTGCGTTATCGTTATCGCTACCATTACTGTCGTCAGCTTTTGAGAGGTACGGGCCAGTGGCTCAAAGAGCTGATCATCATCGAAAGCACTTCGTCACCAGTGAAACGAATGAGATCGAATCCGTAGTCCTCATTCGCTCGCAGGCCGTCCTCCACTCGTGCACCGTACTGATCTGCGGTAAGGCGAGGAGCATGATTGATGTTGACGCGACAAGGTCGAAATCCACACTCGATCACAAAGTCGCAATTGGCCGATTGTTCTTTCTAGAGGTGGGCGCCAACCGCATTCAGACCATGAGTCCGGACGGATCCAACCGTAAATCGGCATAAACGCCGGATCAATCGAACGTGCCGACCTCGTTTGATCGTTCGGCGCAGCGCGACATTTGCGCCGAAGCAAATCCAGCTCGACCATAAAAATCCGAAATTCTATGGCCCTGCAGACCTCGATTCGTGACTTTCCGGCCACGTTCTCCTTCAAGACGCGGTGTCAGCTTGCGGACAGCTAAGCTCGGTATCAGGCAGGGCAGGTCGAGGGACCTGAACAAAATGCAACATCGATAGGAGTATGGTCGTCATGTACAATCGAATTAACAATTGGTCGGATGTCCCATCCAATGATGAGTATCATCACTCAGGCAGTCACGGGAATGCCGACGACTTTTCCGATGCGTTCGCTAGAATGCGATTGCACGATTCCGGTGCCAGCTCATCATCGCAGCCGAATTATTATCTCAGCTCAAGAGCTCCTGTCATTGAAATCGACCAAGCCAGATTCCGGCGAGAGGTGAGGAACTTTTATGGCGATGAAATCAATCATATCGCCAACAATCCGCAGGAGTACTCGGATTATGTATCCGAAAGAGCCAGGCGCACGGCGGATGTCGCTAGCAATTACGGGATCCGAAGGGATTCTGACGCCGCCCGATATTACAGCTATCAACTAGGAAACAGGAGCGTCGGTCTCCAAAGAACGGAAGCGGGATTTCCTATGGAGAGTGAGTTCTACAGCCAACAGTGGCGAGCACAGTTCCCCGGACGCACTGACGTCACCTCGATCGTGGATTTTCAGGTTGCTCATCCGCTCGTCGGCAACGCTGGCGATATTCTGCTCGAGCACCAGCTACGGCAAGACGGCGAACGGCCGCTGGTGAACTGGCGTCCTGCTAATGACGAAGCGAGAACTCGTGCAGAACAAATGGGCTTCGTTGAAGTGGATCAAAATGATATGGTGCTCGACCCCACCCAGTCCAGCCAATGGCGATACAGGGATGGTGGATGGCAGCGTGCAACCAGTTCTTCGAGGTATCTCTCCAAAGTGGCGAGCGATACCGAAGCTTCTTCAGAGTCCGACTCGGACGGAGACTTTATGTGACGTGAGATCTGCACCTCCATGAAAGGAGGTGCAGGAGCGCAGACCAACCAACACTTGCGGCTTACGATCGAGCCCGGGACTGAACGAAGCCGAATCCAATTCGGCTCAATGCGTGAGGTGCACCGTAGCTAACCGCACCGCGGCGGTTACGAGAGTTGGCTGGCTATGAATAGCGCAGCAGAAAACCCCGGCTTGCCGCCGGGGTTTTCGACGCCGCCGGGCGGCACGAGCGGGTTGCCTATGGCAGGCGCGAGCGTCATCGTGTCCGCTTCCGGTCAGTTAACGCGTCGACCGTGAAGAGCGGCTAAGCGACTGAGGTGAGATCGCATTATTCGTTGTGGCCTGTTTTGGGATTGCAGAGTTTTGGTGTTTCGGGCATCGGAACCCTACAATTTCATTTTCAGGATTCCGCCGAATCGCCAGTCATGATTCCGTGCTCGCATCGGAGGTGGCGATGCGACCGAAGAAGCCCAAAGCAACGGGATCGGGCGATCTGTTCCGGGCCAGGCTAGGCCAGATCATCAACATGAACCACGAGCTGGTTCAACTCGCCAGCCGGGTTGATTGGGACTGGATCGACGGCGAGATCGCGCCGCTCTATAGTGAGAATGGTCGGCCCGGGATCGCGACCCGCCTCATGATCGGGCTGTTGCTGCTCAAGCACATTTACGGGCTGTCCGATGAGGGGGCGTGCGAGCGCTGGGTCACGACCCATATTTCCAGTACTTCACCGACAAAGAGTTCTTCCAGCACGCCTTCCCGCACGAGCGCTCGGACCTGAGACACTGGCGCAAGCGGCTCGGCGAAGCTGGAGCTGCTATTGGCCGAGAGCCTGCGGGTGGCGCACCAGACCTGCACGTTACGCAGCCAGGATCTCAAACCGGTCACGGTCGATACCACCGTGCAGCCGAAGGCCATCACCTTCCCGACCGATGCCAAGCTGCTGCACGCGGCGATCAAGCGGCTCAACCGCCTGGCGAGGGAGCACGGGGTCAAGCTGCGGCAGTCCTATCTGCGCACTGCCAAACCGCGACAATGATGGCGGGACACTACGGCCAAGCCAAGCAATTCAAGCGGCATCAGCGGCAGTTGCGCATCCTGCGCAGCCGGTTGGGCCGGATCATCCGCGATATCCGCCGCAAGATCGAAGGTCAGGCTGCGCTTGAGAACACGTTCGCCCTCCCGCTCAGCCGGGACTCGCAGATCCGCTCGCAGCAGCAGCGCCAGCGCGGCTTCAAGCTTTATTCCTTCCACGCCCCGGAGTTGGAGTGCATCGGGCAAGGGCGAAGCAGCCGCGCCTTACGAGTTCGGCGTCAAAGCCTCCATCGTCACCAACAACCGCCGTTCTCCCGGGGGCCTGTTCGTGCTCCACGCCAGGGCGCTACCCGATAACCCGTACGACGGTCACACCTTGCGGGACGTCATCGACCGCACCGAGACACTCACCGGCTGCGCGATCGAGCGCGCCTATGTCGACAAGGGATACCGCGGCCACGACGCACAAATCCCCGCCGGGTCTTCATCTCCGGCCAGAAGCGCGGCGTCTTCGGGGTCATCAAGCGCGAGCTGCGCCGCCGCTCCGCCATCGAACCCATCATCGGACACCTGAAGACCGATGGTCACCTCGGCCGCTGCTACCTCAAAGGCCGCGCCGGCGATGCCGCCAATGTGATCCTCTCGGCCGTCGGCCACAACCTCCGCCGCATCCTCGCCTGGCTGAGGGCTCTTTGGTGCCTGATCCTGACCACCCTCATCGCGACCGCCAGCGATCGTTTGCCGTCTAAATCGATTTTTTAACAGACGACTAGATTTCTGCACTTGGTCAAAGCCTGTTAGGCCGTGTGGAGCTGATAGGCAGCCTGGCTTACAAAAACCTGACGTGGATCCTCTAATCGAACTTCACTTTGGCTTGTCGCCGTGCTTGCTTCAAAACACGCACGGCGGCACGCTCAAGCCATCGGCATTTGATCGGCTTGATGAGGCCAAGAGCAACTCCGAGGGTGCCTCTTCACCAACAATTGGATCGTTCGATGTTGGCCTGCTTACTCCAAGCGGCTCGTTCGCGTTCCAACGGCTCGCTGAACCGGCTCATATCCTGTTCTTCGCTTGATAGTTCAGTGGAGCTCGTGGACGGGCCGACTTAAATGGATTGACGACGTCCAGGCTTTGACCGGCGACATTGCCTATCTAACTAAGATTCATGGCAGCAGGCCCCTTGTCAGCGTCAGCGCTCATTTATCCAAATCCGCATTTCGCCTTCGCCGCGGTTCGCCCAGCTGAACCACGGAATGAATGTCAACCGCGTTGGTTCTAGCTGCCCAGGCACCTTGTCGTAATGATAAAGTGGCGCTTCTTCGGATTGCGTGTGTTGCAGTCGCACTCCGTCAGCCTGCAGCAAAATCTTGCCCTTGAAGAGGCCAGTTCCGTCGACAAGCGAAAACCGGCTGTCTGCATGAAGCCAAACGTTGTGTAACTCGGTCCCGTTGTCGACTTCCTCAAGGCAATAAACTAACGGGCCACGCTCTATGGCCACCTTGCCGGCCAAATTGCGAACTTGCGGATGGCCGTAGACGCGACGCACTTGCATCGGCAGCAATAGTTTGACGCGATCTCCCTGCCTCCATGTCCGGTGAATGTGCAAATAGCCATTTCGCGGCTCGCAATTGATACGCTCCCCGTTCAGGCTCGCCTCCGGCGCGCTGCACCATTGTGGTAGGCGCAGAGCGAGCGTGTGGGAGATTGGCAGTGCAGATTCGACGGCGATCTCCACCTCGTCTTTCCAGGGATAGTTGCCGCTCATGAGCAGTCGCAGCTCAGCCCCGCCGACCGATATTTCCACTCTATTGCCGTAGAGATTTACATAGAGCGCCTCGGCGCGAGGCGTATAGATATAATGACCTATCGATGCGAAAAGCCGTGCGATGTTCGGTGGACAGCACGCACAGCCAACCAGGGCTTTCGCACCGGCGAGACATGATTATAAATGCCATTGGACCTCAGCGTTTTGGGATGCATTTCGAGCGGATTAACATAGAAATAATGACGACCGTCGAATGCGATACTGCCGAGAACGGTATTGTAGAGCGCGCGCTCCATCACGTCGGCATAGTGACCATCCAGCTCCATCTCCAGCATACGACGCGCCAACATCATTAGGCCAATGGACGCGCAACTTTCCGCGTACGTCGTATCATTCGGCAGATCGTAATCGCAGCTAAACCCTTCGCCCGCGCTTTGCGAGCCGATGGCTCCGGTGATATAGATCTGGCGCTGCACCATGCTTTGCCACAGCCGTAGGCAAATCTGACGTTGCTGATCGTTCTGACGCAGCCGGGCAAGATGAGCTACCCCGGTCATGAGGTATACAAAGCGAACCGCATGGCCGGTGGCAGTCCGCTGCTTGGAAAGTGGCAAATGCGCTTGGCTATATGCTTTGTTTCTTAGCATCCATGGCGGGCCGCCTGATTCGGTCGCACAGGATTGCCGGCGCTTCTCGTACTCAATGTCGTAAAAATGGGGCTCCGAGCCCCGTTGCTCCACAAAAAAATTGGCTAGCGCGAGATATCGCTGCTCATGAGTCACTTCGTAGAGACGCACTAACGCAAGTTCAATTTCCGGGTGGCCATCGTAGCCATGTAGCTGATCACGCTCCGGGCCGAAAACTCTGTCGACGTGGTCAGCAAGTCTGCAACCAACCTCGAGCAATCGCCGTTTGCCCGTCGCCTGAAAGAACGCGACACCCGCTTCAATCAAATGGCCGGCGCAGTAAAGCTCGTGGCACTCCGCTAGGTTGCTCCAGCGTTCCCGAGGCGCGTTCAGTATGAAATAGGTGTTAAGATAGCCATCGCCACATTGGGCGGTTGCAATCAATTGTTCTCCTGCGGCGTCGCACGACCACACATGTGCTGGCAGCAGCTCGTTCGAGGAGCGGGCCAGCAATTCCCATGCCGAGAATGAGGACGTTCTGGTCGATCCGATCTGCGGCTCTGCGATAAGCGGCCGTTGCGATCCTGGTCCACCAACCGGATTTTCCAGTCGAGCTAATCCCGCGCCGCCGCATCGCTGGGTCGATCCTGGTATACGAACCGATCGGCTGTCCCCGGGGCAGATAATGGCCGGTACTCGCCGGCCGCAGATATAGCCGGAACGCCGCTCCTTTCGTCGCGACTAGCCGCCCGCACCTGATTCGAGCCCTTCAATACGCTGCGCGGCAATGTCCGGTTTCAGACAATCCTTTGATGACGCGTGGCAGGTGGGAGGGCTGCACAATGGCGCGTGGGACCCAAGTCGAATCGAATGGGCAGCTGCTACGCAGGATTCAACGGAAAAACTAGACCGTTAATCCTAGGCAATCCCGACGGGTCGAAGCGCTTGCTCAACTTGGCCGACATGGCGCGCATGCTGGCATTTGGAAAAATGTAAGTTGCCGCGCCTGCGCGCTGCCAATGAGCTAGCCGCGGCGGAGCAGCCCGAAGCTCTCTACGCTGGTCTGCTCGTCGCCTTCGGCAAGGTGCGAGGAGGAGGAGCATCCGTCCTGAACCGGCTTCGGGCTGATTTCGCCCTGTAGGAGGGTAGGCCTCACTCCCATCGTGTTAGTTAGGGTTACGATCCAAGCAAAACTGAAGCTGCTCGTCCAGCTGATCATGATTGACCCGTTGATGCCGGGATCGTTCTCCTTCGAAGCCCACCTGTCCGGCCGATCAGCGGAGCCTGGGGCGACGGCGACAGCATTGCCTGAGCGCGCAACCGGGCAGAAACTACGAGCAACTTCGGATGCAACTAGATCAAGGACTTGTCCGCTCCGTCATCCACAACCAACGCAACGGAACGCAAATCCAACACCCCCATGCCGAGGCGAGAGGCTCCGACATTAACACTGCGGCTTCATTCGACAGTCACCGATTTGGCGAGATTACGCGGTTGATCTACGTCGGCGCCTCTTACGAGGGCGGCATGGTAAGCCAAGAGCTGAAGCGGAATAGCATAGACCATCGGTGTAAAGTTTGCGACCATCTCCGGCAGCACAATGGTCATGAGTGTGTCCAGCGTCGCTTCCAAAGCGCCTCTCGCATCGGTGATCAGGATGATCTTGCCGCCCCGAGCTGCGACTTCTTGCATATTCGATACGGTCTTCTCAAAGAGTTCGTCGTAAGGCGCAATCATCACCACTGGCACGGCCTCATCGATCAAGGCGATAGGTCCGTGCTTGAGCTCGCCGGCGGCATAACCTTCTGAGTGGATATAGGAAATTTCCTTCAACTTGAGTGCGCCTTCCAACGCCAGGGGGGCCGACGTGCCACGGCCGAGATAGAGCACGTCCCTTGAGTTGGCGATATCACCCGCGAGCTTTTCGATCTGCGGCTCGGTCAACAGCGCCGCAGCAATCAACCGCGGCACTTCGATGAGCTCGCGCACGAACTTCGATTCATGGATCTCTGACAGCTTGCCGCGCTCCTTTCCTGCTGCGACGGCAAGCACCGCTAATACCATCAGCTGGCAGATGAATGCCTTCGTAGAAGCGACGCCGATTTCTGGCCCCGCCAACGTCGGCAGCACGGATTCGCTCTCGCGCGCAATCGTCGACGTAGGGACATTGACCACAGATATTGTGTGCAGGCCCTGGCTCTTGGCGTATCGCAACGCAGCTAGTGTGTCAGCGGTTTCGCCGGACTGTGAGATGACGATCGCGAGATCGCCCTGACGCAAAGGCGCCTCCCTGTAGCGGAACTCGGAGGCTACATCGATCTCGACAGGCAAGCGAGCTAACCGCTCGAACCAGTATTTGGCGATGTGACCGGCATAGCTTGCCGTTCCGCACGCGGTAATTGAGATGCGCTGAATGGAGTTAAAATCGAACGGCAATGTGAGCGGCAGGGCTACGCGCTCGCCTGCCGTATCAAGATAGTGCGCCAGTGTTTTGCAGGCCACTCTCGGCTGCTCCTGGATTTCCTTGGCCATGAAATGGCGATAATTCTCTTTATCCACAAGGAGTGACGATACGCCAGGCTTTGATGTCTCCCGCTGCACGACGGAGCCGTCTGCGCTATAGATCACGCAAATCGCGCGGGTAAGCACGGCCCAGTCGCCGTCTTCAAGATAGGTAATGGTGTCGGTCAACGGCGCGAGCGCGATCGCGTCCGATCCTAGATATACTTCGCCGTTGCCATGTCCGATCGCGAGGGGCGATCCCTTGCGCGCACCGATCAAAAGGTCGTCGTTAGCCTTGAAGAGGAATGCAAGCGCGAAGGCTCCGCGCAGCCGCGGCAGCGACGCTTGTACTGCATCCTGTGGCGAGTAGCCATTCTTGAGATAAGATTCGACGAGATGCGCCACCACCTCGGTGTCCGTCTCTGAGTAGAAGTTGGCCCCATCCCGCTCCAGCTCGGCTCGCAACTCGCGGAAGTTCTCAATGATCCCGTTATGAACGACCGCGACATTTTCCGTCGCATGCGGATGAGCATTGCTCTCGGTCGGTTTCCCATGAGTCGCCCAGCGGACATGACCGATACCGGTATGACCCTCTGGCGGACAATAGCGCAGCCGCTCCTCAAGGTTTCTCAGCTTACCTTCAGCCCGCCGGAGCTCGATACGTAGCCCTTCGAGCGTCGCAAGGCCTGCGGAGTCGTAGCCACGATATTCCAATCGCTTGAGCGAAGCGACCAACTGCCCGACGACCGGACCACGCCCCAAGATGCCGACAATTCCACACATATCGATTAATGCCGCCCAAGTTCAAAGAGCCCGACGTCCCCGACAGGAAATCTGGTCATGAAATTCGCTTTCGACAAAAACTGACTTTCGCTGGATAGCGACGATGGCGTCATTGCCGCACGAGGCCGCCGAAAGGATACGTCGTGCAAGTAGTGTGGCGTCACCTTACAACGTCCTGCTCTCGCATTCACGCAACTGTTCTAGGGTTTGTCGCGCTGGTGTAATAGGCTCATCAGCCTCTGACGGTTTCCAGCTATGTTGGTCGGGATGAGACTAATTGATTGCCACCGAAGCTCCATTGTACGAACGTAAGCTTTCGATATCGAACTTGTTCGAAGAACTATACCAACGTTTGCTGCATTCTCACATTTCGTGCTCGCGTCAACCATCCGCCGCTTACGAGAGCGGGCCGTCAGCAGAAGAGCGATGATCATCGTCGACGATCCTGCCGCCCAGACTATGGGGTCCGTTCAGAAGAAGGATCGGAGCATTTTGTAGGGCTAATGTTGTTGATGCGCAGGCTTCGTCGTGCTCTGGCTTACGTGCCAGAGTTCAGACGAACATCGACTACCGCGGCTTCAGCAAGTCACCCTCTTGCGCCATGGCCACACTGAGCGAACGCACGCACCCAATGAAACGATAGAGAACACGGACTTTCGGCCTCTCTCATTGACGTATGCACATAACGGGGTTTGCCATCTGCGATGGTTCGTTGGTTTTCATTTTGAAGCTCGATGGGTATTCCCCCTCCAGCACAATATAAATCAATGTATATAGTGTGCATTCCTGCACGATGTGTATGACTAGATCTAACTATCGGCTTCCTCTGATTGCGGGTGAAGTGCGCCGGCGGATTTCTCGAGAAGCCCGTTTCGCAAAGGACGATTCGAAGGGACGCTTTCTTTCCAGCGCAGCTAAGAGAGACGATGACGGCTCAGGATTCGAAGCGGCGCGTTGCGCTGATTACGGGCATCACCGGGCAGGACGGCGCGTATCTCGCCGAATATCTGCTCGGCCTCGGCTATACCGTGCACGGGGTCAAGCGTCGCTCGTCCTCGCTCAACACCGCGCGCGTCGATCATCTCTATCAGGACCCGCATGCCGGCAATGTGCCGTTCCTGATGCACTACGGCGACATGACCGATTCGACCAATCTGATCCGCTTGATGCAGCAGATCCGGCCGACCGAGATCTATAACCTCGCCGCCCAGAGCCACGTCCAGGTTAGCTTCGAGAGCCCGGAATACACCGCCAACGCCGACGCCATCGGCGTGCTGCGCTTGCTGGAAGCGATTCGCATCCTCGGCATGGAAAAGGAAACGCGGTTCTACCAGGCCTCGACCTCGGAGCTTTACGGGCTCGTGCAAGAGGTGCCGCAGAAGGAGACCACGCCATTCTATCCGCGCTCGCCCTATGGCGTCGCCAAGCTCTACGGCTACTGGATCACGGTGAACTACCGCGAGGCCTATGGCATGTTCGCCAGCAACGGCATCCTGTTCAACCATGAGAGCCCGATCCGCGGCGAGACCTTCGTGACGCGCAAGATCACCCGCGCCGTTGCCCGCATCGAGGTCGGCCTCGAGAACAAGCTCTATCTCGGCAATCTCGACGCCAAGCGCGACTGGGGCCACGCCCGCGACTATGTCGAGGGCATGCACAGGATCCTGCAGGTCGACGAGCCCGGCGACTTCGTGCTCGCGACCGGCGAGACGCGGTCGGTCCGCGAGTTCGTCGAGCTGGCGTTTGCCGAGGTCGGCCGCAGCATCGAATGGCGCGGCAAGGGCGTCGAGGAGGTCGGTATCGACAAGGCGTCCGGCAACACCCTGGTACAGATTGATCCGACCTATTTCCGCCCGACCGAGGTCGATCTTCTGATCGGCGACGCCAGCAAGGCGCGCGCCAAGCTCGGCTGGACGCCGAAGACGCCGTTCGCGCAGCTGGTGAAGGAAATGGTCGCCAGCGATCTCGTCGAGGCCAGGCAGGACGCGGCCAATGGCAAGCACGGCCTTTGAGCTGAAGGGCAAGACGGTCTTCGTCGCCGGCCATCGCGGCATGGTCGGCTCGGCGCTGATGCGCCGGCTGGCGCGCGAGGAGTCCGATCTCCTGACGGTGTCGCGCAGCAAGGTCGACCTGCGCGACCAAACCGCGGTTAACGCCTGGTTTGCCGCGAAGCGGCCGCAGGCCGTGTTCCTCGCCGCAGCCAAGGTCGGCGGCATCGTCGCCAACAACACGCTGCGGGCCGAATTTCTCTACGATAATCTGGCGATCTCGAGCAACGTGATCCAGGCAGCGCACGCCAATGGCTGCGAGAAGCTGATGTTCTTCGGCTCGTCCTGCATCTATCCGCGCCTGGCGCCGCAGCCGCTGCGCGAGGATTCGATGCTGACCGGCCCGCTGGAGCCGACCAACGAGCCCTATGCCATCGCCAAGATCGCCGGCATCAAGATGGCCGAGGCCTATCGCAGCCAGTACGGCGCCGATTTCATCAGCGTGATGCCGACCAATCTCTACGGCCCCGGCGACAATTATCACCCCGAATACAGCCACGTCGTCGCCGCGCTGATCCGCCGCTTCCACGAGGCCAAGGTTTCGGGCGCCGGCAACGTCGCGGTGTGGGGCACCGGCACGCCGCGCCGCGAATTCCTCTATGTCGACGATCTCGCCGACGCCTGCATCCATCTGATGAAGACCTATTCATCGCCCGAACTGGTCAATATCGGCACCGGCGAGGACATCACCATCGCCGAGTTCGCCCTGTTGGTCGCGGCCGCCATCGGCTTTCGCGGCGAGATCAGCTTCGACACGTCGCGCCCGGACGGCACGCCGCGCAAGCTGCTCGACGTCGGCCGACTGGGCAGGCTCGGCTGGCGCGCCCAGACCTCACTGCAGGAGGGCATTCAGTTGGCGTATCGCGCGTATCTCGCCGACAGCAGATGGACGGCCAAAGTCGCCGCGTGTCCCGACAAGCGGGCGCAGGGCCGATCCCAGAATACCCGGCGGTGAATGTCCCAACATAGCCGGGCTAACCGCTCACGCAGATAATCAACCTCGCCGCGCAGTCAACATCACTTCGTTAACAACAACGCTCGGTGGGACGCCCAACGCCGAGTGATCCGGTGTGTCAAAGCCGCGGCCACAGCCATCAAGTTGCGAGCTATCGACGGTCGGCGCGAACGCCGCCTTGAGACGGGTCATTAGCTCGACGCGCGTCGCTATTCCCTCTGAGCCGATGCTTAGAGAGACTCTGCCATCACCATCCGCGCCGACAGGGTCGCGATGCACATGAGCACGCCTAACATCGCGAACGCCAACGGCAAGCCGACCATGTGTGCGACGAGCCCGATGCTGGCGGGACCGACCAGTATACCCGCATACCCCGCTGTGGTGATGACTGCAATCGCAACGCCTACGGGCATCACTCTCTGTTTGCCGGCGCGTCGACACAGTACGGGCACAACATTTGAAACACCCAATCCAATAAGCACGAACCCCGCCATGGCAATCAACGCAATCGGCGCGGCCACCACGGCCAAGAAGCCGGTCAAGATTGGCACGGTCCCGAGCATCAATGTGTTACGGTCGCCGAGCCGAGCTACCATGGTATCTCCGCTGAGACGGCCTGCGGCCATCGCAATTGAGAAGAGCATACAACCAACGCCCCCGTGCGCCTCTGCGAGGAGGCCTTGCCCAACGAGAAGCAAAGCGCTCCAATCAAGCATTGCACCTTCGACGAGAAAGGTGATAGCCGCGAGTACGGCTACCAGCAACACACTGCGATTGGGCAAGACAAACAACGGTTCCTGCGGTCTCACACTCATGGCGAGCAGCCGCGGCCAAGCTGACATAATCGCGATCATCATTAAGGCCGAACAGACCAACGTCGAAATAAGCGGGCCACGCTGCAGCGAAAGGAACGAGGTCACCGCGGCAGAGCCGGTGAATTCGCCAATGCTGTACTGGGCGTGGAAGCCGGACATCAATGGACGTCCAGTGGCGCGCTCCAATTCGATCGCATGAATATTCATGGCTACGTCGATCGAACCAAGTGAAACACCGAAACCAAACAGCATGGCACCGAGGCCGAGAGGTGTGCCGGCAACTGCAAGGCACGGCAGGATGAGCGAGATGCCAAGCCCACCTGCGATGATGATGGGCTTGCTGCCGTAGCGCGCATTCGACACACTGGTCAAAAGCATAGCGATGACGGACCCCGCTCCGAGACAGAGTAGCAGAAGACCGAGCACGCGGTTATCCACCCCGAGCCGCTCCTTTGCGAGCGGCACCAAAGGCGCCCAGGCCGCGAGGCCGAAGCCGGCCACAAAAAATGCGAGCCGCGTCCCGAGCAGGCCCGCAGACCAATTAGCAGATGGTATCACGGGCACTCCTGAGAGAACGGCTCGCGAGCGCAGCGCTCCTCATCCCGTGCGCAACGCCTGCAAGCGGCCCGAAGCTCGATGATGACGGCCTCAAGTTGACAATCTTCATCTCTGCAAGAGCTATGCCGTCGCAAAACGGGCCCAAGTCCTGGCGCGCGAACGTCAAATGGGAGTAATTGTCGATCACCATCCGGCCTGTCGCGCAATCTTTCTGGGATAAACTAGCCCGACGAGTGACAATCGTCTTTGCTGGTACCCGACGGAGCGCGAAGCTCAAGGACCCTTGTCGGAAAACATACAAAGCTCAGCGCGTTCTTCCATGCACTGACTCACCTCGAACACGATCGTCAGTTTTTATCACATCACTTTTCAGCCAATCCGGAAGCTCTCATCATAAGCAACGACACTGCGTTGCAAGATCGATACAACGCGCAACACCAGAGCGGCTTCCAGATCAACACACCAGCTTTATTCGGCACTGTCGCGGAGGCCAAAACCCCCTTCATTCGTGCGGCGTGCGCGACGCCTCGGGCCGCGCGTCTGGCTTCCGCGCAAGCGCTTCCGTCAGCCCAATGATCTCAGCGAATTGCCATCTCGTTATCTGAGAGAGATTGCGCCGAATGCGACGGTGGTAGAAGCTGAGCAGGCTTAGCGTGCGCGCGGGATCTCTCGGACAAGCTGGGACGCAATTAAGTCCCCGCTGATGACGAAAGAGACCTCTCCGCCGATGAAGCCGCCGGGGACCGGTCCAATACTTGTGGGTCGTTCGTGAACAAGAGTTTAAGCGATTGAGCGGGAGTCTGTTTTTCGGCTGAGGGGGCGTTTGGGATTGCAAGGATTTGGAGTACAAGACCGCCAAACCTTGCGATTTCGCTTTGTGGATTTCCCTTTTTTGCGAACCATAATTCTGTGGTGCATCGGAGGGGACGATGCGGCCGAAGAAGCACAAGACGACGGGATCGAACGATCTGTTCCGGGCGCGGCTGAACCAGATCATCAACATGAAGCACGAGCTGGTTCTGCTCGCGTGGCCAAGGCCGCCGCGGTGATGGCTTCCCGCTACGCTCACGCCAAACAGTTCAGGCGGCATCAGCGACAGTTGCGCATCCTGCGTAGCAGGCTCGGCCGGATCATTCGCGACATCCGTCGCAACATCGACTTCCATGCTCCGGAGGTGGAGTGAATCGGCAAAGCCAAGGCCGCCGCACCGAGTTCGGCGTGAAGGCCTCCGTCGTCACCAACAATCGCCGCGCTCCGGGCGGCCTGTTCGTGCTGCACGCGAGCGCAATGCCCGACAATCCGTATGATGGGCACCCCCTGCGGGAAGTCATCGAGCGCACTCACCGGCTGTCCGATCGAGCGGGCCTATGTCGACAAGGGGTACCGCGGCCACGATGCCCAAAATCACCGTCGCGTCTTCATCTCCGGCCAGAAGCGCGGCGTCTTCGGCGTCATCAAGCGCGAGCTGCGCCGTCGCTCTGCCATCGAGCCCATCATCGGGCACATGAAGGCCGAAGGCGACCTCGGCCGCTGCTACCTCAAAGGCCGCGCCGGCGACACCGCCAGCGTCGTCCTCTCAGCCGTCGGCCACAACTTCCGCCGCATCCTCCCTGGCTCAAGAACTCTTGGGCCTCTTCCTGGAGTTGCGATAGCGAACGCTCGCCACTCCAACACACCGGCTTATTAACTCGGGAGTTGGAGCGCCCAAGGTGCGGTTCATTCGGCCACTGGATCCGGATGCGAAGAAGACCGATGCCGTACCACAAGCGGCACTCTATCGAGTCGTTTAACTAGTCTCGTATCGAGTCACCTGCGCGCCCCGCGCTCCATTCCGGCAAAAGGAGACCCTGGATAGCCACTAAAAGCGGAACCTAACAGGGACTTGCAGAACGCAGGCGTGAGCTTGCCGCGATGGATCACGACGTCTTCGTGACCCGCTGCGGCTCGAGCGTTCTGCCAGAGGCGATTGTAGCCGCGCTGTTCGTTGGATTTCACGTGGCAAGCGGCGAACTCGGCGTCATCCAATGTCGTTAACTGCCACGCATAGGCCGGCCGCTTCGTATGGATGTGCACCCACATCGGATTTGGCACCGTACCATTGTCCAGTGGCGCAGGCTGCAGCTTGATCTCGAACAGCTTTCCTGGCTCGCCCTTCAACGCCCGCGGTGGCTCCAAGGGAGCCAGCTCCTCGGCCGCCTGCAACCGTTCGAGGTATTTCTGCGAGGGAAACGCATAGGTCTTCATGCAATCGATCTCGATCGAAGCCTTTTGCGCCTTCGAAGTACGTGCCTGCCCCTTAACCTCCGACCACATCGCCTTGAGGCGGACTATTTTTTTTTGCACTTCGGGTACTTGCATAGGCGTGAGTAGGACGCGTTGCCGATGTTCGTCCAGCGCGGCTACACAGGCCTCAATCTCCGCGGATTGGCTGTGCAGCCGCTCAACCACGGTGTCCACGACGTGTTCGGCATCTTCGGGCTTCATGTGGCGCGCTTGCGAAATGGCTCTTTGCTCACTAGGCAGATCGAATTGCGAGAGTTCGTCCAATCGCGCGAGCAGGCGCGTCAGTGTCTCCTTCGATGGCGCAGCCTGCCATATCGCCAAGTGTTCCCTCGCCGAGGATGACCTCGTATGCGCCTCCTCCGCGCTCGCGAGTTTCTTCGTGCCCAGATCCGAGAGCACAATAACCTTGGTGGTTCGCGTCGTGTCGGCGTCGGGCCTAGCGAGCTGCGGCTCGGGCTGCCCGGCTGCCGAACTCCCCGCACCTCCGGCCTGCCTGCGTTTGCCCTTCCCTTTCCTGCGCGCTGGACTGCCTTCGGCCGCCGGGTCGTTGCCGGCAGCGTCGGCCGGTAACGCAAGGCCAGCCCCTGTTGGCGGTGCAATGATGGCTGGTGTCTTCGGCTGCACTGCTAGCAGGCGCATGACCTCATGGGCGGTGACCCACGATCCTTCCACGATCTGATCCAACAGATCCAACGGAAGCTCGGGACTTGCTTCCTTATTCCTTAGCTCCGCAACCATGTTAGGCAACGCCGACGCAAATTCCGATAGCCGCTCCAAGACCCCTTCCAGAACGGCGCAGTGCTCTGCGTCGAGAGCTTGTCCTTTGCTGTGCAGAACAGCGTCGCCCGTTGAGAGGAATGCCGGAACAACATCGCCCATGAAGGTTCCGAGTAGACGTGCCCTACCGTTCTCACCCAAGAGAATTTGCCTGACGGCCGGGTCGAGCGTGCTCGCGTGCGACTCAATCATGACCCGCGCGAGAAGGACTTGCGATTGCAGATGCACGCACCGCGTATTCAGTGCCCAGCCGGTATGCAACCGTAGTGTCGCCTGTTCGGCCTGTCGCATTTCGGCCGTTGCACTTGGCAAGTTGGCAGTGGCTGCGCAGACGGACTGCATCCGTTCAGAGCGCAATGCCTTCTTTTCCCACCACTCCGTGCAGCCCAAATAGTGTTTCGCCGCACTGGAAGCCACTCGGATCAGTTGGTCGGACGGAGCATTGGATTGGCGCATCCGCTCGAGTATCTTTCCCGCATTCTCCCTACGCTGCTCCAAGGCGTAGATGGTCGGTGCGGCCAGCGCATTGCATTCGTTCCCCGCATCCAGAGTCCGGTCACGAACTCGGCGAGCCTGATCTTCGGACAGAATGCTGCGCGCCACATCTGGAGACAGGCTCGCGTAGTAGTCCAGAACTGCTGCGCCTGCTTTGACAACCTGATCGATCAGCTCTTGCGCCTCAGACGAGCTCTGAGCGCCCATCGCAGCACTGTGGCAAGCATCAAGTTCCTCAAGCAGGCCGTCCATATTTTGTTTCGCTGCGTTGATCCCCTCACCGCTTGAGGAAATGGGGACAGCCACACCCGAACGTGAGGGCACGCTCGCGAGCATCGCCATTCTATCTTCAGGCGCTAAGCACATCCGCTCCAAGACGGAGTTGAAAACTCGGTGGCCTTCCGCAGGGACAAAATTTGGCTCCGAATGCGCATTGCTCGATCCCGACGTGCTGTCGGCTCCTGCAGCCCCAACGTGCGGTTCGCCAGGTCGGCCAATGCCCGTCATGTTCCATCTCCCATACGGTCAACAATGCGCAGCGTCCCTGGATAGGCCGCCTGGCTGACGGTTGGCTGACGAAGGATGCTCTCCGGATGCAAAGCCCCGCCGTCCGAGTTCCAATTTCATGGAAGCTGTTGTGGTGCTGAGGCAGCAATATGGGATGGCCCATAAGGTGCGGGATCGTCGATTGTAGCGCCTGTCCGCGTTCCGTTGCCTCGCCGTGACCAGTATGGAAATGTGCGCTGCCAGAAATAGCCCTGCCAAAGTCATTCCCGAATACCGAAAGCCGTCGAGCACGGCGAACCGCAGGGTCGATTTTCAGACTTTCGCATCGGACACCTGAAGACCGATGGTCACCTCGGCCGCTGCTACCTCAAAGGCCGCGCCGGCGATGCCGCCAATGTCATCCTCTCGGCCGTCGGCCACAACCTCCGCCGCATCCTCGCCTGGCTCGGAGAACTCTTGTGCCTCATCCTGCTACAGCTATGGCGCACGTTCGGCCGTCCCGCCCCGCTCAATTCGCCTTCTTAACGGACGACTTGTGAGATTCCATTTATTCCCAGCTTCAGGCTGGTGATTCTCTACGTCGTGCCAAATGTCTTCGTATTTCGGGTGATCCAGTCTTTCAAGGTTAGTGTGCACTGACGAAGATCACCAACCATTTCGAGTCTAACGGCGAGAACATCAGCCTCCAAATGTTCTGGGCTTTCCTCTGATATTGGATATCTGGCTCGTGCGCTGGGTTGTCTTTGGAGCAACCAGCTGGATGTTCATGTCGTTCCGGTCGACACCGAAAAAGGGCAGCGCGGCGCCGCGAGCACATTAATTCAATTAGCTCTGCGATCGCTTGGCCAGGTCCAGGACGGGTGCCTTTGACATAGGCGCCCGCTGGCATCGTTCAAGCGCTTATACCCGCAGCTTGCCGAGGTCGCCGTTCTGACCAGCTCGAACGGCGCGCGGTAAGGAACGAGTATAGCAACCAAAGATCGATCAATATCGTCGCGGCCATCACGCTATAAGCCCATGCGCTCTGCACTAGATTGAGCTCGATCAGAACCCGTGACAAACCGAAGCCCACGATCCAAGCATCGAAGCTCATGCAGATGCGTCGAAATATCTCCGGATCAAGTCGGCGAATGACGTAGGATCCCAGCGGGATGCCGAGCACAACGCTGGGTATTAAGACATGCAGAAGACTGCCGCTTTCGGAAATGAACAGACCGAGTTTGTAATAGACGAAAGCGGTCACGCTCGATTCCACCACGCGCACCAGGGCTAGGCTGGCGCGAAATTCGTTTTTAACCAGGCCCTGATTGTTAAACAGCATCGCCAAGGGCGGGCCGGAGATAGTCGTCACCGAATAGAGGATGCCCAGCATCGATCCGAATGGCAAACCGATCAGCCAGCTTGCTTCGATAGGGCGGCGCCAACCGGCGGCTTGCAGCAAGATCAAAGGTAAAATGATCGTGTAGGTGGCGAATTTGATCCAGCCCGGCTGCAGTGAAGCCAATGCATAGCCGCCAAGCGCGATGCCTGGTAAGAGTCCAACCAAGATGGGAAACACGCGCCTCCAAATCGCCGGTACGCCCTTCAGATTGATGAGGAGCACGTAAACGTTGACGAAGACGTCGACGATGACAATGGCAGGATTGAGAATGCGATTGGTGTAGAAAACCAGCGCAAGCGGCACAGTGAGCGACGAAAAACCGTAGCCAATGGCTCCGTTTACGAAAGCCGCAAAACACGTCGTTGCGGCCAGGAACCAGATAGAAGCATCAAACCCAGGCATTTCCTTAACTTTCTCACGCCAGAGGGGCATCCAATCCCGCCAGGGAATCAGACGCAAGATTGCGAAAGATTCTGACCACTCGCTTACGAGCTCCGGCCGCCTTGATAATGGGGATGGCCGTGGTCAAGTGCAGAGCTTTTACATTTGCTCCCTGTTATGGGTTGCAGTTGTGCAACAAAAAGCGGCGCTGTACTTCGCGCTGCCTAACTAAATCATTCAGCCGTGCGCCTCGGTTTGCTCAACCAATGGTCTTCGTATCGAAATCGTAACTGCGTCAGCATCCGTATAAGTGTGGACAACCAGTTCTCCAACCCCACAGAATTGCACGCGCGGTAGCCACCCTAAGGCGGATCAGACCGGAGTTCATCTCTTTCAGCTAGCAATTCAACGAGGCCAGACGAAAGAAAGTAAATTCTCTTTCAAGATCAATTTGGATGATGAAAAGGCTGTATTCCGCTCGAGAACGCATTAATTCTCGCCGCGCGTGGCTGCGGTGAACGTGCGGCAATTCATCGTGGCGAAGCAACAGCGGATTGTTGACGTGTTCTTCGAGCGCCCGATGCGCAGCAACCTCGGCAGCATTGGCGCGAAGATCTCGATGCAACGGAGCGTTACGCCCCTCCTGAGGCTCCACCGTTCACGACGCTGACACCTTGAAATAATCTTCTTCCCCTGTATGAGGCAGTCCTTTGCCGCGGGCGAACGATGGGTCGAGAGGAGCGCCGCCGCGAGAGACCGTCCTTTGGGCCCGCCACGAATTTCGGGGCGCGTTACCACGTTTGGCAAGAAACGTCCTACCGTAGAGCAGTAATCAGTCAATCCGGCCTGATCCTGGCGTCATTGCTCGGCCGGCTGGGCCTCGGCAGCGCTGGTGAGATCGAACTTGGGGCCCTTCCTCGCCTGACCGGCACTCGCATCGACACGGTGATCGGAGGCGATCGCGACATAGACCGCCGGCAGGACGAAGAGCGTGAACAGTGTGCCGATAGACATGCCCGCGACGAGCACCAGCCCAATCGAGAAGCGGCTCGCGGCGCCAGCTCCCGTTGCCGCCAACAAAGGTACCACACCTGTGACCATCGCCGCCGTCGTCATCAAGATTGGACGAAGTCGGACGCGAGCCGCCATCTCTATCGCCGAGCGACGGTCAAGTCTCTCCTTGAGCTGCAGCTCGTTGGCGAACTCAACCATCAGGATCCCATGCTTGGAAATTAAACCGACCAGCGTCAGCAGCCCGACTTGAGTGTAGATGTTCATCGTCGCCCAGCCAAAGAATAGTGGTATCAAGGCGCCGACAATTGCCATGGGTACACTGATCATAATAATGAGGGGATCGCGCAGACTTTCGAACTGCGCCGCAAGCACCAAGAATATGACGATCAGTGCAAATGCGAAGGTGATGGCAAGTTGGTCACCCTCGTGCACATATTGCCGCGCGTCGGCAAGGAAGTCGTGACCGAAACCCGCCGGCAGCTTCTTTGCCTCTGCTTCCAAAAAGTCCACGGCTTGACCGATCGTGACCCCAGGCATCGGCACGGCCCGAAAGGTCGCGCAGTTGAGCTGGTTGTAGTGGGTGAGCGCGTTCGGATCAGTCGCAGTCTCGACCGAGACGACGGTAGATAGGGGAAGCATCGAGCCCGTCGCAGTCTTTACATAATAGTTCCCAATCGCTTCCGGGGCCATGCGCTTCTCGCGCGGCACCTGTGGGATCACCTGGTAGGAGCGGCCCTGCAGATTGAAGCGATTGATGTAGTTCCCACCAAGTAGGGTGGCGAGCGCGTCGCCGATATTCTGCATGGTGATGCCAAGATCGTTGGCCTTGGACCGATCGACCTTGATTCGCACCACCGGCTGGTTGAATTCGAGGTCAGAGTCGCTAACCATGAACAGACCGCTTTTGCGCGCGGCGTCCTTCAGTTTCGACATCTGCTCATAGACGGATTGGAACCCAAGCGTCGAATTGATCACCATCTGAACGGGCAGGCCGTCCGATCCCCCCGGGAGCGCCGGTAAGCTAAAAGCAAATGCGTTGATGCCTTCGATTTTCGAGAGCTCGGCTTGAACAAGGGACCTAAGCACGATCGATGATCGCTTGCGCTCGTCCCATGGCTTCAGCAACATTCCGGCCATGCCTGATTGCGAGCCGCCACTTCCGTTGAGCACGAAGCTCAAATCGGTCTCGGAAAACTTCCGGAATGCCTTTTCGAGCTTGGCACCGTAATAGTCGAGATAGTCGATATTGGCATATTTCGGCGCCTTCGTTAGTGCGAATACGATACCTTGATCCTCCTCGGGTGCAAGTTCCTTAGAGGTATGCACATAGAAAAAACCGACAAGCCCCAGCATGGTCAGCGCAAACAGCCAGGTAACTGGGCAATAGTCGAGCGAGCGATCAAGCTTGCGGCCGTACCAGCATGTGATGGCAGCGAACACGCGATTCGCGAATCTTGCAAACCGCCCCTCCTCGGCGCTCTTTAGAAAGACCGAGCACATCATCGGCGACAGCGTCAAAGCGATCACGCCAGACACGATCACCGCCCCGGCCAGTGTGAACGCGAACTCGCGGAACAGCGCACCGGTGAGGCCACCGAGAAAGCCGATGGGAGCGTATACGGCCGCCAACGTAATCGTCATGGAGACAACGGGGACCACGATCTCGCGCGCTCCCCTCGTGGCGGCCTGCAGGGGCGGCGCCCCTTCCTCTAGATGACGATGGACGTTCTCCACCACGACGATCGCGTCGTCGACCACAAGACCTATCGCGAGCACCATCGCAAGCAGGGTCAGGAGGTTGAATGAGAACCCCAGCGCCAGCATCAAGCTGCAGACGCCAACGAGCGACAGCGGAATCGTGACGACGGGAATGACGACCGATCGCAACGAGGCCAGGAACAGGAAGATCACGACCACCACGATCACGATGGCCTCGATGAGCGTTTTCTCCACTTCATCGATCGACGATTGGATGAATTTCGTTGAATCGTAGGCCACTTTCATCTTGAGCGATGGCGGCAGGTTACGCTCCATTTCTGGAAACAGCGCGCGAACACCTCGCACTATCTTCAGCGGATTGCCTTGTGGACCCGCCTGCACGCCGATGACGACCGCGTGCTCGCCGTTCATGACTGCGCTGACGTCTGTCGTCTGTGCGGCAAGCTCGACGGTCGCAATGTCCTCAATGCGCACAAAGCCACCATTATTGGCTTTAACGATCATGCGCTTGAAGTCATCTACACTCCGTAGGTCGGTATTTGCCGTGACGTCGGAGATAGTGAAATATCCCTTGGTCTGGCCGGCCGCCGCCTGGAAGTTATTGGCGGCGATTGCAGCCGAAACATCAGCCGGCGAGACGCCGCGCCCTGCCATTTTCGCCGTATCGAGCCATAGCCGCATCGCAAAACTTTGGCCGCCCAGGATGTCTGCCGCGGCGACGCCGTCAACGGTTGTCATAACCGGTTGCACGACGCGCGAGAGATAGTCAGAAATCGCGCTGGCCGTCAGTTCCTCGCTGGAGAAAGCGATATACATGACAGCGGTGGCCTGACCCGTTGCCTTAGTGACGACTGGATCGTTTGATTCCTTCGGGATTAAATATTTGATTGAGTTGACCTTAGAAAGCACCTCGGTGAGTGCCTCGTTGGGATCGAAATTCAGCTTTATGTAGACTTGGATCGTCGACGTACCGAGTACCGATGAGGAAGTGATGTAGTCGACGCCCTCGGCGGAAGCGACGGCCTGCTCCAGCGGAGCGGTGATGAACCCCTGGATCATGTCGGCGGAGGCGCCAGGATAGGAAGTCGTGATATTGACGACCGTATTGGACAGCTTGGGATACTGCCGGATCGGCAGAACGGTGGCCGCACGAAGTCCGATCAGCAGGATCAGGAGACTGAGGACGACAGACAACACCGGGCGTTTGATGAAAAGTTCGGTAAATGCCATCTCGACTCGCATTCAAGGTAACGCAAATTCGCGAGCAGGTCGCGCTGCCCGCGGCTAATGCGCGTAAAATTTGGGAACTGGAAACGCCTGATCCAAAGGCACACGCTCCCAAGCAGGGAGCTCAGTCCTGCGCTTCTTACATCGTGGTTGCTTGGATGAACATCGGCCCTACCCTTCTCACCACTGACCGCGGCCTCGAATTGCGGGAGCACTTCCCAAGTTAAGCATCCATGTCTTTTTTGCGCCTAAGCAGCCTGCGGGCCGCCTCGAGACGTGGAATTGGGCTCACCTGTTTCCATGTAGTTTCGTCCTCAGACCTTGATGGAACGCAACGACTTCCAGCAAGGAATCAAGCCAGCTCAAGGCTTCGCTTCGATCGCTCGTTCGAATGATCCGGCTTCGATGTCGAAAGTAGAAGCGATCTGATGGATGCTCAACTCTACAAAGGTGAGTGGATAATATAGGATGGGCTGTCAAACCTATACCAAGGTTTTGTCAAAACGGAACGCTGAAGCCTCATCGCCCGCCTCAACACCAGCGAAGAGCTCGCTAGGTTGGAAACCCGTAGTCAGATCAAAATCGACCAGGAGGCCCGGCGTAGTTGAAACAGCCTCTCCGGCCAACACAATTAGACGCGGGTCCGCTATCTCTGTCGCGCTGGCGACTACTTCGCGAGGTGAAGCGTTCCTTAGTGCCAGCCGGATACTGTCGATCGTGGCTGGCGGTGCGACCTTGAGCTGAAGTCGGGCGGCCTCGACCGGATTGCAAAATGCAGATACGAGCACAGCGTGCAAGCTATAAAGAGGCTCTTTCGATGCGAAGTCCACAATAGGCTGCGCCACTTTAGGCTGCAGCCTAGGCGGTGCCGATCCAACCAGGCGCTCCTCCATTCCGGCCACCTTTCCGATAACTGGCCAGAGCGCCTTGATCATCTCGGGGGTGCTCTCAATCCATCTCCACAAGCCTCTTGCGAGAGAATTGCTTTTGTCTGCTGCGGCTACGGTCAGGCCACTAGCTACCGCGGCCCGCCACTCCTGGGTGGCATCGGTTCCAGTCGTGTCCGCGATCATAGATCTAAAGGCATTGTCTTGGGCGGGCGGGAAGGAGCTGGTCGCGACCCACTGGCTAAGTGACGCCCATAAGGATGCAGGCTTCCTGTAGGCGGACAATACAAGATTGCGCAAAGCCAGCACATCTTCGCAGGTTGCACTTTCGATTTGAGTGGTTAGGCGGATGAGCAAGTCTTGCTTCGCGCTCTCACCGCTCGATTGTTGTGGCGATAAGCGTTCGATCAGGCGCACAGCAGCGATAGTTTTGCCGATAGCGCCCGGCTCAGCGACGGCAAAACGATAGGCTTGCTCTAGAAGAGCCAGGTCTCCAAAGACTGCGAGTTCGGCGCCGATTTCGTGGGCGAAGCTCCGCAGCGGATCGTCCTCTCCAGACCTACTCAGCATAGCGACGGCAGGGGACGGCGGAGTGCCGCGAAAGTTTTCGGCCAGCAGGTAAGCCGAGGGCGGGACCTTTAAGTTCACGCAGATCAGAGAGAAATACGGCTCGATCCGCATCTATTGGAGCGGCCGTCTCTCTCCGGAAGCGAGCGCCCGCGTCGAGGGGGCGATCGACCTCGCCGAGGCCCGCAGCTCCTGCACTTGCGATGTCTGTGGTGAGACGGGTGTGCTCCGGACGGGTGGCTGATCATTACGCCACCGGGCGCGGGAAGAAGGTCGCGCACGACAGGGGCTGGATTCCGCTACTCGGCGTTCAGATTCGTTACGCCCGGAACATCGGCGACATTCGTGCTGAGCAGGCATTTCATCACGCTGGCCGCCGGCACGAATGCCTCCTTATACGAAAAGGCATGCCAGTCGATGTTTTCCCGGGCTCCCAAGCGATCTTGGTGAAGCTTGTCTCTGACGCTCTTCACGGTCCCGACATTGGCGTCGAGATCGAATTTCGCCTCTGCGTCGAATTTTCTTTGCAGTGATGATCGCCAATCTTCGATGCCGATCTTACTGGCGTCGGATCCGTCTTTGCCGTTTTCCCTCAGCCAATGAGCCGAGCCCAGACCTTCGCATACCGAGAACACACCGACGCAGAATTCGAAGTTGAGCATGTGGAAGTAGGACTCGAACAGCAGTTTTCCTTGCTGCGCGTGGGGAACGATTAAAGCGGCCTTCATCTCCAGTGCGACGAGAACGTGCTTGAGGTTAGAGATCAGTCGTCGCTGCACTTCGTTATGGAGACCCGCCGGAAGGCAGTTACGGATCCAGATTTGCCAGTCGGAGGCGATCGAGAGGTTGACGTAGCCCGAGGTCTCTTCGGGCAGCTTGATGAGATAGAACAAATTCGATCTCCCTGGCTGGCAGGTCTCGGGGCGGCGCCGAACTTGATTGTAGTTGTTGCATGGAGCATCACGCAACCTTTAGGGGAGCGGCTGCTGCGCCTCAGCACCGGGGTCTTCCTTCACGCCGCGTGCCACGATCCGGAGCGTCCCGTCCGGAAGGGGCCGCTGCAGCTTCAGCGCCTCGTCCGCCGTTGCAGTCATCCAGGTCTCGACGTCGTCCGGCGTCGTCAGGATCACCGGCATCGCCTTCGGGTGGATGGCGAAGACTTCGGCGTTGGCCTTGGTCAGGAACGCGTAGAGGTCGTTGGTGGTCTCGCCTTCCTTGACTTTCCGGACGGACGTCCAATTGGTCCAGATGCCGGCGAAGCAGGCGAGCGGCCGTGTCTCGTCCAGCGCGAACCAGATGTCGCCGCCTTCGGCCTTGTTGAACTCGCTGAACGAGTTGAACGGCACCACGCAGCGGTTCTCCGGGCCCAAACACCCGCGACAACGACGCCCTGAAGTCAGGGAGCTCGTTCGAGAGCGGTTCCGGCGATGGCCGAACCTCGAATGATCTGCTCGACCGTCGACAAATCCGAGAGCCGCCCCGCCTCGACGCCGAGCAGCCTGACCGAGGCGACGTCGTTGTCGACCATGCCGTTGCTGCTCCCTGCACCAGCCTTATGGCGACCAGCAATATCAATGAGTGAAATTGTCGATTGCCAAATTCAATCCATCAAGATTGAAAGCTAATGTAACGATTGCCGCACCGACCACGCATTTCTGCGGCCCGACTGTATCGGGCGGGGGAGAGCCAACTCTTCTGCTCGTGCTGCTGCTGGTCACTGCCGACACTCGACGATGCCGATGATCGGTAAGTCGATGATCATTGCCAACATGATGGTGATGCCGTCGAACAGCATGCTCATATGCCGATGATCAGTTGATCATCGGGTATCTGGCACTTTGGCCGCACTACGTCGCGATCGGGCTGGTAGGCCGATCCGAGAGAATCCTGTCGTCGAACGAGATCGAAAGCCTCGTTTTCGATCACCATAAGACCGATATCTGCTTCACCGTACCATTTTGCGCTTCGGTCACTGGTAACTAACGCTCGCGGTCTGACAACGGGACACGCCGACGTACTCTCTGAGAGTCAGATTTCTACTCAACAGACTTGTAATCCTCGTTCGCTTGAATTCGAGATTGCGCCTGACGGGCCCGTTCGTCGATCGCGCGTCTGGCCGCGGGACGCGCGTCCAATTCAGCGGCAGCGGCGCTGTTGGCGAACGCCAAGCCGTTCCCTCTTGCGGTCCGTATCAGGAAACCTCGCTTTTCGAGGAAGCGGCCCTCGTAGTTCGCCCTGATCCTGCAAACTGCCGGATGTCGCCGACGATGCGCAAGGCCAAACCGCAAGGAATCTGCGGCGGTCATTTCCTCCAGCTCAACTAGACCAAAACGAAATGCAACCCGGTATCATAGATGGCAGTCGACCAGTTCCGATAGAAGAACCTTCCGGTTGAACATAACGCAAGGTCTTGATGCTTCTCGACCACCTCTACGATCCCACTCTTCAGCCCCGGGGACGCATCACCTGCCTCACCAACGCCATAAGCCCATAGTTCTCACATCGGCGCCGTATCCATGCCGCTGGTGACTCGTTCTGCCCTCCAGAAGCTTAAGCTGGAACGACGCCTGCGATCCTGACGGAATGCTCGTTCGAGTCTTCCTCAACGAATCCTTGGGAAATCGCCAGAGCCGAGGTCTCGAAGGCAACGGATTCTTTCCCATTAAATGAACCGGCCCCGCCCTTCGCCGGAACGTTTCAAATTGTAGCGATCGTTCGCGGCACTCGTTCACCGCCGCCGGCCAATCCTCGAAGCACACGCGAGAGCTTCTCCCGCGCACGAAGAAACTTTGCCGCAGGCGACGTGCCTGGCCGGCGCCAATAATGGAAATGCGACGTGTCCTCGGCCCCCTCAAGCATCTGCAGGCGGAAACTGCCTTATCGGGACTGCCACGTAATCGTCTCAGGACCGGAAGATCCGGCGGGCCTGGGCACCGTCACCTGTGTCGACGTCGAGACCGGCACGTTCGTCGGTAACGCTCGGATCGCCGATTGGTACGATCGTCCGATCGGGGACGAGGAAGTCACGCGGATGGTCGGGGGAGCGTACCGATTGGCCTCGATCGCGGTGGATTTGGAAACGGATCTCCTGTCTCGCCGCAGCAGGCGCATTTCGGATATCCTGCGGACCCGCCGACGTCTCTGGCGTCGCGGCTGCCACGCCCGACTGCACGCTCTCGGCTGATTTTTCGCGCCGCCCGCGTCTTGCAGGCCGAACCATTAAAATCTTGAGCACGAATGTAGCGCGATCACGGCCACTTCGGACCGGCCGGGAAATCATCCGGATCAGGCTCGTCGGGATCGACCTCATCTTCCTGACGGCCGGTCAGCCGAGCGCAGGCATCGTTGAGGAGCCGCTGGCCGACCTCCTGCCAGACCGACTCGGGACCGTACAGTCGTAGCGCTAGCGCCGGCGCCCGCCGGTCCTTTGTTCGAATCCTGGATGTCCCGATGGCGCCATTACATTATCTGCCCCTCTCTCGGGAGGCCCTCAATAGCGAGTTCGGGAAGGCAGGCGATGATGAATATCCTTATCGACCTCGATATCAAAGCAAAATGGCGGATCCAATTATCGCCAACAGGATCGCTCTTGATCTCGGACGCGCCCTAGCTGCCATTCGACAGATAAGGCTCCGTTTAAGGCGCCCTGAGAAGACGGCGGGAGTCTTGCTGTGGACATGGACGCCGCTGGTCTGATCGAGACCGTTGACCTCCCGACAGCACACGTCCCGGTCGCTCTAGCATCGCCACCGGCAATGGAGAGCTATTCCACAAGAGAGACATCTCATGTGCGCCAAGGTTGGGGATGTCCCCCTATTCGACTTACTCTCCCCCCTCGTAGAAGAGCTCCAGCGGCAGACCGACCACTGCCTTTCCGATCCAGTCGCGTGCGATGACATTGGACGGGCCCATCGCGATCGCCGCGCGCGCGTCGCGATAGGCGCGCTCGATCGGGCCGCGATGATAGCCATAGCCGCCGGTCACCGTCAGCGCCGTCGCCGCGACCTTGTTGGCGACTTCGGCAGCGTGCACCTTGAACTCGGTCAGCGGGATCAGGATTTCGCTTTGCGGCTTGCCGGCGCGCCAGAGCGCGTCGAGCTTGCCCGCGAGCTCGTTGCGCCACGGCCGCAGCGTCTCGATCAGCACCTTGGCCGCGCCGAGTTCCTGACGGATCGCCTGATAGTCCGACAGGCTCTTGTTCCTGTCCTTGTGCACGAAACTCGTGGTGTGGGCGATCGCGGCGCTCAACGCGCCGCGCGCGACGCCTTCCCAGACCGCGCCGAGCCCGATCAGATAGACCGGCGACACGCCGTCATAGATGATTTCCTTGCCCTGCCCTTCGGCGCCGAGCCGGTCGCGCTGCGGCACATGCACGTTGCTGTAGCGGATCGCCCCGGAATGGTTGGCCCGCACGCCGAGCGCATCCCAGGGCCGGGACTCGATCCCCTCCGCCTTGCCGTCGACGATGAAGAAGATGATATCGGCCTGGTCCTTGGCGCCGGGCGTGCGCGTCTGCACCACGTAATAATCGGCCTGGCCCGAGCTCGTGGTGAACGACTTCTCGGCGTTGACGCGATAGTCGTCGCCGTCGCGCGAGGCTTCGGACAGATTGTACCACCAGTGCCCGCCGGTGGCGCGTTCGCTAGTCGAATAGGTGCCAAGCAGGCTGCCATTATTCGCCTTCAGCCAGCGCTCCTTCTGGTCGGCGTTGCCGAACAGGTTGATGGTCTGCGCCGCACCGACATGCATGACATAGATGAGCCCGGTGGACGCATCGGCCTGTCCGATCCGGTAGGCCGCTTCGGCGAAATCCAGATGGCCGAGGCCGAGCCCGCCGAACTGGGTCTCGTTCAGCACGCCGGTCCAGCCGGCCTCCGCCAGCGCGCGAAGATTCTCGCGCGGGAAGCGGCTCTCGCGATCGTTGCGGTCGGCATTCACTTTCACCGTCGCGTCGATGGCGGCATCGAGCCTGGCATAAACGTCGTCGTCGATCTTGCGTGCGAGATTGTCGTTGGCCATGGTCAGTCTCTCCGGGTTGCAATCATGCGACAGCCTGCGTCGGCTGCTTTCGGCTGAGATCGCCCTGCGACGATCCGCCGAGATAATGGGTCTTGATGTCGGCACGCTGCCGCAGCTCGGCTGCGCTTCCTGCCAGCACGCTGCGCCCGTTCTCGAGCACCACCGCGTGGTCGGAAAAGCGCAGCGCCACGGTCGAATTCTGCTCGGCGACCAGGATCGACAGCCCCTGCTCGCTGTTGAGCTGCTTGAGCGCGCGAAAGATCCCTTCGACGACCAGCGGCGCGAGCCCCATCGATGGTTCATCCAGCACCAGGAGCCGAGGGCGCGACATCAGGGCCCGGCCGATCGCCGTCATCTGCTGCTCGCCGCCGGAGGTCAGACCGGCGAGCGCGCGGCGATGCTGCTTCAGGCGCGGAAAGAGCTGATAGATGCGCTCGAGGTCTGCGGCGATCTCGGTCCGCCGCGCATCACGCCCCATGGCGCCGGTGATGAGGTTTTCCTCCACCGTCAGCGAGGCAAAGCAGTGCCGCCCCTCGAGCACCGGCACGAGGCCGGCGCGAACCAGCGTCGCCGCCGACGTGCCCGCGACATCGCGGCCGTCAAAGATGATCCGCCCGGCGGTGATCTGGCCGCGACGCGCCGAGAGCAGCGCCGAAATGGCCTGCAACGTGGTCGACTTGCCGGCTCCATTGGCGCCGAGCACGGCGACGATCTCGCCGCGACGCACCGCGAGCGAGACGTCGCTGACCGCCGCGATCGCGTGGTTGTAGGTGGCGGCGAGTGCCTCGACCGAAAGCAGGATTTCACTCATATGTTGATCCATGGCGTTGCAGGACGCGGGAGCCGGATAGCTCCCGCGGCCTGTCGCGGCGTCAGTTGCTGACCGCGTCGTCGCCGGAGGTTCGCACCTTGATGCCGTGCTCCTTGGCATAGGCGGCGGCCGACTTCTCGATGATCGGGCGAAGGAAGGCCCAGTCCGGCGCGATCCAGCCCGAGACGACTTTCCATTTGCTGCCATCCCACTGCTGGAAGGTGACCCGGCCGTCGCCTTCGTGATTGTCCCAGGTGACGTTGATCGAGTGGAACAGATCCTTGGCGCCGAGCGCTTCGACCCGCGCCGGATCGAGCTGAAGGTGCTCGAAGCCCCAGCGCACTTCGTCACCGGTCAGGGTGCGCTGGCCGAACTTCTTCTGCGCGATCCTGATCGCCTCGACGTTGAGGATGCCGTTCACGATTCCCAGATTGTGGTAGACGCTGCCGATTCGCTTCTTGTCGTCGAGATTGCCCTTGCCGGCGCCGTAGACCGTCTTGATCACCTCCTGCAGCACCGGATATTGCTCGCCGGATGCCTGCGTCGTGATCGCGATATAACCCTTGGCGGCGTCGCCGGCCGGAATCACGTCTTCCTCGGAATTGGACCAGACGTTGCCGATGATGTGGTCGGCGGGGAACCCGACCTTCTGCGCGGTCTTCAGCGCCACCGGATTCATCACGCCCCAGCCGCGCAGCACCACGTAATCGGGCTTCGCCCGGCGGATCGACAACCATTGCGATTGCTGCTCGTTGCCGGGGTGCGGGACCTCGATCTGCTCCAGGCTGAACTGATACTTGTCGGCCAGCAACTTGTAGATCGGGATGGTCTCCTTGCCGTAGGGCGAGCCGTGGTAGAGCACGACGAGCTTCTTGCCCTTCAGCTTGTCGACCCCGCCCTCGCGGCTCGCGATGTAGTTCACGATGCCCGAGGTCTCGCTGTAGGGATTGAGCAGCAATGGGAAGACGTAGGGAAACACACGACCGTCGGTCGAATCGGTGCGGCCGTGATTGATGGTGATGAGCGGCACCTTGTCCTTGGTGATGCGGTCGATCATGGCATAGGCGATGCCGACCGACAGCGGGTTCCACGCGGCAACTCCGGGCCGCCCCTTCAGCCGCTCATAGACCTCGACGCCACGCTCGACTTCGTACTGGGTCTCGCCCTCGTCCCAGGTCAGCTTGACGCCGTTGACGCCGCCGTCGCGGGTGTTGATCAGGTTGAGATAGTCGATGAACCCGCCGAAGAAGCCGGTGCCGCCGGCCGCATAGGGGCCGACCCGGTAGCTTTGCAGGGGAAAAAACTGCTCGTCGGCCCGCGCGGCAGGTAGCCCGGCCAGCACCGAGGCGACCGCCGCGGCGAAGGCAAATTTCAGAAATCTCGATTTAATCATCTTGAACTCTCCAGTGGTGCGAAATGTCATGTGTTGCTGATGGCGGCCGGCCGCGTGACGGCGCGCCAAAGCCGATCCCACAGCGCGACCAGGCCGCGCGGTTCGGCAATCAGGAAGGCGATGATGAGCGCGCCGACGACGATGCGCTGGCTCATCTCCAGCACGCCCGAATCGAACACGCCGCCGAGCAAGGCCATGCCGGCGCGTGACAGGATCAGCGGAAACACCACGATGAAGGCGGCGCCGAGAAACGCGCCGCGCAGCGAGGCCAGCCCGCCGATGATGATGATGAATAGGATCTGGAAGGAGCGGTCTAGATTGAATCCGGCCGGCTCGACCGTGCGCAGATAGGCGAAAGCCCACAACACTCCGGCGATGCCGATCAGGAACGAGGAGACGCCGAAGGCCAGGAGCTTGGTGCGCAGCAGCGGCACGCCGATCACCTTGGCCGCGAGCTCGTGATCGCGCACCGCGATGAAGTTGCGGCCGCTCTGCTCGCGCAGCAGCCGCAAGGTCAGGAACGTCGCCACCACGACGACACTCAGCGAGAACACATAGCGCCCCGCCGGGCTCGTGAAGGTGAGCCCAGCCACGCTGAGCACCGGAGCATCGATCACGCCGGACGGATTGTCGTTGGAGAACCAGCCGAACTTGGTGAGGGCCCATTGCACGAAGAACTGCGCGGCCAAGGTCGAGACCGCGAGATAGAACCCGCGCAGGCGCAGGCTCGGCAATCCGAACACGATGCCGATCGCGGCCGCGATCAGGCCGGCGATCACCAGATCGACGATCAGGGGCAGCTCCGGAAGCCGGAGGTGAAGGTTGTAGGTGGCGTAGGCCCCGACCGCGAGGAATGCGGCGGAGCCCAGCGACACCTGCCCGGCATAGCCGGTGAGGACGTTGAGCCCGACGGCGGCGAGCGCCAGCGCCAGAAATGGCGTCAGCACCGCGTCCATCAGATAGTCGGAACCAAGCAGTGGAACGGCGCCAAAGGCGATCACCGCCGCGGCGGCGATCGCAACGGTCTCGACGCCAGGCGCGAGCCGTCCTCCCGGTGCTGCTGTGCTCATCGCCTAGACCCTTTCCACCAGCTTCTGCCCGAACAGCCCGGACGGCCGCACCAGCAGCAGCACCAGCGCCACCGCATAGGCGGCCCAGGCCTCGATGCCGCCGCCGAACAGCGGCCCGACATAGACTTCCGCTAGCTTCTCGATGGCGCCGATCAATAGACCGCCGATGATCGCACCGGCGATCGAATCGAAGCCGCCGAGCACCAGCACCGGCAGCGCCTTCAACACCACGAGCGACAGCGAGAACTGGACGCCGAGACGCGCGCCCCACAACAGCCCCGCGACCAGCGCGACGATGCCGGAGGCGGTCCACACACTGGCCCAGACCCGCGGCAGCCGCAGGCCGATGGCAAGTGCCGCGAACGGGTCGTCGGCAACCGCGCGGAACGAGAGCCCGGTCCGGGTGTAGCGGAAGAACAGCGCGAACAGCGCCACCAGACTCCCTGCGACTGCTGCGGCGAACAGATCGAACCGGCTGATGAAGACCCCGGCGATGTCGAGCGGCACGTCGCTGATCCCGATGTCGAGGCCGTGAACCTGCGTGCCCCACAACAGCTGCGCCGCGCCCTCGATCACGTAGGACAACCCGAGCGTTGCCATGAACAGGGTAATCGGCGGCTGGTTGACGAGCGGCCGCAGCACGGTTCGCTCGACGCTCACGCCCAGCACGACCATGATCGCGAGCGTGACCAGGAACGCGACCAGAAACGAGATGCCCCGCTCGATCAGGCTGACGAAGGTCAGCGCCGCGAACAGCAGCATTGCTCCTTGCGCGAAATTGAGCACGCCCGAGGTCTTGTAGATCAGCACGAAGCCGATCGCGACCAGCGAGTACATCACCCCCGACAGCAGGCCGCCGACCAGCACCTCGATCAGAAACTGATAGTCGAACATCAGACCGCGAGCTCCGTGACGTCCTGATGCGCGACGCCGAGATAGGCGTCGATCACCGCCTGGCTGGATCTCACCTCGTCGGGCGTGCCGTCGGCGATCTTGCGGCCGTTGTCGAGCACCGCGATGCGATCGGACAATGCCATTACCACGGCGATGTCGTGCTCGATCAGCACGATGGTGGCGTCGTAGCTGTCGCGCGCGTTGCGCACGTGCTCGGACAGCTCGAGCTTCTCGCTCGACGTGACGCCCGCGAACGGTTCGTCCAGCAGCAGCAACGTCGGTCGCGCCACCAGCGCCCGCGCCAGCTCGACCCGCTTCTGCAAACCATAGGGCAAAGTTCCGGCTGCGCGCTCGCGGACATCGCCAAGATGCAGGAAGCGAATGACGTCGTCGGCGGCGGCGCGGTTCTCCGCCTCGATCCGGCGCGCCAGTGGCGAGCCGATGATCTGGCGCAGGAAACCTGTGCGGACACGATGCGCGAGCCCCATCAGGACATTGTCGAAAACCGACAGCCCCTTGAAGATCGCGAGGTTCTGGAACGTGCGCGCGACGCCGTGCGTAGCCAATCGCGCCGTCGGCACCTGAACGAACGCATGCTCGCCGAGCCACACCTGGCCGCGGTCGGGCCGATAGAGCCCGCTGATGACGTTGAGCAACGAGCTCTTGCCGGCGCCATTGGGCCCGATCACGGCGCGGATCTCACCCGGCGCGACCGCAAGGTCGACGTCGCGCAGCGCCGCGACGCCGCCGAATGTCAGCGCGATGTCGCTCAACGCCAGCACCGGCCGTGCCGCGCGATCGGCGGCCGGCGCGAGCCGCCGATCGGGAGCATCGGCCATCGCCGTTGCCCGCGGCTTGCCTTCCGCTGGAGCCGCCTCCAGCGCAAGGACGTCAGCATTCGTCGCCATCGCCGTCACGTCGAAAGGCTCCCGATCATTCGGCGGCCTGGGCGTGCGCGGCGGTTTTCGCCTCCAGCGCACGGACCAGCGGAATGACGCGGCGGCCGAAATATTCGACCTCTTCCTGGAAATGCAGGAAGCCGAGCAGCACGAGATCGACGCCGACCTCCTTCAGTGCCACGATGCGCTCGGCAATCTGCTCAGGCGTGCCGATCAGATTGGTCTTGAAGCCGTCATTGTACTGGACGAGGTCCTCGAAGCTCGACTTCGCCCAATTACCCTGACCTTCCGGCGAGGCCTTGCCGGCATTCTTCACCTCATGCGCGAAGGCGTTGACCGCATCGGGATCGGCCTTGACGACGATCTCGTCCAGCACCGCGCGCGCCTCGGCCTCGCTGTCGCGCGCGATCGCAAAGGCGTTGACGCCGATCTTGACCGAGTGATTGTTGGCGCGCGCCTTGGCCCTGATGTCGTCGACCTGCTTCTTGATCTCCTCGACCGAGTTGCCATTGGTGAAGTACCAGTCCGACACCCGCGAGGCCATGTCGCGCGCGGCGCGCGAGCTGCCGCCCTGGAAGATCTCGGGCAAGGGATGCGCCGGCTTCGGCTTCAGCGTGTAGTCCGAGAAGCGGTAGAAATCGCCGCGGAACGTAAAATTGTCCTGCGTCCAGATCCCGCGCAGCGCGCGGATGAATTCTTCGGAGCGCCGATAGCGTTCGTCGTGGTCGAGCCAGGGCTCGCCGATCGCAGCGAACTCGCCGCGGAACCAGCCGCTGACGATGTTGACGGCAACGCGCCCCTCGGTCAGCTGGCTGATGGTCGCGATCTGCTTGGCGGCGACCGCCGGATTCCACGGTCCGGGCAGCAGCGCCGCGATCACCTTCAGCTTCTTGGTCGCCGCGAGCAACGCATGGCTGAAGGCGACCGGCTCATGCTGGAACTCGGCGCCATAACCGGCGGTGAAGCGGATCTGGCTCAGCGCATAATCGAAGCCAGCCTGCTCCGCGATCTGCGCCAGGCGGCGGTTATAGTCGATGTCCCATCCGGTTCGCTGTTCGATCTTGCTGATTACAAGGCCACCGGAAACATTTGGAACCCAGTAAGCGAATTTGACCTGATCATGGCTGGTAGTCATTGGATTTGCCTCAAACATTGGACGTGAAGGGGTGAGGAAGGCAGCACGAAGCGTTCGCGCGGGCGCCCATCCAGCGGGTTACAGCGCGGCTCATGCGAGCTGCCGGCAGATTTGAACTAGGGGAAGGGTGGCCGATCAGTATCCGTGATACGTGCCGGCACACGCTCGCTGCGTCAACAACACACCGTTCGACACGATGTCAGCGGCGCGGCGCGACTTCGAGATCGGTCAAACGGGCCATTGCAAGTCATCCGCATTCCCCTCGCAGGCAGCATCGGCGAACGATCAATAGTCTCAGAGAAAGCAGAGACGAGCGAGTCCAAGGCAATCTCTTTTTCAGCCAGTCCGGGAAAGCGGTATTCTTTTCTTGATGCAAAATGCATCGTTTGATGCTGAGCGGTCGATTTTCTTCGGATTGAACGCACCGCTAAACACCGAGCGACGCTTATAACGCGCTGGTATTGCGTCTAGCCCCGAGCCTTGCTGCTCCATTCGGTAAGGCGAGCATGCATGCGCGAAGAGATGAGGAGCTGACTATCGCGGACCAATGTGGGTTTTGCGCGCCTCCAGGAGGTGTCGGCAAATTCTTCCAGCGATTGGTAATTGCCGATGAAGCCAAAAGCATTTCTCTGTCGAAGCCAATATCAATTACCGCATGGTAGGCCGGAGTGGTCGTCCGGTTAGAGATACGAGCGCTAATCGGGATGGCTTTTTTGTTTTTGGGTTTCTGCGTGGCAACCGAAGCCACGGTATCAAAAGCGATCTGGCAATATGTGTTTTTGTACCTTAAGCTGGATCTGTAATGCTCAGGAGGTTGCCAGCATGGATGGTGCAGACTCGATGTCTGATTTGGTCGATTTCGCGTTTGAGATCGCTGGAAGCGCAGGTTCTCACGCCACCGAATGGTTTCGACGGCCGATAGACATCAACACGAAGGATGACGAGAGCCCCGTTACGGAGGCAGATCGGCGTGTCGAGCAAGCCATCAGAAAGGCGATTTCCGCTCGATTTCCAGAGCATTCGATTTTCGGTGAAGAATACGGGATCCAGGGTGATCTCGATTCGCCTACGTGGGTGGTCGATCCCATAGATGGCACGCGCAGCTTCATTTCCGGGTCTCCGCTTTGGGGAACGCTGGTCGCGCTCGCTATCCAAGGACGTTCACAGATTGGCGTCGTCGAGATGCCCGCATTGCGGGAACGCTGGACGGGCGCAACCGGCCTGGGTAGCTGGTTTGTCAACTCGAGCGGCATTCGCACAAAATGCCAAGTTCGCGACTGCCGGCGCCTCGCCGACGCGAACTTCTACACCACGTCGCCCCTCTATTTTGCAGAATCAGAACGCGATCAAATCCTGGGCATCAGCCAAACTGCCCGGATGTGTCGCTTCGGCGGCGATTGCTATAATTATGGGTTGCTTGCATCTGGACACATCGACCTCGTCATCGAGACGCGGATGGAGCCTTACGATTTCATGGCGCTGGTGCCGGTGATCGAAGAAGCCGGCGGCATTGTCACCGACTGGGAGGGCAAGCCGCTCACGATTACCTCCGGCAAGCGGGTCATCGCTGCAAGCACGGCAGAACTTCACGCCGAAGTTCTGCCGTTGCTCTAGAAACGATAGAAGCGCGGCTGAGCCGGTCAGTGACTCAGACGATCTTTCTCGACGCGGGAAGCACGACAACCACCCTGGCCCAACGCTTAGCTCAGATGGAAGGGCTCATTGTCGTCACCAACTCTCTGAATGCCGCCAAGTGCTTGACTTCCGCGGGTGATTGCACGCAGCGCGGAAACAGAGGTGTGATCCTGGGTGGGGACAGACGATCCGCCCGCAACGATCGGGGCGATTACCGTCAATGAGAAAGCTCGCTACCGAGAAGATTTCGCGATGGTCTCTCCGTTCGGTCTCGATGCGACCGCTGATGCGATGAGCTTCATCCCGACGAAGTAGAGATAGCAAGAGCGATGTTTGCTCATGCGTGGAAGCGCGTTATTCTCGCCGACTGTTCCAAAGTGGGTGCCGTTAGCCGGGTTTCAATTGCGCGCGCTGGTAGACGCAGACTGCGTGATCGTCGATGTCAGGGCCCGTCAGAACGCCATGTTTCCGCAACTGTGCTCAGTCAATCCGAACGTAGTTGTCGCTTAGGGACTGCGGCGCATCGAGAGGCACGTGAGGCATTTCCGCCATCCCCGACATACCTAGATTCCAAATTTGTAAAAACTTAGCGACCGCTTGCGGCTCGCCATTGTGCCGCCATCGAATTGCTCAGAAGTGAGCGGAGCGCGTGTCCGATGTAGCGCAGCGCCGTGCTGCCTTTGCGATACAGCCGCGCATCCGGATCGCTCGTGGACACGTGCGCATGGTTGCTGCGCGATTGTCCGCGGAAGTCGCTGCCGCCCTCGTCATCGCCGTCCTTCTTGAAACTCTTCTGCCCGGCCCAAGCCTAGATCAACGTGCGATCCATGCTGAAATATTCGCCCGACAACCAGCCCCGGTCATTGGCGATCTCCACCACTTTGTTGAACAGCGCGATCACCGCATCGTGTTCGATCAATCGCTCGCAGTTCTTGCAACCGTGGCCGGCGCCGTTTGCCGACCCAGCACGAGGTCCAGATGGCCGTCCTTACGCCGGCTCAGGGCGCCGTGTCGCTCATGTTCGCTCCGTCGGTCGCATCGGGCGACGGCGTTGCGCCGGGTCGGACCCGACGGCAGTGCGCGCACGCCATCGCCTCGCGCGCGTTCAAGCCGGCGCACGCTCGCCTTCCCCCGCAGCGTCGCTGCGGTAGCGGCTGGTCGAGGTCTGGTAGTACTCGGCGCGGATGGCCGCCATGGCCTCGATCAACGCGCCCCACGGCGCGGGAAAGCGTTCTTCCGCCATCACCCGGTGCAGCATGCGCGTATGGCCGGCCAGCTCGTCGTTAAGGAACTCCACCACAGGCATAGCCGGATAGCGCTGCAGCAGCAGGATCGCCGCGTTGCCGGCCTCGCCGGCCGACCTGTCCCTCTCCCGTCCATGCAGATCGTTCTGCAAGCGCCCTATCGCGGAGATGAGCCGCAGGACCTGACGAAACGCCGGACGCGCGCGCAAGGTCGTCATGTCCAGCCCCCACAGCAACGATAGGCAGCAGAACACGTTCGCGTAGGCGATCGAATCGATGCCGTTGTGCAGGTACTCGGCGTAGGACCAGCGTTCCGCTTCTGCCGCCCGCGCCTGTCCGGCGCGCAGCGCCGCGCAGTAGCGCCGGGTATCGTCGAGAAGCTGAGCATAGTCGCGACGATCGTAGGCAAGCGCCGCCAGCGAAGCGCGCAGCACAGCGCAGCCCTCGAATCCGGGGAGCGCGCACGGCTCGCCCTGCCCCAGCGCCTGCTCCACCGCGGCGAGCTGTTCCGGCGCGATCAGGCCAAGGTCGTTGCAATCGTCGAGCCAGAACAGCAGCGCCAATTCGCGATAGAACGCCACGATCAGCGTTTCGTCCTGCGGGTCGCGGCCGGTGCGGGCGCTGGTGTCGCGCAGGCTCGGGTGGATGCGCTGCAGGATGTACTGGCCGCCCCTGACGGCTTCCATGGCATGCTCGTCGGCGAACCCGGTCAGGGAACGCCCCCACTCCAGCACTTGCTGCAGCGCGCGTTCGGGCTGGATCATGGCGCCGCTCCTGCGCCCTCGGCCTGGACGCGCCGCCCCCAACGAAACGCCAGCCACAACCCGGCGAGTTCGGCCACGCGCACGACCCGCGTGGGGCAATACAGTTCTTTACCGATCCACAGCGGCGTTTGCGGCAATGCATGCGCCGCATGGCGGGCGAGCATCCACTCCAGCGCACGCGCGACCGCCTGCGCGATGCGCCAGCGCCCTGTCGGCTCTTCGCTCCCGTCCATCACGCGCAGCGCGAACAGGGCATAGGCGGTTTCCTCGAATGTGGACGCGCGACCGGCGCCCCAGCCGCCGTCGTCGCGCTGCGCCTGTAGCAGCGCCGCCAGCGCGCGCTCGTCGCGCCACTGGGGCCTGCCTTGCGCCAGCGCAGCGACCGCATGCGCGGTGGGATACAGCCACGAAACGTGCCATTTTTCGTTGTCCCATAGACCGTGCGGGTTGCGATTGGCCTCTACGTAGGCGCTGGTGCCGGCGGCGGGCTTTCCCAACAGTCGCAAGGCATGCAGGGCATGGATGTTGGTCGACACCGAGGCATTGCGCTCGCCGGGGAAGGTGGCGAACAGCTCGCCGATTTCGAAATGGCGCAACGCATCGACCGCAGGGTCACGGCCAGCAAGGCGCAGGACGCACAACGCAACCGCGGTGTCGTCCGCATCGGCCGCGAAGTGCAAGGCCGGGCCCAGACCGCGCCCGCTCAGACGCGCGTCAAGCTGCGCGACGATCACGCGCACCGCCTCGGCGAGCGCGGGATGCGCGAGCAGCCCGGCCAGATGCAGGGTGTACAGCGACCAGCATGGCTCGAACACATTGATCGGCCAGACGTTGGGAACGACACCTTCGATGCCGCTGCGCGTCGCCCGCGATGCCGTCTGCAAATACGCGTCGGCGCGCCCGACCTGCGGCGTGCTCCCCTGTGTCACGGCGTGCGCGCGCCACGCGGCGGTGGCCGCCGGACTGATGCCGATGCTGCCGTCCTCATCCGGGACCGCGGTGGTCGGCGACGTCCCCCAGGCTTCCCAGGAGTGCAGCAACGGATGGCCGCTCGGCAACGTCACCACCGCCGCCAGCTTGACCAGACACGCTTGCCGCAACGGCAACAGCGCCGAGTGGCGCGGAAACGCCACGCCGTCCAGCAAGGATGTGGCCTCGCCGCAAAACTGCGGCAGGATCAGCTCCGCGCCGATCGGCGCGTCTTCCGGGACCGCATGCGCGTAGGGATCGGGCTGGCGCTGGAGGAACCGGGTTGCAGCCTGGACTGCGTCGGCAGCGCCGGGAAGAGGATAGGCCCGCTGCAATGCCAGCAATGCCGCCCAAGTAGGCGCATGGCGGAACAGCGGGAAGTCCGCGCTTCCCCATCCGCCATCGGCCTGTTGCTGCGCCATGAGCCACGCGTATGCATCCTGCCGACCGGTGACGTTGCCATGGAACCGCAGAGCTCGCGCCGTGTCGTAGACGGACGGACCGACGCTGCCGCCATCGCTCATCTCGGTCAGCAGGCGACGCAATTCGCAAAGGATCTGTTCGGACAGCGCGTTCACGCGGGATGCTCCTTCAGACGGATGGGCAAACGTCGCGCGCATGTCGCCGCAGGCCGTCGCATAGGCAGTGCCGGACGGCCGTCCCGCTCCCGCGCGGCGACCACCCCGATGCTGGCGCCGGCCCGCCGCATAGGCTTGCGGGCAGCGCGCCCGCGTGCGCCGCGGCCGTGCTGGGCAACCGCTGCGATCGGCGCCGGAGACTTCGCACATAGTGCAGCATGCACCGCTGCTGCCGGCCGATCGCAGCGGCACAGGAGCGTCTCCAAGCGGACGGGCACGCTCATGCGCATGGCGCGTGCTTGAACAGATACGCGTTGGCCCGCTGCAGGATTTGCGCCAACCGTTCTGCACGCGGTCCCAGCGGCGCGATGGCCTCCCCGGCATCGCGCAACAGATCCAGCGCGAACTGGCGCGCTGCCTGCAGTCCCATGATCGACGCGCAGGTCGGCTTCTTCGTCGCCGCGTCCTTGCCGGGGGTCTTGCCCAGCGTCGCGGCATCCGCTGTCACGTCGAGAATGTCGTCGATCACCTGCAACGCCAGGCCGAAACAGGCGCCGTAGCGATCGAGCGCACAGTACAGCGCAGCGTGCGCGGCATCCTCCGCGATGGCACATAGCGCGCCCATGCGAACGGATGCGCGCACTAGTGCTCCGCTCTTCATCCGGTACATCGTCACGATCCTGTCCAGCTCCACGTGCTTTCCGACCAGCGACAGATCGATGGCCTGCCCGCCTGCGGCCCCCTCGGCGGACACCGCCTGCGCCAGTTCGCGCACGAGCGCGATACGGTAGTCGCCCGGCGCATCCAAGCTCGCCAGGGTCAGGAAGGCGTGCGCCTGCAGCGCATCTCCGACCAGGATCGCAGTAGCTTCGCCGAACTTGACGTGCACGGTCGGTAGGCCGCGACGAAGCACGTCGTCGTCCATCGCGGGCAGATCGTCGTGGACCAGGGTACAAGCGTGCATCATCTCGATGGCGGCGCCGACGTCGTCGAGCATGTGCGCCGGCTTGTCGGCCAGTGCGCCGGCAGCCAGACAGAGCAAGGCGCGGGTGCGCTTCCCGCCATGCAAGGTGGCGTAGCGCATCGCCGTCATCAGCTCGGTCTCACCGTCACGTTCGGCGCAGAGAAGGCGCGCCAGCACCTGTTCGACCCGCTTTGCGCCGTCCTGCATCCAGATCTCGGGCAGCAGCCCGCCGGATGCGCTGCGCGCCTGTCCGCCCAATCCGCCGAGCGCGGAATCACCAGTTCTGTCGTCCTGGGGCGTGGAACCGGTCTGCATGCTGTTCATGTCCTTGTCCCTGACAGGCGAGCCGCCGAGGTGTTGTCCGATCGCACCGTGCGCGCGCGCCGAGTGCAGCAATGCCGCGCGTCGCTGGCACCGCTGCCTCGCCACAGGGGCATGCGGTGCCAGCTCATGAGAATCCGATGCGGATAGTCATGGACGGATGTGCGGTCGGGTAATAGCGCCGGCCTTTTTCGACGTCGCTCAACAACCGCGGCCGCACCCCGGCCTCGTGCATGGTCAGCGCCAAGGCGATGCAGAACTGCACCAGTTCCAGCCATGCCAGGTGGTAGCCCATGCAGACGTGTGGGCCGGTACCGAACTGCAGCATGTCCACCGGACGGATCGGCTCGGTGCGTTGCAGCCACCGCGCCAACCTAAACTGATCAGGCGCCTCGTGCAGCAGCGCCGAGGTCGAGAAATGCAGCAGCGGGATGCACAGATCGGTGCCCGCGGGAATGCGCCGTTGGCCGACTCGCAATTCACGCACTGCGCGACGCACCAGGAGCGGCGTCGCCGGATGCACGCGTAGCGTCTCGCGGAACAGCGCCTCGGCGACCGGACACTGCGCCAGATCCGCGTGCCGGGTCGGCACCGCACCCACGCGTTGCGCCTCCTCGACCAGGGCGTCCCACAGCCCAGGCTGCCGCGCCATCTCGATCACCATCCAGGCCATCGTCGAGGCGGTGGTGTCGTGACCACCAAGCAGCAGCAAGCGGATATTTGCGACCAGGACGTCATCGGAAAGCGCATCGTCACTGCGATCGAAGGCGCTCACCATGTCGTTGATCAACCCGGTGCGCGAGGCATGTTGGCGCGCGGCGCGGACGAACTCGCGCAACCGTGCATCGATCCAGTCGCGGGAGGCGCGGCCGCGCCGCAATGGCAGTCCGGGCAGGTCGACCGGGGGCGCGACGATCAGCTGCAGCAGTTGCCGGTACTTGCGATGCCATCCCGGCAGGTCCTGCGCGGGGATTCCCATGAGACTGAAGATGAGCTTGAGCATCAGATCGCCGGTTTCGCGCAGGATGGTTACGTCGCCGCGGTCGCGCCACCTCTGCACGCGCGCCCGGATGACGGGCGCGAACAGCTCGCCGATGCCGGCCTGGGTCAGTCCCTTGGGCAGAAGCGCCACCTGGATCGCATCGCGCGCCTGCCGGTGCGCGATGCCGTCCTGGGCAACCAACGTTCCGCCAAACAATTCGGGCGCGATGTCTTCGATCAGCGCCGAAGACACGTCCTTGTGCCGGAGCAGTGCGAGAGCGTCCGGATCCAGACTGGTCATCAGATGTCCGGCAGGGCCGAAATCCAGCCAGAAGTGGCTGCCCAGCGTCCGTTCCGCGCGCCGCAGCAGGCGCGGCAGGTCGCAGACGACGGCGGGAAGATGTCCGACCAAGGGGAAAGCGCCCGGCACGACCGGGATGTCGTGCCGCAGCCGATGCCGACGGTTCAGCGGGTTGAGCAACATGTCCATCAGCAGCCCCGCGACGCGTCCGCTTCGGCGGTCTTGCCGGAAGGCCGCGCGGCGCGGCTGTTGCCACCATCGGCGTACGTCGGCACATGCGCCAGCATGCCGCCGTCGATGCACACGACCTGGCCAGTAATGAACGCAGCATCGTCGGAGAGCAGGAACGCCACCAGCGCGGCCACGTCGTCGGGGCGGCCGACGCGCGGCAGGAGCTGGTGCCGGCGCAGATGCCATTGCGTGCACTCGTCCAGCTTGGCGAGGAGACGATCGGTCATGATGAGACCCGGCGCAACCGCGTTGCAGCGGATCTGCGCATGACCGTACTGGGTGGCGAGCGAGGCGGACAGCATGTTCATCGCCGCCTTCGACGCGGCGTAGGACGTCTGCGCGGTGTCACCGCTGAGCCCCTGGCACGACGACATGTTGACGATCGCGCCACCACCGCGGGCGATCATCCGTGGGATGGCCTGCCGGCAGCAGAGCAACGTGCCGCGCAGATTGGTCGCCATTGTCTGATCCCAGACCGCCAGGTCCAGGTCGAGGATCGCGCTGTCGCGCGGAGTCAGATGCATGGCGCTCGCGTTGTTCACCAGCAGGTCGACCCCACCGAAGTGTCGCTCCGCCGTTTCGAACAGCGCAGCCACCGCCTGCGCATCGGCGATGTCTGTGGCCGAGGCAAGCGCCCGGTCCGCCTCGGATGCAATTTGCGCGGTGCAGGCGGTGGCCGCCGAGCCATCAATGTCGGCGACCACCACCCTGCCTCCCTCGCGCGCGATAGCAAGGGCGCATGCCTTGCCGATGCCGGCGCCGGCACCGGTCACCACGGCCACCTTGTCTTCAAACCGTCCCATCGTGTCCTCCTGGATGGCGTTGGTCTCTTGCGGCATGCCGCTCGGCCTCCGGTGGAGAAGGCGGAGGGTCGGCGCTGCCGCGCTCGTCATCGCCAGCGTCGCTTTCGATGACCCGAATGGCGGCGACTGGGCACTGGCTCGCCGCCAGCCTCACGGCGGCGTGCAGCGCCTGCGGGACCGTCGCCACGCATACTTCGGCCACGCCGTCCGATTCGCGCTGGCGAAAGGTGCCCGGCAGCGTCAGCACGCACTGCCCGCTGGTTCCGCACAGATCCTGGTCGACCACGACGCGCATCTCAGCTCCGCTGCGCATGCAGCCGCACCGGCAGCGCGCGGAACGTCCGAAGGAACGCGGAGGGCTCCCGGGTCGGCTGCCCGGCCAACGCCAGCGCGGGGAAACGGGCCTGGATCCGCGGCAGGCTCTCGGCCAATTGCACCCGGGCCAGTTGCGCACCGAGGCAGAAGTGAATGCCGTGGCCGAAGCTCAGCATGATCTGCCCGTCGGTCGACATACCTGGACTGGTGCCGTAGAACCGCGCCGGATCGAAGCGATCGGGATCGACGAAGGCGTCCGGGTCGCGATTGCCGGACGCGATCAGCACGCGCACGTCCGCGTTCTTCGGGATCACCACGCCGCCCAGTTCGATGTCGCGCTGGGCGATACGCGGAATGGAGCTGAACATCGCGGGCGCGTCGCAGCGCAGGACTTCTTCGACGAACGCCTTCACCCCCACGGCGTCTCCCTGCAGCCAGTGCCTCTGTTGGGGATACGCCAACATCGCCAGGACCGCATGGTCGATGGTGGCAGCAGTGGTGGCGAAGCCGCCGAGCAGCATGCCCCACAACATGCTGATCAACTCCGCATCCGACAGCGTGTCGGCATCATCGTCGTGTGCGCCGACGAGCATCGACACGATGTCGTGGCGGGGATCGGTGCGCTTGCACTGTATGAGGCCGCCGAAATAGGCCTTCACTCTGGCACTGGCCGCGTCCGCCGCGGCGAGCTGGGGATCGCTGGCGTGCGGGCTCAGGCCTTCCAGAATGGCGCCGATGCCGACGGCGAGCCCGAACATGTCGTCCTGGGGCATGCCAAACAGTTCAGCGAAGACCAGCATGGGCAAGACCAGCGCGAATTCCCGATGCAGGTCCACGGCCTCCCCGCGCTCCAGTGCGGGCGCCATGCTGTCCAGGCGCGCGGCGACGATGCGCGCGATGCTCGGCCGCAGGTCGTCGATCTGGCGCATGGTGAAATCGCGCGAGATCAGCCGGCGCAGACGCGTATGCGCCGGTGGGTTCTTCATCGCCAGCGTGGACGCCAGCAGATTGAGCGACAGGCTGGTCGCCGCATGCGGAAAATAGCGCGCCAGCTCGCCCGGCGCCGGTCCCAGAAACGCATCGCCCGTGGCCTTGAGCGCCCAGTAAATGTCGGCGTGGCGGCTCAACAGAAAGAGGCCCGACGCCGCACGATGCACCGGATCGGTCTCGCGCAACCACCGCATGAACGGATATGGGTCGTGGATGCACGCTGGCGACGCCAGTTCGGCGAAAGCATCCGGGCATGCTGCCGTGGTTTCTTGCACGTCCATCCTGATTACCTGTCGGCGGCTTGATCTGACCGGCGCGCCCCAGGCGCGCCGGCAAATTGCGGAGAGGATCGCGATCAGCGTTGGCGTCCGTGCATCACCAGAGCACCGGCAATTCCTCGAAGCCGCCAGTAATGATCTCCTTGCGCAACTTCAGTTCTTCAGGCGCCACGGCCAGACGCAGCGCGGGAAAGCGCTGGAAGATCGAACCGAACACCGCCTTGAGTTCCAGCCTGGCTAGCGCCCCGCCGATGCAGGAGTGCGGCCCGTAGGAGAACGCCAGGTGCGGCTCTTCCTGGCGTTCGATATCGAAGATTTCCGGGTCATCGAAATGGCCCGGATCGAACGACGTCGCCGGCAGGCCGACCAACACTTTGCTCTCCGCGGGAATATCCACGCCCGCGATGGTCACGTCGGTCCTCGGATAGCGCATGATGCCGTCCCAGCCCGCGCCCGGCGGGTACATGCGCAGGATTTCCTCCACCGCCATGTCCACCAGGGATGGATCGCCGACCAGGCGTTCGCGCTGTTGCGGATGGCGGAACATGGCCAGCAGGCCGAATTCGATCTGCGCGACGGAGCTCTCGTGCCCCGCCACCAGCATGCCCGCCGCAAGGCCGACCGCCTCTTCCTCGGTCGCCTTGCCCTGGTCGACCGCCGCGAGCAGATCCGTCAGCAGGTTGTTGCCCGGAGCCTGGCGCTTGTCGCGCATCGTGCCGCGCATATAGGCGCGCAGTTCTTCCCAAGCCCGGCGCGACGCACTGCGCGGGCCGCTTTCATGCTGGTGCGTCATCACCTCGTCGGACAGCCGGGCGAAAAAAGCGTGATCCTCGTAGAGCACGCCCATCAGCGCGCTGATGACCATGGCCGGAAGCGGAAAGGAGAGGTGGCGCCTCAGGTCGGCGGGCTGAGGCTGGGCCGCTAGTTTCTCAAACAACTGCGCGGCGATCGCTTCGACCTGCTGCGCGAGCAGCTTCACCCGGCGGTCGCTGAAGGCCGGCGCCACGATCGTGCGTAACCGGGCATGCTCGCCCCCCTCGTGCGAGACCAGCCAGCCCGGCGAACCGAGAATCACCGAATCCGGGGTGAACGCCGCCGGCGGCATTCCCGCGGGCCGGAACGCCGCGTCGGACAGCACTGCCTTGGCCTCGTCATAGCCTGTGACCCACCAGCCTTCGTGTCCGGACGGGAAGCGCACGCGGTGGATCGGACCGTTGGCGCGTAGCGCCAACATCTCCGGCGAAGGCTCGATGTGATCGACGCGCCACATCGGCAGCGTCGGCAAGGATTGTTCGGACATGGTGGCACATCACTCTCTAAGCGATGAAAGGCGGAAGGCGACCGATAGGAGCCGCAGGCAGCGAAGACGGCAGATAGACGACAGCCTCCGCGACGTTGGTCCGCACCAGATCCCCCATCCGCACGAGTGGCGCGAAGAAGGCCCATCGCAATTCCAGGCGTCCCAGCGCACGCTCAGGCAGAAGGGCGGCCCCTAGCCGAACGGCAGGTGCGGGTTGTGCCGCCGCATGACATCGAACCTGTCGGCATCGCCAAAGATCGACTGACCGTAGGGATTGGTGAAGGAGCCTCGAGGTACCCGCCACCAACTAGCCCGCCAATTTAGCCTGCGGAGCAGTCGCACTTTTCCGGTGGCAGTTTCGCTGGCTCCCAAAAGAAGAACTCTAGATCGCATCCAACCCTTCCCTGCATTTCTCGGTCCACTACCGAGCGCCAAGTCATGCCACAGCAAACCGTCGGAACGGACCAAACGCGAACGGCGACGCGCGCCGTGTCCGTCCCGAAGATCATCGCACCGCGATTGGTGATGATGCCGTGAACAGAGCAAATCGCGTGCCGAGTTGAGTTCGCAGGCTCAGCAGGCACTTCGTAGCGCGCGGATGTCAGGTTTCTGGCATTGAGTCTCAATGCCGACAACGGCGAAGCAAGTGCCCGACAAAGGCCTGCTCTCGCGCTGAATGTGCCGGGCGGCCTTGGACGGATTTCAAGCAACCGGATTGGCTGTGGAATGTGGTTCGCAGGAAACCACTTCGATGTCGGCGGTAGCTATCCCGAAAATGAAACCCGCCTCTCCGACATCTCGCTGAGTTGGATGGCGCATGCGGCCGAGACCTTTCCGGACCGCAAGGGACCCGACGGATTCGGCATCAAGGTACACGATAGATTTCTGAAGCTGAATGCGGATCGCTTGGTCCCTGGCACGACGAGCGCGAACTCGGTCACATTTGACTGCAAGTCAGGGGCCGTCCATCCCAACACGAGAGCGCGGTGCGGCTCTGCCTGCACGCGCAAAGACCTAAGCGCACGTGATGCAGGTCATTCTACAAGAACCGCCCGGCATCTTTCACAGGGATCTCGGAATTGGGGAAACCTTGTCCTCTGCTTACTGGGAATCCAGCCTTGTGCGAGGAGCCGGAACAGATGGCGGACCACAGGATTCGTCGTATTCGGAGCCTACTTCAATGCTGATGACTACTGAACGAAGGCCGACAATACGGACGCTGCGCGGATGGGAGATCCACGTGCTCCGGGAAGCGGGCGCCATCAGCGAGTGCGAGGAGCACGGTTGGATGCAGGACCGCGCCGATCCGCGTGCACGAGAGCGGGCCTTTCAATATCGCCCGTCGAGACCCGCCAATAGGCGCATCCGCTGGTGCAGCGGAAGCCGCTGTTCGCGACGTGCTGGACTCGATTGGAGACACCTGTCCAGAATGCCCCAACGAGGATGACCGGCACTAAGCGTCTACGCCAATTCGTCTCTGACTCTGCGGCCTAACTGTTTCTCCATCCGCTTGCGCGCGTCGCCGACCTTTTTGACGGCCTTCTTCACCACCGGTGCCGACTTTCCGGTCTTCTTCGCCTCGTACTGCACTTCGTAGTCCTGCCCGCCTGCCACCCGCGGCCGGTCCTGCTTCGTTCGCGCGCCGTGTCGCATTCTTCGCTGCCGCCATCGGTGCCTCCTGTTGTGACATTGAAAGCACTGCGACAGGGATGCGCAGGTTCCGGCACGATTCGAACTGTGCCAATTTGAATCGGCTGCAACGTGGAGTTCTTCCTGTGCCGTTTCAGCGTAAAGCCAATAGCTACCGGCGGCCGACGGGACGACCGACTTCTCGGTCCTGCAGAACGAGCTCAAGGGCAAATCGAAGAGCATCGTCCTCGTAGCGTTCGATCTGCTCTATCTGAACAGCCCCGCGACATCCGACTCCTGCTCTTTCAGCGCAAAGCCGAACTTAAGAAGATCCTAATAGCGGTACCCGGGAACGGGCAGTGATAGCCACGCCGGCATACGCCATGACGGCGGGCCCCTTTCCCGAGTGCCCCCGGCGAGGAGCTTCATGAGTCCTTGCGCGAGGGATCGAACCCGCATGGCCGAAACGCTGCGCGGCTCGGTTCAGGAGAGCCCGTTGCGGCATCGGCCGCACGCGCCAAGCGGAAGAAGTGACCCGGGCTTGAATCTGAGGGTCTAGATTTCCTCACGCGCATGCGTCTGCGCGTCATAGATCCTGACCCGAAGCTTGGGAAAGCGTCTCTTCAGTTCTTCTCCGCCAGCCCTGGCGCCCTCTTTCGTTGCAAACTCAGTTTTTAACAGGCCATCGACTTCGATCGCGAAGCCTGAAGTCGGCATCTTGCGGGCGGTAGCAACCATCTTGTTTCGTCTCATATTGGATTTTGCGCACAAACTGCTTAGCCTGAGTCGGCGAGAAGCCGCCAGTCACAACGGCCATTGTGACCACCAAGTGGCGCCTGTCTGCAATTCGCATGCTGGTCTGGATGCTTTTCGGTCTACGCCTCCCCCAAGCTAGGCCGCCTGGATTCTAGCGAGGAAGTCGTCCAGCTCGCGCTTCAGCCGAGTACCTTCCTCAGAAAGCAGTTCGCCCGCCGAAGCCTCCTCGGTCAGCTTTGCGCCCTTAGTGACCTCACCGGCGCTTGTCGCCACCAGCGTCGTCCTGGCTGCGGCTTCCTGCACATTGAGTGCGATGCTTTGGCTGGTCGTCTCCTGCTTTCCGATGGCCTCCACCACGGTCCCCGCAATCTCCGAGATGCGTCCGATGAGGCCGCCAATTTCGGCAATAGTTCCGACCGAATCACGTGTCGCAGCCTGTATTCCGCCGATGTGTTCGCTGATCTCAGCGGTGGCATGGGCGGTCTGTGTCGCGAGAGATTTCACTTCCTGTGCAACGATCGCGAATCCCCTGCCGAAGCCTCCGGCGCGTGCAGCCTCGATAGTGGCGTTCAGCGCGAGCAGATTTGTCTGCCGCGCGATCGCGGCGATCAGCTGAACGACGCCGCCTATCCGCTCCGCCGCGACCGCCAAACCGGATATTCGCTGGTCGCTCAGTTGCGCCATACGGACCGCTTCGTGCGACATACTGGCCACCTGGTCAACCTGCCGGCCGATGGTGGCGATCGTTCCCGCCATTTCGCCGGTAGCCTCAGCGAGGCGCTGAACGTTGGCGGAGGTCTCCCCCGATGAAGATGCGACCTCGACGGAGAGTTGCCTGCCGCGATCGGCCGCGCCGGTAAGGCTGCGCGCGGACGCTTCGAGCTCTGATGATGCGGATGAGACGGCGCCGATAATCTGACCCACGGCGCTTTCGAACTCACCGGCGAGCCGCGCGATATCGGCCTTACGCCGTTCGGCAGCGACACGATCCAGTTCGGCGCTCGCATCGAGCTCGGCCCGCGCCCTCTGGCGGGCTTTCAGCTTGAACATTTCGACCGATTCGGCCATCTCGCCGAGCTCGTCCTTTCGGCCAAGTCCTGGCAAAATCACGTCAAACCGCCCCTCGCCGAGCTGGCGCATGGCCGCCGTCATCGAAGCCACTGTTTCGGCGATGCGCTGGCCGAACAGCACTGCGGTGAGCCCCACAAGAACCGTTGAAAGTCCAATCACCCAGATGAGCGTCTGCCGGATCTCTTCAGCATGGACTTCAGCAACCTGCGAACGCGCGCCGGCCGAAGCCATGATCTTCACGAGCGCCGGACGGACACGGTCGTAGATGTGTCCAAGATCGTCCACTTGGTCATTCAGCGCTTGCTGCGTGACCATGAACGCAACGAAACTCAACTTGTATGCGCGGATCAGGTCGAGGATCTGGGATTTCGCCTCCTCTGGCAGGTTGGCTTGAGCAAGCGCGGTCTCGAATATCGCCTCTTGATCGACCAGTTGATCGCCATATTTGTCCTCGCCGCGCAGGATGAAATCCTTCTCGTGCCGGCGCATCATCAACATCAAGGTCGTGAGGCGCGGCTGGCTCAGCTCTTTCAGCCGTTGCTCGACGTCGTGAACGGCATTGCGCAGCTTGCCTTGAAATCCCTCATTCTCATTGAAGCCGAGATTGCGTTGGGCGGAGACAATGTTATGAAAGCGCGTTGCGTAGAGACCGATCACCGAGCGCAGGGACGTCACCTGCTTTGAGCGGGTCGTTATCGGGCAACATCGTCGCAAATGTTTCAACGTAACCGAGGTCTGAAAGCTGCCGTTCATAATTCTCGGCATGGTTCTTGATCAAGACATCACTTGGTTTGCGGATGAAGTCGTTTGCGATTTGTCGCGACTCCAGGAAGCTCTGTGACAAGGATGCGATATGATCCTTCAATTTGTTGCTGTCGTTTGATTCGCTCTGAACAAGACGCGCGTAAGTCAGTGCGCCGGCGCAGATAACGCCGGTGACAAGGCCCCCTGATATCCCGAGCAGCGCCATTTGGCTGCGCAACCCGATGCGGAAACGCTTCGATGGCTTGCCGTTCCTTGTCACAACATCTCTCATGTTACCCCTTGAATGAGTTCGTGCCCCGGTGGCCGTGTTGGTTAACACGGCGCCGACAGACGTTGGCCAGTATTGGCTGAACGGGAGTTGTTGACCTGGTTCGTTCGGTCGATGTTGACCGGCTCAATAGGTCAGATTGATTTCGAAATCCTGAACTTGCACTGTACCTGCTGGTCGGCGTGAACGACGAGCACTCTCCGGCGATTGCAACAGCATGCCCGCAAGGTGGGACTCGTCGATCGCTTTTGCAGAAAAGATGCGAGCCTTGCGCGAAATTCGCCGTCAACCGGCGTGAGACATCGATATCGCTATAACCGCTCGCGCAATTGGGGGCCGTAATAAGATCCAACTGGCTGCGGGCTGGATACTTCCGGTCGAATCATCGTGATAATCATCTTCGGTTGATGTTGACGTGCGTCATTGGCACTTGGCGATAATACGCCCTTTCGTTGCACGGAGATTTCTGCGACGCACTGCACCGCTCAGTACATACAATCGTGCGCAATGGACAAAGATGGGGAGTAGATAGTGCGTTGGTTGTTTGCAAGTAACGCGGCAGGCGCCTATGGACGGGCGCGCCGAGCGAGCCTGCGTCCGCAATCACGCCAAGCAGACGCCGGATTTCACGCCGCGTGGACATGTCCGCGTTCTGCAGCGGTTTGAGCAGCGCCGCGGCGCGGTCGCCATTTGATCCATAGCCTCAGAATTGCTGATCGGTTTGATGTTTGTCGACGTAGAACCCGAGCCACTTCACAAGCCATTTTGTCCGCTGCTTTGTGTCGAAGCGCTCTGCGAAACGCAGGAGCGCAAGAGCTGCCGACGGGGAGTAGGCCGTGGCAGTGACCCAGCCGTCGATGGCGGGCAAGATCGCGTCAAGGTGAGGCCAATCAGGAGGAATCGGCGACATATATGCTCCGACGAAACCTGCAGCTGCGGCTCCCCTGCCAAGATCATCGAGGTCGGACCTGTAATCATGCGCTCGAAGATGTAATTGGCAGGCGGCTGCCGCACTGCCCAAAATCTGGCATCTGGCGCGCGCCCGCTCTGAACGAACTCGGTCGCGATGGCATCGAGGTAGTCCCCGATGAGATCATCACCGGTAGCGATGTTGATCCACCGCCGGCGGCCAGGCGTCCTGTCGCGTTTGCCACAGCGTGCACCACTTCGTACCCTCATGGGCGATGCGAAGTACCAGGCTGACAACAAAACCTACTCGCCTGCAGAGGGCTGCGGTTCGCTTGCACCATCGCCTGGTGAAGATTCATCCGTTTCTTAAGACAACGGAAGGCATGCCCGCATCATGGCGGCTACGGTTCTGGACCGTGTCTACAACGCAAAGCCGATTGATTGGGCGGGCGGGCAGGATCTTCAAAAAATGAATGAACGCCGAACGGCATATATCGCTCCGCTTAAGGCAGCGGACAAGGACGATATCAATCCGTTACTGGAATTTGTAGGCGTGATGAACGCTCCGTCGAATGCAGTACGAGGACACGAGCAAGAAAGCCAACTGTGGCTTCAGCCACAAAATCCAAAACAACGCGGAAAAGACGCGATCCGATCATCCATGGCGCTCCATCCAAACGGCGTCGACCAAGAGTCCTTGCGGAAGAGTCACTTCGAGGTGGTTTAGCTTTCTGTTCGCTTGCTTAGCCACACCTGGCTCAAGGTTTGAAATCTGCCAATTTACGCAGTCAAGCTAAGTAAAAATGCGTAAACGTAAACTCCTCCGGGCCATCGACGAGAATTTTGAGGCTGAACACGCATTGTCCCGTGCAACCATCCGATTTGTGCGCCGCTGCACGCATGGGCTTCCGAATCGGACCGCGTGCCCTTGTTTGGACGAGCCAAGCATGTTGCGATGCACAGATCGGCGGAATGGATCGCCTAGCATAGGGCATCGCGATGCCACGGCAAACAGCGCTACCGCCATCACTTGCACCACGGCTCATCAGTCGCGAAGCCGCCGCCGCTTACGTCTGCGTGTCACCCAACACGTTTGATGAGATGGTGAAAAACGGCCAAATGCCCCGAGCACGATTGCTCGGGGAGCGGCGTCGGGCTTGGGATGTCCGTCAACTAGACATCGCCATTGATGAACTGCCTTCCGATGGCAATAATACTCGCGTTGATGACACGTGGAATGATGTCGATGCCCCGCAAGCTGCCGCCTTACGTCGAGCGTAATCACGTCAAGGGCCATACCTATCTATCGTTTCGTCGTGGCAAAGGACCCCGCTCTCGTTTGCCGAATGATCCCACGAGCGAAGAATTTATGGTGGCGTACCAAGCCGCGTTGCTAGGCCAATTTGTACCGGTCCGAAATCGGTTTGTGCCGGCCGCGTCAGGCACTATCGCGGCGCTCATTGCTTCCTACATGAAGAGCGCCGAATACATTGGCCTCCGTGACACAAGCAAGACGGGCTACATTGGCCGTCTTGAGACGCTCCGGATCGAACACGGTCATCGCACAATCGCCGGGCTCTCGCGCGAGCGAATCGTCACCGGCATTCTTCAACCCTATGCGAATCGCCCAGGTGCGGCACTCGATACACTGAAGAAGCTTCGGATACTGATCCGTCACGCGATCAATATCGGATGGCTGAAGCATGATCCGTCATTGGGTATCAAACGGCCGAAGATCAAGAAAATTCGGTCGTGGACCGACGACGAAATTGAGCAATTCAAAGAATGCTGGCCGCTCGGCACCAAACAGCGCACTGCGTTTCACCTGTTCCTCAATCTGGGCCAGCGTCGCTCCGACGTAGTCAGGATGGCGCAGACGCACATCACGCCAGAACGCAAGATCAGGATAAGGCAACAGAAGACCGGGCGCGAGCTTCTCATCCCGTTGCATCGGGACACCGTCGAGGCGCTCGACGCATATGACATGCAACGCGTCGTGATCATTACTACTGCTTATGGCAAGTCCTTCACCGTTGATGGTTTCAGTGGATGGATGCGCGACGCTATCTCGAAGGCCGGACTGCCTCTCGATTGCAAGCCGCATGGTCTACGGAAAGCCGCCGGACGTTTGCTCGCCGAAGCCGGCGCAACGGCGAAGATGATCATGTCTGTCCTCGGACACACGACGCTAGCTGAAGCTGAGCGCTATACGGAGGAGGCTGATCAGGCGGCCCTCGCTGAAGACGCGGTGATCAAGCTTGAAGGACACAACGCGAACAGGATTCCCCAAACCACTTCCGCGAGTTTGGGGAAAAAGCCGAAAATGAAAGGGAAATCAAGCCGAAAGGTGTCAGGCTGGCGCTCCCTAGGGGAATCGAACCCCTGTTTCAGCCTTGAGAGGGCCGCGTCCTAACCGCTAGACGAAGGGAGCGTTGAGAGGCAAGGCAATAGCCTTGAAATCCGGCCGCCGCAAGATGCCTTGTGCATTGCGGCGGGGATTTTGTCACGCATGCTTTACGAACGCCCCCGGGGGCATCCGGCGCCATAGCGCTGGATTCCAGGTTCATCGCCGCGCGATGCCCTCAGGTGTGCAATCGCGCACCCGGGAAGACGAGGCCGGGCGAGATGCCGCGCGTGCCTTTGCCGAGCGCGTCGCACCTGCACGCTGCAGTGGCACCGCCCGCGCGATCGCATGATGGCCACCCTGAGATGTCATGTCGTCGTCGTGCACGGCCCTGCTTTCGCCAAATGGCAATGCAAAACACTTGGCTGTGAAGTCACCCGGCGTCCGTCTCTGCTAACATCGCAGCCCTTCACCATGCTTCGCCCCGCACGGCGCCGGACAAGCGAGAGGAGTGCTTGGAACAAAGCGCAAGCGCTTGACGGCCTTGGCGCACGGCAGATTTGGCTCACGAATATCTTGGCACAACAAACATCAGCGCGGTCGCAGGCCATGGAAGACGTTCCGCACCTCGCGCCGCACAGGTCAATAGCTTAAGCAGAGCGAGGACAGACCATGATCAAACTAAAAATCAACGGCCAGGAACAGAATTGGGACGGCGACCCGGATCTTTCGCTGCTCTGGTATCTCCGTGACGAAGCAGGCCTCACGGGCACCAAGTTCGGCTGCGGCCAGGCGCTGTGCGGCGCCTGCACCGTGATCGTCGACAAGGAGGCGGTTCGCGCCTGCATCACCTCGGTGTCCGACGTCGTCGGCCGCGAGGTCACCACCATCGAGGGGCTGCATCCGACCGGCGACCATCCGGTGCAGAAGGCCTGGCGCCAGGTCAACGTGCCGCAGTGCGGCTACTGCCAGGCCGGCCAGATCATGCAGGCCGCGGCGCTGCTGGACCAGAACCCGAAGCCCAGCCACGACCAGATCCGCGAAGCCATGGCGGGCAATATCTGCCGCTGCGGCTGCTACCAGCGGATCGAGAATGCCGTCCATCTCGCATCGACGGGGGTGTGACATGAATATCCGCACCAATCCCAGCAAGCTTCGCGGCTTCGAGAAGCACGTGAAGGTCGAGAACGTTTCGCGCCGCAGCATCCTCAAGGGGCTCGGCATCGCCGGCTCTTTCGTGCTCGCCGCGCCCGTGATGACGCGCCAGGCGTTCGCCTATGAAACCGGCGCCGGCAAGATGCCGCACGGCGTCGTGGTCGACCCGCGCGTGTTCGTCGCGATCGCCCCCGACGGCATCGTCACCATCCTGGCGCACCGCTCCGAGATGGGCACCGGCGTCCGCACCAGCCTGCCCTTGATCGTCGCCGAGGAAATGGAGGCCGACTGGTCGCGCGTCCATGTCCAACAGGCGCATGGCGACGAGGTCAAGTTCGGCAACCAGGACACCGACGGCTCGCGCAGCACGCGGCATTATCTGATCCCGATGCGCCAGATCGGCGCCTCGGCGCGCTCGATGCTGGAAGCTGCCGCCGCCAAGAAATGGGGCGTGCCGGTCACCGAGGTGAAGGCGCAGAACCACGAGGTGGTGCACAGCGCGAGCGGCCGCAAGGCAGGCTTCGGCGAACTCGCGGCCGACGCCGCAAAGGAGTCGGTGCCGAGCGTCGAGGGCCTCAAGCTGAAGGACCCCAAGGACTTCCGCTATCTCGGCAAAGGCCAGGTCTCGATCGTCGACCTGCACGACATCACCACCGGCAAGGCGAATTACGGCGCCGATGTCCGGCTGCCCGGCCTGAAATACGCCGTCATCGCGCGTCCGCCGGTCACCGGCGGCAAGCTCAAGTCGTTCGACGACAGCGCGGCCAAGAAGGTGCCGGGCGTCGAGAAGGTGATGGAGGTCAAGGGCTGGCCGTGGCCGTCCAAGTTCCAGCCGCTCGGCGGCGTGGCCGTGATCGCGCGCAACACCGGCGCCGCAATCAAGGGCCGCGACGCGCTGAAGATCGTCTGGGACGACGGCGCCAACGCCAAATACGACTCCGTCACCTATCGTGCCTCGCTCGAGGAAGCCGCGCGCAAACCCGGCCTCGTGGTGCGCAAGGAAGGCGACGCCGATGCGGCCCTGAAGACCGCCGATAAGGTGATCACGGGCGAATATTATTTGCCGCATCTCGCCCATGTCAGCATGGAGCCGCCGGTCGCGGTGGCCGACGTCAAGGGCGACAAGGCCACGATCTGGGCGCCGGTGCAGAGCCCCGGCGGCACCCGCGAGGATGTCGCCAAGACGCTTGGCATCCCCGAGGACAATGTCACCGTCAACGTGACGCTGCTCGGCGGCGGCTTCGGCCGCAAGTCGAAATGCGACTTCGCGCTCGAGGCGGCATTGCTGTCGAAGGAGCTCGGCGCGCCGGTCAAGGTGCAGTGGACCCGTGAGGACGACGTGCATCACGACTTCCTGCACACCGTCTCGGTGGAACGGATCGAGGCCGGTCTCGACAAGAGCGGCAAGGTGATTGCGTGGCGGCACCGCAGCGTGGCGCCAACCATCGCCTCGACCTTCGCCGCCGGCGCCAATCACGAGGCGCCGTTCGAGCTCGGCATGGGCCTGATCGACAACCCGTTCGAGATCGCCAACCTGCAGTGCGAGAATCCGGAAGCGGCCGCGTTCACGCGGATCGGCTGGTTCCGCTCGGTCTCCAACATCCCGCGCGCCTTCGCGGTGCAATCCATGGTCGGGGAAATCGCGCATGCGACGGGCCGCGACCAGAAGGAGATGCTGCTGGAGCTGATCGGAAGCCCGCGGATCGTCAACCTGTCCTCGGTGAAGGATCCCTGGAACTACGGCGAGCCCTATGACAGCTACCCGATCGACACCGCGCGCTTGCGCAAGGTGGTCGAGCTGGTCGCCGAGAAGGGCGAGTGGGGCCGCAAGGTGCCGAAGGGCCACGGCCTCGGCATCGCGGTGCACCGCTCGTTCGTCAGCTACATCGCGACCATCGTCGAGGTGGCGGTCGACGACAAGGGCAAGTTCTCGGTGCCGCGGGTCGACACCGCGATCGATTGCGGCACCTATGTCAATCCGGAACGGATCCACTCGCAGATCGAGGGTGCCGCGATCATGGGGCTGAGTCTGGCCAAATACGGCGAGATCAGCTTCAAGGACGGCAAGGTGCAGCAGGGCAATTTCGACGACTTCCCGGTGATCCGGATGGACGAGTCGCCTGTGATCACCAACGTCTACATCGTGCCGCCCGGCGCGGACACCCCGCCGAGCGGCGTCGGCGAGCCCGGCGTGCCGCCGTTCGCGCCGGCATTGATCAACGCGATCTTTGCCGCGACCGGAAAGCGCATCCGCGCCCTTCCGATCGGCAAGCAGCTGGAGACCTGAAGCTGGAACGTCGGACGAGATAGGTCGTTCTCATCGATCCACTGGAGCAGATCGATGAGAACCCCACCTCAAACATTCGGGACGCTCGCGGCAACCCTGTCCGCGGGCGTCTTGCTTTTTGCGACACAGACGGCGCTTGCCCAGACCGCCTCGCCGCCGAACGCAACGGCGACCCGTCCGGCGCGGGTGCTGCCCGACCAGACGTCGGTTCCGAGCAGCGGCCCGCCATCGACCACCGGCCAGACCACCGGCGAGGCAAGCCGCGACCCCACGATCAAGCAGATGAACGACGACGAGAAGCGGAAGGTCGATACCAAGGGCAAATAAAGCAAGCGCGGACCGGGAAGCGGCGGTCTCCCCATCCGCCGCTTCCCGATCGCATCGCCCCCTATAGGTGAGAAGCGTTTTCGAACGGAACGAACACCGTTTCGCTTGGAGAAAACGCGTCATAACAAGCCGAGCTTCGGTCCTGATTCAATCAGGACCGAAGCTCGGATCACGTGGCTTACTTCTTGTCGAGCGCGAACACCCAGATCACGCCGCCTTGCGGGACGTTGTTCTCGAAGCCCTTGACCTTGCCGGCCAGAGCATCCTGGATGCGTTGCGCGTCGACGCCCCAACCCGACTGGACCGCGATGTATTGCGTTCCGTCGACCTCATAGGACATCGGCATCGCCATGATGCCGGAGTTGGTCTTCTGCTCCCACAACAGCTCGCCGGTCTTGGCGTTGAAGATGCGGAACATCCGGTCGTTGGTGCCGCCGGCGAGAACCAGATCGCCCGCGGTCGCCGTCACCGAGCCGAACAGCTGCGAGGTCTTGAAGTCGTGCTGCCAGACCTTCTTGCCGGTGGCCGGATCCCACGCCTGCAACTCGCCGAAATGATCGGCGTTCGGTGCCGGCGTCAGTCCGATGTCCTCCGGCTTGGTGCCGAGCCAGAGCTGGCCGGGTACCAGCGGCTGCTTCTCGCCCGTGAAGCCGCCGCAGAAGTTCTCGTTGGCGGGAACGTAGACGAGCTTGGTGCTCTGGCTGTACGCCGCCGACGGCCAATCCTTGCCGCCCCACAGCGACGGGCAGAACTCGACCCGCTTGCCGATCACCGGCTTGTGCTCGGGATCGACGATCGGCCGACCGGTCTCGGCCTCGATGCCCTTCCAGACATTGGTCTTCACGAACGGCCAGCCGGACACGTAGTTGATCTTGTCGGGCTTGTTCTCGAGCACCCAGAAGATGGCGTCGCGTCCCGGGTGGATCAGGCTCTTGAACGAACGTCCGTCACGCTGCAGGTCGACCAGCATCGGCGCATCGACCTCGTCCCAGTCCCAGGAATCGTTCTGGTGATACTGGAAGTGCTTCTTGATCTTGCCGGTCTCGGGATCGAGACCGATCACCGAGCTGGTGTAGAGGTTGTCGCCGGCGTGAGCCGAGCCCGGCCACGGCGCAGCGTTGCCGACGCCCCAGAGGATCGTCTTGTTGTCCTTGTCGTAGGTGCCGGTCATCCAGGCCGATCCACCGCCCGACTTCCAGTCGTCGCCACTCCAGGTCTCGTGCCCGGGCTCGCCTTCGCCGGGGATGGTGAAGGTGCGCCAGAGCTCCTTGCCGCTCTCGGCATCGTAGGCGACGACATAGCCGCGCACGCCGAATTCGCCGCCGGAGCCGCCGACGATCACCTTGCCGTCGACCACCAGCGGCATCAGCGTCAGATACTGACCCTTCTTGTAGTCCTGGACCTTGGTGTCCCAGACCACCTTGCCGGTCTTGGCATCGAGCGCGACGACATGGTCGTCGGTGGTGGCGAAGTAGACCTTGTCCTGCCACAGGCCGACGCCACGGCTGGTCGGGTGCAGCTGGAACAGATCGTCGGGAAGCTGCCGCTTGTAGCGCCAGTACTCCTCGCCGGTCTTGGCGTTGAGCGCGATCACCTGCCCCATCGGGGTCGCGGCAAACATCACGCCGTTGTTGACGATCGGCGGCGCCTCATGGCCCTCGATGACCCCGGTCGAGAAGGTCCAGACCGGCTTGAGGTCCTTGACGTTGGAGGTGTTGATCTGGTTGAGCGGACTATACCCCTGTCCGTCGTAGGTCCGGCGATACAGCATCCAGTTGCCGGGTTCGGGATTTTCGAGACGCGCCGAGGTCACCGAACTGTAGTTTTCGATCGGCCCCGCGACGGCATAGGTCGAAATGAGGCACGTGAATGCGACACAACTCGACAGTAACCACTGCTTGCTTGTCATGAGATGCTACCTCCCTGCTCTGTTTTGATTTTTTCAGTTTAGGTCATGCAGAAATCCCGATGTGGCCTCATCCTCCCTGCTGAGCACCCACCTTTCCGACGAATGGCGCTGCGACCGTGATCGCGCCGTCGGCAACCGTCAGCGGCAATGCCGCGAGGCGACGTGGCGCCGGCCCGAACACGACCTGCGCATTCTGCCGCGGATCGTATTCGGAGTTGTGACAGAGGCATTTCAGAACGCTCTTGTCGCCCTGCTCTTCCTTCAACCAGGCAGTGATCGGACATCCGGCATGCGTGCAGATGACCGAGTAGCAGACGATGCCGTCAGGGGCGCGGGCGCGCGTGGCATCGTCGAGTTCGGCGGGATCGAGCTTGACCAGCACGACCTCGTTCAGCCGCGAGCCCTTGCGAACGACCGAGGTGTTCGGGTCCTGCGGCCAGGCGCGAATAGGCGGGCCGCCCAAGGTCAGATCTTCCGACTTGATGACCTGGCCCGCCTTGTCGCCCTCGGCGCGCACGAGCCGATCCGCTTTTTGCGGCCGCTCATTGGCGCCGGGCTGTTCGTCATCATCGGCGGCCGCAGGCTCGATCGCGGCGAGGCAGGCGCAGCCTGCGAGCGCGGTCAACACCGCGCGGCGCGTCTGGTCGGCGCACGAGCCCGACAGATCGGACTCACCAGACTGTTCGATGGAAGCGCTCGGGTTGGATCGCGACATGGCGCAAGCTGAACGTGCAACTCGGCCGAAAAGATGGCGGCACACCTTCTCGATGCGCGAACGCATGCGCAAAAAATACGCTGCAGCTTTCGGTTGATCGACCGCGCGGCTTCGCGATTGCTGCGATCAGGGTTCGTTGACGAAGCTCAGCCTGCCGACAGGTTTCAGCGTCTTTGCATCAAATGTGCGAATCTCTGTTGCACCGCCCACGTCAAGCGTGAGGACCAATCGTTCGCCGGCGACACCGGTGGCGACGATGCGCGCGCCTTTCGGCAGCGCAGCAGTGACGTCGGAAACGGAAACGGGGCTTCCCTCGCTGCGATAAAGGCGGTAGCCGATGGCAATCAATACGACGGCCACGGCCAGTGCCGAGGTCAGGCCCGCGATCAGCATCATGCGCCGCACCCGCGCGATCAGCGCGGCCTGGTCGGGGGTCGGTTCGGTCACAGCGGTGTCGGTCATCACAAGGCTCTATCTTTGCAAGTGTCTTCGCAACAAGTCTCTTCGAATGGCGGTCGGAAGCTGGAGGTCGTCGTCGCCGGCGACGAGGGCTCGGCCCGGCTCGACCGCGTGCTCGCGCAGCGCAGTCCCGAGCTGTCCCGGTCCCGGCTGAAGGCGCTGATCCTCGCCGGTTCCGTGACCGTCAAGGACGCCGTCGTCCGCGACCCCGCTTATCATGTCGCCAAGGGCGATACGATCATAATCGACGTGCCGGAGGCCGCGCCCGCCGAGCCGCAGGGCGAGGACATCGCGCTCGATATCGTGTTCGAGGACGACGACATCATCGTCATCGACAAGCCGAGGGGCCTCGTCGTGCATCCCGCCGCCGGCCACGCCAGCGGAACGCTGGTCAACGCGCTGATCGCCCATTGCGGCTCGAGCCTGTCCGGCATCGGCGGGGTCAAGCGGCCGGGCATCGTGCACCGCCTCGACAAGGACACCACGGGGCTGATGGTGGTCGCCAAAAACGACCACGCCCACCAGTCGCTGACCGCGCAGTTCGCCGACCATGGCCGCACCGGGCCGATGGAGCGCGGCTACATGGCGTTCGTCTGGGGCGTGCCGAACCGGCCCCACGGCACGATCGACGCGCCGATCGATCGTCACCCGCACGCCCGCGAGAAGATGGCGGTGCGCCAGGGCGGCCGCGAGGCGATCACGCATTTCGAGGTGCTCTCGAGCTTCGCCGGCCGCGACGGCAAGCCGGTCGCCTCGCTGCTGGCGTGCCGGCTCGAGACCGGGCGGACCCATCAGATCAGGGTGCACCTCGCCCATCTCGGCCATCCCCTGCTCGGCGACAGCGTTTACGGCGCCCACTTCAAGACCAAGGCCGGGCAGCTCGGCGCGGAAGGTAAGGACACACTCACTGCGCTGGGCCGGCAGGCCCTGCACGCCTATCTGCTGGCATTGGAGCACCCCCGGACCGGAGAACTTTTGCACTGGGAGGCGCCTTTGCCGGAGGATTTGCTTCTTCTGCAACGGGCGCTGGAAGCGGCGGTATGACGCACCCCTCCCGGAAAAGCCGCGTTATGACAATAGGTTATACCTGCCACACGGGGACGTGACGTCAGCAATCCTTCCCTATCACGGACAGTTTGGTGTATGTTGCACCTGCGCTGAATATCCAGCGCGGAACATCGCAGCATGGCCGGCTTTAACCCAGCGGCCACCTGCCGGGCCCGCCGCTATCGGGGGCCTGAACCACTGGAGGGCGCTCAAATGGCCCGTACAGCTACGTTGCCGGTCCTCAATGGAGAATCCGGCCTCTCTCGATACCTCGCCGAGATCCGCAAGTTCCCGATGCTGGAACCCCAGCAGGAGTACATGCTCGCCAAGCGTTGGCGCGAGCATGACGATCGCGACGCGGCGCATAAGCTCGTCACCAGCCATCTCAGGCTCGTGGCCAAGATCGCCATGGGCTATCGCGGCTACGGCTTGCCGATTTCCGAGGTCGTCTCGGAAGGCAATGTCGGCCTGATGCAGGCGGTGAAGCGATTCGAGCCGGAGAAGGGCTTCCGTCTCGCCACTTACGCCATGTGGTGGATCAAGGCGTCAATACAAGAGTACATTCTGCGTTCCTGGTCGCTCGTGAAGATGGGCACCACCGCGAACCAGAAGAAGCTCTTCTTCAACCTGCGCAAGGCGAAGAGCAAGATCTCCGCCCTGGAAGAGGGTGATCTCCACCCCGACCAGGTCAAGCTGATTGCCAAGCGCCTCGGCGTGACCGATCAGGACGTGATCGACATGAACCGCCGCCTCGGCGGTGACGCGTCGCTCAACGCCCCGATCCGCGACGACGGCGAAGCCGGCGAATGGCAGGACTGGCTGGTCGACAACTCGCCCAACGCCGAAGCCCTGATGGCCGAGAGCGAGGAGTTCGATCATCGCCGCCAGGCCCTGAACGGTGCGATCGGCGTGCTCAACCCGCGCGAACGCCGCATCTTCGAGGCGCGGCGTCTGGCGGATGAGCCGATGACGCTGGAAGACCTCGCCGCCGAGTTCGGCGTGTCGCGCGAGCGCGTGCGGCAGATCGAGGTCCGCGCGTTCGAGAAGGTGCAGTCGGCCGTGAAGGGCACAATTGCCCGGCAGGAAGCCGCGCTCGAAGCCGCGCACTGATCGCGCAGCAGCGAGCCAACAGACACGAAAGCCGGCGGCAACGCCGGCTTTTTTGTTGTTTGCAAAGTGGTGCTCGGCACGCACCTCGATCCGGGGCGTGTAGCCATCAATCCGCCTGCCGACGAATGTCCGCATCAGCCTCGGGTGCGGACTCGCGAGGCGCATTCGGTCATGCCGGCTAAGGGGCCAGTTTCGGACCTTCCCGACAGGCTGCAGTGTCTTCGTGCAACGCCACCTGTTCCCCGGATGCGTCAGGTGCCGTAGAATGTCGTGGCCCTTGAAGCGGGACGTGCCGAAATCACCGTCCGGGCAAACGAGCAGCACAGGTGCTATCGGCAGGCACACGCTCTCCTAGAGGCCGTTCTTTTTTCGGTTTCGCACCACCGTTCACCACGAACTTTGCGCGCTGCATTTGCGGCCGCTCGTTCGGTAACGTCGGGAGAAAAGCGATGAGGAAGGTCGATCGAAGGTCCGCACTGGGAATCGCGTTGGCAGCGGTTTCGACTGCCATGATCAAGCCCGCCAAGGCTCAAGCCACGGGCTACAAGGATGCGGCACCTTGGCCAGGTGTCGTGGTGCGTGAATATGAAGGCGAGACACCATCCCTGATCCCAGGATTTAAGACGGTCTCAATGCGCGATGTCATGATGCAGCCGGGATCGAAGACCATGGGCCCCCCGATGATGAATGCCATGATCTGCCATATCACCGAAGGGGAGCTTCGGCTTGAGCAGGACGGAAAGACCTTTACGGGCAAGAAGAATTTTGTCTGGACCTGTAACAAGGAAACAAAAGAGCAGGCGTACAATGATGGGAATGTGGTCGCGATCATGCGGATCACGGACCTGAAGGCCTGAGGCTCTTTTTCTTCGCAAGAGATAGCAAGAGATAGATTGCAGGAGCGGATGGCGCACGCGACGACGCCATCCGCGTGCAGGACCGCTTCGGGTCAGAAGGCGATATCCGTGAACTTGGATCGGGTTTCCGCTTCGTCCCCGAAAGCAGGCGTTCTGGATTTTGATGGAGTACGCGGCCCTAATCGCCCACTGCCGCGCTTCGCCGCGACATCGCGATGAAACCCGAGCCGCCCACGCTCATTCCACCGAAAACCACGGAGTGTCCTATGGCTTCGCCTTCACCGACTTCGACGGCACCTTCAAGTAGCCGCCGGGAATCCGAGGGCGACGATGAACCGGCATAAACTCCAAAGCGACCCATTGATACGCGGATATTTCAATCCGGGTCCTACCCGTTCCGCATCGGTCTCTCCGTTGGGAGATAGTCAACATGGCATCACCTGGAAAAATCCAGGAGTACGGATCTCAGGCACCGGATACGATTGCGGCGAAGTTATTCAACTTCGAAGTCGGCAAGTTCGCCATAAAGCCGGAACATTCCAATTGGCTGATCAGTGTCGTCGCTCCAAAATTGAGGAGCGGAGGAAGCCTTACAATTATCGGACTTGCGAGTCGTACCGGCAGCGACGATTTCAACATGGAATTGTCGCATAACAGGCTGCGGTCCGTAATCGATCTGCTTCGCAAGCAAGTGCCCAACAATTTCAAAGTTGCGCTCGAGGTGGCGAAAGGGGAACGCGCGGCCAAGTATGCAGGTGAAATGGATGGGGTGGAAAACGAAGCCTGGCGTGGTGTGATCATCTCGGTTTGGAATAAGCCAAATCCACCGCCGCCGCCGCCACCACCGCCGCCTCAACCGAAACCTCAATTTTATCCGGAGGAACGCAAGTTCTTCAAACGTTGGCTTGGCTTCGGCGTCAAGTCTGGCGGACAGTTGTTGATCGGCGGCATCGAGAGCACGACCGCGTACGTCGTGAACCTGGGAGATTTGGAGACCTTTGATCTCCAGATTATTAGCAGCCGGTGGGGACTGGGTCTTGGAGGCAGCGGAGGGGCGGTTGCTGTTATCGGCTTTGGTTTCAGCGTTCCATATGAGTTGCACCGTGAACCCCTGAATGACTGGGGCGTCAATGTCGCATTTACCGAAAAGCTGATCTCGAAATCGGCACTACAATCGATCCATAACAGCAAGTACTTCATCGATGGCTTGAAAAACGGCAGGTACGTGGCACCCGCGCTGAATACGCGTAACACCTTTACGGCTATTGGCTTACTTCAAAACGTGAGAAATGCACTCCACACGCTGTACGGAGGATTCGAGGCAGCCAAGGGCTCGGGCGTCATTGTGCTCGACTTGCCGTTTTTAGGTGTGGGACTTGAATTGTCCGCTTTCCTGACGCGAGGAACCATGTACGTCTCGAATCCTTCCCATTGGATTGAACCGAGCTGAAGGCTCGGACGAGACTCGCCAAAGCCTTGCCGCTACCGAGGGACTTCCGGTTCACCTCGAAGACCCGGCGTTCTCGATGGTCACGCAGGCCGTCAGCGATGGTGTCCGGCGGCCCCGCGACGGGAGGGGTTCCTTTTTGCTCGCCGCCGGTGTTTGCTCTGCACGGCGGAGAACGGGCATGCAGGGATCGCTGGGGGAAAAGATCGGTGAAGGCGCCTACTCCGAAGCCTACGCCTGGGCGCCGGGGCGAGTCGTCAAACTGTTCAAGCCCGGCTTGCCGCGGCGGATGCCCTGGTTCGAGGTGCACATGATCCGCGCCGTCCACGCCGCCGGCGCTCCGGTGCCGGAGGTGTTCGGAGAGGTGACCCTGGACGGGCGCTTCGGCATCGTGCTGCAGCGCCTCGACGGACCGACCCTGCTGCAGCTAACCCGAACCGGCGCGGTGACGTTCGAACAGGCCGGCGCGATCGTCGCGGCTCTCGCCATGTCCATTCACAAGACGCCCCTGCCGCCGGAGGTCCTCTCCATGCGCGAGTATATGGAGGCTCAGTTGGAGCACGACGACGGCAAGCTACCGAAGCACATCGCCACTGAAATCCTCGCGCTGATCGATCGCCTGCCGCCGGGCGACGGGCTCTGCCATACCGACCTGAGCCCCGGTAACGTGATCATGACAGCGGAAGGCCCAAAGCTGGTCGACTGGGTCAGCGCGATGCGCGGGCCCGCCGTCCTCGAGCTTGGGTTCTTGCGCGTGATCCTGTCCGAGCTCGGGCCGGAAGTCGCCGACAATCCGGAGCGGCCGCGCGCGACCAATGCGGCGGCGCAATCCGAATATGCCCGGCTCAACGGCATGTCTCTCGCGGATCTAACGGCGGCAATGGAGCCGTATTTGCCCATCGTCCGCACCTTCGCCGTTCTCGGCAACGCGGTGCCTTCGCTGCGGGAGCGGCTGATCCAGCGCATCGAAGCGACTCTGCGCTCGGAAGACTGAATGGTGACCTCTCCGCACGCTTCACAGCGCTCCGTCGCAATTCATCGAACTGGGTTAATTGCCTGGCGTTTTCGAACCTTGCCTGGGCCTCTGAGAGGGTACTGTCGATGGCGAGTCCCAGTCAATCATTTTCAAGCAAATGAGGAGTTCGACATAGCTTTGTACTTGCCCTGACCCTGCCATGAGTTCGCAACTTTCTCGCGGTCCCGCCGGGGCAGTTAGCCAGATCGAGTTTAGCTGCTGCCGCGCAACCGCCTCGTCACTCACGCACTTGCTCGCGTCCTGGGGAAGTCCCGACGCTTTATCGTCAACGGAAACGTCCGCGCAAAGCGACTTGATGTCGAAGTTGGGAACACTGTCTGAAATTTGTACGGGCGGCTGACCAACGAGCGATAATGCCAAGAGCGCTGCCCTCATGAGATCTCCCTCCCCGTCCGGTGCGCCCAGCTGGAAGGCGGATTGAGCTGGGACTGACGCGGCTTCGGAGGCTGTAGCGGCCGCCCTCCGCCCACGACGTTACATTGCGCCTTTTTCCCAATTTCTATCCACTACGAACCGCAATGCTGCGGCGCGCTACTACTTTTGCGCATGCGATTTGCCTGCCCGTCTGTTGGTTAGGACCAGTTCCGAATGGCAATTGCCGCGGGCATTTGCCGATTTACGATGTGCTCAGTGAGACGTGATCGCTAACGCGAAAGGGCGGCTGTGACCGCGGTCCCTGCATGCTGGTGCTCTTGGCCATCGCGATGGTGTGGGGGTTGTAGCGCTGATCATCCGAGCAGAAGAGCGCCCCCGCCGACGACGAAGAAAACGATCGCTAGACCTATCAGGCCGTACTCGACGCCATCCATCCCGATCGACCATCGAACGAGGAACCAAGCAAGCCCCAGCTCAGGGGGTGAGCTGGGGCTGCCGGGGCTGGAAGGCTGTAGCGGCACAGCCTCTACTCACGACGCTACGACTTTCCCAAATTTGATCCACAAGAAACCGCTGTTGCTGCAGCGCGCTACTACCAATGCCCCACGCACGCGATCATACGGTCTCATACAGCGCACCGACGCCTGGCATGCCGCAGGTTACGGTGCGGCCACCCAGCCCATTTTGAACGGGGCTGCTTCTCAAGTTGTAGATCTGGGACAGAAGAATTGAGTTACTGGGCGTCGGCCATCTTCGATCGAGAAGCCTGCGGTTGCGCGTTGACTGCCGAGGGCCGGCTCGACGGCGACGCCGGTTCCTGCGATGAGACGGCGGCGTCGGGCGGCGCGCCCGGGGATGGTCGATGGGCAGCTGGTGCCGGAAGCACGATCACTTTCGCGCCGACTTTCACCCGATCATAGAGGTCCATGACGTCGTCATTGGTCAGCCGGATGCAGCCGGATGAAACCCGCTTCCCGATCGTATCGGGCTTGTTGGTGCCGTGGATTCTGTATTCGGTATCGCCCAGATACTGTTTAGTCCGGGGACATGGCTGACACCTGTTCGGACACATCACTGACAGGTTGGCGGTTGGTCAAGTCGATTGATGCGACCTGCCAGCTGGCGAAGAAGACGCCGTAATGGCCGTCGCGATCCAGCGGCCTGATGGCAAGCCGTTCGCGCGCGAAGGCCTGTGGAACCTTCCAGAAGCGTCCCTTGAAGGAGATGTAGGGCCTCGTCGATGAGACCCTGCGCACGGTCTCGCCGCTGTCGTACTCGATTTTCGGGACGCGGGCCGGCATAGCGCGGGCACTGGGTCGGAAGCGATCGGCGGGAACGTGCATATCAAGGCCTTGGTGAGGGCGCTGCAGATTGTAGATCGGCCGCCAGGCATCCAAGGCACGCTGGACTTCCGGTAGGGTGCGGAAGCGGCGCATCGCAAAGACCTCGGCCTTCAGGGTGCGATGGAAGCGTTCGTTCTTGCCGCGGGCCTGCGGGTGGCAAGGCCTGGCATGCACCACCCTGACGCCAAGCTTGAGCAGCCAGACCTTCAATCCGGTCCAGCGAATGCCGGACGTATCGCCCCATGGTGAGCCGTTGTCGGTGTAGAAGGCCTCCGGCAAACCATAGCAGCGGAACGTCGTCGTCAAGTGATCCTGCACGGTGAAACGCTGCTCGTCGGCGCAGGCCTTCAGGCACAGGACATAGCGCGAGTGATCGTCGACGATCGTTAGCGGATGACACCGCGTTCCGTCGGCGAGCGGCAGGTGGCCCTTGAAGTCCATCTGCCACAGTAGATTGGGAGCTTCCTTCTCGAAGCGGTGCCCTGGATTTGGCGGCGCGTTCTCGCTCGGCTTGACGCGGCCGTTCCGGCACAGGATCCGGTGCACCGTCGAGGGCACAGGCACCGTCTTGCCGTCCCGCTTCAGGCAGTGGGCGATCTTGCGCGCGCCCCAGACCGGATGCTTGTCGCGCACCGCAAGCACCTGCTCCTCGATGGCAGCCTCACTGCGCTTGGGCATCGCATGCGGACGCCGGGAGCGGTCAGCCAGTTCCCGATCACCAGCCTGCCAGCGCCGCAGCCATTTGTAGCCAACGTCAGGGCTGATGTTGAACCGTTGACACAGCTCGCGCCGGTTGGCGCCTTCCTGCAATGCCAGCCGCACGAACTCGTGGCGCTGATCCATTACTGACACCTCACTCCACGGCATGGACGGCCTCCCGAATCGGACCAATCCAGCCAATGTTGATGTGTCAGCTATGTCTCCGAACACCCGTCAGTGATCTGTCCGGGCTAAACAATACATCGCCCGGGCACCGAGCGGATTGCCAGGACCGCCCGCCATGAACCGCGGCAGATAAGGCTGGCGCGAAATCATCTCTGCCGGCGGACGCCAATCCGGCCATTCTGTCTTGCGGGCCACGACCTGCTCACCGGACCATGTGAAACCTTCGCGGCCGACACCGATGCCGTAGCGCATCGCCTGCCCGCCATTCAGAACCAGATAGAGGAATGTGTTTCCGGTATCGATGACGACGGTGCCCGGCGGCTGGTGACTGACGTAGTCAACCACCTGCCGAGCAAATTTTCCGGGAGCGTCAGCGGCTTTTGGTGTTTCGATCCGGGGCGCGGGGACCGGGATCGGAACCGGAGCTGGCGCTGGCGCCTGAACCGCCGCCGCTACGTGAATGGGAGTCGACGGCGTAGGACTAGATGGTGCCGGCACCTGGTGCGCGGCTTGCTTCCGTATCGGTTGAACGCCCGCCGGCCGCCACAGCAAGCCGTACCCCAATGCGGCAGCGGCCACGACGCCAATTACAACTCTTCCGGCCACTGGTAGCGCGAGCGTCTCGGTCTTTCCACGTTTGGCCCGCTTACCCATACTTCTCCCCTGATCGCAATGCCCGGAAGGGGTACCCGGCAAATTTTAACAAGCTTCGAAGCGATGTCGCCTAGGCTGGAAATCGTCAAGCGTCGTTAACGCCAGCCCCTGTGCTGCAACACCCATCGTCCACATTCGATCGCCGGTTCGGGCAAAGCAAGGGCCGCCCAAAGGCGGCCCTCGCGCAAAGATGCAACATCACTTCAACGTATAGGTACCAGTCTGGTGATTGCAGTCTTGAAAGGTTCCCTCTTTGATGACCGGGAAAGGCCCTAAGGGTTGTATCGTTGCGGTCATGACCATGCCGTCGTACTTCCCAGTCCCCGCGACTGTCTCTCTGGTTACCTTTCCTTCTGACGTCGAGAAGTACGAAAGTCGCTTATCACCGTCTCGGTCAATGGACTCGCAGACCGTGGTGCCAGTAATCTTCCCACCAAGAGATGCACTAACCCCTACGCACCGGAATGTATCTTTGTCGAAAAGCCCACCCGGAGGATTGCTTCGGATAGAGCCGGTATGCTCATAGCTTCGCGCGATGTGGGTCTTGGAAAATGAGATAGTGTTGCTCGTGCCCGACCAGCACGCCGTGTAATCGAAGTTGCCTTCTTTTGGGAGCTCGGCGGCGAAAGCAGACGGTGCCAACGCAAAGACGATCAACGCTAAGGGATACCTGCATGCGCTTTCCATAGTACCCTCCGTATGGATTGGCAGAACGAACGATGCCAACGCGAACGCGAGGGGACGCATTGATCCAGATCAATGGATGAAGACGAGAAAATGTCCGCGATGGATCAAGGCTGACCTGGCCAGTCCGTAGGATAGGTGGAGCGCAGCGATACCCATCATCCCACCGCGCAGCACAAGCTTGATGGGTATCGCTTCGCTCCACCCATCCTACGAAGCGGACAAAACAGGCGCTCTTGGCTATGTCGGCTAGGGGCTCAGAAGGCGATATCGCCGAGGTCCGGTCCGGTTGCCGCTTCGTCCCCGAACGCAGGCGTCCGGGATTTTGATGAGTACCCGCCCTACTCGCCCCACTGCCGCGCCATGGTGGCGAGCGCGCAGCCCTCGCAGTAGCGGGCATCCTTGAAGTCGATCCAGTTGTGGGCGTAGACGCGCTCCGGCGGGATGCCGTAACGCGCGCGCAGCAGCTTCACCAGCACCCGCCAGGCCGCGACCTGTGCGTCGGTCGGGCCCGTCGTGACGTCGGGATAATTGCCGGAGAACTCGACGCCGATCGACGTGTCCTTGTTCACCTGGTGATAGGTCTTGCTGTTGTCGATGTATTTGTTGTCGTTGCGATCGGCGCCGTCTGTGTGGGTCGGAACGAGGCTGTCGGCGACCGCCCAATAGACCGTGCCGTCGGTTTCGACCCAGATCATGACGCCGCGCCGGGTCGGGTTCTTGTGCTGCGCCTCGGCGCCGTATCGCGCCGAGCCCTGCGGCCCCTCGGTCTGGTGCACGATGATATTGCGCCAGGGATGCGATTTGGCGACGTCGCCCCAGGGCGCCAGCCAGACCATCTTCAAGCCGGGAATCTCGGGCGTGCCTTGCGATCGCGCGATGGCCGCGAGATCGGGCGTTTCGGCCGATGCGGCAGCGAACAGGACAAGCACAAGAAGTGCGGTGAGCAGGCGAGGCATCATCACGGAGATCCGGTGTCGTCTCTCGTTAGCACGCTCAGGCGCGCTTGCGCAGGCTCGCCTCGACCGTCTCGGGCGCCGGCTTCGGCTCGTAGGTCGCGTAGCCGTTCTTGCCGCCCTTCTTGGCGTCGTAGAGCGCGTGGTCGGCGGCGGCGACCAGGCGATCGGGATGCAGGCCGATCTCGCGGGTCCATTGCGCGACGCCGATCGAGACCGCGATCGGAATGTCCCTGCCGGTGCACTGCTCGGCATCGGCGCGGCAGACCTCGAGCACGCGGCGCGCGATCATCGCGCCTTCGCGCAGCGTCGAGGACGGCAACACGATGCAGAACTCGTCGCCGCCGGTGCGGGCCAGCATGTCGCCCGGGCGGAGCCGCGTCTGCGCCATCAGCGTGAAATGCTGCAGGCAGGCGTCGCCGGCGGCGTGGCCATGGGTGTCGTTGATGCCCTTGAAGCCGTCGAGGTCGATCACCAGCAGCGCGAACGCCTCGCCGTTGCGGTCGGAGCGCGCGCATTCCTCGGTCAGCCGCTGCAAGAGATGGCGGCGGTTGCCGACGCCGGTGAGATCGTCGAGCAGCGCGAGGTCGGCGACCTCGTTGCGCAGCCGGTCGATCGCCATCAGCAGGAAGCCGAAATTGAGCGCCATCGACAGGAACACCATCAGCAGGATCACCAGCGACTGCCCCGCAGAGAAGCGGACGAAGGAGAACTCGCCGGGCTGCAGCAGCGCGCCGATGGCACGCAGCGCATAGATGCCGATCAGCACGGAGGCGACGATGCCGGCGAGCCGGGCACCGGGGCTGACGCGGCCGTTCTCGGACGACAGCAACAGCTTCAGCGTCAGCGCGAACGGCGTGACCTGGGCAATGGTGTAGACCAGGATGCGCATCGGCATGCTGTCATAGGCGAAGATGAAGGTGCCGAGACCGGCGAAGGCCAGCGCCGTGGTCAGCAGGGTGGCGCGCCAGGTCGCAGGCTTGTCGTAGAACCGCTCGATGCCCATCGCGGCAAGGCCGGCGGCGAACACCATCAAGGTCCCGGCCGCAAGCAGCGGCAGCAGCGAGTCCGTCAGCATCACGCGAAGCATCGCGCAGCTGGCCCCGGCGGAGGCGACGAGGGCCGACGCGGTCCAGAACCGCGCCGCGCCGAAAGCAGGATAGCTGCGCGCGACATAGGCCCAGATCAGCCCGAGCGCGAGAAAATTGATAATGAATACCGTCCAAAGCGTCGGAACGCTCAACATCGCCCCTGTTCGAGAGCCGTATCGGCCTCGCCTCTCCTGAAATGACCGTCTGCCGCTAAAGCGCGATGAGATCAGGCTGAATCATCATCGCGCGTTAGATTCTTGTTTTGGCATGATCTTTTCGGAAAACCGCTTCGCACTTGTCCGGATCATGCCCCCCGGGGCGCTTCCTCAAATGACAATCCCCGTTGTCTTACGGAACAGCATGCGGCCGCGCCGCTTAACGGAGCGTCACCCACAACGTGCCAATCCGCGCCGTGGTTTTGAATTGATGAAGATCTGCGCATCCGCCGTTTGCGCATCGTTAAGCATGACGGATGCGCGACGCCGCGACGCGCGAGATGCGCAACGCTTTGCGAAAAAGCTGGCGAAAACGCGTAACAGTTGTGGATAACACGATGACGGCGCCGTGACAGCACGCGGCAGCAGCCTCCGAATCTGCTGAGTTTGATATCGAGGATGTTGCGAGGCTGGCCCTCCGCCAAGCATGCCTCGGAGTCGCGTTCAATCCATGAAACCCTGAGAGGATACTATGGCTAAGAAAGCGAAGAAGGCGAAGAAGGCGAAGGCGAAAAAGGCCACCAAAAAGAAGGCCGCCAAGAAGTAACGAATTCCAGCCCGGGTAGCGGCGCTTGCCCTGCCCGGGCACCCGGACCGGGACAACCGGTCGCAGCGACGTCAACCTCGAAATCACCACCCTACATCGATCGGCCCCGAACTGACGGGGCGCAAGGCAGCAGGCGCAACGCCTGCTTTTTTATTGCCTGCGTCCGGGCGTGACGGCCGCGACGTCAGCGCTCCGCCAAGGCGAGCCTGGCGCCGAGCAGGGCAAAGCCCGCGGCAAAGCTTCGCCGCAGCCAGGCCATCACCTTCGGCCGGGTGATGACGCGGTCGCGCACCGAGGCGGCGAACAGCCCGTAGACCGCGAACACCGCAAAGGTCATCACCATGAAGACACCGCTGAGCTCGACCATCCGCGCCAGCGGGTGCGGCTCGTCGACCGCGATGAACTGCGGCAGGAAGGCCAGGAAGAAGATCGACAGCTTTGGATTGAGGATGTTGATCAGGATCGCGGTCACGATCACCCGCCGGCGCGAGCGCGGCTTGATCTCGGTGTCGACGGCAAGCGCGCCGCGCTCGCGCAGCGCCTGCCAAGCCATGTAGAGCAGATAGACGACGCCGCCCCATTTCAGCGCCGCGAACGCCACGGCGCTGGTGTGCAGGATGGCGGCGAGCCCGAGCATCGCCGCGATCATCTGCGGCACGATCCCGAGCGTGCAGCCGAACGCCGCCGCGACGCTCGCCCGCGCTCCCCGGGTCAGCGCCACCGCCAGCGTATAGAGCACGCCGGTGCCGGGCGAGGCCACCACGATCAGCGACGTCAGCAGAAAGGACCAGGTCACTTCAAATCCTCGGCGGGCGGGACAGGCGGACGGGACATCGTCCGCCAATATCACGGCGACGGGGACGGCGGAAGCGGCTGCCGGCCTCCGCCCGGCGCCAGCGTCGACACCCCGTTATGACGACCTGCGCCATCCGCGATGCGAAAGCTCCGACGCCTTCATCTCGGCGACCCGGATCACGTCCAGCGGCGCCCAGGGCTTGGCCCAGAACAAGGCGCCTTCGGGCAGGCGCTGCCGCAGCGGCTTGCCCGAGGTGACGATCACGTCGAGATCGGGTCTGTACTTCTTCGCGGCATAAGCGAGCTCGATGCCGGTCATGTGTCCGGCCAATTCGACGTCGGTCATCATCAGCACGACGTTGTCGCCGTTGCCCTGCAACACGAGCTCGGCGGCCTCGGCGCTCTCGCAGGAGATGACGTCGAACTCGCTTTCCTCCAGCAGCAGCCCGATCATCTCGCGCTGCATCGGGTCGTCCTCAACCACCAGGGCCTTCGCACGATAGGGCTTTGACTGTCCCATGGGTGTGGCTCCCTTGGTTTGAATGCTTCGCTTCGAGCGCGTAACATAGATTAAAAGCCGAAAATCACTGGATGGTTCAGTTCCAATTTGAGAAAAGCGTGGAAATGCCGTGTTCCTCGCTTGGCAACCACCACCCCCGTTGAGATGGAGCTCACCCGACATGACCGCGATCCCTGGATCCGCCGCTGCCGTGACCGGAGCCGCCAGCGGCATCGGCCGCGCGCTCGCGCATGAACTGGCGCTGCGCGGCTGCGATCTGGCGATCGCCGACCGCGACGAGGCCGGCCTGCAGGCCGCCGCCGCGGAGATCGCGAAAGCGAGCCCGCGCAAGGTCACCGTGCATCGGCTCGATGTCAGCGAGCCGGACCAGATCACGGCGTTCGCGGAGGCCGCCGTTACAGCGCACCCCTCGCTCAACATCGTCGTCAACAATGCCGGCGTCGCGCTGCTCGGCGAGTTCGGCGAGTTCGATCAGGCGCAGATGGAGTGGCTGTTCAACATCAATTTCTGGGGCGTGGTGCACGGCACCCGCGCCTTCCTGCCGCAGCTTTCGCGGCGGCGCGAGGCGCATATCGTCAACATCTCGTCGATCTTCGGCATCATCGCCCCGCCCGGCCAGAGCGCCTATTGCGCGGCCAAGTTCGCGGTGCGCGGCTTCTCGGAAAGCCTGCGCCACGAGCTCGCGGTGGCGAACAGCCCGGTGCGTCTGTCCGTGGTGCATCCGGGCGGCGTTGCCACCAGCATCGCGCGCAACTCGCGCGCCGGCACCGGCGTCACCGACAATGCCCGCCGCGCCGAATCGATCGAGCGCTTCGACGCACTGGCCAGGACCACGCCGACCGCGGCCGCGCAGCGCATCATCGCCGGCATCGAGAAGAACCAGCCGCGCATCCTGATCGGCAAGGACGCATACTTCATGGACCTGCTGCAACGCTTCCGCCCGGCGACCTACTGGAAAACGATGCAACGGATGATGGAGAAGACGGCGGCGCGGCGGATCGCGCGCGATGCCGCGAGTGCGAGCCAGTAGCACGATAGCGCGGAGTAACCCGCGCACCGCCGTCGTCCGGGCGAAAGCCGGACCCATAACCACAGGATTGGGTTGGTGAGGCACGCCGGGGGCCGCAGCGTCGTGCAACACGGACATTTGTGGTTATGGGTCCCGGGTCAAGCCCGGGACGACACCGGGGATGTTGCACGGCCCGCGGGTCATACCATGCCTGCGAGTCACGCCTGCGCGGCATCGCGACACGAGATTACCCGCCCAGCTGCTTCTTCACCCCGAGCGCCAGCCGGAACAGCGGATCGCTCCGCTCCGAGGGATAGAGCGCGCTCCTCGCCACCTGCGGAAAATTATCATTCTTCCAGAACGACGCCGGCGCGAACGAGAATTTGGCGACCAGCCGCCGGCCGAAATCCATCTCGTAGGGAAAGTAGTTTTCCTTCTGCTCGGTGCCGGACATCTCCGGATACTCGCCGAGCAGATAGCCCTCCTGGATGTGCGGCCGCACCGCCGACGGCGGGCAGACGCTGGCGAGGCGCACGATCTGCAGGCCGGCCTCGGCGCTCGCGGTGATCGCGCCGCTCAGATTCGGCACGCCGAGCACATAGAGGAAGGCGGTGCCGGTCTCCGCCAGCGAGGCAAAGGAGGCGGCAATCCGGATCGAATGGGTGACGTCGAGCAGCGGCGTGGTGCAGACCTCGTAATGCTGCAGGATCGACCAGCGCAGGATGCGATGCCGCTTCAACCGCTCGAGCCCGAGCAGCTTTTCCCTGGCGTATTCGGCGATCAGGATCCGCTCGGCGCGTTGCAGCGCATCGAACCGCCCGACCAGCGTCGCTTGATCGGGATTGCCGCGGCCGCCGCGAAACAGCGTCGGCTTCAGCGACGAGTTGCGCTTGATGTTCCTGTAGTCGGCGCCCTGGCCGCGAAACAGCAGCACATGATCGCGGTTGAGGAATTGCAGCTCGGCGATCTTGGTGGCGAGCTCGAGATAGGAGCCGACGCGATGGCCCGGCCCCTCCCGCACCGCCGAGTTCTTCGCGACCTGGCATCCGCGGCGGTCGAAGAACGACCAGATTTTTTGGCTGCCGATGGTTTCCATGGAGACACCAGAATTCTCAACCCGTCATTCCCCGATGCGCAGTTGCGCATCTGAGGGCAGCCCGCAGGGCTGAACCCGGAATCCATTTTTCCATGCGTAATGCGGCCCGATGGAAACGATCGTCATTGCGAGGAGCTCGGCGACAAAATTGCGAAGCAATTTTGCGCTGAAGCGACGAAGCAATCCATCGTCTCGCATGTGCCGAAAGATGGATTGCTTCGCTCCGCTCGCAATGACGGACAAGGCCGCCGCGCCTTCACCGCCCCACGAGCTGATCGGCAAAATACCCGATGGTCTTGCGATAGATCACCGCCCTGTTCCACTCGCGCATCGCCTCGAAATTCGCGGTACCCTCGCCGTAGGGCGCGCCCATCTTGAAGCCGCTGGTGTGCAGGAGGTTCGCGGTCGAGGCCAGCACGTCGGCGACCGAGTGGCGCAGGTCGACATGGCCGTCGCCGTCGAAATCGACGCCGTACTTGATGTAGGACGACGGCAGGAATTGCGTCTGGCCGATCTCGCCGGCATAGGCGCCGATCATGTCGTTGAGACGGAGATCGCCGCGCTGCACGATCCTGAGCGCGGCGAGCAGCTCGCCCTGGAACAGGTCGGTGCGGCGGCAATCATGCGCCAGCGTCGCGAGCACGCGAAACACCGGCAGCTTGCCCATGTCGCCCTTGCCGAAATCCGTCTCCAGCCCCCAGATCGCGACCAGGATCTGGCGCGGCACGCCATATTGCTGCTCGATCTTCGAGAGCAGCGCGGCGTGACGCTGCAGCATCGCGCGGCCGCCATTGATGCGCCCGGGCCCGACCCGGGTTGCGACGTACTGCTCGAACGTCTTGTTGAAGGTGTAGCGCTGCCGCCGGTCGAAGGCGAGCACCCCGCCATCCTGCTGCACGCCGCCGAGCGCCGCGGAGATCACATCCTGCTGGATGCCGGCGCTCGCCGCCTCCTGCGAGAACGACTGGACGAAGGTCGGAAAACTGCCACCGCAGCGCGCGGCATAGGAGGGGGTGGCAAGCAGCAAGGCGCCGAACACAACCGCCAAACGACACCTGAGCATGCAAAAATCCCCTGCTTCGATTGGCCGATCATGCCATGGAGCAAACGAGGCAGTCAAAGTGTCGGCACGACGCTCCATCCATCGCTGCCGCAGCTGGCCGCCTCAATCCATGTTCGCACGGTGAATGACCACGGCGCATCCATCAACCGATCGGCACGTAGCTGAAGCTCAATCCTTGAGCTGGCGCTCCAACCCGACGAAATCGATCTCCGCCCAGCGCTCGGAAATCCTGCCGTCCTGAATCCGCCAGAACGTCATGCCGCGGAATTCGACGTGGCGGCCGGTTGGCTGGATGCCGCGCCATGGGCTGCGGTGCCGGCCGCGCCAGACGAAGCGGCCGGCGACGATGTCGCGCTCGGCCACCAGGCATTCCGCCACCGCCGACAGGTCGGCGAAGGTCTCGTGCATCGCGGCCGAATGCGCGATCACGTCCTCGGCGCTCAGCCGCTTGCCCACCGCATGGTCGAAGAAGTCGGGCGCCAGCTGCGCGCGGATCGCCTCGGGATCGTGGCGGTTGGTCACGGCGTCGTAATGCGCGAGCACGAGCGCCTTGTTGGCGTCGATTGTGGCGTTGGACATCGGCGATCGATTCTCGAAGGAAAGGTTGTAGAAATAGAATGATGCGCCTCATACGCGAATCGGACGGCATGACGCAAGTGACGATGGTCAGAAAAAGCTCGGCTTTCGGCCGTCGTTCGTTTGCGCGACGATACGAAAGACCGCTGCCGGAAAAGTGCGCTGGCGCGCGAGGCTCCACCGCCAGCCATTCCCTCACCTCTGCCCTCGCCTCTGCGCGAACGGCGGGCCGGCGGTAACATCGTCCGTTGGCTTGACTGCCGGTGGCATGCAAGCGGCGGTGCCCGGGCGAGCGACGCACCGCACGGCAAGCATTTGAGGACACGACGCATGAACGCCGAAGCCGCCGGCCGCGACCAAGAAGCGCGGGCCGGGCAAGCCGCTTCCGCCGGCAGGCGGCCGGTTGCGCTGTCTAGTTCATGCAAAGCCGCGCCGCTAAAGCCAGGCACGCCGGCTGCAACGCCGCCGTCATTTGGGGATGCCATCCGATGACGCGTTTGGGGATGAGGATGTGCTGCCGATGACGATCGCCTTGGGCTTCCCCTTGGGTTTCGCACGCGCGCGCAGGGCTGCCGCATCGATCGGTGTCGTGCTCGCGCTCGGCGCTTTCTTGAGCGCAGCGATCGACACCGCCGCCGCGCAGAACGCCCCCGCCAAGCGCGCGCCGGCGCAAGGCGCCGGCAGCACGCAGGCGATCGCCGCACAAATGAAGAACGCCGTCGCGCTGACGCGCGGCGGCAAGTTCGACGCGGGCTATGCACAGCTGCTTGCAGCACTGGATGCCGCCGACAAGCTCGACGACGCCCAATTCGTCATGGAGCAGTATTTCGACGCGACCACGACGCTGCGCGCGGTCAAGCGCGACGATCTCGCCGAAAAACTGTTCGTGCGCGCGTTCCAGAGCAAGGCGGCGGCGCAACGGCCGCCCGGCAATGCCGACGTGCTGCTGATGTACGCGATCCTGCTGTCCGACCACGCCAGGATCGCCGAAGCCGTTCCGCTCTCCATGAAGGCGATCGCGGCGTTCAACGCCTATTGGGGCGAAGGCTCCGAGGAATCGCTGATCGCGAGCGACAAGCTCGCGGTCGCGCTGTCCGCCAACGGCTCGGCGGCGTCGGCGACCAATTTGGGCCGGCACAATTTCGAGCGCGCGGAGAAGGCGCTGGGGCCCGACCATCGCACCACCTGGAAGCTCGCCAACAATTATGCCGACATGCTGCGCGAGATCGGCGCGCCGGCGAAGGCGCTCGAGCTCGATCTGTTCGCGATCGAGAAGCGCGCCAGACATTATGGCGAGAACCATCTCAACACGCTGGTGACGGTCAACAACGCCGGCCAGGATTTCCTCAATCTCGGCCGCTTCGACGACGCCCGCCGCTACTTCCGCCGCCACCGAGCGATCGCGGCCGCGATGGCGCCGAAGGATCCGAGCTTTGCCGGACAGGCCGACGGCTGGCTGTTCTACACCGACATGCTCGCCGCCGGCGATGCCGCGATCGCGCCGGCCGATCTGGGGCGGCTGGAGGCGATCGTCGCCAATGAGGCGAATTATGCGGATTTCCTGCGCATCAAATCCGCGGTGCTGGCTGCCGGCCAACGCGAGCAGCGCCGCGAGCGGGACAAGGGGATGCGGCTGCGCGAGACCGCGCTGGCGATCTCGACCCGCGCCTTCACCGCGCAGCATCCGATCAGCTTCGAGATCAAGCTCGGCATCGCGACCGCCCTGATCGCTGATGATCCGAGCCGCGCGGTGCAGGCCTTCGCCGCGCTTGACCGCGAGATGTTCGACTGGATGAAGCGCGAGGTCGGCACATCGGGCGATCGCGCCGTCGCCGAAGCGATCCGCGCCCATGCCGACCATCTCTTGTTCGCGTTCGGCCGCTTCGCCACCGGCGCCGGCTCCGCCGTGGCGCAGCCGGCCTTTGCCGCCGCCGTGCTGCGCTGGAAGACGCTCGGCGGCGCCGACGCCACGGCGCTGCGCCAGCTCGAGACGGAGGTCGCCGGCAAGGACGAGGAGACCGCGACGCTGCTGCGGACGGCGCTCCGGCTCAACGGCGAGAAACAGGAGCTGTTCTCGTCGGGCAATATCGACGACTGGGCGAGGTCGGTGTGGGGGCGGCAGGACGCCGCCGAGAAGGCGCTGCAGAAGCGGCTCGATGCGATCGGTGCGAAGCTGCCGCAAGACCCGATCCGTCCGTCGCAGCTGCTCGCGGCGCGGGAAGCCGTCGTCAACTATTTCATCACCCGGCAATGGAAGGCGGATCGCCAGGCGAAAGACCCGTTGGCGGCGACCGTGCTCTACGCCATCGTCGAGACCGCAACGAGCGAGCCGCGCGTGGTCGATCTCGGCGATCCCGGCCGGATGGTCGACACCGGCGTGCGCACCGAGATCGCGCGGCTGCGCGCGACACGGGCCGCTGCGCCGGATCCCGACACGCACACGCCCGACGTCAAGGGCCGCTTCCAGAACCTCCGGGCGCGGCTGTTCGCGCCGCTGGAGCCGCTGCTGAAGGACAAGACCACGCTCTATGTCGTGCCTGACGGCTTCCTGTTCGCCGTGCCGTTCGCGCTGCTGCCTGGCAGTGGCGGCGGCCTGCTGGAGGACAAGTTCACGATCCGGATGCTGACCAGCCCCGATGCGCTGATCGCGATCCATGCGCGCGAGACGCTCGATCAGCGGGGCGCGATGCTGCTCGCCGGCGGCATCGAATACGGTGAGCCGGGGCCGATGCCGCTGCCCGCGACCCGGACCGAGATCGAGGCGATCGCCAAACTCGCCCGCGCGCGCGGCGCGCCGGTCGAGATGCTGACCGGGCGCGGCGTCAGCGAAGGCACGCTGCGCGCGGCGATCGGCAAGGCGCGCATCGCGCATCTGGCGACGCACGGCTTCTATCGCGACGGCACGGCCTCCGGCCTCGATACGCTCTGGCAGAGCGGCATCGTGCTGTCGGGCGCCGGCGACAGCCGATTTCCGCTGCGCGACGAGAACGACGGCTATCTCTATGGCTTCGAATTGATGGACTGGGACCTGTCCGGTCTCGACCTCCTGGTGCTGTCGGCCTGCGAGACCGGCCGCGGCGACGAGAGCTTCGTCAGCGGCCTGCGCGGCCTGCCGACCGCGCTCGGCATCGCCGGCGCGCGGCGCGCGCTGCTGACGCTGTGGCCGGTCGCCGACCAGGGCACCGCGAACTTCACTGTGCGGTTCTACGAGCACCTCGCGGAGGGCCTGACCTATTCGGATGCGCTGCGCCAGACGAGGCGCGATGCGCGCGACGGCAAGGTCGCGGGCGCGGGCGACGCCAGCGTGTGGGCGGCGTTCGTGCTGTTCGAGGGCTGAGCCGTATATGTCGTTGATGTGATCGGACGGGCGCCGCGAGCGCATGCCGGGCCGAACTGCGCCCGGCGTTGCGCAAGGGCCGCACGCAACCCGATTGCGCAGGGCAGGTCGGCGCAGGGCAGACCGGCGGCGATTTGCTTTGACAGCGGCGCCCCGATCGAGGACAAGCCGCGCATGCCGAAAAAACCCGGGACCAATCCCAAAGGCGAATTCGCCTTCTTCAACGTCTTCTATGAAGACGGCTCGCAGCGCTCCAACCGCCGCGTGCCGTCGGAGCTCATTGGCGGGCTCGACGGCGACGAGCCGGTGCGTGCCTTCCTGCGCGAGCAGGACCGCGAGATCGCCGAAAAGGGCGGCCGCCCGCCGCTCGAGATCAAGTCCATCGAGCGCGTCGGCGCGAAGAAGAAGTAGCGGCGGCCACACAACTCTATCCACGTCATTGCGAGTGCAGCGAAGCAATCTCCTCGCGATGACGTCGGAGACGGATCAAAATGAAAACGGCGGGCCCAGGCCCGCCGTTGTTGTTTCGATGGATTGCCGGGTCGAGCCCGGCAACGACAATCGGAAATATTAGTTGTCCAGGAAGCTCCGCAGCTTCCGCGACCGCGACGGGTGCTTCAGCTTGCGCAGCGCCTTGGCCTCGATCTGGCGGATGCGCTCGCGGGTGACCGAGAACTGCTGGCCGACTTCTTCCAGCGTGTGGTCGGTGTTCATGCCGATGCCGAAGCGCATGCGCAGCACGCGCTCCTCGCGCGGGGTGAGCGAGGCCAGTACGCGCGTCGTGGTCTCGCGCAGGTTGGACTGGATCGCAGCGTCGATCGGCAGGATCGCGTTCTTGTCCTCGATGAAATCGCCGAGATGCGAATCCTCTTCATCGCCCACAGGCGTTTCGAGCGACAGCGGCTCCTTGGCGATCTTGAGGACCTTGCGCACCTTCTCGAGCGGCATGCCGAGCTTCTCGGCGAGCTCTTCCGGGGTCGGCTCGCGGCCGATCTCGTTCAGCATCTGGCGCGAGGTGCGGACGATCTTGTTGATCGTCTCGATCATGTGCACGGGGATGCGGATGGTGCGGGCCTGGTCGGCGATCGAACGGGTGATCGCCTGCCGGATCCACCAGGTGGCGTAGGTTGAGAACTTGTAGCCGCGGCGATATTCGAACTTATCGACCGCCTTCATCAGGCCGATATTGCCTTCCTGGATCAGGTCGAGGAACTGCAGGCCGCGGTTGGTGTACTTCTTGGCGATCGAGATCACGAGACGGAGGTTGGCTTCCACCATCTCCTTCTTGGCCTGACGGGCCTCGCGCTCGCCCTTCTGCACGCCGTGCACGATCTTCCGGAATTCGCCGATCTCGAGCCCGGTGAGCGCCGCAAGCGACTGGATCTCGTGACGCAGGTCCTTGATGCGGTCCTTCTCGTGATGGACGAAGTTCTTCCAGCCCTTGGCCGACAGCTTGGAGACGCGGTTGAGCCAGCGCGGATCGAGCTCGGAGCCCTGGTAGTTGCGCAGGAAGTCCTCGCGCGCGACGCCGTGGCTGTCGCCGAGGCGCAGCAGGCGGCCCTCGAACGAGACCAGCTTCTTGTTGATGTCGTAGAGCTGCTCGACCAGCGAATCGATGCGGGCCTGGTTGAGGCGCAGCGACTTCACCTCGACGATGATCTCGTCCTTCAGCTTCTTGTACTTGCGCTCCTGCGAGGGCGACAGAGACTCGCTCTGCAGCTGGTTGGCGATGTCCTGCTCCTGCAGGCGGCGCAGCTTCTTGTACTCGGATGCGATCTTGTCGAAGGTCTCGACCACCTTCGGCTTCAGCTCGGCCTCGATGGCGGCGAGCGACATCTGGTTCTCGAACTCGTCGTCGTCCATGTCGCCTTCGGCGGCGGCCTCGGCGGGATCCTTCTCCTCGGTGGCGGCTTCGCCACCGGCGGGCGCGGCGCGGAACGGGGTCGGCGACGGCGGCGCTGCCGGCGGCGCGACATGGGCCGGCGCACCGGCCTGCGCGTCGCCGCCATTGCCCTCAGCGGCGGCACCCTCGGCGCCGTTGCTGCCGATCAGGTTCGGATTGATGCCGCCCTTGGACTCGGGGCCGGCATAGGTGGCTTCGAGATCGATGATGTCGCGGAGGAAGATCTTCCCTTCGTTGAGCTCATCGCGCCAGATGATGATGGCCTGGAAGGTCAGCGGGCTTTCGCAGAGGCCCGCGATCATCGCCTCGCGGCCGGCCTCGATGCGTTTTGCAATCGCGATTTCGCCTTCGCGGGAGAGCAGCTCGACGGTGCCCATCTCGCGCAGATACATGCGGACGGGATCGTCGGTGCGCTCGCCGGGCTCCGACTTCTTGACCTCGGTGACGGCCTTCTGCGTGACCTCGACGAGTTCGTTATCGGTCTCGTCGTCGCCGTCGTCCTTCTCGTCCTCGCCCTCGCTATCGTCGGCCTCGGTGACGTTGATGCCCATGTCGGACAGCATCGACATGATGTCTTCGATCTGTTCGGGCGAGGTCGTATCGGAGGGCAGCACTTCGTTGAGCTGATCGAAGGTCACGAAGCCGCGCTTCTTGGCCTGCTTGATCATCTTCTTCACCGCGGCATCCGACAGGTCGAGCAACGGCGACGGCGCGTCAGCGGCATCCTTCTCAGGAGCATCCGCTGCCTTGTCGTCCTTTTCCTTGTCCTTAACCTGCAGCGTCTTTGCCTTGGTGGCCATTCACTAAGCTCCCGAAACGCGGTCATGCAAAATGGCGCCACGCACGCGCATCCGCACGAAATCTAGATTTACTCTCTCGACGCACAAAGGGCGGCGCAATATCTCGCCACCCCTGTCATCCGTCTCGACGGTTTCCAATCTGCAATAGCCCGTTGCGTCTTCCGTAAAAGTGGACACCGGTTTTACGATCGGAAGACGCGACAGATCTAGATCTGACGCATTTTCTGACGGCGAACCCGGAACCACTTCGCCTGAAAATGCTACGGTAGCTATTAAGTTTCGCTTAACCCTGTTTTTGCAGCCAAACCATGGATTTGGCGAGTCTTTTCGCGGGTGCGGCCAGCGCCGTCCGCAGCATTTTTGTTATCAGACATTACGCTGGAACCGGCCCGATAATTCGCCGAACCCTTCAATCAGGGCTTCGGTCCCGTCGGCTTCTGCCATCCGGGCCTGGATATCCTGCAACCATGCCAGATTGGCCTCGCTGGAGTCTTCAGCCAAAGCCGCTTCCGCATCTTTTCTTTCCCTAAGTAAGGCGTGGGTTTTCTGATGCAAGGCAACGAGTTGACGCCAGGTTGATAAAACATCCTCGCGCGCCGCGCCGACCTGCGCGCCCCACACCGCCTGGGTTGTGATCGCCCGCTCAACCCTTTGAAGAATCGGGGATAATCCGCCCGCTTCGAGGTCGGCCCGCATCTTCTCGGCCTGCTCCTCGGCGTCAGGGGAATGGTGATGGTCGTGGGCAAAGGCGGCGATGATGGCGGCCCTGAGCTTGTGGGCCTCGGGATGGGCGAGCTCCAGCGCCGCCACCTCCTCGAGATGGTCGTGCAGCAGCCAGGGGTGGTTGATCAGCGATTGCAGGATCAGGGCCTCGCGGCGGGAGACCGCGCTGCGCTGGCCGCGCATGATCGGGCTGTTGGCCAATTGGGGGCTGGCGGCCTGATAGGGACCCCGTGAAATCCCGGGGGTGACACCGAACCGGCCGCCCTGCGGGCCTCCCTGTCGGCCGTTTTGGGCAGGTCCCCGGGGGACAAACTGGCGGGGTGATTCGCCGCCGCGGCCGCCGCCGAAATTGCCCCTTCCGTAGCCGCCGCGGCCATAACCGCCGCGGCCGCCCTCGGGCGCAAAATTGCGCTGCAGCCGCTCCTGCAGGTCCTGCCGGTAATAGCGGCGCACCACCTCGTCGCGGATGCCATTGGTGAGCTCGCCGATCCGCGCCTCCAGCGCGGCGCGGCGCTCGGGCGTATCGAAATTGCCGCCCTCGATCTCGCGCGACCAGATCATTTCGGCGAGCGGACGCGCGGCCGAGATCACGTCCTCGATCGCGCCGCGGCCGCCGGAGCGGGCGAGATCGTCGGGGTCCTGCCCTTCCGGCAGCAGCGCAATCCGCAGGCTCTTGCCCGGCTTGAGCTGCGGCAATGCAAGGTCGGCAGCACGATAAGCCGCCTTCTGGCCGGCGCGGTCGCCGTCGAAGCAGAGGATCGGCTCGTCGACCATCTTCCAGAGCAGGCCGAGCTGGTTCTCGGTCAGCGCGGTGCCGAGCGGCGCGACGGCGCCGGGAAAGCCCGACGTGACCATGGCAATGACGTCGACATAGCCCTCGACGACGATCAGCTGTGCGCCGTCATGCGCGGCCTGCCGCGCGGTGAACAGATTGTAGAGATTGTCGCCCTTGTGAAACAGCGTGGTTTCCGGCGAGTTCAGGTACTTTGCCGGAACGTCCTTCTCCAGCGCACGCCCGCCGAATGCGATGACGCGGCCGCGGGCATCCGTGATCGGGAACATGACGCGGTCGCGGAAGCGATCGAACGGCACCGGCTTGTCCTCGCCGGACACCAGAAGCCCGGCCTCTACCATGTCGTCGGTGGAGATACCTAGTGCGCCGAGATGCTCCTTCAGCGCGAAGCGATCCGGCGGCGCATAGCCCATCCGGAACTGGAGCTGGGTCGCCGGCGAGATGGCGCGGTCGGCAAGATAGCCGCGCGCCTTGGCGCCGCCCCGCGAAGCCAGCGTGTCGGCGAAGAACTTGGTCGCCAGTTCCATCACGTCGTGCAGGGTGCGGCGGTGCTGCTCGTGTCGCGCGGCATCGGGCGTCACCGCCGGCAGCGGGACACCCGCCATCGCGGCGAGACGTTCCACCGCCTCGGGGAAAGTCACGCCCTCGGTCTTCATCAGGAAGTCGAAGATGTTGCCATTCAGCCCGGACGAGAAGTCGAACCAGGCCTGCTTCTGGTCGTTGACGAAGAACGACGGCGTCTTTTCCTGCTGGAACGGCGACAGCCCCTTCCACTCCCGGCCGGCCTTCTTGAGCTTGACGCGCCTGCCCACGACTTCCGAGACCGGAAGCCGGGCGCGCAGCTCATCGAGGAATTCGGGCGTGAAACGCATCAGTCAGGATTTTGGGCTCGGGCGGCGAATCGCGGACAACCGGTTAGCCATATAGCGGCACGGCCCGCCATGCCGAACAATGTGGGGCTTTTCCGGGCTATTCACAGGTCTGGCCCGTCGCGGCTCCGTCGAGCGGGTTACCCCCAAATCCACGGTGGAGAGCCTGTGCGGCAAGCTTGCCCCCTCCCCCCTTCCGGGATTGGATAGGCCATGTTCACGACATTCAGAGGCGGACAGAGCGGCGGCTGGCAGGTCACGTCCATCACGCGGGTGAAGGGCGAGACGCTGCCGAAGGTCGCGGCGTTGTCGATCGTTGCGAGCGAATCGATCGCGCTGCCGCTGCTGCCGGCGCAGACCTCCTGGCGGCTCGCCGGCGTCGCCAGCCATCTGCGCTACACCGAGAAGGAGGAGCGCGAGAAGCTCTTGGCCGTGCAGGCCGGGCTCGGCCGCAGCGAGGCAACGCACGCGGCGCTGATCCCGATCCGGAAATCCGCGGCGTGGTGGGAGCTCACGCAGGAGGAGCGCCGCAAGATCTTCGAGGACAAGTCGCACCACATCGAAGGCACCCTGAAATTCCTCCCCGCAATCGCCCGCCAGCTGTTTCATTCGCGCGACCTCGGCATGCCCTTCGACTTCCTGACCTGGTTCGAATTCGCCCCCGACCACGTCACCTTGTTCGACGAACTGGTCGGCATGCTGCGCGCGACCGAGGAATGGAGCTATGTCGAGCGCGAGGTCGACATCCGCGTGGTGCGGGAGGATTGACTTCTCTTTCGTGGTGGCCGGCACAGCCGTCAGAATGACGGCGTCGCTTCCGCTCGCCTGTGACCCGGCAATCCATCAAAAGAATGACTATTGCGAAGTGAGATGGATGCCCGGGTCAAGCCCGGGCATGACGAAACATGCGGTACGTCCGAGCGCTAATGCTCGAGGAATTTTCCTGACGCGATCCGCGGCAGCTCGGTGACCGGCCAGTTGTAGAGATAGGTCCACGCCTCGCTCACGCTGCCGTCGGCGAGCGTGACGGCAAGCATCTCGCGGACATATTCGGTCGGCGGCGGAAAGCCTTCGCCGCAGGCTTCGTACATGTCGAATTCACGCAGCATGGCCTCACGCTCCCGCAAGCGGAACAGCTCACCATGCACGATGTCGGCCGGATCGTCCGACACCACGAGGCCCGGATAATGCTTCACCAGATAGAGCCGGCCGCGGCACTGCGCCGGCCCGAGGAATTCGGCATTGCCCGCGAGCAGCTTCGCCATCGGATGGTCAAAGCCGCGCATCAGCGTGCCGTAGACGAAAAGAATATCGGAGGTCATAGGTTCAGTTGTCATTCCGGGATGGTCCGAAGGACCAGACCCGGAATCTCGAGATTCCGGGTCTGGTGCTAACGCACCATCCCGGAATGACAGAAAATCCCGGGGGACGCTAGGCCGCCGCCACCTCGTCCGTCACCACGACGAACTTCGTCAGCGTCATGCGGCCGAAGCTCGTGGTGAGGGCGACGTCGGCGGCGTCGCGGCCGGTCGCCATCAGGATGCGGCCGATCCGCGGCGTGTTGTGGCGGGCATCGAAGGTGTACCACTGGCCCGACAGATAGACCTCGAACCAGCCGGAGAAATCCATCGGCGCCGGGTCCGGCGGCACGCCGATGTCGCCGAGATAGCCGGTGCAGTAGCGTGCCGGAATGCCCATGCAGCGGCAGAAGGTGAGCGCCAGATGCGCGAAGTCGCGGCAGACGCCGGCGCGGCTTTCATAGACGTCGTGCGCCGACTTCATGTGATGGGCGTGCTGATAGCCGAACGTCACGTGGTGGTGCACGAAATCGGTGATCGCCTGCACCCGCGCCCAGCCCTGCGGTGTGTTGCCGAACAGCGACCAGGCGACATCGGTCAGCTTGTCGGTCTCGCAATAGCGGCTCGGCATCAGATAGAGCAGCATGTCGTCCGGCAATTGCTCGACCGGCAGCTGCTGTCCAGCCGGATTGACGATGTCAGGCAGTCCGGAATCGCGCACCAGCGCGCTGCCGCGGAAGGTGACGCCACCGCTGGGGGCAACGAGCCGCCCGCAGACATTGCCAAAGCCGTCGCGATAGAGGCCGATCGGCACGTCCGGTTCGGTCGAAAGGCGCTCGGTGCCGACGATGTCGGCGTAGCGCGACGGATGGATCGACAGCATGATCACCATCGGGGTCGGCTGCGCCGCCGTGTAGGTGATCTCGAAGCCGACCTTGATCTGCATCGTCAGGCCGTCTCCTGCTCCGCGTTCTCGCCGACCGAGACCACCTTGATGTCGACATCCATGCCGAGAAAGGCGTCCGCCGCGCCGAGATAGACGCCGTGCAGCGGGATCGCCTGGCGCGGGTCGCGCGCCACCGCGACGCGGATCAGATCGCGCGTGCCAACGATGCCGTTGGTCGGATCGAACTCGATCCAGCCCGCGCTCGGCAGATAGACTTGCACCCAGGCATGGGTCGAGCCGCCGCCGACATAGCCGTGCGCGCTGCCGGGCGGCATCGCGAGATAGCCGGAGACGAAGCGCGCGGCGACGCCGAGCCGACGCAGCGCCTCGATCATGAACAGCGCATAGTCGCGGCAGGTGCCGGACTGCGTGCGCAGCGTGTCGAGCGGATGTTGGGTGCCCTGCTCATAGCGCTTGCGATAGCTGAACGCCTCGCGGATGCCGTGGGTCATGCCGCTCAGGATCTTGAAAGTCGGCGTCGGCGCCTCGACATCGAGGAAGCGCCGCGCCCAGGCCGACAGCTCGCCGTTCGGGTCGCCATATTGCGGCGTGATGAACTGCTGCAGATCGGGGAATTCCTCATCGTCGTAGAGGAACGGATAGAAATAGGCGGGATCGTCCGGCGTCAGCGCAAACGTATCGGCCGGATTGTGCTCCACCGTCGCGGTCGAGACGAAGGACAGCATGTCGGCGCGCTCGTCGAAGGCGGCGATCGCCATGCTGTTGCCGAACACGTCGTGGATCCAGCGCAGCGACATCGGCTGTGGATCGATCACAAGTGCGCTGTCGAGCACGCGCAGATCATGGCCGTCACGGGGGCGCAGCATGATGCGGTGCTCGCCGAACGCCACCGGGCGCGCGTAGCGATAAACGGTCTTGTGATGAATAGTCAGCAGCGGCATCTTCAAACAATCATCGTGATTTCGGGCTGCATAATCTATAGAGAAAGCTGCCCGATTCCAGATCAGCATGCCGCCTGAATAGGCAAAGTTGAGGAAAAAAGCCCTTGAATTACGGAGGCGGTCCATCGTTCCTGCTCGCGAGCACCGACGCTTCACCGGTTCTTGAACACAATGCCGGCGGCCGCTCGCCGTTCCTGTTCACTTGCGACCACTACGGCAGGCTGATTCCCTCTCCGCTCGGCGATCTCGGCCTGCCCGAAGACGAGCTCGTGCGGCATATCGCCTGGGACATCGGCATCGCCGGCGTCGCAACCCGCCTCTCGGACCGGCTCGGCGCGCATTTGATCGCGCAGCGCTATTCGCGGCTCGTGATCGACTGCAACCGTCCGCCGCATGTCGCGAGCTCGATTCCGCTGATCAGCGAGGCCACCACGGTGCCGGGCAATGAAGGCCTGTCGCGCGAGGCCACCGAGATGCGCCACGCGCAGATCTTCGATCCCTATCACAAACGCATCGACGAGATCATCGACGCGCGCGCGCGTCGGGGCCTGCCGACGCTGCTGGTGTCGCTGCACAGCTTCACGCCGATCTACGCCGGCATCGCGCGACCCTGGCACATCGGCACGCTCTACCACCGCGACACGGTGCTGCCGCCGCTGCTGCTGAAGCATCTGCGCGCCGAGGGCGATCTCGTGGTCGGCGACAACGAGCCCTATGCGGTCAGCGACGAGACCGACTACACGATCCCCGTGCATGGCGAGGCACGCGGCCTGATGAACTCGGGCATCGAGATCCGCCAGGACCTGATCTCCGACCAGGCCGGCGAGACGGCGTGGGCCGAACGGCTGGCGCGCATCCTCAGAGAGATCGAGGCGACGCTGCGCACGGAAGCGCTGATCTAGTGTCCCGAGTCACAAGTTCGCAATCATAGATTCGCAGTAGATTCGCGTCGCTGTGCCAAGGATGGAGGCAAACAGCGGCGGAGTCTCCAATGGCGGTCCAGCAACTTGCCCCCCTGATATTGAGTGATGATGAGCGGGCTGAACTGACGTCGCTGACGATGCGGCGGAAGACGGCTCAGGCGCTGGCTCTGAGAGCCCGGATCGTGCTGACCTGTGCGGAAGGTGGTCAGAACACGGAAGTGGCGGTCAAGCTCGGGCTGGACCGGCAGACCGTAGGCAAGTGGCGGCGGCGCTTTATGGCACAGCGTGTGGCCGGGCTGCACGACGAGCCGCGTTCCGGCGCGCCGCGCACGATTGACGATGCCCGCATCGAAGCCGTGATCGTGAGGACGTTGGAGAGTTGCCCTGAGAACGCCACTCATTGGAGCTCCCGCGACATGGCCAAGACCAGCGGCCTATCGGTATCGACGGTCCAACGCATCTGGCGGGCCTTCGGGCTCCAGCCGCACCGGATGGAGACGTTCAAGCTCTCGACCGATCCGAACTTCGTGGCCAAAGTGCGCGATGTCGTGGGCCTCTACGTCTCACCACCCGAGCACGCCATCGTTCTGTGTGTGGATGAGAAGTCCCAAATCCAGGCGCTGGACCGCAGCCAGCCGTTGCTGCCGATGCGTCCCGGCCAGGCGGCCCGAAGGAGCCATGACTACAAAAGGCATGGCACCACATCGTTGTTCGCCGCCCTCGATATTGCGACGGGACGGGTCATCGGCAAATGCTACGGGCGCCACCGCACCGCCGAGTTCCGCAAGTTCCTTGACGAGATCGAGGCTGCCGTACCGCGCGAACTCGACGTCCATCTCGTCATGGACAATTACGTCACGCACAAGACCCCAATGATCCGGAGATGGCTCGCCAAAAGGCCGCGTTGGCACGTGCACCTGACCCCGACCAGTTCGTCATGGCTCAACCAAGTCGAGCGCTTCTTCGCGCTCCTCACCGATAAGAAGATCAGGCGCGGCGTCTATCGCAGCGTAGCCGCCCTCAGGGCGGACATCGCCTCGTTCATCGAACGACACAACGCCGATCCAAAACCGTTCCGATGGACCAAATCCGCCGATGATATCCTTGCTTCCATCGAGCGCTTCTGCCGTTACAATGCCCCGGCAAAACAAGCCCCGATGTTGCGAACTTCTGGTTCAGGACACTAGCGACTAACGGTCAGCCAGGGCGTGGCCTCTAGCCCGAAGGCGGCTCGACGTGCTTTAATTGGCCGGGTTGAACTTCCAAGTTAGGGTAGTCCGTGGCGCCCGAGCGAGTGGAAAGGCGACTGGCAGCAGTGCTGGCGGCAGATGTCGCCGGCTACAGTCGCCTGATGGGAACGGACGAGGAAGGCACGCTCGCGCGGCTCAAGGCGGCCAGAAAAAATCTCATTGATCCAACGATCGCCGCTCATCGCGGCCGCATCGTCAAAACGACCGGCGACGGCATGCTTGTCGAATTCGGCAGCGCCGTCGATGCAGTGCGCAGCTCTGTAGAAGTCCAGAGCAGGATGGCAGAGATTAACGCATCCGCACCGCAACAGCAGCGGATCGAATTTCGCATCGGCATTCACGTCGGCGACATCATCATCGACAACGACGACATCTTCGGCGACGGCGTCAACATCGCCGCGCGGCTGGAGAACATCGCGGACCTGGGCGGCATATGCCTGTCCGACGACGCCTACCGGCAGATCCGGGGCAAGGTCGATGCAGCCTTCGAAGACATGGGCCAACAGAATCTGAAAAACATCACTGAACCGATCCGCGCCTGGCGAATGAAGATTGGCGCCAGACCTTCGCCTGAGCGCCATCCGGCTCCTGCCGAATCGCATCACATGCGCCCGTTTTCGGGAAAGCCCTCCATCGCGGTGCTGCCGTTTCAGAACATGAGCGGAGACAACGAGCAGGAGTATTTCGCGGATGGGATCGCGGAAGACGTCCTTACGACCCTGTCAAAGATTCAGGAATTGATGGTGATAGCTCGCAACTCGAGCTTCGCGTTCAAGGGGCAGAACAGGGACATTCGCGAAATCGGGCAGATCCTGGGTGCTCGTTATCTGCTGGAGGGGAGCGTTCGAAAGATCGGCAATCGCATCAGGTTGACGGCGCAGTTGATTGATGGTCGAGACGGCGGTCATCTCTGGGCGGATCGCTTTGACGGAGACCTGGACGACGTGTTCGATCTCCAGGACCGAATTACGCAAGAGATCGTCGAAGCGCTTGAGGTCCAGTTGACGGTCGGCGAACGCGCGAGGGTGTGGAGAAAGCGCTCGGGCAGTCCGCTGGCTTATGAGTATGTTTTGAAGGGGCGCGCCCTGTACGTTAATTTCGCAAGGCAAACTCACGCACAGGCCCGGAAGCTTTTTGAACAGGCGCTGGAGATCAACGGCTCGTTTATGCCTGCGCTCTACTTGTTGGGTCTGACCCTGACTGACCAGGCGCGCTTCGGTTGGATCAAGGATGAAAATGAAGCGTATCAAGCCGCACTGGGCTGCGCTGATCGGGCTCTCGCCGCCGACCCCAGCTTCGGGGAAGCATACCTGGTGATCGGCTATGTTCGTACCTATCAACGCCGTCATGATGAGGCTGTGGCAGCAGGAGAAACCGCGATCAGCCTCGCTCCCAGCAGCTCTGACGCACATCACATGGCGGGCATGTACCACGGCTACGCCGGCAATTTCCGAAAAGCCGTCCTCTACGAGGAACACGCCCAACGGCTCAGTCCGATTGAGCGCAACGAATCCATGGTGGACGAAGCGCGCGCAAGATTTCATCTCGGAGATTTCGCGGCGGCGCACGATATAGCCTCCCGCGTTCTGAGGCAGCGGCCGCTCTGGCTGACCGCGCAGTCGACACTCATAGCGGCGCTTTGGAATCTCGGCCGGCAAGATGAAGCGCGCATGATCTCAAGCGACTTGCTGGCGGGCCACCCCAATTTCAGCCTGGCCCGCTGGGCCAGGCTGCTTCCGTATCGCCGACAAGGCGACCTGGATGCATTGGTCAACCCGCTACGCATGGCGGGGCTCCCGGAGTGAAGACCTGTCATCTTACAATGCCGGCGCGACGCCACACGCCAGACACCTGCGCGGCCGCGACTGCTTATTCGATTGCTCGTTCGGCTTCTTGCGCATCTCCGCGGATGAGACACCGCAGGGATCGGCATATTCCGATTGGACCGGCTTTGCTGATTGCCCGGCCGGTTCGAAGCGCGATCAGGCAAACCCGATCAATTCGGCTGGCGCCGCCAGATGAACACCAGATAGAGCAGGAGAGGCAGGCCGAGCCCGGCCCACGAGACCGCATCCCACCAGCCGTCGCCAACCAGCGCGCTGATCAATCCGACCGTGCTCACGATCGCGATGACGAGCGGGGCAGCGAAGATCTGGGTCAATGAACGATGCGAGACCATGCTGACGTCACGACGATAATGCGGGGTTGTCGAGGGAGTCGGCGTTGGCGATCGCGCGTTCCTGGCTCACGCCCGCCTTGCGGCGACGCATCCACAGATACACGCCGGTCACGAGGATGAAGATGGTCAGGATGTCGAGCAGCGCCCAGACGATCTTGAGCGGCATGCCGCCATAGTCGCCGAAATGCAGCGGCTGCGAGACGAACAGGGTCGTCACATACCAGGGCATGTCCCTTGTGTCGGTCAGCTTGCCGGTTTCCGCATCGATCAGCGCCGGCTTCAGCAGCCGCGAGGTCAGCGGCGTATCGCCGTGCAGGAACACCGCGTAGTGGCTCTTGCTGCTGAACAGGGTTCCCGGGAAGGCGACGAAGCTCGGCGTCATGCCGGGCACCGCATGGGTGGCCACTTCGACCGCCGCATTCAGCGAGGTCAGCTTCGACGGCACCGGCCGGTCCTTGTACTGCGCGGTCATTTCGGCGAGCTGGCCGAACTGCCACATCTTGAGCACGAGATCGGCCCAGGTGTTGATGACCCCGGTGAAGCCGACGACCAGCGTCCACGCGACCAGCAGGATGCCCGCGAGATTATGGACGTCGAGCCAGCGCACGACGCGGGTCCGCTGCGCGCGGTAGGCGCCGAAGCGCAGCTTCCGCATCGACGGCGCATAGACCACGATGCCGGAGACGATCGCGACGCAGAACAGGATCCCCATCAATCCGAGGAACAGCTTGCCGGGCAGGCCTGCGAACATGTCGGTGTGCAGCTTCAACATGATGTAGGTGAAGCGGCCGGTCACATCGGGCGCATCGAGATAGGCGCCGGTATGCGTATCCATCCGGATCAGCAAATTGTTGGTCGGATCGGCATCGATCGTCGGGCCGACGCTGACGAACATCGCGCTCGGATCGTCGCGATCCCAGATCAGGAAGTGAGGCACCTTTCCGGGCGCCTGCGCGAGCGCGTTGCCGAGCAGACGGTCCAGATTGGCCGGCGGCGTGCCTGGCGGCACGTCGGCCGGCTTGACCTGGCTGTGCAGGAGATCGTCGATCTGCTCGTGGAAAATCAGCGGCAGGCCGGTGATGCAGAGCAGCAGCATGAACAACGTGCAGATGAGGCTGGTCCATTTATGGACAGCGCCCCATCGCCGTAAGGATCTGGTCGTCGCAGTCAATTTCGTTACCTAGTTCAAGGTGTACTTCATCGTGCCCAGTACCGTGCGGCCATTGCCGAGGCCGCAATAGGGAAGCCCGGTCAGGCAGGATGCAACGTAGAAGTGGTCGGTCAGGTTGGTCACGTTGACCTGCGCCTTCCATCCCTTCAGGTCCGGCCGCAGATAGGCGAAGTCGTAGCTGACCGACGCATCGAGCAAGGCGTAGGAGGGAATGACAAACGTATTAAAGTTGTCGCCGTAGGTCTCGCCGACATAGCGCACGCCGAGGCCGAGCCCAAGCCCCGCGAGCGCGCCGTCATACCAGGTATACTTGCCCCAGACCGCGACCTGGTCCTGCGCCGTGTTCATCATGTACTTGCCGGCATAGCCGGCAATGCTCGTCGTCACCCGCGGATCGAGATGGGTGTATCCCGCCGTGATCTCGAGCTCGCGCGTGAGATTGCCCTTCAGCTCGAGCTCGAGGCCGCGGACACGCACGGCATCGGTCTGCACGTTGAACAGCGGGTTCAACGGATCGGCGGTCAGCACGTCCTGCTGACGGATATCGAACGCTGCCGCCGTCACCATGAAGTTCGAGCCGTTCGGCTTGAACTTGACGCCGACTTCCGCGCCCTCGCCCGTCGTCGGCCTGAACGACCGGCCGGCGCTGTCGGCGCCGAGGTTGGGCGTGAACGAGGTCCCGTAGCTGACATAGGGCGCGAGGCCGATATCGAACAGGTAGCTCAGGCCGATGCGCCCGGTTCGCGCCGAGTCATCGCGCGAATAGTGGCCGGCCGGCGGATAGAACGCCATGCTGGTGAAGCCGGAGCTGACCCAGTCCTGGCGGCCGCTCATGGTCAGCGTCCAGCGATCGAGCTTGATCTGATCCTGCAGATAGGCGCCGAGCTGCGACTGCCTGTCGTCGCGCAGAATGAAAGGCGCCAGCGAGCTGGCTAACGGAACGGCGGTGCCGTAGACCGGGCTATAGGCATCGATCGGCGCAATCGGCGTCGTGCGATAGTCCGTGTTCGCCCACAGATCGAAGTAGTCGACGCCGGCCAGCACCTTGTGGACCAGCGGCCCGGTGGCGAAATCCGCCTGCAGCTGATTGTCGAGCGCGACATTGGCGGCGTTGGCCTTGACGTAGTTGTAGGTGCGCGCGACCAGACGATCCGTCACCATGCCCTCGGTCCGCACCGATGCGAGGTCGTTGCTGACCTGGGTGTAGCGGAGGTTTTGCCGGAACTGGAAGATGTTGTCGAAGCGATGCTCGAACGCGTAGCCGACCGCGAACTGCTCGAGATGATAGCCATCCAGCCCGGGCTCGCCGAGGTAACGGCTGTAAGGAATATGTCCGTTGGGGTTGGGCAGGAAGGACACCTGTCCCGGGACGTATTGCTGGTAACCCTTGTTGTCGACCTTCTGGTACTGCGAGAGCACGGTGAAGCTGGTGTCGTAGGTCGGGCGCCAGGTGAAGCTCGGCGCGATGAACAGCTTGTTGTCCTGAACGAAGTCGGTCTGGCTGTTGCTGTCGCGGCCAAGGCCGACGATGCGGTAAAGGAACCGGGCGTCCTTGTCGGCCGGACCACCGATATCGAAGGCGCCCTGGAAGCGATCGAACGAGCCGAACGATCCCTCGATCTCGTAATGCGGCGTCTCGGTGGGCCGCTTGCTGACCAGGTTCAACAGGCCGCCCGGATCGGATTGTCCATACAGGCCGGATGACGGGCCCTTCAGGACCTCGATGCGCTCGAGACCATAGGTCTCGATGCGCGGGACCGCGAAGGTCGTGGTGTCGGTCGGCAGCCGCAGCCCGTCGAGATAGCGCGGCGCGGTGAACCCCCGCAGCTTGAACTCGTCGAAGAACGCGTTGGCGCCAAAACTCTCGATCGTCACGCCGGGCGTGTAGCGCAGTGCTTCGGTGATGTTCTGCGCGCCCTGCGCCTGGATCTGGTCCTGGGTGACGATCGAGATCGACTGCGGCGTCGTCAGCACCGGGCTGTCGGTCTTGGTTGCGGTGACGCTCTGGCTGGCGAGATAGCCGGTGACCGGCCCGTTGCCGCGCTCTCCGCCGCCACCTGCCCCCGGTGCTGGAACGTTCTGCGCGGGCGCCCGGTTCGCGATCGATCGCGGCGTCGTACGTGCAGGACGCGCCGCGCGTCGCGCCGGCAGCGTCCGCCGCGCCTGCTGCTGTTGTTTCGGCGCCTCGACCGTCACCGGCGGCAGCGCCGATTGCGCAACGCTTTCTCGCGGCATCACCACACTCAGCACGAACAAACCGCTGCCGGCCATGTACCCGGCCGCCAGCGCAGTGCGACGAAACATCCGACCCCCGTCAACTCACATCGCCTTCATCCTCGCCGTCACTAACACGATGAAAGACGTACGCAGCTGATCGGTGATTAGAACACATCCAGTGTTGGGCTTATCGCCGATGGTGTTGCGAGCTCGCAACGTGAACGCAGCGAAACTGCGTCAATGCGCCTCAGATTTTTCGAGCGCTTCTAAGGACGATTCTAAACTGCGTTTCGCTCCGCGATACTTCGAGTCAGTTCCGCGCACAGCGATCGAACGACGCCGTGCGCGGAAGCGATGATCGCAGTTGCGGTGCTCTCGCCGAGCTCAGCGTCAGACTTCGGTGACGTGCTCCGGATCGGCCGATGCCAGCGCCGCGGCACGCTCGGCGCGCGGCGGATAGATCCAGACGGTGTTGATCTCCCGCTTGGTCTTCTTGGCCACATCGCCGACCATCTCGACCTTGCGCTCCCAGCCGCGGGTGAACAGCGCACCGGCCTCGCCGAGGTCGAGGCAGGTGACATAGGCCTTCTGGTGATACGGCCTGGTCGGGACACCGAGCAGCTCGGCCGCGGCGTTGTTGCCGGCAAAGGCGCCCATCCGCGTCGCGTGCTGGCACGACATCAGCGCGTAATTGCCGACATCGTCGCATGCGGCACGCGCCGCATCGCCGGTGGCGAACACACCCGCGACCGACGGTACGCGCAGATCGCGATCGACCAGCAGCCGGCCGAAATTGTCGCGCTCCGCCGGGATCTGCGTGGTCAGCGGCGCGGCGCGAATGCCCGCCGCCCAGACCACGGTCGCGGCCTCGATATGCTCGCCGCTGGAGAGCGTGACGCCGGACTTGCTGACCTCGGCGACGCCGGCGCCGAAGCGGCCTTCGACGCCGAGCTTGCGCATCGCGTCCTCGATGATCGGGCGCGGGCCCTCGCCCATGTCGGGCGCGATCGCCACGTTGCGATCGACGATCACGACGCGCGGCTTGGCGTCGCTGCCGAGAATGTCCCGGAGCCGCGCCGGCATCTCGGTCGCCGCCTCGATGCCGGTGAAGCCGCCGCCGGCAACGACCACGGTGTCGCGTGCCACTGATGCCGGCTGCCTGGCGAGGTCGTGCAGATGGCGATCGAGCGCGATCGCATCCGCAAGATTGTCGACGCTGAAGCCATGCTCGGCGAGACCGGGTACGTTCGGACGGAACAGCCGGCTGCCGGTCGCCACCACAAGGCGATCATAAGGCAGCGTCTTGCGCGCGTCCTTGGCGGTGACGATCTGCACGGTGCGGGCCTTGGTGTCGACGGCTTCGGCGCTGCCCTGCACATAGACGACGTCGATCGCGTTGAAGACGTCGAGCAGCGGCGCGGTCAGTGTCTCCGGCTTCGGCTCGTAGAGCCGCGGGCGCACCACCAGGGTCGGCTCCGGCGCGACCAGCGCGATCTCGAGCTCCTCGGGCGAAACGCCCTTGATGTCGCGCAGGCGGGCTGCGGAGAGCGCGGCGTACATGCCGGCAAAGCCGGCGCCGATGATGACAATTCGCATGGGTATCTCCTCTGGGTTGGCAGTCTCTGATGTCCGCGCGTTGCCGCCGCTGCCTGCCGCTTGCGGCGAAGCCTGTCGCGATCGGCGACGCGAAGAGGTGAAACGAAAAGCGAGCGCCTATTGCCGGGCGGCGCAGCTCGACAGGAACGGCGTGCGCGCCCCGGGCATGCAGGCTGCGCGGCAGCCTCTCGCGCCCGACAGCGCTCCATGCTGAAGGCCGATCGGCAGCGCGGCCCCCGGGAGCCAGTCCCGGTAGAGCGCCTGGGCGGCGTCGCTGATCATCACCGACGTCATGGCATCGGCGCCCTGAACGGCCTGCGCCGGCGCATCGGCATCCTCGCCGGTTGCCGACGTGAAGCGCACGGTGAGCGTAAGCCCGTACATCAGTGCAGTCGCGAGGACCCGGCGTCGCCGTGTCACTGCAAGGGAGCTACCGAAATCCTTCCAGGCCATCGCTTGTCTCCGTTGTTGGCGTCGGCGCCACGGTGATCTAGCGAATTGGCCTTATGAGTGCCCCAGAGCGATTGCCCGACCTGAAGAGCGATTGCGGCTACCGCAGACGGCGCCGCCAATCGCTCGGGGTTTCGCCGGTCAGCTTCCTGAACGCGGCCGCGAACGCGGTCTGCGAACTGTAGCCGAGCGCCGCCGCGATCGAGACCACGGATGCGTCGGTGTCGCGCAGCATGTTCATGGCCTGCTCGAGCCGGTGCTGGCGCAGCCAGGCATGCGGCGAGAGCCCGGTGCTTTCCTTGAAGGCGCGGCAGAAGTGAAAGCGCGACAGGCCGGCGTCCGCCGCCAGCGCCGCGAGCGAGACGTCCGCATCGCTGTCCGAGCGCAATCGCTCGATGGCGCGGCGCAGCGCCGTCGGCGCAAGACCGCCTACGGTCACCTGCACGGTCGCAGGCACGCCGGCGTGCGCCGACAGCAGGCGCGTGGCCAAGAGATCCGTCAGTTGCTGCCGGAACAGCGCATCCAGCGCCGCGCTGCCCTCGAGCGCATCAGCGGCACTCAGCAGCAACCGCGATGTAATCGGATCGGGATGCCCGGTGCGCTCCAGCAGATCGCCGGGAGCGGCGGTGTCGGCCTCGCCGGCGACGCGCGCCAGCGTCGCATGCGGAAGATAGAGCTGAACGACATGCACCGACTGGTGAATATCCCAGCGCGAACTCGAGCCGGCCGGGATGATCGTCACGACCCCGGACCGGGCCGTTCCGATCGAAGCCACCCTGCCGGTGCGCCGCTCCAGCCGCTGCGAACCTGCGGGATAGCTCATGACGACGTGGTCGACCATCGGCCTGACCACGTCGTGCAGGGCGTCATGCTTCCAATAGGCGATCGCGCCGCTCGACGGGTCGGCCGCCATGCGAAGCGGCTGCGTCTTGAGCACGCGGGCCATCTCCTGGCCGGCCGGGCAGCGCGGACCGGCCGGTGCCTCGGCCGGCCGCGCTTCGGATGCGGCGGGCGAATCCCGCAAAGGATCGTGCAGGATCGGCTTACTCATCACCTGTACTCGCGTTTGAAGGCTCATGCGCTCCCTCCTTGCGGGCCGGTCTGTCGGACCCATGAGGCGCGGAACTGCCCGCCGGACCTAAGCGCCGCGCAGTTCGAATGTCTTTCCTGAAACGGCCATGCTTTGCCCAATTCTGCGCCAAGCGCGCGGCTGCGACATTTCTGCGTCCGGCACGGTTGATTGGACCAAAGCAGTTGAATTCATCCCGGAATCGCATTGCGCTGAACGACCGGCAGCATCGTTCATGATCGCGTGAGACAACTGGACTGCGCCGCAGCAATCCCGGATAATGAGTGACGGCTTCGCAGGCTGACTGACAAGTCCCTGCCCGGCTGCACATCAATGATGGACTCAACACGCATGGCACAGGCGGGCGCCTACGGGCAGCGGCTCGGGCAATTCCTACGCCTGAGGGATACGCCGCCGGCGCTGATCACGCGCACGCTGCGCAGCGCCGAACTCGCGGTCACCGAAACCCGGGACGACAACCCGGTGCCCGGGCTGTCCGGATCGCTCACCGCCGAGGATGCCTTTCTGGTCAGCCTGAAGCTGCACGATTATCCGGACTGCGAATTGTGGGAGGGCGGCAAGTGCCTCATGAAGCGGGACATCCCGGCGGGCGCGACCTATCTCTACGATCTCAAACGCGATCCGCGCTACGTGATCGACAAGCCGTTCCACTCGCTGTTCTTCTATCTGCCGCGCTCGGCGCTCACTGACTTCGCCGAACAGACCGGCTCGCCGCGCATCGGCGAACTGGCCTGCGAAATCGGCACCGGTCACGACGACGGCGTCATTCGTCATGTCGGGGCGCTGCTGCGCGAGGGATTGCACCGGCCGGACGAAACCAACCAGCTGTTCATCGATCACATGATGCTGGCGCTGACCGCGCACGTCACCCGGACCTATGACGGAATACAACATCCGACCGGACCGACCCGTGGCGGCCTCGCCGCCTGGCAGATCAACCGCGCCTGCGAAAGCTCGAATCCGACCTCAGCGGGAAGATTTCGCTGAAGCAGATTGCGGCCGAGCTCGATCTGTCGGTCGGCCATTTTTCGCGCGCCTTCCGCATCTCCACCGGCCTGCCACCGCACCAATGGCTGCTTCAGCAGCGCCTGAAGGTGGCCAAGCAGCTGATGGCGGCGCGCGACCTGTCGCTGTCCGAGATCGCGATTTCGGCCGGCTTTGCCAATCAAAGCCACTTCACGCGGGTGTTTTCCACCGTGGTCGGCGTCAGCCCGGCGGCGTGGCGGCGCGAGATGTACCGCCCGGCGAGAAGCGAGAGCTGAACAGCGCCGCGCTCAACCGGCGGGCGCAGCTTGAACGGCGTGCTTCGCATGCCATTTGGGACCCGGTCCGCGCATGTAGTGCAGCTCGGGCCGGTAGGGATCGCGAATTCGCGCGATCAGATTCTGCAAGCCCGCCGTAATCGCGTTCCAGCTGTCGTGCAGAGAGAGCAATGATGCGTGCGGTGACAGCATGGCGCCCTCTCAGTGCGGCTTGCCGAGCACGGATGCGAAGGACAGGATCACGATCTCCTCGCCGGACTCGTCGCTGACATGCACGACCCAGTCGCGCCAGTCTTCCAGGCTGACCGTTGCGACCAGCGATCGCATCATGCACGTCGCCGCCTCGCAGGCCTCCGAGAGGCTTGTCACCGAGGTGCCGCGGCGATCCATCAGCACCCCGTGCGTGGTCGAGCAATGGAAAAAGACCTGGGTCATGTGCGTATCCTCGCAAGCTCCGGACCAGAAGGTCATCTTTGGAGCTCCACGTTTCTTCGACGCGACCATTCGCAAGGCGGTTCACATGGGCGCCGGCCGCGCGGCGGCCTCGCGGAATGGTGATCAAGCCCCAGCACCGCCTCCTCACCAAATCGCGATTTGACAGTTTTTCTATATTTGTCAAAATCGTCAAATGGGACCGAAAACCCGCATTCTCGATGCCACCATGCTGGTGTTCCGCCGGCACGGCTTTCGGCGCTCCTCGATCGAGCAGGTCGCCGAGGCGGCCGGCCTGACGCGGCAGGCGCTCTATCACCACTTCGAATCCAAGGAAACGCTGTTCCGCGCCGTGATCGAGCGCGTGCATGAGAGCGCGATCGCAGCCGAGGACACCGCCATTGCCGAGGCGGAGGCGGCGGGCAGCGATCTCGGCGACATCCTCGCTACGGGCATGACCGCGCGGATGTCGACCATGATCGGGTCGCTGGACGGCTCGCCGCATCTCGAGGAACTGTATTCCGAGCACCTCGTGCATGCGCGCGACCTCTTCCAGACCTACGCTGCGCGCTATGCTGAGCGCATGGTCGCGACGGTCGCGCGGGTCGTGCGCAAGCAGCAGCTTGCACTGCCGCAGGACCTGACGCCGGCCGAGTTCGCGCGGCTGGTCGAAATGTCGATTCACGCAGCGAAGTCGCAGTATCCGGCGATGCAGCCGGCGGAAGCGTTCCTGAAGGACATGGCGATCATCGTGCGGACGCTCTGCGCCGGCGCCGAGCCGAAATTCAAGTCCAAATCCTTGCCGAAACCGCAGAAGCCGTACGTCAAGAGGGCGGCAATCCCCAAGAGGCCGACACGCAGGACAACTGGAGGACATCCATGAGCACGACGACCGTCAATGGCCGCGTCGAATCCCTGCCCGATGATCCCGATGCGCTCTTGATCGACATCGTGCGCGACCAGCTCAAGCTCACCGGCACCAAGCTCGTCTGCGGCGCCGGCGTCTGCGGCGCCTGCACCGTGCTGGTCGACGGCGCGCCGGTCGCAAGCTGCCTGATGCCGGCACACGCCGCCGCCGGCAAATCGGTGACGACGGTGGAAGCCATCGGCGCGTCCGGGCTGCATCCGGTGCAGAAGGCGTTCATGGCGCATGACGCCCTGCAATGCGGCTTCTGCACGCCCGGCTTCATCGTGGAAGCGACCGCGTTCTGCGACCATTGGCGCGCGACTAGGGGAACGGCGGTGCCGTCGCGCGAGGAGATCGGCGCGGCGCTGTCCGGCCATCTCTGCCGCTGCGGCGCCTATGACGGGATCTACCGCGCGGTGGCGGATGCCTGTGCCGGCCGCTTCGACGGCGATCACGTCACGGCGCCCCGCATCGAGGCGCGCGACAAGGTGACGGGCGCGGCGAAATACACCGTCGACATCCATCATGACGGCCAGCTCGAAGGCCTGATCCTGCGCTCGCGCGAGGCGCATGCACGCATCGCCACGCTCGATCTGGCGCCGGCACGCGCGCTCCCCGGCGTTAGTGCGGTGTCGCTGCTCGGCGACGACCACATCGTGCGCTATGTCGGCGAGCCGATTGCGGCGGTTGCAGCTCCGGACCGCAAGACGGCGCTGGCCGCGCTCGCCGCGATCAAGCTGACCAGCGAGCGCCTGCCCGCGGTGGTCGGGCTCGACGCCGGACGCAAGGATGATGCGCCCGTGGTGTTCGACAAGGCGAGCCGCAAGCGGGCCGGCAACGTCTCGGAGGCGGCCGGCGGGCCGGCGCCCTGGAAGCAGAACATCCGCGGGCCGACCGCTGTTTTCTCGACCCGCGCCAAGAAGGCCCGCAACTGGGTGGACGAGGCGCGCCAGGCCAACAACAAGCTACTCGTCGAAGCCACCTTCCGCACCGCCACGCAGCAGCATGCTTGTCTCGAGCCCCACGCCGCGGTGGCGCGCTTCGACGGCGACCGGCTGACCCTGCACGCCTCGACCCAGCAGGTGTTTCACCTGAAGGAGCAGATCGCAAAACGCTACAAGCTCGATCACGACAAGGTCCGCGTGATCGCGGAGCACGTCGGCGGCGGCTTCGGCTCGAAAGCGAGCCTCGGCACCGAGACGATCGCCGCGATCGAGCTGGCCCGCGCGGCGAAAGCGCCGGTGCGGGTCGCCTATGATCGCCAGGAAGAACTCTCGGTCGCCGGTTATCGGCCGGCCGCGGAGTTGAAGGTCGCGCTGCTACCTTCCGAGCAAGGCGGCCTGAAGGCGCTCTCGGTCACCGCGCATGCCGATACCGGGGCCGCGACCAACTCGACCATCGCGGGACTGGCGCGGCTGATCTATCCGGCCGAGGCGAAGGACCTTTCGGATTTTGACGTCATCAGCAATCTGCCGCCCGGCGCCGCCTTCCGCGGCCCCGGCGGTCCGCCGATGGCATTCGCCGTGGAGCAATCGATCGACGAGGCCGCGCTGCGGCTCAAGGTCGATCCGATCGCCTTGCGCAAGCGCTGGGATCCCGATCCCAACCGGCAGCGGCTCTACGATTGGGCATCAGGGCTCGAGATCTGGCGCAACCACAAGCCGGCGCAGAACGGGCGCTATCGCCGCGGCATCGGGGTCGCGACGGGCTACTGGCTCTATCTGTGGCAGCCGAAGGTGAAGGTCGAGGTCGCGGTCAGGGGCGGCCGCATCGTTGCTAGCACGGCGACGCAGGACATCGGCACCGGCACCCGCAGCGTGCTTGCCGACGCGATCGCGCGCGAGTTCGATCTCGAACCCGGTGAGATCGATGTGCGGATCGGCGATTCCTCGCTGCCCGAAGGCCCCGGCTCCGGCGGCAGCCGCGTCACCGCCTCGGTGATGCCGCCGACGCTGCAGGCAGTGCGGAAGCTGAAGGCCGCGATGCTCGAACAGGCCACGCGAAAGCCGGCGCCCGGCTCGAACGCGCCCTGGCGCGAGCTGATCGCGCGCTCGCCCGACATCGCAATGGTGGAGACGCGCGGCGAGGACGGCAAGAACACTGCGCCCGGCATCCGCTCGCCGCTGCGCGAAGTCGGCCTGATGGGCATGGTGTTCGGCTGGATGATGCGCCGCTTCTCGAACATCGCCGTCGGCGCCGGCGTACCGAGCTCGGTGCAGGTGATCGAGGTGGAGGTCGACACCTGGCTCGGCCATGTCCGCGTGCTCAACGTGCACACCGGCATCGCGGTCGGCAAGATCGCAGCGCCCGCGCTGGCGCGCAGCCAGGCCTGCGGCGCGGTGATCCAGGGCCTCGGCTACGCGCTCTACGAGGCGCGCGAGCTTGATCCGACCAGCGGCGACGTCCTGACCGCGGGAATGGAGGATTATCGTATCCCTGGGATCGCCGACACGCCGGAGATCGAGGTCCATTTCGACGAAGCCGGCTTCGACCATGTGCTCGGCAACAGCGTCGGCATCGGCGAGGCGTCGACGGTGCCGACCTCGGCCGCCGTCGCCAACGCGATCCACAACGCGATCGGCGTCCGCCTCACCGAGATTCCGATCCGGCCCGACCGCATCGTCGCCGCGCTGAAGGGGAGGGACGCCGCATGAGTGTCGCGACTGCAGACGTCATCTCCGCGCCCGAATTCCGCGCCGCCGGCACCGATCTGTCGGAGCGCCGCCGCAGCGGCCTGTCGTGCGGCTCGATCATCGATCTCGCCGCCAGTCCCGATACGATCGGCGTTGCGTGGAATGCGGACGGCTCGGCCCGCATCGGCGCCCTGACCACGATCGCTGCGATCGCATCCGATCCGCGGCTCGCCGAGGCTTACCCCGGCATCGCCGCAGCCGCGCAGGGCCTCGCCACGCCGCAGATCCGGCACATGGCGACGCTCGGCGGCAACCTCGCCCAGCGCTCGCGCTGCTGGTATTTCCGCAATCCGCAGATCGCCTGTCTCAAGAAGGGCGGCCCCGACTGCCCGGCGCGATCCGGCAACCACCTCTATCACGTCGCGTTCGATCTCGGCCCATGCGTCGCGCCGCATCCGTCGACGATGGCGATGGCGCTGCTCGCCTATGATGCGAAGGTCACCACCGATCGGCGCAGCGGCTTGTCGATCTCCGAGCTGCTCGGCGACGGCAGCAACGGCGCGGCCGACAATCTGCTTGCACCGGGCGAACGCATCGAGCGGATCGAGCTCCCCGTTCCGCTGGCCGGCGAGCGCGCGCTGTACAAGCGCGCCATCAGCCGGACGCATGCGGAATGGCCGCTGGTCGAGATCTGCGTGCGTGCGGTGATCTCCGGCGGCGCGTTCCAGCAGGTCCACATCGCCGCCGGCGGCATCGCCCCGGTCCCGCTGCGTCTTGCCGCGTCCGCGGCGGCGCTGCAGGGTAAGCAGATTAACGCGGCGACCATCGCGCAAGCCACCGAGCTGGCGATCTCGGGAGCCAGGCCGCTGCCGATGACCGGATACAAGCTCGAGCTGCTGACGGGCCTGGTGCGCGACGTGGTCGAGCGGATCGTGGCGTAGGATCAAGCGCCCATTCGCGGCCTCGAGGCAACGTCGCGTCTAGAATGCATAGATCCAGGAATTCCTACGCCGGAATGCCGGCCTCACACAGCACGGCGACCATGCGTTCGCCCCATTCGACGGTCCTGGTCGGAAAATTCTGCCGCGCGTAGGACGCGCGGAAATCGGGTCGCAGCTTGAGCAGGCGGCCGGCGATGACGCGCGCCTCGTCGAGGCGCCCCGAGCCGACTTCGTTCATGATCAACGCGCTGAGCGTGTGTGCGTCTTCGCCGATCACCAGCGCCTTGGCGGCGGCCGCGCGGCCCTGCTCATACTGACCGAGCATGAAATGCGCGAAACTGATTCCGTTCCACATCGACGCACGCCCGGGATCGATCGGGCTGAGCCGGAGTCTGTGCTCAAAACTTTCGATCGCGCGTGCCGGCTGGACGCACATGAGCGAAATCCAGCCACGATATCCCCATGCCGCAGCATCGTTCGAATTGAGCGAGATCGCCTCTTCGATCATGGTCTCGGCGCGATCGTAGTCGTGGCCGAGATAGGCAAACATGTGAGCCGCGCGCGCCAGCACGAACGGATCGTCGCTGGCCAGCACGCAGGCGAATTCGGCGATCCGCAGCGCCTCCGCCAACTCCTCCGCGCCGGGGGGCGTGCCGCGCGTGGTCTGTTTCAGCAGCGACGAATAGGCCAGCATGACCTGAGCGGCTGCATAGTTCGGATCAAGCCCGCAGGCCTTGTTGAACCACTCGCCGAGTTCAGCGTCGCCCCACTTGGAGCGATCTGCATAGGCCGCAATGCCTCTCAGAAAGAGATCGTAGCTATCGAGACGGTCGGTCGGCTTGGTTCGGGTTCGTTCGATTTCGCTCTGCTGGATCTTCGGAGCTATGATGCTGACGACATTCGCGGTGACCTGGTCCTGCAGGTCGAACACATCCCTCAGTTCGCCGTCGAACCTGTCCGCCCAGAGATGCGTACCGCTGCCGGCCTCGATCAGTTGCGCGGTGATCCGAACGCGCCCACTCGACTTGCGCACTGATCCCTCCAGCACGTATCGCACACCGAGCTCGTGCCCGACCTGCTTGATGTCGACGGACTTCCCCTTGTAGGTGAAGCTTGAATTGCGCGCGATCACAAACAGCGATCTGAAGCGCGACAGCGCGGTAATGATGTCCTCGACGACGCCGTCGGCAAAGTATTCCTGCTCCGGATCACCGCTCATATTCTGGAACGGCAGCACCGCGATGGAGGCCTTCTCGGCAATCGCGGCTGGGGAAGCCGGTGCAGTGAACGCGTGCTTCGCGATCGCGGCCGCTGCGGAGGCGCCGCCGACGCGAACTCTCCATGTCCGAATAGGCTCGGCAATATTCTTCAGGACCTGCGGCCCCATGTCCTCGAAGGTTGCATCGACCTTGCCGCGAATGTGCCGTTGCACGTCATCGGAAATGCAGACGCCACCCGGCTCGGCAATCCCCTCCAGGCGCGCTGCGATGTTGACGCCGTCGCCAAAGATATCGTCGTCATCAAAGATGATGTCGCCGACGTGGATTCCGATTCGGAATTCGAGCCGCTGCTCCGTCGGCACGGCAGCATTCTGATCGGCCATGCGGCGCTGCACTTCGACGGCACTGCGCACCGCGTCGACGGCGCTGGCGAATTCAACGAGGATTCCGTCGCCGGTCGTCTTGACGACGCGGCCGCGATGTGCCGCCAGCGCTGGATCCAGCAACGCTCGCCTGACCGACTTCAGCTTGGCCAGAGTGCCTTCCTCGTCGATTCCCATCAGCCGGCTGTAGCCGGCGATATCGGCCGCCAGAACCGCTGCCAGACGCCGATCCATGCTATCGGTGGTCAAAGACATGCCCCCGGACGAGGGGTTAATTTTCGTCGCCGATCAAAGCACGGCTGACGGCCTCCGGGCTAGAGCAAACGTCTGCGCTGCTTGCCCAGGCTGGAAATCGGCGGCATTGTCAACGACGACCTTGAGGCTATCGCCCAGCGGGTCTATCGCGCCCGGGTCAGCGCCAGCCAGATGCCGCCGCCGATCATGAAGCCGCCCGAGATGCGCGACATCAGCCGGGTCCGCTCCTTGGAGAAGAATTTGCGGGCGCGGCCGGCCGCCAAGGCGTAGGCGGCGTCGGTCAGCACGGCGGTCGCCATGAAGGTGAGGCCGAGCAGCGCCACCTGCGGAACGTGCGGCTTGTCCATATCCATGAACTGCGGGATGAAGGCGCCGAAGAACACCAGCACCTTCGGGTTCGAGAGCAGCACCAGAAAGCCTTGCAGGAAGAAGCCGCCGCGCGGCGGCGGCGGCGTGTCGTCGGTGCTGACGCCCTCGACCGGAGAGCGGATCAGCTTGAAGCCGAGCCAGACCAGATAGGCGGCGCCGGCAAAGCGCACCCAGTCGAACCAGTAGCCCATCGTCGCCATCAGCGAGGTCAGCCCGACCGCGACGGTGCCGATCACGATCGCAAGCCCCACCTGCGCGCCCAGCACGTTGGTGAGCGCGGCGCGCGTGCCGTAGCGCAGCCCGTTGGCGATCACCATCGTGACGATCGGACCGGGCAGCAGCGCCAGCGCGATGCAGGCGGCGACGAAGGCGAAATAGGCTTGCAGGGACATGGGAGAGCTCGTTTGTTTCTTATCGTCATTATGCACGAGAGTGGCAGACATGGAAGCGCGTCTGCCCCCTCGCCCCGCTCTTCACCGGGTCGAGACGAGCGAAGCTCGCTCTTAGAGGGTGGCGTGAGAGGCTTTCTCCGCCAGGCGGTGCGAGTCGTTAGACCTGTACCCCTCACCCGGATCGCATCTGGCGATGCGATCCGACCTCTCCCCGCAAGCGGGGCGAGGTGAAGAGAGATCACGCTCAACGGCCTTCCATTGCCGCGATCATCCATGACCTGATCTCTCGCCCCTCCAGAAATTTCAACGTCGCCCGCTGCACCCCTGCGGCATCTCCCCTGCCCTGCGCCGCGACCGCCATCAGGTCGCAGCGATGCGATACCGCGATGCCGATCGCAGTGCGCTTCCCGTTGGGCATCTCGAGGTTATAGACCCTGATCCGCCCCGGCATATCGGCGACAGCAACGACATCGCCGGCCTTCAGCGGCACAAAGCGCGGGCTGATCATGTCGACGTCGGAAACGCGGTCGACCTCGTCGTCATCGGCGACGCCGCTGTCGCAGTTGCAGAAGCCGAGTTTTGGCCTGAGATAAACCTCGAGGTCGTCACCGCACTCCGCCGCGCCGCAACGGAAGGCGCGGCCGGCGGGCCAGCCGTCGCGCGGGAACGGCCAGGCGATCTCGCGCCACGCGGCCGCGCGCGGCGGCGCCATCTCGTAGCCCGCAACTGCGGAGAGCCCGCCGAGCACGAGGACCATCGCCGCGATGACCGGCCAGGAGCGCATCATCGCGCGCTCACGGCAGACCGGCGACGGCGCGCGCCGCGCCGGTCAGTTCGAGAATATGCAGGCCGGTGTTGGTGCGGTCGACCGCGTAGATGTAGCCGCGCTCGTCGGTCTCGACATTGTTGGTCTGGATCGCGACCTTGCAGCGGTCCTTGCCGTCGATGGTGACGCAGCGCTTGTCGGTCGCCGCCGTGATGGAGGGAATGAAGTACCCCACTTCCCTGGGATGGTAGGGATCGCGGATGTCGAGCGCGCGGACGCCGGCGTTGAAGAAGGCGATGAAGGCCAGCTTCTTGTAGTAGACCGGCGCCATGCTCTCGTTCGACGAATGCGAGCCGAACCGGCCGCCGCGCTCGCAGAACGCTCCGGAGGCCTCGGGCACCGTATAGCTCGAGATCAGCATCGGCCGCGCCTCGGTGGTGACGTCGGCGAACCACACCATCTGCCGGGCCTCGCCGCATTCGTTCTGGATCGCCTCGTCGACGATCATCACGATGTCGCGGCTCTTGCCATCCTTGTCGCGGGCGAACTCGGCGATCGGCATGCCGGGCATCGGAAACACCGTATGCGCGCCGTTCATGGCGGACAGCGGCATCCGCGCGATCTCCGGGAATTTCAGATTGTCCGGCGTCGGCTCCTTCGGTCCGTTCAACAGCTTGTCGCGGTCGACGATCTGCAGGAAGCCACCCTTGTTGGTGCCGTAGCCGAAATAGACGCGATTGCCCGTTGGCCCGGTCGAGATCGGCCCGTGCAGTTCGGTCGGCACCGCGCCGGTCGCGCCCGGCTCCTGCCCGGGCAGGCCGAAATCCCGGATCTTCTTTGGCTGCGCGGGATCGGAGAGATCATAGACCTGCGTCATGCGCCGCGTGCGCCAGTCCGGCGCGCCCGACACCAGGAAGGCGATGCCGGTGCTGCATTCCCAAAAACTCTTGTGCGTGTCCTTCAGCCCGCCGATCCGGGTGACGAGCGCCGGATTGGCGGGATCGGCGACGTTCCAGATCTCGTGCGCCTCGCTGCCGAAGGTGCGCAGCATGTAGACCGCGTTGCGATCGCCCTTCGGCAAATCCTTGCCGTCGCAGATCCGCACCATCTGCGCGCCGCCGGATTCATACTTGCCTTCCTGTCCGGGAATGTGCCGCAGATATTTCGGGTGCGCGGGATCGGTGACGTCGACGATCGAGGTGCCGTTCGGCTCGGCCTTGCCGGTCATCGGGTTGACGGGATCGGGAATGTCGTCGGTGCCGCCGTGATGACCGATATAGGCGATCCATCTGTCGCCCTGATGATGAATGGTCGGCTGATAGGCGCTGCGCGCCTGCAAATCGTTGGTTCCAACCAGCCTCATGTTGGAGGCCTCGGGCGGATCGCCGATCTTTGGCTGGGCACTCGCACCATTCGCGAGCAGGACAAGAACCAACGTGCAGCAAACTGCCGTAACGCGACCGCCCATGCGCACCACCCAATGTTCCACACCAATCTGCGTTGGCTGCCGGCAAGGCTAGCACGGCGCTGCCGATGCCAAAACACACGCTCTTGACATGCAACCATTTGGTTGCCTATTATCCGACCCATGGATGAAGTCTTCAAAGCCCTCGCGGATGCCTCACGGCGAACGCTGCTTGACCGGCTTCACGATCAGAACGGGCAGACGCTCGGTGAGCTCTGCGACGGCCTCGACATGACGCGTCAGGCCGTCACCAAGCACCTTGTGATTCTCGAGGAGGCCAACCTCGTCACCACGATCAAGCATGGCCGCGAGAAGCTGCACTATCTCAACCCGGTTCCGATCCATCAGATCGGCGAGCGGTGGATCAGGAAGTTCGAGCACGGGAAACTCGCCGCGCTGAGCGAGTTGAAAAGACAATTGGAGAAGCGTGATGAGTAAACCGGACTACGTCTACGTCACCTATATCGAGACCACCGCCGACAAACTGTGGCACGCGTTGACCTCGAGCGAATTCACCGAACGCTTCTGGTTCGGCTATCGCGTCAGCTCCGACTGGAAGGTCGGCTCCCCCTACCACCTCACCAAGGACGGGCGACGCAGCGTGCAGGGCGAGGTGCTGATCGCCGATCCACCGAACAAGCTCGCCTACAGCTGGGACGTCGTGAAGGAAGGCGTCGAGCGCGAGCAGGTCTCGCGCGTGACCTTCGACATCGAACCGCACGGCACGGTCGTCAAGCTGACCGTGACGCACGACAATCTCGGCCCGAAGACGCTGCGCGACATCTCCGGCGGCTGGCCGATGGTGATCGCGAGCCTGAAGAGCTTCCTCGAGACCGGGCGCGAGCTGCCGGCCGACCTGCTCACCAGCGGCGCCAGGGAGGCCTACCATGCCTAAGCCCGAATTCGCCTACGTCACCTACATCGAGACCACGCCGGACAAACTGTGGGACGCGCTGACCAAGAGCGCGTTCACGCGGCAATACTGGTTCGACACCGAGCTGCAATCGGACTGGAAGGTCGGCTCGCCGCTCGCGCTGGTGATGGGCGGCAAGACCACCGACACCGGTGAGATCCTCGAGGCCGACCGGCCGCGACGCCTCGCCTACACCTTCAAGCACGTGCTCGACGAGGACATGCGCAAGGAGCCGGCAACCAAGGTGGTCTTCACGCTGGAGGCCCATGGCAAGATCGTGAAGCTGACCGTGACTCATGAGGGCTTCGGTGCGGGCAGCAAGCTGCTCGACGGCATTTCCAAGGGCTGGCCGGCGATCCTGTCGGGACTCAAGAGCCTGCTCGAGACCGGCAAGGCGGTCACGATCCCGCCGGCCGCGCTCGGGATCGACGGCTTCGAATGACAATGAAAATCTATCGACGGGTGCGTACAGACATGAACATCGAGAAATTCAAACCGGCAATCGTCTACGCGATCTACATCGCCGCCACGCCCGAGAAGGTGTGGCAGGCTTTGACGACTGCCGAACTCAGCCGGCAGTATTTCTCCGGCAACGCGGTCGAGGTCGACCTTCGGATCGGCGGCGCCTACGTCGTGCGGACGCCCGACGGCGCGCTGCACATCTCCGGCGAGGTGATCGAGTGCGATCCGCTGAAGCGGCTGACCGTCACCTTCAACGTCAACTGGCCGCAGCTGGTCGAAAAGCTCGGGCCGACGCTCGTCACCTGGGAGATCGAACCGGCAGGCGACGGCGTGAAGCTGACGCTCCTGCAATCGCATGACCGTCCGATCAGCGACGACATTCTCGCAGGCGGCCGCACCGGCTGGCCGGCGATCCTCTCCAGCCTCAAGAGCCTCGTGGAGACCGGCAAGGCCATGGTGATCCCCATGCAGCCGCCAGCGCGCATGATGGCCGCGCTGAAGGAATTGGGAATTGCGATGCCGACGTGAGGTTGGCGATACAGCCGCTCCATACTCCGCTGTCGTCCCTGCGAACGCATGCGAAAGCAGGGACCCATAACCACCGCTCCAAACGTTTAGAGTTCGCTGGGGCCATAGCGTCGCACAACAACTTTACCTTGTGTTATGGGTCCCGGGCCGCGCTGCGCTTGCCCGGGACGACGACGGAGAAAACTACCCCAGCGCCCTCAGCTCCCGGCGCAGCACCTTGCCCGTCGCCGTCATCGGCAGGCTGTCGGCGAACTGCACGAAGCGCGGATATTCGTGGGCGGCGAGCTGGACCTTGACGAACTCCTGGATCTCGCGCGCCAGGGCATCGCCCGGCGCGTAGCCCGGCCGCAGCACGATCCAGGCCTTGATCGATTCGGTGCGGATCGGGTCGGGGATGCCGACCACCGCCGACATCGCGACCGCCGGATGCTTCATCAGCGTGTGCTCGATCTCGGACGGGCCGACCCGATAGCCGGCCGTGGTGATGACGTCATCCTCGCGGCTGACGTACCAGAAATAGCCGTCCTCATCCTGCACGCCGAGATCGCCGGTCAGCAGGAACTCGCCGGCATATTTCTTCGCGGTCGCTTCCGGATTGCGCCAGTACTCGATCATGGTGCAGGGGCACGGTTGGCGCACGCCGATGATGCCGCGCTGGCCCCGCGGCAGTTCCGCGCCCTTGTCGTTGACGATGCGGACGTCGAAGCCCGGCGTGGCGCGGCCCATCGAGCCCGGACGGATCGGAAACAGATTGGAATTGCTGCCGATCACGAGATTGCATTCGGTCTGCCCGAACACCTCATGGGCGTCGATGCCGAAGGTGTCGCGCACCCAATCCAGCAATTGGCCGCCGAGCGACTCGCCGCCGGTGAAGATGCTGCGCAGCCTGACGCCGGAATTCTTTACATTGGCCTGCCGCATCAGCTTCAGCGCGGTCGGCGGCAGGAACACGTTGCGGATGCCGAGCTCGGCCATCATCCGCATCGCCGCCTGCGGCTCGAACTTGCGGGCGCGGTGTCCAACCATCGGGATGCCATGGTACCAGAATGCGAACAGGCCGTTGATCAGGCCGCCGATCCAGGCCCAGTCGGCCGGCGTCCACATCAGGTCGCCGGGCCTCGGCAGGAAGTTGTGGCACATCTCGACATTGGGCAGATGGCCGAGCACGACGCGATGCGCATGTAGCGCGCCCTTCGGGTTACCCGTGGTGCCCGACGTGTAGATGATCAGCGCGGGATCTCGGCCGAGGTGTCGACGGTCGCGAACTCGGGCGATGCCGACTTGACCGCGCTCCAGAACGGTTTCGTCCCCGCCGGCGTCTTATCGCCGACGATATAGACGCTCTTCAACTCGGGCAGACGATCGCGGACTTTCGCGATCTTCTCCCAGCCTGCTTCATCGGTGATCACGGCCTTGGCAGCAGAATTCGACAGGCGGAATTCGAGCGCATCCTCGCCGAACAGCGCGAACAGCGGGATCGAGATCATCGCTGCGCGAAACGCCGCGAGATGCGCGACCGGCAGTTCGAGCGATTGCGACAGGAACACCGCGACGCGGTCGCCGCGCACCAGCCCGTCGTTGGTCAGCACATTGGCGAAACGGCGCGAGGCGTCCGCGACCTCGTCGAACGAGGTGCGCGTGGTGCCGCCATCCTCGTCGACATAGACCAGCGCGAGCCGCCCGGTGCCGTCGGCATGGCGGTCGCAACACGCGGTCGCCATGTTGAAGCGCGCGGGAACGTCCCAGCGGAAGTTGCGATAGAGTTCGTCGTAAGTAGCGGCTTCCTTGAGCATGGTGTGTGTTGCTTCCGTCCCTCGTCATGGCCGGGCCTTTCCCCTGCCATCCGCATTTGCTGCGGCAGATTGTAGAGACGTCGATGCCCGGGACAAGCCCGGGCTGACGAAGAATGTGATGCCCGGATAAAGACCCCCGGATGGAGCGGTCGCGCGAACGCGCGCCCGATGACAGGCTCCGCGCAATCCGGGGTTCTCATCGAGTGGACAGACTCCCCCGGATTTCGCTTCACTGCATCCGGGCTACGAACATCCTTGAGGAGAAAGCCGTCAGGCTGACGCCCGCTCCATTGCGACCTCGGCCTTGAGGCTATCGAGGTCGCGATAGATCGACGCGACCGCGAGCACGCGCCCGCCGCGCTTGTAGCGCAGCACGCAATCCCTGCCGGCAATGCTGCCGTCCACCGCGATCTCGTCCCACTGCTCGGCATGGCCGACATAGTTGATCGGCACGTCGTAATGCTGGCTCCAGAAGAACGGCACCGCGTCGAACACCTCGCGCTGCCCAAGCATATTCCGCGCGGCGGTCTGGCCCTGGCGCTCCGCCACCACCCAATGCTCGACCCGGATCGTCTCGCCGCTGTGCGGATCGGGCCAGCGCGCGATATCGCCGGCCGCGTAGATGCCGGGAACGCTGGTCTCGAGATAGGCGTCGACTGTCACGCCGCGGTCGATGGCGAGCCCGGCCGCTTCCGCCAGCGCCAGCCGCGGCTTCACGCCGACACCGACCACGACGAGATCGGCATCGAGCACAGGCCCGCTCTTCAGGCGGGCTCGCTTGCCCTCGATCGCGGTCACCGTGTCGCCGAGGTGGAATACAACACCATGCTCTTCGTGCAGCGCACGGACGAAATCGCCCATCTCCGGCCCGAGTATGCGCTCCATCGGCCGCTGTTCCAGCCCGACCACGTGAACCTCGATCTGGCGCGCGCGGAGCGAGGCCGCCACCTCGAGACCGATGAAGCTTGCACCGATCACCACCGCGCGGCGCGCTCCGCTGGCCGCGGCGATGATGGCCCGGCAATCGTCGACGGTGCGTAGCACATGAACGTGGGGCTGGTCCGCGCCCGGGATCGGCAGCCGCACCGGCTCCGCGCCGGTCGCCAGCAGCAGCCGGTCATAGGCGAGCGTTTCGCCGCCGGCGAGCACGACGTTGCGGCGGCCGGTATCGATCGACTTGACCTCGGTCCTGAGTTTCAGATCGATCGCCGCGTCACGATAAAAATCGTCCGGCTTCAGCGGCAGCCAGTCTTCCGGCGCGCTGCCAGCGAGGAAGTCCTTTGACAGGTTCGGACGATCCACCGGCGGCGCGGCCTCGCCGCTCAGCATGACGATGCTGCCGCGATAGTCCTGCCGTCGCAGCATCTCGGCGGCGGCAAACCCCGCCCCGCCGCCGCCGACAATCACGATGCTGCCGGGCGCATCGACCGGGCCCTTGACGCGGAGTTTCGGCTGCGCGCGCTTCTCGCGCACGATGATGCGATCGCCCTCCCGCTCGACCTTCCAGACAGCGAGCGCGTTGAAGGCGGGCGCGGCGGTCGCTTCACCGGTGCGAATATCGAAGCAGGCGTGATGCCAGGGGCAATGGACGGTCTCGCCCTCAAGGAGGCCTTCGGCGAGCGGGCCGTGGTAATGGCTGCAATGCGCGTCGATGGCGAAGATATCCGCCCCCGAGCGCACCAGCAGCACGTCCTCGTCGCCGACATGGCCGAGCAACATCGCGCCCGTGAAGTCGGAGAGGGCAACGCCTTGTGTCAGATCCGGACCGGAAGGAGCTTGCTGATCGGCCATATCATTCCTCCATCGCCCTGTGACGCTCTAAACCGCTATGCCGAGGAATTCCTGGCGGGTTAGCGCATTGTCGCGAAAGCAACCCAGCATGCGGCTGGTCACGAGATCGGTATCCGGCTTGTGCACGCCGCGGGTCGTCATGCAGTGATGCGACGCCTTGATGATGACGCCTACGCCCTGAGGCTTCAAGACGTCGTTGATGGTGTTGGCGATCTGCGCCGTCATCTTCTCCTGGATCTGCAAACGCCTGGCATAGATGTCGACCACCCGCGCCAGCTTGCTGATGCCGACCACGCGGCCGTTCGGGATGTAGGCAACCCAGGCCTGACCGATGATCGGCGCCATATGATGCTCGCAATGGCTCTCGAAGCGGATGCCCCGCAGGGCAATCATTTCGTCGTAGCCTTCGATCTCCTCGAAGGTCTTTTCCAGGATCTCCGCGGGACGTTGGTCGTAACCCGCAAAGAATTCCTCGAACGAACGCGTCACACGCGCCGGAGTTTCAAGCAAACCATCCCGCTCGGGATCGTCACCAGTCCAGCGGATGATGGTGCGGACTGCTGCCTCGACTTCGGCCCGGGTCGGCTTGTCGGATTCGGTTTGAGCGGCTCTTGCACGATCCAGCGCATGCACAATCGGGTTCATCGGGGCCTTTCCTTTGCGGAGTCATCGCGAGGTCATGCCCGTCAGATGCTCCGTCAGCAGAAAGGTTCCCGCAATTCGGTCCGCGGCACTTTGCGCCGCAAGCCAGCCCGGACGAACGGCTAGCCCGTCAGCGCCGCCTTCACCAGGCCGCTGGCCTTGCCGAAATCCATCTGGCCGGCGTATTTCGCCTTCAACGCGCCGATCACCTTGCCCATGTCCTTGATGCCGGCGGCACCCGTCTCGGCGATGATCGCCGAGATCGCGGCCTTCACGTCGTCATCGGACATCTGCTTCGGCAGGTACGCCGAGATCACGGCGATCTCCTCGCGCTCCTGGGCCGCGAGCTCGGCGCGGCCGCCCTTGTCATAGAGCTCGACCGACTCCTGGCGCTGCTTGATCATCTTCTGCAGCAGGCCGAGCAGGTCGGCATCGGAGAGGGGCGGCTTGCCCTGCCCGCGCGCGTCGATGTCGGCGTTCTTGATGGTCGAATTGACCATGCGCAGCGTGGACAGCTTGCGCTCGTCCTTCGCCTTCATCGCTTCCTTGACCGCAGTATTGATGTCGTCGCGCAGCATTTCGTTGTCCTTGAGCCAGCAATCCCCTCATCTAGGCAGTTTGCACCGGCAGAACAACCTAGTTCCTCAGCCATTCGACCAGCGCATCGGCGCAGGCCTGCGGCAGTTCCAGCTGCGGCAGGTGACCGCAATTGGCGAGCACTACAAGTTTTGCGCCGGGAATGCCGTTGGCCATCTCGTCCGACAGCGAATTTGGCACGGTGTTGTCGGTATCCGACGTCAGCACCAAGGTCGGGCACTTGATCCAGGCCATGCTCGGCCGCGAATCCGGCCGGCTGAGCACCGCGTTCTGCTGGCGGATGAAAGCCTCGGCGCCGATGTCCTCGCTCATGTCGTCGACGATCCGGCGCAGGCTTGCATCGCCCTGCCGCGACGGATGCACGAAGCCCGGAAACAGCTCATCGACCACGCTGCGATATTGGCCGCTTCTGGCACGCTCGATCATGCCGCGGCGACGCGCGGTCGCTTCCGGCGTATCGGCCCGCGCCTGGGTGCTCATCAGCGCCAGCTTCGCAACCCGGTCCGGCGCCTGCCGCATGATCTCGAAGGCGATGTAGCCGCCCATCGAGTGCCCGGCGAGCGCAAAGCGCGGCGGCGCCTCGGCCAGGATCCGGCGGGCGATGGCCCCCATATTGTCGTCCCTGATATGGTTGGCGACCGTCACCGGCCCGCATCGCCACAGCGCCGGAATGACGGGGGCGAAAATCCGCGGCGAGCAGATGAGGCCCGGGACGAGCAGGATCGGCATCGTATTATCCATGCGGGAGCTCCGGAGGGGTCATTTTCGGCAAGCAAACGGCCGCTTCAGGGAACTTTAGATTAAAAGGCCGTTCGGGCCTGTCAAATCGGCCGGTATTGCCGTGTGAATCCGTGCCCTTTCGCTTTGACGCCGCCGGGTGCGGCGTCTATTTAAAGGGCTCATGACAACATCCGAAAACGCTCCCGCCTGGCCGGACCATAAACCGACCGCGCTCCTTGTGCTCGCCGATGGTACCGTGCTGGAAGGCTTCGGTCTCGGCGCGGAAGGCCACGCCGTCGGCGAGGTCTGCTTCAACACCGCGATGACCGGCTATGAGGAGATCCTCACCGATCCGTCCTATGCCGGCCAGATCATCACCTTCACCTTCCCGCATATCGGCAATGTCGGTACCAACGAGGAAGACATCGAGACGGTGAACATGGCGGCGACGCCCGGCGCGCGCGGCGTGATCCTGCGCTCGGCGATATCAGATCCCTCGAATTACCGCGCCACCCGCCATCTCGACCTGTGGTTGAAGGCGCGCGGCATCATCGGCCTCTCCGGTATCGACACCCGCGCGCTGACCGCGCTGATCCGCTCCAAGGGCATGCCCAATGCGGTGATCGTGCACGCCAGAAACGGCGAGTTCGACCTGCACGGCCTGAAGGAAGAAGCCCGCGAATGGCCCGGCCTCGAGGGCATGGACCTGGTGCCGATGGTCACCTCCGGCCAGCGCTTCACCTGGGACGAGACGCCCTGGGTGTGGGGCAACGGTTTCGGCCAGCAAACCGCGCCGGAATTCAACGTGGTCGCGATCGATTACGGCATCAAGCGCAACATCCTGCGCCTGCTCGCCGGCGTCGGCGCCAAGGTGACCGTGGTGCCGGCGACGACCGCCGCCGAAGACATCCTGGCGATGAAGCCGGACGGCGTGTTCCTGTCGAACGGCCCCGGCGATCCCGCCGCCACCGGCAAATATGCCGTGCCCGTGATCCAGAAGGTGATCGCGTCGGGGACGCCGACCTTCGGCATCTGCCTCGGCCATCAGATGCTTGGCCTTGCCGTCGGGGCCAAGACCATGAAGATGCATCAGGGCCATCACGGCGCCAACCATCCGGTCAAGGACGAGACCACCGGCAAGGTCGAGATCACCTCGATGAACCACGGCTTTGCCGTGGACCAGGCGACGCTGCCGAAAGGCGCGACCCAGACCCATATCTCGCTGTTCGACGGCTCCAATTGCGGCATCGCGCTTGAGGGCAAGCCGGTGTTCTCGGTGCAGTACCACCCGGAAGCCTCGCCCGGCCCGCGCGACTCGCACTATCTGTTCCAGCGCTTCGCCGATCTGATGCGGAAGAACAAGCAGGCCGCGTAGACACACCCGTCATTGCGAGGAGCGCAGCGACGAAGCAATCCATCTATCCCAGCCTGGAGCGATGGATTGCTTCGCTTCGCTCGCAATGACGGAGATTTTTCTCAATGACCGCCCCCGCCACCCCGAAGCCCGTCTACGGCGTCTCCTCGACGGCGGTGATGACGTCGATGCCGGGGCTCGACTTCGTGCGCGGCATCTTCGCCCGGACCCTGCCGGAGCCGCCGATCATGGAGAATGTCGAGCCGTTCGACTGCACCGCCGAGACCGGCCATGTGGTGATCCACAGCGTCCCGGGCCTGCGCCACTACAACCCGATCGGCTCGGTGCATGGCGGCTACGCCGCGATCCTCTTGGATTCCGCGATGGGGCTTGCGGTGCAGACCACGCTGCCGCAAGGCTTTGGCTACACCACGCTGGAGTTCAAGATCTCCTTCGTCCGCGGCATGAGCCAGGACACCGGCAAAATCCGCACCGAGGGCCATGTGCTCAACGCCGGCCGCCGGGTTGCGACGGCGGAAGCGCGGATTACCGACGACAATGGCAAGCTGCTCGCCCATGCCACCACGACCTGCCTGGTGTTCGAGTTGCCCAAGACGACCTGAAGGCAATCGCGTCTTGGCGCCAGATCTTGGCGCCAGATCTTGGCGCATTGGAGCCATGACGAAGCGCGCTGGATCGCGGCCTGCGCTCTGTGATTGAGTTTCGCTGTCCGAGATCAGGCAAACATGATCCGGCCTGGAAAGGAAACGCCGATGATTTCAGCCCATTCAGACATGACCATCCGCGACATCCGCGTGACGATGCTGCGGCTGCCCTGGGCCGACGATCCCTGGCTGAAAGGCGCGGCGCTCGGCGCGACGCGCGACATTCTGATCTGCGACGTCGAAACGTCCGGCGGCGTTACCGGCATGGGCTATCTGTTCGTGTTCAAGCCGGCGATGAAGTCGATCGCGGCCTGTCTCGAGGAATGCATCATCCCGCGCGTCATCGGCAAGGACGCCACCGCGATCGAGGCGATCTGGCGCGATCTGTGGACGGCGACGATGACCTATGGCCGCGGCGGCATCGCCGCGATGGCCATGTCGGCGCTCGACATCGCGCTGTGGGACGCGGTCGGGAAACGGGCCGGCCTGCCGCTGCACCGGCTGTGGGGGCACTATCGCTCGGAAATCCCGATCTATGGTTCCGGCTGCTTCCGGGGCGCCGGCGGCGACGGGATGATCGAGAAGGCGCTGCATTTCGTGAAGCAGGGCTACAAGGCGATCAAGATGCAGGTCGCGCACGTCCACACGCCGGCGCAGGACCTCGACAATGTGCGCCGCATGCGCGAGGCGCTCGGGCCCGACATCGACATCATGATCGACGTCAACATGGGCTGGAGCGCCGATGTCGCGATCGAGATGGGACGCAAGTTCGAGAAGTACGATATCTACTGGCTTGAGGAGCCGGTGCCGGCCGATGATTTCGCCGGCTATCAGCGGATCGCGGCGGCGCTGGACATGCGCGTCGTCGGCGGCGAGACGCATTTCACGCGCTACGATCTGCGGCCGTTCTTTCTCAATCCCTGCCTGCCGATCCTGCAACCCGACCCGATGCGCGGCGGCATGACCGACCTGCGCAAGATCGCGGCGCTTGCGGACACGTTCGGCATCACGATCGCGCCGCATCTGTTTCCCGAACTCAATGTGCACCTCTTGGCTTCGATTCCGAACGGGATCTGGTGCGAGAACATGGCGCTGATCGACGATCTCTGGGTCGACCCGCCCGAAATCGCCAACGGCATGATCACCGCGCCGGAGCGGCCCGGGCACGGGCTCAGGTTCAGGGAAGACGTGTTGAAGTTCAAAATCTAGCTGGAACGGTTTGCGGACCGACGGTTTGATGGTCTGGAGACCACCTCGCAGCGCTGGAGAGCCACCATGTCGGTCGTCCGTACCGATATCGAACCCCAGACCATCGTCTTCCGGGACGACGGCCTGGTGCCGAACAATCCGATGCCGTTCCTGGTCTACAAGGCCGCCGTCGACGTCAGCAAGAATCCTGAGGCCACCATCGAGCAGCTGTTCGGCGAGAACGGCTGGGGCGCGATGTGGCGCAACGGCGTCTACGACTTCGCGCATTACCACGCCACCGTGCACGAGGTGCTGGGCGTCGCGCGCGGCCGCGCGCGCGTGCAGTTTGGCGGCGAGCGCGGGCGAGCAATCGAGATCGCGGCCGGCGACGTTGCGATCCTGCCGGCCGGCACCGGGCATCAATGCCTGTCGGCGAGCGACGATTTCTGCGTCATCGGCGCCTATCCGCCGGGCCCGCCGATGGATCTGCAGCGGCTGACGCCGGAGAACCACGCCAAGGCGCTGAAGACGATCCCACAGGTTGCGACCCCCGCGACCGATCCGGTGATAGGCAAGGACGGGCCGCTGGTGCGGCTGTGGAAGCGATAAGATCTAGGATGGTCGAACGGGTTGCTCTTGCCCTGCCCCCTCGCGAGAGGTGACCGGATACAGGCAACCTGAATCGATCATCGGAATTGCAGGCCATTTCAATCAAGCCTGCCGGCTTCACATTTCCAAGCTCCTTGATTTAAGTCAGCATCGCTGCGGCGATTTATGCCGCCAATGACACCTTAAAGCGCGCGATTCATCTGCGGGAGTGACAGAGCTTCCGCGTCCGCTGCTGCTCTTTTTGCAGGAGCAATGGAGGTCATACACATCACCTGACGGCATCAGATGCTCCGCGCTTCCCACAAGCAACCGCAACAGAGATCAGGAGAGGAGAATTCGACATGTTTCGAGGAATTCTGACGCTGACATTGTCGCTCTGCATTGGCGCGGCTACCGCGCCTGCAGCGCTGGCCCAGACGGCGCCGGCAATCAACGAGCAGGAGGCACACGCGATCGCGGTGGACGCCTATATTTACTTCTACCCGCTCCTGACGATGGACATCACGCGAAAGCAGTTCACCAACGTCGAGCCCGGCAAGGATAACTTCAAGGGCCCGATGAATACCTTCGTCAACGTGCCCGAATACCCACCGGCGAATTTCAAGGGCGTGGTGCGGTCCAACTTCGATACGCTCTATTCCGTTTCATGGCTGGACATGACCAAGGAGCCGGTTGTCGTCTCCGTTCCCGATACCGATGGACGCTTCTATTTGCTGCCGATGCTGGACATGTGGTCGGATGTGTTCGCCTCGCCCGGCTGGCGCACCACGGGCACCAAAGCGGGGACCTTTCTGGTGACGGCTCCGGGATGGCGGCCTGATCTGCGCGACAGGTTTGCGGAGGAGTTCAAGCTTCCGAAGGATACCCAGCGCATCGACGCGCCGACGCCTTACGTCTGGGTCATTGGCCGCACCAAGACGGACGGCCCGCCGGACTACGATGCGGTCCACAAGATACAGGCCGGCTACAAGGTCACGCCTCTTTCCGAGTTCGGCAAGACTCAGAAGCCGACCGAGGTCAGGATCGATCCCAGCGTCGACATGAAGACGGCGCCCAAGGTGCAGGTCGACACGATGTCGGCCGGCGTCTACTTCGCGCAGGCCGCCGAGCTGCTCAAGCTTCACCCGCCGCACATCACCGATGAACCAATCATCGCGCAGATGAAGAGGATCGGCATCGAGCCCGGCAAGAGCTTCGAAATCAGCAAGGTGGACCCGGTCCTGCAACGGGCGCTGGAGACGGCGCCGCAGGACGGGCAGAAGCTGATGGCATGGAAGGTGCCGACGCTGGCGCGCGTTGCGAACGGCTGGTCGATGAACACCGACACGATGGGCGTTTACGGCAACTACTATTTGAAGCGTGCGATCGTCGCGCAGCTCGGGCTTGGCGCCAACCTGCCGGAGGACGCGATTTATCCGCTCAATCTCGCCGACAATACCGGCAAACCGCTCGACGGCGCCAACAAGTATACGATCACCTTTGAGAAGGGCGCGGCCCCGCCGGTCAATGCCTTCTGGTCGATCACGCTTTACGACCAGGAAGGATTCCAGGTCGGCAACGTGCTGAACCGCTTCGCTGTGTCCAGCTGGATGCCGTTCAAATACAACCCGGACGGCTCGCTCGATCTCTACTTCCAGAACGAAAGTCCGGGCGCGGACAAACAAGCCAACTGGCTCCCGGCGCCGAAGGGCGCTTTCAACCTGACCATGCGCCTTTACGGTCCGAAATCGGAGGCGCTGACCGGAAAGTGGAATCCTCCGCCGATCGTGCGATTGGAGACAGCGGTGGGTCTGTCAGCTCAGTAGGCTTCAACCGCACTGACCGCAGCCGGGGGGCCAGACCGCAAGCTTCGCGAAGCAGTCCGGAGCAAAGCAGCTCTGGATTGCTTCCTCGCGGGTGCGGCAACGCAGCTTACGCCGCGTTGCTGCCTTCCTGGCGGCTGGCCTCGAACAGGAACCAGGTGCGGCGCTCGGTTTCGTCGATGAAGGTTTCGAGCAGGCCTGCGGTGCCGGAGTCCTCCTGGTCGTCAGCCAGCTTGTGCGCCTTGCGCATCGCAGCCGCCATGTGCTTGTTGTCTTCCATCAACTCGCGCAGCATTTCGCGCGGCGGCACATAATCGTCGTCATTGTCCTTGATGGTCTGATGCTTGGCGATATCGCCGATCGACTTCAGCGTCGCGCCGCCAAGCTTGCGCACCCGCTCGGCGAGCTGGTCGGTGGTCGCGAAGATCGCCTCCGACTGCTCGTCCAGCAACAAATGGTAATCATGGAAATGCCGGCCGCTGACGTGCCAATGGAAATTCTTGGTTTTCAAATAGAGCGCGAAGGCGTCGGCCAGAAGCGTGTTGAGCGAGGCCGAGATCGTGTCCACCGCAGCCTGCGGCAGGTCGCTCGGCGTGTCGAGATCGGGCGAGATCTTGTCAGTCTTGGCTTTGCTCACGTTGGACCTTCCTGTTAGGAACCCGTATTTCGGCGCATTGAACATTGGCCGCCGGACCGCTAACGCATCATCAGCCCACCCGTTCCTGAGGCCAGGAACCCGTTCTGCCGGATACCAAACGCGATGGATGAATGGATCGATTATTACGATTCCACGCATACGATCTATGCGAGCCGACTGCACCGTGACCTGCATTTCCAGATCATCGCAAACGACATCATCGGCTACATCGCTTCGCCGGATGCCGTGGTGCTCGACTATGCCTGCGGCGAGGCGCTGTCGGCGGCGAAGGTCGCCAATGCCTGCGCCCAGCTCTATCTGGCGGAGCCGGCGCCCGGCGTACGCGGCCGTCTGGTCGCGCGCTTTGCGCCCGACACCCGCATCCGTGTCCGCTCGCTCGATGACCTGAAGCACATGGACGCGGACTCGATCGACCTCGTGGTGATGAACTCGGTGGCGCAATACATGACGCCGCAGGAGCTCGATTCCGCGTTCGACGTGATCCACCGCCTGCTGAAGCCCTCGGGCCGGTTCGTGCTCGGCGATATCCTGCGGCCTGAAGTCGGGATGGCGAGGGACGTCGCGGCCCTGCTGCGCTTCGCGGCGACCCACGGTTTCCTGCGCGATGCGCTGGTCGGGCTGGCTTCAACCGCGCTGTCCGACTACCGCCAGCTGCGCACCCGGATCGGACTGCAGCGCTACCGCGAGGACGAGATGATCGCCAAGCTCGGCGCCGCGGGGTTCAGCGCCCGACGCGCGCCGCGCAACATCGGGCACAATCCGTGGCGGATGACGTTCGTGGCGCACCACTGATCCTGGGTTGCGCCAGCTATTAACGTTACCCACCAGTAAACGTGGCGGCCTCTGAAATAATCAGCAATGATCCACTCGGCCCGGTGGCGGAAGCTTCGACGCGGCAGTGGTGCAACACTGTTTATCCTGGTTCAAATCCAGGCCGGGCCTCCAGCCTTCGCTGCTGACGCAGCTTCGGCTCGGCAGGCCTTCTCGTAGCGAAGGCTGCCGCGGCGTAGCCCGCAGGGCGAAGCCGGGCCGGTAGCCCCTCCCAATCCCTCACCCCCCAACCGGGCATACGCCGAATGCGGATTTTCCCCCAGAATCGCGGTTGATTGCGCGTTTTTGGGGGTTTCGCGGGTACGGAAACTGGTCTAAAGACCACCCGCGCGCGAGGGATCGCGCTTCCAGTGCTACAACATGTAGCGCATGGCTCGAGGGACGCGCGGGAAGCGCGCCCTTTTTTTGTGCCTAAATTCCAGTCCGCGAGAGCTGATGCCCAAAAGAACCGACATCTCCACCATCCTGATCATCGGCGCCGGTCCCATCGTGATCGGCCAAGCCTGCGAGTTCGACTATTCCGGCACGCAGGCCTGCAAGACGCTCAAGGAAGAGGGCTATCGGATCGTCCTGGTCAATTCCAACCCGGCGACGATCATGACCGACCCGGAGCTGGCGGATGCGACCTATATCGAGCCGATCACGCCCGAAATCGTCGCCAAGATCATCGAAAAGGAACGCCACGTCGTGCCCGGCGGCTTCGCGCTGCTGCCGACCATGGGCGGCCAGACCGCGCTGAACTGCGCGCTGTCGCTGCGCAAGCAGGGTACGCTGGAGAAGTTCGACGTCGAGATGATCGGCGCCACCGCCGACGCCATCGACAAGGCCGAAGACCGCCAGTTGTTCCGCGACGCCATGGAGAAGATCGGGCTGCAGACGCCGAGGTCGCGGCTCGCCAATGCGTCGGCGCTGAAGAAGTCCGACCGCGACAAATACCTCGCCGATCAGGCCAAGCTGTCCGGCCCCGAGCTCGAAGCCTTCGAACGGCAGTGGGAAGGTGGCGAGAACGAGCGGCGCAAGCGCTACCAGCAGCAGGCCTTGGCCGAAGCGCTGATGGCGCTGTCCGACATCGGCCTGCCCGCGATCATCCGCCCCTCCTTCACGCTCGGCGGCACCGGCGGCGGCATCGCCTACAACAAGGAAGAATATCTCGACATCATCGAGCGCGGCCTCGATGCCTCGCCGACCAACGAGGTGCTGATCGAGGAATCCGTCCTCGGCTGGAAAGAGTTCGAGATGGAGGTGGTGCGCGACAAGAAGGACAATTGCATCATCATCTGCTCAATCGAGAACGTCGATCCGATGGGCGTGCACACCGGCGATTCGATCACGGTGGCGCCGGCACTGACGCTCACCGACAAGGAATACCAGATCATGCGCGACGCATCGATTGCGGTGCTGCGCGAGATCGGCGTCGAGACCGGCGGCTCCAACGTGCAGTTCGGCATCAATCCGGACGACGGCCGCATGGTCGTGATCGAGATGAATCCCCGCGTGTCGCGCTCGTCGGCGCTGGCCTCCAAGGCCACCGGCTTTCCGATCGCCAAGGTCGCCGCCAAGCTTGCGATCGGCTACACGCTCGACGAGATCGCCAACGACATCACCGGCGGCGCGACGCCGGCCTCGTTCGAGCCGACGATTGACTACGTCGTCACCAAGATTCCGCGCTTTGCGTTCGAGAAATTCCCCGGCGCCTCCTCCACGCTGACCACCTCGATGAAGTCGGTCGGCGAGGTGATGGCGATCGGTCGCACTTTCCAGGAGAGCCTGCAGAAGGCCCTGCGCGGGCTCGAGACCGGGCTGACCGGCCTCGACGAGATCGACATCGAGGGCCTCGGCCGCAGCGACGACAAGAACGCGATCCGCGCGGCGCTCGGCACGCCGACGCCGAACCGCCTGCTGCAGGTCGCGCAGGCGATGCGGCTCGGCTGGTCCAACGAGGATATCTTCAATTCCTGCAAGATCGATCCCTGGTTCCTCGCGGAGCTGCGCGCCATCGTCGAGATGGAAGGCAAGATCCGCAGCAGCGGCCTGCCGACCAATGCGTTCGCCATGCGGATGCTGAAGGCGATGGGCTTCTCCGACGCACGGCTCGCCGTGCTCACGGAGACCACCGAGGCCGACGTCACCGCCAAGCGCCACGCGCTCGGGGTGCGCCCGGTATTCAAGCGCATCGACACCTGCGCGGCGGAGTTCGCTTCACCGACCGCCTACATGTATTCGACCTATGAGCGGCCGTTCGCCGGCGAATTTGCCGACGAGAGCGCGCCGTCGGACCGCAAGAAGGTGATCATCCTCGGCGGCGGCCCGAACCGCATCGGCCAGGGCATCGAGTTCGACTATTGCTGCTGCCACGCCTGCTTCGCGCTCGAGGACGCCGGTTACGAGACCATCATGGTCAACTGCAACCCGGAAACGGTGTCGACCGACTACGACACCGCCGACCGGCTGTATTTCGAGCCGCTGACCGCCGAGGACGTGCTCGAGATCATCGCGACCGAGCGCAAGTACGGCACGCTGCACGGCGTGATCGTGCAGTTCGGCGGCCAGACCCCGCTGAAGCTTGCCCGCGCGCTCGAAGCCGCCGAAGTGCCGATCCTCGGCACCTCGCCCGACGCGATCGACCTCGCCGAGGACCGCGACCGCTTCAAGCGCGTGCTCGACAAGCTGCGTCTCAAGCAGCCGAAGAACGGCATCGCCTATTCGGTCGAGCAGGCCCGCCTCGTCGCCGCCGATCTCGACCTGCCGCTGGTGGTGCGTCCGTCCTACGTGCTCGGCGGCCGCGCGATGCAGATCATCCGCGAGGAGAACCAGCTCAACGACTACCTGCTGGGAACGCTGCCCGAGCTGGTGCCCGCCGACATCAAGGCGCGCTACCCGAACGACAAGACCGGGCAAATCAACACCGTGCTCGGCAAGAACCCGCTGCTGTTCGACCGCTATCTGTCCGACGCAACCGAAGTCGACGTCGACTGCCTCTGCGACGGCAAGGACACCTTCATCGTCGGCATCATGGAGCACATCGAGGAAGCCGGCATCCATTCCGGCGACTCCGCCTGCTCGCTGCCGCCGCATTCGCTCGACGCCAAGACCATCGAGGAGCTGGAGCGGCAGACCCGCGAGCTCGCGCTCGGGCTCGACGTGGTCGGCCTGATGAACGTGCAATACGCCATCAAGGACGGCGAGATCTACGTGCTCGAGGTCAACCCGCGCGCATCCCGCACCGTGCCGTTCGTCGCCAAGGTGATCGGCACGCCGGTCGCCAAGATCGCGGCGCGGATCATGGCCGGCGAAAAGCTCGCCGACTTCAAGCTGAAGAAGAAGAAGCTCGGCCATGTCGGCGTGAAGGAATCGGTATTCCCGTTCGCGCGTTTCCCCGGCGTCGATACTGTGCTCGGACCGGAGATGCGTTCGACCGGCGAAGTGATGGGCATCGACCGCTCCTTCGAGGTCGCGTTCGCGAAGAGCCAGCTCGGCGGCGGCACGCGCGTGCCGCGGCAGGGCACGGTGTTCGTCTCGGTGCGCGGCGACGACAAGATGCGCATCGCGGATGCGGTGCGGCTGTTGCACTCGCTCGGCTTCAAGGTGATGGCAACCTCGGGCACGCAGCGCTACCTCAGCGACAACGGCGTGCCGACGGAAAAGGTGAACAAGGTGCTCGAAGGCCGTCCGCACATCGTCGACGCCATCACCAATGGCGACGTCCAGCTGGTCTTCAATACCACCGAAGGTCCGCAGGCGCTGGCCGACAGCCGCTCGCTGCGGCGGGCTGCCCTCTTGCATAAAGTGCCATATTACACCACTCTTTCGGGCGCGGTGGCGGCCGCACGGGGAATCCGGGCCTATCGGGCCGGGGACCTTGAGGTCCGCACGCTTCAGAGTTACTTTTCCGAAAGCTGACCGCTGCCCGGGCTGAAGGCCCGAAGCGGTCAATTAGCCGAATGGCTGGAACTCACCGCGCGATTGGATGTTGTCACGGCCCTTAGCGGGGCCGAATATCACTGGGCTTCCGGGCGCGTTGGCGCCCTGATTCCTGCGTTAGCTGAACTGGATATTCGTGCACGGCCGCCGGGCGCGCGCGATGAAGGACGAAGATGATGGATAAGGTTCCGATGACCGCGGGCGGATACGCCGCGCTGACGGACGAGTTGAAGCATCGCCAATCGGTGGATCGTCCGCGCATCATCGAACACATCGCGGAGGCGCGCTCGCACGGCGACCTCTCGGAGAACGCCGAGTATCACGCCGCCAAGGAAGAGCAGTCGCACAACGAGGGCCGCATCGCCGAGCTCGAGGACAAGCTCGCGCGCGCCGACATCATCGACATTTCGAAACTGTCAGGCGACACCATCAAGTTCGGCGCGACCGTGACGCTGATCGATGAGGACACCGAGAAGAAGGCGGTGTGGCAGATCGTCGGCGAAGTCGAGGCCGACGCCAAGAAGGGCCGCATCTCCATCACCTCGCCGCTCGCGCGCGCGCTGATCGGCAAGAAGAAGGGGACCACCGTCGAGGTGATGGCGCCGGGCGGCGCCAAGGCCTACGAGATCACCAAGGTCGAGTGGCGGTAGTTACCTTCACGTGACTGGTGCAGAAAAGCCGCGTCCCGCACGCGGCTTTTTTTATGCCCCGCGTTTCTCCCCGGTCTGACAGCAATGTGAATGGAGAGCCGCTGCACGCCATGCCAGTGAGGCCGTGACATGTTTATGCAGTATAATCATGTCGGGGGACGGAGTTCGGGCTGACGATTGCGTCGCAACACGCATCGCTGCGCGTCACCGTGTCACTGCCGCGTTCTCTCGCAACTGCCATCGCGCGAGGAATGATTCCAGGCGCAAGGTGTTGACATCACACTCCGGTGGCGGACACCGTGTGTTTCTGCATCTTGCAACGTTCCAGTGTGTCAAACAGGGGGTAAATGACAATGGACCAGATGTTCTCCAAGCTCCAGCCGGTGGCGCTCAGCCTGTTCCGGTTCATCACCGGACTGCTGCTGTTTCAGTTCGGCGTTGCCAAAATTTTCAAATTCCCACCCGGGACAATGTTCGAGAAGGTCGAGCTGTTCTCATTGATCGGCGCGGCCGGCGCCCTCGAATTGGTGCTCGGCGGGCTCCTGATGATTGGCCTGTTCTCGCGGATCGTAGCCTTTATCCTGGCGGGTGAAATGGCCTTCGCTTACTTCATCGGCCATTTCCCAAAAGGGTTCTACCCGCTGCTCAATAACGGCAGTCTGGCGATCGCGTTCTGCTTCGCCTGCCTCTACCTCGCGACCTCGGGTCCGGGTCCGATCAGCGTCGACGCTGCGATGGGGAAGAGGTAGCAGCGCTAGGCGCTTCCCACTCATTGACGACGTCATTCCGGGATGGCGCGTTAGCGTCAGACCCGGAATCTCGAGATTCCGGGCTCGATGCTAACGCATCGCCCCGGAATGACGCGCACGGCGCTCTAGCCGACCGCCTTCAATCCCAGCGGCACCGCGGCCTCATATTTCGAATTGTGCAGCACCAGTGACGTCCTGACGTTGCGCACATGCGGCGCCGCCGTCAGGTGGGTGACGAAATCCTGGAACGTCGCCATGTCGGGCGCGACGCATTTGAGGATGAAGTCGACTTCGCCCGACAGCATCCAGCATTCCCGCACCAGCGGCTCGGCGCGCACGAAATTCTCGAAGGCGCGGAGATCGGCGTCAGCCTGGCTCGACAGATGCACCGAGGCGAACACCGTGACGTCGTAGCCGAGGCGGCGCGGATCGAGCAGGCCGCGGTATCCCTGGATGTAGCCTTCCTCCTCCAGCGCCCGGACCCTGCGCAGGCAGGGCGGCGGCGAGATACCGACGCGTTTGGCCAGTTCCACATTGGTGATTCGGCCATCGGCCTGGATCTCGGCGAGGATTTTGAGGTCGATCTCGTCAAGGTTCTTCGACACGCGACTACAGTTCCCTAGGGGTTTGGAAGGCTTGGCGGGTCCGCCGGCAACTCTCATAGCGCAGCCCGCTGGCATTGCGCAATTTTATTGCGCGTGCAGCGCACGATTTCGCGAATGTGACTTCAGTTCCGGGGAAAAATCGCTGCCATGGATTGCAAATCTTGCATAGCTTCCCAGATATCTTAGACTTGGATTTGACACTTTCAGCACCGCCGTGACCTGCTTCCGGGGTGCTTCCCACACAAGTCCCCGTCAAAGTCCCCAGCAGAGAGGGATCAGCTAATGCCCGCGCCTGTCCACGCCAAGGTCGTCATCATCGGGTCCGGCCCCGCCGGTTACACCGCAGCGATCTACGCGGCACGCGCGATGCTCGAGCCGGTGCTGATCCAGGGCATCCAGCCGGGCGGGCAACTCACCATCACCACCGACGTCGAGAACTATCCCGGCTTCGCCGATGTGATCCAGGGCCCCTGGCTGATGGAGCAGATGGAGAAGCAGGCGGCCCATGTCGGCACCAAGATCGTCACCGATCTCGTCAACAAGCTGGAACTCGGCCAGCGCCCGTTTCGCCTGACCTGCGATTCCGGCGACGTCTATCTCGCCGAGACCGTGATCCTCGCCACCGGCGCCCAGGCGCGCTGGCTCGGACTGCCCTCGGAAGCAAAGTTCCAGGGCGGCGGGGTGTCGGCCTGCGCGACCTGCGACGGCTTCTTCTACCGCGGCAAGGACGTCGTGGTGGTCGGGGGCGGCAACACCGCCGTCGAGGAAGCGCTGTACCTGACCAATCACGCCTCCCAGGTCACCATCGTGCATCGCCGCGATCATTTCCGCGCCGAGCGCATCCTGCAGGAGCGGCTGTTCAAGAATCCCAAGATCAAGGTGGTGTGGGATTCGGCGATCGACGAAATCTGCGGATCGGAGAACCCGAACAAGGTCACCCATGTGCGGCTGAAGAACGTCAAGACCGGCGCGCTCACGAACCTCAAAACCGACGGCGTCTTCATCGCGATCGGCCATGCGCCGGCGACGGAGCTCGTCAAAGGCCAGATCAAGCTGAAACCGTCGGGCTACGTCGAGGTTGCGCCGAACTCCACCGCGACCTCGATGCCCGGCCTGTTCGCCGCGGGCGACGTGGCGGATGAAACCTTCCGGCAGGCGGTCACCGCCGCCGGCCTCGGCTGCATGGCTGCGCTCGAGGCGGAACGCTTCCTGGCTCTTCGCGCGAGCGATCGCGCAGCGGCGGAATAATCATGGCACGATCTCGCGACGGATTTACGGATATGGATTGGGACAAGCTGAAGGTCTTTCACGCAGCGGCGGAGGCGGGCAGCTTCACGCATGCCGGCGAACAGCTTGGCCTGTCGCAATCGGCAGTCTCCCGCCAGGTCAGCGCGCTGGAGCAGGAGCTCTCGGTGTCGTTGTTTCACCGCCACGCCCGCGGCCTGATCCTCACCGAGCAGGGCGACCTCCTGTTCCGCACCGCGCATGACGTGTTCATGCAGCTGCAGGCGGCCCGCGCAAAGCTCACCGACAGCCGCGAGCGGCCGAGCGGCGACCTCAAGATCACGACGCCCCCGGCGCTCGGCATCAACTGGCTGATCCCGCGGCTCGACGAGTTCACCGCGCTCTATCCCGACATCCGGATTTCGCTGATCGTCACCGACGAGGATCTCGACCTCTCGATGCGCGAGGCCGACGTCGCGATCCGCACCCGCAAGCCGACCCAGCCGGACCTGATCCAGCGCAAGCTGTTCTCGATCGGCTTCCATGCCTACTGCTCGCCGGAATACATCAAGCGCTTCGGCACGCCGCGCACGCTCGATGATCTCGACTCGCACCGCATCATCATGCTCGGCGACTCGCAGGTGCCGGCGCATCTGCAGAACCGCAGCTGGCTGATCGATGCCGGCCGCAACGGCTCCGGTCCGCGCGAGCCCTACTTCAAGGTCAACAACATCCTCGGCCTCGTGCGCGCCTGCCAGCAGGGCCTCGGCATCGCCGCGCTGCCGGACTATCTGGTCGAACAGAACAACCTCGTGCAGCTGTTCGGCGAGTCCGACTCGATCGCGCTCGACACCTACTTCGTCTATCCGGAAGAGCTGAAGACGGTGGCCCGGGTGCAGGTGTTCCGCGACTTCGTGGTCAGCAAGGCGCAGCGCTGGCCGTCGTGATTAAGCCGCCCTTATAGGGCTGCTTTATAGGGATATCCGTGCTGCCCCCGGTCTCCGCATGACTGACATGCGACCTGGATAGTTGCTGCAAGCCGTCGATGGGGATCATAGTGCTTACACGCTGAGCGTTCGCGTCGCGCATATGTCCCCCTCCTCCAGTGGCGCGGAAGTTCAGTAATCCCTCTTGGAAGGTGATTGTGTCGGCCTCACGTGGCCAATACCTTAAGCCGGGCTCACTCGAGCCCGGCTTTTTTTCATCGCCGTGCCTTTTCACCTCCATGGCATGCGCAAAACGCGCCGCACGCGCCGGTCAGCATGTGCATTGACAACAACCTCGCAGCGCAGCATCATTATCCCATGATCACGACTTCGTGCGCCGTTCTGTCGTCGAAAAAAGCTCCCCTCCCGGGGACACGAGATCGCGCGCGATAAGATCACCTTCGCATTCAGACCGATCCCGAAACCCCGCCGCCTGGACGGGGTTTTTTGTTGGTCCCGTCTCCGGCTTTGCCTTCTTAAGGAGATGGAACATGACCGATCTACATCAGCAATTGCAGGGCCTCTGGCTGCCTTTGATCACGCCATTCCGTAACGGCGAGCTCGACGTCACGTCGCTGCGGCGTCTCGTACGGCACTACGCCGATGGCCCCGTCGACGGGTTCATTCTCGGCGCAACCTCCGGCGAGGGCATGGCGCTCAGCGTGGACGAACTGGAGGGGCTGGTGAGCGTCGTGCTCGACGAGCTCAGTGCCAGCTCCCGCCATTTGCCGGTCTGTCTCGGGCTCTCCGGCGCCTCGACCGCCCGGATGAAGGAAGCGCTGGATGATACGGCCGACTGGCCGATCAACGGCTATCTGATCGCCAGCCCCTATTACATCAGGCCCTCGCAGCGCGGGCTCGTGCAGCACTTCAACGCGCTCGCTGATCACGCGTCGTGGCCGATCGTGCTTTACAACATTCCCTATCGCACGGCGGTGAACCTGACCAACGAGACGCTGCTGGCGCTCGCGGACCATCCGAACATCGCCGGCATGAAGGATTGCTGCGCCGACCGCGCGCAGTCGATCGACTTCCTCAACCGCCGGCCGGCCGGCTTTCGCGTGCTGACCGGCGAGGACGCGCAAACCTTCGATGCGCTCTCGGACGGCGCCGACGGCGCGATCCTGCTGTCCGCACATCTGGAAACAAACACCTTCGCTGCGATCCGCACGCTGCTGCAGCAGGGCCAGCGCGACGCGGCGCTGGCCGCCTGGCAGAGCGTCGTCGGCCTGACGAGGCTGCTGTTCGCCGAACCGAGCCCCGCGCCGGCCAAGCACTGGCTGTGGCGGCAGGGGCTGATCGACAGCCCCGAGGTGCGGCTGCCAATGGTCGCGGTCAGCGAGGATCTCGCAACCTGGCTCGACGCCGAGATGGAGCGCCGCGCGCAGCTGCTGCTGCCAGCGTGATCGCTCCGCTCCCTCTCCCCGTTCTTACGGGGAGAGGGCTGGGGTGAGGGGCTGCTTCCGCACAAAAGGCGAGAGACAGACTCGTGGAGAGTCCCCCTCACCCGGATCGCATTTTGCGATGCGATCCGACCTCTCCCCGCAAGCGGGGCGAGGTAAGAGACGCCTAGTCCAGCTTCACCTGCGAAAGCCGCAGCGCATTGCCGATCACGCTGACCGAAGACAGCGCCATCGCGGCGGCGCCGACCATCGGCGACAGCAGGATGCCGAACAGCGGATACAGCACGCCGGCTGCGATTGGCACGCCGGCGGCGTTGTAGACGAACGCGAACGCCAGGTTCTGGCGGATGTTGCGCATGGTCGCGACCGACAGCCGCCGCGCGCGCACCAGGCCCATCAGGTCGCCGGTGAGCAGCGTGACGCCGGCGCTCTCGATCGCGACGTCGGTGCCGCCGCCCATCGCGATGCCGACATCGGCGGCGGCGAGCGCCGGTGCGTCATTGACGCCGTCGCCGGCCATCGCGACGGTGCGCCCCTCGCCGCGCAGCCGCTGCACGACCTCGCTCTTGCGCTCCGGCAGAACGCCGGCCTCGACGTCGCCGATGCCGAGCGTCTTTGCCACCGCCCGCGCGGTGGTCTCGTTGTCGCCGGTCAGCATCACGATGCGCAGGCCCTCGGCACGCAGTGCCTGCAGCGCGCTGGTCGCGGACGGCTTCACCGGATCGGCAATCGCGATCACCCCGGCGATGCGGCCGTCGACCGCGACATAGATCGCCGTCGCGCCGTCCCGCCGTGCGGCCTCGGCCGCCTCGTCGAGCGCTGCCGTCGCGATCTTCAGCTCGGCCATCAGCACCGCGTTGCCGAGCGCAACCTGCCTGCCCCCGACCGTGCCGGTCGCGCCCTTGCCGGAGGGCGAGGCGAAATTGCTGACGGCGGACGATGCGAGCTTGCGCTCCCCGGCGGCGGCGATAATCGCCTGCGCCAGCGGGTGCTCGCTGCCCTGCTCGACACTGGCGGCAACGCGCAGCAGATCGCTCTCGTCGAATCCTTCGGCGGCAATGACGCGCACGACCTTCGGCTTGCCTTCGGTGAGCGTTCCGGTCTTGTCGATGACCAGCGTGTCGATCGCCTCCATCCGCTCCAGCGCCTGCGCGTCGCGGATCAGGATGCCGGAATGCGCGCCGCGGCCGACGCCGACCATGATCGACATCGGCGTCGCCAATCCCAGCGCGCACGGACAGGCGATGATCAGCACCGTGACGGCGGCGACCAGCGCGAAGGTCAGGCGCGGCTCAGGGCCGAACACCGTCCAGGCGATGAAGGCGAGCACGGCAGCGGCGATCACCGCCGGCACGAACCAGCCGGCGACGCGATCGGCGAGCCGCTGAATCGGCGCGCGTGAGCGCTGCGCCTTCGCCACCATGTCGACGATCCGCGACAGCATGGTGTCGCGGCCGATCTTCTCGGCGCGCATCACGAGGCCGCCGCTCTGGTTGACCGTACCGCCGATCACGCTCGCGCCTTCGGCCTTCGTGACCGGCATCGACTCGCCTGTGACCATGGACTCATCAATGACCGCACTGCCCTCGACGACGACGCCGTCGACCGGAACCTTCTCGCCCGGCCGCACGCGAAGGCGGTCGCCGACCTTGATCGCATCGATGTCGATGTCCTCGTCGCCATGATCGGTGATGCGCCGCGCGGTCTTCGGCGCGAGAGCGAGCAGCGCGCGGATCGCGCCCGAGGTCTGCGCGCGGGCGCGCAATTCCAGCACCTGGCCAAGCAGCACCAGCACCGTGATCACCGCCGCCGCCTCGAAATACACCGCGACCGCGCCATGCATGTCGCGGAACGCGGGCGGGAATAGCTGCGGCGCCAGCGTCGCGACCACGCTGTAGACATAGGCAACGCCGGTGCCCATCGCGATCAGCGTGAACATGTTGAGATTGCGGGTGACCAGCGACTGCCAGCCGCGCACGAAGAACGGCGCGCCGGCCCACAGCACGACCGGCGTCGCCAGCACGAGTGAGACCCAGTTCGACCAGTGCTGCGGCACCAGCTGCATCAATCCGAGATGGCTGCCCATCTCGAGCACGAACACCGGCACGGTCAGCGCGAGACCGATCCAGAACCGCCGCGTCATGTCGATCAGTTCAGGATCGGGACCGTCGTCGAGCGAGACCTGCTCGGGCTCCAGCGCCATGCCGCAGATCGGGCAGCTGCCGGGGCCGACCTGGCGCACCTCGGGATGCATCGGGCAGGTGTAGATGGTGCCCGCGGGCGCCGGCGGCTCCTCTTCACGCGGCTTGAGATACTTCTGAGGGTCGGCCTCGAAACGCTCGCGGCAGCGGCCGCTGCAGAACAGGTACTCCTCGCCCTGGTAGCTGAAGCGATGCTTGGCGGTCGCCGGGTCGACCTTCATGCCGCAGACCGGATCGATCGCGAACGCCGTCTCGGCCGGCGGCGTGTCGTGATCATGCTTGCCGCCGCAGCAGGAATGCGCGGCCGCGCCATTGTGGTGATGATCCGCGTGCGAATGGTCGTGCTTTGCGTGTGCCACGAAACTCTTCCCGGCCGGTAATCCGACCTCTTGATTTAGATACCCTAGGGGGGTATATGAGACCTATGAGAGACGAGGTCAAGACATCCTGCTTAAAACGGCTCAAACGGATCGAAGGTCAGATCCGCGGATTGGCCGCCATGGTCGAGGACGACCGCTATTGCATCGACGTGGTGACGCAGATCGCGGCCGCGCGCGCGGCGCTGCGCCGCGTCGAGGAAGAGGTGCTGCGCGATCATGTGGCGCATTGCGTCGAGCATGCGATCTCGTCCGGCGACAAGGCCGACCAGCGGCGCAAGATCGCCGAGTTGATGGACGTGATCGGCCGTGCGGATAGGTGATCTAAGCGCCACCCCATACTCGATGTCGTCCCTGCGAAAGCAGGGACCCATAATCACAGGACGCCGGGATGGAGCGAGCTAGGCCACAGCTCGCTTCAACAACGCGACCCTGTGGTTATGGGTCCCGGGTCGCGCTTCGCTTGCCCGGGACGACGTGGGAAAGAGCGGCACCCGCACATTCAGCGTCGTCCCGGCCTTCGCCGGGACGACGTGGGGAAAAAGCTCTCTCGAAATCGATGCTCAGGTATTGAATCTGAAATGCATGACGTCGCCGTCGGCGACGACGTACTCCTTGCCTTCAAGCCGCAGCTTGCCGGCATCGCGCGCGCCGGCTTCGCCGTTGCCGGCGATGTAGTCGGCATAGGCGATGGTCTCGGCACGGATGAAGCCCTTCTCGAAATCGGTATGGATCACGCCGGCGGCAGCGGGCGCCTTGGTGCCGCGGTCGATGGTCCAGGCGCGGGCTTCCTTCGGGCCGACGGTGAAATAGGTGATGAGATCGAGCAGCCGGTAGCCGGCGCGGATCAGCCGATCGAGGCCGGCCTCTTCCAGACCCAGCGTCTCCAGGAAGTCAGTGCGTTCCTCACGCGACAACGTCGCGATTTCGGATTCGATCTTGGCCGAGATCACGACCGCGACCGCGCCCTCCTCCTTGGCGCGCTCGAACACTGCCTTGGAGAAATTGTTGCCGTCCTTGGCCGAGCCTTCCTCGACGTTGCAGACGTAGAGCACGGGCTTCGAGGTCAAGAGCCCGAGCATGCGGAACGCACGCTCCTCCTCCGGCTTGCGTTCCAGTCCGCGGGCAGGCTTGCCGTCGCGCAGCAACACCAGCGCGCGGTTGACCAGCTCGAGCTGCTCCTTGGCTTCCTTGTCGTTGCCCTTGGCCTTCTTCGAGAGGTTGTCGACGCGCTTCTCGAGGCTGTCGAGATCGGACAGCATCAGCTCGGTCTCGATGGTCTCGACGTCGGCGAGCGGCGCGATCTTGCCTTCGACATGGGTGATGTCGGAATCCTCGAAGCAGCGCACCACATGGGCGATGGCGTCGACCTCGCGGATGTTGGCGAGGAACTGGTTGCCGAGACCTTCGCCCTGCGACGCGCCGCGGACGAGGCCCGCGATGTCGACGAAGGTCAGCCGGGTCGGAATGATCTGCGCCGACTTCGCGACCGCCGCGAGCTTCTCCAGCCGCGGATCGGGCACCGCAACCTCGCCGACATTCGGCTCGATGGTGCAGAACGGATAGTTCGCCGCCTGGGCGGCCGCCGTCTCGGTCAGCGCATTGAACAGCGTCGACTTGCCGACGTTAGGCAGCCCGACGATCCCGCATTTGAATCCCATGTCTTCCTCAATAATCTCTGGTTCGTCATGGCGGGCTCGTGCCGATGACGAAAGGGAGATCAGGCCGGCTTCTCGCCGCCGTTCTCACCCTTGTCGAAAAATCCTTTGGCCTGCATCGTCAGATGCACCTTGTTGGCGAACGACGCGTCGTGCCCCGCAGCCAGCAGGCCGGCATTGTCGGCGACGGCCTGGCACAAGGCCTCCACCCACGCCCGGTCGCTCTTGGCGAAGTCCGACAGCACGTGGCTGTGCACGAGCTCCTTGACGCCGGGATGACCGATCCCGAGCCGCACCCGCCGATACTCGTTGCCGATATGCGCGGAGATCGAGCGCAGGCCGTTGTGGCCGGCGATCCCGCCGCCGATCTTGACCCGCACCTTGGCGGGCGGCAGTTCGAGCTCGTCCTGGAACACGATGATGTCGGAGGGCGCGAGCTTGAAGAAGTTCGCCGCTTCCTGCACCGCGCGCCCGGACTCGTTCATGTAGGTGGTCGGCTTCAGCAGCACGACCTTCTCGCGATCGACGACGCCCTCGGAGGTCTCGCCCTGAAAGCGACGGCGCCATGGTCCGAAACCATGACGCCGTGCAATCTCATCGACCGCCAGGAAACCGATATTGTGCCGGTTGCTGGCGTATTTCGCGCCGGGATTACCGAGACCGACAAAGAGGCGCATGGCGCGGCATCCCGCGTCGGCGCGCCATCAGACGATCGCGCGCCGACCTGATCGATTACTTCTTCTTGTCGCCACCGGCGGGAGCCTTGGCACCCGCGGCCGGAGCCGCAGCACCCGCAGCCGGAACCGCCGCAGCGGCCGGAGCTGCAGCACCCGCGGCCGGAGCAGCGCCACCGGCAGCAGCCGCAGCCGCGGCCTTCTGCTCTTCGGCGTAGCCGGACGGCGGCACGAGGGTGACCAGGGTCGCGTCCTCGCGGGTCAGCGACTTCACGCCCTTGGGCAGCTTGATGTCGGTGAGATGCAGCGAGTGGCTGATCTCGAGGCTGCCGACGTCGGCTTCGATGTATTGCGGAATGTTGTCGACCGCGCATTCGAGCTCGAGCGCGTGGGTGACGATGTTCACGGTGCCGCCGCGCTTGACGCCGGGGGCGGTTTCGGCGTTCACGACGTGCAGCGGCACGCTGACGCGGATGGTGGCGCCTTCGCCGAGCCGCATGAAGTCGACATGGACCGGGAAGTCCTTCACCGGGTCGAGGTGGTAGTCGCGCGGAATCACGCGATGCTTCTTGCCCTCGAGATCGATGTCGAACAGCGTGGTGAGGAACCGGCCCGCCAGGATGCGCTGGCGCAGTTCACGGTCGTCGACCGAGATGGTGACGGGGGGCTGGTTGTCTCCGTAGATCACTCCGGGAACTCTCCCGGCGCGACGCTCTGCCCGGGCGGCCCCCTTGCCGCTCTTCGGACGCGCGGTCGCCTTCAATTCCTTGACGGTCGCCATAGCGTTAAGTCCTTGTATTTAAAAAGTTAAAGGCCGCAGCGCGGCCCATGCTCAGGTCCACAGCAAGCCTCCAGGGGTGCGGGGGCCGCGGACGTGGCGGGCTTTTAGCCCCAAAGGGCCGAAATGACAAGGAAATGAAGGGATTTTTCTTGGGTTACCGAGCGAGGATCGTAGCCCGGATGGAGCGAAGCGAAATCCGGGACCACTGCCTCCGCGGGCCGGCCCCGGATTGCGCTTCGCTCCATCCGCTACGGGGCTGCGCTCCGGGCCGTATCAGCCGACCGTACCGCCGAGCTTGGCCTCCAGCGCCGCGATCCTCGCCTTCAGCGCCTCGTTCTCCTCGCGCGCCAGGCGGGCCATGTCCTTGACCGCGTCGAATTCCTCGCGCTTGACCACGTCGAGGTCGCGCAAGATCCGTTCCGCCTGGTTGCGCATGACCGTGTCGACCTCGCGCTTGACGCCCTGGGCGGCGCCCGCGGCATCGTTCATCAGACGGCCGATCTCATCGAAAAACCGGTTGCTGGTCTGGGTCATTTCGCAAAACTCTCCGCGTTCACTGCCTCGCGCCAAAGACAATGGCGATCTCAGCCATCCGGTTCAAGTCCGCCGCGAATGGCAGGCCTCCCGAGGCTTGCCTTGTCATGCTCCGGTTTCCTTGCAATCGTATGAACTCACAACAGAAATCGCACATATAACGCGAGCAGAAACGCCATGATCGACCAGACCGTCGAGATCCCGACCAAGGACGGCAAGACCACCACCTTCATCACCCATCCCGAGCGCGGCGGCCCCTTCCCCGTCGTCATCTTCTACATGGACGCGCCGGCGATCCGCGAGGAGCTGCGCGACATGGCGCGCCGGCTCGGCACGTCAGGCTATTATGTGATGCTGCCCAATATGTATTACCGCGCCGGCGTGATGGAGCTCGGCCCGATCAATCCCGATCCGGAATCGCCCGAGCGCAAGCGCATGTTCGAGCTGATGCACTCGCTCAACATCCCGCTGGTGATGGAAGACACCAAGGGCCTGCTCGCCTATGCCGAGACGCAGAAGGCCGCCAACACCAGGATCATCGGCACTGTCGGCTATTGCATGAGCGGCCGCTATGCGGTGAACGCGGCGACGCATTTCGGCGATCGCGTGAAGGCCGCCGCCTCGGTCTACGGCACGCATCTGGCGACCGACCAGCCCGACAGTCCGCATCTTGCCGCGCAAAAGACAAAGGCCGAACTCTATTTCGCCTGCGCCGAGACCGATATCTACGCGCCACAGGACATCATCGAGCAGGTGAAGGCCGGCATGAAGGGATCGAACAACGAGGTCGAGATCTATCCCGGCACGCATCACGGCTTTGCGTTCCCCAAGCGTCCGGTCTATGACCGCGACGCCGCCGAACGCCATTGGGAGCGGCTCCTCGCGCTTTACCGGCGCAACCTCGTGGGCTGAGCCTCAAGACGCACGATGCCGTTCCTGCTGATCGACTTTCCGGTGTTCAATCCCGTCGCGCTCTCGCTCGGGCCGATCGTGATCCGCTGGTATGCGCTTGCCTACATCGTCGGCATCGTGCTGGGCTGGATCTACGCTCGCTCGCTGATCAAGAAGGAGCGGCTGTGGGGCGGCCCGGCGCCGATCACGCTGCCGCAGCTCGACGATTTCATCCTCTGGGTCACCATCGGCATCATCGTCGGCGGCCGCACCGGCTATGTGCTGTTCTACAATTTGCCCTTCTTCATCGCGCATCCGGCCGAAATCCTCGAATTGTGGAAGGGCGGCATGTCGTTCCACGGCGGCTTCCTCGGCTGCGTCGCCGCGGTGATGCTGTTTGCCCGCCGCAACAACATCCCGATCCTGTCGCTCGGTGACATCACCACCGCGGTCGCGCCGATCGGGCTGTTCCTCGGCCGGCTTGCCAATTTCATCAACAGCGAATTATGGGGCCGTCACGCCGATCCGAGCCTGCCCTGGGCCATGATCTTCCCTAATGGCGGGCCGCTGCCGCGGCATCCGAGCCAGCTCTACGAGGCCGGGCTCGAGGGCATCGTGCTGTTCGCGGCGCTGGCGATCATGATCCGGATGGGTGCGCTCAAGCGTCCCGGCCTGATCCTCGGCAGCTTCATCACGATCTATGGCGTTGCCCGAATCATCGGCGAGCACTTCAGGGAGCCCGACCCGCAACTCGGATTCCTGTGGGGCGGACTAACCATGGGCATGCTGCTGTCGGTGCCAATGATCATCGTGGGCGTTATCATCATCACGGCCGCCGTCCGCCGCAGGGCGAACGGTCCGGCACCGAGTTCAACCTGAACAAGTTCAATCTAAAGCAAGTGCAATCCAAGGAAGGCCGTGAACGAACCCTCCCCGCTGCTGGATGAGATCAGGAAGCTGATCAAGCTGTCCGGGCCGATGCCGGTCTGGCGCTACATGGAATTGTGCCTGATGCATCCGCGGTACGGCTACTATCTGTCGCGTGATCCGCTCGGCCGCGAGGGCGATTTCACCACGGCGCCCGAGGTCAGCCAGATGTTCGGCGAACTGCTCGGGCTGTGGAGCGCCTCGATCTGGCGCGCGATCGGCTCGCCGGAGACGTTCCGCCTGATCGAGCTCGGGCCCGGCCGCGGCACCATGATGTCCGACGCGCTGCGTGCGCTGCGCGTGCTGCCGCCGCTCTACCAGTCGCTCAGCATCCACCTCGTCGAGGTCAACCCGGTGCTGCGCGAGAAGCAGTACGCCACGCTGACGGGCGTGCGCAACATCACCTGGCACGACAACATCGACGACGTGCCCGAGGGACCGGCGGTGATCCTCGCCAACGAATATTTCGACGTGCTGCCGATCCACCAGATGGTCCGCCGCGAGACCGGCTGGCACGAGCGGACGGTCGGGATGGATGCCAATGGCAACCTGTATTTCGCGCCCGCGCCCGAGCCGACACCGCATTTCGAGGTGCTGCTGCCGCCGCTGGTGCGCGCCGCGCCACTCGGGGCAGTGTTCGAATGGCGGCCCGACAACGAGATCATGAAGCTCGCCACGCGGCTGCGCGACCAGGACGGCGCCGCGCTGATCATCGATTACGGCCATCTGCGCAGCGACGCCGGCGACACCTTCCAGGCGATCGCGCGCCACAGCTTCGCCGACCCGCTGAAGAACCCCGGACAGGCCGACGTGACCGCGCATGTCGATTTCCAGGCCCTGGCGCGGGCCGCCGAGGATGTCGGCGCGCGCGTCCACGGACCGGCGACGCAGGGTGACTTCCTCAAGCGTCTCGGCGTCGAGGCCCGTGCGGCCGGGCTGATGGCGAAGGCAAGCCCCGAAGTCTCCGCCGACGTTGCCGGTGCGCTGAAGCGCCTGACCGATTCCGGGCGCGGCGGGATGGGCTCGATGTTCAAGGTCATGGCCATCTCCGACCCGCGCCTCACCTCGATCGCCGGATTGAGCGATCAGCCTGACGAGACCGAACAATGACATTGGGATCACCGCTGCTGTCGGCCATTCCGGGCCTGCGCCATGCCTTCTTCTCGCGCGAGGGCGGCGTGTCGGAGGGCATCTATGCCGCGCTGAATGGCGGGCTCGGCTCGCGTGACGATCCAGCCAAGGTCGCGGAGAACCGGCGGCGGATGGCGGCGCAGCTCGGCGTGCCGCTCGATCACCTCGTCAGCGTGCATCAGGTTCACTCGCCTGACGTCGTGGCCGTGACCGGTCCATGGAATGGCGCCGCGCGCCCGAAGGCGGACGCGCTCGTCACCCGCACCGAGGGCCTTGCGATATCGGTCACGACGGCCGACTGCGGCCCGATCCTGTTCGTCGATCCCAATGCGCGGGTGATCGGCGCGGCGCATGCCGGCTGGAAGGGCGCGCTGACCGGCGTGCTGGAATCGACCATCGACGCGATGGAGAAGCTCGGCGCCGAGCGCGGCGGCATCGTCGCCGCCATCGGCCCGCTGATCCGCAAGGAATCCTACGAGGTTGGCAACGAATTCGTCGAACGCTTCATCGAGGCCGATGCGGAGAACGGCATGTTCTTCATGCCCGCCGAACGCGACGGACACGCGATGTTCGATCTTGCCGGCTTCATCCGCATGCGGCTGGAAAATGCCGGCGTGCTGATGATCGACGATCTCGGCATCGACACCTATTCCGACGAGCGCTGCTTCAGCTACCGCCGCTCCGTGCACCGCAAGGAAGCCGATTACGGCCGACTCGTTCACGCCATCGCGCTGGAAGGCTGACGCCGGGCATCCAACGCGTTTTCCCGCGAAGTGGATACCGGTTCGCGGTGAAGAAAACGCGTCAAGATAAAATCTGGCGATTTTTGTGCGACAAGCGTCTTGACTCTCCACCTGCTGGAGACCGGACAAGCGGCGCATGACACAACGCACCTACAGCATCGGCGAGGCGGCACGGCTCAGCGGAATTTCCGTCCGCAAGCTCCGCTTCTATTCGGACCAGGGGGTGCTGCCGCCGGCCGGCCGCACCGCGAGCGGCTATCGCGTCTTCACCGACGACGAACTGGTTCGCCTCGACCTGATCCGCTGTCTGCGCGATGCGGGGCTCGGTCTCGATGCTATCCGCGAGGTCCTGACCAAGGAACTCTCGCTGGTCGAGGCGCTGCAGCTTCGCCTCGAGACGCTGGAAGCGGAGATCGCGGCACAGCGCCGCGTCGCCTCGGCCCTGCGGGCTGCGTTGCGTTCACCGCAACTCACCGAAGCAGACTTGAGGAGATTTTTGACCATGACGCAGCTGTCCCGCGCCGAGCGCCGCAACGTCGTCGAACGCTTTTTCGAGAAGGTGTCCGACGGTATCAACATCGACCGGAAATGGATCCGGCAGATGATCGAGACCAGCGTGCCCGAATTGCCCGACGAGCCGACGCCCGAGCAGTGCGATGCCTGGATCGAGCTTTCGGAGATGCTCAACGACCCTTCCCTCGTCGCCAACATCCGCGCCAACGCGGAGGACGTCTGGAATCACCACGTGCTGGATCTCACCGCCTGGCAAGCGGCCAACGAAACCGTGCTGGCGAGAGCCAAGGAGATTATCGCGACCGACCTCGGCCCGACGTCGGAGGTGGGCCAGGCGCTGGCCCGCGACTGGCTGGAAACATCGGCGCGATTGCTGAAGCGAAAACCTGATCTGGAATTCCGCAACTGGATCCGCGGCAAATATGCCCTGCACGACGCCCGTGCGGCGCGCTATTGGGAGCTCGTCGCCATCATGCGCGGGCAATCGCCGGACGCGAGCCCGAACCGCGAATGGGCCTGGATCACTGCAGCCATGCGGCACCATCTCTCTGACTGAGCAGGGAAATCCGAAACCTCGCGGCGCGCCGCCCGGATCGGTTAAGTGCTGTGGCCGTCCTGCCCTAGACGTTAAGCCGTTTTAACGATATCGCAGGACGCAATGAGGGAAGCGTCGAACCGCCAGTTTCAAACTGGGACAGCCGTGCGTGCCGCGATCGCATGCTCGTGGCTCGCGATCGCGTGCGCGCTTGGCGGCTGCGCGGCCGGCGGCAACGTGGCCGATTCCTACGCCATGGCCACGCCGGCAAGCAGCGGCGCAACGGTTGCGTTCGAATCGATCGACGGCCCGCCGCCCCAGGTGTTCGACCGCATGGTCGGCGTGCTCGACAGCGAGTCCAAGCTGCGCAGCCTGTCGATCGTGTCGCGCCAGGGCGCTGCCGCCTATCGCGTGCGCAGCTATCTGTCGGCTCAGGTGGTGCGCGGCCGCACCATGATCGCGTGGGTGTGGGACGTCTACGACAGCAACCAGCAACGCGCGCTGCGGCTCTCCGGCGAGGAGCCCGCCGGCAAGGCCGGCCGCGACGCGTGGGCCGCCGCCGACGACCTGGTGCTGCGCAAGATCGCCCAGGCCGGCCTCAGCGGCCTGTCCGGCATGATCAATGGCGGCCCGGCGGACGGCCCCGCGCCCGCCCCGGCACCGGACCTCCGCGGGCCCACGGTGGCAAGCGCCCCGGCCGCCGCCGCGCCCGAGACCGTGGCGCTCGGCTATTCCGCCGACTAAACCCCGTTATCGCCCGGGGAAATGCGTTTTTTGCCCAGGAAAACGGCGGCCAAGCCCGGCTAATGGGTTGCCATCGGATGCGCCTGCCTGATATTCCCTCGCGCACCGAAAACCCGCCGGTTCTGTAAGGACTTGAGATGCTGAACGTCGTATCCAGCAAGGCGCGGGGGGAAGCATCGATGTCGGCAAAGAACGGATCAATCAAACTCGTCGCCGGCAACTCCAATCCTGCGCTGGCGCAGGACATCGCCAAGGGACTTGGCATCGAACTGACCAAGGCCGTGGTCCGGCGCTTCGCCGACATGGAGATCTTCGTCGAGATCCAGGAGAACGTCCGCGGCTCGGACATGTTCATCCTGCAGTCGACGTCGTTTCCGGCCAACGACAATCTGATGGAACTGTTGATCATCACCGACGCGCTGCGCCGCTCCTCGGCGCGCCGCATCACCGCGGTGGTGCCCTATTTCGGTTATGCCAGGCAGGATCGCAGGTCCGGCTCGCGTACGCCGATCTCGGCCAAGCTGGTCGCCAACCTGATCTCGCACGCCGGCGTCGACCGCGTCATGACGCTCGACCTGCATGCCGGCCAGATCCAGGGCTTCTTCGACATCCCGACCGACAACCTGTTCGCGGCGCCCCTGATGGTGCGCGACATCAAAGAAAAGTTCGACCTCGCCAAGGTGATGGTGGTGTCGCCCGACGTCGGCGGCGTGGCGCGTGCCCGCGGCCTCGCCAAGCGCATCAACACCCCGCTCGCCATCGTCGACAAGCGCCGCGAGCGCCCCGGCGAGTCCGAGGTGATGAACGTGATCGGCGACGTCGCCGGCTACAACTGCATCCTGGTCGACGACATCGTCGATTCCGGCGGCACTCTGGTGAATGCGGCCGAGGCGCTGATCGCGCACGGCGCCAAGGAAGTCTCGGCCTACATCACCCACGGCGTGCTGTCCGGCGGCGCCGCCGCGCGCATCGCCTCGTCGCGTCTGAAGGAACTGGTCATCACCGACTCGATCCTGCCGACGGAAGCCGTCAACAAGGCACCGAACATCCGCCAGATCTCGATCGCCGGACTGATTGCCGAAGCGATCGGCCGCACCGCGGCGGAAGAGTCGGTTTCCAGCCTGTTCGATTAAGCCCCACTGTCGTCCCGGCGAAAGCCGGGACCCATAACCACAGGCCTCCATTGTGGAGAGCCACTGTGGCCCCAGCTTTCGTGACAACAAACATTCGTGGTTATGGGTCCCTGCTTTCGTGTTCGGTCCCGTGTGATTGGCGAGGGCCTGGATTGGCGCCAGGTAGCCGAGGCATTTGAGGCGGGTCCGATTGTAGTCGTGGACGAACTTGGCGATGAAGGTGTCGCGGTCGGCGTGGTTGACAAAGGTACGGCGCGCGCTGCCCCGTTTGTGTTTCGCGGCCAATGGCTTCGGCGATGCGCCGGTTGAAGCGTTCGACGAGGCCGTTGGTCTGCGGATGGTAGGGCTTGGTCAGGCGATGCTGGATGCCGCACTGTCGGCAGAGCCGATCAAAGGGGTGGTCGCCGGAAGGCTTCCCGACCGGTTTGTTCTTCTTGTCGACGGCGAAGCGGTCGGTGAACTCGGCACCGTTGTCGGTGAGGATAGTGTGAACCTGGTGCGGAAAATCAGCCAGGAAGCGCTTAAGGAAACCGGTCGCGGTCGCTCCGTCCCGCCTGGAATGGACCTCGACGAAGACGTAGCGGGTGGCGCGGTCGATGGCGACAAAGGCATAGCTGGTGCGGCGCTGCAGTGCCGGCAGATACTTCACGTCGATATGGATGAAGCCGATACTGGCATTCTCGAAGACGCCGGCTTTGGGCTTGTCAGGCTTGGCAAGCCGGCTGATGCCATTGCGCTGCAGGCAGCGGTGGATCGCACTACGGGACAGCTTGGCGTTGATGCATCGCCGCATCACCTCGACGATGTCGTCCAGCGGCAATTGGAGCGATGTCCGCAGCTCACACACTGCCCGTTCCTCAAGGGCGGACAGGCTGGTCGTGAGGTGCTTCGGCCGATGCGAGCGATCCTCGACCGTGCTGCGACCGCGCCAGCGATAGATTGTGGTCTCGCTGACCCCCAGCTCGGCCGCCAATTGGGCGACCGACTTCCTGCTGCGCTGGATGTAGGCACGCGTCTTCGGCGTCGTCGTGGCGTTCGCGTGCAAGCTCAGTTCCATGACACGAGGCGCTCCCTAACAAAGGCCACGCCTCGTTCTACACCGATTCCATCCAACCAATCTGCAGGGACCAAACACCTTCGCAGGGACGACACCAAGTATGTGGCGCCAGACGCGTTAGAACCCCGGCCGTGGAACGTGGCTCATCAGCGTCCGCGCATAGCCGCCATCGACGATGATCTCCTCACCATTGACGTATGACGAGCGGTCGCTGGCTAGGAACAGGGTCGCGTCCGCCATGTCCTGCGGTGCGCCGATCCGGCGCATCGGCACCACGACGGTGCGCCGCTCGGTGACCCCTGGCGTGTCGTAGAAGGCCTGGCTCATCGGCGTCACGACAAGGCCGGGGCTCACCACATTGCTGCGGATGCCATGCGGCCCCCATTCGGCGGCGAGTTGCTGCGAGAGCATGACGACCGCGGCCTTGCTGACGCTGTAGGCGCCGCTCTGCCCCTGCGCATTGCTGGCAGCGATCGAGGCGACGTGGATGAGGCTGCCGCGTCCGGCCTTGCGCATCTGGTGGCCGAACGCCTGGGCGCAGATGAAATAGCCGGTGAGATTGACCGCCAGCACCGCATTCCACTCCGCGAGCGGCAGCGTGTCGAGCCCGCCCGGGCGCAGCACCGCCGCGGTGTTGACGAGGATGTCGCAAGCGCCGAGCGTGCGCGCGACGGCGTCGGCGGCTGCCGCGACATTGTCCTCGCTGGTCGTGTCGCAGGTCGCGACGAGATGACCGTCGCCGAACTCGCCAAGCTTTGCCTTGGTCTCCGCGAGGGAGCGCTCGTCGCGATCGAGCGCGGCGACCCTGGCGCCGGCCCGCGCGAAACTGACCGCGGTAGCGCGGCCGATACCGCCGCCTCCGCCGGTGACGACGGCAACGCGGCCCGACAGGCCGAGCCAGTCGGAGGAATGTTGTTCGGTCATGGGGCGCCTCCCGCGCGTTTTGGTTTTATGCCGCAAGCATAACCGAACGCGCCGCGGGCGAGAGCGATCCCGGCACGCATGCCGGAATCGCTTTTCCGCCGATGCTAGCCGGGAATCCCCGCCGCGACCTGGCCGCGCAGACGCTCGAGGCTGAGCAGCGTGTTGGCGCAGGCTTCCGCGACCTCGATCCCCTTGATGACGAAGTGCTTGCGGAAGAACTCGTAATGCACCTCGGTCTCGTGGAATTGCTGCGGCGTCAGCACCGCCGAGAACACCGGCACCTCGGTGCGCAATTGCACATCCATCAACGCCTTGATCACGGTGTCGGCGACGAATTCGTGGCGGTAGATGCCGCCATCGACGACGAGCCCGGCCGCGACGATCGCGGTGTAGCGGCGGGTCTTCGCCAGCAGCTGGGCATGCAGCGGGATCTCGAACGAGCCCGGCACCTCGAACACATCGACATTGGTGATGTGCCTCGCCTCGATCTCCTTCAGGAAGGAGATGCGGCACTCTTCCACCACGTCCCGATGCCAGGACGACTGTACGAAGGCAACACGCTGCGGCTTTGCGAAGTGCGGATGCTCCGGCGTCGGCGGAATGGCCGGCGTATCGGGAGCGCTTTCTGCCTGGGGGGTTTGGACTTGAGAAGCTTGAACGTCTTGGTCTTGCAACATCTGATTCATGGCTTTCCTCTTTCAGGACCAGAATCAGGGCACACGGACAACGACACGAGCCCACGCGAAAATCGCGTTGGCTGCCGCAACCGTTCTCTTTCATCCGGACTGTAACCGTCGGCTTCGGAATTGCACCGAATCTGCTGACCCTTCTCCCGGCTTCGCGGAGGAAGGCGCTCGCGGGCTTGGGCTCATCACCCTTACCGCCGGTGGGGATTTTCACCCCGCCCTGAGAACTCGGCACGCCCGGGATGGACGTGCCTGAGACGAAATATGACCAAAGCGCGACAGCCGGGCAAGGCCTTTGGCATGGGGAAACGGCATGTCCCCATGAGCGCGTTGCGGCTCTGCAAGGTTGATGCGAGGGCCCGACGGCTGATTCACGGGCGCGGCGAAGCGCCGGCAAATGGTTAACAAAGCGTTACGCGAACGCTTAGATTCCGATTTGTTCTCAAAATCACAGATGTGGCGGAGATCAGCTGTGGACGATGCGCGCTTTGGCTGTGGACGGACTCGGCGTGCGGTTGCGCGGATTCCGCAAATCACATCACTTCATCGGCGTCAGGTCCAGGGGCATCCGGAAGCCCGCATCAGGAACTGCACTCGGCCACGACGCAGTATGTCGCAAGTGCCGGCTTCCGTGTGCGTATCAAGCGATCATAAGAACAAGGTCCGAGACGGCATGTCCCTCCTCGAAAGCATTATCGATTCCCGGAATAACCCGCTTGCGGTGGTCGAAGATATCGCCACCGACAACAACTGGGCGTTCGAGCGTTCCGGCGAAGACGAGGTGACGATCGTCTCCAAGGGAGACTGGATCGATTATCAGCTCTCGTTCACCTGGATGGGCGAGATCGAGGCGCTGCATCTCGCCTGCGCCTTCGACATGAAGATGCCGCAGGCGCGCCGCGCCGAGGTGCAGCGGCTGGTCGCTGCGATCAACGAACAATTGTGGGTCGGCCATTTCGATCTGTGGACCCACACCGGCATGGTGATGCATCGTCAGGCGCTGGTGCTGCCCGGCGGCCTCACCGCCTCCACCGCGCAGTGCGAGGCCATGGTGGTCAACGCGATCCACGCCTGCGAGCGCTACTACCCGGCGTTCCAGTTCGTGGTGTGGGCCGGCAAGTCGACCGCCGAGGCGATGGCCGCGGCGATGTTCGATACCGAGGGCGAGGCGTAAGGATTTCGCTCCAGCGCTCCCACACGCTCGGCGTCGTCCCGGCGAAGGCCGGGACCCATACTCCGCGGCCCCTGGGCTTAAGCAAACTGCTTGTGGCTGATCGCGTGCCTCACTAGAACCGCCTGTGGTTATGGGTCCCGGCCTTCGCCGGGACGACGTGAGAGTTTGCGGAGTCACCTGTGAGCACATCCAGCAGCGCACTGACGAATACTTCCGGCACCATCGCGCTCGCGGGCGCGGGCAAGATGGGCGGCGCCATGCTGACCGGCTGGCTCGCGCAGGGCCTTGCACCCGAGCGCGTCGCGGTGATCGACCCGCATCTCTCGCCGGAGATTTCCGCGCTTGCCGCAAAGGGCGTGCGGCTCAATCCGCAGGCGAAGGATCTCGGCACGGTCGACACGCTTGTCGTCGCGGTGAAGCCGCAATCGTTCCGCGACGCCGGCGCCGCACTGAAATCCTTCGTCGGTCCCTCGACACTCGTCGTCTCGATCATGGCCGGCACGACCATGTCAGCGCTGGAAGAGGTTGTCGGCGGCGCGGTGGTGCGCGCGATGCCGAACACGCCGGCGGCGATCGGCCGCGGCATCACCGTCGCTGTACCGTCGAAGCACGTCACCGCCGCGCAGCGCGCGATGACCGATGCGTTGCTGAAAGCGACCGGGCTCGTCGAATGGGTCGACGATGAGAACCTGATGGACGCGGTGACCGCGGTCTCCGGCTCGGGCCCTGCCTATGTGTTCCTGCTCGCCGAGGAGCTGGCGCGCGCCGGCGTTGCGGCCGGCCTGCCCGAGCAGCTTGCGACCACGCTGGCGCGGGCGACCGTCGCCGGCTCCGGCGAGTTGCTGCATCGCTCGGATCTGCCGTCGGCGACCCTGCGGCAGAACGTCACCTCGCCCGGCGGCACCACCGCCGCGGCGCTCGAGGTGCTGATGGCCAATGACGGCATGCAGCCACTGATGACCCGCGCGATTGCCGCCGCGGCAAGGCGCTCAAGGGAATTGGCGAAGTAGCGCATGCACCGTCATTGCCGGGCTTGACCCGGCAATCCATCGAACAAGGACGCTTTCTTCCTTGATGGATGCGCGGGTCAGGCCCGCGCATGACGAGTTCGCCGGACCAACGACACAGGCCGCCTACTGCGCCGAACCCGACGTCCCGGCCAGCCGCTTGTTGAAGCTTTCGACATTGATCAGACCGCGGGCGTGGCGGCCTTCGCCGAGCTTGCGCGTGCCCTCAAAGGCCTCGACCTCGAAGCGGATCACGCGGCGCTCGACCGCGATCACTTTTGAGGTCGTCCGCACGGTGGCGCCGACCAGCGCGGCGGCGAGATGGCGGATATCGACCTCGGTCCCGACCGTGACCCAGCCGGGCTGCAGCGCGGCGCGAATGGCATCGCCCGACGCCATCTCCATTTCGAGGATCATCATCGGCGTCGCATAGACCATCGGCATGCCCGGCACGAAATGCCCGACGGTGCGCTCCGGCGGCACCACGAGCATGCGCTCGGCGCTCATGCCGATCCTGATGAAGTCGCGTGCGTCCATGGATGCCTTGCTCGTCATTCCGGGGCACGCGAAGCGTGAACCCGGAATCTGGAGATTTTGATCGAGATCCCCGGCTCGCGCTAATGCGCGCCCCGGGATGACGCGCTTTCGCGCGTCACTTCTTCGCCGCAGCCGCGCGCTCGACGAACGACTTGCCGCCCTTCATCTTGTGATGCAGCGGCGCTTCGTTGATCTGGATCACGACCGCGTCGGCATCGACGCCGAGATTCTTCACCAGTGCCTGGGTGATGTCGCGCATCATGCCGAGCTTCTGCTCGTCGGTGCGGCCGGCGGCCATGCTCACGGTGATCTCAGGCATTGTTGCTCTCCCTCTTGTTGTCGCCATGGCCGGGCTCCTCCCGGCCATTCACGTCGCCGCGCATCAAACAAGAGGTGGATGCCCGGCACAAGGCCGGGCATGACGTCACAAGCGAATGGCTATCCCCACGCCACGTCATGCCGCGCCAGGACCTCGCGGACCCTGGCGACCAGATCGGCCTCCGCGCAGGAGAACTGCGCCGGACGCGTCTCACGCCATTCCTGGTTGGAGGCGATCGCAGCTGCGGCCTTGGCGCCTTCGATCAAATCCTTGATCTGCACCTCGCCGCGCGCCTTCTCGTCCGAGCCCTGGATGATCACGCAGGGCGAGTTGCGGCGATCGGCATATTTGAGCTGGTTGCCCATGTTCTTCGGATTGCCGAGATAGAGCTCGGCGCGGATGCCGGCCTGGCGCAACTGCGCGACCATCTTCTGGTAGTCGGCGACACGATCGCGGTCGAACACGGTGACGACGACAGGGCCGAACTCGGCCCGCGTGTCGAGCTCGCCGAGCATCGTCAGCGCCGCCTGCAGGCGCGACACCCCGATCGAGAAGCCCGTTGCCGGCACCGGCTCGCCGCGGAAGCGCGAGACCAGGCCGTCATAGCGGCCACCGCCACCGACCGAGCCGAATCGCACCGGGCGCCCCTTCTCGTCCTTGGTGTCGAGCAGCAGCTCAACCTCGTAGACCGGGCCGGTGTAGTATTCGAGGCCGCGAACAACGGTGGGATCGATGCGGATGCGATCCGCGCCATAGCCGGACGCCGCGACCAGCTTGGCGATCTCCTCGAGCTCGCTCACGCCGGCCTGACCAACTTCGCTCTTCGCCAGATAGGTCTCCGCCGCAGCAATCGCCTCTCGCCAATCGTCGCGCTGCTGCGTGACGGCCAGGACGATATCGGCATCCGCGGGGCTCAGGTCGGCGCCCTTGGTAAAGTCGCCCTTGCCTTCTTCGCCGCCATCCCATCGTCCGGGACCAAGCAGCTTGCGAACCTCGTCGGCGGGAAATTTGTCCAGCTTGTCGATCGCGCGCAGCACCGTGAGACGGCGGCCCGCATTCTCCTCACCGCCGAGGCCGATCGCCTCGAGCACGCCGTCGAGCACCTTGCGGTTGTTCACCTTCACGACATAGGAGCCGCGCGGAATGCCGAGCGCTTCCATCGTGTCGGCCGCCATCATGCAAATCTCGGCGTCGGCCGCCGGCGTCGCCGAGCCGACCGTGTCGGCGTCGAACTGCATGAACTGGCGGAAGCGGCCGGGACCGGGCTTCTCGTTGCGGAAGACATAGCCGAACCGATACGACCGATAAGGCTTCGGCAGCGCGTCGAAGTTTTCCGCGACATAGCGCGCCAGCGGCGCGGTGAGGTCGTAGCGCAGCGATATCCACTGCTCGTCATCGTCCTGGAACGAGAACACGCCCTCATTGGGCCGGTCCTGGTCGGGCAGGAACTTGCCGAGCGCGTCGGTGTATTCCATCGCCGGCGTCTCCACCGGCTCGAAGCCGTAGAGCTCGTAGACGGCGCGGATCTTCTCGACCATCGCCCGCGTGGCATTGATCGCGGCCGGGCCGCGATCTTCCAGCCCGCGCGGCAGGCGCGCCTTCAGTTTCTGGGGTTTTTTGGGTTTCTCGGCCATGTCATGCGCTGCAAGGTCTGTAAGCCGCGGTAGCTTACAAAGATACGCCGGGTTACCAGCCGAGGCGGCGCGGAGCAAGGTATCCGGCCGCTCTTACCTCGCCCCGCTTGCGGGGAGAGGTCGGAATTCAAGCGTAGCTTGAATTCCGGGTGAGGGGGACTCTCCGCGAGCCGTGCTCTTACCATGTTTGCGCAAGCAGCCCCTCACCCCACCCTCTCCCCGCAAGAGCGGGGCGAGGGAGCGAGAGAGAGTGCCTACCGTACAGCCCGCGCGTCAGGCGACGTTCCTGATCCAGTTATGCGGGTCGTTGGTGCGACCGTACTGGATGTCGACCAGCTTCTTGCGCAGGCCCATGGCGACCGGGCCGGCCACGCCGCCGCTGATCTGGAAATCGCCGCTCGCCGAGCACACCTTGCCGATCGGCGAAATGACGGCCGCGGTGCCGCAGGCGAACGCCTCCTTCAGCTTGCCGCTGGCGGCGTCAGCGCGCCATTGCTGGATCGTATAGGGCTCCTCGCGCACACGCGTGCCGGCATCCTTGGCAAGCGCGATGATCGAGTCGCGGGTGATGCCGGGCAGGATGGTGCCGAGCGGCGGCGTCAGCAGCGAGCCGTCGTCGAACGCGAAGAACACGTTCATGCCGCCGAGCTCCTCGATGTAGCGGCGCTCGACCGCATCGAGGAACACGACCTGGTCGCAGCCCCGTTCGATCGCCTCGGCCTGCGCGCGCAGGCTGGCGGCGTAGTTGCCGCCGCATTTGACGGCGCCGGTGCCGCCGATTGCGGCGCGCGTGTAATTCTCCGACACCCAGATCGACACCGGCGCAGGGCCGCCCTTGAAATAGGAACCGACCGGCGAGGCGATGACCGAGAAGATGTATTCGGCCGACGGCTTCACGCCGAGGAAGACCTCGCTCGCGATCATGAAGGGCCGCAGATAGAGACTGCCCTCGCCGCCCGGGATCCAGGCGCGATCGATCCGCACCAACTGCTCGACCGCATCGATGAACAAATCCTCGGGCAACGGCGCCATCGCCATGCGCTCGGCCGAATCATGGAAGCGGCGGGCGTTGGCGTCCGGCCGAAACAGGTTCACGCCGCCGTCGTCGCGCTTGTAGGCCTTGAGGCCTTCGAAAATTTCCTGGGCGTAGTGCAGCACCGCGCCGGCCGGATCGAGCGGAAAATTGGCGCGGGCCTCGATGCGGGCGCTGTGCCAGCCCTTGCCCTGGCTGTAGCGGACGATCGCCATGTGATCGGTAAAGACCCGGCCGAAGCCGGGGTCCACGAGCTTCGCCGCGCGATCCTTGTCGGATGTCGCATTCGGCGAAGGCTGGATGTCAAATTTCAAAGTCATTTTTCTTGCTTTCCGCTGTCGGAACCGGCGCGATACCCGGCGCCGGCCTGTTTCCCCCGGAGCCATCAGGCTCGGCTGGCCCGAACTTCACCACCGCCGGCCGCGCCGCCGGCTTCCATCGCCAACATGCCGTTTAGACATGCTTTTGCGGAATGCTGAAGTCCAGTATGTTTGCCGAAATGCCGCTCGACAATCGCACGGTAGTCCAATTTGCGGCCCAAACCGCCTCACAGGCTCGTTCAGGCCGCCTTAAACGCTGTCGAGGACAAGACGACCTAATGTTTCGTCGTGACAGGCAGTTTTGTAACATTGAACCCAAGATACGTCAATATGACTGACATAAATTTCTCAGGCATGGCTGCCAAGCCCGATTCGCAGGGAGACGACAACGCCCCGGCGGCGGGGGCGCGCGACCTGCGCTGGGATATCATCGAGCTGTTGTTCTTCGCCTACCGCGACTTTGTCGGCGATGCCGACCAGGAGCTGGAGGCGTTCGGCTTCGGCCGCGCCCACCACCGCGTCATCCACTTCGTTACCCGCTATCCGGGGCTGAAGGTCGCCGACCTGCTCGACGTCCTGCGCATCACCAAGCAGTCGCTCGGGCGCGTGCTCAAGCAGCTCCTGGACGAGGGCTATATCGTGCAGAAGACCGGCAACAACGACCGCCGGCAGCGCCTGCTCTACGCCACACCGAAGGGCGAGGCGCTGGTCGCCAAGCTCGCGGGGCTGCAGACCGACCGCATCAACCGCGCGGTCGCCGGCATCGATCCGGCCGGCGTCGAGACGGTTCGCCAATTCCTCCGCGCGATGATCGACCGCGACGATCCCGACAAGGTGCTCGAAGCGATCTTCGGCGGCGGCAGAAAAACGAGGGAGTGAGCTGGTGCAGGCTGCAACCATGATGCGCGCGCCGGTCGAGCCGGCCGACGACGCGCCGCATCTTCTGCTGGTCGACGACGACCGCCGCATTCGCGACCTGTTGTCGCGCTTTCTCTCAGGCGAAGGCTACCGGGTCACGACGGCAATGAGCGCCACCGATGCGCGCGCCAAGCTGCTCGGGCTGCATTTCGACCTGCTGATCCTCGACGTGATGATGCCCGGCGAGAACGGCTTCGACCTCGCCCGCTTCATCCGCAGCTCCTCGACGGTGCCGATCATCATGCTGACCGCCCGCCACGAGGCGGAAGCCCGCATCGAGGGCCTGCAGATCGGCGCCGACGATTATGTCGCCAAGCCATTCGAGCCGCGCGAGCTGGTACTCCGGATCGGCAATATCCTCAAGCGCACCGCGCCGCCGCAGGTCGCGGTCGTCGAGCAGATCGCGTTCGGCCCCTATATTTTCCACATCGAGCGCAGCGAACTGCGTCAGGGCGAGGAGATCATCCATCTCACCGATCGCGAGCGCGAGATGCTGCGCATCCTCGCCAGCGCGCCCGGCGAGACCGTGCCGCGCGCCGAGCTGACCTCCGGCGGTACCGTCAACGAACGCGCGGTCGACGTGCAGATCAACCGCCTGCGCCGCAAGATCGAGCACGATCCTGCCAATCCGCTGTTTCTGCAGGCGGTGCGCGGCATCGGCTATCGCCTGGTGGCTTCGCCCTGAGCATGACCCAGAAAGTAGCCCGCATGAGCGAAGCGATATGCGGGGTTAGCAAGCCCCGGATATCGCTTCGCTCATCCGGGCTACGAAATCCCATCGCTCTATAAGTATCGAACATGAGCACGCTCGACTCCGGCCTGACCCTGATCCGCAACGCCTCGCAGCGCGTCTCGAAGGCGAACGGCTGGATGGGCAACGCGTTCAAGAGCTGGATGCCGACCGGCCTCTATGCCCGCGCGCTGTTGATTATGATCGTGCCGATGGTGATCCTGCAGACCGTGGTGGCGTTCGTGTTCATGGAGCGGCACTGGAACACGGTGACGCGGCGCCTGTCGGCCGCGGTGGTGTCCGATATCGCCGCGCTGATCGACGTCTACAAGAGCTACCCGCAGGACAAGGACCGCGCGCAGCTTCGCCGCATCGCCCAGAAACTGCAGCTGGTGGTCGACTTCCTTCCCGCCGGCGACATGCCGCCGCCGGGGCCGAAGCCGTTCTTCTCGCTGCTCGACCAGACGCTGTCGGTGCAGCTCGGCCGCCAGATCAGCCGCCCGTTCTGGATCGACACCGTCGGTAAATCCAATTTGGTCGAGATCCGCGTGCAGCTCGACGATTCGGTGATGCGGATCTTCGCCCAGCGCAGCGCGGCCTACGCCTCCAATTCGGAGATCTTCATCTTCTGGATGCTCGGCACCTCGACGATCCTCCTGATCGTCGCCGTGCTGTTCCTGCGCAATCAGATCAAGCCGATCCTGCGGCTCGCCGACGCCGCCGAAAGTTTCGGCAAGGGCCGCGAGGCACCGAACTTCCGGCCGCGCGGCGCGCGCGAGGTGCGGCGCGCGGCGCAGGCCTTCATCGAGATGAAGGCGCGCGTCGAACGTTCGATCGAGCAGCGCACCGCGATGCTCGCCGGCGTATCGCACGATCTGCGCACCATCCTGACCCGGTTCAAGCTCGAGCTTGCCCTGATCGGCGAAGGCCCCGAGATCGAGGCGATGCGCAAGGACGTCGACGAGATGTCGATGATGCTGGAGGATTATCTCGCCTTCGCGCGCGGCGATTCCGGCGAGGTCGCGCAGCCGACCGACATGGCGTTGGCGCTGGAGGAATTGCGCAGCGACGCCGAGCGCCACGGCCACACCGCGACCGTTGCGTTCCACGGCCTGCCCGTCGTCACGGTGAAGCCGGCCTCGTTCAAGCGCTGTCTCGCCAACCTCGTCTCCAACGCCGCGCGCCACGCCAACACGATCTCGATCACCGGCCATCGCGACCATCGCTATCTCAACGTCACGGTCGACGACGACGGGCCGGGCATCCCCGCCGACATGCGCGAGGAAGTGTTCAAGCCGTTCCTGCGGCTCGACGATGCCCGCAACCAGGACGAAGGCGGCACCGGGCTCGGGCTTGCGATCGCCCGCGACATCGCCCGCTCGCATGGCGGAGACATCATGCTCAGCGAAAGCCCGATGGGCGGCCTGCGCGCCGTCGTGCGGGTGCCGGTGTAACCTACCAGCGGTAGGACAAGGTGCCGATGACCTGCCGCCGTTCGCCGGCATAACAGTAACCGGACTGGCAGGTCTGGTAGTGCGTGTCGAACAGATTGGTCGCGTTGACGCGCATCGTGGCGCCGAGGAAGCGCCGGTCCAGCTTGCCCAGATCGTAATCGATCACCGCATCGAACAACGTCGTCGCAGCGTTCTGGAACGTGTTCTGGTCGTTGCCGAAGTTCGTGCCGATATAACGCACGCCGAGACCAAGCCCGAGGCCTTCGACGGGCACGCCGGACTGGAACGTATACTTGCCGAAGGCGGCGAAGGAATTCCCCGGAATGCCGGAGAGCTCATTGCCGGTCGTATCGGGATTGCCCTGCGTGATCACGACGTTGAGATGGGTGTAGGCGGCGGTGAGATCAAATCCCTGCTTGAGCGCGAGCTTCGCCTCGAGCTCCACACCCTTGGATTCGACCTGCCCGGTCGCTGCCTGGAATGCCATGTTGTTCGGATCGGTACGCAGCACATTGTCCTGCGTGATGTCGAACACCGCGGCGGTCAACAGCACCGGAACGTTCGGCATCTGGTACTTGATGCCCACTTCCTTCTGCTCGCCGGTGGTCGGCCTGAACGGCAGTCCGGATGCGTCGACGCCGACCTGCGGGGCGAATGCCGTCGCGTAGCTGATATAGGGCGCAATGCCGTTGTCGAAGACGTAGCTCAGGCCCGCACGGCCCGTGAAGGCGGTCGCCTTCTGCGTTGACGGCACGCCGTCGAGACCCGCGGTCGTGGTCTGCGACACCCAGCTCTGGCGGCCGTTGAGCGTCAGAATAAAGCCTCCGAGCTTGGCCTGCTCCTGCGCATAGACACCGACCTCGTCGGTCGACTGCTTGTTGAAGATCGAGAATGCCGGCGTCGCGATGGCCTGGGCGCCGTAGTTCATGCTCAGGAGATTGAGATCGGGCGCCGGGCCGTAACCGATCTTGTCGTTGTAGTAGGAGTGACCGTAGTCGACGCCGAACAGCACGGTATTCTTGATCGCGCCGAGCATGAACTTGGCCTCGGCCTGATTGTCGAGCGTCACCATGTTGAAGCTGTCCAGGATCCGCCACGCGGACCGCGACGCCAGATTGGTGCTGCTGTCGATTGAATCGATCTGGGTGTATTTCGCGTCGACGTCGACCTGATAGAAGCGGAAGTTCTGCCGCACCGTCCACACGTCGTCGACATTGTGCTCGAACGCGTAGCCGATGCGATATTGCTTCTGATCCATGGCGCTGAACGCCGGATCATTCGAATAGATGTTGGTCAACTGTCCGTCAGGCGTGCGGAAATTGCCGATGCTGGCGGCGGTTCGGCTCTTTTGATATTCGCTGAGGATGGTGAAGGACGTGTCGGCGTCCGGCCGCCAGGTCAGCGCCGGCGCGATATAGGCGCGATCGTCGTCGTTGCCGGGGTACCAGGTCTTTGCGTCGCGAAGCAGGCCCGTCAGCCGGTAGTACAGCTGATCGCTGCCGGGCACCGGACCACCGACATCGAAACTGCCCTGGTAACGGTCGTAGGTGCCGCCCTGCAGCTGCACCTCACCGAATGCCGTCAAAGGCGGCCGCTTGGTCGTGACATCCACGATGCCTCCCGGAGAGCCGAGGCCATAGAGGCCCGAGGCTGGTCCGCGGAGGATCGACACGCTGTCGAGACCGTAAGGTTCGATCTTGGGAATTGCGAAGTTGCCGCCGCCCTGGCGCAGGCCGTCGCGATAGATCCCTGTATAGGTCGCGTCGAAGCCACGGATGTAGAAACTATCGAACCTTGGATCATAGCCGAACGCCGTGGTCGTCACGCCGGGCGTGTAGCTGACGGCGTCCTTGAGCGTCTGAACGTTGCGATCCCTTAGCTCCTTTTGCGTCACGACCGAGAGCGATTGCGGCGTTTCGATCAGCGCTGTGCTGGTCTTGGTGCCGGCCGTGCTCGCGGTTGCGACGTACCCCGTGGTCGTACCGATCGCGCCTCCTGTGCCTTGCGACCGCGGAGCCTGGCTCCGGGCGGGCGCCGCGGCACTGCGGCGCCGGTTCGCCGCGACCGCGCGCGAAGTCCTGGTGTTCTGGCTTGAAACGACGGCACCGCGCTTCCTTGCGGCGCCAGGTTCATCCACCGTCACTGCGGGAAGTTCGCTGACATTGCTCTGCGGAGGACTTGTCTGCGCCTGAGCGCTGGCGACGTCTGCACCCATTGACACAAGTATGACCGAACCGAGTAGCGCCGCATTGATCGCAGCCGTTGATGCGAGCAAGCCGCGCTTGCTCCGCAACGAAGCCATTCCCACCGAACAAATCCCCACATTGCCTTACGCCGACATCGATCGAGCCGCGTTTGCGACAAGGCCGGCATCGATTGGGGCGGACTTCTATCGGCGGGATGATCGAAATTCCACACGCGCAAAATAGAATCGATGGAAGCAGAAACGAAGCGCAACACTGGAGTGATTCAAGATGCGCAACGCTGGAACGATTCAAAACGACATGTTGGCGCGTCAGGCTTTCGACACAACGAATGCGAATGCGATGCGCGTCGTCTCTCGCAGAGAGTCTCGAACGCGGGAGCACGCGGCGATCATTCGATGATGTTGCATCCGTCGACGTCATCGCGCGCCAAGGAGCGCACGAACGCGGTGAACCGTCATCTCCGCGCAAAGGCTTCGCCTTTGCGCGGAGATGACGGGGAGGGATCGGATGGATTTCACATCGCCTCAGCGCAAGATTGCTTTGCAATTTTGTCGCGAGCTACTCGAAGTGATGGTGGTGCAAGCTGCGCAGCCTCTCAGCATGCGAGGCGATGCATTCGGGCGCCCGGCAACAGCCGGATGCGCTGCGCGCTACTTCTGCTTGGGCATGAGGCCCTTCAGCTTTTCCATGTCCTTGACGTTCATCTTCATGCCGCCGGGCATGATGATGTCGCCGGCCTTCTGGTCGCTCTTGCAGGCGCCGAGCCATTTCGCCTCGATGGTCATCGTGGTGTCGCGCGAGCCGGCCGCGCCGCCCTCGGCATGCGAGGTGCTCTTCACCGTGTAGGCGGAATTGAAATCGCCGACGATCTCGGCATGGCTCTGCATCGTCATGCCGGCGACGCTGCAGACGCTGTCGCTGACATAGCCGGTCGCGGTCTTCTTGATATCCTGCTTCGAGCAGACTTCCTTGGCCATCGGCGAGGCCGCCGCGCTCATCTCCTTGTCGGTGGTCTCGTCGGTGCAGTGCTGCATGGTGATTTCGGGCATCGGCCCGCCGGTGCGCACCATCTTCATCTCCCACAGACCGGCCTTGCGGATCGGCAGGTCGACGGCACTTGCGGCGCCAGCGGACAGGACAAGGCACACAGCCGAACCAAGCAAGGCAAGCTGTCGGGTCATGCGGTCGGCTCCCGGCTGAACGATCGAAAGATCCGGTGCGCGCTCAGTAGAGCGTGCGCAGCGGCCTCTGGGCTGCGCCATAGGGCACCCAGCGACAGGCGAAAGAGATGTAGCCGCCCGGATAGTTCTGCATCGCAAGGAACTTAACCACCTTGCCGTAGGAGGCGCAGTGATCGACTGCGAGTTGCCGGGCGTCGCTCTGGGTCGCCAGCGTATAGGCGATGATACCGCCGGTATCATTGCCCTTGAACGGCGGTACCGGCTGCATCCAATCCGCCCGCGCCGGCACAACGGCCAGCATCCCGCAAACGGCAACCAGGCACGCGGCCAATTTCCTTCGCATCGCAGACTCCATTTCGCTTCGAGCCAACATAGAGTGCGCCGGCGACCGTGAAAAGAACGAGCCGGCTCCCCAAAGTGGACTTCTCCGCAGGTGTTGCCGCCCTGCACTTGACCTTGCCGGGGCTTCGCGGCACCGTCCGCGGCATCGGATAATCGGGTGGATTCCCATGCGCAACCTGTTCAACTCCCGCAATAAACTCGGCCGCAAGCTCGGCCTCGGCGCCGCACTCGTGGTCGGCCTGCTGGCTTTCGGGGGTACGGCCCAAGCCGCCAATCCGCTCGAAATGAACTTCTGGCTGTCCGGCCCGCGCTATGACGGCAATGTGGCCCCATGCGAGAAGGCCCTGACGGTCATCAGCACGCAATTCCAGGAAAAGGAAGCCACCTTCTGGAATTCGCCGCTCGTGATCACCGGCTTCAACGGGATTCACGAAACCGCCTTCCGCCCCTGGCAGTCCGACAATATCCCGCGCCGTTATTGCACGGGCGAGGCGATGCTGAGCGACGGCAAAGTGCGCAAGGTGCACTATTCGATCATCGAGGACGGCGGCTTTGCCAGCATCAATCAGGGCGTCGAATGGTGCGTCGCGGGGCTCGACCGCAACTGGACCTATAACCCGTCCTGCAAGGCCGCGCGGCCCTGATCTCCGACCAGATTGCTAAAGCAGGAGCCGCCGCCATTTGGACGGCGGCTTTTTGTTCTTGAAATGTTCTCGCGGCCTGCTAGGCTCTGGGCGGTCGAGTGAGGGAGCGTTTGATGCCTCGGTTGGACACGATTTCCCGATTTTTGATTTCGGTTGCCATTATTCTGTGCGGTGCGGTCGGGGCGTCGGCCCAGGATCGCCGCCAGAATGCGCCCGGCGAGTTCGATTTCTATGTGCTGTCGCTGTCGTGGTCGCCCTCGTTCTGCGAGGCGGCGAGCGAGCGCGGCAACAACGGCCGCGGCACGCAGGCGCAATGCGGCGGACGGCCATATTCCTTCGTGGTGCACGGCCTGTGGCCGCAATATGAGCGGGGCTTTCCGGAATACTGCCAGCGGCCTTCGCCGCGACTCGCCCGCAGCATCATGAGCTCGATGCTCGACCTGATGCCGGCGCCCGGGCTGATCTACAACGAGTGGGACAAGCACGGCACCTGCTCCGGTCTCGGCGAGCGCGCCTATTTCGAAGCCATCCGCAAGGCCCGCGCCACGGTGAAGATCCCCGAGGAATTCCTGCAATTGTCGGAGCCGAAGACGGTCGCGCCCGACGAGCTGGAGACGGCATTCATCAAGGTCAATCCGGGCCTCAGCAACTCCGCGATCTCGGTGACCTGCGACAGCAAGCGGCTCAGCGAGGTGCGGATCTGCCTCAGCAAGGATCTGGAATTCCGCTCCTGCGAGGAAATCGACCGCCGCGCCTGCCGCCGCGATCAGGTGCTGATGCCGCCGGTTCGCGGCGGCTGAAACTCTGGGTCATGGCCGGCAGACCCGCGCTGCGCGTCGTCGCGCAGCATGTCCCGGCCACCTGCGCCATCGCGAAACAAGCAAGATAAGGCGCAGATGCCCGGGAGCCCCGGCTACGCCAAGGCTTCGCCGAGCTCGGACGTTACCCCCGCCGAAGCTTTAGCGAAGGCCGGGACAAGCCCGGGCATGACGAGTACAACATGCGCACCCTTTGGGAGCGCAGCACGATCATCACATGAACTACCGTCACGCCTTTCATGCCGGCAGCTTTGCCGACGTCATCAAGCACATCGTGCTGGTGCGCATGCTCACCTATCTGCAGGACAAGCCGGCGCCGTTCCGCGTCATCGACACCCATGCCGGCGCCGGTCTCTATGATTTGACGTCGAGCGAAGCGCAGCGCGGCGGCGAATGGCTCACCGGCATCGCGCGGCTGATGCAGGCGCGGCTCTCCGACCAGGCATTGCCGCTGATCGCGCCCTATCTCGACATCGTCAGAGCATTCAATCCGAAAGGCGAGCTGAAAGCCTATCCTGGTTCGCCGTTGATCGCGCGGGCGCTGCTGCGTCCGCAAGATCGCCTCACCGCCTGCGAGATCGAACCGTCGGCGCGCAAACAACTGATCGACGCGCTGCGACGCGACGCGCAAGCGCGCGTCGTCGATCTCGACGGCTGGATGGCGCTGCCCGCATTCGTGCCGCCGAACGAACGGCGCGGCCTGGTGCTGATCGATCCGCCGTTCGAAGCGAAGGACGAGTTCGAGCGGCTGGCCAGTGCTTTCACGGAAGCGTACGCGAAGTGGCCGACCGGCTCGTATCTTTTGTGGTACCCCGTAAAAACCCGGAGAGCCACCGATGAGCTAACGCGCAGTGTGGCTGCTGCAGCAGCAAGCAGCCGGCCCGCCGGCAAATGCCTGCGATTGGAATTCAGTGTGGCACCGCAAGAAGCAGGCGCAGGCCTCGTTTCCACAGGGCTTTTGCTGGTGAATCCGCCGTGGACGCTGGCGAATGAGTTGAAGGTCATCCTGCCCGAACTCGAGAAGCCGCTCGGTCAAGGCGGCGCGGGACGCTTCAGACTCGAGACGCCTAAACCATGATCGACAACCTCCTACTGAAAAGTTCAATTTTGAGCATAGGCAATTTGCGCGGAACCGTATTATGCTCATCCTGTTACGACTGGCTTTACGTTCCGCTTCCGCGAATGGTTGCGGCGGAGTGACAAGGCCGAAATAAATCCAGGCAGACCGGCGGCGTGACGCCGGCCTGTTCAGGTGGCCAAGCTTCCGACAAGCGAATGTCGGTCAACCGCTACGCGGCGTGCGCGTAGCGGTGGAGCAATACGGGGGAGGAGTTTCCCGATGGCCATGACTGGGACAGTCAAGTTCTTCAACGGAGAGCGTGGCTACGGCTTCATCAAGCCTGATGATGGCGGCCGCGATGTGTTCGTTCACATCACAGCTGTCGAGCGTGCAGGATTGAAGGACCTGACTGAAGGACAACGCATTACGTTCGAGGTTGAGCCCGACAAGAAGGGCAAGGGCCCGAAGGCGGTCAACCTGGTGGTCTCATGACGAGCGCTCGCGATGCGCGGCTCGGAATGAACACCGAATGAGGCGTTGCGTGTGAGTTGGCTGCCGAGCGCGTGGCTGGCGCTCGCTGGATGACCACCTGCATGATGCGGACGCGACCGGCGGAGCCGCATATCCCACACGTGCGGCCCACCGATTGGATTCGCGCACGCCGCGGCATGCATGTCGCATGCGCGACGTTGAGATCATCAACACAAAGAAAAACCCGGCCGCGCTAGGCGCGGCCGGGAGTTGATGGTCGACGTTTTCTTGTTCTCAGAAGTGATAGTTGATGCCGGCGCGAACCAGGCTGAAGCTGTAGCCGTTCGACACACCACCGGTGATCGTGAAATTGCTGTTGGCAAGGTCGACGTAGAGATACTCGATCTTGGCGCTCCAGTGCGGGGCAAAGCCCATTTCGGCGCCGGCACCGACGGTGAAGCCCGCATTGGTGTGGCTCTCCGTGATGCCGAACGTCTCGCCGCGCAGTTCGCCGAAGGCGAGACCGCCGGTCGCGTAGAACAGCACGTTATTGACCGCATAGCCGGCGCGGCCGCGCACCGTGCCGAACCACGGGTTGGAGAACTTCCACGGCGCGAACCGGTCGTCGGCTGTGGTGCCCTGGATATCGGCCTCGATACCGAACACCCAGGGGGAGCCGTTCTGGAAGTTGTAGCCGGCCTGTACACCGCCGACGAAACCGGACGGCTTGGTCGGGTTGTTCTCCACCGAGCCCCAGCCATAGCCGACATTGCCGCCGAGATAGGGGCCCGCCCAGCTATAGGCATTGAGCGGCTGATAGACGGTATAGGGCGATCCGTAATTGAGGTCGGCCGACGCGGCCGAGGTCGTCCAGCCTGCAACGATCAGTGCCAGCGCACGCGCAACAAACCGGGTCATTGGTACTCTCCAGAACGCAACTGCCGCAGCCCGCCGGCGAGGGCCGGCGTGGTTACGGAATTCCACTTTTTTCGCTAAGGTTTATCGAGAGTTTTAAGTTAAAGGGCTGTTAAGCCCGGTTACCGGCCCGCTCATCAGTCTTAACAAGGTGTTACGCACCCCTTCCCGGCGCCCGTGCGGGGCCGGTAACCTCCTGCAATCGAGGTGCTTTTTGTAGGTGCCGTCAACGCTGGCGACCGCTCGCCCAAGCACTTAGTTTACGGCCCATGGTTCACGATTCTCCCGAGCGCCCGACGCCGGCCCCCAAGGTTGACTCCAAGGTTGACTCCAAGGCTGCCCCCAAACCACGGCGCGGTTCGAAGTCCGACCTGCCGCAGGACGATCTGACGCTCGATACAAGTGACGTCGATCCCGAAACCTCCGCCGCCGAGGAGGAGGACGAGGCGCGCCTGCCCGAGACTTCGGAGGACGCCGCCGAGGCGGTCGCCGAGGGCACGCTCTCGGTCGGGCATGCCGCGATCGAGAACGCGGTCCGCCTCGCCCCGACCTCGCCCGGCGTCTACCGCATGCTCAACGCTGCCAACGACGTGCTCTATGTCGGCAAGGCGAAGAACGTCAAAAAGCGGCTGTCGTCCTACGCGCGGGCCAACGCGCCGCTGCCGGCGCGGATCCTGCGCATGATCGCGGCGACCACGCAGGTCGAGATCGTCTCGACCATGACCGAGACCGAGGCGCTGCTGCTCGAAGCCAATCTGATCAAGCAGCTCCGTCCGCGCTTCAATGTGCAGCTGCGCGACGACAAGTCGTTTCCCTACATTCTGATCACCGGCGACCATTGGGCGCCGCAGATCCTCAAGCATCGCGGCGCGCAGTCGCGGCCCGGGCGCTATTTCGGCCCGTTCGCCAACGCAGGCGCAGTCAACCGCACCATCACGGCGCTGCAGCGCGCGTTTCTGATCCGCTCCTGCACCGACGGCTTCTTCGAAAGCCGCAGCCGGCCCTGCCTGCTCTATCAGATCAAGCGCTGCGCCGGCCCCTGCACGCGCGAGATCGACTTCCCCGGCTACAGCGAACTGGTGCGCGAGGCGACCGAATTCCTCTCCGGCCGCAGCCACGCCGTGAAGGAGCTGCTCGCGGCCGAGATGGAGAAGGCCTCCGGCGAGCTCGAGTTCGAAACCGCGGCGCTGTACCGCGACCGTCTCGCGGCGCTGTCGGCAATCCAGTCGCAGCAGGGCATCAATCCGCGCACGGTCGAAGAGGCCGATGTGTTCGCGATCCACCAGGAGGGCGGCTATTCCTGCGTCGAGGTGTTCTTCTTCCGCACCGGCCAGAACTGGGGCAACCGCGCCTATTTCCCGAAGGCCGAGAAGAGCTTCACGCCCGAAGAAGTGCTGTCCTCGTTCCTCGCGCAATTCTACGACGACAAGCCGCCGCCGAAGCTGATCCTGCTGTCGCACGAGATCGAGGAAAGCGCGTTGCTCGCCGACGCGCTGTCGGTCAAGGCCGGATCCAAGGTCGAGGTCTCCGTGCCGAAGCGCGGCGAGAAGAAGGAGCTGATCGGCCACGCGCTCACCAACGCGCGCGAGGCGCTCGGGCGCAAGCTCGCCGATACCGCGACGCAAAGCCGGCTGCTGGAGGGCATGGTCTCGACGCTCGGCCTGCCGCACACACCCAAGCGGATCGAGGTCTACGACAACAGCCACATCCAGGGCACCAACGCGGTCGGCGCGATGATCGTGGCGGGACCCGACGGGTTCATGAAGAACCAGTACCGCAAGTTCAACATCAAGTCCGAAGGGCTGACGCCGGGCGACGATTACGGAATGATGCGCGAGGTGCTGGAACGCCGCTTCAAGCGGTTGCTGAAGCCGCCGGAGGGCGAGGCCGCAGCCAAGACGAAAGCGGATGACGATTCGTTCCCGCAATGGCCCGACCTCGTCATCATCGACGGCGGCCGCGGCCAGCTCAACGCGGTCCGGGAGATCTTCCAGAATCTCGGGCTGACCGAGGTCTCGCTGATGGCGGTGGCCAAGGGTCCTGAGCGCGATGCCGGGCGCGAAACCCTGTTCATGCCCGACCGCGAGGCCATCAAGCTGGAGCCGCGGGACCCGGTGCTCTATTTCATCCAGCGGCTGCGCGACGAGGCCCACCGCTTCGTGATCGGCTCGCACCGCAAGCTGCGCAAGAAGGACATCCGCGAGGCCGGACTGCAGGAGATCCCGGGCATCGGCCCGTCCCGCAAGCGTGCCCTGCTGCACCACTTCGGAACGCTCAAGGAGATCGAGCGGGCCTCGATCGCCGACCTCGGCAAGGTTCCCGGCGTCAGCGCCGAGAGCGCCCGCAAGATTTTCGAGTTTTTCCACGCCCAGCCGGGTTAAACCAAAGGCGAGTCATCAGGGCGTCGCCTGCGACAGGGGCATCTAGGGCATGATGCGGAAAAGTGTGAGGCAGTTATCCGAAAAGATCATGCTTAAACAACGAGCTAAGGCGCTATGACGATGCAGCGCAATCTGGTCGCGCTTGACGCGTCCGCACGGTTGACCTTCTCGCTTCAGCGGTATTGGTAGAACGGATGAACATCGCCACGACCCGGGGACAGACCAAGACCATGTCCCTCCCGAATATCCTGACCTACGCCCGGATCGCCGCGATCCCGGTGGTGATCGGCTGCGTCTACTGGCAATCGATCCTGGACGGCCCGTTGTGGCTGCGCTGGGTGGCGCTGGCCGTGTTCATTGCGGCGGGAATCACCGACTATCTCGACGGCTATTATGCCCGGATCTGGGACCAGCAGTCCGCCTTCGGCCGGATGCTCGATCCGATCGCCGACAAGCTCCTGGTCGCCTCCAGCCTTCTGATGCTGGCCGCCGACAATTCGATCCATGGCTGGACGCTGTGGGCGGCGATCGTGATCCTGTGCCGCGAGATCCTGGTCTCGGGCCTGCGCGAATATCTCGCAGGGCTCAGGGTCAGCGTTCCCGTCACCAAGCTGGCGAAATGGAAGACGACGATCCAGCTGGTGGCGATCGGCTTTCTGATTGCCGGCGAAGCGGGCGAGCAGGTCTTCCCGGCCACCACCCTGATCGGCATCGTGCTGCTCTGGATGTCGGCTATCTTCACGATCTACACCGGCTGGGATTACTTCCGTGCTGGCATCCATCACCTCATCAAGGAGGATGAGGGATGAAGCTGAAATATTTCGCATGGGTGCGTGAACGCGTCGGCAAGGCTGAAGAGATCGTCGAGCCGCCGGCTGAGGTGCGCACCGTCGGCGACCTGATCGGCTGGCTTGCGGCGCGCGACGATGCCTACGCCTATGCCTTCGAGAAGCCGACGGTGATCCGCGCCGCGATCGACCACGCCCATGTCAAATCGGACGCGGCGATCTCCGGCGCCCGCGAGATCGCGTTCTTTCCGCCAATGACCGGCGGCTAGGATAGCGTTTTCGAGCGAAGTGGGTACCGGTTCGCGTGAAGAAAACGCGTCAAGCAAAGAAGTCCACATGACCGTCGCAGCGACCATCCGTATCCAGCAAGCCGACTTCGACGTCGCGCAGGAGATCGCGGCCTTGAGCAGGGGCCGCACCGATGTCGGCGCGGTCGTCAGCTTCAGCGGCATCTGCCGCGGCAGCGAGCAGGGCGAGCCGATCGCGGCGCTGACGCTCGAACATTATCCGGGCATGGCGGAAGCCGAGATTGGACGCCACGCCGACGAGGCGCTGGCGCGCTGGCCGTTGCAGGGCCTCACCATCATCCATCGCTTCGGCCGCATCGCGCCGGGCGAGAACATCGTGCTGGTCGTGACCGCCTCGGCGCACCGGCAGGCCGCGTTCGAGGCCGCCGAGTTCCTGATGGACTATCTGAAGACCAGCGCACCGTTCTGGAAGCGCGAGGAAAGCGCGCGCGGCGCGAGCTGGATCGAGGCGCAGGGTCATGACGACGCGGCCGCCGCGCGCTGGACCAAATCCTGATGGCCAAGCGCAGCAAAGTGCCGGCCAGGCGCAGCCCCGCCGTGCCGAAAGCGCCGAAAGTCGGCGCCGGCGAGCTGCAGACCCTGTTTGATTTCCTGCGCTATGCGACGAGCCGCTTCAACGCGGCGAAGCTCGTGTTCGCGCACGGCACCACCGATCCGGTGGCCGAGGCCGCGTTCCTGATCTGCGAAACGCTGCACCTGCATCCCGACCAGTTCGAGACCTTCGCCACCGCGCGCGTCACCGTGGCCGAAGGCAAGCAGATCCTCGACCTGATCGAGCGCCGGATCGCGACGCGGAAGCCGGCCGCCTATCTCGTCAACAAGGTCTATATGCGCGGCCTGCCGTTCTATGTCGACGAGCGCACCATCGTGCCGCGCTCCTTCGTCGGCGAATTGCTGGATTCGCATTTCGGCGGCGACGAGGACGGCACCTCGCTGATCGGCGATCCCGAGGAGGTCGAACGCGTGCTCGACCTCTGCACCGGCTCCGGCTGCCTCGCGATCCTGGCCGCCCGGCATTTCCCCAACGCCGCGGTCGATGCCGTCGATATTTCAAAGGACGCGCTCGAGGTCGCCGCGCGCAACGTCGCCGACCACGGCCTCGACGGTCGCCTGACGCTGCATCGCGGCGACCTGTTCAAGCCGCTCGGCGGCAGCAGATACGATCTCATCATCTCGAACCCGCCCTATGTCGACGCCGAAGGCATGGCGGCGTTGCCGCGCGAGTGCCGTGCCGAGCCGAAGATCGCGTTCGATGGCGGCGCCGACGGGCTCGACATCGTCCGCCGCCTGCTCGATGAGGCGAGGCAACATCTGACCCCGCAGGGCGGGCTGCTCTGCGAGATCGGCCGCGGCCGCGACAATCTCGAGGCCGCCTATCCGAACCTGCCGCTGCTCTGGCTCGACACCGAGGACTCCGAGGGCGAGGTGTTCTGGATCGCTGCCGCGGACCTCTGACCGGCGTGCCGCCGCCGGCTCCGGCGCTTTACGGAGCCCGACCCCGGCGAAACGAAAATCGTGTGCAGTTCCAGCCGGTTCCGAAGATCGCTGGCCCGTCGAATCAACAATGGTGCTAAGGTCGCGGTCCGGGGACGTTCGGACAGAGGGCGCGGGCGCGCGACATGATTCGCATTTCGACGATCTTCATCGCCATCTGCATGGTGCTGGTCGCAGCCTCGCTCGGCTTCGTGCTGTATTCGGTGGCGGGCATCAGCGGATCGGAATCGGCGATCGTGGCGCTCACCGCCCTCACCTGCCTGATCCTCTACAACGCGGTCTCGATGCGGCTGCGTGACCGCAGCGACGTCGGCGGCCAGATCGCGGATCTGTCGCGCGGCACCGCCGACCTTGCCCGCCAGGTCGCCGAATTCGGCCGCCGGCTGGCCGCGGTCGAAGGCCGCGTCGCCTCGGCCAACTCCACCGGCGCCGACCGGATGCAGGGCATGGCCGGCGAGATCAGCGAACTCGGCGGACTGGTGCGGCAGCTCGCGGCATCCGTCGCGCATCATGAGGATCTGCTGGCGGCGGCTCCGGCGATGCAGCCGGTCGCGTCCCCGCGTGACGATGTGTTGCAACGGGTTGCGCCGGCGCCGACCGTCGTGGTTGCGCCTCCGCCGCCACCTGCGGCTCCGCCGGAGGTCTCGCGCAGCCAGACCCAGCTGATCGGCGCGATCAAGCAGGCCATCGACGAGAACCGCCTCGACATCTACCTGCAGCCGATGGTGACGCTGCCGCAGCGCAAGGTGCGCTACTACGAGGCGGTGACGCGGCTGCGCGACGAGCGCGACCAGGTGCTGGCCGCCGAGGATTTCATCGAGGCGGCCGAGGCCGGCGGCCTGATCGGCCGCATCGATCACATGGTGATGCTTCGCTGCGTCCAGGTGCTGCGCCGCCTGATGATCCGCAGCAAGGATGTCGGCGTGTTCTGCAACGTCTCGGCGGCGACGCTGTCCAACCAGGCGCATTTCACCCAGTGTCTCGACTTCCTCGAGGCCAACCGCGCGCTGGCGCCGTCCTTCGTGCTCGAGTTCAAGCAGGCGACCTTCCGCAATCTCGGCGGGACCGAGAGCGAAAACCTCGCGGCGCTGGCACAGCGCGGCTACCGGTTCTCGATCGACCATGTCAGCGACCTTCGCCTCGAGCCGCGCGAGCTCGCCGATCGCAGCGTCCGCTTCATCAAGGTGCCGGCGGCGCTGCTGCTCGACGCCAGGCAGATCGCGAGCACCGATATCCATCCGTCCGATCTGTCCGACCTGCTCGGCCGCTACGGCATCGACCTGATCGCCGAACGGATCGAGGGCGAACGCTCGGTGGTCGATCTGCTCGACTACGATGTCCGGTTCGGCCAGGGGTTCCTGTTCGCGCCGCCGCGGCCGTTGCGGCCGGAGGGGGCATCTGCTACCGCCGAGGCTCCGCAGACCAACCCCCAGGATCTTAATGGCGCCAGCACTTCAGCCCCCGCCTCCAGCCCCGCAGCTCCGCCGCGCGCAACCGGCAGCGCCGCGCTGGCGCGCCGCGCCCTCGGTCCAAATTAGCCGGCAATTTGCATCATGACCTCACTGCGTTTCGTGGAGCAGCTGCGCGACCTCGTCGGCGGCGTCGATGTGGTGCTGTCGGACATCTGGGGCGTCGTGCACAACGGGCTCGAGTCCTTTCCCGAGGCCTGCGAGGCCCTGCACACCTTCCGCCAGCAGGGCGGCACGGTCATCCTGATCACCAACGCGCCGCGGCCGGCCGATTCCGTGCAGCGACAACTGCGCAAGCTCGGCGTCGCCGACGAGACCTATGATGCGATCGTCTCCTCGGGCGACCTGACGCGCCACTTCGTGGCCGATCATCCCGGCCAGAAAATCTTCTGGATCGGCCCGGAGCGCGACAGCTCGATCCACCGCGGCCTCGACGCCACGCTGGTACCGCTGGAGCAGGCCGACTACATCATCTGCACCGGCCTGTTCGACGACGAGACCGAGTCGGCCGAAGACTATCGCGACACGCTGCTGAAGGCGCTCGAGCGCAAGCTCACACTGGTGTGCGCCAATCCCGATATCGTGGTCGAGCGCGGCGACCGGCTGATCTATTGCGCCGGGGCGGTCGCCGAACTCTATCGCGAGCTCGGCGGCGAGGTGATCTTCTACGGCAAGCCGCACCGGCCGATCTATGAGCGCGCCATGGCTCTCGCCACCGAACGCCGCGGGCGTCCGACCGAGCTCAGCCGGGTGCTCGCGATCGGCGATTCCGTGCGCACCGATCTCACCGGCGCCCTTGGCTTCGGCATCGATCTGTTGTTCGTTACGCGCGGCATCCATTCCGAACAGTTCGAGGGCATCGAGCAGCTCGATGCGGCCTCGATCAAGGAATTGTTCGGCCATCCGCCCCGCGCGCTGATGCGCGAGCTGAAGTGGTAGCGGCAAGCGACGCTGTCCCTCGCCCCGTTCTTCACCGGGTCGAGACGAGCGAAGCTCGCTCTTGGAGGGTTCGGTGAGCGGCTGCCTCCCCAGGCGCCGGATGCCGAGAGACCTGTACCCCCTCACCCGGATTGCATCTCTCGATGCAATCCGACCTCTCCCCGCAAGCGGGGCGAGGTGAAGGGGCGCGCCGCCAAAATATCGAAAACAACCCCATGCAAAGTAGCCCGTGGCGCGCGGGGTTCGCCAGTCGCCTTGACACGTCGGGCAACTCAGCGATACTCTTCTAATATTCCGAAATCGTGCAGCCGCCCTCCCCCTCGTGTTGCACAAGCGGGGCGGGTAAAGGGAAGCGTGATCAAATGCAAATGCCCGGGACACCTAGCGCGAAGACGCGCTTCTGCCCGGGCATGCGTGAATTTCAGCCGATGCGATCGATGTCGGGCGGTTATGCCGTCGCCATGTCCGGGAACACCGCCTCGATCTTGGTCTTCAGCGTGGCCGCATTGAACGGCTTGACGATGTAGTTGTTCACGCCGGCCTTCTTGGCCGCGATCACGTTCTCGGTCTTGGATTCCGCCGTGATCATGATGAAGGGCGTGGTCGCGAGGTTGGGATCGGCGCGGACTTCCTTGAGCAGGTCGTAGCCGGTCATCGGCTCCATGTTCCAGTCGGAAATCACCAGGCCATACTTCTTGCCGCGCATCTTGTTCAGCGCTGCGGAGCCGTCGGAGGCATCGTCGATATTTTCAAATCCAAGCTGCTTGAGAAGATTCCGGATGATGCGGATCATGGTGCTGTAATCATCAACCACCAGAACCGGCATGGACAAATCAACCGCCATCTTTCCCCCCAAAAACACAAACGCAACTTGGCTTCTGCACGAACGCAGCTTTCCGCCAACGACTAACAGCAGCCGTTAAACAGCGCGTTAACCGGCTGAATCCGGATTGTTACGGATTTGACGCGATTTTCGTTAGCCTTGACTTCCACGCCGCCGCCGCGTCACGGTCCGGCCCGCACCAATCATGCTTAAGAATCCTTGAAGAATACCGCTCATGAGCACCGGCTTTACCGTTATCCGCGACAACACCCCCGCAAGCGCCATTCCGAAAGGCGCCGTGGTCGCGATGGGGAATTTCGATGGCGTCCATCTCGGTCACCGCGCCGTGATCGGCGCGGCGCTTGCGATGGGCAGAGCGCGCGGCGTGCCCGCGCTCGCCGTGACCTTCGAGCCGCATCCGCGCAGCTTCTTCAGCCCGAACACTCCGCAATTCCGTCTCACGGACGAGACCAACAAGCTGCGGCTGCTCGCGGCCACCGGCCTCGCGGGCGCCGTCGTCATGACGTTCGACAAGGCGCGCGCCGGGACCACGGCACAGGATTTCATTCACCATGACCTGATCGGCCGGCTCGGCATCAGCGGGATCGCGGTCGGCTACGACTTCCATTTCGGCAAGGGCCGGGTCGGCTCGCCGAGCCTCCTGGTCAGCGAAGCACCGCGGCTCGGCATCGAGGTCGATGTGCAGGCCCATGTCGACATCGAGGAGCGTCCGGTTTCCTCCAGTGCCATCCGCATGGCGCTCGCCGAAGGCGAGATCGCGGATGCGACCACGATGCTGGGCGGACCGTGGTTCGTCACCGGCAAGGTGGTCCACGGCGAGAAGCGCGGCCGAGATCTCGGTTACCCCACCGCCAATATCCGCCTCGACAAGCATTGCGGCTTGAAGCACGGCATCTACGCGGTGCGGGTCGGCAAGGGCTCGCAACGGTTCGACGGTGTCGCAAGCTTCGGGCGCCGGCCGACCTTCGACAACGGCGCGCCGCTGCTCGAGGTGTTCCTGTTCGACTTCAAGGGCGATCTGTACGACGCGGTCCTTGATGTCGCATTCATCGGTTTCATTCGCGAAGAGCTGAAATTCGACACCATCGAGGCGTTGATACGCCAGATGGATGACGACAGCGCCAAGGCGCGCGCGGTGCTGGCCGCGGCGCCCGACGCGTTCCCGCAGCTCGGAGTGATTGGTTGAACCGGACTGAAAAGCAAAAGATGCTGGCGGGCGAGCTGTATCGCCCGGATGCGGAGCTCGCCGCTGAGCATACAGCGGCGGAACAATGGATGGCACGCTACAATGCGTCGGGCGCGTCGTCCGCGGCCGAGTTGCACGCGCTGCTCGGCGAGCGCTTCCGCAAGGTCGGCAGGGATGCCGTGATACGCCCGCCGTTCTTCTGCGATTACGGCAGCAATATCAGCCTCGGCGACGGCGTGTTCCTCAACTTCAATTGCGTCATCCTCGACGTCGTCGAGGTCGCGATCGGCGATCGGACCCAGATCGGACCCGCGGTGCAGGTCTATACCGCCGACCACCCGCGCGATGCCGAAACCCGCCGCGCCGGGCTGGAATTCGGCCGCCCGATCCGGATCGGCAGCGACGTCTGGATCGGCGGGGGTGCCATCATTCTGCCCGGCATCACGATCGGCGACGGCGCCCTGGTCGGGGCCGGCAGCGTGGTCACACGGAACGTCGCCCCCGGCGCGATCGTGGCGGGAAATCCGGCCCGGGCACGGCCGGCCTGAACCGCGCCATGCGCGGCCCTGCGAGCCACCGGGGGCTTTGCGATTTCCCCGTCCGGCTGCTATGGAAACCCCATGTTTTCGCGGCGCATCATACGGATTAGCGGCCCGGCTTCCGCCTGAGCCTGAAGGCTCGGCGCAAGACCGGGACTTCGTCGTTTCACCCGCGATTGATCGCGTATCCGCGCCCGCACCTGCCAAATCAGAGCTTTCATGTCCGACAAGCCGCAAAAGACCGACGCCCAAAAGACTGACGTTAGGGACTATTCCAAGACCCTTTACCTGCCGCAGACGGATTTCCCGATGCGCGCCGGCCTGCCCCAGCGCGAGCCGGAAATCCTGAAATACTGGAACGACATCGGCCTCTACGACAAGCTCCGCCGGGAAGCCGAGGGCCGCGCCAAATTCGTGCTGCATGACGGCCCGCCCTACGCCAACGGCAACATCCATATCGGGCACGCGCTGAACAAGATCCTCAAGGACGTCGTGACCAAGAGCCAGCAGATGCTCGGCTTCGACTCCAACTACGTGCCGGGCTGGGACTGCCACGGCCTGCCGATCGAATGGAAGATCGAGGAGGAGAACTACCGCTCCAAGGGCAAGCAGAAGCCCGACTTCCGCGACTCGGCGGCGATGGTCGCGTTCCGCAAGGAGTGCCGTGCCTATGCGACGCACTGGATCAACGTGCAGCGCGAGGAGTTCAAGCGGCTCGGCATCATCGGCGACTGGGATCATCCCTACCAGACGATGAGCTATCCGGCGGAGGCCCAGATCGCCCGCGAGCTGATGAAGTTCGCCGCCAACGGGACGCTCTATCGCGGCTCCAAGCCGGTGATGTGGAGCGTGGTCGAGAAGACCGCGCTGGCCGAAGCAGAGGTCGAATACGAGGACTACACCTCCGACATGGTGTGGGTGAAATTCCCGGTCACCTCGCCGGCGCATGGCGCGCTGGCCAATGCCTCGGTCGTGATCTGGACCACCACGCCGTGGACGCTGCCCGGCAACCGCGCCATCTCGTTTTCGCCGAAGATCGCCTATGGCCTCTACAAGGTGACGGATGCGCCGGCGGACAATTGGGCCAAGACCGGCGATCTCCTGATCCTGGCCGACGCGCTTGCCGCCGAGGTGTTCAAGCAGGCCCGCGTCACGTCCTATGAGAAGGTCCGCGATATTCCCGGCGACACGCTGGACGCCGTGGAATGCGCCCATCCGCTGCGCGGCTTCGGTGGCGGCTACGAATTCATCGTGCCGCTGCTGGCCGGCGAGCATGTCACCGACGACACCGGCACCGGCTTCGTGCACACCGCGCCGAGCCACGGCCGCGAGGACTTCGACGTCTGGACGGCCAACACCCGCGAGCTCGATGCGCGCGGCATCCCGACGGCGATCCCGTATACGGTCGACGAGAACGGCGCCTACACCGCGCAGGCTCCGGGCTTCACCGGCAAACGCGTGCTCAACGACAAGGGCGAGAAGGGCGATGCCAACGAGGCCGTGATCAAGGCGCTGATCGAGGCCGGCAGGCTGCTCGCGCGCGGCCGCCTCAAGCACCAGTATCCGCACTCCTGGCGCTCCAAGAAGCCGGTGATCTTCCGCAACACGCCGCAATGGTTCATCGCGATGGACAAGCCCATCGCCGAGAACGGCCATGCCAGGAAGGGCGACACGCTGCGCGCCCGCGCGCTGCACGCGATCTCGGTCACGCAATGGGTGCCGCCGGCCGGCGAGAACCGCATCAACGGCATGATCGCCAACCGTCCCGACTGGGTGATCTCGCGGCAGCGCGCCTGGGGCGTGCCGATCGCCGTGTTCGTGAGGGAGAACAGCGACGGCTCGGCCGAGATCCTGCAGGACGAGGTCGTCAACCAGCGCATCACCGAGGCGTTCATGGAGGAAGGCGCCGACGCCTGGTACATGGACGGCGCCCGCGAGCGCTTCCTTGGCAGCCGCGCGTCCGAGAACTGGAAGAAGGTCGACGACATCTGCGACGTCTGGTTCGATTCCGGCTCCACGCACGCCTTCGTGCTGGAAGACCGCCAGAACTTCCCGCAGCTCGGCAACATCGTCCGCAAGGTCGATGGCGGCAACGACACCGTGATGTATCTCGAAGGCAGCGACCAGCATCGCGGCTGGTTCCACTCGTCGCTGCTGGAAAGCGCCGGCACGCGCGGCCGCGCGCCTTATGACATCGTGCTGACCCACGGCTTCACGCTCGACGAGAACGGCCGCAAGATGTCGAAGTCGCTCGGCAACACCGTCGAGCCGCAGAAGGTGATCAAGGATTCCGGCGCGGACATCCTGCGCCTGTGGGTCTGCGCCACCGACTATGCCGACGACCAGCGCATCGGCCCGGAGATCCTCAAGAACACCATCGAGACCTACCGCAAGCTGCGCAACTCGATCCGCTGGATGCTCGGCACGCTGCATCATTTCAAGCCGAGCGAGAAGGTCGCCTTTGCCGAGATGCCCGAACTCGAGCGGCTGATGCTGCACGAGCTCGCCGGCCACACCGAGACCATCCGCAAGGCCTATGCCGACTTCGACTACAAGACCGTGGTCGCAAGCCTCGCGGCCTTCATGAACTCCGAGCTGTCGGCGTTCTACTTCGACATCCGCAAGGACACGCTGTATTGCGATCCGCCGTCCTCGGTGGCGCGCAAGGCGGCGCTGACCACGATCGATCTGCTCTGCGACGCGATCCTGAAATGGCTGGCGCCGATCCTCAGCTTCACCACCGACGAAGCCTGGCGGATGTATCGGCCGAACGCCGAGCCTTCGGTGCATCTGACTCTGTTTCCCGAAGGTCTCGAGCAGTTCCAAGACGACGCGCTTGCCGCGAAGTGGGAGACGGTCCGCAACGTCCGCCGCGTCGTCACCGGCGCGCTCGAACTCGAACGCGCCGCCAAGCGGATCGGCTCCTCGCTCGAGGCATCGCCGGTGATCTACGTCGCTGACAGGGAGATGCTGGCCACGCTGTTCGATATCGATCTTGCCGAAGTCTGCATCACCTCGAACTACGAGGTGCGCGAGGGCGAGGCGCCGGCGAACGCCTTCCGCCTCGACGCCGTGCCTGGCGTTGCCGTCGTGGTCGAGAAGGCGGTCGGCACCAAATGCGCCCGTTCGTGGAAGATCCTGCCGACGGTGGGCGAGGACGGCGAATATCCCGACGTCTCGCCGCGCGACGCGCAAGCGCTGCGCGAATGGAAGGCGCTGGGGGGCAGCGTCTAACGTCCGCTGTCGTCCCTGCGAAAGCACTAGGGCATTTACACATCTCTTCGAGGCTAGAAAACCGACTCATCATCAAGGGGTTAGCTACTAGGCGAGAGCCGAAATCGGCGGGCGCAACCCTAGTGCGATGAGTAAGCTCTCTGCGGTTTTCGGCCAACTCTTTGAGAAGACTCCGGAAAGACTGCGGAGGATATGTATATACGCTAGTGCGAAAGCAGGGACCCATAACCACCACTGCCTGGAATGGACTGAGGTTGATGACTCCGAGTCATTCAAGCAACACCCGACACGGGGTATGGGTCCCTGCTTTCGCAGGGACGACACCTTTGGTGGGCTGGCAATGAGCCCTCCCCTCCGCACCGGCGTGATCACGGCGATCATCACCCTGATCGCCGACCAGGCCTCCAAGCTCTGGCTGCTCCACGTCCTCGACATCGTGCATCACGCCCCGGTGCGGGTGACGCCGTTCTTCGACCTGGTGCTCGCCTGGAATCCGGGGATCAGTTTCGGCTGGTTCCAGAGCGAGACCCCGGCGGCCCAGATCCTGCTGATGGTGATCAAGGCCGCGGCCGTGATCGCGCTGGCGATCTGGATGGCGCGGTCGCGGACCTGGCTCGCGACGGTGTCGCTCGGCCTGATCATCGGCGGTGCCATCGGGAACGGCATCGACCGCTTTGCCTATGGCGCGGTGGTCGATTTTGCCCTGCTTCATGCCGAGATCGGGGGAAAAACCTTCAATTGGTACATCTTCAACCTTGCCGATGTAGCCATCGTTGCTGGCGTGGCAGCCCTATTGTATGATTCCGTGGTGGGGACCCCCGCCGTAAAAGCGCCCTGATCCCGGCCGATACGAGCCGGTCAGCGGCCCACACCTGTATCAAGCGGAACTGTGGCCTAAGCCAGTGATCGCTTTGGCGAATTTTGAGATGGGAATGGCGCAATGCGCAACACCAAAGCCCGCGGTTACCTGATCGAGACGTCCCGGCTGTCGCTGATGCGCGGCCTGCGCCTGGCGTTCGTCGCAGCCGGGATCGGCCTTGTCATGACGGCCGGCCCGGTGCGCGCCGGCGACGATGAAGATGACGGCGACGACGGCCTGACCTTCGAAGAGCGGATCGTCGACAATCTGATGACCGGGCTCGGCGCCAAGAGCGCGGCCAGCAAGGGCATCGACTACCGCGAGCGCTCGCCGCTGGTGGTGCCGCCGAAGCTGGATTTGCCCCCGCCGGCGTCGACCGCCCAGGTCAACGCGCCGAACTGGCCGAAGGACCCTGATATTGCGGCGCGCAAGGCTGCGATCGCGGCGCGCAAGAAGGAAGTCAAGAAGGAGCCCTGGCAGTCGGCGGTGGCGTTGACGCCGGCCGAGATCGAGGCGGGCCGCAAGCAGCAGACCGCCACCGACGGGCGCAAGGAGCCGCTGGAGCCCGGCGTGAGCACCAATCCATCGCTGATGCCGAGCCAGCTCGGTTACAACGGCGGCCTGCTTGGCATGTTCAAGGGGAACAGCAGCGAGTCCAAACCGTTCAAGGGTGAGCCGACGCGCGAATCCCTGACCGAGCCGCCGCCGGGCTACCAGACGCCGTCCGGGGGCTATGCCTACGGCACCGGCCCGCAGGCGCCGAAGGCGAAAGAAGGCCAGTACGACGTCATGACCGGAAAACCGGTGCAGTGATCGCCTGGCCTCCGCGGGCGAAGGCTGACATGAGCAAAGCTTAATGCGGGGCGGCGGGTGTCTCTCCGCTTCGTGACCATCGGCACGGGAACGACCGCGTACGATGGCTTGCTTTCGCGCCCCGGCCGGTGTCCGGGCTTTCATAAGGACCATGATGCGCTCTCGCCGATCGATCGCCCTGTTCGCTGCCGCATTCGTTTCCACCATCCCGCTGCCGGGTGCCAGCCTCCGCGCCCAGACCACCGTCACCTCGGAACGCCCCGCCAGTTTCACGCTCGACAACGGCCTGCAGGTCGTGGTGATCCCCGACCACCGCACGCCCGTGGTCACGCAGATGATCTGGTACAAGGTCGGCTCGGCCGACGAGACGCCCGGCAAATCGGGCCTCGCGCATTTCCTCGAGCATCTGATGTTCAAGGGCACCGCCAAGCATCCGGCGGGCGAGTTCTCGCAGACCGTGCTGCGCGTCGGCGGCAATGAGAACGCCTTCACCTCGGTCGACTACACCGGCTACTTCCAGCGCGTGCCGCGCGAGCAGCTGCCCACCATGATGGAGTTCGAGGCCGACCGCATGACCGGCCTGATCCTCAAGGACGAGAACGTGCTGCCGGAGCGCGATGTCGTGCTGGAGGAGTTCAACATGCGGGTTGCCAACAACCCGGATGCAAGGCTGACCGAGCAGATCATGGCCGCGCTTTATCTCAACCATCCCTATGGCCGGCCGGTGATCGGCTGGCATCAGGAGATCGAGAAGCTCGACCGCGAGGATGCGCTCGCCTTCTACCGGCGCTTCTACGCGCCGAACAACGCCATCCTGGTCATTGCCGGCGACGTCGACGTCAAGGATATCCGCCCGCTGGTCGAGAAGAACTTCGGCCCGATCCCGGCGCAGCATGCGATCCCCGAGAAGCGGGTCAGGCCGCAGGAGCCGACACCGGCCGCGCCGCGCACCGTGACGCTGTCGGATCCGCGCGTCGAGCAGCCGAGCCTGCGCCGCTATTACCTGGTGCCGTCGGCGACGACGGCGGCAGCGGGCGAGAGCCAGGCGCTCGATGTGCTCGCGCAGTTGATGGGCGGCGGCGCCAATTCCTATCTCTATCGCTCGCTGGTGATCGACAAGGGCCTCGCGATCTCGGCCGGCGCCGGCTACCAGGGCACCTCGCTCGATCCGTCGCAATTCTCGATCTCGGTGACGCCGAAACCCGGCGTCGAGTTCGCGCAGATCGAGGACGCGATCGACAAGGTGATCGCCGACCTCGCGCAGAACCCGGCGCGCGCCGAGGATCTCGAACGGGTCAAGACCCAGCTCATCGCGGAGGCGATCTACGCCCAGGATAACCAGGCGACACTGGCACGCTGGTATGGCGGCGCGCTGACCACCGGGCTCAGCATCGAGGATATCCGCAGCTGGCCGGATCGCATCCGCGCCGTCACTGCCGAGCAGGTGCGCACTGCTGCCGCCAGCTGGCTCGACAAGAAGCGGTCGGTGACCGGCTATCTGATCAAGGATACTGCGCCGAAACGCGAGGAGAAGCGCTCGTGATCTATTCCCTCACCCGCCGTGCGGCGCTGATCGGCGGCGCCTGCACCGCGCTGCTGACGCTGACGTCGGCGCCCTCGCAGGCTGCGGCCAAGATCCAGCGGCTGGTATCGCCCGGCGGCATCGAGGCGTGGTTCGTGCAGGACGCGACCGTGCCGCTGATCGCAATGGAATATGCCTTCAGCGGCGGCGCCAGCCAGGATCCGCCCGGCAAGCCCGGCGTCGGCAATCTGGTCGCCGACCTGCTCGACGAGGGTTCCGGCGATCTCGATTCCAAGACCTATCATGAGCGGCTCGAGCGCCGCGCCATCGAGCTCAGCTTCCAGTCGAACCGCGATCAATTCCGCGGCTCGCTGCGCATGCTCAAGGACAACAAGGACGAAGCCTACGACCTGTTGCGGATGGCGCTGACCTCGCCGCACTTCGAGCCGAAGGACGTCGAACGGATCCGCGCCCAGGTGATCGCCAATCTGCGCCGCGAATCGACCAATCCGTCCTCGCTCGCCGGCCGCAAGTTCCTCGAGCTCGCATTCGGCGATCATCCCTATGCCAGGACGGCCACCGGCACGCTCGACAGCGTGCCGACCATCCAGATCCCGGATCTCAAGGACTATACCCGCCGCATCATCGCCAAGGATACGCTGCGCGTTGCCGTGGTCGGCGACGTCGATCCCGATACGCTCGGCAAGCTGCTGGACAAGACCTTTGGTGGCCTGCCGGCGAAAGCCGAATTGACGCCCGTCCCCGACGTCGTGGCGACCAGGCCGCCGCAGCGCGCCTTCGTCCCGCTCGACGTGCCGCAGACCGTCGTCACCTTCGGCGGCCCCGGCATTGCCAGGCATGACCCGGACTTCATGGCGGCCTATGTGGTGAACCACATTCTCGGCGGCGGCGGATTGTCGTCGCGGCTCTACAAGGAAGTGCGCGAGAAGCGCGGGCTGGCCTACTCGATCTATGAAGCGCTGGTCTGGATGGATCACTCCTCGCTGTTCATCGGCAACACCGGCACCCGCGCCGATCGCGCCGGCGAGACCGTCGATGCGATCGAAGCGGAAGTGCGCCGCATCGCCGAGGAAGGTCCGACGCAGAAGGAGCTTGACGAGGCGAAGTCCTACCTGAAGGGCTCGCAGATGCTGGCGCTCGACACCTCCTCCAAGCTCGCGCAGGCGATGCTGCAATACCAGCTCGACAAGCTGCCGATCGATTACATCGAGAAGCGCAACGCCATCGTCGACGCGGTGACGCTCGACGATGCCAAGCGGGTCGCCAAAAAGCTCTGGGGCAACGGCCTACTCACCGCAATCGTCGGCCGCGCCCCGCAAGCCGCGGCGCAGCCGGTGTCGGCGCCGCCGAAGGCGAACTGACGCGTTTCGGCGGGCCACCTTCCCTCTCCAACCCCGAGAGCGAGCTTCGCTCGCCTCGGCCCCCGCAAGGGGGGAGAAGGGGGAGCCGCGCACTCGGACGCCGACGTAACAACCACTGCATCAACACCACCCAAGCAGACCCAAACCCGCTATCCTGCGGCCTGCCGATTCTTCCCTCCACGGGTGATGTCATGCTGCGGGTGTCCCGCGACCTTGCGATCGATGAGAACGACATTGAGATCGTCTTTGTCCGCGCCTCCGGCCCGGGCGGACAGAATGTCAACAAGGTCTCGACCGCAGCGCAGCTTCGCTTCGATACCAACAAGATTGCGTTGCCGGCGGACGCCGCGCAGCGGCTGGCGCGGCTCGCCGGCAGCCGCATGACCAAGGATGGCGTGATCGTGATCCACGCCTTCCGCTTTCGCACCCAGGAACGCAATCGCGCCGATGCGATCGAGCGGCTGCTCGAGATGTTGAGGGAGGCGATGATGCGGCCGACACCGCGGCGGCCGACCAAGCCGACGCTCGGCTCCAAGCAGCGCCGGCTCGAGGGCAAGAAGCGCCGCAGCGACATCAAGGCGGGGCGCGGCGCCCGCCGTTTCGACGATTAGATCATAATGCGTTTCCACGGAATCGCATCATGATCTCATCTCCTTGTTTGAGCATGATCTTTTCGGAAAACCGGTTTCCACTTTTCCGGATCATGCTCCAGGGAACGCCGGACGCAGCGCACGCGGCACTGCATCCGGGATCCGGTCAGCGTAACCAGAAGCGTTTTCGCGCGAAGCGGATGTCGGTTCGCGCGAAGGAACGCGTCAGAACAAGAAGCCTGAGCCTTGGTTCCGATTGATCAGAACCGCGAAGGCCCTCGTGCTTCAGTACTTCTTGGTTGCGGGCGCCATCTCGGAACCGCCCGACTTCGGTGCCGTGCGTCCGCTGCCGACCGTTCCCTTGCTGCCCGACTTGGCGGCGGCGCCGCTCTTCTGCGTCGTCGCGCCAGGTTGCGCCGTCATTTCCTCATCGCCGCTGCCGGACATGCCGCCGCCCTGCTGCATGGTACCTCTGCCCTGTGCACCGCCGCGGGTATCCGGTGCAGTCGTTCCCTGTGCCAGGACGGGGCCGGCCATCGCGGCCGAGATGGCAAGGGCGAGCACGCTGGTTTTTGCAAACGTCATCCATTTCTCCTGGGACTTTAATTGACGATGGAGGAGCGGCGCAGGTGGTGCGCCGTTTGCAGCGCCGACCCTGAACCCCATCGCGCAAGACTGCATTTTCCGCAAACGGCGCACGCGAGATGCAAGCTGCGTCGTGTGGTGATCGTGCAGGGATTTCGCGGTCATTTTGCGAAATTGTCGTCCGCATATGCGGCAACCACCGGTTCCGCGCCAGATCACCGCCCAGCTTTGTTCTGCTGTGAAACAGCCCGCTACTACCAACGGCGGATTTCAGCCTCCTACAGTCACCGCACAGAGGCGGTGATGTAGATGACAAAGCTGCGCGCAAGGTGGACGTTGGGGCTGGGATTTTGCAGCGCAATGCTTGCAGTGCAAATGGCCGGCGCGCAGATGCCCTTGCCCGCCGCCAAGCCGCCCGATGGGGCGACGCTGTTCAAGCAGCAATGCGCGACCTGCCACACCACCAACATGTCGGATGCCGTCCGGCAGGGACCGTCGCTCTACAAGGTCGTCGGCCGTCACGCCGGCAAGGCCGACGGCTTCAAATATTCCGCGGGCTTCGGCAAGGCCGATTTCGTCTGGGACGACGCCAGGCTCGATGCCTGGCTGACCAATCCGCAGGAGGTGATCCCGGGCTCCGTAATGGCCTATCGGCAGGCCAAGCCGGAAACCCGCGCCATGATCATCGCCTATCTGAAGGAGCTGAACTGAATGGCGAAACCCGTGCATTCGATGATCCGAGTGTTTGACGAAGGAAAAGCGCTCGACTTCTACCAGCGCGCGTTTGGCCTGGAGATCGCGGACAATCTGAGATTTCCCGATTTCGCGCTGATCTATCTGCGCCATCCCTCCTCGCCCTTCGAGGTCGAGCTCACGGTCAACTTCGATCGCAAGGAGCCCTACACGCTCGGCGACGGCTACGGCCATCTCGCCGTCATCGTCGATGACGTCGATGCCGAGCACGCGCGCTTCGAGAAGGAGAAACTGTCGCCCGGGCCGCTGCGCGACTTCAAGCACGACGGCAAGACGCTGGCGCGCTTCTTCTTCGTCTCCGATCCCGACGGCTACAAGATCGAGGTGATCCAGCGCGGCGGGCGCTTCGGCTAGAGCATGCTCAGACAACAAGGCAATTGCACAAATAAAAATTGACGGAGGAACCCATGAGAGAAATCGATCGACGCAGCAAATATGACCGGCGTGTCTTTCTCAAAGGCGCGGCCGTGACCGCACCCGCAGTCGCGATTGCGACCTCGACGGGGCTCGGCATCACCGATGCGTGGGCCGAAGGCGCCACGACGCTGACGCCGGCCACGATGAAGACGCTGCTCAAGATGGCGCGCGACATCTATCCGCACGATTTCCTCGGCGACAGCTACTACATAGCAGCGGTCAAGCCGTATGACGAGAAGGCCGCGAAGGATCCGGCGGTCAAGTCGCTGATCAATGACGGCGTCACGAGGCTCGATCAGGCGGCCAACGACCGCCACAAGATGCCTTATGTCCAGGTCGCCTGGGAAAACGATCGCGTCGCGCTGCTGCAACAGATCGAGCAAAGCGCGTTCTTCCAGAAGATCCGCGGCGATCTCATCGTCTCCATCTACAACAACAAGGAGGTGTGGCCGCGGTTCGGCTACGAGGGCTCCTCAGCCGAGCATGGCGGCTACATCAAGCGCGGCTTCGCCGATATCGACTGGCTGCCGAAGGTCTAACGGGTCGGGAGGAAACAATGGCAAAATTCGATCTGAATGACAGTGGCGTTGTGGTGATCGTCGGCTCCGGTGCCGGCGGCGGAACGCTCGGCAATGAACTGGCGCAGAAGGGCGTCAAGGTCGTGATCCTCGAGGCCGGCCCGCGCATCGAGAACCAGGACTTCATCAGCGATGAATGGGACAGTTTTACCCAGCTCGCCTGGTCCGACGCGCGCTCGACCTCGGGCAGCTGGCGCGTCCACCAGGACTTTCCGGGCCTGCCGGCCTGGATCGTGAAGGCGGTCGGCGGCTCGACCACGCACTGGGCGGGCGCCTCGCTGCGCTTCGACGAGCACGAGTTCAAGATCAAGTCGGCCTATGGCACCATTCCCGGCGCCAACCTGATCGACTGGCCGATCACGCTCGCCGAGATGGAGCCGTGGTACGCCAAGGCCGAGGACAAGATGGGCGTCACCCGCACCAACGGCATCCCAGGGCTGCCCGGCAACAATAACTTCAAGGTGATGGAAGCCGGCGCGAGGAAGCTCGGCTACAAGGAGGTGCACACCGGGCGGATGGCGATCAACAGCGAGCCGCGCGACGGCCGCGGCTCCTGCCAGCAGATCGGCTTCTGCTTCCAGGGCTGCAAGTCGGGCGCCAAATGGTCGACGCTCTACACCGAGATCCCGAAGGGCGAAGCCACCGGCAATCTCGAAGTGCGCCCCGGCAGCATGGTGATCAAGATCGAGCACGACCAGTCCGGCAAGGTCACCGGCGTGGTCTACGCCGATGCGACGGGCGCGATGCAGCGCCAGAAGGCCCGCGTCGTCGCCGTCGCCGGCAACTCGATCGAGAGCCCGCGGCTGCTGCTCAACAGCGCCTCCAGCATGTTCCCGGACGGGCTCGCCAATTCATCCGGCCAGGTCGGCCGCAACTACATGCGGCACATGACCGGCAGCGTGTATGCGGGCTTCGAGAAATCGGTGCACATGTATCGCGGCACCACGATGGCCGGCATTATCCGCGACGAGGCCAAGAACGATCCGAAGCGCGGCTTCGTCGGCGGCTACGAGATGGAGACGCTGTCGCTCGGCCTGCCCTTCATGGCCGCGTTCCTCAATCCCGGCGCCTGGGGACGCAGCTTCACCAGCGCGATCGAGGGCTATCCGCGGATGGCCGGCATGTGGCTGGTCGGCGAGGACATGCCGCAGGAGACCAACCGCATCACGCTGGATCCGAAGATCAAGGACAAGTTCGGCATGCCGGTCGCCAGCGTGCATTTCGACGATCATCCGAACGACGTCGCGATGCGCGACCATGCCTACAAGCAGGGCTCCGCGGTCTATGAGGCGGTCGGTGCCATCGTCACCTATCCGACGCCGCCCTATCCCTCGACCCACAACATGGGCACCAACCGGATGAGCGAGAAGCCGCGCGACGGCGTGGTCAACAAGTTCGGCCAGACCCACGACATCAAGAACCTGTTCGTTTCCGACGGCAGCCAGTTCACGTCAGGCGCAGCGTGCAACCCGACGCTGACGATCGTGTCGCTGGCGATCCGCCAGGCCGACCACATCGCCGGCGCGATGCAGCGCAAGGAGATCTAGACCAGACGACCATTCGAACCGAGTCGCGGATTCCGCCTCACCTCGCCCCGCGCGCGGGGAGAGGTCGGAGCGCATCGTTAGATGCGTTCCGGGTGAGGGGGAGTCTCCGCAAACGCAGCTGTCACCGGATACGCGGAGACGGCCCCTCACCCCAACCCTCTCCCCGTAAGAACGGGGCGAGGGAGCGCAGCGCCGTCGTGGTCGCCACTGCGCTTTAGCAAGAAAATACAATTCCCCTCTCACTGAAGCGGCCTTGCCCAACTGGACAAGGCCGCTTTCTTCTTTGCGTGATGGACCGGTGCGAAATCTATTCCGCCGCATCCATGATCGCCGCCGCCCCGCGATAGTCCGGGACCACCGCCGGAGCATTGGCCTTGGCGCGGTAGATCAGGCAGGAGCAGCGCAGCAGCGACGCGAAATTGTTCACCTCGCCGTGATGATCGAGCACCTCGTTGTGCAGGGTGGTGAGGAACTTGGCCAGCGTCATGCCTTCCTTGGCCGCGATCTCCTCCAGCGTGTCCCAGAACGACATTTCCAGCCGGATCGAGGTGCAATGGCCGTCGATCCGCAACGATCGGGTCTGCGATTCATAGTCGCGTTGCGGCTGATGCGCGAAAAGATGGCACATGGCGTTCCTCCGGCGAGAACTTATAATTTTTCTAAACGATATACCTGTGCGCGCGGCCCCACAATCGGGACGTAGGGCGTGACGCGCCGGCCGCCGAAGCCAAGCGTCTTCAAGGCGATAGGCCGGAATCATCCCCAACCTGCTTGCGGCCGCCAGATCGGTCCCATGCATTTGCCGGCGCGGCGACTTATAGTAACGGCCAGCCTCGAATCGCTCCTCCGAACGTCCAATCCATGCCTGTCCGCCAGCTTCCCGAACAGCTCGTCAACCGCATCGCCGCCGGCGAAGTGGTCGAACGCCCCGCGAGCGTGGTCAAGGAACTGGTCGAGAACGCGATCGACGCCGGAGCCAGCCGGATCGACGTTTTCACCGATGGCGGCGGGCGGCGCCGGATCGGTATCACCGACGATGGCGGCGGCATGACCCGCGCCGACCTCGCGCTTGCGGTCGACCGTCACGCCACCTCCAAGCTCGACGACGAAGACCTGCTGCGCATCCGCACGCTCGGCTTCCGCGGCGAGGCGCTGCCCTCGATCGGGGCGGTCGCAAAGCTCGGCATCACGACGCGTCATGCCAGCGAGCCGCATGCCTGGTCGCTGTCGGTCGAAGGCGGCGAGAAGTCGGAGGTCATGCCGGCCGCGCTCGGCCAGGGCACCCGCGTCGAGGTCAACGAACTCTTCTACGCAACGCCGGCGCGGCTGAAATTCCTCAAGACCGACCGCACCGAGGCGGAGGCGATCCGCGAGGTGGTGCGCCGCCTCGGCATGGCGCGCCCGGACATCGCCTTCACGCTGGCCGGCGAAGAGCGCGCGCCGGTCACCTGGGCCGCAGCGCTGCCCGGCGCGGCCGGCCGGCTGACCCGGCTCGGCGACATCCTGGGTGCGGATTTTCGTGCCAGTGCGATCGAGGTGCGCGCCGGGCGCGAGGGCGTCGTGGTCGAAGGCTTTGCCGCCGCGCCGTCGCTGACCCGCGCCAATGCGCTCGGGCAATATCTGTTCGTCAACGGCCGCCCGGTGCGCGACAAGCTGATCCTCGGCGCCGTGCGCGCGGCCTATTCCGACTACCTGCCGCGCGACCGCCATCCCGTCGTGGCGCTGTTCGTGACCTGCGACCCGCAAGAGGTCGACGCCAATGTGCATCCGGCCAAGACCGAGGTGCGCTTCCGCAACGCCGGCCTGGTCCGCGCGCTCATCGTGCACGCCCTGAAGGAAGGCCTCGCGCGCGAAGGCAGGCGCACCGCGGCCAATACCGCCGACAGCGCCGCGCTCTCGGCCTTCCGCCCCGCCTTCACGCCGCCGCGCCCGAGCAATTGGGACTGGCGCGGCTCGCCGTCCTATCCGGCTGGTCCGCTGCGCGCGTTCGACGGTGCGGCGGCGCCCGCCTTCGCCGAGCCCGGACAGGCCGCCTTCGACGTCGGCGCGCCGACCGCCGATGTGCGCTTCGAAGCCGCGCCCGCGCCAGACCTGCTCGACCGGCCGCTCGGCGCCGCGCGCACCCAGATCCACGAGACCTACATCGTCTCGCAGACCCGCGACGGCCTCATCGTGGTCGACCAGCACGCGGCGCATGAGCGCATCGTCTATGAGAAGCTGAAGGCCTCGCTGGCGAAGAACGGCGTGCAGCGGCAGATCCTCTTGATCCCCGAGATCGTCGAGCTCGATGAGGCGACCGTCGAGAAGCTGCTCGACCGCGCCGAGGAGCTGGCGTCGTTCGGGCTCGCGATCGAATCCTTCGGCCCCGGCGCGGTCGCGGTGCGCGAAACGCCCTCGCTGCTCGGCAAGGCCAATGCGGCCGGTCTCTTGCGCGACCTTGCCGAGCACATGGCCGAGTGGGACGAGGCGCTGCCGCTGGAGCGCCGGCTGATGCACGTCGCCGCCACGATGGCCTGCCACGGCTCGGTCCGCGCCGGCCGCCGCCTCAAGCCGGAAGAGATGAACGCACTGCTCCGCGAGATGGAAGACACGCCGAACTCCGGCCAGTGCAACCACGGCCGCCCGACCTATGTCGAATTGAAGCTGAGCGATATCGAGAAGCTGTTCGGGCGAAGATAAGACCGCATACTCCGGTGTCATCGCCCGGCTTGATGTTTAGCCCGGACAGATCACTGACGGGTGTTCGGAGACATAGCTGACACATCAACATTGGCTGGATTGGTCCGATTCGGGAGGCCGTCCATGCCGTGGAGTGAGGTGTCAGTAATGGATCAGCGCCACGAGTTCGTGCGGCTGGCATTGCAGGAAGGCGCCAACCGGCGCGAGCTGTGTCAACGGTTCAACATCAGCCCTGACGTTGGCTACAAATGGCTGCGGCGCTGGCAGGCTGGTGATCGGGAACTGGCTGACCGCTCCCGGCGTCCGCATGCGATGCCCAAGCGCAGTGAGGCTGCCATCGAGGAGCAGGTGCTTGCGGTGCGCGACAAGCATCCGGTCTGGGGCGCGCGCAAGATCGCCCACTGCCTGAAGCGGGACGGCAAGACGGTGCCTGTGCCCTCGACGGTGCACCGGATCCTGTGCCGGAACGGCCGCGTCAAGCCGAGCGAGAACGCGCCGCCAAATCCAGGGCACCGCTTCGAGAAGGAAGCTCCCAATCTACTGTGGCAGATGGACTTCAAGGGCCACCTGCCGCTCGCCGACGGAACGCGGTGTCATCCGCTAACGATCGTCGACGATCACTCGCGCTATGTCCTGTGCCTGAAGGCCTGCGCCGACGAGCAGCGTTTCACCGTGCAGGATCACTTGACGACGACGTTCCGCTGCTATGGTTTGCCGGAGGCCTTCTACACCGACAACGGCTCACCATGGGGCGATACGTCCGGCATTCGCTGGACCGGATTGAAGGTCTGGCTGCTCAAGCTTGGCGTCAGGGTGGTGCATGCCAGGCCTTGCCACCCGCAGGCCCGCGGCAAGAACGAACGCTTCCATCGCACCCTGAAGGCCGAGGTCTTTGCGATGCGCCGCTTCCGCACCCTACCGGAAGTCCAGCGTGCCTTGGATGCCTGGCGGCCGATCTACAATCTGCAGCGCCCTCACCAAGGCCTTGATATGCACGTTCCCGCCGATCGCTTCCGACCCAGTGCCCGCGCTATGCCGGCCCGCGTCCCGAAAATCGAGTACGACAGCGGCGAGACCGTGCGCAGGGTCTCATCGACGAGGCCCTACATCTCCTTCAAGGGACGCTTCTGGAAGGTTCCACAGGCCTTCGCGCGCGAACGGCTTGCCATCAGGCCGCTGGATCGCGACGGCCATTACGGCGTCTTCTTCGCCAGCTGGCAGGTCGCATCAATCGACTTGACCAACCGCCAACCTGTCAGTGATGTGTCCGAACAGGTGTCAGCCATGTCCCCGGACTAAACAATGCGCGGGTGATGACAGCACAACAAGCGGCAATATTACGCCTTGCGAAGAAACACGAACTCCGTGTCGTCATACGCGCGCCGCTCGAGCTCCTCGAAGCCCTCGGGCGCCGCGAACGCCGCGGCCTTGGCCTCCTCCACCACGAGCAGCGCGCCCGGCGTCAGCCAGCCGCCGTCGCGCAGCGAGGCGAGCGCCTTGTCGGCCAGCCCCTTGCCATAGGGCGGATCGAGAAACACCAGCGAGAACGGCTCGACCGGATGCGCCGGTCCAAGATCGGTGGCATCGCGGCGATAGACCTTGGTCGTGCCGCCGAGGCCGAGCGACTCGACATTGTTGCGCAGCAGCGCGCGCGCCTCGGCGCCATTGTCGACGAACAGCGTGAACCTGGCGCCGCGCGAGACGGCCTCGATGCCGAGCGCGCCGGTGCCGGCAAACAGATCGAGCACGCGCGCGTCCTCAACCGGATTGTCGTAGGCGTGGATCAGAATGTTGAACACGGACTCGCGCAGGCGGTCCGCGGTCGGACGAATCTCGCGGCCCGCAGGCGAAGCGAGATTGCGGCCCTTCAGCCTGCCCCCGACGACGCGCATCGACCGTTACTCGTCCCGCGGCTTGAGATCGCGCTTGCCGTGATAGCCGCGCTTGGGACGGCGCGGCGGGCCGTAGCCGTTGGCCTCGTCTTCATTGCGGGCACGCGCTTCCTCGCTGCCGGTGCGCTGCACCAGCACGCGGCGGCCCTTGCGATCGTTGATGGTTTCGCGCTTGCTGGGCTTCGGCTTTCTGGCCGGCGCATCGTCGCCGTCGGCTGCGTCACGCTGCTCCGGCCGCGTGAAGTCGGCACCCGCGATCTTGGCGATCTTCTCGCCGAGCTGCTCGCGCAGCACCCGCGTCTTGACCTCCTCGACCTTGCCCTCCTCGAGCTCGCCGAGCTGGAACGGGCCGTAGGAGATCCGGATCAGGCGGTTCACCTCGAGCCCGAGATGCGCCATCACGTTGCGCACCTCGCGGTTCTTGCCTTCGCGGATCGCGAACACCACCCACACATTGGCGCTCTGGTCGCGTTCCAATGTCGCGTCGATCGGCCCGTATTTGACGCCGTCGACCTCGACGCCGCCCTTGAGCTGGTCGAGCTGGCCCTGCGTCACCTCGCCATGCGCGCGCACGCGGTAACGGCGCAGCCATCCGGTGTCGGGATGCTCCAGCGTCCGCGCCAGGCCGCCGTCATTGGTCAGCAGCAACAGGCCCTCGGTGTTGAAATCCAGCCGGCCGATCGAGATCAGCCGCGGCAGGCCCTCGGGCAGATTGTCGAACACGGTCGGCCGCCCCTCGGGATCGGCATGCGTCGTCATCAGCCCGCGCGGCTTGTGATACATGAACAGCCGCGTCCGCTCGCGCGGCGGCAACGGCTTGCCGTCGACGGCCACGACATCGTTGTCGGTGATATCGAGCGCCGGCGAGTTGATCACGCGTCCGTTGACGGTGACGCGCCCTTGCGTGACGATCTCCTCGGCATCGCGGCGCGAGGCAAGACCGGCGCGCGCCAATACCTTGGCGATGCGTTCGCCTGTCTTCTTCGGCTTCGGCTCGGGACGCTCGCGCCGGTCGTCGGTGGCGCGTTCGCGATAGGCACCGCGGCCGCCGAAGGCCGGGCGCTTCGCAAAGACCTTGCTGTCGTCCTCATTGTCGCGGCGCGGCCGGTCGGAGAAGCGGCCTTCGCTGCGCGGGTGCTCCTGCCAGTCGGTGCGGCCTTCGGGCCGCTCACGCCGGCGATTGTCGCGGCCACCATCTTCATCATGACGATCCCAGCGCGGCCGGCCGAACTTCGGACGATCACCCTGCTCGCGGTCGTCGCGTGACTTCGAGAACCGCGGACGTTCGCCGCCACCGCGATCGTCGCGCGACCGCGAAAAGCGCGGGCGCTCGTCGCCGCCGCGGTCGTCGCGCGGTTTGCGATCCCGCTTTTGCCAGGGCTTCTCGTCGCCGCGGTCGCGGCCCTCGAAGTCGCGGTCGCGCTTGAAGCGCGGCCGATCGCCGAAATCGCGGCGCGGTGCGTCGCCATCCTCGCGGCGGCGGAACGGGCGGCCTTCGCCCTTGTCCCCGAACGAGCGCTTGTCACGATCGCCGCGCGAAAACTTCCTGTCGTCGAATTTGCGCTCGGCGCGATCGCCGCGCGGCGCAAAGCTCCGCTTCTCGCCGTCGCGGTCGCCACGCGGCGTGTAGGGGCGCTTCTCGCGATCGCCATAGGACCGCTTTTCACCGAACTTGCGGTCGGATGAGCGGCCCTCCGAGCGCGCGCCACCGCGCTGCGGACGATCGCCCGCATCAAAGTCGCGGCGCTCGCCGCGCGGCTTGAACGGGCGCTTTCCGCCCCCCTCGCCGCCACGGTCGTCGCGCTTGAAGCGCGGCCGGTCGCCGTAATCGCGGCGCGGCGCATCGCCGTCCTCACGGCGGCGGAACGAGCGGCCCTCGCCCTTGTCGCCGAAAGAGCGCTTGTCGCGATCACCACCTTTGCCGCCGAAGCTGCGCTTGCCGAACGGCTTGTCCGATCCGCGGGAACCACTGGGCCGCCCCTTCCCGGGCGCCCCCCGGTCCCGCCGGCCGCGCGGGGAATCGTTGTTTTTGTCGCTGTCGCGGGGCATGAATGTTCTCGCCTGGAGGTTCAATTGGGGCGCAGGGCAACCGGCGATACGCGCGCCATCTGGGCGCGACTGGCGCAAAACCGGCATCCACTTCTGCTGAAGGCGACGCTACTAGCAGGTTTCTTCCGATGATACGAGGCATGTCTGCCCCTTCTTTCATGGATTTGGCGCTAAAAACCGCCGAAAGTGCCGGAAAAGCTGGCGAGGTTCCGATCGGATGCGTGATCGTGCGGGGCTACGAGGTGATCGCCACCGCCGGCAACCGCACCCTGACCGACCACGATCCGACGGCCCATGCGGAGATCCTGGCGATCCGGCAGGCCGCCGAGGCCATCGGCACCGAGCGGCTGGTCGATTGCGACCTCTACGTGACGCTGGAGCCCTGCACGATGTGCGCCGGCGCGATCTCCTTTGCCCGCATCCGCCGGCTCTATTACGGCGCCGCCGACCCCAAGGGCGGCGCGGTCGAGTCAGGCGTCCGGTTCTTCGCGCAGCCGACCTGCCACCATGTGCCGGAGGTCTATGGCGCGGTCGGCGAGACCGAGTCCGCGCGCCTGCTGCGCGAGTTCTTCAGGGAGCGTCGCTGAGGAATTCGTAGCGCGGGCGACCTGCAGCCCGGATGAATCCGGGGGATATCTCCGCGGAGACGATCCCGGATTTCGCTCCGCTCCATCCGGGCTACGAAGCTCTCAGCTGTTGATCCCGTCATCCTGAGGTGCGAGCGGAGCGAGGCTCCCACCTCCAGCGACAAAGGCGAAGCCTTTGCGCGGGGATGACGGCGCGCGAACGGAGTCATCCCGCCACGAAAAACTCCCGCAGCAGCTTCGCGGTCGCGTCCGGAGCTTCCTCGGGCAGGAAATGCCCCGACGCCACCGGCGCGCCGCTGACATTGGTGGCCCAGGTCTTCCAGGTGTCGAGCGGCGTTGTTGCCGCGCTGGCAACCCCGGCATCGCCCCACAGCGCCAGCATCGGGATCGTGATCTTCTTGCCGGCGTCGACATCGGCCTTGTCGATCTCGTAGTCGGCATAGGCGCCAGCGCGATAGTCCTCGCACATCGCGTGGATGCGCGCGGGATCACGGAATGGCGCGAGGTAGTGCTCGAGCGCGCGCGGATCGATCGCCTCCAGCGTCTTGCTCCTGGTCTGGCTCGCCATCTTCTCCTTGAGGAAGAATTCGCCATTGTTGGAGATCAGCGTCTCCGGCAGCGGATAGGGCTGCGCCAGGAACGCCCAGTGGTAGATCTTCAGCGCCGACAGGCGATTGAGCTTCTGCCAGTAATCATAGGTCGGCGCGATATCGAGCACCGCAAGCTTCGACAGCCGGCCGGGATGATCGAGCGCGAGCCGGTACGACACCCGGCCGCCGCGGTCGTGGCCGGCGAGCGCGAAATGCACGTGCCCGAGTTGCTCCATCACCTCGACCATGGTCTTCGCCCAGGCCCGCTTGGTGTAGGGCGTATGGTCCTTGTCGCTGTCGGGCATGTCGGACCAGCCGTAGCCCGGCAGGTCGGCGATGATCAGCGTGAACCTGTCGTCGAGTTTCGGCGCCACCGTGTGCCACATCACATGCGTCGAGGAGAAGCCGTGCAGCAGCAGCAATGGCGGGCCCTTGCCGCCGACGCGGGCGAAGATGCGGCCCTGCGAGGTGTTGATCCACTCGGACGCATAGCCGGGAAAAAGATCAGCGAGATCAGGCATCGGTAGCTCCTTCCCTGGGGCGGCCGCGCTGCTTCAAACTTTGTTCGGCGTTGCCGCTCGCTTTGGCGAGGTTTATGCCATCCTCAAGTCCTGCCAACAACAACATGAAACGAGGAAGTGCCATGTCGATCGACTTCGAAATTCCCGCCGAAGCCAAGGCGATCCGCGAGAAGGTTCGCAAATTCGTCCACGACGAATGCATTCCGGCGGAAAAGGAACTCGACACCAAGCCGCTTGCCGAGGTGCTGGGACCGCTGCGGAAGAAGGCCCGCGCGCAGGGCCTGTGGTGCCCCTTCGTGCCGAAGGAGTATGGCGGTATGGGCCTCGGCCCGCTCGCCAACGCCCTGGTGCAGATGGAGCTCGGCGAGAGCATGCTCGGCGCGCTCTCGATGAACACGCAGGGGCCGGACGACGCCTCGATGATGACGATCCTGGCGCATGGCACCGAGTACCAGAAGGAAAAATTCCTCAAGCCCCTGCTGAACGGCGAGAAGCGCATCTGCTTCTCGATGACCGAGAAGGCCGCCGGCGCCGATGCCACCGGCATGCAGACCACGGCGGTGAAGGACGGCAACGAGAACTACATCCTCAACGGCGAGAAATGGTTCTCCTCGTCGGCGAGCGTCGCCGACCTCGCGCTGGTCATGGCGAAGACCGATCCGAACGCGCCGCGCCACAAGCAATATTCGACCTTCATCGTCGAGCTGCCCAACCCCGGCTACCGCATCAAGCGCAACGTCGCCAACATGGCGATCGAGGGTCCGCATGACGACGTGATCCACGGCGGCCACTCCGAGATCGAGATCAAGGATCTGAAGGTGCCGGCCGACAACCTGCTCGGCGGCGAGGGCAACGGCTTCAACATGGGCCAGCACCGCCTCGCCTACGGCCGGCTGCGCCACGGCATGCACAACGTCGCCAAGGCGCAGCGCGCGCTCGACATGGCGGCCGCCCATGTCACCAAACGCTCGACCTTCGGCCAGTTGCTGGCCGACCGCCAGGCGGTGCAGTTCATGCTCGCCGACTGCGCGAGCGAGCTCTATATCGGCCGGCTGATGCTGCTGCACATCGCCTACAAGGCCGAGAAGGGCCTCGACATCCGCCAGGAGAACTCGATCGCCAAGATCTTCCACGCCCACATGGTGCACAAGGTGATCGATACCGCGATCCAGCTGCACGGCGCGCTCGGCTTCAGCCAGGATACGCCGCTGGCGAAGTGGTACACCCAGGTGCGCTCGCAGCGGCTGGTCGACGGCCCCGACGAGGTGCACAAGTGGAAGATCGGCAAGAACGTCATCAAGGCGTTCCGCGAGCACGGCACCACAGCGTCAGCGGCGGGCGGGGATTTGCTTTAGCCCACTTCGTCATTCCGGGGCGGCGCAACGCGCCGAACCCGGAATCTCGAGATGAGGTGAGAAGGTGTCCACAACATCGAGATTCCGGATCGACGCGCGATGCGCGTCGTCCGGAATGACGGCGTGGGGCCGAACCTAGCCGCTCGCCACAAACAGCTCCCATGTCCCGGGCAGTCCCTTCAGCTCGAACGCGCCGCGCTCGGCGAATTTCAACCCGGCGCCCGCGACCAGATCGGTCACCACGCGTGACACCAGCACCTCGTTCGAGCCGCACTGCGACATCACGCGCGCCGCGGCGTGGACCGTTATGCCGCCGATATCCGCCCCCCTCACCTCGATCTCGCCGGTGTGCAGGCCCGCTCGTACCGGCAGGCCGATCTGCCGCGCGGCCGAGCCGAACGCCAGCGCACAGCGTACGGCGCGGCCGGGACCGTCGAAGGTCGCCAGAATGCCGTCGCCGGTGCTCTTCACCAGATGGCCGCGATGGCGGCCGACCACCTGCTGCGCGAGTTGATCGTGATCGTCGAGCAGACGTCGCCAACGATGATCACCCATCGCGGCGGCGCTGCGGGTCGAATCGACGATATCGGTAAACAGCACGGTCGCAAGCACACGGTCGAGCTCGGCATCACCACCATCGCGATGGCCGGTAACGAATTCCTCGATATCGCCGAGCATCGCGTCGGTCTCGCCGACCCAATAGTAGTGATCGCCGCCCGGATATTCCACGTATTTCGCGCCGGGGATCGAGCGCGCGACGGCACGGCCGAGCGCCACAGGAACGCGGGCATCGCCGGTCCGATGCAGGACAAGCGTCGGAGTCTGGAGCATCGGCAGGATCGCCGTGACGTCGATCGCGCGATTGAGAACGAGCAGCGTCCGCAACGCTCCCGGACTGCTCGACAGCCGCTCGAATTTCGCGATCTGCGCGATCACTTCCGCATTCGTTGCCTGGCTCGGCGCGACAGTCTTGACCGTATCGCCAGAACCCCAGCTCTGCACGATCTCATCGCAGCGCAGCTGCCACACGTCATCCGGCAGGCGATCCTTCGAGCGGGCAAAACTGCCGAGCAGAACGAGATGCGAAACGCGGTCCGGATAGGTCGCTGCAAACAGCACACTCATCGGACAGCCCTCGGAGAAGCCGAACAACACCGCCTTCGCGGAGCCGATGGCATCCATGATGGCCCGGACGTCGTCCATGCGCTGCTCGAGGGAGGGCGCGCCGGTCATCCGATCCGACAATCCCTGTCCGCGCTTGTCGAAGGTCACGACCCGGGCGAAGCGCGACAGGCGGCGCAGCACGGCGGTGTAGCCGGGCATCTCGTGCATGAACTCGATGTGCGAGAACAGGCCGGGGACAAGGATGATGTCGACAGGACCATCGCCCATCACCTGATAGGCGATGCTCGCGTCGGCGCTTTGCGCGTAGTGCGTCTCGGGCGGTCTGAAATCGGTCATTCGAAGGCCCCGGGGCGCGCCATTGTCGCCGCTGAGGCCGGATCGATCAACCCTTCTCCGCCTCGACCGCCTGCCAGGCGATGTCGCGGCGGCAGAAGCCGTCCGGCCATTTGATGCGATCGATCGCCTGATAGGCGCGGTCGCGCGCCTCGGTGACCGTCTTGCCCATCGCGCAGACGTTCAGCACCCGGCCGCCATTGGCGATGATTGCGCCATCCTTCGCCACCGTGCCGGCGTGGAAGATCTCGACGCCCTCGACCTTGGCGGCGGCGTCGAGGCCATCGATCCGCGTGCCCTTGATGTAGTCGCCGGGATAGCCCTTCGCCGCCATCACCACCGTCAGCGCCGGGTCCGGATACCAGCGCAGATCGAAGTTCTTCAATTGCCCGTCGATCGAGGCGAGCAGCGCCGGCACGATGTCCGACATCATCCGCAGCATCAGCACCTGGCACTCGGGATCGCCGAAGCGGACATTGTACTCGAACAGTTTTGGGCCCTGCGCGGTCAGCATCACGCCGGCATAGAGCACTCCCTTGAACGGCGTGCCGCGGCTCTTCATCCCGGCAACCGTCGGCAGGATGATCCGCGCCATGATCTGGTCGTGCACCTCAGGCGTCACGAACGGCGTCGGCGAATAGGCGCCCATGCCGCCGGTGTTCGGCCCCTTGTCGTGATCGAACACCCGCTTGTGGTCCTGCGCCGACGCCAGCGGAATTGCGGTCTCGCCGTCGCACAGCGCGAAGAAGCTGATCTCGCGGCCCGACAAGAACTCCTCGATCACGACCTCGGCGCCGGCCGAGCCGAACGCGCCCTCGAACATCATCGCAATCGCGGCCTCGGCCTCGGGCAGCGTCTGCGCCACCACGACGCCCTTGCCGGCCGCAAGCCCGTCGGCCTTGACCACGATCGGCGCGCCCTGGGCACGGACATAGGCCACCGCGTCCTTCGCATTGTCGAAGCGGCGATAGGCACCGGTCGGAATGTCGAACTCGCTGCACAGGTCCTTGGTGAAGCCCTTGGAGCCCTCGAGCTGGGCGGCCTGCCGGCTCGGTCCGAACGCCTTGATGCCTTCAGCGGCGAGGTCGTCGACGATCCCGGCGGCGAGCGGCGTCTCCGGTCCGACCACCACCAGATCGACCGCATTGCCCCGGCAGAACTCGATCACCGCGGCATGGTCGGTGACATCGAGCGCAACGCATTCGGCCTCGCGCGCGATCCCGGCATTGCCCGGCGCGCACCAGAGTTTCGTGACCAGCGGGGATGCGGCGATCTTCCACGCCAGCGCATGTTCGCGGCCACCGGAACCGAGCAGGAGGATGTTCATCTGTGTCGCCGATCAGAGGGGTTGTAACGCCATTTCGTCCGGTTTAGCACGCTCCCGAACCGCGGCAACACGCGGTTCGATCAGATGTGGATATGTGATTCGACGCCTGAAACGCGGCGTCCGGACCTTGCACACGGGGTCGAAAACCCCGATTCTATAGATCAGATGACCGCTGCTCCGAATCTCGTCAACGCGCCCGAATTCACCGTCTCGGAACTCTCTTCGGCCCTGAAGCGGACGGTGGAGGACCGCTTCGGCCATGTCCGTGTCCGCGGCGAGATTTCGGGCTTTCGCGGCCCGCATTCCTCCGGCCACTGCTATTTCGCCCTGAAGGACGAGAGCGCCAAGATCGAGGCGGTGATCTGGAAGTTCGCCCATGCCCGGATGCGCTTCAAGCCGCAGGAGGGCCTCGAGGTCATCGCCACCGGCAAGCTGACCACCTATCCGAACTCCTCGAAGTACCAGATCGTCATCGATTCGCTGGAGCCTGCCGGCGTCGGCGCGCTGATGGCGCTGATGGAGGAGCGCAAGAAGAAGCTCGCGGCCGAGGGCCTGTTCGACGAGGCCCGCAAGCAGCTTTTGCCCTGGCTGCCCGAGGTGATCGGCGTCGTCACCTCGCCGACCGGCGCTGTGATCCGCGACATCCTGCACCGGCTGGAGGACCGCTTTCCCCGCCGCGTGCTGGTCTGGCCGGTCAAGGTGCAGGGCGACGGCTCGGCCGAACAGGTGGCGGCCGCGATCCGCGGTTTCAACGCGCTGCCGGAGGGCGGCAAGATTCCACGGCCCGATCTCTTGATCGTCGCGCGCGGCGGCGGCTCGCTGGAGGACCTCTGGTCGTTCAACGAGGAGATCGTGGTCCGCGCCGCGGCGGAGAGCCATATCCCGCTGATCTCGGCGGTGGGCCATGAGACCGACATCACGCTGATCGACTTCGTCGCCGACAAGCGCGCGCCGACGCCGACCGCCGCCGCCGAGATGGCGGTGCCGGTGCGCAGCGAGCTGTTCGTCGAGGTCGCGGCGCTCGCCCGCCGCACCATGGTGTGCTGGCAGCGTGCCCAGGAGGCGCGCCGCAACGAGCTGCGCGCCGCGGCGCGGGCGCTGCCGGCGGCGCACGAACTGCTGGCGATCCCGCGGCAACGGCTCGATCATCTCGCAGCAGGTTTGCCGCGCGGGCTGAAGGCCAATACGCACGCGCATTTCCGCCGCTTTGCCGCCAGCAGTTCGCGCCTCACCATCGGCGTGCTGCGCGGCCAGATCGCGCATGCGCGGCAGCGGCTCACCGCATCCGGCGAGCGCATCACGCTATCGGCGCGCGCGCTGCTGCATCGCCGCCGCGAGCGCTTCAGCGGGCTCGAGATCCGGCTCAAGGCCTCGAAGCTCGCCAACGCCAAGGCCCAGCGCAACGCCATCGCCCGCGACCTCGAGCGCACCCACCGCCTGGCCGAGCGCGCCCGCCGCGCATTGGTGACGACGATGCAGCGGCTCGAGGCGCGCGTCGCCCATAGCGGCCAGCTGTTGTCGGCGCTGTCCTATCGCGGCGTGCTGGCGCGCGGCTTCGCGCTGGTGCGCGACGCGCACGGCCACGCCCTGCACTCCGCCGCGGCGGTCGGCCCGAACGCCGGCCTGTCGATCGAATTCGCCGATGGCCGCGTCGCCGCCACCGCGAACGCCGATCAGCCCCCGGCGACGGTGGCGCCCGAGAGCCAGCCGAAGCCTCAGCCGCGCGAGGCGAAACCGGCAGCGCCGAAGCGCGTCACCAAGCCGGTCGATCAGGGTAGTCTGTTCTAGCCCGGCAACAGCTGTCTTAGCGCGACAGCCACTCGGCGACTTGCTTTTGCGCATCCTTGCGCGCGCCGGTATCGGTGCCGACGTGACCGCGCTCGGCGATCTCGGCATCGGAGGCCGCGACCGCGTGCAGCGGCAGGTTGGGCCGGTCGAAGTCGTGATAGGCCTCGGGATAGACCACGATCCGCGCCAGCGCGCTGCGGCCGCGGGCGCCGTCGACCATCTGGTGGCAGGCCGATGACGATGTCACGTCGTCGCGCGCGCCGATCAGCACCAGCGTCGGCACCCGCGCGCTCCAGCCGAGGCCGAACGAGGCGCGGCAATCCGGATAGAACGCGACCGCCGAGCGAAAATCCGGCTCGACGTTGCGCGACCACACCTGCGGCCGCACCGCCCACAGCAGGGCGGCGGCGCCGTTGCCCCAGCCGATCAGGCTGATGCGGCGCTTCGCCACCCATTTCTGCTGCACCAGCCACTGCCGCGCCGCGTTGATGTCGGCGACCCGCGCACGGCGGGTCTGGACCTGATGCTCTTTGATGCGACACTGCGGACCAAGCTCGCGCGAGCCGTAGCTGTCCGGCAGCAGCACCGCATGGCCGGTCGTCAGCAATTGCTCGGCCCAGTCGCGATAGCGCGGCAGCACCGGCTCGGACCGGCCGGCGAGACCGCCGCAGCCATGCAGCGCGATGACGGTCGGGAACGGGCCGTCGCCATCGGGCCGGTAGAGCTGCGCGTGCAGCGTGACGTTGCCTTCGGGGATCTCGACCTGATGCGGGTCCGGGAGCGGCGCCGCGGCCGCGGCCGGCACGGCAAGCATGGCGAGGCACATGAAAACTGACGTGAGGCGCATCCGATCCGGCCGGCTCGTTATGGCGCTGCAAACACAGCGGACCACACCTACAAGGCTACCATGCGCCTCCGCCGCCAAATCATCACAAGTCGGTGGTTTAACGGGCGGACATGACACCCTATCTGTGATAGACGGTTTCATCGACATCCAGATGGCCTCATTGGAGGCAAGGCGGAGAGCTCAATCGTGCTGAACAAGTTCGGTCCCTCGGGCCATGGCGAAGCGCAGGTGCAATATCTCGACGGCGATTTCCGCGTGATCTCGCCCGGCACCTTTGTGCGTTGTGCCATCACCGACGTCCGGATTCCGCTCGACGAGCTGAAGTACTGGAGCGTCGATCTGCAAGAAGCCTACGCCACCCCGACCGCCGTGCTGCAGCGCCACCATCCTGGCGTCCTCAAGCCGCAGGCCTAGGCTCAAGGCCGGGTTCATTTGGAGCGTCTCCTGTCCCGCGCCCTGAACAGCTGATCGGCCACCAGGCGCCGCAGCGCGTCGCCATCATCGAATTGCAGCGTCACCGCAAACGGCACGATCGCCTGTGCCCATGCCGGCATCCCGTCCGGACCACGCAACCGCGCGAGATCCTTTTCCGTCGTCACCAGCGTCAGTCCCTCGCGACGCGCGTCGGCAACGAGCGCTTCGATCTCCTCCTTCGTGAAGGCGTGATGATCGGCGAAAGCCTTGCTGCGCACGACGTCGACGCCGCTTGAGCGCAACGTGTTGAAGAAGCGCGCGGGATCGCCGATGCCGGCAAAGGCGAGCGCACGTGTTCCGTTCAGCGCCGCCAGCGAAGCCTGCTCCGGCTTCAGATGCGCCGACAGCACCGGCTTGCCGCGGGACGCGAGATCGGCCGCAATCCTTTGCGCCGCGCTCCCCTCGCCGACCACGATCAGCGCGTCGGTCCGTTGCAGCTGCGGCACCAGCGGCGCGCGCAGCGGTCCCGCAGGAATCACACGGCCGTTGCCGACGCCGCGCGTGCCGTCGATCACGATCAGGCAGACATCCTTGAGCACGCTCGGATTCTGGAAGCCGTCATCCATCAGGATCACGCTGGCATCCTGCGCGCGCGCCAGCGCCAGGCCCGCGGCACGGTCGCGCGACACCACGACCGGCAAGCTCGTCGCCATCATCAGCGGCTCGTCGCCGACATCGGCCGCCGTGTGGCTGTCGCGATCGACCTTGACCGGGCCAGCGAGCCTGCCGCCATAGCCGCGGCTGAGCACCACCGGCCGCTCGTCGAGCTCACGCAGCAATCTTGCCAGCGCCAGCACCGTCGGCGTCTTGCCGGCGCCGCCGACATGGTAATTGCCGACGCACACCACGGGAATGCCGGCATCGACGCCGGATTGCCGCATCCGCCGTGCGGCGACCGCGCCGTAAAGCGCGGCGAGCGGTTGGAGCAGTTGCGATAGGCAAGACGACGGCCGGTGCCAGAAGGCCGGCTCACGCATTGGCGGCTCCCATCTCGAGCCGCAACTGCAACAGATAGGGCTCGAGAGCGGTCACCGTGCGCTCCAGCGCGCCACCGAGCTGTTCGACGACGCGCTCGGAGGCCGCCAGCGAAGTGTCGCGGGCTGTGGAATCCGCAAGGAACTGGCCGAGCTGCTTGACCAGCGCTTCCCGATCATCGGCGCGGCGCGCGCCGCCGGCGCGATCGAGCGCCTCATAGACATCGGTGAAGTTGAACACGTGCGGGCCGTGCACGATCGCCGCGCCAAGCTTGATCGCCTCGATCGGATTCTGGCCGCCATGCGCAACCAGCGAGCCGCCCATGAACACGATCGGCGCGAGGCGATAGAACAGGCCGAGCTCGCCCATCGTATCGGCGACGTAGATATCTGTTGTCGCGACCGGCAGATCCTCATGCGAGCGCAGGCCGGGGCGCAGGCCGGCCTCCGTCACCAGCCGCGCCACCGCCTCGCCGCGCGCGGCATGCCGCGGCACGATGACTGTGAGCAGGCCGGGGAAGAATCCCGCGAGCGACTTGTGCGCCTCGATCAGGATCTCTTCCTCGCCGGGATGGGTCGACGCCGCAACCACGATGGCGCGGCCGCGGGTCACCGACATCAACCGCTCCAGCTTGGCCGGATCGGCCGGCGGCGCCGCGACGTCGAGCTTGAGGTTGCCGGTGACGACGACGTTGTGGCTGCCGAGCGCGACAAAGCGTTCGGCGTCGGTGTTCGACTGCGCGAGGCAGATGTCGAACCGGCCGAGCAACGCGCCGATGGTGTTGGAGACCCGGCGCCAGCGCGGGAAAGAGCGCTGCGACATTCGCCCATTGATCAGCACCATCGGCAGCCGCCGCGCGGCGCTCGACAGGATCAGATTCGGCCACAAATCGGATTCGATGAACAGCGCCAGCGACGGATGCCAGTGATCGAGGAAGCGCGTCACATAACGCGGCGAGTCGTACGGCACGTATTGATGGATGACGTCGGGCGGGAAGCGCTTGGCGACGATCGCGGCCGAGGTCACCGTGCCCGAGGTGAGCAGGATGCGCAAATTGAGCGCGCGCAGCCGCTCGATCAGGCCGGCCGCTGCCAGCACCTCGCCGACGCTGGCGCCGTGAATCCATACCAGCGGGCCCTGCGGCCTGGTATCGGCGCTCACGCCGCGCCGCTCGCCGACACGTTCGGGATCTTCCTTGCCGAGCTTGAGCCGCCGCTTGATCAGGGCAGGCGCGAGCGGCACCATCGCGGACGACAGCTTGCGGTACACACGCAACGTCATCGGTAGCGAGCTAGCCAAGCGCTGCCTCCGGCCGCCCGACCGCTGCATAGGCACGTCGGGTCGCTTCGTTGAGAAGTTCCTCCACGTGCTGCCGAAGCTTTTCCATCGTCGCGGCGTCGGCATCCGGCGGCACATAGACCGGCTCAATACCTACCACTGCGCCGCGCCCGAATGGCAAATTGATGGTGGTCGAATCCCAGTTTTTCAACCGGATGAATCGGCTGGTGACCATCGCAAAGGGGATGATCGGCCGGCCGGTCTCCCGCGCCAGCATAATGGCCCCGAGGCCCGCCACCCGCGCCCGCTTCGGCACGTCGGCGGTGGTGGCCATGTTGCAGCCGTCTTCCAGCGCCCGAACCATCTCCAGGAAGGCGCCGACGCCGCCCTTGCGATGGAACGCGCCGGAATGATCGCCGGAACCTCTGATGGTGCCGATGCCGAGCCGCTCCACCGCGAGGGCGTTGAACTCGCCGTCGCGGTGGCGGGAGATCAGGACCTTGGCACGGTAGCTCTCCTTGGTCTTGATGAACGGCGTCATGAAGTGCTGGCCGTGCCAGAACACGAAGATCGCCGGCATCAGGGGCTCGACGATCCCGTACACGTCATGCGGCTGGTAGCTGAAGCGGTTGGTGTACCACACCAGCCGCAGATACTCGGCCGCAAGCACACCCAGCGCGCGCTGCACGAAGCCGCTGCGCAGCAGATCGCGAAAAAGTCGTTTCAATGGGAATGCTTTGTGTCCTGCTCAGGATCGAGCAACCGGTGGAGGTGAACGACGAAGTAGCGCATCTGGGCGTTGTCCACGGTCTGCTGCGCCTTCGCCTTCCAGGCCGCATAGGCGGTCGCATAGTTCGGGTAGACGCCGACGATCTCGACTTCGTCCAGATTCTTGAAGGTGTTGTGCTCGAGATCGGTCAACTCGCCGCCGATCACGAGGTGAAGCAGCTGGGGCTGGGCATTGTCTGACATGATGGTGCTTTTCCTAACGAGATGCCCGGCAAACAAATGAAGTCGTGGTCGTCACAGGTCTGGTCGTCACAAGGCTAGTCGTCACAAGGCTGTCGCAACAGGTCTGGTCGTCACAATCGGAAAGCGGCGTGGATCGGCGAGGCCTCACGGCAAAGGACGGCTGCGAAAATGCTCGACAATGCGTGCATGACGTTCGCGTCCTGCTGCCACCAGCACCCCATGCGTCACCTCCCGGCGATTGTACTCAATCGCGTCCCCCGAGAGCGCGGTCATCTTACCACCCGCTTCCTGCACGATCAAATTCGCGGCGACAAGATCCCAGTCGCGGCTTTGCCCGCCCGCAAAGGCCGCGTCAAGTCGACCTTGTGCTACACGGCACAACCGCAGCGCCAGCGATCCGATGCGCGGATAGAGCGTGATCTCGTCCGGCGTCGGGCTGAGCCGCTGCACCAGCGGCTTCGGTCCCGCCATCCGCGGAAAGTTGAAATCGGTGCCTGCGGTTGCATGCACCGCGCCGTCGTTCAGGGTGGCGCCCTGTCCACGGGCGGCGAAGAAGAATTCCTCGCTGACCGGCGCATACACCGCCGCGAGCACCGGAGATGCATTTTCAACCAGCGCCACACTGACGCACCAGTCCTCGCGGCCGGCGAGATAGGCGCGGGTGCCGTCGATCGGATCGACGATCCAGGTGAAGCGCCTGCCGAGGCGGGTGTCGTTGTCGGCGCTCTCTTCCGACAGCCAGCCATAGCCGGGCGTTGCCGAACGCAGCTGCTGCTCCAACAGGTCGTTGACCGCGATGTCGGCCTCGGAGACCGGCGAGGACGCGCCCTTGATCCAGTTCTTCAATTCGGTGCGGAACAGTGACGATGCGAGCCGGCCCGCTTCCTGCACCGATCTGGTCAGCAAGGCGGCATCGCGCGCCTTGGTCCAGTCGTCCGTATCAGCGTCCGCCAAGCGTCAGGCCCTCGATGCGCAGCGTCGGCGAATTGACGCCGTAGCGGAATTCCAGATCGTTGGCGGCGACCAGCGACTTGAACATCGGCAGCAGATGGCCGGCGATGGTCACTTCGCTGACCGGATAGGTGATCTCGCCGTTCTCGATCCAGAAGCCGGACGCGCCGCGGCTGTAATCGCCGGTCACGCCGTTGACGCCGGAGCCGATCAGGTCGGTGACATAGAAGCCCTGCTTGATGTCGGAGATCAGCTCCTTCGGCGTCACCGCACCCGGCTCGAGATGCAGATTATACGTTCCGGGAGACGGCGAGGACGACACGCCGCGATGCGCATGACCGGTCGTAACAAGCCCGAGCTCTCGCGCGGTCGCCGAATCCATCACCCAGGTGGTGAGCACGCCCGCATCGATCAGCGCGGTCTTCTTCACCCTGACGCCCTCGGCGTCGAAGGTCTGCGAGCGCAGGCCGCGCACCCGCAACGGATCGTCGATGATGCGGATATCTTTCGAGAACAGTTGCTCGCCGAGCTTGTCCTTCAGGAAGCTGGTCTTGCGCGCGATCGAGGCGCCGTTGATGGCGCCGACGAGATGGCCGACGATCGAGCCGGCGACCCGCGGATCGAACACCACCGGCACCTTGCAGGTCTCGACCTTGCGCGGATTGCCCCGCGCCACCGCGCGCTCGCCGGCCTTGCGGCCAACGGAAGCAGGTGAATCGAGATCGGAGGCATGCGGCGCGCTGGTGAAATCGTAGTCGCGCTCCATGCCGGTGCCCTCACCGGAAATCGCCGTCGTCGAGATGCCGTGGCTGGAGCGCAGATAAGAACCGTGGAAGCCGGTCGACGTCACCAGCACCATGCCGCCGATCCCGGTCGAGACCGACGCGCCGCCGGACTTGGTGACACCCTTGACCGCGAGCGCCGCGGCCTCCGCTTCGATCGCGCGCTGCTCGAGTTCGGCCGTGCTCGGAACCTTGCGATCGAGCAGATCGAGGTCGGGGAAATCGTGGGCGTGGAGCGCCGGATCGGCGAGACCGACATATTTGTCGTCCGGCGCCACGCGCGCCATCGCGACGGCACGCTCGGCAAGCTTGGCGACCCCGTCGCCGCTGACGTCATTGGTCGACACCACCGCCTGGCGGTGGCCGACGAACACCCGCAGGCCGACGTCATCGCCTTCGGAGCGCTCGGTTTCCTCGACGCGGCCGTCGCGCACCTCGACGCCCTGCGAGACGCCGCGCACCGCGATGGCATCGGCCGCATCGGCGCCCGCGCGCCTGGCGGCATCGACCAGGCGCTGCGCAAGGTCGCTCAGGCCCGATTGGTCGAACAGATCGGAGCTATCGCCGTGTCGCGATGCAGATGGTGAAGAGTTCACGAACGAATTCCTGCGGATTGAGGGGGGCCCGGAACGAGGTCGACAGACCCACCAGATGTGCCGGTTTCACAGGGATTTCAAGCACTTTGCGCCGGCAGGCAACAAAGATTTGAGTGATCGGGGCAAGGCTTCGTCAATCATGCGGGCCAACCTCTTGTCAATCATGGCACGAGGTGAGGAGGGGTTAACCAGGCTTTTTAAGGGGGAACGGACATCGCTCGGCTAGGCTCTCACCCAACGACCGGGAACAAAATCCCGGCGGGGAGACAGAGCTTTGAGGCGTCAAACACCAACAAGCGGAATCAATTCCGCCGGGTCGAGCTGCGCGTTGCGGCTCGACCCACTTTCCCTTCCGCTCAGCTTCCACGCGCAGGACGCGCGCGCGGATGGCGGCATGCGGCAGGTCGAGCTTCATCGCGAACACGTCGTGCTGCGCCGTGCCGTTCTCGGCATGCGGATGGCGGTCAATGTTCGCGTCAGCGACTTTCTCGGCGTCGCGGTGCGCGGCATCGACGACGCGCAGATGCTGGTGCTGGTTCACCGCGATCCCGCGCTCAGCGTTCCGCTCGGCTCCAGTTCTGACGCCGAGGAGATCAGCTCCGCCTGGCAGATGTGGAGCGACATCTTCCGTCTCCCGCAACTGACCGAGCCGGCGCCGCGGACGCCCTCGCCGCGCCGCCGTCGCCGCAACGCGATCCGCGCGCGGAGACCCAAATTCCTGGTCCGCCGCCGCGCCGGTGTCAGCCTCAACGGCACCAGCATACATCGCGGCGAACGCGAGATCATCGCGCGGGATTAATCTGACCGTCTCGCTCCATTTGCCTCACAATCGGTGTCGTCCCGGCGAAGGCCGGGACCCATACGCCGCAGCAGATGTCGTTGACGGGACTCGTCGTTCCAGCGTCGCACAACAAGAAGCATTGGTGGTTATGGGTCCCGGCCTTCGCCGGGACGACGGCGAGTTTGTGGCGCGGCCGCCGAATCATGGGTTTGTACGCTTCGCTCCGCCCATCCTGCGAAGTCATCACGCCGCGCGCAGCACCGCGTCGACGACGAGGCTCGCGAACAGGATCAAGCCGGCGTCGCGGTTGGACTTGAAGATGCGCAGGCAGAGCGCGCCATCGCTGATGTCGAGCCGCCGGACCTGCCAGGCGAGATGCAACGCAAACGCCGCCAGCCCGATCCAGGCCGGCCAGCGCGCCCCTGCGAGTGCGAACGCCACGCCGATCAAGAGCACGGCGAGACCATAGAAGATCACGAGCGCACGATGGGTGCGTGCACCGAACAGGCGCGCGGTGGATTTGACGCCGATCAGCGCATCATCCTCGGCGTCCTGATGGGCGTAGATGGTGTCGTAGGCGATCACCCAGGCGATCGATCCGGCGTAGAGCGCAATCGCGGCCAGATCGATGCGCTCGAGCGTCACCGCAAATCCCATCAGCGCGCCATAGGAGAAGGCAAGGCCGAGCACGACCTGCGGCCACCAGGTGATCCGCTTCATGAACGGGTAGATCGCGACGATCAGAAGCGAGGCGATGCCGGTCATCACCGCGAAGCGGTTGAACTGCAGCAGCACGAGAAGCCCGATCAGCGCCTGCAGGACCATGAAGACCACCGCCTGCGTCACCGTGACCTGCCCGGCCGGGATCGGCCGCGACCGCGTGCGTTCGACCTTGGCGTCGAGATCGCGATCGGTGATGTCGTTCCAGGTGCAGCCGGCACCGCGCATCACAAAGGCGCCGATGAAGAACAGCAGGACCACGAGCGGCAGCGAACGCACATCATGCGCGACGCCGGCGGCGAGCGCCGCCGACCACCAACACGGCATCAACAGCAGCCAGGAGCCGATCGGCCGGTCGTAGCGCGCAAGCCGCAGATAGGGCCGCGTCCAGACCGGCGCATGGGTATCCACCCAGTTGCCTGTGGAGTCGGCAACGCGGGTGGAGACATCGCTCATGGGTGATCCCTCAACGGGTGAGGACGTTGCCGTTCAGCGTATCGAAGGTGCTGCCGCCCTTCTTGGTCGGCGTCGCTTCCGGCAGCGAGGCGGACGAACCGAGTACGTCGCTCAAGCTCGGCCCCGCTGGCCCACGCGGCTGCGCCGCCGCCTGCTCCGCGACATTGCAGACCTTCTTCAGCAGCGCTTCGGTATTCTTGTGTCCGGCCTTGAGCTGGTCGGCGATCTGCGGCGGAATTCCGCACTTCTGTGCGTTGGTGTCGACATATTTAATCATCTTGATCTCGGCCTGGCTGTAATTGCCGATCAGCTTGCAGGCCTCCTGGGGGCTGGCGTGGCGATCGCTCGCCGCCTTGATCGCCTTGCCGCGCTTCTCCGCATCCTCGCGCAGCGGCGTGAAATTCTTCATGCAGGCGTCGGCGGCACCACCACCACCCGCACCCGGCGGGGGCGGCGACGACAGCCCGCCGCCGGCGATGGGGGCCGCGCCACTGCTCGGAAATGCCGACGGCGTGGCACCGACCCTGGCCGCCGGCGCGCCGTTGACCGGCGGGAATGCGGAATCCGAGGCGGTTCCGGCCTGGCTTGGACGCATGCCATTGACCGGCGGAAACGCGGGGTCGGACGCGGTGCCGGCCTTACCGGCCTGATTGGGCAACGGGGCCGGAAAAGCGCTCTGGGCAGCAGCTTGCCCCGCGGACAGGGCGGTCGCAGCAACGGTCAGCACGATCAGACGGCGGATCATCGAGGGTGTTTCTCCGGCAAAAGGTCCAGGCAACCCCAGCGCAACAAAAACGAAGCAACGAATTTTGGGGGCGTTTTACGATTCCTGTGAGGCCTTAACAACCCGTGGATTTGGGCGACAGCGCGGCGTAGGGCCACACCGGCCATATTAAATTGTTCCCCGATTCTAAGCCTTTAGGCTACGAACGGCGGTAAAATGGACCATCAAATTTGCCTGAACAGGATTTTCGGTAAGGCCCCGGTTTGGATTCATGGGCCGACGCCGCGGGCGACCGAACAGCAAAAGGGACCGCGTGCAAGCGGCCCCTTGGACTAAAGAAATGACTTGGTGACAGAAGCAATATATCGACGCTCAATATTGCCTGGCTGGCGAGTTCCTGAGGAGTCCGCGGGATTACGGTGTCGCGCAGTTTGGTAAACTGGCCACACCGCACTGAAGCCGCCTCGGATATGCCTGAACTCGATTTCCGCAGCCCCCGCCTGTTTGTCGACGCCCCGCTCGGCGCCGGCGCAACCGTTCCGCTCGAACGCGATCAGAGCAACTATCTCGGCAACGTGCTACGGCTCGGCGCCGGCGACAGCGTGCTGGTGTTCAACGGGCGTGACGGCGAATGGCGCGCCGAGATTTCCGGCCGCAAGCGGGCCGACATGCTGACGGTCGCGGCACAGACCCGCGCGCAGGACCGGCTGCCCGACGTCACCTATGTGTTCGCGCCGCTGAAGCATGCGCGGCTCGACTACATGGTGCAGAAGGCGGTCGAGATGGGCGCCGCGCGGCTGGTGCCGGTGCTGACACGCTTCACCCAGGTGTCGCGGGTCAACGGCGAGCGGATGCGCGCCAATGCGGTCGAGGCCGCCGAGCAATGCGGGATCATCTCGCTCGCCGAAGTCGCCGATCCCCTGCCCCTCGAACGTTTCCTGGCGGGCCGCGATCCGGCGCGGCTGCTGGTGTTCTGCGACGAGGCGGCCGAGGTCGAAAGCCCGGTGCAGGCGCTGGCGGCGGCAACGGCTGCGAATGCCGGGATCGATGTCCTGATCGGTCCGGAAGGCGGCTTTGCCGAGGAGGAGCGCGCGCTGCTGCTGCGCCAGCCCGCCATCCTCCGCCTCGCCCTCGGCCCGCGCATCCTGCGCGCCGACACCGCCGCGGTCGCCGCGCTGGCGCTGGTACAGGCGGCACTGGGGGACTGGCGAGGAAATGGGCCACACACTCCCTCCCCGTCAACCTGAGGTGCGAGCCTCTTCGGCGAGCCTCGAAGGATGCACGGCCCGGCTGGTGGCCGTCGATCCTTCGAGGCTCGCTGCGCTCGCGCCTCCAGCGACAAAGGCGAAGCCTTTGCGCCGGGATGACGGAACCTGCAGCTCGCTTACCCGATGAAAGCCGAGGACAAACATCTGCCCCTAGCCAAGCCGTCGCAAAATCGTTAACGCACGCAATCATTAAGCCACTTGGCCGATCGCTGTCGAAACCCCGATCCGGCCATGGTAAGGGCTGCCCCGAACCACCCTTGGAACCCGCGCCGGAACCTGGTCCGGACCTATTGGACGTCGAGATGACCGAAGCTGCCGCACCACGATCCGCCGCCGGATCCGCCGTCTGGGCGGATGCGCTGCTGGCCTCGTTCGCGCAGGCCGGCTATCAGAGGTCCGAGCCCGCGATCCTGCAGCCGGCCGAGCCGTTCCTCGATCTCTCCGGCGAGGACATCCGCAAGAGCCTGTACCTGACGACGGACCCGAGCGGCGAGGAGCTCTGCCTGCGCCCGGACCTCACGATCCCGGTGGCGCGCGACTACCTCGCCTCCGCCCGCGCCGGCCAGCCGGCCGGCTTCAGCTATCTCGGCCCCGTGTTCCGCTATCGCGGCGGTGCGCCGAGCCAGTTCCTGCAGGCCGGCATCGAATCGTTCGGGCGGCAGGACCGCGCCGCGGCCGACGCCGAGATGCTGGCGCTGGCGCTGGAGGCGACCACGGCGTTCGGGTTGAAGGACGTCGAGATCCGCACCGGCGACGTCGCGCTGTTCAACGCGCTGATCGATGCGCTCGACCTCTATCCGGTGTGGCGGCGCCGGCTGATCAAGGACTTCAACCGCAAGGTCTCGCTGACCGACGACATCGAGCAGCTGACGCTCAAGACCGCGCCGGGCCGCAACGAATATGAGGGCGTGCTCGCCGCGCTGGCCGGCTCCGACCGCAAGGCGGCGCTGGCGCTGGTCACCGATCTGATGTCGATCGCCGGCACCACCAATGTCGGCGGCCGCACGGTGGCCGAGATCGCCGACCGTTTCCTCGAGCAATCGACGCTGAAGGGCGGCGCACTGCCGCGCGATGCGGTCGCGACCATCAAGCGCTTCCTGGCGATTGCGGGCGATCCCGACGACGCGGTCGCGCAATTGCGCGCGCTGGCTGGCGACGCCAAGCTGAACCTTGCAGTCGCGATCGACCAGCTCGAGAGCCGGATCGGCTTCATGGCCGCGCGCGGCATCGACATCCGAAAGACCCGGTTCTCCACCGCGTTCGGCCGCGGCCTCGACTATTACACCGGCTTCGAGTTCGAGCTGCACGCCAAGGGCAACGGCGCCGAACCGCTGGTCGCCGGCGGGCGCTATGACGGGCTGATGACGCAGCTCGGCTCGGCGGCTCCGATCCCCGCGGTCGGCTTCTCGGTCTGGATCGAGGCGATGACCCGGCATGGCCAGGCCACCTCCTTCGGAGCCGCCCAATGAGCACGCCCTTCGTCGTCGCCGTGCCCTCCAAGGGGCGGCTGCAGGAAAACGCCGAAAGCTTCTTCGCCCGCGCCGGGCTGACCTTGTCGAAGGCCGGCGGCGCCCGCGACTATCGCGGCACCATCTCCGGCGTCGACAATGTCGAGATCGCCTATCTCTCGGCGAGCGAGATCGCGGCCAATCTGGCTCGCGGCTCAGTGCATCTCGGTGTCACCGGCGAGGACCTGGTGCGCGAGAGCATTCCCGATGCCGACAAGCGCGTGCTGATGATCGAAGGCCTCGGCTTCGGCTTTGCCAATGTCGTGGTCGCGGTGCCGCAGGCCTGGATCGACGTCCGCACCATGGCCGATCTCGACGACGTCGCAAGCGGCTTCCGCGAGCAGCACAATCACCGCATGCGGGTGGCGACCAAATACATCAATCTGACGCGCGGCTTCTTTGCCAAACACGGCGTCGGCGACTACCGCATCGTCGAAAGCGCCGGCGCCACCGAGGGCGCGCCCGCCGCCGGAACCGCCGAACTGATCGTCGATATCACGACAACCGGGGCGACGCTTGCCGCCAACGGGCTCAAGGTGCTCGACGACGGCGTCATGCTGCGCAGCCAGGCCAATCTGGTGGCGTCCAAGGATGCCGACTGGTCGAAGGGCGCCCGCGAGACCGCGCGCGTGATCCTCGACCATATCGCTGCGCGCGCCCGCGCCAGCAAGTATCGCGAGGTCCGCACCCGCTTCGCCGGCTGCAACGATGCGCTGCTCTCCGAGGCGCATAACCGTTTCGGCGTGGTCGCCCCGTTCGGCGGCCCGACCTCGTCGGGCATGCTTACGCTGCACTGCCCACCGGGCAAGCTCTACGCGCTCGGCAGCTTCCTGCGCGAGCACGGCGCCGAAACCGTGTCGGTGGTGTCGCTGGACTATGTGTTCGACCGCGAGAACCCGCTGTTCGCCAGGCTCGAGGCGTTCCTGCGACAATGAGGCGGCCACGCCGTTCATGTTGGCGACAGCTACCCTGCGGTACCATATTGTGTTCGAGGGATCTCTCGTTTTGACGCGGTTTCTTCGTGCGAGGCGGAAGGTCATTTCGCTCGAAAACGCTCTAGTTCTGGAACCTGACCGATGATGCTGGGCTCTGACGTTTCCAGCCTGACCACGACCGCCAAGACCGCCGCCGGGCAGGGTCTGTCGATCGTCGTGCCCGTCTACAACGAGGCGGCCGGGCTTGCTGCGTTGCATGAGCGGCTGATCAACCTCGCCAGGACGCTGCGCGCCCGCTATGGCCTCGCCTGCGAGGTGATCTATGTCGATGACGGCAGCGCGGACAACACGCTGATGATCGCGCGCGGCCTGCCCGCCGACGGGCTCGACCTGCAGGTGGTGTCGCTGTCGCGCAATTTCGGCAAGGAGGCGGCGCTGATGGCCGGCCTCGACCACGCCCGCCGCGGCGCGGTGCTGTTCATGGATGGCGACGGCCAGCATCCGCCGACGCTGGTGGAGCAACTGGTCGCGCACTGGATCGATGACGGCTACGACGTGGTCTATACGGCGAAGGCGCATCGCGACAATGAATCGGCCGCGCGGCGGCTGGCCGTGCGCGGCTTCTACGCGCTGATCAACTGGGGCGCCCGGCAGCAGATCCCGGAGGATGCCGGCGACTTCCGTCTGCTGTCGCCGCGCGCGGCCGCGGCGCTGCGGCAATTGCCGGAGCGCAACCGCTTCTTCAAGGGCCTCGCCAGCTGGATCGGCTTCCGGCAGATCCGCGTCGACTACGAGCCGGCGCCGCGCGCGCATGGCGTCACCACCTTCAATGCCGGCCGGCTGATCGGCCTGTCGATCGAGGGCCTGACCTCGTTCTCGGTGGCGCCGCTGCGCTTCGCCAGCCTGCTCGGCGCGCTGCTCGCCGGCGTAGCGTTCCTGTTCGGCCTCTCGATCCTGTGGGAAGTGCTGACCACCGGCAAGCAGGTCCCCGGCTATCCGTCGCTGATGATCGGCATGATGACGATCGGCGGCGTGCAGCTGATCATGATCGGCATCGTCGGCGAATATATCGGCAAGATCCTCTCCGAGTTGAAGGCGCGGCCGATCTACTTCGTCGCCGAGCACACCGAGAAGCACGCCGACGGCGGCGCGGCGCAAAATGCCTCCGAGCGGACCGCCGCGGAATGAACACCGATACGCCGCGCCGGATCTGGCTGTGTGCTGACGATTATGGCTTGAGCGACGGCGTCAACCGCGCGATCCGCGACCTGATCGAGCGCGGCCGCCTCAATGCGACGTCGGTGATGACGGTGACGCCGGCGATCGGCCGCGATGCGGCCAGCGCACTCACGGCGTCGGTGGCGAACAGCCCGCGCTGCGCGATCGGGCTGCATGTGACGCTGACCGCGCCGTTCCGGCCGCTGACGATGCATTTCCGCCCGCTCGACAGCGACATGTTCCTGCCCTTCCCGCGGCTGCTGCGCGCCGGGCTGATGCATCGGCTCGACGCCGAACTGGTCCATGCCGAGGTGCTGGCGCAGCTCGACGCCTTCCATGATCTGTTCGGCCGCGCACCCGACTTCGTCGACGGTCACCAGCACGCGCAGCTGTTCCCGCAGGTGCGCGACGGCTTCCTGCGCGCCGTGAAGGAGCGCGCGCCGGGCGCCTGGGTGCGGCAGTGCGGCCGCGAAGGCCCGCTGGCGCGCCAGCTGGCGGCGCCGAAAGCGCTGGTGCTGAACGTGCTCAGCACGCAGTTCCGGATCAAGGCGCAGCGAGCAGGCCTGCGGTTCAATCCGGCCTTCGCCGGCGCCTATGATTTTACGCGCGGCAATGATTTCGCGGCGCTGATGCAGGGCTTCCTCGACGGCATGCCCGAGGACGGACTCGTGATGTGCCATCCCGGTTTCGTCGACGAAACGCTGAAGAGCCTCGACCCGCTGACGACGCAGCGCGAGATCGAGCGTGCCTATCTCGCAGGCGACGATTTCCCCGCGCTGCTGGCCCTGAATAAAGTTACACTGGCCTGACAAGGCTCATAGGAATCCGCCGGTCGTATTGTCGCATACATAAATTTAATTCTGGCCCCCACTCCTTGCGCCACAAACCCCGTCCTACATCTCGGACGCGCCGATTCGATCGACGCGATGGAGAACGCCATGACACCGCAAGAACGCCAACTGATCGACGATCTCTTCGACCGGCTCGCCAAGCTGGAGAATGCCCCGCGCGACGGCGAGGCCATGTCCGCGATCATGCAGGGCCTGCGCAGCGCGCCGAATGCGGTCTACGCGCTGGTGCAGACCGCGCTGGTGCAGGACGAGGCGCTGAAGCGCGCCCATGACCGGATTCAGGAACTCGAGGCCGCGGTCGGCCAGCAGCAGACAGCCCAGCAGCAGGGCGGCGGTTTCCTCGATTCGATGCGCGATGCGATCTTCGGCGGACAGGGCCAGCAGCATGGTTCGGTGCCGCCGGTGCGGGCACCCGACATGGGCGGCCGCGATCCGGGCAGCCGCCCGGTCTGGAACTCGGGCCAGGCGATGCAGCAGGCCGGCGGCGGCTATGGCCAGCCTTACGGCCAGCCCGCGCAACCCTACGGCCAGGGCTATGGCGGCCCGCAGCCGCCGGCACTCGGCGGCGCGCCGGGTGGCGGTGGCGGCTCGTTCCTCGGCACGGCGGCGGCGGCCGCGGCCGGCGTGGTCGGCGGCGGACTGTTGCTCTCCAGCATCCGCGGCATGATGGGTGGCGGCAGCCACCAGTCGATGGCCGATGCCGCCGGCCTCGGCGGCGGTTCGCGTCCCTGGGGCGGCGACCAGTCGTCGAGCGACCTCGCGCGCGACGCCGGGGTCAACGACATCGGCTCCAACCGCGACAGCGGCTCGCGCGCCGGCGCGTTCGACCAAGCGCAGGCCGACCGGGACAGTGACGATGATCAAGACGCCGACGACTTCGACAATGATGACGACGGCTTCGACGGCGGCGGCGACGGCGACGACAGCAATTACGCGTAAGCGTCTCACCTGAAACACAAACGGCCGCTCCATCGAGCGGCCGTTTTCATTTGATCAGTCGTAGCCTGGGCGGAAGCTGTTCTCCTTCCCCCTGAAAGGCAGGGGTGTCCGGGGAATGATTCACTGTGTCGCGGTGCATGCTCGGCAGGACCGAGGCAAATCGGTCTTTTCTGGTTGTCGAGACACAGAGGGCCGAGCATGCGATATCGCGGTAGCATTTTTGGAAGGCTGCTTGAACCGATCAATCGACGGCAGTTTCAGACGGTTGTGGATCGTCTGGACGGGGATGCCTACGACAAGTCGTTCAGGAGCTGGGATCATCTGGTGGCGCTGATCTATGCCCAGCTTAGCGGCAACAGCAGTCTGCGCGGGGTGGTGACTGGCTTCAACGCCAATTCGCAGCATCACTATCACTTGGGAACCGGCAAGCTGTCGCGCTCGACGTTGTCCGATGCCAATGCCCGCCGTCCGATCGGCATTTTCGCGCAAACCTTTGCGGCGCTGTCGGCGATGGCGCGTCGCCAGCTGCGGAGTGAAGGCATGGAGATGGTGCGTCTGATCGACGCCAGTCCGATCCCGCTCGGCAAGGTCTGCAGTTGGGCGACGTGGAACGGCCGCATCCGCGGCATGAAGCTGCATGTCGTCTACGACCCAAGGAGCGATGTCCCGACCTGCGTCGAGATGACGGCCGCGAACGTCAATGACATCGAGATCGGCCGACAGACCCCAATCCAGCCCGCCACCACCTATGTGTTTGACAAGGGCTATTGCCGTTTCGACTGGTGGCAGAAGATCAATGATAGCAAGGCTTTCTTCGTTACCCGGGCGAAGACGAGCATCCGTCTTCGCTCGCTCAGGCATCGCGCCATCCGCAAGCGTAACGGGGATGGCTTCGAAATCCTTGCCGATGACGAGGTGAAGCTCACCAGCAAGGGCGATTCGCGCCTTCCAATCCCGCTCCGCCGCATCAAGATCAGACGCGAGAAAGGCGGCAAGATCACACTCCTGACCAACGACCTTGCCCGTAGCGCCGTCGAGATCGCCGCCCTCTACAAGAGCCGATGGCAAATCGAGCTGCTGTTCCGCTGGATCAAGCAGCATCTCGATATTCGCAAGTTCCTCGGCGCCAACGACAACGCGATCCGCCTTCAGGTGCTCGCTGCGATGATTGCCTACCTGCTGCTGCGCATCGCCGCTCACACCAACTGCATCAAAATGCTCCCGCTCAGGTTCGCCGAACTCGTCGGCCAGCTCCTGCTCACGCGTCGATCCCTCGCTGCCATCGACAAACCTCCGCCCATCAACCCCAGCCGTCGGAAATCAACCATCTCACCTGACCAGATGGAGCTCCGCTATGCCTGAATTTCCCCGGACACCCCTGCCTGAAAGGGGGAAGGTCGGGATGGGGGTCAGCCACAAACGCCGCTGCTCGTGGAGAGAGATGATCCCCACCCGCTTTGCTCTGTTGAGCAAAGCGACCTCCCCTTTTCAAGGGGAGGTTGACGCATCGTGCGGCTCGCTGTCCCGGATTTCGCTTCGCTCCATCCGGGCTACAACTTCACATCACAACGACCCTGGCCCCGACATTGACGCGGCCGTAGAGGTCGATGACGTCCTCGTTGCGCATCCGGATGCAGCCGGACGAGACGTTGGTGCCGATCGTCCAGGGCTCGTTGGAGCCGTGGATGCGGTAGAGCGAGGAGCCGAGATACATCGCGCGGGCGCCGAGCGGATTTTCCGGGCCGCCCTCCATGTGCCGCGGCAGATCGGGACGGCGCGCCAGCATTTCCGGCGGCGGCGTCCAGGCCGGCCACTCCTTCTTCGCCGAGATCGTCTTGACGCCGGCCCAGGTGAAGCCGGGCCGGCCGACGCCGATGCCGTAGCGCAGCGCGCGGCCGTCGCCCTGCACCAGATAGAGAAACTTGTTCGGCGTATCGACGACGATGGTGCCGGCGCTTTCCTTGCCGCTATAGTCGACCAGTTGCTTCTCGTATCTCGGATCGAACGGACGCTGCGCCGGATCGCCCGCGGCCTCTTCCTGCTGCCGGAGCATCTGCTGCTGCGGATCCATCGGCGGCAGCTGACGGTTGCCATAATAGCCAGGCTGCTGCTGATACGGCTGTGGCGAATAACCCTGCGACGACGGCGCATCGCCGAACAGGAATTCGATGAAGCCGCCGCCCATGTTGGAGCGCTGCGGCTGCACATAGGCGGTGCGCATCGGCGGCTGCGGAGCGCCCTGATTGGCATAGATGACGGCGGGCCCGGCGGGCGCTGCCGCGTCGATCGCCATGGCGTGATGGGGAACGGCAATAAGAGAAGAAGCGCCGGCGAGCAGCGCAAGCGTGGTTTTCCTGAACATCGACGTACTCTGTACTGGTTTCGTCGTGACGTGATGCGCGCGGCGCCGACTTTGCGCCGTTGCACGTGGTCAATAAGCAATGAAAACCGCATCGGTTTGGTAAACGGATCGGCCGTTTCGATTCACCACATCGGCAATGGAGCGCGGTTTTCCCCGACAGCGTTTATTTTGCGTGAACGGCGCGGCAGCATGGTTAATCGCCGGTATCGCCGCGCTTGCGCGCTATCCGCGCAAACAGTTCCGGCGTGAACCTGACGTTAAATCCGCTCTGTCTAGAACGGACTTCAGTGAAGGGGCGGGAATGAAAATCATGTCAGTGAAGCGCAAGCGTTTTCGTGTCGAGCAGGCGATGGGCGAGGTTGTGATGCCGGAGCCGGATGTTACGGGCGGCGCCGATCTCGGTCCGATGCATCGCGAGATCATGGCCGAGCTTCGCTCGATCCGCGCCCAGATGGCCGCAGCCCCGGCACAGCGCACCGGCGACAGCGTCGATGCGGCGGTCGCCCGCGAAGTCGCCGAGACCCACGCGCTGCTCGAGACCTACCGTGCGCAGGTCGAACAGTGCGAGAAGCTCAAGGTCGAGCTCGACCTGATTCACGACGCGATCAGCCGCACCAAGCGCGAGATCGCCGTGCTGCACGGCAAGAGCTTCAACGGCGAGGAGATGGCCAAGGTCAATGGCGAGCTCGGCGCCGTGGTCGGCGGCACCGAACAGGCCACCCAGCAGATCCTCGAGGCGGTGGAGGCGATCGACCAGGCCGCGTCCGCGCTCGCCAACAACGTCACGCCCGACCAGCAGAAGCGGCTCAGCGAAGATATTCAGGAGCGTGTGGTCTCGATCTTCGAGGCCTGCAACTTCCAGGACCTCACCGGCCAGCGCATCAGCAAGGTGATGCAGACGATGAAGTTCATCGAACAGCACATCAACGAGATGATGAACATCTGGGGCGGCGTCGACGCCATCAAGTCGCACGTCCCGGCGATCGTCGACACCCGCGAGGGCGATGCCCGCCTGCTCAACGGTCCGAAGCTCGACGGCGACGCCGGCCACGCCTCGCAGGACGACATCGACGCGATGTTCAACTGAGGTTCGTCAGATCAACACGAAAAACGCCGGCCCTCGGGCCGGCGTTTTGTTTGAGCGATCGTGCAACTCCCGCGAGGATCGCCGCCTCGCCCTCCGCGCAAGCCGATGGTCGCAACGCGTCGGATCGGTCAAGGCGACTTACCAATCGCAGCATTCTTTATCCTCCGTCGCCATACAACATCGCCATACTGGCTGCCGGCTGGCTCGCCATCTCGCTCGCGCTCGGAGCGGTGGTTGCGCACGCCGTATTCCGGCGCGGTCGCGTCACCTATCATCGGATCATCGGCGCGGCCCTGCTGTATCTGCTGATCGGGCTCGGCTTCGGGACGCTATTCGTCTTCCTCGGGTTGTGGTTTCCGGACGCATTCAAGGGAATGAATTTCGAGGATGACTCAGCCCCTGCGAACTCGGTCTATTATCTCAGCTTCGTCACGCTCACTTCTACCGGCTACGGGGACATCATCCCTGTGCACCCGCTAGCGCGCAGCCTGTGCAATGTCGAGAGCGTGATCGGCCAGCTTTACCCGGCCACGCTGCTGGCGAGGCTCGTTACGCTCGAACTGAGAGGCCAGGGCTCATAAGGCTTGTATTTCACGCTGCGAACCCGGCTCGCGCTACTTCGGGCTTCGGGCGACCGAGCCTCGCTCCCTTGGCACAAACCGCCCTATCGCCTTCAAGTTTTCCGACGTAGATTAGGTGCCCGATGGAAGGGATCGTTCATGGCACCCGGGTGCTTAAAACCGAACCCGTCAAATCACGTCCTCTATGACGAGAAGAGCTTGCTGCGACATCGAGCCGCGGCACCTCCCATCGGCGCTGCAAAAGTCGGATCGGCTCGCCAACCACAACGCGCATTTCAATCGAGCAAATTGCCTCGTCAGCTCAGGCGTCGATGGGTCGAACCGTCGAGCGGTGACGTGGTGCTCCGCATCACTCTGGCTGCGAGCGCGCTCTGGCCGATCCTGCTGTTGACCGTCCTGTTGCTCGAAGCTCAGTAAGGCACGGCAGGCCCGACGGATTGTCGCCGCTGATTGTCATGGATGATTTAGAAGCGGCATTCGACCGGATGCACTACAGTACTGGCGCCCAGTCGCGACCTGAACGCCAGTAGAGTCGTTCATTCATACAAGGCGCAGACCCCTCCCTGCCAGCGCACGCATCTGCGAACGGCTCGGCGAGTTTGACGGACGGTCGTCCTTGCTACGCATACACCATTGATACGCGTCCGGCCCGGACCGCAGCCGACGGCCACCGGTATTGCCATTGTTTCCGTCTGGGGGAGCGGCGCGGGTGTCATGGCTTGCGCAGGTGCTCCAACACACAAAGCGAAGATAAAGACAGCAAACAAGCGGATCATTGTGTTCCTCCATTTAATCCTTTGAGGCACCACAGCTCCACTCCATAGCGATGGAAAGGCCCGGCCTTGACTTGCGTCAAGGCTCGCAGGCATGCGTCCCCTCACCGCAGGCATATGCTACCTGATCACCAGATGAAGTTGCCGAACCACCCATATCGCGGACGTCGCTCCGCAAAATGCGCATAAGGTGACGGCGCGTATCTCCTGGCATGGGCATACTTCCGAGGCGGCTTGGCTTCCCTCGCCTTGCGGCCCGACGATTTTGGCCGCTCGATTTCGGATTTCTGCATCTGGGCAAACGCTTCCCGCTCGCGAACGATCGGGGAAGGCCCGACAGTTTCGGCCGCGGCTGGAGCAGGAATTTCCGCGACCTGTTCAGGAACGATAGTCGGGAGACTGGTGTCGTAAACGACAAGGTCGGGCAGCTTTTCCATCGAACGGATGCGAATGGTCGGACGACTCGAGTCAGGCTGCTTTGCCAGTGGAGAATTGGGGATGGTGGCATCCAGAAGGAATAGCAGCGCGAGCAGCACTCCGCCGATATACAGGAAATACCGCGCCACTGGCATGGATCGCTCCATCCGCCATTGTGCACATCGCCAGGCTTCTTTGCCCAAGGGCACGCATCTGCGCTGAAGCATGGCTCAGCACCGCGTCAGGCGGCTACCGGCCGACGAGACCGCATTGACGTGCGCGTGGTCGACACCAGCGTCCCATTCAAGAACTTCAGGACCTTTGACATAGATCAACAGTATCGCGACAAGGATGAATCAGTCCGATCCTCCGTCTCGACAACATGCATCTTGTGCCAGCGTCGACGGTTGCAAATCCGCTGGCAGGTTTGTTGTCGCGGGTGCATATTACTGCGTGAGGGAAATTGTCATGCGTATGCCGGGAGCCAACATTGGGTGCCGGTTGCATGGGACTTCCGGAATCATTCCGGTCGCCCAGCGCGAGGATTCGCATTTTGGTCCAGCGCCGGATCATACATTCGCGGCCGGCTCGCTGCGTGTGACCAACGTGCAGAGCCTCCTATTAAAAATTGGCAAGCAGTTCGTATCGCAATAGCAATCGCCGCAAGTGCAACAAGCGGCGCGTGGTGGAAGCGAGCGTTTGAGCTTGTGGTGAGGACAGCCAACCGCCGGTAAGCACAGCGCGAGGTCGTCTTTGAAGGTGCGACGATGAGCGCCGGGCTTCTTTCAATCGCGCTGATGGCGTGCGCCTTGCTACCGGATCACTGATTGGGGCGGAGCCACTGGAGTACTCAACACTGGAGATTGAACATGACGCAAAGAATTGTCCGAAATACTGCAATTGCGCTTTCGACTATCGCTTGTGCGACACTGTTCTCCATCACCTGGTCCGAGCGGGGCGGTCTTTCGGCGTCGGTCGAAAGTGCCCAGGCGCGTGTGGGCCGGCCGCTGACGCCCGTGAGCGTCGCCGGCGTCGCGCGTCGTCAGACCCGGCGCGCCGCGTACGGGTACGGGGTGGGCGCGGGTGTCGCCGCTACGGCAGCGGTCGCTGCGGCCGCCGCTACCGCGCCGGCCTATTCCGGCTGGGGCACAAACGATTGGACCAATTCGTATGCCGCCCAGACGGATCCCTACTTTGGCCAGCCCTACTATCCGGCACGAGCCTACCAGAGGATCAGTCCGTATTACGGATATGCCGGATGGACGGAGTACAAGGCAGCCAATGGTATCGGCTGCGAGCCCGGCACGATGACCAAGATGGCTGACGGCCGCATGTACGTCTGTCAGTGAAGCCGGCGCAACGGCAGCGCAAGAGGGCGGCTCCCTGAGCCGCCCTCTTTCACGATGAAGCAGATCAATCCCACGCGGCGACGGGTCGCGCGCGGCGTTGATCTACGTCAACATCGCCTCCCCCTTTTGCCACTGACGATACCTTGGGCCGCATCTGAAGCGGGCTCCATCACCTTCAGTTCACGTGCGATGAGGAGGATCACCATGCGTCGGACGAACATTTTTCCAACCAAGTCAGTGACGGTTGCGGGAATAGCGGCGAGCCTGATGTTGGGGTTTGCAGGCGCCGCTCTCAGTCCAGCACCGGCCAACGCCGTGATTTACTGCACGTATGTCGGTTATCCGGCAGGCTGCGTGGCACGGGCAGGCGTTGTGCTCAGGCCTCGTCCGGTGGCGCGCGCTGCGGTCCGCCACAATGCGGGCGGCAATTTGAATGGCGGCGTCAATCGGGTTGGCGTGCGGCGATAAGGCCGTGTTTGCGGGTCTCCTTCCCTTCTCCCCTTGTGGGAGAAGGTGGCGCGGATGCAATCCGCGCCGGATGAGGGTTGTCGCCGCCTACTCAAATCTCGAAAGGGTCACTCGCGGAGGGAGACCCCTCACCCGGATTGCATCTGACGATGCAATCCGACCTCTCCCACAGGGGGAGAGGTGCGCCGACTATGCGGCGCTATGTCGGCAGATCGCTCGAAGTCCCGCCGTTACGCCCTTGGCGCGCAGCGGACATAGACCATGTTGCCGTAGCGGACCCCGGCGTCCTTGTCGACGAAGCGGGTGATCATGACGCGGCCGTCGAACGAGACGATCTCGCGGTCCTGCTCGCCGGGCGTCGGTCCAGGCGGGCCGATATAGTTCTTGCCACTCGGGGAACCCTTCAGCCGCAGTTCCTGCGGGGTGGCCTGGTCGGCCAGATGCATGATGACGCCGCCGTTCTGGCCGGCGCCGATCACGTAAGGCTGCTTGCACTGGCCGCGCGCGGCGGCCTCGGTGCGGGCGCGATCGGCGGGATTCTGGAACGAGGCGAGACCCCAGCGGCCGACGATCTCGTCGGCGCGGATGCTCGCGGGCATTTCGGGGGCGACCCCCGGCTCGGCTGGCGCCGGCTCAGGGTTCGACGACAACGACGGCAGGCTCATGCTGCCGCACGCCCCCAAGAGTGTCGTCAGCGCCGAAACAGCCGCGAACCGTGCGACCAATCGCGCGTTGAATGACCTGATCATATGCATCCCCCGACTATGTCCCGGCCGCACCCGTCCTGCAGCCAAGCGTAAAACTTAAGACGGAGCAATGACGTCTGACAAAATTACGTCATCGCTACGATTTGGTTTCTGGTCCACCATCCTATATTGGCCTCACCAAGGCCTTAACCCGTTTGCTTGACAGAAACTGCGCCAGGCCATATTTCCCGGCCCACAATTAGCACTCTCGCACCACGATTGCTAAGAGCGTCGGGCGTCCTGCCCAGCGCCGACCGGGCCGGCATCCAACGCCGGTCCCGATGAACCGGACCTGAAACCGAGCCTCCAAGAGGGAACGTCATGGCTAAATCCACCTTCCGCCCCCTGCACGACCGCGTCGTGGTCAAGCGTATCGATGCCGAGGAGAAATCCAAGGGCGGCATCATCATTCCGGACTCGGCGAAGGAGAAGCCGTCCCAGGGCGAGATCGTCGCCGTCGGCCCGGGTGGCCGCGACGAGGCCGGCAAGCTGATCCCGATCGACCTCAAGGTCGGCGACCGCGTGCTGTTCGGCAAATGGTCGGGCACCGAGGTCAAGCTCGACAACCAGGAGCTCCTGATCATGAAGGAGTCCGACATCATGGGCGTGCTGGCCTGATCGCCATTCAACCGCGCGACCGCACCACTCGCATCGTCATGCCCGGACTTGATCCGGGCATCCATCACGCTTCCGAAGAGTTCTTACCAAGGCGATGGATCGCCGGGTCAAGCCCGGCGATGACGAGCGCGGAAACGGCAAGCGCGTCTCTCAAAACTGACAGGAGTTCAAACCAATGGCTGCCAAGGACGTAAAATTCGCCGGAGAGGCCCGCGACCGCATGCTGCGCGGTGTCGACGTGCTCGCCAACGCTGTGAAGGTGACGCTCGGCCCGAAGGGCCGCAACGTCGTCATCGAGAAGAGCTTCGGCGCTCCCCGCATCACCAAGGACGGCGTCACCGTCGCCAAGGAGATCGAGCTCGACGACAAGTTCGAGAACATGGGCGCGCAGATGCTGCGCGAGGTCGCTTCCAAGACCAACGATACCGCCGGTGACGGCACCACCACCGCGACCGTGCTGGCGCAGGCCATCGTCCGCGAGGGCGCCAAGTCGGTCGCCGCCGGCATGAACCCGATGGACCTCAAGCGCGGTATCGACACCGCGGTCGCGGCCGTGATCAAGGACATCGAGAAGCGCGCCAAGCCGGTCGCCTCCTCGTCCGAAGTCGCCCAGGTCGGCACCATCTCGGCCAATGGCGATGCCGCGATCGGCAAGATGATCGCGCAGGCGATGCAGAAGGTCGGCAACGAGGGCGTGATCACCGTCGAGGAGAACAAGTCGCTCGAGACCGAGGTCGATATCGTCGAGGGCATGAAGTTCGACCGCGGCTACCTCAGCCCCTACTTCATCACCAACGCCGAGAAGATGACCGCCGAGCTCGAGGATGCCTACATCCTGCTGCACGAGAAGAAGCTGTCCGGCCTGCAGTCCATGCTGCCGGTGCTGGAAGCCGTGGTGCAGTCGGGCCGTCCGCTCTTGATCCTCGCCGAGGACGTCGAGGGCGAGGCGCTGGCGACCCTGGTCGTCAACCGCCTGCGCGGCGGGCTCAAGGTCGCCGCCGTCAAGGCGCCGGGCTTCGGCGATCGCCGCAAGGCGATGCTGGAGGACATCGCGATCCTGACCGGCGGTCAGCTGATCTCCGACGACCTCGGCATGAAGCTCGAGAGCGTCACGATCAACATGCTCGGCCGCGCCGGCAAGATCGTGATCGACAAGGAGAACACCACGATCGTCAAGGGCGCCGGCAAGAAGAAGGACATCGACGCCCGCGTTGGCCAGATCAAGGCGCAGATCGAGGAGACCACCTCGGACTACGACCGTGAGAAGCTGCAGGAGCGCCTCGCCAAGCTCGCCGGCGGCGTTGCGGTGATCAAGGTCGGCGGTGCGACCGAGGTCGAGGTCAAGGAGAAGAAGGACCGTGTCGAGGACGCGCTGAACGCGACCCGCGCCGCGGTGCAGGAAGGCATCGTGCCGGGCGGCGGCGTCGCGCTGCTGCGCGCCAAGAAGGCGGTCGGCCGGCTCACCAACCCGAATGCCGACGTCCAGGCCGGCATCAACATCGTGCTCAAGGCGCTCGAAGCTCCGGTCCGCCAGATCTCGGAGAACGCCGGTGTCGAGGGCTCGATCGTGGTCGGCAAGATCCTCGAGAACAAGTCGGAGACCTTCGGCTTCGACGCCCAGACCGAGGACTATGTCGACATGGTCGACAAGGGCATCATCGACCCCGCCAAGGTGGTGCGCACCGCCTTGCAGGACGCCTCCTCCGTGGCCGGTCTGCTCGTGACCACCGAAGCCATGGTCGCCGAACTGCCAAAGGACGCGGCGCCGGCAATGCCGGGCGGCGGCGGCATGGGTGGAATGGGCGGCATGGGCGGCTTCTAAGCCTCCCCCATCCCTATCGAGATCGAAGGCCGCCTCCGGGCGGCCTTCTTTTTTGCAGTTTGATTACGATCGGGATGCAAGGATCATCTGATGTCCCGCGACGCCAAATCACTGACGTCAACGCTCGTGCTGTTCTACGCGATCGGCGCACTGCTTGCGCTCGGCGCCTATGCCCTGGACAGCCTCGATGATCTTGCGGTCGTCTTGACGTTCTGGCTCAGGCAAACGCTGACGTTTGTCGTCCTCGGCGTGGGTTATGGCGTCTATTACGTCATTTCGGGTTCTGCCGGTCATCGTCCAAAAGCGCCGTTGCGATTTCTGGACATCTCGTTTCTGGCCGCTGCTTCCACGCTTGGGGTTGGCATCCTCGTGCACAGCTGAGCGATCCTTGACGCGACGGCCTGACAGTCCGTTACGCCACGCAGATGTCCGGCACCGCCACCTTCTGGAACAGGTGCGGCGAGGCTACCGCCGAGGCCGGATAGGCCGAGAGCTTGGCCCTGAACTCGGGGTTCATGAAGGCGGCGCGGAAGGCGGCGGTCGATTCCCAGACCGCGTAGTTCAGATAGGCCGGGCTCTCGCCGAGCGCGCGGTGCAGCTGGGTCGAGATGAAGCCCGGCTGCCGCTTCATGATGGCGGCGTCGTCCTGCCAGGCCTTGAGAAACGTGTCCTCGTCGGCCGCATCGAGCGTGAAGAGGTTGACGAGCACGACGTTGCTGGCATCGACCGCGAGCTGGCGGTCGATCGGGAAAGCGGGGTCCAGGGGGCGCATCTGCGGCATGGTTGGCTCCGTTCGATATGGTGTTATGATGTCATTCCGGACTGATGGATACATACAGAAATTGACATCATGGTGTCAATACGTTTATATGGTGACAAATGCCGAATGCAAAACGAACGCCGGCGGGTGAAGCCCTGAGCACCCTGATTCCCGACCTGTTCAGGCTCAACAGCCTGCTGTTCACATCAGGCGACCGGCTGGTGGCCGGGCTCGGGCTGACCAGCGCGCGCTGGCAGATCCTCGGCGCCATCGTCGCCACAGAGCGCCCGCAACCGGTCGCATGGCTGGCGCGCGACCTCGGCGCTGCCCGACAGAACGTGCAGCGGATCGTCAACGACCTCGAACGGGACGGGCTCGTCGCCTTCGAAACCAACCCGCATCACCGCCGCGCCCAGCTCGTCGTGCTGACCGCCAAGGGGCGGCAAAGCTTCGACGCGGCCATGCGCCTGCAGCTGCCTTGGGTGAACGGCCTCGCCGACGGGCTGTCGATGAAGGACCTCGAAACCGTGAGCCGGGTCGTGACGGTGCTGCGCGGCCGACTGGAGGGCGGCGAGGAACCTGACGAACGCACATGACCGCGATCGCGGCGCGCGGCCGCCGTTAGGCGGCCTTCTTTTTTGGCCAATGACATGGAGGTTTGCTAGTTACGACGGAACCGATTCTGCCCTTCGAGGACTTATCGTATGCGCGCGCTCCCGCTCCTGCTGCTCGGTCTTGCCGTCACCTCGGCGCCTGCCCTCGCCCAGATGAAGCTGCAATCGAAGGCGGCTCCCGCCAATGGCCCCGAGACGCGCTATTTCACCTCGATCGACGGCCTGATGGACGGCAATGCCGACGTCGTGCTGAAGGAAACCCGCCAGGGCAAGACCGTGACCGCGGCCGTGCTCGACGTCTGCTATCCCGCCGACAAGAGCTCCGACCGCAAGGACCGCTTCGTCGCCAACCTGACCGTCAGCGGCCAGACGCTTTCCGGCACCGCCCAGAGCGTCGCCGACAAGCAGCCGGTCACCATCAAGCTGAACCGCAAGCAAACCGGCGACGGTTTTGAGTTCCGCGGCCAGATCACGATCGGCCAGACCGTGACCGAGGTCGCCTCGACGGACAATTCCGATCTCAGCGAGAAGGAATTCCAGGACAACCAGGCCACCGAGGACGGCATCACGCCGCAGCCGAAGGATTTCACCGACGTTTCGCCGGAATCGATCGGTGTGCGGGTGAAGCTCGATGCGGCGGCGGATTTCCTCAAGAGCCTGAAAGGCGAGGCCGTCGAGATCGGCACCTCCAGCCTTGCGGTGACCTGCGATGCGATGCGCTCCGGCGAGCAGACCATCAACCTCACCGTCGATCCCGAGCACGCCGGCGCGCTGCTCGCCAAGGCGAAATCCGCGCCCGGCGTGACCGCGGCCGGCTGGACCAGCGGGGTGGTCGAGATGGACCGCACCATCCGCTTTGCTGCCGCCGATTGGCGCGAGGGCGACAAACTCAACCATGACAAGCTGGCAACCGCGATCGCGGGCGTGCTGGCGAAGACGCTTGCCGCAAAGCCCGCCTCGGCGACGTGGAACGCGAACACCGGCAAGCTCAAGCTGGTGCTGAAGCGGCCCAGCGCGATTTACCCGGCACTCGGCCTCACCCAGAATTACGAGATCACTGCCCTGGTCTCACCCGACAAGCCCGGAAGCTCTGACCGGCTGATGCTGTGGGTCTCGAGCCCCACCGTTTCGACATCGGACGACAGCGCCGGCGCCAAGCTCAATCTGTCCGACGATTCCAGCAGCGACGAGGAAGGCAGCGAGACCAGGGACGACAACGGCGCGATCGACGCGCTGCTCAAGGAGTTCAAGGGCCAGCGCTGGGACGCCGACAAGTCGGTGTGGCGGTAAGGCCGCCGCTGTCGTGAGTTAAGCCGCCTTCGTCTTCAGCGGCACGACGTTGTCGCGCACCGCCTTCGGGGTGGCGTCCGGACCGGACTGAAGCATCCCGTCGCTTCTGACGAACAATTCGGAACGAGGCTCGATCGCAGCGCGATCGAGCAGCGCCCGCAGCTCGGGACGAAGTCCGTCGCCGCGCAGCGCGGCGATCGCATCGAAGTTGCGCATGATGTTCTCCTGCGTGATCGCAATCAGATTCTCGCATTCGTCTTTCGCGAGCCACCCGCTTCCCGATTCCGCGACGACGCTCGAGAAGCCGTGCTAAGCGCCATATCGACACAGCGGAATCTCGTTTGAAACTCGATCGCTCGCCCGATCTGAAATCGGGTGGTCCGACACGCATCTCAAAATGCCTAATGCGCGCATCGACACCGCGCCGGTCGCGATGCCGGCAACACGCAAATGGAGACGAAGAGATGTCGGAGGAAAACAAGAAGGTTGTAGGCCGCTGGTTCGAGGGCTTTTGGGGAAACCCGTGGAATCCGCGCATCATCGAAGAGCTCGCGACGCCAGACATTATCGTGCACTACCCGATGCATGAGCCGAAGAAGGGCCGCGCCGCGGTCACGCAATTCATCACCGAGTTTCGTGAGGCGTTTCCGGATCTGAATTTCTGGGGCGTCGGCGATCTCGTCGCGGAAGGCGACCTCGTGGTCGGCCGCTGGGAAGGCGGCGGCACCCACACCGGGCCTGCGTTCAGCGACTTCCGGCTCGGCTCGTTGCCCGCGGCCTCCGGCCGCAAGATGACGTTCGCCGGCACCACCGTGCTGCGCGTGCAGGACGGACGGATCGCCGAGGAGCTCGGCCAGGAAGATGCGCTGACCGCCATGTTCCAGCTTGGCCTCATTCGCTTGCCTGAACAGAGCGGCTACGCCGGTTGACCGGCGGCTTCATCGACGATCGCATCACGGCTACCCGAACGCACGTTTCGTGCGTTCGGGTAACGCAATCGAACAGCTCATTGAAATCGAAGCTCTCTAACGCGCAGGCTCGCTGGACAGATTCCAATGTAGCCGCGCCCGCACGGCATCTCGCGAGGCGGTGCCGGCGCATTCTCTCCACAGCAACTCAGCATCAAGGCGGAAAAATCAGGCACGTCGTCGTGCCGTGCGCGAGCAATCTTCCCTTCCCGTCGGTGACCCTGCCTTCGGCGGTGCCGATGCGACGGCCGCAATTGAGCACCCGGCCCTCGGCCCTGATCGGACCGGTGTCGGGCGTGATCGGACGCACCAGCGAGATCTTGAACTCCAGCGTGGTCTGGCTGGTGCCGGCATCGAGCATCGACTGCACCGCAAGCCCCATGCAGCTGTCGAGCAGCGTCGCGGTGAGGCCGCCATGCACGGTGCCCGCCGGATTGAGATGCGCGTCGGTCGGCACCAGCGTGACGACAACGCGGCCGCGCTCGGCCTCGGCGACGTCATAACCGAGTGTCCGCGCGATGGTGTTGAGCGGCAATGCGCCGCTGGCGAGGCCCTGCACGAATGCGAGGCCGCTCATCTTAAGCTTCTGTTCCGCGCTAACGGTACCGTAGCTCTTGGCCATTGCCGATCTCCATCGGGGTTTATTGGATCGCGACGGTTGGCCGCTTGCGCCGCAGCGATGCGGCGGAGCGGCCGTAGAGTTTTGCGAATGCGGCATTCATGCGCCGCGCGCTGGAGAAGCCGGCGCGCTGCGCCACCAACGCAAGCGGCAGCGCGCTGCCGTCGATCAGGCGCTTGGCGCGCTGCACGCGCAGCGACAGCGCGACCTGGAGCGGCGAGGCGTCGAGATGCTCGGCGAACAGACGCGACAGATGCCGCGCGCCGACGCCGAGCCGCCCTGCCAACGCCTCGACATTGCCGCGGTCGAGCGCGCCCTCCTCGATCAGCGCCAAGGCGCGCTCGACGGTGGTCCTGGTGCCTTTCCAGGCCGGACAGAACGGTGCCGCCTCGGGACGGCAGCGCAGGCAGGGCCGGAAGCCAGCACGCTCGGCTGACGGCGCGCTGCCATAGAACCGCACATTGCGCGCGAGCGGCGTGCGCGCCCGGCAGACCGGGCGGCAATACACGCCGGTGGTCTTGACCGCGACGAACACGACGCCGTCCCAGGCCGGGTCGCGGCGCTGAAAGGCTGCATATTGTGCGGCGAAATCGAGCATGCGACCGCTATAGCCCCGCCGGCGCGCCGCGACGACCCGCTTTGCGGAGACGACGTCCGGAAACGACCGCTGTATGCGGAAGATACCCGGGCATCTACGGGGCCTGCGACCAAAAGACTTCGTGCCGCCGCAGTTCGGTCACCGAAAATTAAGGCTCGATTTAGTTTCGAGGATCATGCTTCGCGCCATCGAACACAGGTCACGCCATGCAAGACCGCGAGCCGATCAACGCTGCGAGCATCTGGCCGACAGATGTGACGGAGGGTCATTCGCCGGCACAGACGGCGGACCTCTGGGATGTCACCGGCGAGAACCACGACGCCGCCCTGCTGCTGCGGGAGCCGTTTGCCGACCGCATCGGCACCGCGCTCTTGGCAGCGACCGCACTCGCCGCAAGCTTCGTGCTGGGATGGACCGGCGGAGCCAACTGGCACGACCTTGCAGCTCCCGCCCCGGTGCCGGTGGCCCAGAAGGAAGCGCCGGCCCCGCACATTGCGGAGGTGGCGCCGAGCCGAAAGAACGAGGGCCCGCGCCGGGCCGCGTCCAACGCCGACCCCGTCGTCACCGGCAGCATTCCCAAAACCACACCGGCCAGCCCGCGCCCGCTCGCCTTGGGCGCCGCGCCGACGACCTTGAATGCACAGGCCGCCGCATTGGGGCCGAAGCAGCCGGCGGCGGCGCCGGAGACGCGGCCGAGCACCATTCCCGGATGGTCGGTGGTCGAAGTCCGCGACGGCACCGCCGTGCTCGAGGGGCCCGAGGGCGTCAAGATGGCCGCGCGCGGCGATGTCGTGCCCGGCCTCGGACGGGTCGATTCCATCGTGCGCTGGGGCAACCGCTGGATCGTCGCCACCGCAAGCGGACTGATCGCAACGCCTTGAGCGTTTTGTCTTGACGCGTTTCCTTGACGCGAACTGCCGCCCGCTTCGCTCGATAACGCTTTAGTTGCTGTTGATCACGAAACGTAGCGACTTGCTGCCGGTGAAGGTCACCTCGTCACCGTGCCGCCGCCAGCCCGTCATGTCGCCGAGCGCCGCCAGCAGATCCTTGTCGGCCTGCGCCCGCTCCGGCGTGCAGGTGCGGTTCTCCATCGCGCCGGGAACGAAGACGATGGTATTGCCGGCCACCGAGAACTGGCCCTTGCCGCCGTCGCACCACAGCTCGAGGATCACCTCGCCATTGTCGCCGACCTCGATCGAGGGAATCCGCTTGGAGCCCGGCATGCGCGCGGCGTCGAGCGTCATCACGAAGCCGAACGGGAACTCCTCCTCGGCCCGCGCCGGCCCCGCGCCGAGAGCCGCGGCAACCAGCGCCAACGCGGCGATGCCGCCGTTCAAACCTCGCCTCATCGAAACCATGCCAATCCTCGAAATGCGACGCGCAACTGCGGGCCCCTTCTATGGGAGCAGAACGCGATTGGCCAGATTGGCAACGCCGGAAAATGTGCTTGAAAAGCAAATCCCCGCGAGCTGTCCGCTCGCGGGGATTCCTGGTTCGCCAAATGCGTCGTGGCGCTATTTCAGCACCAGCATCGTGAACGGATAGACATAGGCCTGCAGGGTCACGAACAGACCGACCAGACACGCCAGCACGATCGAGTGCAGGAACACGTAGCGCAGGATCGAGCCCTCGTGGCCGTACCAGTTGGTCGCGGTCGAGGCGACCACGATCGATTGCGCGTCGATCATCTTGCCCATCACGCCGCCCGAGGAGTTCGCCGCCGCCATCAGGATCGGCGACAGGCCGAGCTGCTCGGAGGTGATCTTCTGCAGATTGCCGAACAGCACGTTCGACGCGGTATCCGATCCGGTCAGCGCCACGCCCAGCCAGCCGAGCAAGGTGCCGAAGAAGGGATAGAGCACGCCGGTCGCCGCGAAGGCGAGGCCGAGCGTGGCGTCGACGCCGGACAGCCGGGTCAGCGTGCCGATCGCCAGCATCGCCGAGATCGTGATCAGCGAGATCGCGCAGATGCGGATGGTGCGGCCATACTCGGCGATCAGCTTGAGCGGCGAGAAGCCCATCAACAGACCCGAGATGATCGCGGCGATCAGCATGCCGGTGCCGGTGAACGACAGGTAGGTGAAGCCGAACACGGCGCCTTCCGGCGTCGGCTTGGCGGCCACCGGCGGCACCTTGAAGATCAGCTTGTCGAGCTCGGGGACCGGATAGTTCCAGACGAAGTTGGCGTTCGCCCAGGCCTTGAAGGCACCGTTGCCCCAGATCAGCATCAGGATGCAGACGATGATCCACGGCAGCAGCGCGCTCCACATTTCGCCCTGGGTCAGCGGCGTCTTGTCGAGCGGAGGTGCGGCGGCCATCGTCGCCGCCGATTCATCGCGGCCGCGCAGCGCCGGCGACAGCCAGAGCTGCCGCGGCTGCCAGACCTTCAGGAACAAGATCAGGGCGCCCATCGAAATCAGCGAGGCGCCGATGTCGACAATCCAGGGATTGATGTAGTTCGAGATCACGAATTGCGGGACCGCAAACGACACGCCGGTGACCAGGATCGCTGGCCATACCTCCTTCATGCCGCGCCAGCCGGCAAACGCCCACACCACCCAGAACGGCACGATCAGCGAGAACAGCGGCAGCTGCCGGCCGACCATCGCGCCGAGGATGTAGGGGTCGAGCCCGGTGACCGAGGCGAGGCCCTGGATCGGCGTGCCGAGCGCACCGTAGGCAACGGGTGCCGTGTTGGCGATCAGCGACAGGCCGGACGCAGCGAGCGGCGAGAAGCCGAGCCCGATCAGCACCGCGCCGGTGATCGCGACCGGCGTGCCGAACCCGGAGGCGCCCTCGAAGAAGGCGCCGAACGAGAACGCGATCAACAGCAGCTGCAACCGCCGGTCCTCGGTGACGCCGCCGACCGCGCGCTTGAGCAGCTCGAACTTCCCGCACCTCACCGTGACCTGGTAGAGGAAGATGACGTTGAGCACGATCCAGCCGATCGGGAAGAACCCGGTGATCACGCCGAGCAGGGTGGCGCGGATCGACATGTTGGCCGGCATGGTGAAGACGAAGATCGTGATCAGGTTGGTCACGATCACGGCGATGATGGCCGCAATGTGCGCCTTCACCTTGCCGCTGGCGATCAGCACCAGCAGCGTGACCACGGGAATGGCGGCCGCGACCGTCGACAGCGCCGCATTGCCCAGCGGGTTGTAGATTTGATTCCAGGTGTTCATCTCGGGATCCTTCCCACATTATTATGCAGCGCGCCGGCCTGCATGTGGGCAGGCGCGACTGGTGCGATTGCGGGAGTCCGTCGGAAAATCTGCAGCCCCGGCTCGCGAATGAACGATCGGTAAGGATCGCTCACATCCTCGCGAAAAATCGAAGGTCCCCCGCCCCTCGCCGTTGTCCTCATGCTAGGATTGACTCGATTGCCGGGACAAGCCAACGCTTGCATGCCAGAACTACGACTTTAGTCGAGGACTACCCCGATTGTCCCGATTCTTCAGGCCTTTGCGGCCCCTTCCCCGGAGACGATAATCTGTGAACAACATTCGCTCGACGCTCGCGACGGTGTGGCGCATCGCCTCGCCTTATTTCAACTCCGAGGACAAATGGGCCGGCCGGGGGCTGCTTGCGGCGGTCATCGCGATCGAACTGGCGATCGTGGGCATCAACGTTCTGATCACGCAGTGGAACAACCGCTTCTACAACGCGCTGCAGGAACGCAATTGGGATTCCTTCGTCAGCGAGATCATCTATTTCTGCGTCGTCGTCGCGTTCTTCATCCTGCTGGCGGTCTACCAGCTCTACCTCAATCAATGGCTGCAGATCCGCTGGCGGCAATGGATGACCACACACTATCTTGGGGACTGGCTGCATCAGGCCAATCACTACAGGATGCAGCTCCAGGGCGACGCTGCCGACAACCCCGACCAGCGCATGACCGACGACGTCAAGCTGTTCGTCGATCGCACGCTCACGCTCGGCCTCGGCCTGTTGAGCTCGGTCGTCACGCTGGCGTCCTTTCTCACCCTGCTGTGGGGCCTTTCCAATGAGGCGCCGCTGCACCTGTTCGGCACGGAATATTCAATTCCCGGCTACCTTGTCTGGTGCGCGCTGATCTACTCGGTGCTCGGCACCGTGCTGACCCATCTGATCGGCTGGCCGCTGGTCGGCATCGATTTCAAGCAGCAGCAATATGAAGCCGATTTCCGCTTCAACCTGGTGCGCGTGCGGGAAAACTCCGAGCAGATCGCGCTGCTGCAGGGCGAACCGGCCGAGCGCGAGCGCCTGCGCGTTCGCTTCGGACGCGTGGTGGAGAACTGGATCGCCCTCATGAACCGGACCAAGAAGATCACCGCGTTCACGGCGAGCTATAATCAGGCCTCGGTGATCTTCCCTTATGTGCTGGTGGCGCCGGCCTACTTTGCGCAAAAGATCCAGCTCGGCGGCATGATGCAGACCGCATCGGCGTTTTCGAACGTCCAGGGCGCGTTCTCGTACTTCGTCAGCATCTATCGTCAACTGGCCGAATGGCAGGCCGTGGTGAACCGGCTCGATGGATTCGAGGCAGGGATCGCGGCGGCATCAAACCTCGCCAAGCGCGACGACCGAATTCATGTCACGGCGACGCCGGGCGACGGCGCCGTCAGCCTAGAAAACCTAGTGCTGCGGCTGCCGGACGGCACGCCGCTGCTGAACGCGGACCGGTTCGGCTTCCGCAAGGGCGAGCGCACGCTGATGACCGGCCCCTCCGGCGCCGGCAAGTCGACGCTATTCCGCGCGATCGCCGGCATCTGGCCGTTCGGCGACGGCGCGGTCGAGATCCCGGCCAATGCCAGCCTGATGATGCTGCCGCAACGTCCCTATCTGCCGATCGGCTCGCTGCATGACGCCGTCGTCTATCCGGGCGAGGCCAGGCAATTCGATGCGGGACGGGTCCGCGAGGTTCTCACCGCCGTCGGGCTGCCGCAGCTTGCGTCGCGGCTCGAGGAACAGGCGCACTGGAACCGGATGCTGTCGCTCGGCGAGCAGCAGCGGCTCGGCATCGCACGGGCGCTGCTGCATGCGCCGCAATTCCTGTTCCTGGACGAGGCGACGGCCTCGCTCGACGAGCCGGCGGAAGCTGCGCTGTACAGGCTGATTGCCGAAAGGTTGCCCGGCACCACGGTGGTTTCGATCGGCCACCGCTCGACGCTCGACACCTTCCATCAGCGCAATGTCACGCTGGTCCGCGACGGCGACCGCTTCATCCTGCGCGACGCGGTCAAGGTCGCCGCGTCGTAAACGGCATTAGGGGTCAGCCGCGGCCACGGCTTGCCGCTGACCCCGGCGGGGGCAGCCCACAGGTCTCGCGAGCGCCTTTAGCTATTGTCCGCCTTGTGCCGATCAGACCTGGCCGGCCAAAAACAAAAGGGCGGCAGATTGCTCTGCCGCCCCTCGATCCCCGGAGGAGAGATTACTTCAGGTTGGACATCGCGGTCAGGTCGACCGAGAGCTTGGCGATGCCGGCCGCGCCGCACCAGTTGGAGCTCGTGCCACCCGGATTGATCGGGGTGACGGCAGTGGTTCCGCCCGCGGTGAAGTCGCTGGTGAAGGCGCTGCAATCACCCTTCGACATGTCGGTGTCGGAGTAGCGCAGATCGAGCGTGAACACCTTGTAGGTGAAGCCGATGCCGATGTTCCAGGTGTTGTAGTCGGCATACTTGATGCCGTTCGGAAACGCCGGGACGCCGTAGAAGCTGTCGGAGGTGCCGAGCCACTGCCGGCCGAACTCACCCGACACGTACATGCCGACGCCGCTGCTGCCGAACACGGTGCTCGGCGCAGTGTACTTGCCGATGATCGAGGAGTAGTTGCCCCAGGCGCCGGTGTTGAGGAAGTTCGGCGAGTAGTATTCGTTGATGGTGAACGCCCAGTTGTCGTTGATGGTCCAGGTCGCCTTGCCATAGACTTCGAAGAACGAGACGTCCTTCTTCATGACGGCGAGGTTGGTGAGGGTGTTGGCCTGGCAGTCGGCGCTCAGCGGATTGCCGGCGAAGTCGGCCACCGCACCGCCGCCGTAGTAGCAGGTCCCGCCCGGATACAGGTAACCCCAGACACCGATGTCGAAGGCGAAGGCGCCGAAGGTCGGGCGGATACCGCCGTAGACGTCGACTTCAGCCGCGGCGCGGTTGGCGAAGGAGATGCTTTCGGTCGACGTACCGACGTAGAGCTGCAGGTCCTTGCTGACGTTGTAGCGCGGCTCGAAATAGGCGGTGACCGACGGATTGTGGTTGGACTGGGTGACGCCGCGGAAGATGTAGTCGCTCATGATGCCGGCGCCAAAGGCGATGTCCCAAGGATCGAAGGGAGCCGGCGGCGGCGCCTTGACGGCCTTCACCGCCATGTCAGCTGCCATTGCCGAGCTCGAAATCATTGCTAGCGCCGTTGCTAACAAAGCCAGTTTCTTCATGACGATCCCCATCTACCTGTTCAGACAGCCCAGCTCCGGTGGCGCCCCAGGGCGCGCGATAACGGACTGCAACTAAATCGCGTGTGGCCAATCTGAGGCTCATGCACGGTACCGTGAAGCCAAAAAGACATGCATGTGCCGCCTTTTTAGGCGTTCTAGCCATCTTGCCGCATGTTGACTTGCGGGTGTTGCATTTGCACCACAATACCGCTGCTCTCGCACCGGTTGAACGTGTCCATCCGGACCGGGAAACGGCAACAGCCGGCTCGGCGGGAGAGCATCGGCGCGAATCGCCGTGCCCGTAAAAGCACGGATTGTCGTCGCACCTACGGAAGAAGCCGCAGCGTGGCGCGCTGCGGCTTCGATCAGTTGAACCTCGGCAATGTGGCAGCGGCCTAGAGCATTTTTGGTTCTGATTGAATCAGAACCGAAGCTCTAGATTCTTGTTTTGACGCGTTTTCTTCACGCGAACCGGTGCCCACTTCGCTCGAAAACGCTCTAGTGGTGCTCGCCCCCGTCGGCCGACCCGGCAATCCAGCCCGGCGCCGGTTCGTGGCTCGGTGTGGCCCAGCTCGGCGCCGGCTGCGGCTCGGGCGCCGGAGGTGCTGCGACCGGAGCGGCCGGCTTCGGCGCGGCAGCCTTCTTCGGAGCAGCGGCCTTCTTCGGCGCGCTCTTCTTGGCAGCGGCTTTCTTCGCAGCCTTCTTCGGCGCAGCCTTCTTGGCGGCTTTCTTTGCCGTTTTCTTTGCAGCTTTCTTGGCCGACTTCTTCGCCGATTTCTTTGCAGCCTTCTTGGCGGATTTCTTCGCAGCCTTCTTGGCCGACTTCTTCGCGGACCTCTTCTTCGCCGCTACCACCTTCTTGGCCTTTTTGGCCTTCTTGCTTTTCTTCGCCTTCTTCGACTTCGCCATCGTGGTCCTCCTGTTGCCGCTATCTGAGTCCACCGGGCGTATTGAAGTGATCGCTTGCCGGACGTTGGCTGCACCTCGAAGAGAGGCACCCTCCACTTCGCTTGTCGGGCATGATGGCCGCGCGATCGCTTCGCGTCTGTGGCAAGGAAGCGCCGGTCCTTCACGTTGCGTCAGGGCAAGGCTGAGGTCCGGATCATGCTCGAGTGGCAGTCGATCAATTCAATCCTGGCCGGGGACCTCCTGTCGCCCAATCGAGAAGCTCAATCGTGTGCACCACAGGAACTGACGTACCGCCGGCAATCTGAACCATGCAGCCAATATTGCCCGCAGCGATCATGTCCGGTTTGACAAGCGCAATATTGGCGACCTTGCGATCGCGCAATCTGCTCGCAATGTCGGGCTGGAGAATGTTGTAGGTCCCCGCCGAACCGCAACACAAATGGCTCTCGGGCACATCTTTCACCACGAATCCATTCTTGGAAAGCAATTCTTTCGGAAGTTGAGTGATTTTCTGTCCATGCTGCAACGAACAAGCGGAGTGATAGGCGACGGTGACGTCGCCTATCTGTGTTGAAGGCGCGAGCTCGAGGCCAGCGAGATACTCGGTGATATCCTTTGCCAGCGCCGAGATTCGCTTGGCCGGCTCCGCGAATGTTTTGTCCTCGCGCAGCAGGTAGCCGTAGTCTTTGACAACTGTCCCACAGCCCGAGGTCGTCACCAGGATGGCGTCGAGCCCGTTCTGGTCCGCTTCCCTTTGCCACACCGTGATGTTGGCCCGCGCGCGCGCCAGCGCGTCGCCTTCCTGTCCCATGTGATGGGTCAACGCGCCGCAGCATTGCTCGTCCTTGACCAGCACCACCTCGACGCCGTGCCTGGTCAGGACATTGATCGCGGCCTGATTGATGCGTGGCGCCAGCACCTGCTGGGCGCAGCCCTGCAGCAGCGCGACCCGGCCGCGCCGCCGGCCGATCGGCGCAAACACGGTTCCCGCAGCCGGCCCCGGTTGCGGCAGGCCGCGCGGCGCGAGCGCCAGCATCGCCTTGATCCGCCGCAGCAGACCCGGGCTCGACGCACCGACCGATGGCGTCGGCAGCAATGCGGCGAACGGACGGGCGAGCCCGGCCAGGATCATGCTGATCCGGAATAGGCCCGGCCGCGGCAGCACGAGGGCGAGTACCCACCGCAGCAGCCGCTCGGTCAGCGGTCTCTGGTAATCCCGCTCGATCCGGACCCGGGCCTGGTCGACGAGGTGCATGTAGTTCACGCCCGACGGACAGGTGGTCATGCAGGCGAGGCACGACAGGCAGCGGTCGATATGCTTGACCACGTCGGCCGTCGGCGGCTTGTCTTTCTCCAGCATCTCCTTGATCAGGTAGATGCGGCCGCGCGGGCTATCGAGCTCGTCGCCGAGCAGCACATAGGTCGGGCAGGTCGCGGTGCAGAAGCCGCAATGCACGCAGGCGCGCAGGATCTTGTCGGCTTCCTTGATGTCGGGATCGGCAAGCTGCGCCAGGGAAAACTCGGTCTTCATGCAGCCCCGCCTCGCATCATCCGGCCGCGGTTGAGGACGGACCTCGGATCGAAGCTCGCCCGGACCCGTTCACCGAGCGCGGCAAGCCCGGCCGCCTGCGGCTGGAACACATCGACCGCCCGGCGCACATCCTCGGTGGCGCGGATCAGGGTGGCGTGTCCGCCAATCGCCTCGACCTGGCCGCGGACCAGCGTGGCCTGGGCGTCGGCGCCCGGCGGCACCGCGGCCCAGATCAGCCCCCCGCCCCAGTCGTAGATCACGTCGCCGCCGGTGGCGCGCGACAACGCCTGGCCCAGCGCGCCGCCAGAGGCCGGCGGGCAAACGATACGCCACACCGGCCAGGCCCCGAGCGCGCCGTTCGCCGCGAACGGCACCACGTCGCGCAGCGCACTCCAGATTGCGGCCGACCCGTCGTCGGCGAGGCTGTCGACCGTTCCATAGGACGAGAGCGTCTGGCTCAGCGAGGCCGCCCGATGTGCCGCCGACGCCGAAATCCCCTCGAGCCGCACCAGCGTGACCGGCTGGCCTGAGGCTGCAAGGCCGGCCAGCGCGCCGCCCCCGGTCCGCAACGCCGAACCCGGCAGATGCGCGGCGCCGGAGACGTCGAAGGGCGAACCCAGCGCCGCCGTCATCGCCTTGTTGGCGGTGATGTCGTCGAGCCCGCGCAGCAGCAGCGTCCGCTCGGCTTCCGGCTTCGGCATGACCTTAAGCGTGACCTCGGTCATGACCGCGAGCGTGCCCCAGGAGCCGGTCAGCAGCTTGCAGAGATCGTAGCCGGTGACGTTCTTCACCACCCGCCCGCCGGTCTTGAAGCTGTCACCGAACCCGGACACCGCGTGCGCCCCAAGCAGATGATCCCTGATACCGCCGGCCTTGATGCGGCGGGGACCAGCCAGTCCGGCGCCGATCATGCCTCCGATCGTGCCGGCGCCCGCGGTGCAGAGCAGCACCGAAATGTCCATCGGCTCGAAGGCGAATTGCTGGTTCTTGGCGTCGATCAGGGATTGCACGTCGGCGAGCGGCGCGCCGGCCTGCACGGTGATGATCAGCTCGTTCGGCTCATAGGAGGTGACCGCATTCAGCGCCGAGACGTCGAGCAGCGCATTGGTCGCCATCGGATGGCCGATGGCGCGCTTCGATCCATGTCCAATGACCTCAAGCGGCTGCTCGCTGGCGACCGCCGCGCGCACCACTTCCTCGACGTCTTTTGCGTCTCTGACCTTGAGCGTATCCACGCCATAGCCGGTAGCCAAATTCGGCTCCGAAATCAAATGCGCGCGCCGAACAAATTTCTGAATGCGAGGAGTCCGGCGTCGGTGATTTCGACGGAGCGGCCCTGCGGCCGGCGCCGGATCCAGTCCCGTTGCAATGCAAGGTCGGCAACCGCAGCCCCCGCCCGCCCGGCCAGATGCGGACGCCGCTCGCTCCAGTCGAGACAGGGCCGGCACAAGATCCGCCGGCTCCGCGCCGGCGAACGCAGGTCGATGCCGAGATCGCCGAGAAAAGCACGGCCGCAAGCAGTCAGCTCGCCGGCCTCATGGTCGAGATTGAGATGGCCGCGATCCCGCATCGCGTCGGTGACGGCGACGCCGAGCTCGCCGGCAAGGTGGTCGTAGCAGGTCCGAGCCCGGTGCATCTCGGGATCGATGCGCGGCGGCGGCCGGGACGGCTGCGGATCGATCGCGGCAACCGTCATCATGCCCTCGAGCATCTGCGCAACCAGCGGCGTAGCCAGCCGGTAGAAGCGGCGCGGACCACGCCGCTCGACCTTGAGCAGCGCCCGCTCGACCATGCGCGAAAGGTGCCAGCTCGCGGTCTGGGGCGTCACGCCCGCGACCAGCGCCAGTTCGCTCGCAGTCTGCGGGCGTCCGTCCATCAGCCGCGACAGGATGCTGGCACGGCCGGGATCGGCGATCAGCCCGGCGAGTTCGGCAAGCTCCGGTGCGATGGTCTGCATGGCCGGCTCCGCATCGATCGAAATATGCCTCTTGCGCTTGTCGCACGTCATGCCGCTGCAACGCTTCGATCATGATCGAAATGTTCACGACATCGACAATTCGACCATCACCGAACTGGGACGCCGAACGATCGACTATCTCTCGCGTTGCGGTTCGGCCGGCAGGACGCTTGGCGCGAATCATCTGGAGGCGAACATGAAACGTTCGGAAGTTTCGACCACGACGATGATCCTCACCCGACGATCGGCCATCGGCTCGTTCGCGATCATGGCGATCGCCGGCGTCTCGCCCTGGGCCGGATCGCAAGCTCGATCGGAGCACAGCAACGGAGGAATGCCAATGAAGCACTATGCGATGAGCACGAGAACCATCAGCGACGCGATCAACACGTCAGGCCTTCTGGTTGTGGCGCAATGGGAAGCCAAGGAGGGACAGGCCGATAAGGTCGCGGAAATCCTCGACGGCTTCCTGCCCGAGGCGCAGAAGGACCCCGGCACCAAGCTGTTCCTGATCGGCCGCGGCAAGGATAATCCGGCGCAATTCCTGTTCTACGAATTGTTCCAGGACGAAGCCGCGTTCAAGGCACACCAGGACAGCGCGGCTTTCAAGACCTACATCGCGGAGCAGGCGCTGCCGCTGCTCGCCAAGCGCGAGCGGTCGCAATACGCGCTGCTGTGAAGAAAAGCGCGGCGGGGAGGATGCTAGAGCGTTTTCGAGCGAAGTGGACCCGGTTCGCGTGAAGAAAACGCGTCAAAACAAGAAGCGAGAGCTTCGGTTCTGATTCAATCAGAACCGAAGCTCGTCCTTCCCGCCGGCGCGGGTCAGATCGACGCGCCGCTGTTGCCGAGCGTTGCGCGCAAGCCGGCCCGCTCGGGCGGCCTGCGCCAGAAGCCGACGATCGAGATCCGCGACAGCACCGCCGCCTCGAGGCTCTCGACCTGGGTTCGGAGCCGAAGCGCGCGTTTCTCGACGAGATGCCAGGACACGACGGCGACTCCGAAGGCGAGCGGCAGGCTGATCAGGAGGTTCAGATACCAGTGCTGGACCGGCGGGCCGAAGGTGGCGACGCATTGCTGGATGACGAAACCGTAGAGATAAAGCCCGTAGGAGTAATCGCCTGACGACACGATCCAGCTCCGCCGCGGATTCATCAGGCCGAGATAGCATGCGACATAGGCGGCCGGCACGGGAGCCAGCGCGTCACCGCGCCCGGTCGCCATGCCGGCGGCGCACAGCACCAGCGCCAGCAGGCACAGCGTGCGGTTGAACGGCACCTTATCGCGCCAGAGGTAGAAGCCGACGCCGGCAAGGAAGCAGAACACCAGAAGGTGCGGGCGAAGCTGGATCGGCACCTCGTCCCAGCGCCAGATGTCGTAGACGATGAGCCCGATCTGGGCGATCACCATGAACCCGAGGAACGCCACCCGGTTGAAGCAAATCGTGAGCACGGCGAGCAGCGCCAGGATGACGTAGCACCACAGCTCGTACGGCACGGTCCAGAGCTGGGCGTTCACCAGATCGGGCAGCGGATTGTGCAGGAATACGCCCGGCAGCTCGTAATGGATGTCGCCGACGATATTGAGAAAATAGGCGTGGAATTTCGGATCGGCGACATATTGCGCCAACGGCAGCGCGGTGAAGACCGAACCGATGATGATTGCCGATAGCGTGGTTTCGACCGCGAGCGCCGGTCCGATCCGCAGCACGCGCAGGCCGAGGAAGGAAATCAGGCTCTTGCACCGGAGCAGGCTTGCGGTCACCAGGAAGCCGCTCAACGCAAAGAACAGCGCAAGGATCATTGCGACGCCGATGCGCAGCGTGCTCTGGATTTCCAGCGCGCGGCCGAGCCCGAGCGTCACGTTCGTGCTGTGCAGGCCAATGATCGACGCCGCCAGCGCGATCCGCATGTAGTCGAAACCCGCGGGCCGATTGCGCGAAAGCGCCAGCTGATCGGCCAGGCTGGGCATCGATGTGCTCCCGAAGACGTGCATCTGCGGAAAATACCGAGCAACAGTCTAAGGCCGTGTAAATGGGTCCGCGCTGTAATTGCAGCGACGCACGGGCGCCGGCCACCGCGCAAGGATCGGTTAAGGTTATCGGCCGGCTAGGGCGATCTGTCGAATTGTATCGACCGGCCCTCGCGCGTTGGTGGCTCTGGGCGCACGCTCACGCATGTTGGCCTCGGGGCCAATAGCTGACGTGGCTCCTGATGCCCTGGAAGCAGACTTGTTATCGTCATTCGGCAACCATTGATTTGATCGCGGCTCCGCCGGGAGAAACCACCACGATGCACATCAAACTGACAGCCATCGCGCTGCTCGCGATCATCGCGCCGGGACAGGCGGGTGCTGCCATGCTCACGGACGCCGAGGCGACGTTCCTCGACCAGCTCGCGACCGCAGCCGCGGTGCTCGAACAACGATGCACCGGCTATGAGGCCAATGGTGCCGGCGGCGTTCAGACGGGCGCCAGACTTCTCGGCAGCCCCGACGCCGCGATGGCCATGATCAATGCGTTCGACGCGGCGATCAAGGCTCACGACGGCAATGACTACGATCCGCGCAAATTCCGCCCCGAGGTGTCCGAAGCGGCCGGCAAGACTTTCAAGCGAGTCCGGGCGGCGTTGATCACAGACCCGGAAGGGGCCTGCGCCGCCTATGGCGATAGCGGCGCGGCGTCGGGGCTACTCAGACGGTACTAAAGCGCGATGAGATTGGGTTGAATCGTCATCGCGCTTTAGCTCTTTGTTTGACCATGATCTCCGCGCAAACGCGTTCCGCGTTTGTCGCGAGGGAAAACCGCTTCGCACTTTTCCGGATCATGCTCTAGTGTGCTGAAGGCGAAGTTCGTGCGATTTCGCGGCAGCCACTTTCACGAACTTCGCATTCATAAAGCACACTAGAATCAGAAGTTTGCTAGTGTCCTTATCGAATCCGAAGTTCGCTCCGAAGGTGCGGCAAATGATGCGAACTTCGGATTCGGGACACTAGAACCGCGGGATATCCGGGAAGGCCAGCTTGCCGGCGTGGACATGGACACGGCCGAGCTCGGCGCAGCGGTGCAGGGTCGGAAACACCTTGCCGGGGTTGAGCAGACCCTCGGCATCGAAGGCGCATTTCAGCCGCTGCTGCTGGTTGAGGTCGATCTCGGTGAACATGTCCGGCATCAGGTCGCGCTTCTCGATGCCGACGCCGTGCTCGCCGGTGAGCACGCCGCCGAGCTCGACGCAGCAGCGCAGGATGTCGGCGCCGAACGCCTCCGCCTTCTCGATCTCGCCCGGCTTGTTGGCATCGTAGAGGATCAAGGGGTGCAGATTGCCGTCGCCGGCGTGGAACACATTGGCGACGCCGAGGCCGTATTTCTCCGAGAGGTCGCGGATCCGCGCCAGGGCCTTCGGCAAGGCGCCGCGCGGGATGGTGCCGTCCATGCAGAGGTAGTCCGGCGAGATGCGCCCGACCGCGGGGAACGCCGCCTTGCGGCCGGCCCAGAACAGATTGCGCTCGGCCTCCGAGGTCGAGATCTGGCAGGAGGTCGAGCCGCAGCCTTGCGCGATCGCCTCGACCCGCTCGATCAGCTCGTCGACCTCGACCTGAGGGCCGTCGAGCTCGATGATCAACAGCGCCTCGACGTCCAGCGGATAGCCGGCGTGAACGAATGCCTCCGCGGCGTGGATCGCGGGCTTGTCCATCATCTCCATGCCGCCCGGGATGATGCCGGCGCCGATGATCCGCGCGACGCATTCGCCGGCCGCCTCGACCTCGGCGAAGCCGACCATCAGCGCACGCGCCGTCTCCGGCTTCTGCAGGATGCGCACGGTGATCTCGGTGATGACGCCGAGCAACCCTTCCGAGCCGGTGATAATTCCCATCAAATCATAGCCGGCATTCTCGGCCGACTTGCCGCCGATGCGCAGGATCTCGCCACTCATCAGCACGATCTCGCAGCCGAGCACGTTGTTGGTGGTCATGCCGTATTTCAGGCAGTGCACGCCGCCGGAATTTTCCGCGACATTGCCGCCGATCGAGCAGGCGATCTGCGACGACGGATCGGGCGCGTAATAAAAGCCGGCATGCGCGACCGCCTGGCTGATCGCGAGGTTGGTGACGCCGGGCTCGGTGACCACGACGCGGTTGTCGAAGTCGATCTCGCGAATCCGCTTGAACTTGCCGAGCCCGAGCAGCACGCCATCGGCAAGCGGCAGCGCGCCGCCGGACAGCGAGGTGCCGGAGCCGCGCGGCACCACCTTGATGCCCTGGCCCTGGCAATATTTGAGCACCTTCGACACCTGCTCGGTGGTATCGGGCAGCACCACGACCATCGGCGGCTGCCGATAGGCGGTCAGGCCGTCGGATTCATAGGCCAGCATCTCGGCGGCGCTGTCGATCACGCCCTCGCCCGGGACGATTGCGCGCAAGGCGGCCACGATTTCGGCGCGGCGAGCGAGGACGGCCTGGTCGGCCGCCGGCATCATGATGGACATCGTTGTTCCCTCGGCTGGGCTTTTGCCCTTCGCCGATTTGTTACGACAAATCAATCACGTCTGCACCTGTTTCAGTGCACCGGCCGAAGGTCGGATTGCCCCACCCCGCAATGGCGAGTTCTCTCTCGGACAAGCGGGCGGCCGCGAAACCTGTCAAAGTTTCGTGGCTTGTCCTGTCCAAGCCGGACATGCCACAAACGATCACTACCTCCCGGGACGAAACGAAGAGAACCCCATGAACCTAAAGACCTTGAGCGCGCTGGCGGTCGTCACATCGCTGGCTTCCGCATCCTCCGCGCTGGCGCAGGATGCCGCCGCCGGCAAGACCTCGTTCAATAAATGCCTCGCCTGCCACGCAATCGGCGAAGGCGCCAAGAACAAGGTCGGCCCCGAGCTCAACGGCCTCGACGGCCGCCATTCCGGCTCCGCGCCCGACTACAATTATTCCGATGCCAACAAGAATTCCGGCATCACCTGGAACAAGGAAACCTTCCTCGAATACATCAAGGACCCGAAGGCCAAGATCCCCGGCACCAAGATGGCATTCGCCGGCATCAAGAACGAGAACGAGGCCAACAACCTCTGGGCCTACGTCTCCTCGTTCGACAAGGACGGCAAGCAGAAGTAATCGGCGGTATCGGTCGCGCCGCCCGCCCGGCGCCTATGCCGGGGCGGACGTTAGAACGGGGATGGCCTTTCTTCGAAACGCTATCCCCTTTCAGCGCGGCAACAGATTGGTCTTGGCGAGATCGACCACCTCGTCGCCGCGGCCGCTCATCACCGCGCGCAGCACCCACAGGCTGAATCCCTTCACCTGCTCCAGCGTAATGGTCGGCGGCATCGACAGCTCCTGCGTCGCGGTCACGACGTCGAGCACCGCCGGGCCGTCATGCGCGAGCACGTCGCGGATCGCGCCCTCGAGCTCGCCGGGATCCTCCACCCTGACGCCGTGAATGCCCATGGCGCGGGCCATCGCCGCAAAATCCGGATTCTTCAGATCGACCCCGGTCTCGATGAAGCCGGCGGCCTTCATCTCCAGCGCGACGAAGCCGAGCACGCTGTTGTTGAAGATCACGACCTTCACCGGCAGCTTGGCCTGGGTCAGCGTGATCAAATCGCCCATCAGCATGGCGAAGCCGCCATCGCCGGACATCGACACCACCTGCCGTCCGGGCTGCGCCGCCTGCGCGCCGATCGCATGCGCCATCGCATTGGCCATCGAGCCATGGACCCAGGAGCCCACCAGACGGCGGCGGCCGTTCATTTTCAGATAACGCGCGGCCCAGATCGTCGGCGTGCCGACGTCGGCGGTGAACACCGCATCCTCGCTCGCCTGCTCGCTGAGCAGGCGCGCCAGATATTGCGGATGGATCGGCTTCTGGCCCGGCTTGCCGCGGGCGAGATCGTCGAGCCCGGCGCGGGCGTCCTTGTAATGCGCGAGGCTGGCATCGAGATGCTTGCGGTCGGTCTTCACATGGAGCTTCGGCAGCAGCGCGGCGATGGTCTCGCCGACCTCGCCGACGATGCCGAGATCGAGCTTGCAGCGGCGGCCGAGATTTTCGGGGCGGATATCGACCTGCGCGATGTTGATGCCGGTCGGGAAGAACTGCTTGTAGGGAAAATCGGTGCCCAGCATCAGCAGCACGTCGCAGCCGTGCATGGCGGCATAGCCGGAGGAAAAGCCGATGAAGCCGGTCATGCCGACGTCGTAGGGGTTGTCGTATTCGACATATTCCTTGCCGCCGAGCGCGTGCACGATCGGGCTCTTCAGCGTCTCGGCAAGCTTGATCAAGCCGTCATGCGCGCCGGCGCAGCCGCGGCCGCAGAACAGCGTGACACGTCGCGCGCCGTTGAGCAGTGCCGCCAGCGCGTTCAACTCGGTGTCGGCCGGACGCACCACCGGCGCCGGCGGCAGCAAGCCGGCATTCGGCGCGATGTCGCGCTTCGGCGCCGTCCGCATCGCGACGTCGCCCGGCAGCACCAATACGGCGACGCCGCGCTTGCCGACCGCGGCGCGGATCGCGTTCTCCAGCATGTAGGGCAGTTGCGCCGGATCCGACACCAGTTCGCAATAATGGCTGCATTCGCGAAACAGGTCCTGCGGATGCGTCTCCTGGAAATATCCGCCGCCGATCTCGGCCGACGGGATCTGCGCCGCGATCGCCAGCACCGGCGTGCGGCTGCGATGCGCGTCGAACAGGCCGTTGATGAGATGCAGATTGCCCGGACCGCAAGAGCCCGCGCACACCGCGAGCGCGCCCGTGATCTGGGATTCGGCGGCGGCGGCGAACGCGGCCACCTCCTCGTGACGCACATGCAGCCAATCGATCGTGCCGCGCTTGCGCAACGCCTCGGTCAGGCCGTTGAGGCTGTCGCCGACGACACCGTAGATGCGTTTGACGCCGGCCTGGGCAAGGGTTTCAGCGATGAGGTCGGCAATGTTGTCGATCCGCATGAGAGGTGTCCTTTGCTGCAATCCGAAACCGCGTGGGCTGCATGATGTTCGGCGCCACGCGGCGGCGCAAGCCTTGCCGGATCACATTCGCGCGGCGCAAAGGCGCGGCAGCTATTGCGCCGTCACCGCGTCCCGCACCATCAGGCCGGCCATCGTCTCGATCTCGGACGCCACGAGATCGGGCACGACGTACTGCACCATGTGGCCTGTGTCCGGCAGCACGGTCAGCTTCGCGTTCGGCGCCGATGCGGCGAGCGGCCGCGAGTGGATGCCGGTCGAGACCGTCTTGTCGACGTCGCCCGAAATGATTGACAGCGGCGCCCTGATCTCGGCATAGCGCGGGGCCTGTTCGACAACGGCCGCCTTCAGCGTGACGAGGTCGCGCGCATTGGCGATGAACTCGCGCGGACGCAGCAGGAGCAACGACTGGCTGTCGCGGACGAAATCAGCCGGCACCGGCTGCGGCGCGAACACGCCGCGCGTAGCCGAATTGGCGACGAGGAAACCGAGCGGCAGCGTGATCGTGTGCGCAAGCAATGGTCCGATCAAAGGTGTCGAGATCGCATCATTGTAGCGTCCGGCGCCGCCGCGCCACGGATAGGCGACAGGGGCGAGCAGCACGAGGCCGGCGACGCGGTCCGGATGATCCAGCGCAATGCGCAAGGCGAGTGCGCCGGCCCAGGAATGCGCCACCACGATCGCCCGCTCGACGCCGAGCCTGGTCAGCGCCTCCACGATCATCCGGGCCTGGATCGCGGGCGTCGAATCCGCGACGCGCGCGCGGGTGCTCCAGCCGTGACCCGGCCGATCGATCAGGATCACCCGGCGCGCTTTGGCAACGCGATCGCCGAGCGGCTGCATCGCGCGGAGATTGGAGCTTGCACCATGCAGCATCACGACCGGCGGCCCGACCGCATCGCGCGGGCCGAGTTCGACCACATGCAGCCGCGCCCCGGCCACATCGATCATTCGCCCCTGCGGCGGGAAGGCCCGCTGGATCAGCAGGGCGCCGAGCTGTGTCACCAGCGCCAGGGCCAGCCCTGCGGCCGCCAGCGCAATGATTGCGGTCAACATCGAGGGGATCCGAAAGGTCTTAGGCACCTGATTGGGCACCTGACAATTACGACGAAGCCGAAATCAGGTTTCGCGCGGATGTGCCCCCTGCCAGGGCATGCTCTTGTTCGGAAAGCCAATTGTCGATTATCCGGCTCGCGCCCCGGCGCGGAGTTGTCCACAATGCGCCCAGCCTGTGGATAGCGGGTTCATACCTGCGTCATTAGTCATTTCATAGATTGGCGGTGGCAATTTCGCCATCAGACGCGAGGCTTCATCGAAACCGGGACGCCATTGGAACGCTTCCTGGTTTGTACACGGTATCCACAGGAACCGGCGTCCGCATGACGAGTTCAACGGGAAGTAATCGGAGGAGTACCATGATTTCCGACCCTAGCGATGCGGCCATCGATCAGATCGTGGCGAGCTGCAATGGCGACCTGCGCGGCGCCCTGAAGGCACTGTTGCTGGTGAATGAGCACTTGGAGGCGGAGCTTCAGCAATTCTATGCTGCCGTAGCCCAGGATACCGCGTCCCGCGGCAAGTTCTTGCACTAGCCTCCTGCGCCGGACCGGACCGCGAGCAAGCATCAAGCTCGCGAGCAACGTGCCCATTCGCGGCCAACGCCCCACGATCGCGATCAATCGCACGCAATCAGATATCGCGGCCTTCGACCTTTTCGGTCAGCTGCTTGACGATCTGCGGCACCTTCTCGAGGTAGGGATCGACAGCCAGCGCCTTGCGGAAGGCGTCGAGCGCACGCTTGTCGTCGCCCATGTCCTGCATGATCATGCCGACGCCCGCCAGCGCGCCGAAATGGCGGGGTTCGCGGGTCAGCACCTGCTGCAGGTCTCCAAGCGAACGAACGTAATCGTTCTTCAAGTAGTAGATCGTCGCACGCCGGTTCCAGGCCTCGACATAGTCGGGCCGGAGCTTGATCACCGCGTCCAGCAGCTTCAGCGCGACATCGACATTCTGGGCGTCGATTGCCGCCTTGGCACGCACCATCAACAGCGCCGCGGTATCGCTCGGGGTTTGCAGCCACAGCGCCCAGATCCGCGCCTCGACATGGCGGGCACTGTCCTCGTCGGGCGCGGCCTTCAGCGCGCCGAACAGGAAATCCAGCCCGCGGGCCCGGTCGGCCGGCACCTTCGGCAGCTTGGTCGGAGCTTCAGGTAGTTTTTTCTGGGCCCTGGGCGGCGGGACCACCCGCGGATCGTCCTGCGCGACGGCCGCAACGGGCATGGCCAGAAGCGCGGCAATCAGGATCGCCAGCCGGCGGTTGGTGGGCCCCAGGAACTTCAATCCGAGCTTTAATCCCATCGCCGAAGTCTAGACGCACAACGCCGCGCTGCAAAGCAGCGCGGCGTCAAAGACCTGTGAAGGAAGGATCGGAATCGGCCGGCGATCCGGGCGGGATCAGCCTTGTCGATCAGATTTGGCGTATCAACCCTGGCGCGCCTTGAAGCGGCGCTGGACCTTGTTGATCACATAGACGCGGCCCTTGCGGCGAACCAGACGGTTGTTGCGATGGCGGCCGCGCAGCGACTTGAGCGAGTTACGGACCTTCATGGGACAATCCTGTTACTTCGAAAGGCCCGTGTTGGAGGCCGTACCTGATCAATGCCAATAATTGGCAAAATGGGATTTATCCCGACAAGCGGCCTGCCGCCCGGGACGGCCGGGTTCTAAGCCATCGGACCGTTAAATGTCAACCGAGATGGGCCGATTTTCGGGCCTGTCCCGGCCGGGAACCCGCGCCAGGCACCGCGCCACGCCATTGAGATCGCTTCGGAAACGGCGACGACCACCAATTATCCGGACCAATGACGGACCCGCCGTCGCCTTTTGACGATGGCGCCACAGCCGCCGAATCGAGTTTTCGTCCTCCTCGCTCCCGCCCCCGGCCGAACCGGACCTCGCGCCGGGCCGAGCTCGGCGCGGGGCCATAAGCCTTCAACGCCACAGCGCTTGCGAAAATCGTTATATTATATAATTATTTTCCATCACCAATGAACACGCCGCCGGGGAAACCGAATGCCCAAACTCAAACTGCCCGACATCGAAAAGGTCACCGCGATCGACATCCACACCCATGCCGAGGAGCCGTGCGGCATGCATGGCGACGACGGCTATGACGACTTCCAGGCGCAGATGGCCGACTACTTCAAGTCGCCGCACAAACATCCGCCGACCGTGCCGGAGACCGCGGCCTACTACCGCGCCAAGAACATCGCCGCGGTGATCTTCCCGGTCGACGCCGAGCGCGAGACCGGCTTCCGCCGCTACAACAATTACGAAATGCTCGAGGTCGCCTCCGACCATCTCGACGTGCTGATCCCGTTCGTCTCGATCGACCCGCACAAGGGCAAGCTCGGCGTCCGCGAGGCCCGCAAGCTGATCGAGGAATACGGCGTCCGCGGCTTCAAATTCCACCCGACCATGCAGGGCTTCTACGCCAACGACCGCATGGCCTATCCGCTCTATGAAGCCATCAATGACGGCGGCGCGATCGCGCTGTTCCACACCGGCCAGACCGGCGTCGGCTCCGGCATGCCGGGCGGCATGGGGATGCGGCTGAAATATTCCAACCCGATGTACATGGACGACGTCGCGGCCGATTTCCCCGACCTCAAGATCATCCTCGCGCATCCCTCCTTCCCCTGGCAGGAAGAGGCGCTGTCGGTCGCGACCCACAAGCCGAACGTCTATATCGACCTGTCCGGCTGGTCGCCGAAATACTTCCCGCCGGTCCTGGTCCGCTACATCAACTCGATCCTGCAGGACAAGATGCTGTTCGGCTCCGACTGGCCGGTGATCACGCCGGACCGCTGGCTCGCCGACTTCGCCAAGCTCGACATCCGCGAGGAGATCCGGCCGAAGGTCCTGAAGGCCAACGCGCGGAAGATTTTGGGAATCTAAGGGAGTATTGTCGGCGGCAAGCTTCGGAGGTGGTTCATGACGAACTTCACCGGACTTGCCACCCTCTTCGCACTCCTGATCGGAAGCGCAGGGCTCTGCTGCGCGGAACGCGGCGGGCAGCCGCCCGCGTTCGTCGAATTCGAGAGCCCGCTTGTAAGTGCGCAGCCGCTGCAAGGCTATCTGCGAACACCCGATGGACCGGGCCCCTCGCCCGCCGTGGTGCTGCTGCACGGCTGCGGCGGCTTCTTCAAGCAACTCGACGAGCGCTGGGGCAAGCGGCTGGCGGCCTGGGGCTATGTCACGCTCACGGTCGACCGGTTCGGGCCGCGCGGCATCAGCAGCGCCTGCACGGGCGGAGCGCCGGCCGCAACCGTCCATGACGCCTATCGTGCGCTGAGCTATCTCGCGCGGCAATCGGCGGTCGATCCCGGTCGCGTCGCGGTGGTGGGGTTCTCGCAAGGCGCCCGGCTCGCCCTGCTCTCGGTCGAGCGTGGCGCGATCGAACATAACGCGGCAGAGAAATTCCGCGCAGCCGTTGCATTCTACCCGCCCTGCCTCAGCATCAAGGGCGACATGACGGTGCCGACGCTGATCATGGTCGGCGAGCTCGACGACTGGACGCCGGCCAAGGAGTGCCGGACCTTGGCCGAAGGCCGCGACGACTACGGCATCTCCCGGCAGAATCATGCGGGACATCCGATCGAGCTGATTGTCTATCCCGGCGCCTATCACGGTTTCGACGTGCCGCATTACAGCACGCCGGTGCAGCTGCTCGGTCATCACCTCGAATTCAACGAGGTGGCCAGGGATCAATCCATCGACGCACTCAGGAAATTCCTGTATGCGACAATCGGCGGGCAAGAGAGATCACAATGACCATCAAGGCAATCGTCTTCGACGCCTACGGCACGCTCTACGACGTCCAATCGGTGGCCGACGTCACCGAGGATGCGTTCCCCGGCTACGGCGACATCATCACGCAGATCTGGCGCATCAAGCAGCTCGAATACTCCTGGCTGCGTTCGCTGATGCGGCGCTACCAGGATTTCGCCGTCGTAACCCGCGACTCCCTCGCCTACACGCTGCGCTGCCTCGGCCTGCAATATGACGCCGCGACCTTCGCCCGCATCATCGACAAATATCAGCATCTGGCGCTGTATCCGGATGCGCTCGCCGCGCTCGAGGCGATGAAGGACAAGAAGCTCGCGATCCTGTCCAACGGCAGCCCTGACATGCTGAATGCGCTGGTGCGCAATTCAGGCCTCGACCGCGTGCTCGATGCCACCATCAGCGTCGACGCCCACAAGGTGTTCAAGCCGGCGCCCGAGGCCTACACGCTGATCGAGGAGGTGCTGAAAGTACCGCCGGCGGAGGTGCTGTTCATCTCCTCCAATCCGTGGGACGCCTGCGGTGCCAAGTCGTTCGGCCTCAACGTCGCATGGATCGAGCGGGTGACGCCGCAAGCGATGGCGCTGGCCTGCGTCGAAAGCGAGACGGTCGCCCCATTGACGATGTTCAAGGCTCTGCGTACCCAGATGGACGAGCTCGGCGTCGCACCCGATCACCGGATCCACGGTCTCTCCGAACTTCCCGCACTGGTGTCTGCAAGGTCCTGAACAACATGAGCCTCGAGTCCGTCCGCGCCTTCTTCGCCGAGAAGGCGCCCGAAATTTCCGTGATCGAATCTACCACGAGCTCCGCGACCGTCGTGCTGGCGGCGGAGGCCTATGGCGTCGAGCCGGCGCGGATCGCCAAGACGCTGAGCCTGCGGGTCGGCGACCGCGTGGTGCTCATCGTCGCCGCCGGGACGTCGCGAATGGACAACAAGAAGGTGAAGGCGGCGTTCGGCGGCAAGCCGAAGATGCTCGGCCTCGACGAGGTCGCCGACATCACAGGCCACGAGGTCGGTGGCGTCTGCCCGTTCGGGCTGAAGACGCCGCTGCCAGTTTATTGCGACGTATCGCTGAAGGCATTCGATGTCGTGGTGCCGGCGGCAGGCTCGACCCACAGCGCGGTCCGCATCACGCCCGACAGGATGGCGGAGCTGACTGCGGCCGAATGGGTCGACGTCTGCGAAGTCAGACCTGGGGACTAGTCCTCATCGTCGAACGGCGGCCGCGATGGCGCCGGCTGCATCGGCTGTGGTGCGCGCGGCCGCTGCTGCATCTGCGGCTGCTGCGGCGCACGGCCCTGCGCTTGCGGCTGTTGGGCCCGCCCCTGGGTCTGCGACTGTTGCGCGTTTGATTCGAACACGGCGCGACAACTGTTGGAAAGTTGCGGCGTGTTCTGCCGCAGGCAAGCCACGATGCGCTGCACGTCGGGCACCTGGTCGCTGCAGAGCCGCCACACGTCCGGTGTGCACGCCATCTGCTGTTCCCAGGTTCCCCGATACTCCTCGGCGACGGCGGCCGTTGCCGTGACAGCTCCGCCGATCGCTATGGCAAGGCTCAGGACGATCCGCTGCGATCGCATGTCGGGCTCCCGTTGTTCCAGATACTGGCCCGCGCGCGCATGTTCCCGCGCCGCGATTTGCTCCAAAGCTGCCCAATGAATGCGGCCAAGGATCGTTCGCGCGGACAACTAAAAGTGAAGAGAGTTTGTCCCGGGAGTTCCCTATTCGACCTTGCCGATCTTCTTCACCGCCGCGATCAACCGCGCGCTGTCGTCTGCAACAAATTTTGAGAACGTCGGCGCGTCCATATAGGCGACCGGACTGCCCGCAGTCTCGAAAGTCTTGATCACCTCCGGCGCCTTCACGGCATCAGCCATCGCCGCGCGCAGCCGCTCCATGATCGGCGCCGGCAGCGCTGACTGCGCGAACAGTCCCGCCCAGATGTAGAACTCGACGTCCTTGTAGCCGAGTTCCTTGAAGGTCGGCAGATCGGGGAAGCTCGCGATCCGCTCGGCGCCCCAATTGGCGAGCACGCGCATCTTGCCGTCCTCGACCTGCTGCTTGAGCGTGCCCGGCGCCGACGCCAATGCCTGCACGGTGCCGGAAAGCAGTGCGGTGAGCGCCGGGCCTGCGCCGCGGAACGGCACATGCAGCAGCTTGATTCCTGCGCTCGCCGCGAACATCTCCATCGCGACATGCAGCGTGCCGTACGGACCGGACGAGCCGTAGGGAATCTGTCCCGGGCGTTTCTTCGCATCGTCGACGAATTCCTGCAGCGTCTTCCACGGCGCCGAGGCCGGCACCGCCAGCAGCGTCGGGTCGGCAAGCACACGCGCGATCGGCGCGAACTGCGACACCTCGTAGGCAACCGGACGATCGAACAGCCGGTCGGCCTCCGGCAGCACCGCGAGCGAGGACAGCGTCATCAACAGCGTATAGCCATCGGGCTCGGCGCGCGCGGCCTGCGCATTGCCGATCGATCCGCCCGCTCCGCCGGCGCGATTGTCGACGATCACGGGCTTGCCGAGGATACGCTCCAGCGCGAGCGCCACCGGTCGCGCCGCAAGGTCGGCCTGGCCGCCGGCCGGAAACGGCACGATCATCGTGATATTGCGGTTGGGATAGGCGGCTTGCGCAAACGCGGAGTTGGCGAGCGCAGCCTGCGCAAGCGGCAATGCGGCAGCGGCGCGCAGGAGTTCGCGGCGGTTCATCGAGAGTTTCTCCCCAATCATCTTTTTTGGCGATCGCAACCGATCGCGATGCCGCAGTCAGAGCCGCGGCTTGGTCGCATCGTGCAGGACCGGAGCGCTGATCTCAAGCGTCCCGCGCGTCGCACCTGACGCCGACTGACCGATGGGGAAGATCGAGCCTGGTCGGCCGAGTGCATGTTGAGATTCGATCGAATAACGACGGCGCTGTGCTCCCTCTCCCCGTTCTTACGGGGAGAGGGTCGGGGTGAGGGGCTGCCTCCGCGTAAACGGCGACAGTTGGACTTGTGGAGGCTCCCCCTCACCCGGAACGCATCTAACGATGCGTCATAGCCGAAGCTCCGCTTCGGCGTTCTTGAGAACGGCCGCCAAAGGCGGCCTATACCTCTCCCCGCACGCGCAGGGGTGTCCGGGGAATGATTCACTGTGTCGCGGTGCATGCTCGGCAGGACCGAGGCAAATCGGTCTTTTCTGGTTGTCGAGACACAGAGGGCCGAGCATGCGATATCGCGGTAGCATTTTTGGAAGGCTGCTTGAACCGATCAATCGACGGCAGTTTCAGACGGTTGTGGATCGTCTGGACGGGGATGCCTACGACAAGTCGTTCAGGAGCTGGGATCATCTGGTGGCGCTGATCTATGCCCAGCTTAGCGGCAACAGCAGTCTGCGCGGGGTGGTGACTGGCTTCAACGCCAATTCGCAGCATCACTATCACTTGGGAACCGGCAAGCTGTCGCGCTCGACGTTGTCCGATGCCAATGCCCGCCGTCCGATCGGCATTTTCGCGCAAACCTTTGCGGCGCTGTCGGCGATGGCGCGTCGCCAGCTGCGGAGTGAAGGCATGGAGATGGTGCGTCTGATCGACGCCAGTCCGATCCCGCTCGGCAAGGTCTGCAGTTGGGCGACGTGGAACGGCCGCATCCGCGGCATGAAGCTGCATGTCGTCTACGACCCAAGGAGCGATGTCCCGACCTGCGTCGAGATGACGGCCGCGAACGTCAATGACATCGAGATCGGCCGACAGACCCCAATCCAGCCCGCCACCACCTATGTGTTTGACAAGGGCTATTGCCGTTTCGACTGGTGGCAGAAGATCAATGATAGCAAGGCTTTGTTCGTTACCCGGGCGAAGACGAGCATCCGTCTTCGCTCGCTCAGGCATCGCGCCATCCGCAAGCGTAACGGGGATGGCTTCGAAATCCTTGCCGATGACGAGGTGAAGCTCACCAGCAAGGGCGATTCGCGCCTTCCAATCCCGCTCCGCCGCATCAAGATCAGACGCGAGAAAGGCGGCAAGATCACACTCCTGACCAACGACCTTGCCCGTAGCGCCGTCGAGATCGCCGCCCTCTACAAGAGCCGATGGCAAATCGAGCTGCTGTTCCGCTGGATCAAGCAGCATCTCGATATTCGCAAGTTCCTCGGCGCCAACGACAACGCGATCCGCCTTCAGGTGCTCGCTGCGATGATTGCCTACCTGCTGCTGCGCATCGCCGCTCACACCAACTGCATCAAAATGCTCCCGCTCAGGTTCGCCGAACTCGTCGGCCAGCTCCTGCTCACGCGTCGATCCCTCGCTGCCATCGACAAACCTCCGCCCATCAACCCCAGCCGTCGGAAATCAACCATCTCACCTGACCAGATGGAGCTCCGCTATGCCTGAATTTCCCCGGACACCCCTGCCGCACGCGGGGCGAGGTAAAGCTGAATCCGCTGCGCGATGTGATGCAAGTCATCTTGCTCTAACGCTTGCGCGCCGCCCTGCGGGTCTTTCCGACCGACCGCTTGCTGGCCGCGCCGCGCTTGGTCGCGGTCTTCTTGCTGGCGGCCGCGCGTCGGACCGGAGCAGCCGCGGCCGGCCGCTTGCGCGCCACCGCCTTCTTCGGCGCCTTCCTGGCCGTTTCCCTCGCAGCTTTCTTGGCGGCCTTCTTCGCTGCTTGCGGACGCGCGCGTCGCGCGGTTGTCGCGCCGCGGCGCCGCGTGCTGCTGCCTCCGATCGGAACGAGGTGGTCGTCGGCGTCCAGTGTGAGTTGCTGGAGCGGAAACGCCGGCAGGAAGCTCGGGTCGTTGTAGAGCTTGCTCAAACTGTCCTGATCGAACTTGCCGCCCTGCCCGCGGTCCTCGCCCGCGCCGGCGCGCCAGGCCGCTTCCCAGACCCGGGCCAGGGTCTTGGCACCATCCTGCATGCAGGCCGCGGTGGCATCCTTCAACTTCGACCACAGCGCCTCGACCTGGCCGCTGCCCATGTGGGAGTTGAACAGGTTGACGATGGTCATCGGCGGCAGTCGCTTCACGGTCCGCTGCATCAGCGCGACCACGGCGACCGCAGCATCCCGACCGGTCGGGGTGCCGCCCGGAGCAATCTCCGCGACGTCGCTGGTCCGGGCGTCAGGAATCATCTTGATGAGATCCTTGCCGTGGCGGCCGATCATCGTGGTCTCGTACACGCTGTGCACCTTGGCATGCGCCTTGTCGCTCGGATCGAGGCCATGGTGGAATTGCGAGATGTGCAGCGGCTGGCAGGCGTCGCCGATGTAATGCGCGACGATGCCCGCGGCGCAGACGAATTCCAGCTTCCTGTTGGCGGCGGCGTACTCGACCATCTCGTCGAAAATCTGCCAGAC